>JBHIWH010000005.1:0-288939 GCA_041987545.1 Phycisphaerales bacterium | reverse complement strand
TCGTCTACGGCAAGTACTCCGGCTCCGAGATCGAGATCAAGGGCGACAAGCACCTAATCCTCCGCGAGTCCGAGCTGCTCGGCGTCATCGACGGCTAACGCCCCAACCTACGGAGACCGCCACATGGCACAGAAGCAGATCATGTTCGACGACTCGGCACTCCTTGAAATGAAGAAGGGTGTCGATCAGTTGGCCGAGGCCGTCAAGTGCACGATGGGGCCCGCCGGGCGCCATGTCGTGATTGAAAAATCCTACGGCGGCCCCCACATCACCAAGGACGGCGTGTCGGTCTCCAAGGAGGTCAGCCTCCCCGACCCCTTCGAGTCGATGGGCGCCAAGATGGTCAACGAGGTCGCCAAGAAGACCGCCGACAAGGCCGGCGACGGCACCACCGCCGCCACCGTCCTCGCCCAGGCGATCTTCACCGAGGGCCTGCGGCACGTCGCGGCCGGCGCGAACCCCGTGCACATCCAGCGGGGCATCAACGCCGCCGCCGAGGCCGCGTCCGAGGCGATCGACAAGATGGCCGTCCCCTGCAAGGGCAAGGCGGACTACAAGAAGGTCGCGACCGTCAGCGCCAACCACGACGAGGACGTCGGCGAGCTGATCGCCGAGGCCATCGCCAAGGTCGGCCCGGACGGCGTGGTCGAGGTCGAGGACGGGAAGACCGCCGAGACGACGCTCGAGTACGTCGAGGGCATGCAGTTCGACAAGGGCTACCTGTCGCCGTACTTCATGACCGACCCCAAGACCGGCGAGTGCGTGCTCGAGGACGCGTACGTGCTGATCCACGAGAAGAAGATCAGCAACCTGCCCGACCTACTGCCCTTGCTCAACAAGGTCGCCGGCTCGGGCAAGCCGCTGCTGATCATCGCCGAGGAGGTCGAGAACGAGGCCCTGGCCGCCCTGGTGGTCAACCGCCTGCGCGGCGTGCTGCACATCGCGGCCGTCAAGGCCCCGGGCTTCGGCGACCGCCGCAAGGCGATGCTCCAGGACATCGCGATCGTCACGGGCGGCACGTACTTCTCCGAGGACATCGGGCGCGAGCTCGAGTCCGTCGAGCTCAAGGAGCTGGGCCGGGCCAAGAAGATCATCGTCACCAAGGACGCGACGACGATCATCGAGGGCGCCGGCAAGAAGAAGGACATCACGGCCCGGGCCGACCAGATCAAGGCCCAGCACGACAAGTCCACTTCGGATTACGACCGCGAGAAGCTGATGGAGCGCCACGCCAAGCTCACCGGCGGCGTCGCGATCATCAACGTCGGCGGCTCGACCGAGCAGGAGATGAAGGCCCGCAAGGACCTCGTGGACGACGCCCTGCACGCCACCCGCGCCGCGGCCCAGTCCGGGTACGTCCCCGGCGGCGGCGTCGCGCTCCTCCGCGCGATCCCCGCCCTCGAGGCCGCCCGCTCCAAGGCCAAGGGCGACGAGAAGCTCGGCTTCGACATCGTCCTCAAGGCCGTCGAGGCCCCCGCGTGGCAGATCGCCTTCAACGCCGGCTTCGACGGCGACCTGGCCGTCCAGACCGTCCTCGACGAGTCGGGCGCGTTCGGCCTGAACGCCGGCACGGGCGACTACGAGGACCTGGTCAAGGCCGGCATCATCGACCCGGCGCTCGTGCCGAAGACGGCGCTGACCAACGCCGCGTCCGTCGCGGGGCTGATGCTCACGACGGACGTAATGGTCTCCGACCTCAAGGAGGACAAGGAGCCGGAGGTCGGCGCCGTCAGCTGATCGAGGAGAGAGGGAGTGGGGCAAGGACTCGCCCCGTTTCCACAATCAAGAGCGAGCCCCGGCGGGAGACCGCCGCGGGCTTGATTCATGCCAACGACCCGCGACTACTACGAGGTCCTCGGCGTCGAACGCACGGCGGACGGCGACGAGATCAAGCGCGCCTACCGCCGCCTCGCGCTCAAGTACCACCCGGACCGCAACCCCGACGACGCCGAGGCCGAGGCTGCCTTCAAGGAGTGCGCCGCGGCGTACGAGATCCTCTCCGATCCCGAGAAGCGCCAGCGGTACGACCAGTTCGGGCATGACGCCTTCCGCGGCGCCGGTTCGGCCGCCCACGATTTCAGCCGCATGAACGTCGACGACATCTTCTCGATGTTCAACGACATCTTCGGAGGGGGCGGCGGCTTCGGCGGGCGCGGCGGGCCGCGCGGGCGAGCCCGCGGCGGCGTCGCTCGGGGCTACGACCTGGAAACGGAAGTCAAGCTCGACCTCAACGACGTGCTGTCGGGCGCCGAGCGAGAGGTCGAGTTCACGCGGCTTGATGTGTGCGACACCTGCAACGGCTCGGGCGCCAAGCCCGGCACCGAGCCCGAGCAGTGCCAGACTTGCGGCGGGCACGGCAAGGTCCAGCAGCAGGGCCTGGGCGGCATGTTCCGCATGGTCACCGCCTGCCCCAACTGCCGCGGGCGCGGGACGATCGTCAAGGACAAGTGCGACTCCTGCCGCGGCAAGGGCCGCGTCCCGCGCAAGCGGAAGATCAACGTCAAGATCCCCGCCGGCATCAGCGACGGCCAGGCCGTCCGTGTCCAGGGCGAGGGCGAGCCGCCCCCGCCCGAGGCCTCGCCCACCGGCGCCGGCGTCCGCGGCGACCTGCACGTCGTCGTCCGCGTCAAGGAGCACACCCTGTTCGAGCGCGAGGGCGACCACCTGCTGCTCGAGATGCCGATCAGCTTCACGCAGGCGAGCCTGGGCGCGGAGGTCGAAGTCCCGACGCTCGAAGAACCGACCAGGCTCTCGATCCCCAAGGGCACGCAGTTCGGCACGATCTTCCGCATCCCGGGCGTGGGCCTGCCCAGCCTGCGCGGGGGCAAGCGCGGCGACATGGTCGTCGTGACCAAGATCGAGACGCCCAAGAAGCTCACGAGCAAGCAGGAGGAGCTCCTCCGCGAGTTCGCCAAGACCGAGGACAAGCACGTCAACCCGGAGAGCCACGGGTTCTGGAAGAAGATCACGGACCTGCTGGGCGGTTGACGCCGATGAAGGAGCGGGCGAGTGCGCCCGTCCCGAGCCATGAGAAAGCACAAGCACCCGAACCCGACCGAGGAGCCCCGCGTGGCCGACCCGGCCGACTCGCCCGAAGAGTCCGCCGCCGAGCGGGCCGAGCGGATCAACGAGCTGATCGATTGCGCCCAGGCGGGGGAGCTGGAGTGCCCGGCGGGCGCCGACGACATCGTCGAGGCGCTCAACGAGCTGGCACGCGAGCGCGAGGAACTGAACAACAAGCTGCTTCGGGCGGTGGCGGACTTCCAGAACTTCCAGCGTCGTGCCGCGGGCAACGAGCGCGAGGCGGGCGTGCAGGCCCGGGCCGGCGTCGTCCAGGCCGTCATCCCGGTCATGGACCACTTCGACCTGGCCCTCGGCCAGGACCCGTCCAAGACGACGCCCGAGCAGATCATCGGCGGGGTGAAGGTCATCCGCGACGAGCTGTTTAAGACGCTCGAGTCGTTCGGCGTCTCCCGCATTGAGCCGGCGCCCGGCGACGAGTTCGACCCGCACCAGCACGAGGCGATGCTGAGGCAGCCGGCCGAGGGGATCGAGCCCGGGCACGTCGTGCAGCTGCTAAGCGTGGGCTACCGCCTGGGCGAGCGGGTCGTTCGGCCCGCGAAGGTCGCCGTCGCCCCCGGGGGGGACGACTGACCATGCCCACGTACGACTACCGCTGCTCGGCGTGCAAGCACGAGTTCGAGCTGTTCCAGTCGATGTCCGAGTCGGCCAAGCGCAAGTGCCCCGAGTGCGGGAAGCTCGCGTTGGAGCGGCTGATCGGCACGGGCGCGGCGGTGCTCTTCAAGGGCGGCGGGTTCTACGAGACCGACTACCGCTCCGAGAGTTACAAGAAAGCCGCGGAGGCGGAGAAGAAGTCCGAGTCCGGGGGCGGTTCCAAGCCCGAGGGCAAGACGGACAAGAAGACCGACTCCAAGCCTGCCACGAAGTCGGAGCCCAAGAAGGACTCCGGCTCGGGCGCGTCCAAGGCGGCGAAGAAGTAGGCTGCACCCCATGGACGTCATCGGCCACGGCGTGGACATGATCGAGGTCGCCCGGATCGCACGCATGGTCGAGCGGCACGGGCACCGGTTCCTGGAGCGCGTCTTCACGCCCGCCGAGCAGGCGTACTGCAAGGACAAGAAGCGGATGTTCGAGCACCTGGCCGCCCGATTCGCGGCGAAAGAGGCCGTCCTCAAGGCCCTGGGCACGGGCTGGTCCGGCGGCATCGGGTGGGCGGACGTCGAGGTCATCCACGAAGCGTCGGGGCGGCCGCGGATCGAGCTGCACGCGGCCGCGGCCCGCGAGGCCTCCGAGCGCGGGATCTCGAGAGTCCTGATCTCGCTGTCTCACATCGACCGGACGGCGATCGCCTCGGCCATCGCCGTGGGCTGACGGCCGGGCTCGCGCTCTGCCATTACAATCCGGCCGACCCGGGACCGCGCCTGCCATGAGCGTTCATTCACCCATCTTGCGCACGCTGCTCACCCGCGCCACGCGGGTCGCGGTCATCGACGACCGCCGCGCGTACAAGGGCTACGAGATCGTCATCGCCGCCATGCACACGGCCGGCGCGATCGCAGCCCGGTGCAAGACGGACACACTGGGCGTCCTCCTGCCCACCTCCGGCGCCTTTCCGATCACCGCCCTCGCCGGCTGGATGCTGGGCAAGACCGTCGTCCCCCTCAACTACCTGCTCAAGCCGGGCGAACTCCAATACGTCGTCGATGACTGCGGCACGGACACGATCGTCACCGTCGAGCCCATGCTCGAGCACCTGGGCGGGGCGCCCAACGTCGCCAACCTCCTCAAGCTCGAGGACGTCAACTTCAAGAAGCTCCCCCGCCCGCGCTGGCCCCGGTCCGCCCGCCCCGACGACCTGGCGACGCTGCTGTACACCTCGGGCACGAGCGGGCGCCCGAAGGGCGTGATGCTCACGCACGCGAATTTATCGGCCAACATCCGCCAGACCCGGGCGGTTGTCGGGTG
Source organism: Phycisphaerales bacterium (assembly GCA_041987545.1). Taxonomy (GTDB): domain Bacteria; phylum Planctomycetota; class Phycisphaerae; order Phycisphaerales; family UBA1924; genus JAJRXR01. The sequence continues at coordinate 283,953 of JBHIWH010000005.1, read as the reverse complement.
CACGCCCGCGGACACTCTGTTCGGCGTGCTGCCCCAGTTCCACTCGTTCGGGCTGACGGTCCTGACCCTGATGCCCCTGGCCGCCGGCGCGCGGGTCGTCTACTCGGCCCGATTCGTCCCGCAGAAGGTCGTCGCCGCCATCCGCGAGCACCGGCCCACGCTCATGGTCGCGATCCCGTCGATGTACAACGCGCTGCTCCAGGTCAAGAAGGCCGGGCCCGAGGAGTTCTCCTCCTTCCGCCTCATGGCCTCGGGGGGCGAGCCCCTGCCCCGCGACGTCGCGGCCCGGTTCGAGGAGCGCTTCGGCGTCCGCCTGACCGAGGGCTTCGGCCTGACGGAGACCTCGCCCGTCACCAACGTCTGTATGCCCGCCCAGTACCGCGCCGGCTCGGTCGGCCCGCCGATCCCGGACGTCGACCTGCGCATCGTGGACATCGAGGCCGAGCGCGACCTGCCCGCGGGCGAGGAGGGGGAGCTGCGCATCAAGGGGCCCAACGTCATGAAGGGCTACTACAACCTGCCCGATTTGACCGCCGCGGCCTTCGACGAGCGGGGCTACTTCCGCACGGGCGACATGGCCCGCCTCGACGAGGACAACCACCTCTACATCACCGGCCGCCTCAAGGAGATGCTCATCATCGGGGGCGAGAACGTCTTCCCCCGCGAGATCGAGGAGGTCCTCAACGACCACCCGACGGTCCACGCCTCGGGCGTGGTGGGGGAGGCCGACCCGATGCGGGGCGAGGTCCCCGTCGCGTTCGTCGAAGCCGAGGAGGGGGCGACGATCGACGAGCAGGAGTTGATTAGGCATTGCCGGGACCACCTGGCGGCGTACAAGGCGCCCCGCCGCGTCGTCGTGCTCGAAGAGCTGCCCCGCAACCCGACCGGCAAGATCATGCGGCGTGAGCTGGTCGCGATGTTGAAGGCCTCCCCCGACGCGGCCGCGGGCTAGACTCGCCGCCCCTCGCCAGAGCCACACCCCCAGGGAGAGCGACGATGGACCTGTACATCGACACCGCGAACCTCGACGAGATCCGCGAGGCCCACGACATGGGCGTGCTCGACGGCGTCACCACCAACCCCTCCCTGATCGCCAAGGAGGGCGTGGACTACAACAAACGCCTGGCCGACATCTGCGAGGTCGTCAAGGGCCCGGTCTCGGCCGAGGTCATCGCGACCGACTTCGAGGGGATGCTCAAGGAAGGCCGCGACGCGGCGAAGATCGCCGAGAACATCGTCGTCAAGCTCCCGAGCACCGTCGACGGCGTCAAGGCCTGCAAGGCCCTGAGCGACGAGGGCACGCGGACGAACCTGACGCTGTGCTTCCAGCCATTGCAGGCGCTCATGGTCGCCAAGGCGGGCGCGTTCCTCGTCAGCCCGTTCATCGGGCGCCTGGACGACATCTCCCACGACGGCATGGACCTGATCGCCCAGATCCGCCAGATCTACGACAACTACGGCTACGACACCAAGGTCCTGGCCGCCTCCATCCGCCACCCCAAGCACATGGTGGACTGCGCCCTGGCCGGCGCCGACGTCGCGACCGTCCCCTTCGGCGTCATCAAGCAGTTCATGAAGCACCCGCTGACCGACATCGGCCTCGAGAAGTTCCTGGCCGACTACAAGAAGGCGTTCGGCTGAGACGTGCCCCCTGCCTGCCGGGGGTTGGGGCTTCCAGCCCCCACGATCAATCCACCTCGAACACGAACTCGATCTCGACCGGCGCGTTCAGGGGCAGGCTCGGCGCCCCGACCGCGGCCCGGGCGTGGCGCCCGGCGTCGCCGAAGACCTTCACCATCAGCTCGCTCGCCCCGTTGATGATCTCGGGCTGATCCCAGAACTCGGGCCCGCACGAGACGAACCCGCCCAGGCGGACAACGCTCTTCACGCGGCTCAGCTCGCCGACCTCGGCTCTGAGCACCGCCATCCCGTTCAGGGCGCACTGGCGGGCGCACTCGACCGCCTGGGCCAGGCCGACCTCGGTCGGGACCTTGCCCGTTGCGATCAGGGCGCCGGCCCGGATCGGGATCTGGCCCGAGACATAGACGAGCGAGCCGGCCCGCTTGGCCGGGATGTACGCCGCCACAGGCTTGGGAGGCTCCGGGAGGCTCAGGCCCAGCTCGCGGAGGCGGTCTTCGGGTGTGGTGGCCATCGGGGGGCTCCTGTTCGGGTGGCGGCCGGGTAGGGGCCGGGCCCAGGCTTTCCTGAGTTCACAGGCCCTGCAACCGGGACGCCGAGGCGATCGGATGGTAAGATGATCCAGGCACGCGTGCCCCTGTTGACGCGTGGGTGTGGAATCTGGTTCGACGCACTGATTGGCGGGCTTTGCGACCCGCCGACCTCATTCGCCCACACCCGCACGCCAGCGACAACCCGACGCCGAGCCCGCCCTGTAGGCGTCCTCGGCACTGGCGTGTGCGGCGAGGCGACCGCGATGCGCGGCCCACGGGGCCGGCTCCGGATACTCAGACCCGCACAACACGAAACATGCCCGACCGGGCCCGACCACGGAAGATCCGTGCGCGTGCCCACGACGGCGTCACCGATTCACCCGGAGGTATCGATCCATGCAAGTCAATCGGAAGAAGGGGTTCACCCTCATCGAGTTGCTGGTGGTCATCGCGATCATCGCGCTGCTCATCGGCATCCTGCTGCCGGCCCTCGGCAAGGCCCGCCAAGCGGCCCGCCGCCTGAAGGACCAGACCCAGGTCCGCGGCATCCTGCAGGGCCTGGTCACCTACGCGTCCAACCACTCGGACTCGTACCCCCTGCCCAGCCGCACCGACCGCGGGAACAACACCCTGATGGCCGCCGCCGGCACCTCGCCCGCGGCCAAGGACCTGACCCGCCACATCTTCTCCATCATCGTCTTCGACGGCACCATCGCCCCCGAGATGTGCGTCAGCCCCTCGGAGCCCAACGGCGCCTACCAGGAGTACAGCCTGTACGAGTTCGACACCCCCAGCGCCATCACCCAGATGGACCGGGCCGAGCTCGCCCTGTGGGACCCCGCGTTCGTCGCGACCCCGCTCGACAACTCCACCAACTCCGACAGCGCCTCGCTGTTCAGCTATACCGAGAACCCCGCCACCCAGGGCATCGGCGCCTTCTCCTACGCCCACACCCCGCCTTTCGGCAAGCGCAAGGCGATGTGGAGCAACACCTTCGTCGCGACCGAGGCCACCCTCGGCAACCGCGGGCCGGTCTACGAGCAGGACGGCAGCGCCGACGACGCCCAGTGGGTCCTCTTCGATGACGGCGGCGACTCTGGCGACGGCACCGACCCGGTCGGCCTCGCCTCGCAGACCCTCCTGACCCACGGCTCGCGGACCAGCTGGGACGGCAACATCGGCTTCAACGACAACCACGTCGCCTTCGCCAACCGCCCCGACCCCGAGTCCCTCATCACCACCTTCAACGGGATCACCACCCCCGAGAACAAGTCGCACGCGGACAACGTCTTCGCCAACGAGGACGACCTGACCCGCGAGCTCGCGGATGACCCCGCGAGCGCGAGCGAGTACCAGCTCGTCGGCTCCAACACTCCCTCCTACGACAACCGCAACGCGTTCCTCAAGCAGTACTACAAGATCACGGCCACCGCCGGCAGCAACCAGACGCTGTCCATCTCGCCGTACTTCGACTGATCGCACGCCGAGTCTCGTAGGTCTGCATCAACAAAGGCCCGCGGTCACCTGACCGCGGGCCTTTCTCGTGCGCGGATCACGGCTGTCGGCCGGCCGTCCGCTACTCGACGCTCAGCTCGGAGACGTACAGCTCCAGGGCCCGTTGGGCGCCCCGCTCGCGCTGGCGGGCCTGCTCCAGCTCGCCGACGATCTCCTCTAGCCGAGTCTCCTGCTCGTTGAGCTTGGCCAGGTACCTGGCGTGCAGCTCCGTGCCGCTGGAGACCCGCCCAAGGTTGCCGCGGATCCGGTCCTGGTCGCTCGTGATCTCGCCGCGCTCGGTCGTCAGCGACGCGACCTCGTCCCGGGCGGCGGCGACGGCCTTCTGCAGCTCCCCGACCCGGCGGATCGCGTCGACCACGTCCTGGCTCGCCTTGCCCTGGCTGGTGTAGCGGAGCAGGGTGTCCAGGTCCTGGTTGAGCATCGCGACGCGGTTGAACCGGACACGCTCGTGCGTGACCGTCAGATCGCCCCGCCCGCCGGCGGCCACGTCGACCTCGAACCGCAGGGCGCCGTCGGTCTTCTCCGCGGGCTCTCGGGGCTCGACCAGGTCCCATCCGCCGGGGTCGGGGTGCTCGACGATGATCGTCCGCGCGCGGGCCCGGTCCTTGCTCGTGAACTCGTAGCTGACCGAGCTGACGTCCTTGATCCGCTGCTCGAGCACGCCCTTGACGATCTTGACGAGCTCGACATTGCCTACCTGCCGCCGCTCCGTGCCCGCGAGGACGTCCAGGTCGACGGCGTACGCCAGCAGCCGCTCGTCGCCGGGCGCCACGTGCCCGATCTGCGCGTCGCCCGCGTAGGCGCCCGCGTCGTAGACGCTCACGGGCCCGGCGAGCAGCTGCAGGCCGGTCGTGTTGGTCAGCTCCACCCCCCGCATCGGGTGCGAGGCGTTGTCAGACGCGTTGTAGATGCTCACCCGCCGGGCGCCGGTCGCCTCGGTGATGATCGGGAGCATCGCCGAGCGGCGGCGGGGGACGCTGACCGGCTCGTCGAGCGTGTAGTGGAACTGCTCGCCGACCGTCCCGCCGCTGGCGACACCCGAGCCGAGCATCGCGTCGCTGATCTCGAGGGCGGACATCGTCTCCGCGGCCGGGGCGCCCGGGGCCCGGGAGAACGTCGCGCCGGCGCTCCGCTCGGCCCTCTTGCTCTCGGCGTACGCGATGGCGTCGTCGCGGTCCTGCAGCTGCCCGCTGAACGGGCTCTGCCCGCCGCCGCCGCCTCCTCGCCCCTGGTCGTACACGCGCGGCCGCGCGCCCGCCGCCACCGGCACGGGCGCCTGGTACCGCGGGATGTACAGGGGCTCATACAGGTCCATGGTGAAGCTCACCGGGCGCCCGGAGACCAGCGACAGGCGGACGTTCTCCCAGTCCTCGTCGGTCGTGTTCTCGACGATCGCCCAGCCCTGGAGCGTCGCGTCGGCGCCCGACGAGGCCTCGGGCAGCACCAGGCGGTAGCTCGCCTTCCAGATCGGCGCCTCCTGCACGTAGGAGACGACGACCCGCCGCTCCCCGTCGCCCACGAAGGACAGCTCGACGCTCTTGGTGTCGCCCGCCCGCCCCTCGCCGATCGCGTCCAGGGCGAGGCGCAGCTCCTCGGCCAGCTCGCCGTCCGTCAGCTGGAACCGCCGGACCTCGTGCAGGCCGACCGTCCGCAGTCCTTCGGCGGTGCGGAGGGTGACGAACGCACGTTCGACGGCGACCCCCTCGACGACCTCCTTCCAGGTCTCGACGCTGAGGACGCTTCCCTCGACGAGCCCGGCGCTGGTCTCGAGCCGGACGCCCGCGCCCCGGAGCCGCTCGAAGAGCGTGAACATCGCCGGGTTGTCGGAGATGTCGATCGCGAAGCCGGCCAGCCGACGCGAGAGCGGGTCCCTGGACTCGTAGCCGACGGCGCTCACCCGCCCGCCGTCCAGGTCCAGCAGGACCATGGACTTGAGCAGGTCGTTGATCCGGTCGGCCTCGACGCTCATCCGGGCGTCGACGTCGCCGACGACCGTGCCACGCCGCTCGAAGGAGGCGACGCCCGAGCGGTACAGCGTGACCGAGGTGACGGGCAGGTCCAGGCTGGCGCCCCGGGGGGCGGCGTTCGCCGGGGCGGTCTCGGACCCCGCGCCCATCGCGATCAGGCCCGCCCCGCAGGCCGTCCCCGCGACCAGGACCATCGCCAGTGTGCTCGCTCGTCCCATGACATCCTCGCTTCCCGGCGGGTCGGCCGCCTCTGTGTCTCCTACATCGGCCACGACCGCGCCGCGGTCGCACTTCTCGTCGCTCCTCTCAACGCCCCGAACGGATCCGCCGTTCACCCCGCTCAGCGGGCCGTGACACGCGCGTGACACCGCCGGGCGGCCCGAGCGCCGGCGAGTACCATCCGCCGGTGAGCACGCTCTGGAGCGACAGCCCGCACGCGGATCGCCCGTCCCCGGCCTCGGCCCGGGATCTCGGCGGCGTCGCCCGCGCCCTGGCCCGCGCCGTCGAGGGCGAGGTCCGCTTCGGGCTCCACGACCGGATGCTGTACGCGACCGACGCGTCCATCTACCAGGTCGAGCCCCTGGGCGTCGTCATCCCCGCCTCGGTCGAGGACGCGGCCCGGGCCGTCGCGTTCTGCGCCGAGCACGGCCTCCCCGTCCTGCCCCGGGGAGGTGGCACGAGCCTCGCCGGCCAGTGCGTCAACCGCGCGGTCGTGATCGACATGTCCTCGAGATGCACGGCCCTGCTGGGCGTCGACGAGGGCGCCCGGGCCTGCCGTGTCGAGGCCGGCATCACGATCGACGACCTCAACGACGCCATCCGGAATCGGGGCCTGTTCTTCGCGCCCGACCCCGCCACCGCCCGCCAGGCGAACGTGGGCGGGTGCATCGGCAACAACGCCGCGGGCACGCACTCGATCCTGTACGGGCGCACGAGCGAGAGTGTCCTCGGCGTGGACGCGTGCCTGGCCGACGGGCGGCGGGTGACCTTCGACGAGGGGGCGGCGGCCCGCGACGAGACCGTCGCGGAGATCACACGCCGCGTCGTCCGGATCGTCCGCGATCACGAGTCGCTCATCCGCGAGCGGTTCCCCAAGACCCTCCGCCGCAGCGCGGGCTACCAGCTCGACGAGATCCTCAAACAGCTCGACGCTCACGGCGACGACCCGGCGGGGCTCAACCTCGCCCCCCTCCTGTGCGGCTCGGAGGGAACGCTGGCGCTCACGCTCGGCGCCGAGCTCGCCCTGCACCCGATCCCCGGCGCCAAGGGCCTGTCGGTCGTCGCGTTCCCCACGCTCGACGAGGCGATCGAGGCCGTGGCCCCGCTGCTGGAGCTCCGCCCCGCGGCGGTCGAGCTGCTCGACGACCTGATCATCGACCTGGCCCGCAAGAACCCGCAGTGCCGCCGGTACGTGGACCTGCTGCCCACGATCGACGGCGGCACGCCGAAGGCGGTGCTCTACGTCGAGTTCTTCGGCGCCGACCGTGCCGAGGTCGAGGACCGATGCCGACGCGTCGGGTCCATGTTCCCGGATGGCCGCGTCCAGTCGCACACGGACACGCTGGCGATGGCCAGCGCCTGGGCGCTGCGCAAGGCGGGCGAGCCCCTGCTGCACGCGGTCGAGGGCGCCCGCAAGCCGCTCGGATTTGTCGAGGACAACGCCGTCCCGGTCGAGAACCTCGCCGAGTTCGTGCGCCGTTTCCGCGAGATCGTCGAGGGCCGCGGCACGATCGCGTCGTTCTACGCCCACGCCTCGGTCGGCGTCCTGCATGTCCGCCCGCTGCTGGACCTGCGCGACGAGGGCGACGAGCGGCGCATGCACGAGATCGCCGTCGAGGCCGCCCACCTGGCCAAATCGCTCGGGGGCGTCATGTCGGGCGAGCACGGCGACGGACGGGCCCGGGGTCCCCTGCTCGAGGACTACTTCGGCGCCGAGCTCATGGAGGCGTTCCGCCGGGTCAAGGCCGTTTTCGACCCCGAGGGCCGGCTGAACCCCGGCGTGATCGTCGGGCCGGGCCCGATCGAGTCGATCTCGCTCAACGTGCGCGTCCGCCCCGAGGAACGCAGCGTCCGCGTCGCCGAGCCCGAGACGTACTTCGACTACGCCGACCAGGACGGCTTCGCGCACGCGGTCGAGGCATGCAACGGCGCCGGCGTCTGCCGCAAGAAGCAGGGCGGGACCATGTGCCCCTCGTACATGGGCACGCTCGACGAGCGGCACTCGACCCGCGGCCGGGGCAACGCCCTCCGCCTCGCCCTCACGGGCCAGCTCGACCTGACCGGCGCGGGCCGCCCGTCCTGGGACGACGCCGAGACGCTCGAGACGCTCGACCTCTGCCTCTCGTGCAAGGCGTGCAAGAGCGAGTGCCCGAGCAACGTGGACATCGCGCGGCTCAAGAGCGAGTACCTGGCCCAGGGCTACAAGAGCAAGCGACCACCCCTCCGCGTGCGCGCGATTGCGGACATCGACCGGGCCAGCCGCGCCGCGTCGATCGCGCCCGGGCTCGTCAACGCCATCAACCGCTTCGGCCCGACGCGGGCGATCCTGAACGCCGCCCTGGGCCTGCACCCGAAGCGCTCCCTGCCCGAGTTCCGCAAGCCCCTGCACAAGCAGTGGGGGGCCGACGCGGCTGACCTGCCCGCCGACTCACCGGTCGTCGCGCTGCTGGCCGACACGTTCACCCAGTACAACGAGCCGTCGATCGGCCTGGCGACCAAGAAAGTGCTCGGGGCGTTCGGCTACCGCGTCAAGCTCATCCGGTGCGACGATTTCCAGCGGGCCCGGATCTCGATGGGCCTGCTGCCCGCGGCGATCGAGGGGGCCGAGCGGATGCTGGACAGCCTGGCGCCTGTCATCGAGGACGACACCCTCGCGGGCCTGCTGATCATCGAGCCCTCGTGCTTGTCGGCCGTCCGCGACGACTGGCTGTCACTCAAGATCGACCGCCCGATGGCGCTCCGACGGCGCCTGGCCGAGCGTGCCGAGCTGCCCGAGCAGTTCCTGGAGCGTTTGTGGGACGAGCACCCACGCCGCCCCGAGTTCCGCCAGGGCGTCTGCCGCGTCCTGCTGCACGCGCACTGCCACCAGAAGGCCCTGTGGGGCGCCGAGAGCAGCGCCGCCCTGCTCCGCCGCGTCGTGGGCGATCGGCTGGAGGTGCTGGACTCGGGCTGCTGCGGCCTGGCCGGCAGCTTCGGCTACACGCGGGATCGCTTCGGCCTGTCCATGCGTATCGGCGAGCGCGTCCTGCTGCCCGCGGCCCGGGCGATGGCGGACGAGGACGTCCTGCTGGCGACGGGGACGAGTTGCCGGCATCAAGTTAACGATGCAGTGGGAGTGCACGTGCCCCACCCAATGGAGTTCGCGCGAGGTTTGTTAGCATAGGGCGATGAAGGCCTCACGCAGACAGGCTGTCGCGGCATTGCGACGATCAATATGGCTTGTCCTCTTGGTCTTCGGTGTAGGGACCGGCTTGTCGCTGCTTGCGGCGTGGCGTCCTCCTCGCGCACCGATTCCGAACCAGTTTGTGCGTAACGGCAACGGCCAAGGGCCCCTAAGCCATCAAGTCGCTGCAGAGCACGGGTACGCTTGGCTTACCGTCTACGTTCAAGAGCAGATCAGGTCCGCGACTGGCTCGCGGGGCGAGCCAGTGCTCGAAAAACGCTGGGTAGCCAGTGTGCTTTCCTTTGATCCGGAAGCGGAAGAGTACGTGCTGTGGTCGGAGATCGACTCGATCGATTCGGCGGCGGTGTTGAGGGCCGGGGTGATCGTGCCGGTGAACGCAACGGAGATTGATCCGCCGCTCCCAGAGTTTATTGTGCCGCCGAGAAAGTACGGAGGTCTCGCCTTTCCTCACCGCGCTCAGGCGCAGTTTGCTTGGATGGCGCAATATCCGATGCCCAGGAGCGAGTCGTTGTTCCGAAGGGCATTGCCGAGAATCGGCGTCTCGGCGGGCGTAGCCGTGCTGTTCGTGTTGCCGTACATCCTCTATCGATCGACACGCTTGCCGGCCAACGCTTGCCCCAAGTGTTGGTACGATCGCGCTGGGTTGGCGCCGGACGCGGCCTGCCCCGAGTGTGGAACCGAGCCAGAAGACTGACTCACTCCTCCGCCCGCTCCTCGATAACCCGCTCCCGCTCCGTGTCGTAGACCGACACCACGCCCGGCGTCTCGTCTTTGCACGCCTTGTGCGTCCCGTCGCAGAACGGGAAGTTCTTGGTCAGCCCGCACCCGCACACGAACACCGGCTTGTCCTGCGGGTCGATGCGGATGGGGCCGTCGGCGTCGTGTCGGACCAGGCGGGGCATGGCGTCTCCTTGAGGCTGTCGTGGGGCAAGCGTGCTTCGGGCGTGTTCTAGCCTTCGCCGCGGACCCAGGCCCGGATGCCCGCGTCCAGCTCGTGCAGCGGGCCGTACAGCGCCTCGATCGCGCGGCGTGGGTGCTCGCTGCGGGACAGGCGTCCCATCAGCTCGGCCAGCCGCGCGTCGGCGGCCGGGAACGGCCCGAACCGCAGGTAGTCCACGACGGCGTGCGCCCGCGCGTACAGGTTCGGGTCCTCGTTGGTCGAGCCCGAGACGTCCCACTTGAGGACCTCCGAGACCAGGCCCCGGTTCAGCTCGTCGCCCAGGCGGGCGACCGACTGCGCGTCGGCGCCGGGCCAGCTGGTCCGCTGGGCGGACTTGAATAGGCTCTCGGCGATCCCCTCGGCCAGCCAGCGGGGCTGGTCCTCGTAGTGCGACTGGTGGATGATGTGCACGTACTCGTGCGTCAGCGTCGCCTTGAGCACGGGCCAGTTGTCGAATCGCACCACGATCTTGTTGCCCGACGCGAAGCCGGCGTACCCGCGGCTCGGCCCGCCCGACTTGGCGATCGTCTGCTCTGTCGCCAGCGTCAGGCGGATCGGGGGCAGGTTGGCCTTCCCGAAGATCGGCTCGGCCGCCCGCGTCGCGGCCTCGGCGCAGGACTCCAGGTTCTTCGACAGCTCCGACAGGTCGAACTCCTGGTCGGCCATGTTCGGCTTGACCCGCGTCCCCATGTCGAAGATGACCTTGAAGCTCGGGGTCTCGAGCGTCGCGGCGTCCCCGCCCTGCCCGGCTCGCCCCCGCGTCGAGCTGACGTGGCCGTAGACCCAGTCTGTCGCCGGGTCGGATGGCTTGGGGGGCTTGAGCTGGCCGAGGCGTCGGCGGTTGTTCTTGACCCACTGGATCGCCTCGCCGTTGCTGAGCGGGCGCTGGCCCGTGAGGGCCTTGAAGGCGCCGTACATCGCCATCTGCTCGATATCCCCGTCGTCGCCCCGGTACCGGAGCGTCTCGGACGGGGGCGCCTGCATCTTGCGGACGTACAGCTCGACCGAGGGCACGTGCCCGAGGTCGGCCAGGGACCGGTAGGCCGCGGCCCGGACGAGCGCGTCGCGGTCCTGGGCGAGCTGCATCGCCGCGTCGATCGCCTCGGCGCCCGAGCGGTCCCCCAGGCTCCGAGCCAGCAGCACCCGCGCGTCCTGGAATCGGTTCTGGTTCAGCGCGCCGACGACTTGCTGGATCTCCTCGGCGCTCGCGTGGGCGGCGAACGAGGCCGACGCGATCGGGCGCTGGTCCTCGGCGCCCCGGGTCAGCAGCGTCCAGGCCATCTCCTTGGCCTTGTCCCGGTCGGCGTCCCACAGGTCCGACAGGGCCTTCTCGGCCGACGCGAGGTCGCCCTCGACGACCGCCCGCTCCAGGCGCACGGCCGGGCCCGGCCCGCCGTCCTGGGCCGCGGCGGGGCAGGCGAGCACGCCCACGCCCGCCAGCGCAAGCAGCAGGGCTCGACTCTGGGATCGGTGTCGTCTCACGGCTTGGCCTCCGTTCTTGCGCGCCCGCCCGGGAGGGGCGTCACGCCGGGCTGGTCAGCGACTCGACGACGGCGTCGAGGATCTCGGCGGCGCCGTCCGCGCCGCTGCCCGAGGAGTACGTCCTCGTGATCACCCGATGCGCGCACACGGGGATGACCAGCTCGAAGATGTCGTCGGGGACGACGTAGTCCCGCCCGTCCATGACCGCCGCCGCCCGCGCCGCCTGCGTCAGGGCGAGGGCCCCGCGGGGCGAGAGCCCGACCTGCACCTCGGGGTGCTCGCGCGTCGCCGTCGCCAACTCGACGACGTACGCCCGGAGCGACTCGTCCACGCGGACGGCGTCCACGGCGTCCTGCAGCGCGAGCACGTCGTCGGCGTGCAGCACCGGCTCGAGCCCCACCAGACGGTTCTGCGCCGGGCGCAGCTCCAGGAGCCGCGCCTCGACCTCCGGGGGCGGGTAACCCAGGCTGATCCGCATCAGGAACCGGTCCAGCTGGTTCTCGGGCAGCAGGTACGTGCCCTCGAACTCGTACGGGTTCTGCGTCGCGAGCACCATGAACGGCGGACCCAGCTGGTGAGCCGCCCCGTCGATCGACACGCTGCCCTCGTTCATCGCCTCCAGCAGGGCCGTCTGCGTCCGGGGCGTGGCCCGGTTGATCTCGTCGGCCAGCAGGATGCTCGTGAAGATCGGCCCCCGCTTGAACTCGAACCGCCCGGACTCCCGGTCGAAGATCGTCACGCCCAGGATGTCCGCGGGCAGCATGTCCGGCGTGAGCTGGATCCGGTTGAAGGGGCAGTCCACGGAGCGGGCGATCGCCGAGGCGAGCACCGTCTTGCCCACGCCCGGCACGTCCTCGATCAGGGCGTGGCCGCGGGCCAGCAGGCAGCAGATCAGACGATCGACGGCGGTCGGGTTCCCGAGGAAGACCTCGGAGACGTTGTCTCGCAATCGCTGGATCTGCTCTTGCATCGCGTCCCTGGCGGGGGCTGATACGCCCTGTCCAGGGCGAGGTTGCGTCGGACCGATCAGACGCCCGAGTATATGCCGCCGCGCCGGCATCCCCCGGAGGTACGATCGCGGCCGCGGCGCCCCGGGCTCGGAGGCGCCGGGAGGGTCTGGACACGGACGAGGATCAACGCAATCCGAAGCCAGGTCGCGGTAGCGCGGGCGATCGGGGCGCGGGCGTGCTCGCGACCGAGCTGACCGGCGACCTGCCCTGCGTCGGGTGCGGGTACAACCTGCGCGGGCTCTCGATCCGGGCGATGTGCCCGGAATGCCGCCTGCCCGTCCGGGCGACGCTGCTGGCGATCGTGGACCCGAAGGCCGAGGAGCTCGCGCCCCTGACCCGCCCGGGCCTGACCGCGTGGGGCATGGTCCTCTGGTCGGCCGCCGCGCTCGTGGGCGCCCTGGCCGCCTGGTCGATCCGGCTGGAAGAGTTGACGTTCTCCGCGGCCAGGATCTCGTGGGCGCCCTCGTGGGCGCCGTGGGTGGTCATCGCCGCCGCGGTCCTCTCCGGCGCGGGCGCCGCCGTCTTCATCCGCCCGCACGCGAAGGTCCCGGCCGGGCTCCGGCTGCGCGCGGCGGTCGGCGTCCTGGCGCACATCCCGATCGCGATCCTGCTGTGGGTCCTCTACGCCAAGATCGACGCCGGCGTCTCGCTGCCCGTGCTCGGGCAGGACGGCATGACCGCCGAGCGGGTCGGCGCCCGCCTGGCGCTGGGCGCGATGCTGGTCGTCGCCATCCTCGGCGTGCAGCCCAATGCCCGGGCCCTGGCGATGCGGTCGATCGTCATCCGGACCGGCCGCGTGGACCGACAGTCGCTGCTCGCGCTCGTCGCGCCGCTGGCGATCGCCGCGGTCGGCGACGTGCTGCACCTGATCGACTTCGGCGTCCGCGGGCCGATCGGGCGGGCCCTGCACTGGACCGAGGTCAGCCTCGTCGCCGCCGGCTCGGTCCTGTTCACGATCGGGCTCTTCGGCATCCTGATCGACTGCCTCCGCCTCCGCCCGATCATCCGCATCCCCGGGATCGGGATCACGGACGTGCTCGACGACGAGCGGGGGGGCGCCCGGTGAGCCCCGAGGAGCGGGACCGGTTCGACGTCCTGGTCGAGCGTGTCATCGACGCGCTGCCCCCGCACGTCCGCGCCGTGCTCGACGAGTCTCCGATCATCGTCGAGGACCTCCCCGACGAGGCCGTGCTCCGCGACCTGGGGATCGACCCCGCCGACCGGGACGAGGTCGAGGGGCTGTGCGGGCTGCACACCGGCCTCGCGATCACGGAGCGATCGGTCGAGCTGGACGGCGTCCCGACCAGCCAGATCCACCTGTTCCGGGTCGGCATCCTGCTCGAGGCCGGCGGCTGGCACGCGGGCGAGGACGAGGTGCTCGAGCAGATCCGCATCACGATCCTGCACGAGATCGGGCACGAGATGGGGCTCGACGAGGACGACCTCGACGAGCTGGGCTACGCCTGAATGTCAACTGTGAACCGCGTCGGCGCCCGAACGGCCGCGGCGGCCGGCTCAGACCTCGAGCACCTCGGTCGACTTGTGCTCGACCGACTCGTCGATCTGCGCCTCGTACTTCTTGACCAGCTCCTGGATCTCGTCCTTGAGGGTCTTGATCTCGTCCTCGGAGAAGTGCTGCCCGTCCTGCTTGGCCAGCGAGTCGGCCGCCTTGTTCGCGTCCCGCCTGGCGTTGCGGACGACGACCTTCTGCTCCTCGCCGTGCTTCTTGGCCTGCGCGACCAGCTGCTTGCGCCGGTCCTGGCTGAGCGCGGGGACGGTGATCCGCAGCGCCTTGTCCTCGACCTGCGGGTTGAGCCCCAGGCCCGCGCCCTCGATCGCGGTCTTGATCGCGCTAATCGAGCCGGCGTCGAAGGGCTTGATGAAGATCTGCGTCGCCTCGGGCGTGGAGATCGCGGCCAGGGACTTCAGGTCCGTGGGCGAGCCGTAGTAGTCCACCTTCACGTACTCGACCAGGCCCGTGGACGCCCGCCCCGTCCGGATGCCCCGGAGCTCGGTCTTGAGGTAGTCCAGGGCCTTGTTCATGTGGTCCTCGGCCTCGAGGAGGATCGTGTCGGGGTCGGTGCTCATCGGCTGAATCTCCGTCGCCCGGGCCTCGGCGCCCGGCTCCGATCATACGCGCCCGCCCGCGCGGGCCGGCGTGGCGCGGCAAGGGCGATCTAGGTCGTCAGCAGCGTCCCGATCGACTCGCCCCGGATGACCGAGCCGATGGCGCCTTCTTTCTTGAAGTCGAAGACCAGGACGGGGATGTCGTGCTCCTGGCACATGGCCAGGGCCGTCATGTCCATCACCCGCAGGTTCCGCGACAGCGCGTCGTTGAACTTCAGCCGGTCGTACCGGGTCGCCGACGGGTCCTTCTTGGGATCGGCGCTGTACACGCCATCGACCTTCGTCGCCTTGAGCAGCACGTCGCACTCGAGCTCGGTCGCCCGCAACGCCGCGCATGTGTCGGTCGTGAAGAACGGGTTGCCCGTGCCCGCCGCCAGGATCACGACGCGCCCCTTCTCCAGGTGACGCAGCGCCCGGCCCCGGATAAAGGGCTCGGCGACCGCCTTGATCTCCAACGCCGACTGCACACGCGAGTCCACGCCCAGGGTCACCAGCTTCTCACGGAGCGCGAGGGCGTTGATCACCGTGCCCAGCATTCCCATGTAGTCGGCCGTGGACTGCTGGATGTCGCCCGCCTCGGCCAGCTCGGCGCCGCGGATGATGTTGCCCCCGCCCACGACCACCGCGATCTGGGCCCCCGTCGAGGCCGCGTCCCGGATCTGCTGGGCGATCAGCGCCAGCTCGCCCGCGTCAATCCCGAACCCGCCCGGCGAGCAGAACGCCTCGCCCGAGAGCTTCAGGAGCACCCTGGAGGGCGGCGTTCCGGGCGTCCAGGCGCCCCGCCCGGCCGGGCTCGATTCGGTCGCGGCGTCGGTCGTGCTCATCGCCCTGTCGTCTCCCGGGTGGGCCCGGCCGCCCATCCGGGCGACCCGTTCGGGCATTGAACGTGACCGCCCGGGCCCGGTCAAGCCGGGTCGGCGTTGGGGGCGAACCCGCGGGCGAAGCGTGCGAACACACCCACGCGGGATGCGTGATCCCGGCCTGGAACGGAGGAGCCGGCCCCCTTGTACGATGCGTCAGTGAACGGGCACGGCGCCACGACACCGCGAGAGGCGGGGGCCGGCAGCGTCGGCTGGGAGCTGGGCGCCGAGGCCACCGCCCCGGGCCGCCCCAGGGAGACCATGTGGCGCCTCCTCCGCCGCGCGACGGTCGTCGGCGCGGGCATCAGCCTCGTCCTCCACCTCGTGCTCTGGGCGGTCGCGTCGCTGTGGACCGTCCGGTACGAGAACGCCGACGCCGGCGGCTCGCAGGGCTCGGTCGTGGACTTCGCCGTCATGAGCGAGGTCGAGTTGTCCTCACTGCAGAGCGCCGAGCTGGAGCTGGACAGCCCGAGCGTGCCCGACGTCAGCGGCGCCGAGGCCGCGCCCGTCGAGCTCATGGCCGCCGTCACGGGCGCCGAGTCGATCACGCCCGACCTGGCCCGCGTGGAGCTGAACCTGGGCGGCGGGGACGCCTCGGCCTCGAGCTTCGACCTGTCCGCCCCCGGCTCGGGCGCGACGGGCGCCGGCTCGGGAGCGAGCTTCTTCGGGCTCGAGGCCCAGGGCCGCCGGTTCGCGTACATCGTGGACCGCTCGGGCTCGATGGCGTACGGGCGCAACGACGGGCCCACGCGGATGAGGCTGACCCAGGACGAGCTCTCCCGCTCGGTTGACGCCCTGCTCGAGAGCGCCGAGTTCTTCATCGTCATGTATTCCGACGGGCCGGACATCATCGGCAACCGCCGCATGTGGACCGACGCGACGACCCGCAAGAAGCTCTGGGCCCGCTCGCAGATCGAGCGTGTGATCGCCGACGGCGGGACCCGTCCGCTCGGGGCGTTCGAGACGGTCTTCCGGCTCCGCCCCCAGCCCGACGCGATCTACTTCATGACCGACGGGCGTTTCCCGGAGTACGTCGCCGAGTCGGTCAAGGAGATGAACGGGCGGGCCCGGGTCCCGGTCCACTGCATCATGTTCGGGGAGTTCGACGGCGACGACGCCGACGACGTCGAGCGGATCATGCGCCTGATCGCGCGAGAGTCCGGCGGGAGCTTCGCCCGAGTCGAGGGACGGCGGCCGTGAGCCGGCGCCGGCCGCTCGTGTCCGCGTCTCTCATGGTGGTGTTCGCCGTCGCCGCGCCCGCGATCGCCCAGCCCGCGGGCGAGAGCGTGCGGCTGTGGGGGGGCGGGCCGCCGCCCGACGGCAGCGTCGCGGGCCTCGACGAGCAGGGCGTCCAGATCCTCCGCACGGACGGCGTCGCCGTGACGCTTGACTGGACCCGCGTCAAGAGCGTCTCGGGGGACCGGTCGGCGGACTTCGAGCCGCTGCGGGAGACCGCCCGCATGGTCTGGAGGGCCGACTCCAGGCTTGCACGGGGGGATCACGTCAACGCCGAGCCGCTCTTCGAGACACTCTTCGGCAGGTACCACGCGAGCCCCGGGCCCACGTCCTCGGTCGTCGCCCGGGGGCTGCTCGAGTGCCGCCTGCGCTCGGCCGCCGGCGCGCGGGCCGTCGCCCCCTGGCTCGGCGTGCTGCGTGTAGAGGAATACACACCGGAGCAGACGACGACTCAGCCGACCGACCCGCTCATCGACCCGGGCACGGGGCTCGTGCCGGCGCTGGCGCCGATCTGGCTCTCGGACAACGAGGCCGCGTGGCTGGCGCGCACGGGCGTCGAGCCGTCGATCTCCGAGACGACCGACGGCGGGTCGGTCGGCGCACGGCTCCGCGCCCTCGAGGGTCTGTACACGCTCGCCGCGGCATTCGAATCCAATCCGGGCGGCGCGGACCAGGTCCGGAGAGAGCTGGACGCGCTGGTCGCCGGGCTCGACGCGCGGACACTCCGCGAGCCGGGCGTGCAGCTGGTCTTCGAGATCGTGACCTCGCGCGTCGGCGCGCCCGAGGCCAGGGCGGCCGCCACCGCCTCGCTCCGGGCCCGCCTGGGCGGGGCGCCGGGCTGGCAGGAGGTCTGGATCCGCATCGCCGTCGGGCGGTCGATGCTGCTGGATCCGGACACCGAGACGCGGCGCCGGGGCGTCGTCGAGCTCCTGCACATCCCGGCGCGGCTGGAGCCGGCGCCCAAACGCCTCGCCGCCCTCGCGCTGGCCGAGGCGGCGGTCGCCTGCCGCGCTCTCGGGGACCGGGACGTCGCCGACGCCCTGCGGCGCGACCTGCTCGAGCGTTTTCCGGACAGCCCCGCGGCACGCTGGACGCCGATCCAGACCTGGGACGCGCGCGCGGCGCTCCACGCCGACGAGCCTCACGTGACTTCAACCACCGACTCGCTCGCGGCCGCCGTCGCGGCGGAGGGGACACCGACTCCATGAACGAACTGCTCACCAGCACGCTCCTGCTCGCGCAGGACGACCCCTCGTCGTCCAAGTCGCTGCTCGAGTACATCGCCGCCGGGCGGGAGATCGGCCTGATCATCATCCTGCTCTCGCTCGTCGCGGTCGGGATGATCGGCGCCCAGCTCTGGCGCGTGCGACGCGCCAAGCTCGCCCCGCCCGAGGTCGTCGGCCAGCTGCACGAGAAGCTCCGGGCCAACGACGTCGCCGGCGCGATCGCGGTCTGCGAGGACCCGGACAACGAGTCGTTCGTGACCCGGGTCTTCGGCTCGGCCCTCGTCCGCTGCTCGCGCTCGCCCTTCGGGTTCCTCGAACTCAAGGGCGCGCTCGAGGAATCGGGCCAGGCCGAGGTCGCCCGCATGTACCGCATGACCGACGGCATCGGGCTCATCGCCTCCGTCGCGCCCATGCTGGGCCTTCTGGGCACCGTCGTCGGCATGGTCGGCGCGTTCGACACCATCGCCATGACCGAGGGCCCCGCACGTCCCGACCAGCTCGGCGGCTCGATCTCCCAGGCCCTGGTCACGACCGTCCTGGGCCTGATCGTCGCGATCCCCGCGACCGCGGCGTACACCTTCCTCCGCAACCGCATCGACACGCTCACCGCCGAGGTGGGCGAGACGATCGAGGAGCTGGCGGCGTACCTCGAGTCGGCGGCCGCCCCGGGCGCCGCGTCCGCGCCCGCCAGGCCCGCCCCGGCCCAGCCGCGGCCCGCGCCCCAGCCCGCCGCCGCCCCGCGAGGAGCGACCACCAAGTGAGGTTCTCGCCCGGACAATCCGAGCGGCTCCGCGCCTTCGACCTCACGCCGATGATCGACGTGGTGCTGCAGCTGATCATCTTCTTCATGTTCACCTCGCAGTTCGGCGAGCTGAGCCGCACCGAGGTCGAGCTGCCCCGCGAGCCGGGTCAGGACGAGCGGACCGAGCCGGCAACGCTGACGGTGGACCTGACCGCGACGGGCGAGCTGATCTTCGAGTCCGAGCCCATCTCCCTGGAGAGCTTCGCCAGGATCGCGGGCATCGAGATCGAGCGGGCCGGCGCCGCCGACCTCGTGACCGTCCGCGTCCGCCCGGACCAGCGCTGCCTGGCGGCGCACCTGAACCGCGTCATGGACCGGCTCTCCCGCGCGGGCGTCAACCGGTGGTCGATCGGGACCATCGACCCCCTGTCGGCCCCGGTGGGGGACGCGCCGTGAACCTCCAGCCCCGCTCGGCCCGCGGGCGCCGCCGCACGCTCGGCGCGCTCCCCATGACCAGCATGATCGACGTGGTCTTCCTGCTGCTGATCTTCTTCCTCGTGACGTCGAGCTTCGCGCCCGAGGAGGGCCGGATCGACACGGCGCTGCAGACCGAGGGGCCCGCGGCGACGAGCGTGGACCTCCAGCCCCAGGTCGTGAACATCGAGATGGGCGCCTCGGGCCCGGTGTACCGCATCGGCGCCCGCCTGGCCGTCACGCCCGCGGAGCTGGAGTCGATTCTCAAGCAGCTGCCCAAGGAGGCGGGCGTCGCGGTCCGCGTGAGCGGGGACGTGCCCGTGGGCGCCGCGGCCGCCGCGATGCAGGCCGCCCACGACGCGGGGTTCGTCAAGAGGAGCTATGTCCCGACGCCCGGCTGACATCCCCGCCGCCCTCGCTCTGGTCGCCGCGCTCGCGCTGGGCGCGCCCGCCGCGTCTGCGCAGGAGGCCGGCGCCCCGGACGAGCAGGTCGAGCGGTACCTCCGCGACCAGGGCTTCGACGAGCTGCTCGGCGCCCAGCTCCGCGAGCGCCTGGCCCGGGCCGAGGGCGTCGAGCGGGACCGCATCGCCGAGAAGCTCGGCGCCCTGTACACGCGTGCGCTCGTCGGCGCCGACGACCCCGAGGACCGGGCCCTGGCCGAGCGCCGCGCCCGCGCCCTGCTCGACGCCGTCCCCGACGGGCGGCTGTTCAACCTGCGCGTCGGGCTTGCGATCACGATGTACCAGCCGGCCGAGGAGGTCGTCGAGAGCTGGCGCCTGCTGCTCGCCGGCGACGACGAGGCGGACGCCGCGGCCACGACGCTCCGCTCGGTCCGCGAGGTGCTCGACGAGGTCGCCATCCTGGCCGACCGCGAGGTGATCGTCCTCGAGCGCCAGGAGCGGACCACCTCGGGCGCCCAGCGCGACCGGGTCCGGGACGAACTGGCCGAGGCCCGGCGGGTCCGCTCGCTGGCGCACTACTACGCGGGCTGGTCGTCGTACTACATCGGGCTCCAGGGCTCGGCGCCCGAGGACGCGGCACGCGCCATCGCCGAGTTCGCCCACCTGCTCGACACGCCCGAGCGCCGCCCGACGACCGACCGCCTTCCCCGGCGCCTGCTCCAGTTCGAGCACGTCGCGCGGGCCGCGATCGGCGTCGCGCTGGGCTACTCGCTCGAGGGGCGCGACGAGGACGCGATCGGCTGGCTCGAGACGATCGACCAGTCCGGCATGATCCCGCCCTCGGCCGAGTCGCAGATGCGGTCCGCCTGGATCGTCGTGCTGAGCGAGGCCGGCGAGTGGCGCCGGCTCGAGGGCATCGTCTCCGAGCGGCGCGATCGCGCCGGCGCACTGGACGAGGGCGAGGCAAGGCTGCTCGCCGTCGTCGCGCTCGCGGCGCTCGACGGCGGCGCGCTCCCGGGCTCGGCCCGCGGCCCCGCGACAACGCTCGCGACCGCCGCGGTCGAGGATCTCAGCGCGTCGGGCTCCACGTCGCACGTCCTCGACCTGGCCTCGAAGTTCGGCAGCGTCCCGGGCGCGGGCGATGGGTTCATCCTGCAGTACGCCAAGGGCATCACCGCCTACCGCGAGGCGCGGGACGCGCACGCCCGCTCGGGCCAGGACCCCGGACGACCCGCGGCGACGCAGGACCTGGCGCGGCGGTACGACGAGGCCGCCGCGGCGTTCGAGCGGGCGCTCGATGCGCCCGACGCCGGGCGCCACGCGGACGATCGGGCGGCGTGCCGGCTCCGCCTGGGGACGAGCCTGTTCTACGCGGGCGAGCTCCGCCGCGCCGCCGACGTGCTCGCCGAGGTTGCCGAGGGCCCTGACGTAGACGCGTCCGCCGAGGCAGCCTGGATGCGGGTCGTTGCGCTCGACCTGCTCGCGGTCGATGGGGGCGAGGCGGAACTCGCCGAGCGTGACGACGCCGCCGAGGCCTACATCCGCGCCCACCCGCGCTCCGACAGGGCGGCGACGCTCCTGATGCGCCTCGCGGACGTCGAGCTGCTCGGCGATCGCCAGGCGGCCGAGGTGCTTGCGTCTGTTGACCCGGCCTCGCCCCTCGCCGGCGCCGCCAGGCGCCACGAGTCCAGGCTGCGATACCGCGTCTTCCGAGCCACGAGCGCGGACGAGCGTCCCGAGGCCGCGGCACGGTTCTTGGCCGTCGCCGAGCCGCTGCTCGACGAGGACCTGGAGACGGCGACCACGGGCGAGGAGCCCGGGGCGAGCGAGGCGGCCGAGGCGCTCATGGTCCGGGCCCGGCAGGTGCTCGACGTCGTGCTCGCGGTGGACTCGATCGACGTGTCGCGTGCCGAGCGCGCGATCCGCGTGATCGAGACGCTCGCGAGCAAGCGGAGCCAGCCCCTGGACGCGCTGCACGCCGAGCTGACCTACCGCCGCCTCCAGATCGCCCTCCGGCGCGACGACTCGGGCGGCGTCGAGGCGCTGCTCGCGACGCTCGACGAGGAGGGAGGTCGATTCGCAGACGCGGCGCACCGCCTGCTGTACGCGCGGGCGGCCGAGGACTGGGCGGCCCCGCCCGGGCGCGATGAGGAGGCCCGGCGGGTCGTCCGGCACGGCACGCGTGTCATCGAGCAGCTCCGCAAGACCGACTCCGACCTGGTCGGGCCGACGACCCTCGGCGTCATGGACACCGTCGCCTCCGCCTGCGAGCACCTCTACGAGTCGCTCGGCGACGAGGCGGCGCGCGATCTGGCCCTGGAGCTGGATCGGCGCGTGCTCGAGGCCGGTCGCCGGCCCGAGGGTGTGCTGCGGCGCCGGGCGCGGCTGGCCGAGAGCGCGGGCGAGACTGCGGAGGCGATCGAGTCCTGGCTGACACTCATGGCCGGCCTGCGCGAAGGGTCGGCGCCCTGGTTCGAGGCGCGGCACGAGTCCATCCGCCTCATGCTCGTCGCCGAGCCGGCCCGCGCCCTCGAGGCCATCGGGCAGTTCCGCGTGCTCCACCCCGGCCCGCTCCCCCCGCCATGGGACGAGCGGTTCCGTGATCTCGAAGCCCGTGTTCGACTTGCGCCGGCCCCCGGCGCGCCCGATCCCGATCCGGAGTCGGACGGATGAGCGGCCCGACGCGAGACCAGGCCGGTCGGCGGTCCTCTCCCACGAGCACGTTCCTCGGCGAGCGCGCCGCTATGGGCGGGCCGTTCGCGCTGCTCGGCGTGGACCCGAGGTCGATCAGCGACGCGGCGATCCTGGACGCCCGCGACCGGCGCATGCGGCAGATCGACGAGCACCCGCTCGCCGAGACCCCAGAGGCCGACGAGGTCCGACTGTCGCTCTACGCCGCCGCTGCGCAGCTGCTCAACCCGAGCGTCCGCGCGCGCCTTGTCGAGAGCTGGGGCGCCGTCGCCGCGCCCGCGCAGGCCCCGAGCGAGCCGAGACCGGCCCCGGCCGCTCCGCCCCCCGGCGCGCGGGGCCTCTCGACCCACGAGCGGCTGCTCGAGCACGATGCGATCCTCGCCCTCGCGATGTTCGGCGGGTGGAACAAGCGGTCGCTCCGGCGCATCGCCTCGATCGCCCACGCCCGCGGGCTCGGCTCGGCCGACGTCGCCAGCACGCTGCGTCGCATCGGCCACCGCCGACGCCCGCGACCCAGGCGGGCGGCGCCATCCGCGGCGGCCGCCGCGGCCTCGGGTCCTCCGCCATCGTTCGGCGAGAAGCCCGATCCGGGGACGCCGCTCGACGAGCAGATCGACCCGGCCCAGCGGCTGCTGAAGATGGCCGCGCTGGTCGCGGCGATCGCGATCATCACGACCGCGAGCCTCGTCGTCGGTGTCATCGGGCTCATGAGCCTCGCGGACCAGGGCTCGGCGCCAACGATCGTCGATCGGCAGGGTGACGGTCGCGATGCGCCGACCTCGAGCCGGGCGCCCGCGGGCGACCCGTCCCGCGGGGCGCCGACCCGGGCCCGCGATCTGCCCGACCCGGGCGCCCTGGGCGACCCCGAGCTGGTCATCAAGGAGCTGGAGGCGGCCAGGCGCGCCCTCGACCTCACGCCCTTCGAGGCGACCCGGCGGTTCTCAAACACGGTGACGCTGTTCGCCTCGACCTGGGTCGCCTTCCCGACCGACGATCGGGAACGGGGCCTGCGCGCGGTCGAGCAGTTCCTGGAGTCCGTCTCCCCGCAGCCCGACGCCTCGCGCCTCGCGATCGACGCGGTCGGCGCCGGCCTCGCCCCGCTCACCGGCGCTGGCGCCGGCCACCTCGACGAGTCCGAGATCTGGCCCGCGGTGTGGTCGGCCGGTGTGCTGGCGCGCGTCCGGTCCTCCCCGTTGCTGGACGCCTCGCAGCGCGCCCAGGGCGACCGGCTCCTCCGGCGCGCTGCGCCCGAGCACGCGTCCACCGCATCGGGCTTCATCCCCGGGGGCGTGATGGGCGCCCGGCTCGTCGCCGACACGCTCGCCCGCGCGCCCCACGGCGATCAGGCCTGGACCCGCTGGATCGAGTCGGTCGACGCTCTGGCGGGCGAGAACGAGACCGTCCGGACCATCCTGCTCACCGAGGCGCTCGAGGACCTGCTCGCCCCACCGGCGGGCCAGGTCGAGGCCCGCCGCCCCGCGATCGAGCGGACGGCGCTCGCCCTCTCCTGGAGGCGGGGCTCGGGCGCGAGGCGATGGCTCGTGCGAACGCTCGAGATGCCGGGCGCCACCTCGGGCGCCCTCTCGCACCTGGTCGCGGCACTCGCCTCGCGGTCCGCGGCGCCCGGGATCGACCCGACGGTGTCGCTCGGGCCCAACGCGGACATGCGCGAGCGCACCGCCCTCCGCGAACGCCTCGAGGCCGCGTGGCGCCTCGACCAGGCCCCCGAGCTCGACTCGCTCACGGGCGACATCCGCGCCGCGATGAACGACCTGTTCCGCGAGCGGACGCTCGTCTCGGACCCGCACGCGCAGCTGACGCTCGCCGTCAGACTTGCTCTGCTCAACGCGTCGGTCTCGCTGGCGCGGGACGGCGCCTTCGAGGAGGCGGCCGACGCCGTCCGACGCTCCGACGCGATCCGCCGCAGCCGGCCGGCCCACGCGTCCGACGCCGCGCCGCTCGCGCCCGACAGCGGCTCGGACGGCGCCTGGGCGATGCGCTTCGCCCTGGCCGACTCGGACGCCAACGAGCGGCTCTCGCTGCTCAACCGCCTGGCGGACCGGGGCGGGGGCGGCATCGGCCCGATTGACGCCGAGACGCTCGTCGCCACCGCCGTCCACGCCGCCCCGCGCCTCGTGGAGGAGAGAGCCCGCCAGACGCTCCGCCAGTTCCTCGACGCGCCCGCGGTGGTCAACGCGCTGCTCGAGCAACTCCCCGAGATGCCCCGCTCCGCGGAGATGATCGAGATCATCGAACTGGCGACGCAGACCCCGATCTCGCGCGACGCCAGGGACGGCGCCTGGAAGGGGCAGTCGCACCGGGCCCTCGTCGCCGCCCTCATACGGGCCCTCGCCGGCGAGTCCTCTTGGGGCGCGGCGGACGAGCACCTGCCCGACCTCTACGACGCGTACCACCTCAGCGCGACTTCAACCCCTTCGATGGAGGACGCCGCGGTCGTCGGCAGCCCGCGCGAGGCGGCGCGACTCCTCCGCCTCCGTTGGGCGCGCGAGTCCCGCCGCGCGGGCCCCACGGGCCTCCTCGGCCTCGACGCCGACGCGATCGAACGCCGGCGCGTCGCCCGGCTCGAGCTCGCGCCGACACCGATCCACGAATTCCTCGCCGAGCAGATCGCCGCGTGCGAGTCGCTCGCGCTGCTCACCTCCAGCGAGCGCGCCGGCCTGGGCGCCGAGGTCCAGGGCGTGCTGGACACGCTCGGCGTCGCGTTGGAGGCGTCCTCGCACGTCGCCACGCAGATCGCCGCCTGCGAGGAGGCCATCGCCAGGATCTGGCTCATTCGCGAGGAGGTGGGCCAATGACGAGAGCGATCGTGTGTTTCGTGACGGCGCTCGTGCTTGCAGGCTCGTGTGCTGCGTTCCAGCCCTCGGAGCAATCGGAGATCACGCCCGAACTCGCGGCCGCGATCCCCGCGCTGGAGCGGCGCCTTGCCGCGCTCGACCCCGAGGATCCGAGCACGTACTTCGAGCTGGGCGAGGAAGCCGCGGCCGAGGGCGGGACGCCCCTCGCCACTCGCCTGTTCGCGCTGACGCTCGCGATGGCGCTCGAGTCGGGCGATGCGTCGCTCGCCGCCGGCGCCTGCGTCGCTCTGGCCGACTTGGCCGAGTCCGACCGCGAGCGCCGCTGGATGATCGCGGCGGCCCGCTCGCTCGACGATCGGTACGCGGCTCCCGATCGGCACGAGGCGATCACGCCCGGGCTCGCGCTGGCCGCCGAGCGCGCCGCCAGCGTCTTCCCGCTCGTGCGCGGCGGGGACGGCTACGAGGCCAGGCGCCTGCTCGAGGAGCCCGAGATCACGCGAGCGCTCGCCCGCGCCGCCGGCCCCGGCTGGGTGGACCGGCTCCGTGAGCAGGCCCAGGCCTGGCCCTGCGAGGAGTGCCGCAACCGGCGGTTCATCCCGACCCGCGACGGCCCGAGCGGCGTCCGGGAGTGCCCCGTCTGCGCCGCGAACCCGGGCCCGGTCCTCGGCCGCGCCGCGTTGCTCGAGCATCTGGCCGCGGAGGCGGCGCTGCTCGGCGTCGAGATCCGATCGTGGGCCGCGCTGCTCGCGACCGGCGCCGGCGAGCCCCTGGGCGACCCCGACCCGGGCGACATCACCACGAGGCTCGGCATCGACACCGGCCTGCGGGTCTGGCGCGACGGCGATTGGACTCGGCAGTCCGGCGAGCGGCCCTAGACTCGCGACCCCGAGCACAGGAGCCGAGCCATGGCCGAGCAGAGCGCGCCCCAGACCAAGGGCCAGACCGAGGGCGAGACCACCAAGGGCCAGATCACCTTCGACGACTTCGCCAAGGTCGATCTGCGGGTCGCGACCGTCGTCGAGGCCGAGGCCCACCCCAACGCCGACCGCCTGCTCAAGATCAAGCTCGACGATGGCTCGGGCGAGCCCCGCCAGATCTGCGCCGGCATCAGGGCCCAGTACGCGCCCGAGGACCTGATCGGGAAGCAGGTCGTGATCGTCGCGAACCTCGCGCCCCGGACGCTCCGGGGAGAGGAGTCCCGCGGCATGCTCCTGGCCGCCTCCGACGCGCCCAAGGGCGGCGAGGAGCGAAGCGTCGTCGTCGTCACGCCCATGGCGCCGATCGCGCCGGGCTCGACGGTCTCCTGACTTCAGTTCGTCTGGCTGACCGGTTGACTAGTCCTCGGCCGCCCGGTCCGAGCCCGGGCGCCGATCCCGACGGTCCTGCCAGCGCTCGCGCCACCGGCCCGAGGGGCTCTTGATCCGCTGGATCATCCGGTCGGCCAGTCGGGCGATCTCCGACTCGCGGCCCTCGATCCCGGTCAGCACCTCGGCCCGCATCGACTCGGTCCGCGCCTCCAGCAGCTCGATCTCCCGCAGCCTCACGTCGTCTCGCACCCGTGCCTGGATCGAGAGCAGCTCGACCAGGCTCGTCCGCAGCGCGTTCTCCTCGGCCTCGGTCAGCCCGCCCTCGCCCCCCGCCAGCTCGCGGGCGTCGCGCGACGCGTCGATGACCCGGGCGCCGATCTTCAGCTCGTCGAGCTTCAGCTCGCCCAGGCGTTCGTCGCGCCGCTGTGCGGCGATCACCTCGCCGATCCGGGGCGCGAGCGCGTCCACGATCCGCTTCGTGCCGCCCGGTGCGACCGCCTCGACGGACTTCAGGTCCCCCGACAGCTTGGGCAGGTGCTCTTCGATGAACGCGCGGATCTCCTCGGGCGTGGGGGGCTCGGCGCCGCCCTCGGGGGGCGGCGCGTCCTCGTCCAGACCGGGGCGTGCGGGGCGCCGGTGCTCCATCCCCGCCGCGTCGGGGCGCAGCTCGGCCATCGCCTCCCGCGGCGATCGCCCCTCGTCGAGCGCCGCCAGCGCCCGCTCCAGGCGAGCCTGCTTGCGGCGGGTCTCGTCGAGCCGGCGCTGCAGACGCTGACGCAGCACGCCCGCCGGCGCCGCCTCGCCCGACGCGCCCTCGCCGCCCGGGCGGCCCGGGGGCGGCGCCGCGCTCGCGGTCAGGGCGAACACCGCCACGCTCGCAGCCGCCGCCATCCATGCCCGTCGCATCAGATCGCCTCCTCGCCGATCGCGGCGTCGAGGGTGTCCATCAGGTCCCAGGGGGACCCGATCATCGAGTCGATCTCGTCCGCCTCGTCCTGGGCGGCCGTCGTGTCCACGCTCTGCATCTCGTCGAGCAGCGCCTCCAGCGCCAGCAGGTCCTCGACGCCCGCCTCCAGCGAGACCGCCCGGATCTCCGGGCCGGCCATCGTCGTCGGTTCCGGTGAGCGCGTCGCGATTAGCGCGATCCATGCGCCGCCGACGACCGCCACCGCCGCGGCGATCGCGCCCAGCCGCCTGCCCAGCCCGCCCCGCGACCCGGCCCGATGCCGATGGATCGGGATGGATCGGGGCGGCGCATCGAGCGTCGCCCGAACGCCCGCGAGCACGCGGTCCTCAAGCCCCGCCGGCGCCGAGGCGCGCTCGCGGGCGCCCAGCCGGTCCAGCGCGGACTCGATCCCGTGCAGTTCCGGCGGCGTCGTGCTCTGCTCAGTCTTCTCGTGCTCGTTCATGACGCGTCGGCCTTTCGAGCGCCCTCGTTCTGGCGCTCCATGATGTCCCTGAGCTTCTTCAGCGCCCGGTGGTGCCGGGCCAGCAGCGTCCCCATCGGCTCGCCGAGCTGCTCGGCGATCTGCTTGAAGCTCATCTGCGCGTGGTGGCGCAGCTCCACGATCTCCCGGTCCGCCTCGCCCAGCTGTTCCATCGCCAGCCGAA
Organism: Phycisphaerales bacterium; assembly: GCA_041987545.1. GTDB lineage: Bacteria > Planctomycetota > Phycisphaerae > Phycisphaerales > UBA1924 > JAJRXR01. The sequence continues at coordinate 255,973 of JBHIWH010000005.1, read as the reverse complement.
GACGACTCAGCTCTTCCCGGTCCCCCCCGGTCGGCGTCGACTCCGGCGCCTCGTCGAGCGCGAACGCGCCCGGCTCGGTCGGCGCCGCCTGCCGCTTGCGGCGCCTGACCTCGTCCCGCACGCGGTTCATCGCGACGCGGAACAGCCACGACTCGAAGCGGCCCCGCTCCGTGTACTCGCCCGCCGTCAGCTTGGTCGCGACCGTCGCGAACACGGACTGCGTGATCTCCTCGGCCATCTCGGGGCTCATCCGGCGGCTCCGGGCCAGCGCGAACACCCGCCTGGCGTACAGATCGACGAGACGAGTCCAGGCGTCCTCGTCACCGCCGCCCGCGGCCCGGATCAGGGCCGAGAGCTCGCCCTCGGTCGGTCCCGATGGCGTCTCGGCCATCCGCAACGCGGGTCCCATCCTTCCGCCAAACGCACCGGCCCCCGCCCCATTGCAGGGCGCCGGGCGTCATCGGCCCGTACGCTCCCCCATCATGGCAGAGATCGCCTACACCGTCTCCGCCCGCTGCGACTCCGACGCCACCGCCCGCCAGTTCGTCTCCTGGTTGGTGGGGGGGCATATCGAGGGCGTGATCCGGGGCGGGGCGACCGCCGCGGCCGTCGTCATGCTCAACCCGGGCCCCGAGGCCCAGACCGTCGAGGTCCGGTACCGGTTCGCCGACCGGGCGTCGTTCGAGCGGTACGAGCGGGAGTCCGCCCCCGCCCTCCGGGCCGAGGGGCTCGAGCGGTTCGGCGAGGGGTCCGGTATCGCCTTCAGCCGATCGGTGGGGGAGGTTTGCCACGAGCAGACCGCGGGGTAGCCGAACCGACCGCCCCCGGCCCGCGTTCACGGGTCGGGCGGAGGCCCCCGAGCCGATCAAGAACAGACGAGGACCCGACCCCTGGACCGCCGCGCCGAACAGCCCACCGACGAGCAGCTCTTCGAGCGCTATCGGTCCGGGGAGAACGAGCTGCTGCGGACCATCATCGAGCGGCACCACGACGACCTCATCCGCTTCCTGACCCGGCTCCTGGGTGATCGGACCGCCGCCGAGGACGTGTTCCAGGAGACCTTTCTCCAGATTCACGTCTCGGCCGACTCGTTCGACGTGACCCGGCGGTTCCGCCCCTGGCTCTTCACGATCGCCGCGAACAAGGGGCGGGACTACCTGCGTAGGAAGGGGCGTCGGCGGACGGTCGAGCTCTCGGCCCCCGTCGGCGGCTCGGGCGGCGACGGCCGGAGCGGGTCGTTCGTAGACCTGATGGAAATCGACGTCCCGGCCCCCGACGAGCCCATGGACCTCCGCGAGCGTGATCGCCAGGTCCAGGCCGCCCTCGAGGAGCTGTCGCCCCCCTTGCGGGAGATCCTGCTCTTGGCCTACTTCCAGCGGCTCAGCTACGCCCAGATCGCCGACGACCTGGGGATCCCCCTGGGGACGGTCAAGAGCCGCCTGCACTCGGCCGTCGCCTCTTTCGCGAGGGCCTGGAAACGCCGAACCCGGGAGGAAACCGACTCGTAAGACGGGTCCCGCCGGGGCTGATGCCCCCGGGCGAGTACACGAGATCGGACCAACACCATGGACGAACGCTCGGACCAGACCGACGGATCGACGCTCAGCCCCGAGGACGCGGCGGCTCTCGAAGCGCTGCTCTCCGGCGGGGCCGCCAAGGGCCAACGGGGCGAGCGGATCGGCGCGATCCTGTCCCTCCTGGACACCCCGGTCGCCGACGCGCCGACCGACGGCTCCCTGATCGACCTGACCTATCTCCGCGTGATGCGCGCCGCCGAGGCGACGGACCCGACGGCCGGCGTTGAGGACGAGGCGCTCTCCCCGACGTGCGCCGACGCGCTCGATTCCTGGGCCCACTCCGGCTACGACGCGGCGCGCACGCCGGCGGTCTTCCGCGAGCAGGCGGTCCAGCACCAGCGCCTCGCAGCCCTCGCAACAGGCCCGGTCCCCGGCGAGCGGCGCGGCCGCGAGACTCTCGTCGAGGCCACACTCGCCCGCGTCCAGGCCGAGATCGACTCGAGCGAGTCGAACCTCTCGATCGAGCGGTGGCGGGGCAGGCGGGGCGGGCTGCGTCTGGCCGACGTGGTCTCCATCGCCGCCATGCTCCTGCTCGCGACGGCGATCATCCTGCCGGTCGCCTCGTCGGTCCGCGAGGGCCAGCGGCGGACGGTCTGCAACTCGAACCTCGCCGGCGTCGGCGCCGGGCTCGGGATGTACGCGATGTCCAACGCCTCGGCCCTGCCGATGGCCAGCGCCCAGCCCGACACACGCTGGATCGACGTGGGCGAGGACCCCGCCAGATCCAACTCCGCGAACCTGTACGTGCTCGTCCGCACGAACCACGTGACGCTCGAGAAGCTCGCCTGCCCGGGCAACCAGCTGGCCCCGACCGTGCGCCTGGCCGCCGACCAGCGGGACTGGCGCCGCCTCGAGGAGGTCTCGTACAGCTACCGCATCTCCCCGTCCGAGCAGCGTCTGCGCTGGGGCGAGAACGAGGGGCGGATCGTGATGGCCGACCGCTCGCCCGTGATCCTGCGGGTGGCGATGGGCGACCCGATCGTGCCGGACGCCAACTCCCCGAACCACGCCGCCGAGGGCCAGCACCTGCTGGCGTCCGACAACAGCGTCCAGTGGGCGACCTCGCCCGTGGTCGACGGCGACAACATCTGGCTGCCCGGCGTGATCGAGGACCGGATCGACGAGCTCAAGCGTGCCCGGGGCCTGCTCCGGGGCGACGAGCGGCCTTCGGCCCCCGACGACATCTTCCTGGCGCCCTGAGCCGGGGCGGGGGCCCGCCGGCCCCGAACCGAACAACGCCCCTCCCGGCTTGCTGGACACGGGGCGGCGCGCCTACCCTTCCCGCCACCGGCCGGGGGTCTGAGTCCCCGGTCTGAAGACTCCACCTGACTCCATCGGGCGACCGCCCCGGGGCTCGTCGATATGCCGAAGACCAAGCCGCACAAGGGACTGGCGAAGCGGATCCGGATCTCCAAGACCGGGAAGGTCCGCCACCGCTCCGCGTTCCACAAGCACCTGTCGAGCCACAAGAGCGGCAAGCGCCTGCGTCAGCTGCGCAAGGACCCGATGGCGGCCAACCCCGAGGCCAAGCGCTTCGAGAAGCTGCTGTTCCGCCGCCTCCGGGGCCGGACGCAGCCCCGCGCCTCGCTCCGCCGCAGCCCCGCGCCGGGCGAGAGCAAGGGCGACTGATTCGAGACTCGTGATTCGGTAGCGTGTGATTCGATAAGCACAGTCCGCCGGGAGACAAGCCGGGCAGCCGAGCCCGCCCCGTCGAGACGCAACAGGATCGAGGCCAGACATGCCACGCGTTCGCAAGGGCGCCGCCCGCACCCAGGCCCGCAAGCGTCTGCTCAAGCAGGCCCGCGGGTACTTCGGCTCCAACCACAAGAGCCCGTACCGAGCCAAGGACGCGATCATCCGCGCCGGGCGGTACGCCTACCGCGACCGCCGCCGCCGCAAGCGGGACATGCGGGCCCTGTGGATCACGCGCATCACCGCCGCCTGCCGCATGCGTGGCTCGCGGTACTCGGTCGTGATGCACGGCCTCAAGCAGTCGGGCATCCTCCTGAACCGGAAGATGCTCTCGCAGATCGCCATCGAGGACCCGAAGCTGTTCGACTCGCTGGTCGAGACGGCGGTCAAGGCGTCCGAGAAGGCCGCCGCCAAGGCCTGATCTCGCGTCTGCTGTAAGCTTGGGGCCCGTGCTCCCAAGAACGACAACCGGTGTGATGCGATGAGCTGGTGGGTCCACGACATGTGGAATAGCGGCCAGAAGGTGCTGCTGGTCTGCATTGTCGTATGGGTCATCGGGTCGATCGTGCTCCACGAGCTGGCCCACGGCTGGGCCGCGATCCGGTGCGGCGACCGCACGCCGATCGAGCTCGGGCACATGACGTGGAACCCGATCGTGCACATGGGCCCGTTCGGGTTGATCATGTTCGCGATCCTCGGCTTCGCGTTCGGGATGATGCCTGTCAACCCCTCCCGGATGCGCGGGCGGCACGCCGAGGCGCTGGTCGCCCTCGCGGGACCGGCGATGAACCTGGCCCTCGCGGTCGCCGCCCTCGTGCTGGGCATGCTCTGGATGGGCGTCGCGGGCGGGCACTGGATCCCGAGCGTGAAAGCCGACGAGCCGTTCTTCTCGAACATGCTCACATTCTTCCGCGCCGGCCTGTGGCTCAACGTCCTGCTGATGGTGTTCAACCTGGTCCCGATCCCGCCGCTGGACGGGAGCCGGATCTTCGGGCACTACTGCAGGCCCTACCGCGAGTTCTTCGACAGCGAGCAGGGCACGTGGGTGGGGTGGGGGCTGTTCATTCTGCTGTTCTTCTTCGGCGCCGACTACATCCTCTCGTTCAGCGCGTCGAAGACGTTCCAGGCGTGGGACGCCATCGAGAGCCTGCTCGGGCTGGCCTGAGGCGGGCCCGGGGGCGCCGGGCCAAGGAGACGGACCGATGAGCGAGCACGGTGAGCCCAAGCGCGACGAGGCTGCCAACACCCCCGACGAGGACGCGATCCGCCTCCCGGGCGATCGGGACGCCGACGACCTGATCGAGATCGAGCCCGAGGAGTCCAAGCCCGCGCCGCCGCCCCGGCCCAGGCCGGCGCCCGAGCCCAGCGCCGAGGCCGAGCCCGCCCCCAAGAAGAAGGCGAAGGACCACGAGGAGGACAAGGACGAGGCGCCCCTCGTCCGCCCGGGCCTCGGCGGGCCGAAGGTCGCCGGGATCGTCGGGGCGATCCTGCTGGTGGCCGCGATGGTCGCCGCGGCGGTCCGCATCTCGGGCCTGCAGGGCGCCGGCTTCTCCGACGCGACGTTGGCTGTCTTCTACGTCCTGTACATGACGCTGCTGCACACGATCACGGGCTTCGCCGCCCTGCTCATCGCGTCGAAGGTCGTGGGGCGCGAGCTGGGGCGGGCGGAGCTGGGTGTGGCCCGCATGCTCGTCGCGGTCGGGGCCTTCGCCCTCGTGGCGAACCTGACGATCCCGATCCCGGGGCGGATCGACGAGCTGGTGCTGGCGGCGGTCGCCTACGCGCTCGTCGTCTGGGGCGCCAACCGCCTGCCGCGGGTGGAGCTGGGCATCGTCGTGCTGGCGCACGGCTTGATCCTGATCGCCGTCGCCCTCGGGTCGCTCCTGGACGGGGCGTACGCCAGCGCGAAGTCCGAGCTGGGCCCGCCGACGCCGAGGGCCGAGACACCCGCCGAGCCCGACGCGCAGGCCGCGCCGGCGCCGAACCCCGGCTGACCGAGACCACCCGAGCCGCCCCGAGACCGACCGACTCACCTCAGCGTGCGTCCGGCGCCTGCGCCTCGGCCTGGGCCTCGGCGATCTCCTCGTCCACGCCCTGGATGTACGTCCGTCCCTTGTAGGTCTTGGTCCACACGAGGTAGATCAGGAACGCGAACATCATCAGCCCGGCGAAGAACCAGTAGTAGTTGGGCCCGTCCAGCGGCGTGTTGCCCGCCTCGTCCCGGGTCTGGTCCATGAAGAAGTTGACGCCCGCGACGTAGAAGTTGCCCAGCGAGACGCCCAGGAAGTAGATGCCCATGATGAAGCTCTTCATCTTCTTCGGGCTCTGGGTGTAGGCGAACTCGAGGCAGACGATCGAGACCATGATCTCGCCGCTGGTCAGGATGATGTAGGCAAGGAACTGCCAGCCGACGTTGGGCAGCGGCTCCATGTACGGGGCGAGCTGCTCGGCGGTCCAGCCCAGCTCCTTAGCCCGCAGCACGACGTCCTTGAGCTGTGTCGGCGCCTCGCCCGTCTGGCCCATCGCGGCCCAGAGCTCGGCGATCACCGGGCCCGAGCCCGCCTGGATCCAGGTCTCGATCATCGCCGACACCGCGAACGCCCCGGCGGTCAGCACGAACCCGATCCCGACCTTCCGGAGGGGCGTGACTCGGAAGAACTTGCCCATGAGCGGGTAGATGAGGTACGTGAAGATCGGGATGCCCGTGAGGATCAGGATCGGGTTGACGGCCTGGATCTGCGCGGGCAGCCACTCGTGGCCGACGAAGTTCCGGTTCATCTGCTCGGACTGGAGCACCCACGCCGAGCCGGTCTGGTCGAAGATCGCCCAGAAGATGGGCACGAAGATCAGGAACAGCGGCAGCAGGTTGAAGACCGCCCGACGCCCGTCGGCGCTGAAGGTCTCCTTCAGGAACCCGATCCCGCCCGGGGGAACGTGGATGAACCTGTTCCGCCCGAGCCAGAAGACGAAGGTCGCGATCGCCATGAGCACGCCGGGCGTGCCGAACGCGAGCCAGGGCCCGCCGAACGTGATCGCCTCGCCCGTCTCGGGGTTCTCGCCGATCTTGAATCCCTCGAGGAACATGGGCGTGAGGATCATGGACGTGGCCGCGCCGATGTTGATCGAGAAGTAGAACCAGTTGAAGACCTGTGTCAGCAGGTTCTGGTTGCCCTTGCCGAACTGGTCGCCCACGTGGGCGGACACGCAGGGCTTGATGGCGCCCGAGCCCATGGCGATGCACGCGAGCCCGGCGAAGAGCCAGGGCTTCATCCCGATGCCCATCGTGTGCGGGGCGATGTCCATCATCGCCAGGCAGCCGTGCCCGACGCAGTACAGCAGGCTGAGGTACAGGATCGTGCGGTACTTGCCGAGGAAGACGTCGGCGAGCAGGGCGCCGATGATCGGGAAGAAATACGCGCTGCCCGTGAAGTTGTGGTAGACGGTCAGGGCCTCCTCGCGGTTCATCGTCGCGAGCTCGCCGTCGGCGCCCAGGAGGTACGTGGTCATGAAGATGACCAGGATCCCCTTCATCCCGTAGAAGCTGAACCGCTCGGCCAGCTCGTTGCCGATGATGAACGGCACGCCCCCGGGCATCCGGGTCAGCGTCTGGTCCGGCGTCGTGCGGTACGTGTGCTCGGCCATCGTCGCTCCTGCTCGGGGCCCTGAGGCGGGCGGCGTCCGGCGAGCGTAGGGCACGCCCGGTTTCCCCACAAGTCAACGCCCCCGGGCCACGCCCCAGGACCGGCCCCCGCCCCTCCCTATCCTCGCCCCATGGACTTCTTCCTCGGGCACGACGGCGTGGACTGGATCGCGGGCCTCTGCATGGTCGTCATGCTCTGGCGGCTGGCCCGGCACAAGCGCGACGGCTTCCTCTGGTCCGCCGGCGCCGCCCTCGCCTGGATCGTCTTCAACGCGCGGCTCGAGCCCGTGTCTGCCCCCGGCATCGCGATCAACGCCGTCGTGCTCGTGATCTCGGTCCGGTCCTGGCTCGCGTGGTCGCCCGCGGCTCAGTCGGCGTCGTCGCCGTCCGCCGCGTCCGCCTCCGCCGAGGCGTCGTCCTCGTCGTCCCCCGACCAGGGCTGATGGAGCCAAGCCTCGAAGGCCTCCTCTTGCTCGCCGGTGGGCTCGTCGATCTTGGACAGGACCCACTTGCCGTCCGGCTCGGCGCCGAGCGTGACGGTCCGCTCGAACACGCGGCCGCGCCGCGCGATCAGCAGCGTCACCTCGTCGCCCGGCTCGGCGTCCCGCAGCGGGCCCCGCGCGTCCGAGCCCGCGACGCGCTCCCCGTCGATCGCGAGCAGCTCGTCGCCCTCGATGATCCCGGCGCCGAACGCCGGCCCGTCCTCGCGGACCGAACGAACGATGCCCGAGCCGTTCAGCGAGAGCCCGAGCGCGGGCCGCTCGCGGTACTCGTCCCCGCCTTGCGCGTCGTCGTCGCCCTCCTCGTCGTCGTCTGACTCGATCGCGGGGACCCACGGGTCGGCGTTGGGCTTGAACGTCAGCTCCAGCCCGACCATGTCGAGCACGTCGGCGTAATCAAGCTCGGCCGTGCCGGCGACGTAGCCCTCAAAGAATGCGCCGAAGTCCGAGCCCGACAGCTCTTCGACCACACTGATCAGGTCCTCGGGCGTGAACCCCGGTCCCTCCAGCGGGAACCGCTCGAACAGGGAGCGCATCACGTCGTCGAGCGTGGCTTCGCCCCCGGTCCGCCGGCGCAGCTCGAGGTCCAGCAGCAGGCTGACCAGGGCGCCCTTCTGGTAGAAGCTGATCCCGATGTTGCCGTAGTCCGGCGTCCGCTTCGTGAACTTCACCCACGCGTCGAAGCTGGACTCCTCGAGGCTCTGCGCGTGGCGCCCGACCTGCCGCGAGAGCGAGCTCATCGAGCCGCCCACTCGGTCCAGGTACTCGCCGACGTCGATCTGTCCCGTGCGGACGAGCGTCAGATCGTCGTAGTAGCTCGTCGTCCCCTCGGCGACCCACAGCAGCTTGGTGTAGTTCTCTCGGTCGTAGTCGTACGGGTTGATCCCGGCCGGGCGGAGCCGCTTGACGTTCCACGTGTGGAAGAACTCGTGGCTCACAAGCCCGAGGAAGCCCTCGTACCGATCCGCGGACTCGAAGCTGCTCGGCCGCGTCTGCATGATCGTCGAGTTGTAGTGCTCGGTCCCGCCGCCGAGGCCGTCGCCGACGTGCACGAGGAAGACGTACCGCTCGTAGGGCAGACCGCCGAAGATCGCCGCCTGCTCCTCGACGATCTTCGAGAAGTCCTCGACGAGCCGGTCGCCCTCCCAACGCCATTCGCCCCAGATCACGATCTCGTGGGGGACTCCCAGGACGTCGAACCCGATCACCTCCTGCTCGCCCACCTCGATCGGCGAGTCCACGAGGATGTCGTAGTCGGGCGCGAGCAGCACGCGGGGGTCGTCGCCCGCGGGCTCCAGGCCCGTGCCCACCCGCCAGCCGTCGGGCGCCTCGATGCGGACGGTCGCCGACTCGGCTCGTCGCTCGGGGTCGAACAGGAACACGGACGAGCCCGAGAGAAACGCGTGCGTCTCGTCCACGTGCCGCGTCCGGTCGTTGATCGAGTTGGCGTATAGCTCGTACTCGGCACGGACCTCGCCCGCCCCGCCGGTCGTCACGCGCCAGTGGTTCTTGCGGACCTTCTCCCACCCGAGCGGCTCGCCAGAGCCGTCCGTCGCGCGGAACCAGCGGACCGTGCCCGAGGGATCATGGATGAAGTACCGCCCGGGGCGCCAGGTCGGCATGACCAGCTCGACCACGCCCCGCTCGACGTCCCGCAGGATCAGCTCGACACGCAGCGTCTGGGTTTGGGGGCGGTCCAGGTGGACGACGTATTCCACTCGCGGCTCGGCGGCCATGGCGGGGGGTGCGAGCAGCAACAGCACAAGCAGCACGAATCGACGCACGGCGACCTCCTGGGCTCCGGATCCGCCCCGAGTCTAGCGGTCGTTCTCGACGATCAGGTGCGCCAGCGCCCGGTACACCTCGGCGCGGGCCCGGAACGTCGGCTCCGCGACCTCGTCGAAGTACCGCCGCGCCGCCTCCACCCCCCAGCCACGCTCGGCCTCGGTCTCGATCCGCTCCCACCGGCCCCAGCGAACGTCCGCCGCCGCCTCCACGAACACCCGCACGTCGTACGCATCGGCGACCGTCGGGTGCAGCGCGTGGATCCCCTCGCACACGATGAGTCCGGCCGGTTCAATCACACGCGTCCCGGTCCGGCGGTGCTCCTTGAAGCACCAGGTCGGCGCCTCCACCGGGCGCCCCGAGGCCAGCTCCCGCAGATGCTCGCCGAGCAGAGCGAGGTCGGCCCGCTCGGGCAGGTCGCGTTCGTGCTCGGGCAGCGAGTCGTAATCGGGCAGGTAGTCATCGGTGCGGAGCACGACGCCACCGGACCCCGGCGCCAGCCGGTCCGCGAGCGTGGACTTGCCCGCGCCGACCGGGCCCGTGATCCCGACCACGCCCGTCCCGCCGGCCAGCCGACCGCGGATCGCGTCCGGGGCCGCGTGCAGGGGCACACGCTCGGGTTGGGCCTTGCGGGCGGCGGTCATCGCGGCCAAGGCTAGCTCGCCGAGACCGACCCGGTCGGGTAGGCTCGCCGCCCCGCGCCCCCTGGGAATACGCCATGGGATCACCGGTCGGCATCCTCGGCGTGCTCGTGCTCATCGCCATCGCGTGGGCGATGTCCACCGAGCGCCGCCGCGTGCCCTGGCGGATCATCGTCGGCGGGCTCGCGCTCCAACTCGCCCTCGCGGTCCTCCTGCTCAAGACCCCCGGCGTCGTCCAACTCTTCGACGGCCTCGCCTCGCTCATCAACGACGCGATCTCCTCGGCACAGGCCGGCACCGAGTTCGTCTGGGGCGGGCTGGCCGACCTGGGCGAGAACGGCGAGGGGTTCGTCTTCGCCATCCACGCCATGGCGATCGTCATCTTCTTCGCCTCGCTCATGAGCCTGCTGTACCACGTGGGCGTGATGCAACGGCTGATCGCCGCCCTGGCCTGGGTGCTGCGCCGGACGATGGGCGTGACCGGCGCCGAGGCGCTGGCGATGGCGGCCAACGTCTTTGTCGGGCAGACCGAGGCGCCCCTGTGCGTCAAGCCCTACATCGACCGCATGACCCGCTCGCAGATCATGACGCTGATGGTGGGGGGGTTCGCGACCATCGCCGGCTCGGTGCTCGTCGTCTACGTCGGCATGCTCGGCGGGACCGACGACGCCTCGCGCGAGCTGTTCATCCGTCACCTGCTGACCGCGAGCCTGATGTCCGCGCCCGCCGCCTTCGTGATTGCCAAGGTCATGGTCCCCGAGACCGAGGACCCGATGGACGAGGCCGTCCGCATGGCCGAGATCGAGCGCCCGCACGTCAACGCCCTCGACGCCGCCGCCGCCGGCGCGACCGACGGGATGAAGCTCGCCCTCAACATCGTCGCGATGATCATCGCCTTCGTCTCCATCGTCGCCCTGGTCAACATGCCGCTCGCCTGGCTGGGCGGCCAGCTCGACCCGGACCCCATCGACATGCGCGACGGCACGGGCTGGGAGACCCTCAGCATCGAGATGATCCTCGGCTGGCTCTTCACGCCCCTGGCCTGGGCGATGGGCGTCGAGTGGAAGGATTGCACCGCCTTCGGCTCGCTCATGGGCCAGAAGATCGTCCTCACCGAGTTCATCGCCTACATGCGCCTCGGCGAGGCGCTCAACGACCCCGAGGGCGCCAGGCTCAGCGCCCGCACCGGGCAGATCGGCGCCTACGCCCTCTGCGGCTTCGCCAACTTCGCCTCCATCGCCATCCAGATCGGGGGCCTCTCCGTCATCGCCCCGGGCAAGCGCCGCGAGTTCGTCTCGCTCGGATTCCGCGCCATGCTCGGCGGGGCGCTGGCGTCCTGGATGACCGCCGCCGTCGCGGGCCTGTTCATCGCGTCCTAGCCGGCGACGCTACAGACCGAGCCGCTCGGCCTCGCCCCGTATCGCGTCGATGCACCGCTCGATGTGGGCCGTCAGATCAAAGCCCTCGCCCATCAGGGGAGTCAGTTCCTCGATCCCCGTCGCGATGTCCTCGCGGGAGACGGCCGCCGCGAAGGCCTTGTCCTTGAGCTTCTTCTTCACGCTCTTGGCGCCCAGCGACGCGATGCCGTCCGGCCTGACCTTCGAGCACGCGACGATGAACCCGCTCAGCTCGTCCACCGCGAACAGCGCGACCCCCATCGGCGTCTCGCGGGTCACGCCCGAGTACGCCGCGTGCCCGAGGATCGCCGTCCTGATCGGCTCGCCGACGCCGATCGACTCCAGGTGCTTCACGCCCACGAACGGGTGCTCGGCCTCGGTCGGGTGCTTCTCGTAGTCGAAGTCGTGCAGCAGCCCGCAGACGACCCAGTCCCCCTCCTCGCCCGGGGCCAGCTCCCTGGAGTACGCCCGCATGCTCGCCGCGACGCACTCCATGTGCACCCGCAGGGCCGGGTTCTGCGTCCACTCCTCCATCAGCGCTCGGGCGTCGGACTCGGTCATCGTCGTCTCAGGCATGCAGCCAGTCTACCGGGGCGAGTACGATTGCCCGACCAGGAGCCCGCGATGCCCTTCCCCACGCCCAGCCCCCTGCCCGCCAAGGCCCTTGTTGGCATGGTGCACGTCCGCGCCCTGCCCGGCACGCCCGCCCACGACGGCTCGTCGGTCGCCGAGATCGCCTCGATCGCCCGCGAGGAGGCCCGCACGCTCGCCTCGCTCGGATTCGACGCGCTCATCATCGAGAACATGCACGACCGCCCGTACGTCCACGGCGACGCGCTGGGCCCGGAGACCACCGCCGCCATGACTCGCGCCGGTCACGAGGTCGCCGGGGCGGTCGAGGTCCCGCTGGGCGTGCAGATCCTGTCGGGCGGGAACCGCCAGGCGTTGGCCGTCGCCCACGCCGTCGGCGCGTCGTTCATCCGGTGCGAGAACTTCGTCTTCGCCCACGTCGCCGACGAGGGACTGCTGGCCAAGGCCGAGGCGGGCGAGCTGCTGAGGTACCGCAAGTCGATCGGCGCCGAGGGCGTCGCCGTGTTCTGCGACGTCAAGAAGAAGCACGCCTCGCACGCGATCACGGCGGACGTCTCGCTGGCCGAGAGCGTCCACGCCGCCGAGTTCTTCGGCGCCGACGGCGTTATTGTCACCGGCGCCTCGACGGGCCGGGCGACCGCGCCCGGGGACCTCGCCGAGGCCCGGGGCGCGACCTCGCTGCCCGTCCTGGTCGGCTCGGGCGTGACCCCAGAACGGACGCCCGCCCTGCTCGAGCACGCCGACGCGCTCATCGTCGGCTCGGCGCTCAAGCAGGACGGGCTCTGGTCCAACCCGCTCGACGCCGCGGCGTGCGAGCGGATGGTCGCCGCGGTCCGTGCGGCGAGGGGCTGATCGCCCCCAGGGTCGTCGGGTTCACGCGGACGCGGCGCTCGCGCCCGCTCGCCAGGTCGAGATCGGGATCCTGGGCGCGGGCGACCACGAGCCCGAGCCACGCACGACGTTCGCCCCGCTCCGGCGCGCCTCGTCGCCCAGCTCGGACATCGGGTCGTCGGGCTCGGTCAGGTCGATGATCACGTCCGCCCGCCGCGAGAGGATCTCGCCCGCGTCGAACGAGACCAGCCGTGGCGGCAGCTCGCCCGCGAACCGAGCGTCCCTCGAGGAGAGCGCGACGCCGACGATCTCGTAGCTCTCGGGCGATCCCGCGAGCTTCTGGAACACGCCCATCCCGACGCGCCCGAGCCCGAGCAGCGCGACCCGCAGCCGGGGCCCCGAGGGCTCGTCTGGCGCGAGCGGGTCGAACCGGGCGATCGGCGCCCCGCCCGGCGAGACGACGTCGAACCGCAGCCCGTGGCGCCGCGCGAACAGCGCCGCACGGCGGGGCACGCGCCACTCCGCGTCCATGTCGCGAAGGACCGTCAGGGGCAGCGCCAGCCGCTGGGCGACGAAGGCCGCCGTCAGCGTCGAGCCCTCGTCCCCGAGGCTCGTGACCCGCCCGTCGAAGTCCCGCCCGACGCTCGCGGGCACCACAAGGACCTCGGACCCGAGTTCGAACGCGTCGGCGTACGCCCTCGCGTCCACCAAGCGCGGTTCGGCATCGAGCGGCCCGCCCCGGCTCAAGGGCGCGTGCCCCTCGCCCGACGACACCTCGACGCGCAGGCCGGCCGCGCGCAGCGCCTCGCCCACGGCCTCGGCCGCGTCCAGATCGGGCTGGACCATCGCCAGCGCGACATCATGCGCGTCGGTGGTCGGGGACATCCGGTTGGCCCGGGCGATGCCCGCGCGCCGCTGGCGGCACGAGGCCCCCGCGACGACGACGACGCGCCGGCGCCGATTGCGGACGAGGTCCGCGATCCAGCCCGCCGCCTGGGCGAGCCCCGCCCCGGGCGGGGGAGTGTCCAATCCGATCACCACCGTGCTGTCGAGTGCCATGGCCGGCTCCTTGCCGTGTTGGTCCGCCTCCTCAGGGCGGGTGCTCTGCTCTCTGAGTTGTCCGGGCCCCGCGGGCCCAACGAAAAAAGGCCACCGCTCCGGGCGGTGGCCTTCTGTGCTTCCGAGTTGCTGGGGGTCTCTAGCCCGTCAGGTCCTCGTGCAGAACGCCACCGCCCGTGCCGGTTCGGCACATGACGTGAATGGTGTTCTGCTGGAGGTTCAGGGCCGTCATCTTCATTCCTAACGCACGCCGGGCGGGCCGTGTTCCCGCCCCGACGAGAGAACGCTACCGATTTCGGCTCGGGCGTCAACCCGGATGACCAAAAAACCGACATCCCCGGGGAGCCCCGGGGCCCTCTCGGCCCGGGGTCCGCCCCAACCACGCCGTTCCAGAACGGGGGAAGACATGCCCGCGAGCCGAGCCCTGCAGACGACCGCCGCCGCCCTGGTTTTCGCGACCCTGGCGGGCCAGGCCCACGCCGACGAGCCCACCTGGGAGGACCGCCTGGACCGGCTCGAGCGCCGCCTCGGCGTCGTCCGCGAGGCCAACCAGATCCCGGGCCTCGCGTTCGTGCTCGTGAAGGACGGCCAGGTCGAGCTGGCCGCCAACCTCGGCTTCTCGGACCTCGCGTCCGGCACGCCCGTCACGTCGGACACGGTCTTCCCCGTGGGCCCCGTGACCGAGACGTTCTCGGCGACGCTGGCCGCGATGGCCGCCGCCGACCGCCGCGTGTACCTCGACAAGCCCGCGGGGCGCCTGTTCACCGACTTCACCCTCGCCGACCGGGACGCCGCCAGGCGGTTCTCGATCGGCGACCTGCTCTCGCACCAGACGGGCGTGGGCCCGCTGGACATGCTGACGGCCGGCGCGGCGTCGCGCGACGACATCTTCGCCGCCGCCTCCCGCGCCCAGCCCGTCGCCGAGTTCCGCTCGACGTTCATCGAGAACCCCGTGACGTTCACCGCCGGCATGGCCGCGGTCGAGTTCTCGCTCGACCAGACCTGGGCCGAGGCGGTCCGCGACCGGATCGCCCAGCCCCTGAGCCTCGAGAGCGCGCTCTTCGACACCTCCGCCATGTCCGGGTCCGAGTCGGGCGCGGTCGGCTACGTCTGGGACGACAAGGCCCAGGAGTTCGTGGCCCAGCCGACGCCCGCCGCCGGCCCGATCGCCCCCGCCCTCGGCCTCTGCCTCGACGCCGACGACATGGCGACCTGGATCACGTTCTGTCTCGAGCGGGGCCGCGTGGGCGAGACGCGCGTCATGCCCGAGCGGGCGTTCAACCAGACCTGGATCTCCCGCGTGCCGATCTCCGACGGGCGCTCGTTCGCGATGGGCTGGCTCGCCTCGTTCTACGAGGGCAAGGCTGTCTTCAGCCGCGGCGGCTCGTTCGGTCCGTTCTCCGCCGAGCTGGCGATCATGCCCGGCGACGACGTGGGCTTCGCCGTCATGGCCAACACCGCCAACGACGACCTGGGCGAGATCTTCTTCGCCCTCGTCGCCGACGCTCTGTTCAGCGACTGGGACGCCGCCAGCGACCTGGCCGACGCCGACAGCGCCGGCATCTCCGGCGCCTACCGATTCGACCGCATGGGCGTCGAGCTGCTCGTCACCGACCAGGACGGCGACGTCTTCCTGACCATCCCCGGCCAGGGCGCGACCATCCTCGAGGCCCCCGGGCCCGACGGCGCCCGACCCCTGGCCGCCAACGGCGCCATCTCCGTCAACTTCGTCCGCGACGAGCAGGGACGCGTCCTGGGCATGCACTACCGCCAGCAGGGCCGCGAGTTCTTCCTCCCCCGCCAGGGCTTCGACGAGATCGAGTCCCAGCCCGGCGCCGTCGGCGCCCTCTCGCCCGAGCAGGTCTCCAGCGTGCTCGGCGTCTACCGATTCGACCACTACAACGGCAACATCGAGATCGTCCGCTCCGAGTCGGGCCTGGCGATGAACGTCCCCTGGGAGGGCGAGCACGAGCTCGTCTGGCTCCCGGGCGAGGACACCTGGGCCTTCGAGGACGACATCTTCACCCGCGTCGGCTTCGTCGGCCTCGACGGGCCCATCGTCGGCGCGATCGAGTTCGTGCAGGGCGGCGCCGAGCACACGCTCGTCCGTGTCCCGTCCGTCCCGGGCCCGGGCCTGCCCACCATCGACGACCTGATGGCCCTCCGCCTCGGCTCGCTGGGCTCGAGCCTCTGGCAGAACGCCCACAACATGCGCATCAAGGGCGAGGTCGCCTACGAAAACCAGGGCGTCGAGGGCAGCGCGACGGCGCTGCTCGTCGGCGAGGACAGCTTCCGCCTCGACGTCAACCTGGGCCGCTTCGGCCGCTACAGCTCGGGCATCCAGGGCGACCAGGCGTGGACCGCCTCGAGCGCTCAGGGGTACCGGCAGCTGGAGGGCGCCGCCCTGGCCCAGGCCAGGCTCCAGCACCCGACCGTCGCCTTCCAGGACCTGCGCGACGCGTTCCTGGCCGTCGAGGTCGTCGGCAAGACCGAGTACAACTGGCAGGAGGCGTACCTCGTCCGGGCCGTCCCCCGCCAGGGCCCCGTCATCACGCTCACCCTCAGCGCCCAGACCGGCGCGACCCTCAAGATGGAAGGCTTCACCTTCGACCTGACCAACGGCGCCACCCCCGTCGCGACCATCTTCGAGGACTACCGCGAGGTCTTCGGCGTCCGGATGCCCTTCCGCATCATCGACGAGAGCCCGGCCTTCGGGCGTGCCGTCACGCAGTACGAGGACATCCGCCTCAACGTCTCCGTGGACGACTCGACCTTCGCCTACGTGCCGACCGAGTAGCCCCCGGCATCCACCTGCATCACGGAGGGGTGGGCTTCCGGCCCACCCTTTTTTCTTTGCGCCAGCGTCATGCGCGACCCGGGCGTTCGAGGACTCACACTCGGCGCCCGCCTCCAAACCTAGCCTTCGGTCGCCCATGCCCCGGACCGACCGCCCATCCCCGGAGTTCGCGGCCCTCGAACGCCGCCTCCGCGAGGCCCTGCCCGCGGACCGCGCCCGCCTGCGCGCCCGCCTCAGGGGCCTGGCACGCAAGCCCAAGAGCAACCCGGGCCCGATCCTCGACCGCATCGCCCGCGACATCGACGACTCGGGGGCCCTCTGGGCCCGCCGGCGCGGCTCGGTCCCCAAGATCGACTACCCCCACGAGCTGCCCGTCAGCCAGAAGCGGGACGAGATCGCCGCCGCGATCCGGGACAACCAGGTCGTCGTCGTCTGCGGCGAGACCGGCTCGGGCAAAACCACGCAGCTGCCCAAGATCTGCCTCGAGCTCGGGCGGGGTGTCGATCGCACGATCGGGCACACGCAGCCCCGTCGGATCGCCGCTCGCGCGGTCGCGGCACGCATCGCCGAGGAACTCCGCTCGCCCCTGGGCAAGGCCGTCGGGTACAAGGTCCGCTTCGGCGACCAGTCCTCGCCCGAGTCGCTCGTCAAGCTGATGACCGACGGCATCCTGCTCGCCGAGACGCAGGGCGACCGGAACCTCAACCAGTACGACACCGTCATCATCGACGAGGCGCACGAACGCAGCCTCAACATCGACTTCCTGCTCGGGTACCTGCGGCGCCTGCTGCCCAAGCGCCCGGACCTGAAGGTCGTCATCACGAGCGCGACGATCGACCCGCAGCGGTTCGCCGAGCACTTTGGGGAAGGCGGCGTCCCCGCGCCCATCATCGAGGTCTCGGGCAGGACGTACCCGGTCGAGACGCGGTACCGCCCGCTGGCCGACCCGGACGCGGCGACCGAGGAGACATTGGGGCTGTACCAGGGCGTCGCCGCGGCGATCGACGAGTGCGCGGACCACGGCCCGGGCGACGTGCTGGTCTTCATGCCGGGCGAACGCGAGATCCGCGAGACCGCCGAGACGCTCCGCAAGAAGTTCCTGAGCGACCGGACGGTCGAGGTCCTGCCCCTGTACGCCCGCCTCTCGCCCGCCGACCAGCAGCGGGTGTTCAAGTCCCACACCGGGCGGCGGATCGTCGTCGCGACCAACGTCGCCGAGACGAGCCTGACCGTGCCCGGCATCCGCTACGTCGTCGACCCCGGGACGGCGAGGATCTCGCGGTACAGCGCCCGCTCCAAGGTCCAGGGCCTGGAGATCGAGGCGATCAGCCAGGCCAGCGCTAACCAGCGCGCGGGGCGGTGCGGGCGCCTCGGGCCGGGCGTCTGCGTGAGGCTCTACTCGCGCGCGGACTTCGAGGCCCGCGAGGAGTTCACGCCCCCCGAGATCGCGCGCACGAACCTGGCCAGCGTCGTGCTCCAGATGGCGGCCCTCAAGCTCGGGCGCCCCGAGGAGTTCCCTTTCGTCGAGGCGCCCGACCATCGGCTCATCAAGGACGGGTACGAGACGCTCCGCGAGCTGGGCGCGATCGACGACGACGGGGCGCTGACCGACACAGGCCGAGAGATGGCCCG
Organism: Phycisphaerales bacterium; assembly: GCA_041987545.1. Taxonomy (GTDB): domain Bacteria; phylum Planctomycetota; class Phycisphaerae; order Phycisphaerales; family UBA1924; genus JAJRXR01. Next base: position 237,831 of record JBHIWH010000005.1, on the reverse strand, counting down.
CCTCCCGATCGACCCACGGATCGCCCGGATGGTGCTGGCCGCCCGGGACGAGGACTGCCTGCGTGAGGCGCTGATCATCGCGACGGCGCTGGCGGCCCAGGACCCGCGGGACCGCCCCCTGGACAAGCGCGACGCGGCCGACGAGGCGCACGAGAAGTTCCGCGACGAGCGGTCCGACTTCCTCGACTACCTCAACATCTGGTCGTTCTACCACGAGCAGTCTCGGAAGCTCTCCCGCTCCAAGCTGCACAAGGCGTGCGCACAGAACTTCCTGTCCGCCAGGCGGCTCAACGAGTGGCGCGAGGTGTACCGCCAGGTCCGGGGCTTGCTCATCGAGATGGGCGCCACGCCCAGGCACATCGGCGAGGGCGAGCAGGCCGACTACGACCGCGTGCACCGGGCGCTGCTGGCCGGCCTGCTGACCAGCGTCGGCAAGAAGGGCGAGCGGAACGAGTACGAGGGCGTCCGCGGCGCCCGGTTCCACCTGTTCCCGGGCTCGGGACAGTTCGAGGCCAGGCCCAAGTGGGTCGTCGCCGGCGAGATCGTGCGCACGACCAGGGTGTACGCCCGGACGGTCGCGCGGATCGAGCCCGAGTGGATCGAGTCCGTCGGGGCGCACCTGGTCAAGCGGACGCACTCGGAGCCGTCGTGGGACGAGCGGACGGGGCGGGTGCTGGCGTTCGAGAAGGTCACGCTGCTGGGTCTGGAGGTGATCCCGAGGAAGTCGGTGCACTTCGGGCCCATCGATCCCCAGTCCAGCCGCGAGCTGTTCATCCATCACGCGCTGGTCGAGGGCGAGTACCAGACGCGGTCGCGGACGCTGCAGGAGAATCGGAGGCTGGTCCGGCGCGTCGCGGGGCTCGAGGACAAGGCTCGGCGCCGAGACATCCTGGCCGATGCGCAGACGCGGTTCGCGTTCTACGACACGCGCCTGCCGCCGGACGTGTACTCGGGGCAGACGTTTGAGCGGTGGCTCAAGGAGGCCGAGCATCGCGACCCCGACGTGATCCGGATGCGGGAGTCGGACCTGGTCGTAGGTGACGCGGCGTCGGTCTCCCGCGAGGCGTTCCCGGGGCGGCTGGGCGTGGACGGGGACGAGTTGCGGCTGAGGTACATGTACAAGCCGGGCGAGTCGCGCGACGGTGTGACGCTCGAGGTCCCGGTCGAGAAGCTGGGCCAGGTCCGGCGTGAGGAGACGGACTGGGTCGTGCCCGGGCTGCGGGCCGAGAAGATCGCGGCGCTCATGCGGACGCTGCCCAAGGGCGTCCGCCGCCACTTCGACGCGGGGCTCGTCGCCGGCGAGCTTGCCGGGGAGTTGGAGCCGGGCTCACGGACGATGGTCGAGGCGGTGGCCGAGGCCCTGACCAAGCGGGCGGGCGTGCGGGTTTCGCCCGGTGACTTCCGTGTCGACGAGCTGCCCGAGCACCTGTCCATGAACTACAGGGTCACGGACGCGCAGGGCAAGACCCTGGGCGAGGGTCGGGACCTGGGCGCGCTGCGGCAGGAGTTGGCGGGCGAGGTGAAGGCCGGCTTCGAGGCCGCGGCCGGCGAGGCGTTCAACCGCGACGGGCTCACGGACTGGGACTTCGACGAGCTTCCCGAGTACGTCGAGACCAAGCACGCCGGGCGCACACTCCGGGGCTACCCCGCGCTTGCGGACCTGGACGGGCGGGTCGGGCTGCGGCTGTTCGAGTCGCCCGAGGCGGCCGCGGCGTCGATGCGCTCCGGTCTGGCCAGGCTGTACGTCCACCACCTGCGCGACGAGATGAAGTATCGGGCGCAGCACCTGCCCGGGATCGACGCGATGCGCGTCTGGTACGCGCCGATAGGGGACTCCAAGCAGCTCGAACGGGATCTGCTGCTGTTGGTCGCCGACCGGGCGTTCGTGCGGGACGACGCGGACGTGCGCACGCGGGCGGCGTTCGTCGCCCGGATCGATGACGGTTGGAACAGGCTGGGCGAGTCGGTCGAGGAGGTCTGCACGCTCGCGGCGACGATCCTCAAGCGGCGCAACGAGGTCGCAGGAAGGCTGGACGAGGGGTTGCCAGACGCGTGGCGGCACGCTGCGGCGGACCTGCCGGGTCAGCTCCGGGGGCTGACCTACCCGGGCTTCCTGGCCGCGACCCCCTTCGAGTGGCTGCGGTGCTACCCGCGGTACCTGTCCGCGATGCTCAAGCGGATCGAGAAGCTGCGCACGGTCGGGCCCCAGCGGGACCTGGCGTGGACGCGGGAGGTCTACGCGTGGGCGGTCAAGTACGAGGAGCGGCGTGCCAAGCACGCGCGGGACGGGACGGTCGATCCGGAGCTGGCTCGGTTCCGGTGGATGATCGAGGAGCTGCGCGTGTCGCTGTTCGCCCAGGAACTGGGGACGTCTATCCCGGTGTCGCCGAAGCGTCTGGAGTCGCAGTGGGAGCGGGTGCGGCTGTAGCCGGCTCGCGGGTGAGCAGCTCGGCGGACTTTGTCCAGCCGGCCCATGCGAAGAACGCGAGCGTGACGAGCAGGGCGATCACGCCCCAGGGCCCCGATCGGAAGCGCCGCCCGACCCAGGCCGAGCGCGTGTTCAGGACAAGCAACACGATCGCCAGCAGCGGCAGGAACGCGGCGCCCGTGATCGTGTACGCCAGCTGCGCGCGCTCGAAGCTGGTGAGCAGGCCCAGGATTGGGACGACCGCGAGGGCGACGAGGAATCCCCGGTAGGGGAGCGACGTTGTCGAGACTGCCTTGGCGGGCTCGTCGGGGGAGCGGCGCCTCAGGACGAGCCAGGTATCGGCGAAGATGTACGGCACGGCCTGCCAGACGCCCAGGACGCTCGAGAAGATCGCCGCCCAGGCGCCGAGCAGGAACAACCACTTGGGTCCCGAGCCGGCGGCGGCGCCGATGTGATCGGCCAGGCGGACCAGCAGGGCGGCTCCCTTGCCCGGCTCGTCGGCGCCCTGGGCGATCAGGATCATCGCCATGCCGAACAGCGCGGTAAACGTGTACCCGACCGCGAGGTCGATGCGGCACGCCGAGAGGTCGTCGCGGCTTGTGCGGCCGACCTCGCGGATCCAGTAGCCGTAGCACAGGATCGTGACGGTGCCCCCGACGCCCCCGATCAGGGCGATGGTCCAGGTGAGGCCCTCGCCGCCCCGGCCGTCGCCGGGGTCGGGGATGGTCGGGAACGCGAGGCCCCGGAACACCTCGGGAAGGTCGGGCCCGACAAGGGTGGCGGTGACCACCACGGTGACGAACATGAGCGCGATGCACGCGCCCATGATGCGCTCGAAGAGCCTGAAGCCGCCGAACCAGACCAGGGCGAGTGCGGCGATCGAGAGTGCGGAGCCGTAGAGGATCTTGTCGTGCGCCGGGTCGTCGAAGACCGGGAGGATCGCGTGCGAGGCGACGCCCGCGCCGCTCATAAGGGCCGCAGCGGTGAAGTAGCTCCAGGGGAGGAAGTAGAGCAGGAAGAGCGCGGGCACGAGGCGCCCGAGTCTGGACGCCGCGCCCTCGAGGACGGTCTGCCCGGTCGCGATCTGCCAGCGGGCGATGCCCTCTGTCAGGACGAACTTGAAGATGGCGCCGAGCGCGACGGCCCAGAGGACGGCGGCGCCGAGCTTCATCCCGGCGAAGCCCGCGGTCGCAAGGTCGCCCGCGCCAACCCCGGTCGCGGCGACGAGCAGCCCGGGGGCGATCAGGGCGAGGAGGGCCCCGGGTCGTCGGCGCGCGGGCCTGTCGGGCCGATCCGGCCTCTCATTCCTGGCGGGCATGGGGTCACGATATCGCGGCGTGCGCACGACAGAGGCCCCCGGTGGCAAACCAGGGGCCTCTGCTGGGTGAGAGGAGACATCTGACTCGTGATCTTAGCCGTCGGACTCGGCGAGCTTCTCGAGGGCCTCGACGACGTCCTTTGGCTTGGCCCGCTTGGAGTAGTCCTCATTGACGTACGCGTACGTGATCACGCCGTCGGTCCCGATCACGTATGTCGCGGGGATGGGCAGCTCGTGTTTGCCGGTCCCGTTGTGGGCGGCGACGTCGATCTTGTAGCCCTTGTACTTGGTGACCGTCGCCTCGTCGAGGGTGAACGCGATGCCGTAGCGCTTCGCGGCCTTGTTTTCCTCGTCGTGCAGCAGATCGAAGCTCAGCGAGCGCTTCTCCTTGAGGCCCTTGGCGTGCTCGGGCGCCTCGGGCGAGAGGGCGAACACGCTGGCGCCCAGCTTCTCGGCCGCCGGGACGATCTGCTTCTCGACCGCCTTGAGCTCCTTGTCGCAATACGGGCACCAGGCGCCGCGGTACCAGGTGAGCACAACCGGCCCACGCTCCAGGACGCTGGCCAGATCCACCCACTCGCCGCGGTCGTTGCGGAGCTTGATCATGGGGGCCCGGTCGCCGACCTCGAGGGGTTTGTCGGGGAGCTCGGCGTCGGCCTCGGGCTCGACCTGCGTGACCGCGGCTTTGCCGGAGGAGGCGGGCTGTGCGGTCGCCGGGAGGGCGACGAGGCCGGCGGCCAGGACTGTGGCCGCGGCAAAGTCGCGGTACGAAGGGCGTTTGCTGAGCATCTGTATCCTCCGGAGTGTGTTCGGGTGAGGGCGGCGGGGTGGCCGCGTGTGGACAACGGCCGGTGGGCGCGAATCCTTCCCCCTTTCCCGGAGTAGCATCCCCTCCTCCCGCCGGGGGAGGGGTAGGAGGCCCCAGGTGCGTATTGCGGCGGCACGAGAGACCGAGTCCGGTGAGCTGCGGGTCGCCGCGACCCCCGAGTCCTGCGCCAAGCTGGCCAAGGGCGGGGCGAAGGTGGTCGTTGAGAGCGACCTGGGCGCCAACTGCTGGTGGTCTGACGAGGACTACCGGGGGGCCGGTGGCGAGATCGCGCCCGATCGGCGGTTCGCGCTGGAGAAGGCTGATGTGGCGTTGGCCGTGAGGCGGCCGAGCGCGGAGCAGGTCGCCCAGCTGCGGCCCGGCTCGGCGCTGGTGTGCTTCCTGGAGCCGTTCCGCGAGGACGGAGTGGTCGCGGCGCTGGCCGAGCGTGGCGTGAGCGCGTTCAGCGTGGAGCTGATGCCGCGGAGCACGATCGCCCAGAAGATGGACGCGCTGTCGAGCCAGCACTCGATCTCTGGGTACTACATGGTGCTGCTGGCGGCCGAGCGGCTGGGCAAGGCGCTGCCGATGATGGTCACGCCCTCGGGCGCGATCCAGCCTGCCCGGGTGCTGGTGATCGGGGCTGGGGTCGCGGGGCTCCAGGCGATCGCGACGGCCAAGCGGCTGGGCGCCCGGGTGGAGGCGTTCGACACGCGGCCCGTCGTCAAGGAGCAAGTCGAGTCGCTGGGCGCGAAGTTCGTCGAGATCGACCTGGGCGAGACTGGCGAGGAGGGCGGGTACGCCAAGGAGCTGACCGACGAGCAGAAGAAGCGCCAGCGCGAGGGCCTGGCCGACCGGTGCGCCCAGGCGGACGTCGTGATCACGACGGCCCAGCTGTTCGGGCGCCCGGCGCCGGTGGTGGTCACGCGGGAGATGATCTCGCGGATGAAGCCAGGGGCGTTGATCGTGGACTACGCCGTCGAGTCGGGCGGGAACGTCGAGGGCTCGCGCCCCGACGAGGAGGTGGACGTCAACGGCGTGCGGATCGTCGGCCTGCGGAACTACCCGGCGATGGTCGCGGTGGACGCCAGCCGGATGTACGCCAACAACCTGGGCGCGTTCGTCGAGACACTCGCGGGCGAGGGCGGGCTTGGCGGCGAGCTGAAGATCGACGCGGACAACGAGATCGTGAAGGCGACGCTCGTGACGCACGGCGGGAAGGTCGTGCACCGGATGATCCGCGACCGGCTCGGGATCAAGGGCTGAGGGACCGGCGATGAACCAGCTGATGATCTACGCGTTCGTGTTCCTGCTGGCCATGTTCCTGGGTCTGGAGCTGATCCGGAAGGTCCCGGCCCAGCTGCACACACCATTGATGAGCGGGTCCAACGCGATCTCGGGCATCACGCTCATCGGCGCCCTGATCGTCGCCAGCGAGGCGGACGGGCCGGTGGGCCTGACCATCGCGACGGCCGGGGTCGCTTTCGCGGCAATCAATGTCGTCGGCGGGTACCTCGTGACCGACCGGATGCTGGCCATGTTCAAGAAGAAGGGGGCGTGAGCCGGTGAGCGTGCTCGCGACCATCCTGTTCATCACCTCGGCCGTGATGTTCATCCTCGGCCTGCGGATGCTCGGACGGCCGGAGACGGCGCGTCGGGGGAACATGGTCAGCGCCTGCGGCATGGGCGCCGCTGTGGCAGGGACGCTGGTCGTCATCCTGGCCGAGCGGGGCGTGAGCGTCAGCGCCGACGGCGGCGGCGACTCGCTGAACCCGCTGCTGTTCGTCGCGCTGGGGCTGGTGATTGGGGGCGTGATCGGCGTGCCGGCGGCGCGGCTGGTGAAGATGACCGCGATGCCGGAGATGGTCGCCATCTTCAACGGCTTCGGCGGGATCGCGAGCCTGCTCGTCGGGTGGGGGACGCTGCACCGTGCGATCGAGGCGGGCATGGCGGCGTCCACTCCGGCCGCGGATCCGCCCGTGACGGGTCTCGAGCCGGCGCCCGCGGTTTCGGTGCACGACACGCTGGGCCTGATCGGCGGGGGCGATGGGCGGTTCGTCGCCGCGACGATCTTCCTGGCCGTCCTGATCGGCGGCGTCACATTCACCGGCTCGCTCGTCGCATTCGGCAAGCTCGCGGGCAAGATCACGTCCAAGCCCGTCCTGTACACGGGGCAGAACTGGGTGAACGGGGCTCTGGCGGCGCTCGCGCTGGCGGGCGGGGTCGCGATGTGCCTCGATCCCGGGGCGTATTGGATCTTCATTGCAGTCATCGGACTGGCGTTCGTGCTCGGCGTCGCGGTCGTCATCCCGATCGGCGGCGGGGACATGCCGGTCGTGATCTCGCTGCTCAACAGCTACTCGGGCCTCGCGGCGTGCGCGGCCGGCTTCGCCACCGGGAACATGCTGCTGATCGTGGTGGGGGCCCTCGTCGGGGCGTCCGGCATCATCCTGACCAGGATCATGTGCCTGGCGATGAACCGGAGCCTGGCGAACGTGCTGTTCTCGGGGTTCGGGGCGGTCAGCGCCTCGGGCGCCGCCGCCGCGACGGGGGAGCGCAAGGAGGCCAGGTCGCTCAGCCCGGAGGAGGCGTACTACGTCCTGGAGGCGGCCTCGAGCGTGATCTTTGTGCCCGGGTACGGGATGGCGGTCGCCCAGGCCCAGCACGCGGTCAAGGAGCTGGCGGACCTGCTGGAGAAGAACGGCGCCGAGGTGAAGTTCGCCGTCCACCCGGTCGCGGGGCGGATGCCGGGGCACATGAACGTGCTGCTGGCCGAGGCGAACGTGCCCTACGAGCAGCTGGCGGAGCTGGACGACGTGAACCCGTCGATGGAGGCGGTGGACGTGGCGGTCGTGATCGGGGCCAACGACGTGGTGAACCCGGACGCGAAGAACGAGCCGTCGAGCCCCCTGTACGGCATGCCGATCGTCGAGGTGCACCGGGCCAGGAATGTGTTCGTGCTCAAGCGTTCACTGGCCTCGGGGTACGCGGGGGTCGAGAACCCGCTGTTCTTCTTGGAGAACACGTCGATGATCTTCGGCGACGCGAAGAAGACGATCGAGTCGGTCGTGGGCGAGTTCAAGTCGGCGTAGCGGGGTCTGGGGACAGCAAACGACCCCGGCGCGGGCCGGGGTCGGGCGTATGGTCTTCGGAGTGTCGGGCCCGATCAGCCGCCGCGGCCGCCGGACTGCTCGCCGCCCTTGGACAGCAGGCCGGGCGCCACGAACGCGCCGCCGCCCCGCCCGCCGGACTGCTCGCCGCCGGACATGAGGACCGAGGCGTCGTCGGGGGCGATCATCGCGGACTTGCCGCCGCGGCGTCCGCCGGACTGCTCGCCGCCGAACGCGGGGGTGGTCGCGATGGTGACGGCCAGAAGGGCGGCGCCAACGGCCAGCAGCGGCGTGCTCCGCCGGATCTCGTCCAGCACGCCGGCGAGCCGCTTGCGGGCACGCGAGCGCATCTGCTGGACCGTGTTCTCCTTCATCTCGCCGTGGGTCGTCTGGTCGATCAGCTCGTCGTCCTCGGCGCGGGTGGCGCCCAGGGCCATGGCGACGCGGCGGCGCTCGGAGACCTCGGGCCACGAGGCGGCCAGCTGGGCCGACGTCTTCTTGCCCAGGGCGGCGGCGATCTTGGCCAGGTCGTCGCGGACCTGCTGGCTCGTCTCGACCTTGCCCGCCTCGGCGCTGACCATCGACAGGCGCTCGGCCCGGGACATGCCGTTGAGGTAGTCACGCTCGCGCTCGGCGCGGCGGAAGTGCTTGCGGGACAGGGCCAGGTACGCCCAGCGTGCGAGGGTCGCGGCGTTGGCGACGATCCGCTCGACGGCCGCCTCGGGGGTCGGGTCGTCGTGAAAGGTCGGCCAGCCGTTCTTCTCCAGCAGGCGCCAGACTCTCGTATCCACCCAGGCGGCCATGTCGTCGGCGTCCATCGCGTTGTCCGTCAGGCGGCGGGAGGCGGCCCGGCAGGCCCGGGCGATCGGGAGGCGCGCCTGCTTGTCGTAGAGCTGCCAGAACTGGTGGTGGTCTTCGTGCTTCATGCTCGACCCCTTCATCCCGGTGGTCGCGGCGTGTGTGGTCCGTCGAACGCTCAGACTCGTTGGGCCCCGTCCCAGCGGCGCATCAGCTCCGCGAGCGAGGGCAGGCGCTGGGTCATCTCGCGCAGCCGCGACTCGCAGTCGAGGTACGCGGTCAGCTCCGAGCCCGGCGTGAGCATCTCCGGGTGGTCGAGGAACTCGGCGAAGATGCGGTCGGCCTCGGCGGTGTGCCCGGCCAGGTAGAGCGCCTGGGCGCCGGTGAGCAGGATCGGGGCGCTGCCGGGCGCGATCTCGAGCGCGCCCAGGAAGTAGCCCACGGCGTCGTCGTGGCGCCCGAGGCGGATGCAGCGGTCGGCCAGGTTGCCCAGGCTGATCTCACGCCGACGCGGGGTGTCCGCGTACTTCAGGGCGATCAGCTCGGCGTCGATGGCCCGCGCGACCTCGCCCGCGGCGCTCAGCGCCAGCGCCCGCTGGTTCGGGCGGGCCCAGGCGGCGTTGGGGTGGTCCTCGGCGTCGGCCTCGTCGTACTTGTCCACGAGGTCGAACAGGCGCTCGCGGGCGGCGGCGATGTACGCGTTGTCGCCACGCTCGCGGGCCTCGTGCATGTCGTTGCACGCGTCCATGATGGCGGCCTCAAGAGGCGACAGGTCGCCCGGGGCGGGCGCGGTCACCAGGGTCGTGTCCGTCGGACGCGTGGACTTGCTGCGGGCGGTCTGTGCCATGGTCGGTCTCCGGATCGCGGGCCTCGGGGCCCGCACACTGTTCAACCGCGTGTACGGCCGCACTATGACGCCCGATCCGGGAATTCCGCGAAAAAATAAGTGACCACTAACGGGCCTGGGGGCCGGAAACGGCGTTTCTGGGCCCTGGGGCGTAGTCGGTGTCAGCGGGGGGGGCCCCCGGCTCGGTGGGGCGGCGGGACGCGGGTTGCGTCCTCCGCGGCTCGGCGGGACGGCGCGCCCCCGCCGGGCCGCGGAACGAAGGACCCCGAACGGGAAGGAGTCTGGACATGACACGCAGGACGAGTCGGAGCAAGGGCGCGCTGCTGGGCGCGGGGCTGATCATCGCGGTCGCCGGGGCGGCGAGCCCGGCGATGGCTGGGCACGGGTCCCGCGAGCGGCCCCGAGGACCCGAGGCGCGGCACGCGCACTCGCACGACGCGGGGCAGTTGCAGATCGGCAAGCGAGTCTTCGAGATCGATGCGCGCCGCCCGCTGATGAGCATCGTGGAGGCGTTCAAGTGCGCCGGACACTCGGCGTGCATCGAGAAGGGGCGCGTGATCGTGCGGACCGGCCGCCGCTCGCCGCCCCTGGGCTGGACGAGCGATCTGTACGACGCGAAGTTCGTGCTCGAGAACGGGTGCATCTCGATCTCGCTGAGCGAGGCGCTGTGCGCGTGCTCGCGGGTCGAGCAGGCGGGCGGGCGCCGCGGTCGTCACGGCCCGTACGGGCTCTCCGGCCGCGTGATCACCAAGTGGCCCACGTTCGAGTGGAACAGCGGCGCCATCGTGTGCCAGACGCCAATCGTGCAGCGCCCGGCGCGTCGGCCGTTTGTGCGGGCGGCCGTCAGCCTGCGGCGTGACTGAGCGGTGAGCGATCCGGGACGCGCGTCGCGTTCCTCCGCGGGCCGGCGGGCGGGCGCGCCCCCGCCGGCCCGCGGTCACGACGGGTTCCGCAGCAACGAAGGAGGTTTCACATGCGGACCAGACGACGACGGATCGGCGCGTTGATCGGCGCGGCGGCGGTGATCGCCCTGGCGGGCGCGACCACGCCCGCGGCGGCGGCCGGCGACGGGCCGTGGCGCGGACGCTCGGCGTACCGCGACCGCGGGCATCACCGCGGGTACGACCGGGGCTACGACCGCCGCCATGACTGGCGCCGGGACCAGCACCGGCGCTCGTACTCGCGCAGCCGCGTGCGGGTCGAGTTCAACGGCGGGTTCTGCGAGCCCAGGTGGCCCCAGGTCTGCCCCCCGCGGCGGGTGTACCGCCGGAGCTACCACCGCCCGGTGTGGCGCTCGCGCCCCTCGTGCGGGCCCGGCATCGTGTTCCGGTTCTAGCGAGCCGGCTCGTTTCAACCACGACCCGGCCGGGGCGCGGGCACGAGGCCTGCGCCCCGGCTTGTCGCTGCGCCGCGCCCCGTAGAATGCGGCCAGACCCAGAAGAAGGGAGACGCGATGGGCAGCGGACCGAGGTTCGGCGTGATTCTGAGCGGGTGCGGGGTGTTCGACGGCGCCGAGATCCAGGAGGCCGTCGCCTGCCTGTGGGCGATCGACAAGCACGGCGGGTCGTACCGGTGCCTGGCGCCCAGGCGCGACTTCGACGTCATCGACCACCTGGCCCAGAAGCCCGCGGGCCAGACCCGCGACGTGCTGACCGAGTCGGCCCGGATCGCCCGAGGCGAGATCGACGACCTGGCCGAGGTCAAGGGCGGGCATTTCGACGCGATCGTCCTGCCCGGCGGCTTCGGGGCGGCCAAGAACCTGTGCACGTTCGCCACCGACGGGCCCGACTGCGACGTCGACCTCAACGTCGCGCGGGTTCTGGAGGAGGCGCACGGCGCCGGCAGGCCCATCGGCTTCGCGTGCATCGCGCCGGCCGTGGCGGCGCGGGTCTTTGGCAGGTCCCTCTCGCCCACGCTGACGATCGGGCACGACGCGGGGACGGCCGCGGGCCTGGAGAAACTGGGCGCCAGGCACGAGGCCCGAGACGTGGAGGACATCGCCATCGACGAGGCCAACCGGATCGTCTCGACGCCCTGCTACATGGAGGCCAAGACGATCGGGCAGGTCTTCACGGGGTGCGACAAGATGGTCGGGGCGCTGATGAAGATGGTCGAGTCGGCGCCCGCCGGCGTGTAGCGGCGGCGGTCCCGCCCGAACGACGCGCAAGAAAACAGCCCCGGCCGAGCATGCGGCCGGGGCTGTCGTTCAACGAGAGGTCGTTCTGGCCTCAGTTGTCCCGGATGTAGGCGGCCTCGAGGGCGCGGTCGATCCGCTCCTTGGCGTCGGCCAGGTGGGCCCGCGAGTACGGGTCCATCTCGACCGTGGACGCCTCGTTGATCCAGGAGCGGATCTCGCGCAGCTCCTGGCGGGCGAGGCTGGTGAGCGTGCGGCCCGAGGCCGAGCCCCACGAGTTGCCCGTCGCCAGCGAGACCAGGCGGTCCAGGTGCTCGCGCTGCAGGTTGCGGGCGAAGGGCGAGATCATGGGCTCGCGCGCGGTGTACCGCCCGGAGCCGGAGTCCGAGTCGGCCCAGACCGCCTCGCGGACCTGGGTGAGAAGCTCGGGGACGGTCAGCGCGTCCTCGCCGTCGGGCGTGCGGACCTCGTTGTCCATGATGCGGCGGAGGCGCATCGGGTTGACGAGCATCGTCATCGCGCTGGACTGGATGCCGAGGATCGTGTCCTGGACTGGGATGTCCGTCGCGTCAACCCAACCGGCGTTGTCGAACCACTGGTCGGCGCCGATCTTGGCCAGCAGCTCGGGGGTGAGCCCGTAGGCGCCCTCGTCGAGGCCGTTGGCGATGATGAACTCGATGGCGCGGCGCTGCTGCTCCACCTCGACGGGGCGGACGGGGTCCGGCGCGCCGGGGTCGCCCTTGTGGAAGCGGTTGATGTAGGCGCCGCCGATCCAGTGCGAGGACTTGCTCATCGCCTGGAGCTGCTTGTAGAGCGTCTTGTAGTAGGCGTCGCGGGCCTCCTGCCAGGAGTCGCCCTCGTCAACGACCTCGTCGAGGATCTTGCCGCGGATGTGGTTGACGTAGGCGACGTCGGCAACGGCGTTGTCGATGGAGTTGTTGCCCACGTCCCAGGTCTTGGCGGTGGGGTCGGGCGTGCCCGAGGCCTCGTCGGACATGAACGCATGGTCCGGGTCTGCGGCCTGCTTGGCGACCTCCGCGGGGTCGCCGAAGGTGTAGCCCCACTCGATGGCCCACATGTCGTAGGTGCCGATGTCCATCATGGTCCAGTGGCCTTGCTCCAGATCACCGTCGTCGACGACGATGTTGGTCGGGATGTAGTCCATGACGGAGACGCTGACGGGCGTGCCCTCGTCGCCGGAGTTGATCTCGGCGAAGGTGTGGCGGGTGGTGCCCTTCCAGTTGTGCATGAGGCCCAGCGTGTGGCCGACCTCGTGCATCACGACGTCCTTGAGCAGCGGGCCGATGTAGTCCTCGGGCAGGCCGTCGAGCTTGGAGACTTCTTCCCCGCCGTCCCCGCCCTTGTCGTCGAAGACGCCGGCCTCGGCGGCCAGGCGGTGCATCGCGACGGAGATCGACTGGTGACGGGCGCAGTCGCAGCGGTAGATGCCGTCGGCCGCGTTCGGGCCGGGCTGCATCCAGAGGCCCGGGTCCATGGTCGGCGGGACCTCGCCCGCCCACTCGCGGCCCTCGGCCCGTGCCTTGCGGTACTCGAGGATCCGCGGGCGGTCCGAGGCGTCGGCCAGGCGGTACCGCGGGTCCCAGTCGGGGTTGGAGTCCAGCCAGGCGATCGTCTCGGCGTCGTAGTCGGCCAGCGCGACCCGCGTCAGCTCGATGTCCAGCCACTGGCTGGCCCAGCCGGCGATGAAGCCCTCGTCCATGACGATGTCGGCCTCGTAGATCTCGCCCGTGTCCGGGTGGGCGCTGCTCGGGCCGATCGCGTAGCCCTGGTGCGAGTTGGTCCAGCGGACGAACGAGTAGCGGATGTCCTCGGGGTCGATGTCCATGTAGGCGCCGGTCTGGGCGTCCTGCTGGCGGACCTCGACGGCGTTGACGATGCCGACCTGCTCGAAGGCGCGGTTCCAGGCCAGGATGCCGTCACGCACCCAGCGGCGGTAGCGGACGGGGGTCGTGTGCTCGATGTAGTAGACGATGGGCTCCTTGGGGGGGCTCATCTTCAGCCTGGGGTCACGCTTCTCGAGGTTCCAGCGGTGGGCATGGCGGACCGTCTGGCCCTCGCCGTCGTTCTTGGCCCGGTCGGTGTAGTTGGTGTAGAAGAACCCGACGCGTCGGTCGGCCTCGCGGGGCTTGAAGCCCGGCGTCTTGTCGGGCATGCCCAGCGAGTAGTGCACCTCGGTGAGCGTGCCGCCGGCGCGGGGGAGCTTGAAGCGGATCTCGACGTTCTTGGGGAACGCCTTGCACATGGTCAGCTCGGTGAGCTGCATGTTGGCGCCGCGGAGGTAGCGGCCAAAGAACTGGTCCGAGCCGCCCAGCAGCATCTTGTCCATGTCCACGACGTAGCCGCCCGACGGGCCCTTGGCGATGACCGGGACGGTCAGCAGCACGCGGTCCGTGTAGACGCGCTCCAGGGCGGCCTTGGATTCGGCGTCGCCCGACGAGCGGAAGTCCATGTTCGGCTCGATGAGCGCCAGCTTGTCGTCGTACTTCTTCCAGTAGACCTGCCGCGAGCCGGGCGCGCCCGGGACGGCGTACTGCGTGTACGTGCCCGCCTGGCGGTAGCCCGAGACGATCGTCGGCGCCATGTAGAACTTCTTGCCGATGAGGCTCTTCGGGATCTCGGCGAGGACCTGCGCGTCCTTGTCCCGCTTCCAGACGTTGAAGAGCGTGCCGCCCTCGGTCGTCGAGACGACCTTCTCGTAGCCCTCGCCGACCTTCTCGAAGGGGGGCAGGTCGTCGCCCGCGAGGGCGGGGGCGCCCAGGGTCAGGCAGAGAGCGGTTCCGGCGATCAGGGCGAGCGGGTTCGGTCGTTTCATGGTCTGGCCTCGGATGGTGTCGTGCACGCTCGTTCGTGCTTTGTGATGTATCGGCCGGGCGGGCCCGGAGTTGCAGGCCGGCCGGCGGGGAGGGCCATGTTCGCAGACCCGGCCGCTCCAAGAAAGGGGCCGCCCGCGGGTTCGCCGATCGCCCGGGCCGGCCGCGGCAGCCGCGTCGGGCCCGTGGACGGTCGGGGGATAGCCCAGATTCACGGTCAGACGGCGGCCCTAGGCCCAGGACAGGCCGTCGGGGATCGAGTTGAAGTTGTCGGCGCCCGAGGGCGTGACCGCGGCCATGTCCTCGACCCGGACCCCGCCCAGCGATCGGCGGTAGAGCCCGGGCTCGATTGTCAGGACGTCCCCGGCGACCAGGGGCGGGGCGCCCATATCGAGCAACGGCGGCTCGTGGACCTCGAGTCCGACGCCGTGGCCCGTGCCGTGGACCATGGCGGCCTCGTCGTCGGACGTGACCTCGACGGGGCGGCAGAAGCGGTAGCCGTGGCGGGCCAGGGCGGCGATCGTTGCCCGGTGGACGTCCTCGCCCGTGACGCCCGCGCGGGTGGCCGCGATGGCGTCGCGCTTGGCCTCGACGACCGCCGCGTGCATGCGGACGAGCTCGTCGGGCGCCTGGCCGTGGCAGACGGTGCGGGTGCAGTCGCCGTTGTAGAGCGTGACCCGGTTGCGGGGGAAGACGTCGATGATGACGGGCTCGCCCGTGCGGAGCTGGCCGGAGCCCCGCTCGTGGCAGTCGCCGCCCTGTGTCCCGCCCGCGACGATGCACATCTCGTTGAGGTAGCCGCGCTCGAGGAGCCAGACGTCGATCATGGCGCGGACGCGCTCGGAGGTCAGGGGCTCGCCTTCGAGGCTCAGGTCGCCGCCCGCGCCGGCCTCGGCCGACGCGATCGTCTCGCACGCCATCCGGACGCACCGCTCGGTCGTCTGCTGGGCCTCGCGGAGCCAGGCCAGTTCCTGCTCGTCCTTGGCCCGCCGATCGCGGACGCCCAGGTCGGGGTCGTAGACCAGCTCGATGCCCGCGGCCTCGATCTCGTGGGCGTAGCTCAGCGGGAGCGTCCGGTCGGCGCGCACGCGGGAGACGCCCTCGCGGCGGAGCATCTCGGCGGCGGCCTGGGCCGTCGCGGTCTCGCGGTCGGCGGACAAGCCTCCCGCCGGCTCGAAGTCGGCGGGCGCTGAGACGTCGTCGGCCCTGGCGCTGGCCCGGGCGCGGTCCATCTCGATGTCGCGGATGATGAGGCGTCGGCGGCGTGAGCCGTTGTCCCCCAGGACGACCAGCGCCGCCGGGTCGCCCGCCTGGAAGCGGATCTGGTGGTAGAGGGCGCAGTTGTGCGCCGGGATGCCGGCGAAGAGGGTCGCGGCGGGGGCGGGGTCGGTCACGGCGTGTCCTCCTTGCTGGCGGAACGCCGGATCGTACAGCCGCCGGTGGCGATAGGCTCGTCCCATGCTCGGAGTCGAGATGCTCGCGTGTGTGCTGGTCGGGGTCGGGGCGGCGCCCGTGGTCGAGGTGACCGCGGACGACACCCGGATCGATCAGTCCTGCGTCGTCCGGATCGCGCCGGGATCGTCATCGAGGACGACGAGGGCGACGGCGTCATCCACATCGTCGCCGACGGCGTCACGGTCCGGTTCGAGGAGGGGTCGGTCCTCCGGGGGGCGCCGGCCGGCACACCGGGCGATGAGCTGGCCGGCGTTGGCATCCGGATCGAGGGCGTCGAGGGCGTGAGCCTCCGGGGCGTCGAGGTCCACGGGTACAAGGTCAACGTCAGCGCGACGGGCGCCGACGGGCTGGTCGTGGACGGGGCGGACCTGTCCGGGGCGTACCGCCAGCGGCTGCGCTCGACGCCAGAGCGAGAGGACCTCCGCGACTGGCTCCGCCCGCACGAGAACGACGCGAACGAGTGGGTGAGCAGTTTCGGCGCCGCCCTCGCGATCGAGGAGTCGGATGGCGTGACCGTCCGCCGCGTCCGCGTCCGCGGGTCGCAGAACGGGATCATCCTCGACGAGGTGAACGAGTCGGACGTGTACGACAACGACTGCTCGTTCTTGTCGGGGTGGGGGCTGGCGATGTGGCGGTCCAGCCGCAACACCGTGTCGCGGAACGCCTTCGACTTCTGCATCCGCGGGCACGAGGAGGGCGTGTACAACCGGGGCCAGGACTCGGCCGGGATCCTGATGTTCGAGCAGTGCAACGAGAACTTCATCGTCGAGAACTCGTGCACGCACTCGGGCGACGGGATCTTCGGCTTCGGCGGCCGCGAGGCGATCGGGCAGGTCGAGCCCAGGGGCGGCGTGCAGATCGACTACGCCGACGCGGGCTGCAACGACAACAAGTTCATGCGCAACGACCTGTCGTTCTGCTCGGCCCACGGCTTCGAGATGACGTTCTCGGAGAACAACCTGTTCGCCCGCAACCGCGTCGAGGGCAACGGGATCTGCGGCGTCTGGGGCGGGTACTCCTCTGACACGAGGTACATGGAGAACTACTTCGCCCGCAACGGCTCCCTGGCGTACGGCGACGAGCGGGGCGGGATCAACATCGAGCACGGCTCGCGTAACGTGATCGTGGAGAACACCTTCGAGAACAACCGCGTCGGCGTACGGCTCTGGTGGGACGACGACAAGGAGCTGCTGGCCCTGCCGGGCGTCGAGGCGGGGTACCGGGGTGTCGCGGGCAACCGGGTCACGGGCAACACGTTCGTCATGACGCCGGGCCACCCCTTCGAGCTGGGCGAGGGCGAGCAACTCCTGGGCATCCAGCTTCAGCTCCCCCTGGGCGATGAGTTCCACACGAACCTGCTCGTCCCCAATCGCTTTGAGATCGAGGGCGTCGTCGGCGAGCGGGTGGTGTCGGAAGGGCCTCCCGCGCTGAAGATGCACGCCGAGACAGACCGGTTCAGTCTCCCCGTGATCCGTGCGCTGGGCGACACCGTGCCCATCGGCGCCCGTGAGCACCTTCGCGGGCGGGCTGCGATCGTCATGGGCGAGTGGGGGCCCTGGGATCACGAGGGCGTGTTCGTGCGTCGCATCGCCGGTCGCGGCCCGGAGCACGTGTACGAGTTCCGGGGTGTGGGGGAGCGGCGCCCGATGCCGACACGCTGGCCCGACGATGGCGTCGCCGTGAGCTCCGAGTTCGTCGGCGAGGATGTTGCGCGCGTGACGATCACGTCGACACGGCCGGGTGCGCACGCGTACGAATTGGAGATCGAACACCCGGGCGGGGTCGCGGCGATCTCCGGCTGCCTGGTCGCAGCCGAGTGGGAGGCGAAGTTTTGGGGATGGTCCTCGGACCCGATCGCGGCCGAGGCGGCGTGGAGAGCGGAGGCCGAGGGGGTCGAGCCCATCCACGTGTCCGAGCTGAACATGGCGTTCGCCTCGGGTGGGCCCGGGGCGGTCGTGCCGAGATTGGCGGGGGAAGCGCCCGGCGCCGAGTTGTTCGGGCTCATCGCGACGTCCACGATCCCGCTGGACGCGGGACGATGGCGGGTGCGCACGCTCAGCGACGACGGCGTCCGGGTCATCGTCGACGGGGAGACGATCATCGAACGCTGGAACATCCACGGCCCGACCGAGGACGCCGCGGTGTTCACGATCGACGAGAAACGCGAGGTTGGCTTTGTTGTGGAGTACTTCGAGAATGACGGCTACGCGACGCTCCGGGTGGATATCGAGCCGGCGGACTGAGCTGGTCACGTGGGCGCTGGCGGCGTGCGTCGTGCTCGGCGTGGGCGCCGAGGCGCTCGCCCAGCACCGCCGGGTCGGTCAGGACACCGGCGGGATCACGCTCGAGCTGATCATGCGTGACCCGGGGTGGATCGCCCGCTCGCCCACGGGCGCGTACTGGTCCGACGACGGCCAGGCCATCTACTACCGGCGCCAGCGCGAGGGATCGGAGCTGGACGACCTGTACCGGCTGGATCTGGGCTCTGGCGGCGCGGTCGTCGTGCCGGACGAGGAGCTGGCCTCGGCGGACGCGCGCGGCGGCGACTGGGACGCGGCCCGCGAGCGGAAGCTCTTCAGCCGCGGCGGCGACCTGTTTATCAAGCGTGTCGGTACGGGCGAGGAGACGCGCCTGACCCGGACGACGGCCGGCGAACGCTCGCCCCGGTTCATGGCCGACGAGGGGTGGATCGCCTTCACCCGCGGCGGGACGCTGCTGGTGCGGGATCTGGCGACCGGGCTGGAGAGCGAGCCGGCCGACGTGCGCTTCGAAGAGGCGCCCGAGAAGGCCCGCGAGAATGAGGACAAGGACAAGGACTACCTCGACCGCCAGCAGGAGCGGTACTTCGAGGCGATCCGGGACGCGCAGGAGGATCGCCAGGAGCGAGAGGATCGCCGGCGCGAGCTGCGGCGGGTGGACGCGGGCGACGTCCCGGGGCCGTTCTACCTGCCCAAGGGCCTGAAGGAGCGCCGGCGGAGCCTGTCGCCCGACGGGGCGTGGATGATCGTGGTCGCCGCCAAGGACACTGGCGACGAGGAGCGGGACACGATGCCGCGGTTCGTCACCGAGTCGGGGTATGTGGACTCCTCGCGCGTGCGGCCCAAGGTCGGCTACGACAAGCGGGAGGACCAGCGTGTGTTCTTGCTTGACTTGCGTGGGGAGACCTGGGCGGAGCTGGACCGGGCCGCGCTGCCGCTCATCGATGATGACCCGCTCGCATGGCTGAAGGAGCGAAACGAGGACTCCGACGCGGCGGATTGTGACACCGGGGACTCCGGCGAAAAGGCCGAAGCCGACGGAGCGGGCGACAACGCGGACGAAGACGACGGTTCTGATCACAAGGAGGCGGCGGACAAGGCCAAGCCCCGCCCGGTGAACGTGATGGGCGTGGAGTGGAGCCCGGACGGTCGGCTGGCGGCCCTCATGTTCCGCTCCAACGACAACAAGGACCGGTGGATCGCGGTCATCGATCCGGCGGCCGACGAGCCGGGGCTCGAGCCGGCCCACCATCTGCGGGACGAGGCCTGGATCAACTGGCGGTTCAACGAGTTCGGCTGGCGCGAAGCAGGCGGCGGGCTCTGGTTCCTGTCAGAGCAGAGCGGGTACAGCCATCTGTACCTCTGGGACCCCGAGACCGGCGAGACGACGGCGTTGACGGCGGGCGAGTGGGAGGCGTCGTCGGTCGTGGAATCGCCCGCCGACGGCTCCCTGGTGTTCGTCGCCAACGTCGCGGCGCCGATCCGGTACGGCGTGTGGCGCGTCCACCCCGACCGGCCCGGGCAGGTCGTGTCTGTCGCGTCCGTGGAGGGCAGCGTCGAGTCATTCGAGCTCTCGCCCGGGGGCCAGCGGGTGCTGCTGCGGGCCTCGCGCGCGACTCGGCCGTCGGAGCTGTACACCAAGAGCGTGATGGGGCGGGACGCGCCGAGGCCCTTGACCGATACGGTCCGCGACGAGTACCTGGACCTGCCCTGGGTCGAACCCGAGTTCGTCGAGATCGAGGGCGTGCACGGCCGCCCGATCTGGACCAAGGTGTACGCGGTCGAGGGCGCGTGGGACGGGGCGAGCGGCGAACGCCCGGGCGTGGTGTTCGTCCACGGCGCCGGCTACACGCAGAACTCGGACGACGCCTGGCCCTACTACTTTCGTGAGCAGATGTTCCACTCGATGCTCGCCCGCCTGGGCTACGTCGTGATCGACATGGACTACCGGGCGTCCAGCGGGTACGGGCGGGACTGGCGGACGGCGATCTACCGCGACATGGGCCGCCCGGAGCTGGAGGACTTCGCCGCCGGCATCGACTGGATGGTCGGGACGCACGGCGTCGATCCGGAGCGCATCGGCGTGTACGGCGGGTCGTACGGCGGGTTCATGACGCTGATGGCGTTGTTCCTGGAGCCCGAGCGGTACGCGTGCGGCGCCGCCCTGCGCCCGGTGACCGACTGGGCCCACTACAACCACGGGTACACCTCCAACATCCTCAACACGCCCGAGCTGGACCCGGAGGCGTTCGAGCGGTCGAGCCCGATCGAGCACGCCGAGGGCCTGGCCGACCCCCTGCTGATGTGCCACGGGATGGTGGACGACAACGTGGTCTTCCAGGACACGGTCCGGCTGGCCCAGAAGCTGATCGAGCTGGGGAAGACGGACTGGGAGGTCGCGATCTATCCCATTGAGCCACACTCGTTTACGGAGGCGGCGAGCTGGCTGGACGAGTATCGGCGGGTCTTCGCCCTGTTTGAGGAGCACCTGAGAGCCCCCGCGGCGCCCCAACTCCCCTAGATTCGCAAATCGCTGAGAGATCGCCGACGACGGCGCAGATCCCTCGCGAGGCCCATGAGGCGCTCGTCCCGGCAGAAGGCCGGGGGCGGGCGGGGCCTCGGAGAACGACCCCCGAGGCCCGTGGTGAGGCCGACGGGGCGAACCGAGAACTCGCGAAACCGGGAGATTCCGCCATGAATACGAGGAAGACCGCGTCCCTGAGCATCGTGTCGTTGATGGTCCTGTCGGGCACGGCGGTCGCCGCCGGCCCGGCGCAGATCGACCGCGCGTCCCAGCCGGCGGCCAGCGCCGCCAGCGCCGAAGCGGTCCAGGTCAACGACCAGAACATCGCGCCGTTCGGCCCGGCCGAGCCGGCGCGGCTGCGTCGCCCGCACCCGCCGATCGATCAGATCGAGCCGATGCCGATGCCCCTTGCCCTGGAGATCCCGCCGAGCAATGAGGCCGGGGACACCGGCGCACCTGTGTTCTACGACGCGCTGACGGGTGTCGAGACGCTGCTGCCGACCCACGCGACCACTCGGGCGGCCGGTGGTCAGGCGCCCGGGTTCAACGGCGCCGACCTCGCCGAGTCGTTCGACGACCTGTCCCCCCGCGGGTTCGGCACGATGAGCGAGGTGTTCGATCCGGGCGGGTTCCCCTGGAGGATGAACGTCAAGCTCGTGATGCGGTTCGTGGACTCGGGCGGGAACAACCGGTTCTACGTCGCCTCGGGCACCATGGCCGACGCCGAGACCGTGCTGACCGCCGGGCACTGCGTCTATGCACGCACGCCCAACGGCGTCGTCATCAACGACTGGGCCGAGGAGATCTGGGTCTACCCCGGCTGGGACGGCGTGGGCGCCACCAACGAGTTCTCCGAGAACTGGGGCGAGGCCCGCGGCACGCAGTTCGGCTCGTGGACCGGCTGGACGGTGAACGGCAGCTTCGACTGGGACATGGGCCTGATCCGCGTCACCCGGGCCGTCGGCATGCTGACCGGCTGGTTCGGCTGGCAGTGGATGACCGGGTGCCCGACTGGCACCTACAACAACGCCAGCTACCCCTCCGAGGGCTGCGGTGGCGGCCTGCACAACGGGCGTGACATGTACACCTGGGCCGGCGACTTCGACTCCTGCCCCGGCAACCAGCTCCAACTGGACACGGGCGGCGGGTGCTTCGACACCGTCTGGGGCGGCATGTCCGGCTCCGGCGCGTACATCATCGACGACGGCAGCCGCTTCGTGCTCGGCGTCTGCTCCAACTCCAACCGCGACGACGTCGGGCGCTACGTCAAGATGTGGGAGGCGTGGAAGGACTACATGCAGGACTTCGAGAACGGCTCTCGCGGCGCCACGTTCGACCTCCAGGCCCTCCAGGCCCGGTACTCGTCCAGCGCCATCACCGCCGGCAGCACGATCACCGGCGAGTTCGACGCCCCCAACCCCACCAACGCCAACCCCGCCAACGACACGTACTACTTCCGCCACTACCTGTCCACCAACGACTTCATCTCGACCAGCGACACCAACCTGGGCGGCCTGTACAGCTACACCTTCAACTACGCCGCGGTGCAGAACGTGCACATCAACCCGCACAGCGTGAGCATCCCGCTGAACACGCCCTCCGGCAACTACTACCTGGGTGTGCTGCTCGACTCGGGCAACGACGGCATCACCGGGAACGACAACACCGAGGGCTGGGACTCGTTCCCGGTCACGGTGCAGGGCGTCGCGGACCTGGACGCGCGGTCCGCCAGCGCCCCGGCAGACGTGTACAACCCGGGCGAGAACCTCCGAGTGTCGTTCATCGTCTCCAACCAGGGCGGCGACCCGTCCAACTCGATCTCGGTTGACTTCCGCCTCTCGACCAACAACTTCATCTCCACCGGCGACTACGCGTTGGGGACCCAGGTGTACTCGGGCCTCTCCGGCGGTGCGACCCTCAGCACCAACTCGATCCGGCAGATCCCTACCGACATCCCCCCCGGGACCTACTACGTCGGGATCATCGCCGACGCCTCCGACGACGTGGACCCGGCCAACGACTGGGTCTCGAGCATCGGCACGATCACGATCGCCGAGTGCCCGGCGGACCTCTCGTCGCCCTACGGCGTCCTGAACTTCTCCGACGTGCTCGTCTTCCTGCAGGCCTTCAACGACCAGGACCCGGTGGCCGACCTGGCGCCCAGCTTCGGCGTCTGGGACTTCTCCGACGTCCTCGCCTTCATGGCCTCGTTCGGCGCCGGCTGCCCGTGAGCCCCGCCTCAATCCGGTGAACTTTCGCGGCCCCCGCTCGGCGTGAGCGGGGGCCGTCTTCGTTGTGCGGCGGACGGCGCGGGAGACTCAGCGGGCCGGCGCCGACGTGGTCCGGAGGTAGGGCTTGATCTGGGTATAGCCCGGGAAGCTGCGTGCGGCCTCCTCGTCGCCGACCGAGGGGATGATGATGCAGTCATCGCCCCGCTGCCAATCGGCCGGAGTCGCCAGCTTGTGCTCGGCGGTCAGCTGGAGCGAGTCGAGCGCGCGCAGGAGCTCGTCGAAGTTGCGGCCGGTGCTGGCCGGGTAGGTCAGGATGAGCTTGATCTTCTTGTCGGGGGCGATGATGAAGACGTTTCGGACGGTCATGGTGTCCGCCGCGTCGGGCGGGATCATGCCGTAGAGTCGTGCGACTTCACCCTGGGGGTCCGCGAGCAGCGGGAAGCCCGGGGCCGCGCCCTGGGTCTCCTCGATGTCCTTCGCCCAGCGGCGGTGGTCGTCCACGCTGTCGCAGCTGAGGCCGATGATCTTGCAGTTGCGCTTCTCGAACTCGGGCTCGAGCCTGGCGGCGCGGCCGAGTTCGGTCGTGCAGACGGGGGTGAAGTCCTTCGGGTGGCTGAAGAGGACGCCCCAGGAGTCACCGAGCCATGAGTGGAACCGGATCTGTCCCTGGGTCGAGTCCTGGGTGAAGTCGGGGGCCGTCTGGCCGATGTGGATGGTCATGCGTGCTCCTCGCTGGGTCTGCCACCCGGACAGGCGCGGGCGGGGGGGCGAGAGAGCCATCGAATCCGAGATTCTGGGGGCGCCGGCGCGGCGTCACCGGCCGGCCGTGTCGTCCAGGTGATCCCGCAGCACGAGGGCGTGGTTGCGGGACTCGTCACGGGAGGCGTAGAGCAGGGTCAGCGTTCCCTTGCCGCTGGACTCGACCGCGGCCAGCAGGGCCTCGACCGCGTCCGGGTTTGCGCGGAGCTCTCGGACGTACTCGCGGCGGAACTCCGTCCAGGCCTCGGGGGCGGCGTGGAACCGCTTGCGAAGCTCGGTGCTCGGCGCGACATCCTTGTCCCAGCGGTCCAGCGCCGCCCGGACCTTGCTCATCGCCCGGGGCCAGAGGCGATCGACCAGGACGCGGAAGCCGTCCTCCAGAGCGGGCTCATCGTAGATTCGCTTGATCTGGATATTCATGGGATGGCTCGGCGAGGGAGACACACCGGAGCACCCTCCTCGCCGCCCGAGTATTGCACAGGACGGAACGAGGAGGCGGCCGCCCGGCGCTATCATCTGGCGTGCGACGTGCCGCGATCATCACCGCCTTGCGGACCCCGTTCGGTCGGCACGGGGGAGCCCTCGCGTCGGTCCGCCCGGACGACCTCGCCGCCCACGTCATCCGAACCGTCGTTGATCGCTCGGGCATCGATCCCGTCCTGATCGACGACGTGTACCTGGGCGCCACGAACCAGGCGGGCGAGGACAACCGGAACGTGGCCCGGATGGCGGCGCTGCTCGCCGGGCTGCCAGAGACGGTCCCGGGCGCGACGGTCAACCGGCTGTGCGCGTCGGGACTCGAGGCCGTCAACATCGCGGCGAGGCTGATCGAGGCGGGTCACGGCGACGTGTTCATCGCGGGGGGCGTCGAGTCCATGAGCCGGGCCCCGTACGTGCTGAGCAAGGCCGACAGCGCGTACGGGCGGACCCAGACGATCGAGGACACGTCGATCGGGTGGCGGTTCGTCAACCCCAAGCTGTCGGCGCTCTATCACCCGTACTCGATGGGCGAGACGGCGGAGAACGTGGCGCGTCGGCACGGGATCAGCCGCGAGGACCAGGACGCGTTCGCCCTGCGGAGCCAGCGGCGCTGGGCGGCGGCCCACGAGGCCGGGCGATTCGCCGACGAGCTGGTCCCGGTCCAGATCCCGCAGCGCCGGGGCGACCCGGTCGTCGTGGACACCGACGAGCACCCGCGGCCCGACACGAGCCTCGAGACGCTCGCGAAGCTGCGCCCCGTGTTCGCCTCGGACGAGAAGGGGACGGTGACGGCCGGGAACTCCTCGGGGATCAACGACGGCGCCGCGGCCCTGCTCGTCGTGGAGGCCGAACGGGCCCGGTCGCTGGGCCTCGAGCCGCTGGCCTATGTCGGGGCGAGCGCATCGGCGGGCGTCGATCCCGCGTTTATGGGCATGGGGCCGGTGCCGGCGGTCCGCAGGGCGCTGGACCGGGCCGGGCTCTCCACGAGGGACATCGACCTGTTCGAGATCAACGAGGCCTTCGCGGCCCAGTCCGTCGCATGCGCGCGCGAGCTGTCGCTCGACGAGGACCGGCTAAACGTCAACGGCGGCGCGATCGCGATCGGGCACCCCCTCGGGGCGAGCGGGGCAAGGCTCGCGGCGACGCTCGCGCACGAGATGCGGCGGCGAGGCGCCGACCGCGGCGTCGCGGCGCTGTGCGTGGGCGTGGGGCAGGGTCTGGCGACCGTGCTCGAGGGGGCGTGACGGCGCGCCCCCGGGCGCCGGCTCAGGGCAACGACGCGATCTTCTCGAGACCCGATCGCATCGAGGCGACGAGGGTGTCGATGTCGTCCTCGGTCATGGGCGTCGAGAGGGCGGCCGAGCACGAGTTGATCATGATGATCCCGTCGTCGAACAGGTGCCCGAGCAGGTGGGCGAGTCGGGCGTTCTCGTCGGGGGAGCAGTACGCCTCGCGGTAGGTCCGCGGGGGCGTGCCCTTCATGTGGATGCGGAACATGGAGCCGGCGCCCGTGATCGACGCGCGGGCGCCGGTCTGGTCGATGGCGGTCTGGATACCGGCCTTGGCGCGGTCTGCGAGTGCGTTGAGCCTCTGGACCGCCGGCTCGTCGAAGCGCCGCATGGCCGCCAGCCCGGCGGACATGGAGATCGGGTTGGCCGAGTACGTTCCCGAGTGCGGGAACAGGTACCTGGGCGAGCGAGGGTTGAGCACCTCCATGACCTCGGCGCGCCCGGCGACGGCGCCGACGGGGAATCCGCCGCCGATCATCTTGCCCAGGGCCGTCACGTCGGGCGTGATCCCGTAGGTCCCCTGCAGGCCCGAGTGCGTGGAGCGGAAGGTGATGACCTCGTCGAGGACGAGCAGGACGCCGTTGTCGGCGGACCAGTCGCGGAGCGCCCGGACGTACTCGGGATCGGCGGCGTTGAGCCCGACGCGGTGGGGCATCAGGTCCAGGACGACGCACGCCAGCTCGTCCTTGCGGGCGTCCAGCAGGGCGATGGAGCGCTCGATGTTGTTGAAGGGGATGACGACGACCGACTCGACGGCGGTCCGCGGCGTGCCGTGGACCAGGGGGACGAGCCCGGGCGAGGCCTCGTCGCCCCAGTTGTCGGGCTTGGGCGTCTGGGAGACCTCGACGTAGTCGTACCCGCCGTGGTAGGCGCCCTCGGCCTTGGCGATCATCGGGCGCCCGGTGAACGCGCGGGCGGCCTTGATGCCGACCATGATCGCCTCGGTCCCCGAGTTGACGAACCGGATCCGCTCGAACGCCGGGTTCCGATCGCGGAGGTGCTCGGCGTACTCGATCTCGATCTCGGTCGCCAGGTTGAACGCGGTCCCCTTTGCCAGCTGCGCCGTGACGGCGCGGACGATCTCCGGGTCGGCGTGCCCGTGGATCAGGGAGGCCATGTTGTTGCCGAAGTCGACGCGGGTGACGCCCTCGATGTCCGTGATGCGGCACCCGCTGCCGTGGTCGGCGTAGAGGGGGTGCGGGTCGCGGAGGACGGCGTTGCGGGAGACGCCGCCGGGGAGGATCGCCTGAGCCCTCTCGTACAACGCGGCGCTGCGGGACTGGGTTGAGGTGGTCATCGCGGTGTTTCAGTCTGTCCCGGAGGGACTCGGTGTACTGTCGCGCCCGTCCGGTCCTGGACGTCCTCGAAGCTCACGCCCGGGGCCAGCTCCAAGAGCCGGAACCCCTCGGGCGTGACGTCGATGACGGCAAGCTCCGTGTAGACCCGGTCCACGACGCCCAGCCCGGTGAGCGGGTACGTGCAGGACTCGACGAGCTTGGGCTCGCCCGTCTTGGTCGTATGCTGGGTGATGACGTAGACGCGCTTGACGCCCGCGACCAGGTCCATCGCGCCGCCGACGGCGGGGATCGCGTCCGGCTCGCCCGTGGACCAGTTGGCCAGGTCGCCGTTGCACGCGACTTGCAGGGCGCCCAGGACGGAGAGATCCAGGTGCCCGCCACGGATCATGGCGAAGCTGTCGGCGTGGTGAAAGAACGCGGCCCCGGGGTTTGCCGTGACGTACCGCTTGCCGGCGTTGATCAGCTCGGGGTCCTGCTCGCCCTCCTCGGGCGACGGGCCCATGCCCAGCAGGCCGTTCTCGGTGTGGTACACCAAGGTCCGGTCGTCGGGCACGAACCTGGCGACCAGCTCCGGGATGCCGATGCCCAGGTTGACGTACGACCCGTTCGGGATGTCCCGCGCCAGGCGCTGGGCCATCTGCTCGCGCGTCCAGCCGGCGACGGATGCCTGCTCGCTCATGGGTAGCTCACCCCCGCGGCGACGAGCTCGGACTCGTGCGCCGGCTCGGCGACCTGGACGACCCGATCCACGAAGATACCGGGGGTCACGACCGCCTCCGGGTCCAGCCTTCCCGCCTCAACGATGTTCTCGACCTGGACGATCGCGGTCTGGGCCGCCATCGCCATGATGGGGCCGAAGTTGCGCGCGGTCTTGTTGTACAGGACGTTGCCGTGGGTGTCGGCGGCGCGGCCCTTGATGAGGGCGAAGTCCGCCTTGAGACCATACTCGAGCAGGTACTCCCGCCCGTCGAACGTGCGGGACTCCTTGCCCTCGCCCAGGGGAGTCCCGACGGCGGTGGGGGTGTAGAAGGCGTGCACGCCCGCGCCGCCCGCGCGGATGCGTTCGGCCAGCGTCCCCTGGGGGACCAGTTCGAGCTTGGTGAACCCCTCGCGGTACAGCTCGGGGAAGACGGTCGAGTTGGCGGTCCGGGGGAAGGAGCAGACGACCTTGGTGACGCGGCGGGCCTTGAGCAGCGCCGCGAGGCCCACCTCGCCGCTGCCGCAGTTGTTGCTGACGACGGTGAGGTCCTCGGCGCCCTGGTCGATGAGCGCGTGGATGAGCTCGATGGGGCTGCCGGCCTCGCCGAACCCGCCGACCATGACCGTCGCGCCGTCGAAGACGTCCGCGACCGCCTCGGCGGCGCTGGACACCCGCTTATCAATCATCCCCCGCACCCGCCGGTCATGGGCATGGAGCTGGCCAGGCGCCCGGGCGCCTCGCCCGACTTGCTCACGCGTGCGTAATCGAACAGGCCCGCCTCGTCGAAGAGCACGCGGTCCTCGTAGTCGTCGAACCAGAGGGCGTCGGGGTTGCGACCGACGATGCAGACCTTGCCCGCGTCCGGGGCGCCGCCGGCGTTGCGCAGGATCTTGAAGATCACCACGCCGTTCTCGCTGCCCTTGAGGCCCGGGATCGGCTCGCTGGTCACCGCGGCGACCTCGGTCTTGCCCTTGTAGTGCGTGATCGAGAGTCGCGCGTGCTTCTCGATGCCCGACAAGCCCTTCTGCGAGTCATTGAGGATCTGCCAGGCCTTCTCGATGGGGATGTTGAAGGCCTTATAGGCGACGATGTCGCGGCCGCAGAAGAAGTAGTGGTTCTCGCCCCCGGCGCGCTTGAACTCGCGCTGCAGGATCCGCAGCGCGTCGGCGTCGTCGTTGATGCCCTTGATGATCGGGGCCTGGTTCTCGACGGTGAGCCAGCCGCGGGAGACGAGGTTCCGCATCGCCTCGCCGGTCGCGGGGATCCACTGGCAGAACCCGTGCCCGTCGCGGACGTACTCGCCGTTCTCGTCCTTGGCGAGGATCTCGTCGGGGTGCTCGAAGTGGAGCATGAAGTGCAGGCCGACCTGCGGGTAGGTCTCGTGGAAGCGGTCAAGCATCTCCAGGAAGGTCCGGTCGAACCGCTGGGGGTAGAAGGCCATCTCCTTGGTGCCGATGCGGATCGACTCGACGCCGGCCTCGGCCAGGGCGCTGAGCCAGGCGGCGATCTTGCCGTTGTTCAGGACCATGGGGTCGCCGCCCGAGAGGAGGATCTCGCGGAGCTTCTCGCGGCCGGACTCGGGGTGGCGCCCGCCGTTGTCCGCGACGATCTGGTTGTGCTCCTTGATGTAGGCGACGATCTCGGGGATCTTGGCCAGGCCCTTCTTCTTGACCGTGCCGTCCTGGCGGGCGATCTCCTTGCGGGCGATCAGCTCCTCGCGGTAGCAGAAGCGGCAGTGGGCCGAGCACGTCGAGACGACGTACATCAGGCCCATCTCGTACTTGTGCAGCAGGCCCTCGACCGGGCTGTAGTCCATCTGGTTGCCCGGGTCCTCGGAGCCCTCGAGGTTCTCCGTCTCGTCCGGGCTGGCCTTGACGAGCCGCTGGATCGACGGGCTGGTCTTGGCCAGCTCGTAGTAGTGCCGCGTGAGCTTGACGGGCATGCGCGTCTCGACGTCGCGCTCCGTGCCCTTGAGGACCTTGAGGCTGACGACCTCGTCCTTGGAGTAGAAGTGGAGCATGTCCTCGGGCGCCTTCTCGTTGAAGAAGGGCGCCAGGCCGTTGATGATCTCGCGCTCGTAGCGGGACTCCTCGACGCCGTCGAGGAAGGCCTGCTCGCGGGCGCCTGGGACGTGTTTCTCGGCCTGGATCATGGGGCGGGCTCCGGGGGTCCGCGGCGGTGGAGGGGTGGCGATCTCTGTAACCAAGTGTACACTTGGGCGGTCAGATTGCAACAATCTGTCCAGCCAGAGGGGGCCAGTCCCGGGGGCTGGCGCATGGCCCGACCCGCGGAGCCGCGATGACCTCGATCCAGGACCTGATCGCGAGCGTGGGCGAGCGCCTGACGCCCACAGAGCGCCGGATCGCCGGGATCGTCCTGGACGATCCCATGCTCCTGGCCTTCGGAACGGTCTCGGACCTGGCGACCCGGGCCGAGACCAGCCGCCCGTCCATCGTCCGATTCGCGACCAAGCTCGGCTTCGAGGGGTACTCGGACCTGCAGGGCTGGGTGCGTGACGGCGTCGCCAAGCAGCTGACCACGCCCAGCGATCGGATCCGGCAGCGCGGCGAGGGCGGGGGCCGGTGGCGGCCGGATCTCGAGTGGGCGGTCCACGAGACGATCCACCACCTGGACCCGACGCGGGTGCGGGCGCTGGCCGAGCCGATCATCGGGGCCCGGCGGGTCTTGATCCTCTCGGGCGAGACGTCGCGTTCGGGGGCCCACGTGCTGCACAGCGGGCTGTCCATGGTCCGCGACGGCGTGCACCTGGTCGAGGAGCACAACCTGGGCCGCGACCTGCACGGCGCCGAGGCCGGAGACTGCGCCGTCGTGTTCGACTTCGCCCGGTACCGGAGGCGGTGCCTGCTCGCGGCCCGGGCGCTCGTTGAGCGGGGGATCCCGCTGGTGGCGGTCACCGATGGCCCGCTGTCCCCGCTCGCGGGGCTGACGGACACCTGGTGCGCGCTGCGGGTGCCGGCGGTCGGGCCGTTCGACAGCTCCGTGCCGGCGGTCATGGCGGCCGAGCTGATCGTGCTCGAGGTGGTGGACCGGCTCGGGAGCGATGCTCGGACGCGGATCGATCGGCTCGAGGCGCTCTGGGCCGCGACCGAGACGTTCGTCGAGGACGATCGGCGGGAGTGACGACGCCCGGGATCCGGGACCGATATCGGCGCCGGGGGGCGTCCCGCCGGCCCGGTCCTTGACCGGACGCCCGGGATCCGTTCTCATCGGGGGGGCGCCCAAGGACCCGGGGCGCCGAGAAGGAGAGAGACAATGCGTTCAGTCCCGCTGCTCGCCGCGGCGTGCTCGGTTGCCCTCGGCGCGAGCCTCGCGACCGCCCAGATCACCAACGGTCAGATCGATACCTTCCAGGACGGGACCGTCATGGACTGGGGCAACGGGATCGTTGACTTCCTCGTGACCAACGAGGACGGCGGGCCCGCGGGCGCCGGCGACCGGTACCTCGAGGTCGCGACCATCGGCGACTCGGTCGGCCCCGGGAGCCGGCTGGGTGTGTTCAACCGGGAGCAGTGGACCGGGGACTACCTGGCCGCCGGCGTGGACACGATCACGATGGACGTGGCCAACTTCACGCCGAGCACGGATATCGAGCTGCGGCTGATGCTCTTCACCGACGTGGGCTCGGTGTTCACGACGACGCTGTCGGCCGCGGTCGCCAACGACGGGGCGTGGACGTCGGTCTCGTTCGACATCTCCGAGGCGGGGATGACGCGGGTCGAGGGGTCCTTCAGCTACGAGGACTCGATGAACGCGGTCAATCGGCTCTTGGTCCGTCACCAGCCGGGGGCGCCCGGGAGCGTTGGCGGGGCGCCGGCGCTGCTCGACGGTCTGATGGGCCTGGACAACATCCGGGCGCTGCCCGCGCCGGGCGGGGTCGCGGTGCTCGCGCTGGGCGGGTTGCTCGCCGGGCGTCGGCGCCGGTGAGTCCGGTCCAGGGGTGAGAGACGTTGGATCGGGGATGGCCGTCGCGCCGTTCGTGCGGCGGCTGGGGTATTGGCGCGCTGGCTCCCGGCGTTCCTGGTGGGCGCCCCACGCCGTCCTGACGCATCCATGGGGGGCTCGGCTCGTCCACGGCGGACGCGCGTCGCGACTCTTCCTAGGCTCATGCTCGAACGCCGGGAATCGTTGTCGGGCGCCGCACGCGGCCCGACCGCCTGGCCCAGCCCCGGAGCCTCCGTGAGCCTCGACGACGCGACGATCACCCAGACCTTTGAGCTTATCCGCCGGTACACAGAGCTGGACAGCCAGGTCCCGGTCCGCCCGGTGCGGACGCCCGAGGACCTGGAGAACGACCTGGAGCTGGAGATCTCGGGCGTCGGCGCCCCGCTGCACGAGGTGATCGCCAAGCTCTGGCGGGTGATGGCCGCGACGCCGACGACGACGAGCGTCAAGTTCTTCAACCAGCTCTTCGCGGGCCAGGACGCGGCGGCGACGGTCGCGGACATCGTCTCGGCCGTCGCCAACACGCCGATGTACACCTTCAAGTCCGGCGGGCCCCAGATCCTGGTCGAGAAGGCGTGCATCAGGCGGATGGCCTCGAAGGTCGGCTACGAGGACGGCGACGGGATCTTCGCCCCCGGTGGGTCGCTCTCGAACATGGCCGCCATGATCATCGCCCGCAACGAGGCGGTCGCGAACTCCCGCAACGTCGGGACCAACGGCGCCCGGGGCATCGTGTACACGTCCGAGGAGTGCCACTACTCGGTCCGCAAGGCCGCGGGCATGATCGGGCTCGGTCGGGAGAACGTCCGCTTCGTCCCGGCCGACGAGCTGGGGCGGATGCGGCCCGACGCCCTGCGAGAGATGATCCTGACGGACCGGGAATCGGGCGCGACGCCCGTGATGATCAACGCGACCGCGGGCACGACGGTTCAGGGCGCGTTCGACCCGATCGACGCGATCGCCGAAGTCGGCCAGGAGCTGGGCGTCTGGGTGCACGTGGACGGGGCGTGGGGCGGGTCGGCGCTGCTGTGTGACAGGTTGCTGCCCCTGGTGTACGGCATCCGCCGCGCCGATTCTGTCACGTGGGACGCGCACAAGCTCCTGGGCGTGCCGCTGACCAGCTCGGTCCTGCTGACCCGGCGCCGCGGGCTCTGCCGCGAGCATTTCGACGAGTCGGCGAGCTACCTGTACCAGGAGGACGGGGACGACCTGAACCCGGGCCGGAGCAGCCTGCAGTGCGGGCGCCGCAACGACGCGCTCAAGCTCTGGACCGCGTGGAACCACCACGGGGACGCGGGCTACGACCGCATGATCTCGTACATGAGGGACCTGGCCGAGCACGCCCGGGACATCGTCGCCGGTGACGAGGATCTGATCCTCTCGCACGACCCGCAGTTCGTCAACGTCTGCATGGAGGTCCGGGGCAAGCCCAGCGACGGCGTCTGCGCCGAGCTTGGCAAGCGTCGCAAGGCCAAGGTGGGTTACGGCATCGTCAACGGGCGGAAGGTCATCCGCATGGTGTTTGCCAACCCCGAGGTCACCACCGACGGCGTCGAGGAACTCATCGCGGACATCAAGGAAGCCGCCCGCGACCTGCCCGAGCGCGACAATGCCCTGACGCCCGAGGAGTTCTGCGGCGCCTGCTAGGTCGGGCTCCGGCCCGCGCGGGCTCAGCCGCCCTCGGCCTCGTCGTACACGTTCACGCCCATCTCGTACGTCGTCATCTTCAGGGGCGGCGAGTAGATGTGCAGCGTCACCAAGTCTTCGGTCCCCGAACGGTTGCAGACCTCGTGGATCGCCTCGTCCTCGGCGGCGCAGATGCTCCCCGGGGGGATCGTGGTCTCGGCGACCGGGCGGACCTTGCCCGCGTCGGCGCCGCCCTCGATGACCTCGAACCGCCGCTCGGTCACGACCCCCTCGACCACGCGGAACGCGCAGCTCGAGGACGCGTGGTCGTGGATCGGGCTCTTCTGGCCCGGGCGCCAGCAGAGAGCGACAAGCTCGTACCAGTCCGTCGCCCGGATCCGGTTCCGCTGGTAGCACTCGTCCTTGAAGCGGCAGACCGAGCGGAGGTCCGAGCGGCTGACGTCCACGTCCGCGAGCAGCCTCTCGAGCGTGGACAGGTCCGCGCGCTCGGACAGGGAGTCGAGATAGTCGACGAGCGGCTCGAGCTTGGACGTGCACAGCTGCGGCATGGATCCTCCCGGGGGCGTTCCCTACCAAACAGCATACCTGCCGCCCGGCGCCGTTGCGAGGCGGGCGCCGCTAGACGGACTGCAGAGCCCGCTCGACGTCGTCGATCTGGTCCTGCGAGTCCTCGATACCGACCGAGAACCGGACCAGACCGTCGGTGATCCCGATCTTGGCGCGCTCCTCGGCGGGGACCGTCGCGTGCGTCATGATCGCCGGGTGCTCGATGAGAGACTCGACGCCGCCCAGCGACTCGGCCAGCGAGAACAGACGCACCTTCTCCAGGAACGTCCTGGCCTCGGCGAGCCCGCCCTTGAGGTAGGCCGTGATCATCCCCCCGCCCCGGCACATCTGCCTGGCCGCGACCGCCCGCTGCGGGTGCGACTCGGCGCCGGGGTACACGACCCGTTCGATCTTCGGGTGCTGCTCGAGGAACGCGGCCATCTTCTCCGCGTTCTCGCAGTGCTGACGCATCCGCACGTGCAGCGTCTTGGTCGAGCGGAGGAGCAGGAAGCAGTCCCACGGCCCGGGGACGGCGCCGACCGCGTTCTGGATGTACTTCAGCCGCTCATGCAGGCCCTGGTCCTTGGTCACCAGCGCGCCGCCCACGACGTCGGCGTGCCCGCCGATGTACTTGGTGGACGAGTGGCTGACGATGTCCGCGCCCAGGGCCAGGGGGTTCTGGAGCACGGGCGTGGCGAACGTGTTGTCCACGGCCAAGAGCGCCCCGTGCGTCCGGGCGATCTCGGCCATCCTTGCGATATCGATGATCTTCAGCGTCGGGTTGGTCGGCGTCTCGAGCCAGACGAGCTTGGTCTTGTCGGTCATCGCGGACTCGACGGCGCCGGCGTCGGTCATGTCCACGCGGCTGGCGGTGATGCCCAGCTGCTCGAAGACCATCTTGAAGACGCGGTACGTCCCGCCGTACACGTCGTCGCAGAGGATGACGTGGTCGCCCGACTTGAGCAGGTGGAGGGTGGCCGCGAGCGACGCGACGCCCGAGGAGAAGGCGAGGCCGTGGTTCCCGCCCTCGAGCGAGGCGAGGTTGGCCTCGAGGGCCGTGCGGGTTGGGTTGGCCGAGCGCGAGTAGTCGTACTCGCCCTTGAACCTGCCCGGGCTCTCCTGGACGTAGGTGGAGGTCTGGTAGACCGGCGTGCAGATGGCGCCGGTGGAGGGGTCGGGCGATTGCCCGGCGTGGATGCACCGGGTGGCGAAACGCATCGGCTCGTCCATGACTGACTCCGGTTCAGGCCGTGTGCGCGGTGGAGCGCTTGGCCAGGTGCTCGACGAGATCGATCTTCGAGATGACGCCGACGATCCGGGTCGCGTCCACGACGATCGCGGTGTGGTCGGTCTCGAGGATGTGGAACAGCTCCTCGATGTGGGCCTTGGGGTAGACGAGGCCGGCGATGGGCGCCGAGGCGTCGGCGACCTTCGACCCGCCGGAGATGGCCCCGGTGTGCAGGCCCCGGAGCAGGTCCAGCTCGTGGACGATCCGCTTGGGGGGCGCGCCGTTCTCGACCAGGGGGATCTGGCTCACGCCGTGCTCCCGCATCATCGCGATGACCTCACCCACGCTCGCGGTGGGCGGCGCCGTGATCACCGGCGGCGGCTCGGCGGGGAGCATGTCCTCGACGTGCCCGAGGTCGGGACCGCCCTCGAGGAAGCCGTGGTCCTTCATCCACTCGTCCGAGAGGTACTTGGTGATGTACCTCCCCGCGTTGTCGGGCAAAACGCAGACGATCGTCTTGCCCTCGCCCAGCTCGACCGCCTTCTGCACGGCGGCGTGGACGATCGAGCCCGACGAGCCCCCGCAGAACAGGCCCTCCTCGCGGACGAGACGGCGGGCCATGATGAACGAGTCCTTGTCGTTGACCTGGACCATGTCGTCCACGTCGTCGAACTTCATGGCGCCGCACTCGATGTCCTCGCCGATGCCCTCGACCTTGTAGACGTAGGGGGTGGGCAGGGTGCCGGTGTGGAACAGGTGGTAGTGGACCGAGCCCAGGATGTCCACGCCGATGGTGGTCTTGGACTTGTCCTGCTCCTTGATGTACTTGGCGGCGCCCGAGAGCGTGCCCCCGGTGCCGGTGGCGGCCATAAAGACGTCGAAGGCACCCCTGGTCTGCTCCCAGACCTCCCGCCCGGTCGAGTGGTAGTGGGCGTCGATGTTCAGCGATGTGTGGTACTGGTTGAGGTAGAACGAGCCGGGGGTCTCCTCGGCGATCCGCTTGGCGACATTGACGTAGTGGTCGGGCGAGTCGCCCGGCACGTCGGTGGGCGTGATGATCACCTCGGCGCCGAACGCCTTCATCGAGTTGATCTTCTCCTGGCTCATCTTGTCGGGCATGGTGAACACGCAGCGGTAGCCCTTGACCGCGGCGGTCATGGCGACGCCCATCCCCGTGTTGCCGGACGTGTTCTCGATGATCGTCCCGCCGGGCTTGAGCAGGCCCTGCTTCTCGGCCTGCTCGATGATGTAGTGGGCCATCCGGTCCTTGATGGAGCCGGCGGGGTTCATGTACTCGCACTTGGCCAGGACGGTCGCTGCGCCCTTGGGCACGACCCGGTTCAGGCGGACCAGGGGGGTGTCGCCGATCGCCTGGAGGATGTTGTCGTAGAACCCTTCGCGCATGCTCGCTCCGTCCGTTGTCGCCCGGATCGCCCGGGCTCCGAGCATACGCGGCGGCCCCGGGATGGGGCGGGCGCCGCGGATGCGGGCACGCCGGGGCGCCCGCCCGCCCGCGCCGCTACCGTTCGCCCATGGAGATCTCACTTCGAGGCCGCCGGGCGCTGGTGTGCGGCTCGACCCAGGGCATCGGGCGGGCGGCGGCGGTCGAGATCGCCTCGCTCGGCGCGTCGGTCACGCTCTTCGCCCGCTCCGAGGACAAGCTCCGCGAGGTCTGCTCGCAGCTCCCCGCCGACGGCGAGCAGTCGCACGACTGGATCACCGCGGACTTCGCCGACCCGGCGTCGGTCAGGGCGGCGATTGAGACCAAGCTCGCCGAGTCTGGTCTGTACCACGTCCTGGTCAACAACACCGGGGGGCCGCCGGGCGGGCCGATCGCCGACGCGGGCCCCGACGCGTTTCTGGCGGCGTTCAACCAGCACCTGGTGAACAACCAGATCCTCGTCCAGGCGCTGCTCCCGGGCTTCCGCGAGGCGGGCTACGGGCGGGTGATCAACATCATCTCGACGAGCGTCAAGGCGCCGATCCCGGGCCTGGGCGTGTCGAACACGATCCGGGGCGCCGTCGCCAGCTGGGCCAAGACGCTCGCCGGCGAGCTGGGCAAGGACAACATCA
Organism: Phycisphaerales bacterium; assembly: GCA_041987545.1. Classification (GTDB taxonomy): domain Bacteria; phylum Planctomycetota; class Phycisphaerae; order Phycisphaerales; family UBA1924; genus JAJRXR01. Next base: position 201,109 of record JBHIWH010000005.1, on the reverse strand, counting down.
CGGTCAACAACGTCCTGCCGGGGTTCACGGACACGGCGAGGCTCGAGCAGTTGTTCCGGTCCAAGGCCGACAAGACCGGGCAGACGTACGAGCAGGTGCGGGACGCGGCGATCGCGGGCATCCCCGCCGGTCGCCTGGGTCTGCCCGAGGAGATCGCCGCCGCCGTCGCGTTCCTGGCCACCCCCGCCGCCGCGTACATCAACGGCGTGAACATCCCCGTGGACGGCGGGCGGACGCAGTCGCTGTAGACCGATGGCCCGGACCCTGACCAACCTGATCAACGGCGAGCAGGTGGCGCCGCGCTCTGGCGCGTACCTGGACTCCATCGAGCCCGCGACGGGCGAGGCCCACGCGCAAGTCCCCGACTCGGACGCCGCGGACATGGACGCCGCCGTCGCCGCCGCGAAGGCCGCCTTCCCGGCGTGGGCCGATACGCCCCCGGCCGAGCGGTCACGGCTGATCCTGCGGCTCGCCGACCTGATCGAGCGCGACCTGGAGCCCCTGGCCCGGGCCGAGTCGATCGACTCGGGCAAGCCGGTCGCGCTCGCCAAGGCGGTGGACATCCCCCGGGCCGGGGCCAACTTCCGGTTCTTCGCCACCGCGATCCTGCACTCCGAGTCTGCTGCGCACGAGAGCAACCTGCCCGGGCCGGGTGGGTCCATCCGCGCGCTCAACGTCACACTCCGCAGGCCCCGCGGCGTCGCCGGCCTCATCTCCCCCTGGAACCTCCCGCTGTATCTGCTCACGTGGAAGATCGCCCCCGCGATCGCGACCGGCAATACCGCGGTCGCCAAGCCGAGCGAGGTGACGCCCCTGACCGCGTGCATGCTGGGCGAGTTGGCGGTCGAGGCCGGTCTGCCCCCGGGCGTGCTGAACATCGTCCACGGTCCCGGCCTGACCGCCGGCGCCGCCCTCGTCTCGCACGACGACGTGCCGACGGTGTCGTTCACGGGCGGCACCGAGACCGGCCGGGCCATTGCGCACGCCGGCGCGGACACCTTCAAGCGGATCTCCCTCGAGCTCGGCGGCAAGAACCCGAACCTCGTCTTCGCCGACGCCGACATGGACGACGCCGTCGCGACCAGCGTCCGGGCCGCATTCACCAATCAGGGCCAGATCTGCCTGTGCGGGTCGCGGATCCTCGTCGATCGCTCGATCCACGACGAGTTCGTGGACCGCCTCGTCGCCGGCGCCGAGGCGCGGCGCCTGGGTGATCCGCTCGACGAGTCCACCGAGCACGGCGCCCTCGTCTCCGAGGACCACCTCGCCAAGGTCGACTCGTACGTCCGGCTCGCCCGTGAACTCGGCGGCCAGATCCGCTGCGGCGGCGAGCGCGCCGAGGCGCCCAATGCTCGCTGCAGGAACGGCGCGTTCTACGAGCCCACCGTCATCACCGGCCTGGACCCCGCCTGCCGCCCGCAGCAGGAAGAGATCTTCGGCCCCGTCGTCACCGTCACCCCCTTCGACTCTGAGGACGAGGCCGTCGCCATCGCCAACTCCACCCCCTACGGCCTGGCGTCCATGGTCTGGACCAGCAACCTGAGCCGCGCCCACCGCGTGAGCGAGCGGCTCGACGCCGCCATCGTCTGGGTCAACTGCTGGATGCTCCGCGACCTGCGCACGCCCTTCGGCGGCATGAAGCACTCCGGCCTCGGCCGCGAGGGCGGTCGTGACGCCCTCAACTTCTTCACCGAGCCCAAGAACGTCTGCATCAAGCTCTGAGTCACCGCACGGGGCCGCGGAGTGCATAAGTCTGGACTTGAACTCGAAGGTCTCGAAGTTCACCAAGGAGGAGGCGACCCCGCTTACGACACTTCGAGCCCTTCGCGACCTTCGCGTTCAACCCTTGTCTTTCACTCCGCGTCCCTCCGCGGCCGTCCGCGGTGAATAATCCCCCATGCCCTCAGACCGCATCGACAGCCAGAACGCCCCCGAGCCCGTCGGCGCCTACCCGCACGCCCGCCGCGTCGGCGCCCTCCTCTTCCTCTCCGGCGTCGGCCCCCGCAAGCGAGGCTCGAAGGACATCCCGGGCGTCACGCTCGATGCCAGCGGGAACATGATCGACTACGACGTCGAGGCCCAGTGCCGGAGCTGCTTCGACAACGTGCGGGCCGTCTTGGAGGACGCCGGCTCGGGCTTCGACAAGATCGTGGACGTGCTGGCGTTCCTGACGGATATGCCGCGGGACTTCGAGACGTACAACCGCGTCTACGCCGAGTACTTCGCCGGTGAGGGCAAGCCGAACCCGACGCGGACGACCATCGAGATCTCCCGCTTGCCCCAGGGCGCCAACGCCCCGATCGCGGTCGAGGTCAAGGTCATCGCGACGATCGACTAGGCGGCGGCCTCTTCGAAATCGGGGCCGGCGTCACATGTCCAGCAGCACCGCCCGCACCGGGCTGGCGTCGAATCCGACCAGCTTCAGGGGCAGGGCGACGAGCACGTACTCGCCCGGCGTGATCGCCGACAGGTCCAGGCACTCGATGATGGACAGGTCCCGCATGAGGCAGGCGCCGTGCGAGGGCAGGGTCTTGGAGTCGGGCGTGTCCACGCTCGGCACGTCCACGCCCACCAGCCGCACGCCCCGGTCGGCGAGCATGTGCACCGCGTCGGGCGACAGGGCGGCGTAGTCCGGGTTGAACTCGGTCGGGTCGGGCCACGAGCCGGTCTTGATCAGCACCCGCTCGCAGACGATCTCGCACTCGATGTCCTGCGGGCTGATGCGCTGCCCGGGCCACCACCGGGCCTCGATGACCTGGCACCGGCCGATGTACAGGTCCAGGGGCTGCTGGTCGATGGTCCGCCCGGAGATGCCGTAGTGGCTGGGCGCGTCGGCGTGGGAGCCGGCGTGGACCGACGCGTGCAGGGCCGAGAGCGTGAGCGGGTGCCCGAGGGCCATGTCGTAGAGCCGCTGGCGGGAGATCGGGGTGTCGCCCGGGAAGACGGCGAACTCGGGCGACATGGGCGGCGAGATGTCGTGGATCAGCCGCCGAGGCTCGGGCTCGACGGGCTCGGGGGGCGGGCCCGCCTCCAGCCGCACGGGGCGACGGCTGGGCGCCTTCTTGCGTGCTCGGCGTGCCTTGGTCCGGCGCGTCGTCTTCTTGCGCGACGACTTCTTTCCTGCGGCCTTCTTTCGTGTGGCTTTCTTGCCTGCGGCCTTCTTGCGGGCCGGCTTCTTCGCGGGCGCCGTCTTGCGACTCGGCGACTTGCGCGCGGCCTTCTTCCGCGCCGTCGTCTTCCGGGCCGTCTTCTTCGTGACCTTCCGCTTGCGTGCGGGCACCGGCGCCTCCCCGGATCAGCTCATCGCCGGGAGCGTAGCCACCATCGCGCGGATCCGCTCGGTCAGGGCCTCGTCGTCGAGGCTCTCGCCGCCCTCGGCGCGGAGCTCGCCGGCGAGCCGCTCGGCCAGCTCCACGACCCGACCGCCCTCGCGCCTCGCCTCGGCGTAGGGCATGTTCGAGAAGCTCACCAGGTTGTACAGGGGCGCGAACCGCTCCGGGTCCACGCGGTCCAGCGCCTGCTCCACCCGCTTGCGGAACAGGAACGCCTTGTCGGCGACACGGTCGCGCATGATCAGGAAGTTCTCGATCGCCAGGTCCGCGATCGCGTCGGCGTCGTCCTTGCGCTCGCGCGAGAAGTGGGCGAACACGCTCGGGATCGACCCCCCCGCCCGCAGCATCTCGGCCAGGATCCGCGCGTCCTCGAACGAGGCGTTCATGCCCTGGCCGTAGAACGGCACGACGGCGTGGGCCGCGTCCCCGATCAGGACCACCCGCCCCTTGTTCCAGGGCGCGCACCGGACCGTCACCAGCGAGCTCGTCGGATTCTGGCGGTAGTCCTCCACGAGCGTCGGCATGAGCGGGACGGCGTCCGGGTAGTGCCGCTCGAAGTGGGCCTGGACCTTGTCGTCGGTGTCCAGCGCCTCCAGGTCCTCGAAGGGCCAGAAGAGCGTGCACGTGAACGTCCGGTCCTGGTTGGGAAGGGCGATCATCATGGCGCCGCCCCGGGGCCAGATGTGCAGGGCGTGGGGCGCCATCGCGAAGCCGTCGTGAAGCCCGGGGTCCACGCCGCAGTCCTTGGCCGGCGGGATCTCCAGCTCCTTGTACCCGTGCTCGAGGTAGGACTGCGAGTAATCGAAGCGGTCGGAGACGCGGAGCGCATCGCGGACCGCGCTGAAGGCCCCGTCGGCGCCGATGATCGCGTCGGCGGTGACCGACTGCGTCTGGCCGCTCTGCTCATCATGGAACGTTGCGGCGGTGTTCGCCAGGTCCACGCCCTCGCATCGCTGGCCGAAGCGGAGGGTGACCCGGTCACACGTGTCGGCGTGCTCCAGGAGGGTCAGGTTGAGCTGGCCACGGGACACCGAGTTGATCGCGTCGCCCTCGCGGGCGCTGTAGGGCTGGAACGTCAGCTCGCCGGCGGGCGAGTGCATCATCCGCCCGGGCATGCGGACGGCGTCGCCCAGGACCTCGTCGGCGAGCCCGATCTGCTCCAGGGCCGTGATGCCCCGGGTCGAGAGCGCGAGGTTGATCGACCGCCCGCCGATGAACCCCTTGACGCGCGGGTCCGGGCGCCGCTCGTACACGTCCACGCGATGCCCGTCCTGGGCGAGCAGGCAGGCCAGCAGGCTCCCGCCCAGGCCGGCGCCGACGATGATGTGGTGCTCGCTGTCGCGCGCCATCGATCCGCCCCGCCTAGCTCGTGACCCGGTTCGCCAGGGCCTCGACCAGCGCCCAGACGTCGTGGTAGGTGTTGTACAGCGGGACCGGTGCGACACGGATGACGTCCGGCTCGCGGAAGTCGGTCACGACGCCGTCCTCGTGCAGCGCCCTGTGCACCTCGCGGCTCGCGCCCCGGACCGAGATCGAGAGCTGGGCGCCACGCTGAGCGGGGTCGGTCGGTGTCCAGACATCGATCCGGTCGCCCAGGCGCTCGGCCAAGAGAAACTCCAGGTACGCCGTCATGCGCACGGACTTGGCCCGCAGGGCGCCCATGCCGACCTCGTCGAAGATCTCCATGCTCGCGCGGACGGGCGCGAGGGACAGGATCGGCGGGTTGGAGAGCTGCCAGGCCTCGGCGCCCGCGACGGGGGCGAAGTCCTTGACCATCCGGAATCGGGTCGCCGGGTCGTTGCCCCACCAGCCGTGGAATCGGGGGAGGTCGGCGCTGGCGTGACGCTCATGAACAAAGGCGCCCGCGATCGCGCCCGGGCCCGAGTTGAGGTACTTGTACGTGCAGAAGGCCGCCCAATCGACGCCCCAGTCGTGGAGCTTCAGGGGCACGTTGCCCGCGGCGTGGGCCAGGTCCCAGCCGACGATGCAGCCCTGTTCCTGCGCACAACGGGTGATCTGTTCCATGTGGAACCACTGGCCGGTGAGGTAGTTCACCCCGCCGAGCATGACGAGCGCGACCCGCCCGCCCTCGCGCCGGAAGTACTCCTCGACGTCCTCGGTGCGGAGGGTGCGCTCGCCCTCGCGGGGCTTGAGGCGGACGAGGGAGGTCGCCGGGTCGTAGCCGTGAAACTCGATCTGGCTCGCGACGGCGTAGGAGTCGGATGGGAACGCGTCGTCCTCGATCACGATCTTGTGGCGGTCGGGCGTCGGGCGGTAGAAGCTGACCATCAGCAGGTGGAGGTTGACGGTCAGCGAGTTCATCATGACGACCTCGCCGGGCTTCGCGCCGACGAGTCGGGCGGCGGGCCCGCGGAACCACTCGTGGTATGGCAGCCACGGGTTCTTGCCGTCGAGGTGCCCGTCCACGCCGAGGGTGGCCCAGTCGGACAGCTCCTGCTCGACGATCTGGCGGGCGGCCTTGGGCTGGAGGCCCAGGGAGTTGCCGGTCATGTAGACGGCGGGGCGGCCGTTGATGGTGGGGATGTTGAAGCGATCACGGCAGGACGCGAGCGCGTCGGCCTGGTCGGCGTCCCGGGCCCACGCCTCGGTCGTGTCGAACGTGGTAGCGGGGGCGTCGTGCATCGATCAGAGGGTAGGGATTCTCGGCGGACGCCGATGCGGAATCAGTGGTCGGCGCGGGAGGCCTCGGGCTCCGAGTTCTCGCGGGTGTAGGGGCTCTTGTCGATGTCGTCCATGCCCAGGTCGGAGGGGTTGAGGTTGAGGAACTCGATGGCGCTGCCGGCCAGCAGCCGCTGCTTGCCGCGGTACGTCAGGTCGTACATCGAGTCGATCATGGCTCCGGGGCGGCCCTCGCCGAGCGGGAACGGGTAGTCCGATCCCAGGCAGATGCGTCGCTCGTCCATCATGGAGATGAGGAAGCGGAGCGCGTTGCGGGAGTGGGTGAGCGAGTCGACGAAGAACCTCGCCGGTTTGTCGTGGTCGGCCAGGTACCACCAGGGGTTGTGCTCGCAGTCGGTCGCGACGAGATCAGGCCGGCAGTTGTACCCGTGCTCGATGCGGCCGATGGTGTAGGGGAACGAGCCCCCGCCGTGGGCGAAACACACTCTCAGATCAGGCAGCTTGTCGAAGACGCCGCCGAAGATCATGGAGCAGATGGCGCGCGCAGTCTCGGCGGGCATGCCGACGAGCCAGGGGAGCCAGTACTTGCCCATGTGCTGCTCGCCCATCATGTCCCAGGGGTGGACGAAGACGCCGGCGCCAAGTTTCTGGCAGGCCTCGAAGACGGGGAAGAGCGCCGGCTCGGAGAGGTTCCAGTCGGTGCCCCTGGGCTGCTCGATGTGGGAGCCGATCTCGATGCCCTTGAGGCCGAGGTCGTTGACGCAGCGTTCGAGCTCCCGGATGGCCAGGTCCGGGTCCTGCATCGGGAGCGTGCCCAGGCCGACGAAGCGCTTGGGGTGGGCCCGGCAGACGCCGGCGATGTGGTCGTTGAGGAAGCGGCAGATCTCGGCGGTGTGCTCGGGCTTGGCCCAGTAGCTGAACATGACCGGGACGGTGGAGAGGACCTGGACGTCCACGCCGGTCTCGTCCATGTCGGTGATGCGGTGGTCGTGGTCGAAGCAGTTCTGCTGGATGGTGCGGAAGTTCTTGCCGGAGATGAGCATGTTGGCGCCGCAGGTGCAGCCGGTCTTGTCCACGATGGGGTCGAAATCCACAAAGCGGCCGTAGCCGAACTTGGCGTTGAGGTCGGGCCAGCCGGGCGGGAGGATGTGGGTGTGGAGGTCGATCTTGTACATGGTGGTCTCAACGCGGAGGGACGCGGAGGGCCGCGGAGGGGGGAACACGGGATCGGCGTGTCATGGCGCGTCGGAGGATGCCGTCTTTGAGGCGGGAGACGTTGAAGTTGATGAGGAGTCCGACGGGGAGGCCGGAGAGGCGGAGGTAGGTCATGAGCTGGGCTTCGTGGACGGGCGCCAGGCGTTCGATGGATTTCAGCTCGAGGATGACGGTGGACGAGACGACGAAATCGAGGCGGAAGCCGCAATCGAGTTGGACGCTGTCGTACTCGCTTGTCAACGCCACCTGACGCTCGAACGGGAGATCGAGCTTGGAGAGTTCATGCGCGAGGCAGGTTTCGTACGCGGATTCGAGCAGGCCGGGCCCGAGGGCCTGATGCACGCGGATCGCCGCGCCGATCATGGCGTCGGTTAGTTCCCGGCATTCAAGCCCATCCTGCACTTGTCTTCCTCCGCGGCTCTCCGCGTCCCTCCGCGTTGAGCACCTACGCCTCGATGTGCTCGGGGAACGTGAACTCGGGGGCGCGGGTGATGGTGTAGCCGCAGTTCTTGCAGGTGCGGCCGGACTCGGGGCCGTTCCAGAAGTTGTCCATGACGACGTGCAGGTCCTTGTCGATGTGCTTCAGCCTGAAGTGCGCCTCGTGGACGAGGTGGTCGCACTCGGGGCAGTACCAGCGGAGTCCGTCGTCGTGGGTTGTGCCGTCGATGACGCGGGGGAACTCGACGATGAGGCCGATGGTGTCGTCGGGGCGCTGAGGACGGTGGGGGACCCACCGCGGGCAGAGCCACATCTCGCCCTCGCGGATCACGACGTCGCGGTGCTTGTCCTCGCCGCCCTCGTGGACGCTGGGGCGGATGCGGACGACGATGTCGCCCTTGAGCTGGTAGAAGAGCTCCTCGGTGGGGTTGACGTGGTAGTCGTTGCGGGTGTTGGGGCCCTTGGAGACGAAGACGATGACGTCGTCGGCCTCCTTGTAGAACTGCTTGTTCATGACCGGGGGGGTGAAGACCTCCGGGTGCTCGTCGATCCAGTTCATGAGGTTGAAGGGCTTGGCGATGGTGGGCATGGCGGGCCTCCTCTTGCGTCGCTCGGGCCGCCCGGACCTGGACACCCGGCCGGGATCACTGCATTCTATTGAACCGGCGGCCTGGGGCCCAGGACGGGCGGGCAGGCCGCGGATCGGGGTGATCCGGTCCGGGGCGGCGTGCGTACCGTGTACGAGCCCCGCGGCTGTGCGGGGGCCGAGGAGCGACTCATGACGCGTGCGGCGAGAATGGCGGCGGCCTTGTTCGGGATCGTGATCGTCGGGAGCGCCTCGGCACTGCCCCCGCCGCTGCCCACGCCCGGGACGACGCGGACGTCCACGCGGCCGTCCAAGGACCAGGCCGAATACGCGCTCAAGTTCACCGAGACGGAGATCGACTTCGGCCAGGTGGACGACGAGGGGCGGGTCGAGATCGAGTTCCCGTTCGTGATCCAGGGCGGCGAGCCGATCCGGATCAAGCGGCTGAACCCCTCGTGCGGGTGCACGACCGCGGAGCTGGAGAAGAACGTCTACGAGCCGGGCGAGTGGGGGGTGATCAAGGCGACGTTCAACCCCGAGCGGCGCCAGGGGATGCAGCACAAGTCGATCACGGTCTACTCGACGGACCCGAACTACGGGACGCAGCGGCTCACCGTCAAGGGCTACGTGCGTCCGATCGCGTACGCCGAGCCCAGCATCGTGAACCTCGGGCGGCTCGAGAAGGGGGCGTCCTCGACGAGGACGTTCAAGGTCCTGGGGCGGAAAGAAGGGTTTGAGGTCACGGGGCTGAAGGTGACGGACCCCGAGCTGATGGAGGCCGAGATCCTGGGGGGCAAGGACGTCGAGATCGACGGGCACACGCTGCGCGAGTACGAGATCCGCGTGCGGATGAAGGGCAGGCGGATGGCGGGGCAGTTCTCGGCGAACATCGAGGTGGAGACGAACGACGAGCGTCGGCCGATGCTGTCGGTGCAGGCGGCCGGGATCGTCAACTCCGAGCTGGCGTTCGACATGCCGATGGTGCGGGTGAACAAGATCCCGGTGGGCGAGGTGATCGAGCAGGAGCTGATCCTGCGGCACACCGAGATGCGCGAGTTCAAGATCGTGTCGGCCGAGCACACGGGCAAGGCGTTCGACGTGGAGATGGACTGGGAGCCCGTGGACGAGGGGGTCGGGGCGTACCGGATCATGGTGCGGGCGACGGCGGTGCTCGAGAGCCGCGGCTTCCGCGACCGGATCGTGATCACGACCGACATGGACGACGAGGCGCCGGTGGAGGCGTACTTCACGGGCACGACGGTCGCGGCCGAGGACGGGGGGATCGACTCCAGCCCGCGGGCGGGGGGCGCGCCCTAGTCCGGGCGCCCGGTCCCGCGGTCCGACGCCGCTAGACTCCGCGGCCCATGGGCCGACGCTGGCGACATCCGGTTGCGCACGCGCTGCAGCACCTGAGCACGCTGATGCTGCGTCGGGCGCGGCTGGTGATCCTGCTCTCGGGCGCGTTCGCGGCGTTGTGCCTCCTGCCGATCCTGGGGCGGCTGGGGATCAACACCGACACATCGCAGATGATCTCGGACCGGTCGGCGTGGAAGCTCGCCGAGCGGGAGATGGAGCGAGTGTTCCCCGACCGGGGCGAGTCGATCGTGGTCGTGATCGACGCGGGCACGCCGGAGATCGCGGCGCGGGTCCGGGACGAGCTGATGCGGGCGATCGAGGGGCGTCGGGACCTGTTCTCACACGTTGAGGCGCCGGACTCGGACCCGTTCTTCGCGCGGAACGGTCTGCTGTACCTGGACGCCGACGACCTGGAGTTGGCCGTCGGGCGGATCGAGCGGGGGACGCCCGCGCTGGCGACGCTGGCCGCGGACAAGTCGGTGGGGACGCTGGCGGGGGTCGTGTCCGCGGCGCTGGCGGGCGGGGAGCGGGGGGCGGAGGTGGACCCGTCGGCGCTGCTGCTCGGGATCGGTCGGGCGGCGGAGGCGGCGGGCCGGGGCGAGGTGCGGGAGATGTCCTGGGGCGGGCTGGCGGGCGCCGGGGGTCCTTCGGGGGCGTGGGGGGCGCAGCCGCGTCGGGTGCTGGTGGCGTGGCCCGTGATCGACCACCAGAGCGGCGGGTTCCCTTCGGGGCCGGCGATGGAGGCCATCCGCGGGGCGCTGGCCGGGATCGAGGTCGAGGACGAGAGGGGGTACTCGGCGCGGCTGACCGGGGCCGCGGTGCTCAACACCGACGAACTCAAGTCCGCGGCCCGGGGGGCGTGGTCGGCGACGGCGATCGCGCTGGGGGGCGTGCTGCTGGCGCTGTATGTCGGGCTGGCGTCGTTCCGGCTCGTGCTGGCGGCGGGGGTGACGCTGCTCGCGGGGCTGCTCGGGACCGCGGCGTTCGCGGCGCTGACGGTGGGGCAGCTGAACCTGGTCTCGGTCGCGTTCGCGGTGCTCTACGTGGGGCTGGGGATCGACTACGCGATCCACGTGTGCCTCCGGTACCGGGAGTGCTGCGTGGCGGGGGCGTCGCACGCGCGGGCGACCCTGGTGGCGCTGCGGGAGACGGCGCCGTCGCTGGCGATCTGCGCGGTCACCACGTCAGCCGCGTTCTTCGCGTTCATCCCGACCGAGTTCAAGGGGGTCTCGGAGCTGGGGGTGATCGCGGGTGGTGGGATGTTCATCAGCCTGCTTGTGAGCGTGACGCTGCTGCCGGCGCTGCTGTACGTCTTCGGCCGCCCGACGCGGTACTCGCAGGTCCGGGAGCCGCGGGCGGTGGACTGGCTGATCGAGCTGCCGGTCCGGTGGCGGTGGGGCGTGTGGGCCGGGGCGGTGGGGCTCGCGGTGGTGGCGGTGCTCTATGCGGCGCCCCGGGCGGAGTTCGACCGGAACCGGATGAACCTGCAGGACCCGACGCTGGAGTCGGTGGAGACATTTCGCGAGCTGCTGGCGACGAGCCAGACGCCGCCGATGACGCTCTCGGTGATCGTGGGGGATGAGTCCGAGGCCGAGCGGGTCGGCGGGCAGCTCTCGGCCCTGGAGAGCGTGCGTCGGGTCGTCGGGCTGGGCTCGCTCATCCCGGCTGAGCAGGGCTCGAAGCTGGGGCTGATCGGGCAGGCGGGGGAGAGCGTCGGCGGGGTGCTTGGTGTGGGGTGGGAGAACCGCGCGACGCCCGACGCCGAGCAGGAGCTCGTCGCGCTCGAGGCCTTGGGCGAGTCGTTGCGGCTGGCCGGCGAGGCCGGGGCGCCGTACTCGGAGGCGGCGCGGGCGGCGGCCGAGCGCGTCGAGCCGCTCGCGGCCGATCTCTGGGCCCGGTGGGGGGACGGCGACCGGGAGTCCGTCGGGCGGGCGCTCGCGGCGTTCAGACAATCAGTGTTTGGCGGGCTCGACGCCACGATCGAGTCGCTGCGTGTGTCGCTGGGCGCGACCGAGGTCACGCCGGAGACGCTGCCGCCCCGGATCCGGGATCGTTGGATTGCGGCGGACGGGCGGTTGCGGCTTGAGATCGTGCCGGCACAAGACCTCACGGGCAACGAGGCACTGTCGCGGTTCGTGCGCGAGGTGGAGACGGTGGCGCCCCTGGCGGTCGGGTCGGCGGCGGGGACGCTAAGGGCCGGGGACACGATGGCCCGTGCCTTCACGCAGGCGCTGCTGACGGCGCTGGTCGCGGTCGTCGTGATCGTGGGGGTGCTGACGAGGCGGGTGCTGGACGTGTGGCTGGTGATGGCGCCCTTGGTGCTGGCGGGGCTGCTGACCGTGCTGGGCACGGTCGTGCTGGATCAGCCGTTCAACTTCGCGAACATGATCGCACTGCCCCTGATGCTGGGCGTGGGCGTGGACAGCGGGATCCACATCGTGCACCGGGCGAGGACGCTGGGCCCGGGCGAGGCGGTGCTGGCCTCGAGCACGGCTCGGGCGGTGCTGTTCAGCTCGCTGACGACGGTGTTCAGCTTCGGGACCCTGGCGCTGTCGAGCCACCGGGGGATGCAGAGCATGGGGAGCCTGCTCACGATCGCGATGGTCGTGCTGCTGGTGTGCACGCTGGTGGTGCTGCCCGCGATGCTCCCGAGGAAGCAGGGCGGCGGGGCTCAGCGGCGGTAGTACTCGGGGATCGTGCGGCCCTGGTAGACGATCTCGCGGCGGTCGAACTCGGTCTGCTCGCGGAGCCTCGTGAGCATGTCGTCGCCGATGGACTCGTACGACCGCAGGTAGGTGACGAGCAGGTCGCGGCCGGTTGACACGAAGCGGGCGGAGCCGTCGGCGAATGCGACGTTGACGCCCTGTTCGCCGTGGTTGTTCCACTCGTTGGGCCAGTCGTCGTAGTTCTCGTTGCCGGGCGTCTCGTGGACGTTGAGGCCGAGGGAGCGGATGAACTCGGGGGAGACGCCGTAGGACGAGTCGAGGTTGATGTCGTTGTCCGAGTCGAGGAAGAGGAGGGTGCGGTCGGGGAAGCGTGCGTTGCGGGCGGTCTTGAGCCGGCGGTCGGGGTCCTCGACGAGCGGGAAGGAGCCGGGCGGCTGGGTGGGCTCGAAGCCGAGCTGGGAGTAGGCGGAGCCGTGCCCGCCTCGGCCGATGGTGACGCCATCGGGGTACTTGCCCGGCTCGCCCCACATGAACGTCTCGTAGGAATGGCCCCCGGTGTCGTCGGAGGCGTTCTCGGCGGAGCGGAAGAGATCGAAGAGGAAGTCCTCGCGGCCGAAGAACGGGAGCAGGGCGGTGATGCCGAGCCCCGAGTTGCGGGGGTCGTTGATGTAGGGCGCCTCGCCGGTCTCCTCGTCGAAGTCGATGCGGACGCGGTTGCGAGTGGATTGGCAGATCGCGACCTCGGCGTCGGAGACGTAGGTGGGGTAGAACCAGCCGAGGTTGTCCTCGAACCAGAGGATGGAGGGGAGGAAGATTTCTTTCTTGGTGTCGGAGGCGTACGAGTGGGCGCCGAGGTCGAGCTGGCGGAGGTTGGCGAGGCAGGCGGTCTTGCGCGTGGTCTCGCGGGCGGCGCCGAGGGCGGGGAGGAGGATCCCGATGAGCAGCGCGATGATGGCGATGACCACCAGCAGCTCGATGAGGGTGAACGCCCGGGCTCTGTGGTCGTGGCTGGTAGTACGCATGCGGGTCGTCGTGGGGGCCTGGGGTGGTTGACCCACGGGGCTGTAGCATAGCTGCCCGGCGGCGGATACGCTCATCCGGCCTTGGCACGGGCACAATCGCTCGTCGCCCCCTCCAGATTCCGAAGGAGCAGAGAGATGTTTCGATCGATCCCCGTTGTCCTCGGTCTCGCGGGTCTTTGCGGGTCGGCGCAGGCCCAGCAATCGCAGATCGAGATCGATCTGTCGGGCGTCGCCATCGAGTTCCCATACAACGACCAGGTCCGGGACTCGGTGAACAACCCGGCCGACGGGACGGCCGAGACGATCATCCTGTCGGACGGCTACCGGTTCTCGATCGAGGGCAACGTCCGCGTGACGGTGTTCTTCATCCCGTTCTACGAGGGTCCGGTGGGGCCGCTGTTCAACTTCCTGGAGCCGGGCCTGGGCAACGTGCTGAGCGGGTGGGTGCGGAACGCGTCGGACGGGCTGCCGCCCGCGGACGGGTCGACGTGGAGGGAGACCTTCGCCGGCGGCTTCGCGGGCGCGGAGGTCGAGGTCTCGATGGAGCTCACGGTCGCGCCGGACGGGCGGGTGACGTTCCGGGCGTTCGACCTCTCGAACGATCTGGGCGCGCTGATGAGCATCGAGTTCACCGAGGGCACGGGCGTCCTGGAGAACTGGACGCCCTCGGCGCCTCAGACGACCGAGTGGCATTTCAACGGTGACTTCGCCTCGGCCGACGGCTCGGACGAGGCGGCGCTCCGGTACCTGGACGAGGCGGAGTTCGGCGACATCCTCGTGGGCGAGGACGCGGACGCGACGCCCGACCCGACGATCCCGAAGGACGTGACCGAGGCGCAGTCGTCGTTCGTGGACACAGCGGCCGTTCCGGGCGTGCCCTCGATCAACGGCGAGGACGACGTGGTCTACCTGACGAGCCCGGCGTTCAACCTGTCCGATCCCAACAACGCGAACTGGCGGCGCGGGCTCGGGCTGGCGTGCTTCCCCTCGACGATGCCCGAGTACCCGAACCCCTTCGTGGGGCAGTGGACGCTGGTGTACGACATGCTGATCCCGGCGTCGTCGTGGTTCGAGGACTTCCCGACGAACACGCAGCCCCGTCAGTTCCTGGCGGCGCTCCTGCAGACCGACGCGGACAACGACGCGGGGGCGGACATCTGGCTTCGGCGCCAGGGCGGGCAGCCCGGCGTGATCTTCTCGAAGGACGGGCAGGACTTCACGCAGGGCTTCGTGCCGCTGCCGATCGCGCCGGACACGTGGTTCCGGCTGGCGATCGTCGGCGACGAGTTCCAGCGTGGGATCTCGCGGGTCTACCTGGACGGGGTCTTCGTCGGGGAGACGGGGTCCGAGTGGGTGGCCGCGGCGACCGATCCGGGCACGCCCGCGTACTCGGACGGCGAGCTGGTGAACCCGCCGGACTGGACGATGTGGGGCATGTTCCCGAGTCCGTGGTCGCGGTCGAGCGGGGCGATGAACCCGGACGCGGACGGGAACCCGCTGCCGGCGCCGATGAACTCGACGTTCTGCCTGTTCGCCGACTCGCTGTTCGGCGGGTCGCAGCCGGTGTACCTGGCGAACCTGCTGTTCACCGAGGCGCTCCTGAGCGACACGGAGGTGGGCGACCTGGGCGGGCCGGACGCGGCGGGGATCCTGCTGACGGACTCGGGCGGGTGCAACGGCGCCGACCTGGCCGAGCCGTTCGGCACGCTGGACTTCTCCGACGTGATCGCGTTCCTGGGCGCGTTCGGGGCGATGCAGGCCCCGGCGGACCTGGCGCCGCCGACGGGCGTGTTCGACTTCTCCGACGTGGTCGCGTTCCTGACCGAGTTCGGGGCGGGCTGCCCCTAGGGCCCGGCGCCCGGATCAGCCATCGAGGGCGTTGCGGAGTCGGTCCACGTTGGAGCGCATGATCTGCATGTAGTCGCCGAGCAGCTCGAGCTCGTCGGGCGTGGGGTTTTCGGCGGGCGAGAAGAGGACGCTCGTGACGCCCGCGGCGTCGAGCATCGCGCGGGTGGCGCGGCGGGGCTCGGACTCCCAGAGCAGGACGATCGGGCGGGCGGCGTCGTCGCCGGCGGCGCGGAGGATGTCGCCCACGCCCTCCTCGGAGAGCGGGGCCTCGGGGTCGAGGTCGAGGTTGATGATCTCCCAGCCGTAGCGCTGCGCCAGGTAGTTGTACGCGGGGTGGGAGGCGAGCAGGCGGACACGCCCGACGTCGGGCGTGAGCTCGACGAGCCGGTCGTTGATCCGGCGGAGGTCGGACTCGAGGCTCATGAGGTTGATGGCGAATGTGTCGGCCTTGAGGGGGAATGCGTCGGTCAGGGCGCGCTCGATGTCGCGGGCCTGCTTGATCGCGAGCAGCGGGTCGAGCCAGGTGTGCCCGTCGATGCCGGCGTGCGAGTGCTCGCCCGAGGGGCCGTGGGAGTGCGAGACGGCGTGCTCGAACTCGATCCACTCGTCCCGGAAGTCGATCGCGGTGTTCACGACCCGTGATCGCGGGAGGGGCGCCGTCAGGGCCCACTTCTCGAACTCGGCGCCGTTGAGGATGACGAGGCGGGCGGACTGGTACTGGGCGATGGTGTCGGGGTCGGGCTGCCAGAAGATGGGGTCCTCGGCGACGGGCAGCGGGAGCTTGATCGTGGCGTGCGGGCCGGCGATGCGTTCGGCGAAGTACCGCGTGGGGTAGAACGTGACAAGGACGTCCTCGTTCTCTGCGGCCGGCTCGGCCGGCGCCGTCTGGGTGGGTGGGGGCGCCTGCTCGGAACACGAGGCGATGAAGAGTGCGAGTGGTACGAGCAGCAGCGGGACAGACAGCAGCGGGACAGACGGGCGCATGGTGCCCTCCTAGAGCATGGGCGTCGCGGCGCTGATGATAGTGACCGCGAGGATGGTCAGGACCGCCGCGGCGATGACGGCGGCCCACGCGAGCAGGGCCAGCTCCCAGGCGAAGACGGCGACGATCGCGAGGCGGTCGGCGCCGATCTCGCCCAGCGTCCGGATCTCGTCGGCCCGCACACGGACGGCCAGCGCGACGATCAGGGCGACGAGCAGGAGCGTCGAGGCGCCCAGCACGAACGCGACGACGTCGAGCAGGCGGCGGATCTGGACGACGTACTCGATCAGCTCGTCCACGACCCGGGACGGGGAGAGGGCCTGGAGGCCCGGGGCCTCGTTGTACCGGGCGGCGAGGATCGTGTCGGCCTTCTGGTCGTCGGGGAAGACGAGGACGGCGGTGAGCGGGAGGCCGGCGCGCGAGCCGTGGACGTGGAAGTCGGCCGCGTTCTCCGGGGTGATCTCCTGGGCCGTGACGAGCGCCTCGGAGAGGGCGGTGTGCCCGTCGGCCCGGCCGATGAGCAGGTCCGGTCGGTCGATTTTCTCGGCGTCGGCGTGCCCGTGGGCGGCGCCCTCGAGGACCCAGGCGGTCTCGAGGTCGACGAAGACGGCGTCGTCGTCGGGCGTGCCGGATGCGGCGAGCACGCCCGCGACGCGGAGGCGGATCGAGGGGGCGCCGGTGATGTCGTACTGCTTGAGCTGGTCGGAGTCGAGGGTGTCGCCGGGCTTGAGGCCGAGGCGTCGGGCGGCGGCGGCGCCCGCGACGGCCTCGCCGACGGCGAGGAAGCGTCGGCCCCGTTCGACGCGGAGGCCGCGGTGGTCGAAGAACTCGACCGACGTCGCGACGACAGGGGCGCCCCGGGCGGTGAACCGGGCGTGGACGGGGAGGACGGAGGCGGTGGGCTCGGCGAGCAGCGCCTCGTAGTCGCCCATGGTGATCGTGCCGATGCGTGTGGAGCGGTAGTAGAGGGAGGCGAAGACCAGGTCGAAGCGGCTTCCGGCGGCGCCGACGACGAGGGGCACGCCGTCGGCGCGGACGTGGAGCGATCGCTCGAACCGGGCGGAGAGCGCGCGGCTGACGGCGGGGATGGCGACGACGATCGCCAGGCACGCGACGAGGATCAGCGACCGCGCGGGTCGGCGCTGGGCGTGGCGGAGGGCGAGGTAGAACGGGCCGATCACGCGGCGCCCCCGGGCGGGTCCGCCTGGTCGTCCAGGTCGATGACCTGCGAGAAGTGGGCGAGCAGCTCGTGGTCGTGCGTGACCATCAGCACGGTGGCGCCGGTGCGCTGGGCCTGGCGGAGCAGGAGGGAGACGACCGCGTGGGAGCGCTCGGGGTCGAGGTTGCCGGTCGGCTCGTCGCAGGCGATCAGGCGGGGCTGGGTGACCAGCGCCCGGCAGATCGCGACGCGCTGTCGCTCGCCCTGGCTGAGGCGGTGCGGGCGGCGGTCGAGCAGGCGGGCGATGCCCAGGTCCGAGGCGATGTCGAGGGCGCGGTCGCGGGCGTCGGTGTCGAGGCGGAGCATCGAGCTGACGCGGTAGGGCAGCAGGATGTTGTCCAGGGCGCTCAGGTAGTCGAGCAGGGCGAAGCTCTGGAAGACCATGCCGACGCTGGCGATGCGGGCGCGTCGGCGCTCGGCCTCGCGCATGGCGGAGATCTCGCGGCGGTCGAGGTGGATCGTGCCCGCGTCGGGGGCGATCACGCCGATGAGGATGCGGAGGAGCGTGGTCTTGCCGCACCCGCTGGGGCCGATGCAGGCGGTGTGCTCGCCCTCGGCGATGCGGACGTGCTCGCGCCGAAGCACGAACGGGTCCGGCCCGGGGTAGGAGAACCGGATCCCCGACGCCTCGACGATGCGGGTCGGGTCGGCGGTGGGGGGCGGGGCGTCGGTCATCGGTCGGGTCAGATGTCGTCGCCGCCCACGGCGCGGAGGAGGTCCTCGACGCCTTCGGGCGATTCGTCGGCGCCGGGGTCGAGGCGGGTCTGCGAGAGGATGCGGTGGTCGGTGATGCGCCAGCCCTGCGGCAGCGCGGTGATGGTGTACTCGCCCTCGTACTCGATCTGGCGTGTGTGCGAGTGGCCCCAGTGGTAGACGGTGCCGTCGATCGTCCAGGTGTGGGCGAGGGTGGCGCTCATGTCGCCGGCGGGCGTGTCCTCGTCGCCCAGGACCTCGATCGGCCCGGGGTGGATGCCGGTGACGATGCCGAGCATGCCGCCCTGCTCGGCCTGCACGAGCGAGGCGCGGACCTGGGTGTACAGCTCGGCCAGCAGCGGGCCCTCCACCGAACGGGCGAGCGAGTCGTACACGTCAGACTCGGCGGTGTAGTCGAACGCCTTGTACATGTTGTCGTGCAGGGCGAGGAACGCACGCTCGATCTCGGCGTCGTCGAGTTTCTGCGGCGGCGCAGACCCGGGGATCGGAACCCGGGCGACCCCGGTGCTCGCGACGGCGGCGGCGGCGAAGATCACCGTCGTCATCAGGGGCGCGAACCACCCGCGCCCACGGGCGACCGAGGCGAGGCTCCACGCCAGGGACGCGAGGGCCGCGGCGCCCGCGGCCAGCGAGAGCGCCGGGACGCGCGTGGTCTGGACGCGCTCGGGCGGGTCGGGGACGGGCGTGAATCGGGCCGCGTCGTCCCAGCCGCGGTGCCAGGTGACGGTCGGGTCGGCCTCGGAGAAGCGGACGATCTTCATCGTTCCCTCGGCGCGGAGCTGGGCTTCGAGGACCATGAGGGGCGTCTGCTCCGCTTGCTCGAACTCGGCCGCGACCCGGTCCTCGGGGAACGTGGGCCAGGTCAGGTCCACGGTCTCGGGCGGGGTGTCGGTGTCGAAGGCGAGGACGGCGACGCCCCGGATGAGCGCGCGCATGCCCATCTTCGGGAACAGGACGACCAGGCTCGGATCGGGGTCGGCGTGCAGGTCCAGCGACTCGACCCGGGGGCGGACGGGCTCGCCGTCGATCGAGACGCGGATGTTCTCGACCAGGTAGGCCTCGAGGCGGCGGAGGAGGGCGTCCTGCTCGTCGTCGGTCAGGTGCTGGAGCGACTCGCGGGAGGGCTCGATCATCTCGTCGATGAAGGCGAGGTTGAGGCCCGAGGTCCAGCGGACGGCGTCGTCCTCGATGGCGATCCGGATCTCGACGTGGGGGCCGTCCTGGGGGTGGAGGGCCGCGCGCGAGTGTGTCGCGGCGAGGGTTAGGAGGGCGAGGATGAGGGCGAGGGCCGCACGCACGGGGCGATTCTACGCGGGGGCGCCGCCGCCGAATCGCATCCGGGGGGGAGGGGAGCGGTATGCTCATCCGCGGGGCGCGGCGGATCGGCCGCACGACCCCCGGGCGATTCCCCTTCCGGAGTTCGAGATATGCGTCGTGATTGGCTCATCGTGCCTGGTCTGCTCGTGTCCCTGTCCGGCGGCGTCGCGGGCGCCCAGGACGCCCCCGAGCCGGGCGTGTCGCACGGGGCGCCGATCCGTGATGCGCTCGCGTCGGTGTCCAACGACGTCCGCGAGTTCAACGACCACCTCGTGACGCTCGCCAACCCGTACATGATGGGCCGAGTGCCGGGATCCGCCGGGATGGAGCGGGCCAAGGACTACGTCGAGTACCACTTCCGCCAGTACGGGCTCGAGCCCGCGTTCCCGAGCAACCTGGACGGCGTCGAGGCGGACTTCTCGACGTACCGGGACCCGTTCGGGCTGGGCGGGCTGTGGAAGGTCGAGTCCGAGTCGCTGCGGGCGGGGGGCAAGGACCTGGTCGCCGAGGAGGACTTCGTGCTCACCGGGCTCGGTGGGACGGGCGAGGTCGAGGGCGAGGGCGTCTTCGTCGGCTACTCGATCGACAACGGGCCCGAGGACTTCTCGAGCTATGGCGAGGACGACGACCTGACCGGGAAGGTCGCGGTCATGATCCGGTTCGAGCCGACCGACGAGGAGGGCAAGAGTCTCTGGTCGGAGGACGGCGGGTGGTCCGGGCGGGCCTCGTTCGCCAACAAGATCCGTGCGGCGGCCGACCGCGGCGCGGCGGCGGCGCTGGTCGTCAACCCGTCGTGGGTCGCGGACCGGCGCGTCGAGGAGCTGAGCCGGTTCCAGTCCGGCGGCGGCGGCGGGCGGTCGATGCCCGTGATGATGGTGTCGCCCGAGGGCGCCGAGAAGCTGCTGGCCGGCGGCGGGAAGTCGCTCAACGAGCTGCGGGCCATGGCGGACGAGGGCGGCGGTGTGCACGACCTCGGGTTCGAGATCGCCCTGCAGGGCGACGCGGCCCGGGAGGAGCTGGCGGCCGAGAACGTCGGCGGCGTGATCCCCGGCGTTGGCTCGCTGGCCGACGAGTGGATCGTTGTGGGCGGGCACCTGGACCACATCGGGATGGGCTACTTCGGGTCGCGGACGGGCCCGGGCGAGCTTCACCCGGGCGCCGACGACAACGCGTCGAGCAGCGCCGCGCTGATCTTGCTCGCGAAGAAGCTGCAGGCGACGATCGGCGAGAAGGGCGAGGACGTGCCTCGGCGTTCGATCCTGATCGTCGAGTTCTCGGGTGAGGAGTCGGGCCTGAATGGGTCGCGGCACTACGTCAACGACCCGATCGTCCCGATCGAGCAGCACGCGCTGATGATCAACTGGGACATGATCGGTCGGATCCAGGAGGGGCGGCTGACGGTCGCGGGCGCGAACACGGGCGAGGGCCTGCGTGAGTTCCTGGAGCCGTTCTTCGCCGAGTCCGGCCTCGTGATCGACGCGCCCGAGACGATGAACGGGGCGTCGGACCACACGAGCTTCTACACCAAGAAGGTGCCGGTGCTCTTCTCGATCATCACGGACTTCCACGCGGACTACCACACGCCCGGGGACGTGAGCTGGAAGATCAACCGGGTCGGGTCGGTGAAGACGGTGGATATGTACCACGACATTATCGTGGCGGCGGCCGAGCGGCCCGAGCGGTTCGAGTTCGTCGAGTCGACGCGGTCGGGCGCGCGGGCGCCGGCGGGTGGGGTGAAGGTGCGGCTGGGCGTGATGCCCGCGCGGTACGACGCGGACGAGCCGGGGATCCCGATCTCGAGCGTGTCGGCCGACGGGCCGGCGGCCAAGGGCGGCATGCTCGACGGCGACCGACTCATCCGCTGGGACGGGCAGAAGATCGCGGACATGCAGCACTGGATGGAGCTGCTCGGCTCGCACGAGCCTGGGGACGAGGTGAAGATCGGCGTGCTGCGTGACGGCGAGGAGGTCACGCTCGACGTGACGCTCGAGGGCCGCTAAGCGTCAGAGACAACTTAGTTCTCATGAAGGCCCGGGCGCGAGTCGCCCGGGCCTTTCTCGTCCACCAGGTCGATGCGCGCGTCCGGGTACCGGGCGCGCAGTGCCGGCAGGCCCTCGCGCCCGAGCACCGAGGCGGCGCTGGCGAGGGCGTCGGCGAGCGCGGCGCTCTCGGCGACGACCGTGACCTGGACCGGGTCGGTCACGCCGAGGCCCGTCCGAGGGTCGATGATGTGCGAGTAGCGGGCGCCCTCCCACTCGACGAACTGGAACCGGGCGCCGGAGGTCGCGACGCCAACGCCCGCTGTCGGCATGAGAGGTATGGGTCCAGCTGGTGTTTCGACCTGAATGGTCCAGGGAGCGTGGTCGCCCGGGGGGTGGGCGCCGACGGCGATGTCCCCGCCGAGATCGACCAGCGAGCTGGCGTGGCCGAGGGCGCGTAGGGTCTCAAGGGCCCGGTCGGCGGCGTACCCCTTGCCGATGCCGCCGAAGTCGAGGCGCATGCCCGGGCGCTCGAGCCGGACGCGGCCTCGTCGCGGGTCGAGCCTGACGTGCGGCATGCCGACGCGTTCGAGCGCGTCCTCGATTGAAGCCGGGTCGGGGATCCGTCCCTCCCGCCGGGCGTCACGCCACAGGAGCGAGAGCGGGCCGACGGTGGGGTCGAACGCGCCCTCGGAGTCCTGCCAGACCTGACGCGAAGCGGCCAGGACGCGGAGGAGGTCCGGGCTGGCGGCGACCCATCGGCCGTGCGTCCGGCACAGGCGCATCGCCTCGCTGTCCGGGTCGTAGTCGCTGAGGACGGCGTTGAGGCGGTCCATCTCGTCGAAGGCGGCGGCGGCCGCGGCGGCCGCGGACTCCTCGTCCGGGGCGAACAGGACGACCCGGGCCCTCGAGCCCATGACGAGCCTTGCGAACTCGAAGCGCCGGACGCTAGCCTCGGCTTCGCGAGTGCCCGCCGGCGCGGCTCGGCACGCGCCCGAGAGGAGCGGCAGCACCGCCATGAGGGTCGCCAGCAATCGGACGGGCACGGTCTTGGCGGCGGGGCTGCTCACGGCGTGCACCGTAGCGGGTCACGCCCAGCCCGGCGCCGCGGACGTGGCGGCCGAGCGAGTCGAGGTTCGCGTGCCGGGGACGACGGTGTCTTTCGACATGGTCCTGGTCGGGGGCGATGACGGGCTGTGGGCGTTGACGACCGAGGTGACCTGGGATCTGTACGACGTGTACCTGTACGGCCTGGACGAGCCGGAGGGAGGCGGGGGCGACGCGGTGACGCGGCCGAGCAAGCCGTATGTCCCGCCAGACCGTGGGTTTGGTCATGCCGGATATCCCGCGATCGGGATGACGCGGCACGCGGCCGAGTCGTTCTGCGCCTGGCTCGAGGCCAAGACGGGTATCCCGGCGCGGCTGCCGACGCGCGACGAGTGGGCCCGGCTCGCGGGCGGGGACGCGGGCGAGCAGGCGTGGACGGCGGAGAACGCCGAGGGCACGACGCACCCGGTCGGCAATCGGGGCGCGAACGCGCACGGGTTGCACGACACCCTCGGCAATGTCGCCGAGTGGGTGATGACCGAGACCCGGCGGCCGATCGCGATGGGCGGGAGCTACCGCGAGCCGGCGTCCGAGTGCACGCCGACGGCGGCGCAGACGCAGACCTCGGCGTGGAACACGTCGGACCCGCAGATCCCCAAGAGCCGGTGGTGGCTGGCGGACTGCTCGTGGGTGGGGTTCCGGTTCGTGGTTGACGAGGACAAGATGCCCGGGCGGTATGTGGAGGGATCTGGCGATGACGAGTGAGCGCGGTTGGACACGGCGGGAGTTCGTCGCGGCGGGCGCGGCGCTGGGTGCGGCGGGGGTGTTGTCGCCGACAGCGCTCGCGGCGCGGGCCCGGCGCGGTCGGGCCGACGAGCTCCGGGTCGGGGTCATCGGGTGCGGCGGGCGGGGGACGGGCGCCGTCGTGCAGGCGCTCAAGGCGGACCCGGGCGCGGTGCTCTGGGCGATGGGTGACGTGTTCGCCGAGCGGATCGACTCGTGCCTGGGGTATGTGCGGTCGGCGATGGAGGAGCTGGACCTTGATGCGATCGGGGACTCGGGCGCGGACTCGTGGGCCGGGAAGATCCGCGTCGAGGACGGGCGGCGGTTCTCAGGGCTGGACAGTTACCAGGGCGTGCTCGGGTCGGGCGTGGACGTGGTGCTTCTGACCACGCCGCCGGCGTTCCGGCCCGTTCACCTGCGGGCGGCGGTGGATGCGGGCAAGCACGTGTTCTGCGAGAAGCCCGTGGCCGTCGATGCCCCGGGCGTGCGATCGGTGCTCGAGTCGGCGCGGCTGGCGAAAGAGAAGCGGCTCGCCCTCATGTCGGGCTTCTGCTGGAGGTACCAAGACCAGGTGCGCGAGTGCTTCGAGAAGCTGGCCACGGGCGGGATCGGGGACGTGCACACGATCCAGACGACGTACAACACCACGGGGTGGGTGGCGCCGAACCCGCGGCGGGCGGGCTGGTCGGACACGGAGTTCCAGCTCCGGAACTGGCAGTACTTCACGCCGTTCTCGGGTGACCATGTCGTCGAGCAGGCGGTGCACGCGATCGACTGGATCGGGTGGGCGATGGGGGACGAGCCGCCCGAGCGGTGCTGGGCGGTTGGGGGGCGGACGACGCGGCCCGACACGCCAGAGACGGGCAACGTGTGGGACAACTTCGCGATCACGTACGAGTACGCGGGCGGGGTGCGGGCGTATCACACGTGCCGGCACTGGCCGAACACGGCGACGGACAACTCGGCGTACTTCCTGGGCTCCGAGGGTCGGTGCACGATGCAGCCCTGGAACGGCAGGCACGTGATCGAGGGCGAGCGGCCCTGGCAGGGGACGGCCGCGGGCAATGACATGTACCAGCGCGAGCACGACGTGCTCTTCGCGTCGATCCGGTCGGGCAAGCCCGTGAACGACGGCGTGGCGATGTCTCGCTCGACCATGCTGGCGATCATGGGGCGGATGGCGGCGTACACGGGGCAGGTCGTCACGTGGGATCAGGCGATGGGCAGCGAGGAGAACCTGAACCCGGGCGGGTGGGAGATGGGGCCGCGGCCGACGCCCGAGGTCGCCGTGCCGGGGACCAAGCCGCTGACGTAAGGGTCGATCATGGCGAGCAGACGCGAGTTCCTGGGCGCGACGGCGGGGGCGGCGCTGGCCGCGACGGTCGGCGTGAACGCACGCCCGGCGCGCGCCCGTCAACCCGAGCCGGATGCTCGGCCTGCCGTCGGGCGGCGGATCCGCAAGGCGCTCAAGTACGGCATGATCGAGGGCGGCGAGGACATCCGTCAGCGATTCGAGATGGCGCTCGAGGCCGGCTTCGAGGGAGTCGAGCTCGACAGCCCGAGCAACCTCGACAAGGACGAGGTTCTCCGCGCGATCGAGCGGACGGGGATCGAGGTCCCCGGGGTCGTCGATTCGGTGCACTGGAACCAGCCCCTGAGCGACCCGGACGACGGGGTGCGGGCAGAGGGCGTCGCGGCGCTGCGCCGGGCGATCGAGGACTGCCGCGACTATGGCGGGTCCACGGTGCTGCTCGTTCCGGGGGTCGTGAACGAGCGCGTGTCGTACCGGGACGCGTGGGATCGCTCGATCCGGGAGATCCGGCGCGTGCTGCCAAAGGCGCGCGAGGCGGGCGTCTCGATCGCCATCGAGAACGTGTGGAACAACTTCCTGCTCGGCCCGGTCGAGGCGGGCGAGTACCTGGAGTCGTTCACAAGCGGTGAAGAGATCGGCGAGCGCCCGGTCGTTGGCTGGTATCTCGACATCGGGAACATCTGGCACTACGGCTGGCCCGAGCACTGGATCGAGGCGCTGGGCCCGCGGATCCTGCGGCTGGACATCAAGGGGTACTCGCGGGCCAAGGGCGACAGGGAAGGCAAGTGGGCCGGCTTCGGCGTCGAGATCGGGGACGGCGACATCCCGTGGGAGAACGTGCGGGGCGCCCTGGACGCGATCGGGTATCGTGGCTGGGCGACGGCCGAGGTGGGCGGTGGCGGGCTCGATCGGCTCAGGGACATCAGCGCCCGGATGGACCGGGTGCTCGGGCTGTGAGGCGGGTGAGCGCATGAGTCAGTGGACGCGGCGTGAGATGATGAAGACGGGAGCGTTGGGGGTGGGGGCGCTGGTGGCGCCGTCGTTCGCGTCGAAGCTGGCTCGCGGCGGCGACGACCGGATCGGCGTCGGCGTGATCGGGTGCGGCGGGCGCGGGACGGGCGCCGCCTGGAACGCGCTCGAGGCCGACCCGGCGACCAGGGTCGTCGCGATGGCCGACGTGTTCCGTGATCGGCTCGACGGGTCGCTCAAGCACCTGACCGACGAGCCGTCGTGGGAGGGGCGGATCGACGTGCCGCCCGAGCGGCGGTTCGCGGGGTTCGACGCGTTCAAGCAGCTCCTGGCGCTCGAGGAGGTGGACTACGTCTGCATCGCGACGCCGCCCCATTTCCGGCCCATGCACTTCGAGGAGGCGGTCGCCCGCGGCAAGCACGTGTTCATGGAGAAGCCGGTGGCGGTGGACCCCGCGGGCGTGCGGCGCGTGATCGCGGCGGCGGGGCGGGCCCAGGAGGCCGGGCTCTCGGTCGTCGCCGGCACGCAGCGCCGGCACGAGCGGTGCTACCTGGAGTTGATCGACCGCGTTCGCTCGGGTCAGCTCGGCGAGATCGTCGGCGCCTCGTGCTACTGGAACCAGGGCGGCCTGTGGGTCCACGAGCGGCAGCCGCACGAGTCGGACATGGAGTATCAGCTCCGGAACTGGCTGTACTTCTGCTGGCTGTCGGGCGACCACATCTGCGAGCAGCACATCCACAACCTGGATGTGATCAACTGGGCGATGGACTCGACGCCTGTCAAGGCGATGGGGATGGGCGGGCGCCAGGTCCGGACGGGCGAGAAGTACGGCAACATTTTCGATCACTTCGCCGTCGAGTACGAGTACCCGGGGGGCGTGCGTGTGCTGAGCATGTGCCGCCAGATCGACGGGTGCGCGGGCCGCGTGGACGAGCGGCTGACGGGGACGAAGGGCTCGGCGATCGCGTGGCCCGGGCGGTCGCGGATCGAGGGCGCGAACGCCTGGGCTTTCGAGGGCGAAAACCCGAACCCGTACAAGGTCGAGCACGTGGACCTGATCGCGTCGATCCGGGGCTCGGGCCCGTCGCTCAACGAGGGCGTGCGGGTCGCGCAGAGCACGCTGACGGCGATCATGGGGCGGATGAGCGCGTACACGGGCGAGGAGGTCACGTGGGAGCAGGCGATGGGCTCGGAGCTGGATCTGACGCCGGCGTCGTACGAGTTCGGCGAACTGGGGATGGAGCCCGTCCCGACGCCCGGGCGGACGCCGCTGACCTAACCGCTGGGCGAAGGGGCCGTTGATGCAGCGACGCGAGTTCTTGGCGGGCATTGGCGCGGGCGTGGTCGCGGCGGGGGCGGCCCCGGTCGCGCACGGGCGCCGGGGGCGAGCGGGCGCCGACGCGTTCTCGATGAAGTTTGCGCCCCACTTCGGGATGTTCCGCCATCACGCGGGCGACGACCCCGTAGCGCAGCTCGAGTTCGCGGCGTCCGAGGGCTTCACGGCCTGGGAAGACAACGGGATGTCCGGGCGGTCGGTCGAGGAGCAGGAGCGGATCGCGGCCGCGATGGAGCGGCTGGGGATGACGATGGGCGTGTTCGTCCTCAACCCCTCGACGGCCTGGGGGTCGACGTTCTCCAGGGGTGACGCGGGCGATCGGCAGAAGTTCGTCGATGAGGCGAAGAAAGCGGTGGACGTCGCCGAGCGGGTCAACGCGACGTGGATGACGGTCGTGCCCGGGACGCGCGAGTCGCGGCTGGACCTGGGCTACCAGACGGCCCACGCGATCGATCAGTTGCGGGCGGCGTGCGAGGTGCTGGAGCCGCACGGGCTGGTCATGGTCCTCGAGCCGCTGAACCCGATCAACCACCCCAATATGCTGCTGGCGAAGATGGCGCACGCGTACGAGATCTGCCGCGGCGTGGACTCGCCCTCGTGCAAGATCCTGTGCGACATCTACCACCAGCAGGCGACCGAGGGGAACCTGATCAACAACATCGAACGGTGCTGGGACGAGATCGCGTATTTCCAGCAGGGCGACCACCCGGGGCGGAACGAGCCGACCACGGGCGAGATCAACTACGCGGGCGTGTTCCGGTTCATCCGGGACAAGGGATTCGCTGGGGTCCTGGGCATGGAGCACGGGAACAGCACGAGCGGCAAGGACGGCGAGCGAGCGGTGATCGACGCGTACAGGGCGTGCGACCCCGGCTGAGACGCCGGGCGCGATGGAGCGTGCGGAGATGACGATGAAGCGAGCGAGCGTGTGTGCGGCGGGCGTGCTGGTCCTGGGCGGGGCGATGACGGCAGGGTGCCGCAGCTGCCCGACGGGCAACGAGGACGTCGCGGTCGAGGTCGGCATTCCCGACGAGGGCTGGGTCGACCTGTTCAACGGGAAGAATCTCGACGGCTGGGCGGTCACGGGCGGCTCGACCGACGCGTGGACCGTGAAGGACGGCGAGATCGTGACCGCCAAGCCCGGGCAGGGCTGGTGGCTCCGCACCGACCGGATGTACCGCGATTTCGAGCTCGAGCTCGACTTCTGGATGCCCGAGGGCGGGAACTCCGGGCTGGGCCTGCGGGGCACGTCGCACGGCGACCCGGCGTTCACCGGATTCGAGGTCCAGATCCTGGACACGCACGGCGAGGCGCCGGGCCTGCGGAACTGTGGGGCCGTCTACGAGGCGGTCGAGCCCGCGAGCATGGCCGTCAATCCCGCCGGCGAGTGGAACACGTACCGGGTGAAGCTGGTCGGCGACACGCTGGACGTCTGGCTCAACGGCGAGCGGATCCACGACGGCACGAAGCTCGACGACCGGGGCTTCTACCGCCAGCCGCAGGACACGCTGCCCCTGAACACGCGGGCGACGACCGGGTACATCGCGCTCCAGGACCACGGGCACCCGTTCCGGTACCGCAAGATCCGGATCAGGGACCTGTCGCCCGATCCGGAGCCGACGGGGATGCGGCATCTGATCAGGGGTGAGGACGACAAGACGCCCGAGGGCTGGTTCGCCGAGGACGCCGCAGAGTGGACGGTCGTGGACGGCACGATCATCGGGCGCGACGGGCCCGGGCACCTGTTCAGCGACGACGAGTTCGCCGACTTCGAGATGCGGACGCTCGTGAAGGTCAACGAGCGGGGGAACTCTGGGATCTACTTCCGGTGCCAGCCGAACCCGGACCCGAACAACCCGTGGCCCGCGGGCTACGGGTACGAGGCGCAGGTCGATCAGCACGACCCGAAGAACTACACGGGTTGTCTGTACAACATGGCGTGGCCCGGGTCGGGCCCGGGACAAGGCGGACCGATCACGCGGGACGGGGCGTGGTTCGACTATCGCATCCGTGCCGAGGGCGACCGCATCCGCACGTGGATCAACGGCGTGCTGTTCGTCGATACCCACCTCGACGAGTTCGACGCGGGCCGCTTCGCGCTGCAGGGGCACCACCCGGGCAACGTGATCGAGTACAAGGACTTCCGCGTGCTCGACCTGTCGGGGGATTGAGTTTGCCCGGGGGATCTACTGCTTGTCCTTGTCGAACGCGGCGTCGAAGGCGCCCGAGGCGGGGTCGAAGTCGATGGAGCGGACGAAGTCCACCGCCTCGCGGGCGCCGTGCTCGCGGGCCATGGCGCTGTCCTCCCACTCGACCGAGAGGGGGCCCGCGTAGCCGACGCGGTTGAGGGCGCGGGTGATGGACTCGAAGTCCACGTCGCCCCGGCCGGGCGAGCGGAAGTCCCAGCCCCGGCGGGCGTCGCCGAACGACAGGTGACTGGCGAGGATGGAGCTCGTCCCGTCGAGGGTCTGGGCGGCGTCTTTGACGTGGACGTGGAAGATTCGGTCGGCGAATCGGTCCACAAACTTGGCCGGGTCGATTCCCTGCCAGATCAGGTGCGAGGGGTCGAAGTTGGCGCCGAAGGCGGGGTGGGAACCGACCGCCTCGATCGCGCGGGCGAACGTGTGGATGTCGTAGGCGATCTCGGTCGGGTGGACCTCGAGTGCGAACCTGACGCCGGCTTTCTTGAACGCGTCGAGGATGGGCGTCCAGCGTGAGGCGAACTCGCGGAAGCCGGCGTCGATCTCATCCTGGCTGGTTGGGGGGAAGAAGTAGAGCTTGTGCCAGACGGGCGAGCCGGTGAAGCCATTGACGACGGGGACGCCGAAGGCCTTGGCCGCGTCGGCGGTGGCGATCATCTCTTCCGCGGCCCGCTCATTGACGGCCTCGGACTCGCCGTCACCCCAGACGCGCTCGGGGAGGATCGACTTGTGGCGTGCGTCGATGGGATCGGAGATGGCCTGGCCCACGAGGTGGTTGGAGATCGCCCAGCAGCCCAGGCCGTGCTCGGCGAGCAGGTCGCGCTTCTGCCGGCAGTAGCTGTCTTCTGAGAGCGCCCGATCGACCTCGAAGTGGTCGCCCCAGCAGGCGAGTTCGAGGCCGTCGTAGCCCCAGTCGCCGGCCATCTCGGCGAGGGTGGCGAGAGGGAGGTCGGCCCACTGGCCGGTGAAGAGTGTGACGGGTCTGGGCATGGGGAAGCTCCTGGAGCGGCGATGGTACCAGGGGCCCCCGAGCGGGCGGCTGGTTCTCGGTAGACTCGCCGCTCGCCCGCCCGAACCGAGGGGACCGCGCCGTGACAGACCACGCCAATCCCGTGCCGCCGCTCGTCCGCACACGCCTGTCGGTGATGATGCTGCTGCAGTACGCGATCTGGGGGGCGTGGCTGCCGATCCTGTACCCGTTCCTGCTCGGGCATCGCGGGCTGAGCCTCGACCAGGTCGGGGCGATCCTGGCGGGCGGCGCCGCGGGCGCGATCATCGGGCCGTTCATCGCGGGGCAGATCGCGGACCGGTACTTCGCGACGCAGTGGTTCCTGGGGATCTCGCACCTGCTGGGCGCGGTGCTGGTCTGGTTCCTGGCGTCCGTTGATCAGTTCTGGGTGTTCCTGGCGGTGTCGGTGGTGTACGGCGTGATCTACGCGCCGACGCTGGCGCTGACCAACTCGATCTCGTTCCATCACCTGCCCGACCGGGACCGGGACTTCGGCAAGGTTCGCGTGTGGGGCACCGTCGGCTGGATCCTCGCGGGGATCGCCGTCGGCCAGTGGCTGCTGTTCCAGCACACGCCCGACGCGGTCGTGGTCGACGGTGTGACGACCAACGCGGGGGAGATCGCCGCGGCCCAGGACGCGGGTCGTGCCGACGCGTTCAAGCTCAGCGCGGTGCTGGGCGTCGTCATGGGCCTGTACTGCTTCTCGCTGCCCCACACGCCCCCGGCCAGGGAGGCGAAGGAGTCAAACGCGGCGCGGGAAGCGATTTGGGAGTTGCGGCGCCAGCCCCTGGTGACGCTGTTCCTGCTGGCTGTCCCGATCTCGATCATCCACCAGTTCTACTTCGTGCACACGTCGGCGTTCCTGACCGACATCCAGAACCGCGCGGGCGGGTCTGAGCTGGCCGACGGCATCAACACGGTCTTCGGCGTCGGTGGCGGGGGGCTGATGACCGTCGGCCAGATGACGGAGATCCTCGTGCTCGCGCTCATCCCGCTCTTCGCCAAGAAGATCTCACGGAAGACGCTGCTCGGGCTGGGCATCGTCGCCTACGCGGCCCGCATGGCGCTCTTCGCGTACATGCCCTGGATCCACGACACGCTGGGCATCCCCGAGATCGGGGTCGCGATCACGGGTGTCGCCCTGCACGGGTTCTGCTTCGGGTGCTTCATCTTCGTCGCGTTCATGGTCGTGGACGAGGAGACGACTCCCGACGTCCGGGCCAGCGCCCAGAATCTCTTCAACCTGGTCATCGTCGGCATCGGCATCATCGTCGGGAGCTGGTTCGCGACCAGCATTGTCGGCTCGTGGGCGACCGACAGCGTCACGCCCACGGGCGGCGGCGAGGCGGTGGATGTGATGAACTACACGCGACTGTTCGGCATCCCGATGTGGATCGCGCTCGGGTGCCTTGTCGTGCTGCTCGTGCTGTATCCGCGGCGCGGCCGGTTCGAGCGGACGGGCGCGGAGCCCTCGGCCGCGGAAACCCCCGCGAGCTGAGCGGGATCACGGCGTGGTCTGGCAGCCGTGCCGGGCGGCGAGCTTGACGGCCGTCCGCACGTCCCCCACGCGCGACTCCCCCGCCTCGCGCTCGATGATGACGCCGACGTCGGGGGCGCGCTCGCTGAGGATCCCGAAGAACGCGTCCCATTCCACGCGGCCCGTGCCCGCGGGGACCTCGTCGCCCCAGGCGTCGGGCTGGCCGCTCGGGATCGCGTCCTTCATGTGCACCTGGGCAATGCGGCCTGCGAGCAGGGTGAGCGCTTGCGTCGGGTCGCCCGAGCCGTAGAGAAGCATGTTTGCCGGGTCGAAGTTGACGCCGACCTGGGAGAGCGCCGGCGCGCCGAGGACTTCGCGCAGCGCCTCGGCCGACTCCTGACCGGTCTCGAGCGCGACGCGGACGTCGCGGCGGGCGAACTCCTCGGCGACTCGCGCGATGCGGTCGATCATGACGGCCCGCAGCGGGTCGGCGGCGTCCTCGGGGATGAACCCGGCATGGAGCGTGACGAGCCCGATCCCGAGCGAACAGGCGATGTCGGCATTCTTTGCCGCGGCGGCGAGGTTGGCGTCCCAGTGCTCGTCGGGGCGGAGACCGCCCGTGCGCCGGATAGAGTCGATCGAGGAGTAGTCCTCACCCCGGGTGGCCATCATGCCGCTGGCGATGCTGACGCCGGCGGCGTCGAGCGCGGCGCGGGTCTGGCCCAGGGGCCATTGCCCCATTCTGACCGGGTCGAGCGCGAGCTGGACGCGCGAGAGGCCGCACGCACGGACCTGCCCCGCGAGGTCGCCGGGCGATTCCGGGCGCAGGGACCAGGAGCAGACGCCGAGGTGGTGGGTCATTCGGGCCTCTTTGCAGGCATGGGGGCAGATGCTACTCTGGCGACCCGGACAGGTCCCAGCCCCCAGGAGCACGAGCGATGAGCAAGCAAGGCAAGACGAACCTCGAGAGCCGGCGCACGTTCCTGGGGCAGGCCGCGGCGTTGGCCGGCGCCGGCATGGTCCTGGGTGGGGCGTCCAAGGCGCCCAAGACCGTGGCGACCGTCACCGGCGGGCGCGTCCGCACGCCCAACGCGGGCGACGCGGTCCGCGTCGGCGTGATCGGCACGGGCGGGATGGGCACGGGGCACTGCGTCGCCATCTCCGGCTTCGGCAAGGACGGGCGGTCGAACGTGCAGATCGGCGCTGTCGCCGACGTGTGCGACATCCACGCCGAGAACGCCAAGAACCAGATCGAGAAGAACCAGGGCAGGGGCACGGTGGACACCTACCGCGACTACCGCGAGCTGCTGGCCCGGGAGGACATCCACGGCGTGCTCATCGCCAGCCCCGAGCACTGGCACGCCCAGCACGCGGTCGATGCGCTGACGGCCGGCAAGGACGTCTACTGCGAGAAGCCGATGACGCTCCGCCTGGAGCAGGCGATGGACCTGCGGAAGGTCGTCGAGTCTCGCCCGAGCCAGATCTTCCAGGTCGGCACGCAGATGATGATGCTGCCCAAGTACCACAAGGCGAGCGAGGCGATCAAGTCGGGCCGGATCGGCAAGCCCACGTGGAGCCAGACGAGCTACTGCCGCAACTCGATGGACGGGGAGTGGAACTACTACTCGCTGAACGACAAGTGGGAGCCGGGCAAGAACCTGGACTGGGACGCGTGGCTGGGGTACCTGGGCCCGCGGGAGTGGGACCCGAAGGTGTACGCCCGCTGGCGGCGGTACCGGGACTTCTCGACGGGCATCATCGGCGACCTGCTGGTGCACGTGATGACGCCCCTCGTGCTCGCCCTGGACATGGGCTGGCCCACGCGCGTGGTCGCCTCGGGCGGGCACTACGTGGACAAGGACATGGAGAACCACGACCAGGTCAACCTGAACATCGAGTTCCAGGACGGGCACACGATGGTCGTCGCCGGCTCGACGAACAACGAGGTCGGGCTCGAGACCATGATCCGCGGGCACGAGGCGAACATCTACCTGGGCGGGCGGCACTGCGTGATCCGCCCCGAGCGTCTGTTCGTGGACGAGGTGGACGCCGAGGAGATCACCTGCGAGGACATCGGCAACGACCAGGACCAGCTGCGGCTGAACTGGCTCGAGTGCATCCGCTCGCGGGAGCCGGCGGTGAGCAACATCGACCTGGCGAGCAAGGTCATGGTCATCGTGGACCTGGCGACCAGGTCGATGTGGGACGGGCACGCGTACTCGTTCGACCCCAAGACGTTGCGCGCCTCGCGTGCCTGAGGCACCGGCCCAGCTCGACAGCCCGATCCTGCTCGCGACCGGGGCGATGGGCACGCGGTTCGAGGTGCTCATCGCGGGCGTCGAGGAGGGCGTGCGCCCCGAGTCGGCCCGGGCGGCGGGCGAGGAGGCGCTGGCGCTGGTCCGGGACTGGCACGCGCGGCTGAGCCTGTTCGACAAGGCGTCGGTCGTGTCAAGACTCAACCGAGAGGCCGCGGCGCGCCCGGCGGCGGTGGACTCGGAGATCCGGCGCCTGCTCACGCGGTGTGTGCGGTTGAACGAACTGACAGAGGGCGCGTTCGACGTCACGGCCGGCGGTCTGATGCGTCGCTGGGGATTTCGGGGCGACCCGAGCGAGACCGGCGCGGGCGCAGCCGAAGAAGCCGCATGTGGCGCGATCGAGGTCGACGACTCGGCCGGGACGGTCCGGCTCGGCTCGCCCGGGGTCTTCATCGACCTGGGCGGGGTGGCGAAGGGCGCCGTCCTGGACGAGGCGGTCGCTCTCTTGCGAGCGCTTGGAGTGACGACGGCGCTGCTGCACGGCGGGACGAGCACGGTCGCCGCGATCGGCCGCCCGCCAGACGCGGACGGCTGGCGGGTGCGCGTGGGCGAAGGGCCGGGGGCGCCCGTCGTCGAGCTGCGGGACGCCGCGATGTCGGTCTCGTCGCCGAGCGGGCGGACGACCGATCAAGGCGACGGGACGGTGGGGCACGTGATGGACCCGCGCACCGGGGAGCCGGTCGCTCGGGACCGGACGGTCGCGTGCGTCGGGGCGAGCGCCCTGGACACGGACGCGTGGTCCACGGCGCTGGTCGTGCTCGGGGGGCGGCCGTCGGGCTGCCCGGATACGCTGCTGTCCATCATCGACGAGGGCGCCGGCTGGCGCGTCGGGGGCGACTGCCCCGGTTCGAAGGTCCAGATCCCGAAGGAGTCCCCGGCGTGAGCACACCGCCCGTTGATCGACGCGAGTTCATGGTGCAGGCGGCCGGCGGGATGGTGGCCGCGGCGATCGTCCCGAACCTCGCCCGGGCCTCGGTCCGGTCGGGGGCCGCGCCGATCCGGGTGGGCGTGGTCGGGCTCGGTCGCCAGGGGCGGTCGATCCTGGCCGAGCTGTCCGTGCTCGAGGGCGTGCAGCTCTCGGCGATCTGCGACGTGGACGAGCGGCGCCTGTCGGCGGCCCAGCGACGCGCGTCGGACGCGGCGACGTTCGGCTCGCTGGACGAGATGCTCGCCGCGGGCGCGGCCGACGCGGTGGTCATCGCCACCCCGACGCACACCCATCGGCAGGTCGCGAA
Organism: Phycisphaerales bacterium; assembly: GCA_041987545.1. Taxonomy (GTDB): domain Bacteria; phylum Planctomycetota; class Phycisphaerae; order Phycisphaerales; family UBA1924; genus JAJRXR01. Next base: position 166,111 of record JBHIWH010000005.1, on the reverse strand, counting down.
CCAGGCGATCGAGGCGGGGCGGCACGTGTACTGCGAGGGCCCGATCGCGCACACGGTCAAGGACGCCGTCGGGCTGGCCCGTGCCGCCCGGGCGACGGACAAGGTCGTCGCGGCCGGGCTCCAGGGCAGATCGAACCCGGTCTACGACCTGGCCCGCTCGTTCGCCCGGTCGGACTCGGTCCGCAACATCGTCTCGATGCGCGCCCAGCACCATGAGAAGACGAGCTGGGTCACGCCCTCGCGCGACCCGGCGCGGTACGAGGAGCTGAACTGGCGGCTCGACCCCGCGCGGTCGTCTGGCCTGGCCGGGGAGTGGGGCACGCACCAGTTCGACGTCTTCCACTGGTACCTGGGCCGGTACCCGGTCCGCGTGATGGGGCACGGCTCGGTCCAGGAGTACAACGACGGGCGCACGGTCCACGACTCGATCGCGTGCACGCTGATCTTCGAGGACGGGGAGGCGCTGCAGTACGAGGCGACCCTGGCCAACTCGTACGAGGACCAGTACGAGGTGTTCTATGGCTCGAACGCGGCGATCAAGCTGGCGTGGAGCCACGGCTGGATGTTCAAGGAGGCCGACGCGCCCACGCAGGGGTGGGAGGTCTACGCCAATCGCCAGCAGTTCCACAACGACGAGGGGATCACACTGATCGCGGGGGCCACGAAGCTGGCCGAGCAGGGCAAGCTCAAGGAGGGCGTGGGCCTGCCGTACTCGTCGCTGTACTACGCGCTAGAGAACTGGGTCGATGCGATCGCGACCGGGGGCGAGCCGGCCTGCACGATGGCCGAGGGCGCCCGGGCGACGGCGGTGGGGATCGCGGCCAACCGGGCGTGCGTCGAGGGCGGGATGGTGGACGTGCAGATGCCCGACGTCTGAGTCTGGTATACCACGCGACCGATGAGCCGCGCCGCGTTTCCAAGACTCAAGGACCTGCACCCCCTGGCCCGCGTGGGCGTCACGCTGCTCGTGCTGACGCTCCTGGGCGGGTACGTCGTCTCGGGCCTGCACCTGCGGTGGCACTACGACAACCGCGACGAGCGGGCGGGGTTCACGCTCGACGACGTTCGGGCGGCGTACCACGGCATCACGAGCGAGTCGGCGCTGCTCGAGGCGCTCAATGCCGGGCATCCGGAGGAACTGGCCAAGCCGGACCGTGATGCTCTGATCTCGTGGCTCGGCTCGGACCGGATCAACATCGACTACGACAACTTCGACCTGGGCGACGAGGCGCCGGCGGAGATCATCGCGGTCTCGTGCCTTGACTGCCACGCGCGGGGGGCGGAAGGTCCGGACGCGTACCCGCCGCTCCCTCTGGATCGGGCCGACGACGTGCTGTCGATCGCGTACTCGCGGGACGTGCAGCCGAGCCCGGTCGAGATCCTGGCGGTCTCGCAGCACACGCACGCGCCGACGATGGCGCTGGTGCTGCTCGTCGTTGGCGTGCTCGGGGCGATGACCCGGTGGTGGGGGTGGCTGACCGGGCTCGTGCTGGCGGTGGGCGGCGCGGGGCTGCTGACGGACATGGGCGGGCAGTGGCTGGCGCGGGACAACGACGCGTGGGTCTACGCGATCGTGGGGGGCGGGTTCGCCTACACGGCCTCGGTGTTCGTTCTCGGCATCTGTGTTGTGTGTGAACTGTGGATACCTGGGCGTTTCGCGCGGGCGTAGGGTATCAGAATCAACTCTTCTACCCGTCCTCTGCCGCTTGAGCAACTGTACGCAACTTCGCTCTCCTCTGAGCGGTTGGTATCCTATCAAGTGACACAGGAATGGAGGTCGCTATGCCACAGCTGCCGCATTACATCTTGGATACCGGGCTTGTGATCGGAAAGTACGGCCCGGACGGTGTTCGCAAGTACGGTGTGTCACTGGCACAAGCAGATCGCGCCTACGCCTGGGAACAGCAGCTGGAGCGTGAAGCGGAGGCAAGGCGTCAGGCGGCAGAGATCCTGCGCCCGAAACCTCTAGGGTTTACGTACGAGGACGCCAGCCTGCCTCGCTATCCGAAGCACAACTTCTTGGGCGACCTTTGACATCAACTGAGTTCTTGGCGGACACGCTCTAGTAGGGCCTTCGTCAGGCGGCAGCCCTCGCGGGGTTCGTGCTTGTCGCCCTCGTACTCGACGCCGACGTAGCCCGAGTACCCCGCGTCGAGGACGATCTTCATCATGCGGCGGTAGTCGGTGCGGACCTCGTCGCCGTCCTCGTCGAACTCGTGGCTCTTGGCGCTGACGGCCTTGGCGTAGGGCATCAGCTCCCTCACGCCCTGGTACCGGTCGTACCAGGCGTCGGCGTCGTCCACGCGTGACCAATCCATGCAGAAGTTGCCAAAGTCCGGGAGCGTGCCGCAGCGGGGGTGGGCGACCTTGTCCATCACGCCGGCGAGCCACTGGCCGTTGGAGCTGAGCCCGCCGTGATTCTCGACGATGACGTTGATCCCGTGCCCGTCGGCGAACTCGCAGAGTCTGCGGAGCCCGTCGGCGGCCCGGTCCTGCTGCTCCTCGTACGTCCCCGAGCTGGCCGCGTTGACGCGGATGGAGTGGCAGCCGAGCGTGACGGCGGCGACGACCCACTTGTGGTGGTTCTCGATCGCCCGGGTCCGGGCGGTCTCGTCGGCGTCGCCAAGGTTTCCCTCGCCGTCGCACATGATCAGGAGCTGGCGGACGCCCTCGCCGTCGGCGCGGCGGTTCATCTCCGCGAGGTAGGCCGCGTCGGTCGCCTTGTCCTTGAAGAACGTGTTCACATACTCGATGGCCTCGAAGCCCATGCCGCGGGCCTCGCCGGCGAACTCGAGGTTGTCCATCTCGCCGGCCAGCAGGGGCTTGTGCAGCGACCACTGGGCGAGGGAGATCCGGAAGCGGGGGGAGTTCATGGTCCGGCGGCTCCGGGAGGCGCACGAGGGGACGCCGATCGGGATCAGGGCGGCCCCCGCGCCCAGGGCGCCCCGTCGGATCGCTTCGCGGCGTGTGATGCGGCGTGACATGCGGCGAGTGTACGGGCCGTGCGTCGCGGTGGTATTCGGCCGGGCGGATCTCCGGCCAGGGGAATGATCCCGGTCTGCGCCGGGTTGGAACGGTCCGGCGACCGGCCGCTCCCCCTGAGGCGAGGCCGTGTACGCTTGGTCCGGTCTCGACGGACGCGGGGGTTGCTCATGAAGAAGACCGGCATCGCCAGGTGGGACGAGCTGAAGCCGGGCAAGCCCGCGCACGCTCTGGTGTCGAACGTTGACCTGGTCGTCGTGCGGTTCGAGCGTGGCGGCGACGACGGCGTGTCGGTGCTCTACGGCCGATGCCTGCACCGCGGCGCCCTTATGGCCGACGGGCACGTCGATGGAGAGAACCTCATCTGCGGCGTTCACGGCTGGGACTACCGGTACGACACGGGCGTCAGCGAGTACAACAACGACGAGAAACTCCACAAGTTCAACGCGTGGGTCGAGGAGTTCGAGGGCGCCACGAGCGTCGTCGTGGACGCCGACGAGGTCGCGGCCTGGGAGGAGCGGAACCCCCAGCCCTACAACCGTGACGAGTACCTGGGCGCGTACCAGGACGTTCACGGCGCCCCGGAGGAGCCGCACGTCGGCCTCATCCAGCAGCTTGCAAAGGACGGGCTCTCGAAGGTGGGCCACCACGGTCCGGCGGCGGCGATGGGCGTGCCTCGGCAGGACCTGCCCGCGTGGGATGATCTCCAGTTCCTGACGGCGCAGATGGCGACCAAGCCCCTGCTCGACGACCACCCCCTCGAGACGTCGGTCGTGATCGGGCCCCGGGCGGCCAAGCCCCTGACGCTCAAGATCCCGCTCTTCGTGAGCGACATGAGCTTCGGGGCGTTGTCCGAGGAAGCCAAGACGGCTCTGGCCAAGGGCGCCGAGCTGGCGGGCACCGGGATCTGCTCGGGCGAGGGCGGCATGCTGCCCGACGAGCAGGAGGCCAACTCGCGGTACTTCTATGAGCTGGCCAGCGCCAAGTTCGGCTACTCGCTCGACAAGGTCGCGAGGTGCCAGGCGTTCCACTTCAAGGGCGGCCAGGGCGCCAAGACGGGCACGGGCGGTCACCTGCCCGGGGAGAAGGTGGATGCGCGGATCGCCGAGGTCCGGGGCATCAAGCCCGGCACGCCCGCGATCAGCCCCGCCACGTTCCCGGATCTCAAGACCCCGGCCGACTTCAAGCGCGTCGCCGACCAGGTCCGGGAGGCGACCGGGGGGATCCCGGTCGGGTTCAAGCTCTCGGCCCAGCACATCGAGGACGACATCGACTTCGCGCTCGAGGCGTCGGCCGAGTACATCATCCTGGACGGGCGTGGCGGGGGCACGGGCGCGGCGCCCCTGATCTTCCGGGACAACATCTCGGTCCCGACGATCCCGGCCCTGGCCCGGGCGAGGCGGCATCTGGACCGGGTCTCGCCCGAGACGACGCTGGTGATCACCGGGGGCCTGCGCACGCCGGCGGACTTCGCCAAGGCGCTGGCGCTGGGCGCCGACGCGGTCGCCGTCTCCAACGCCGCGATCCAGGCCATCGGGTGCCTGGGCATGCGGGCGTGCCACACGAACAACTGCCCGGTCGGGATCGCGACCCAGAAGAAGGGCCTCCGCGCGAGGCTGATCATCGAGGAGTCGGCCGATCGCCTGAAGAACTTCTTCGAGGCCTCGGCGGAGCTGATGACGGTCCTGGCCCGGGCGTGCGGGCACGACTCGCTCTCGAAGTTCGAATCGAGGGACCTTACGAGCTGGCGGCGAGAGACCGCGGAGCTGGCGGGTGTGCGGTTTGCGGGGCCCGCGAGATGATCTTCGAGGCCACGACACCGGTCGATCAGGCCGCGGCGGCTCACGACCCGATCACATCCTCCGGGTTGCACACCGGGGAACTGCTGTTGCACGACGCGTTGGGCTGGGTCGTGTTCGCGATCAACGGGCTGACGATCGCCGTGCTCGCCTGGGGTGTCGTGTACGGCGTGGTCCGCTTCTGCGTCGTGGAAGGCGGTCGGATTCGTGGCAAGTGCAGTGCTGAGGATCAGCGGGCGCTCCGGCGTCAGGTCGGGTTCTACCTCCTCTTCGCGCTCGAACTGCTGATCGCCGCTGACGTGATCGAGACGATGATCCGCCCGACGCTGGAGCAACTGGCCATCCTGGCGGGGGTGTCGGCGATCCGGATCGCGACGGGCTATGCGTTGGGGCGGGAGGTGCGCGAGATCAAGGCGGAGGACTCCGATGGGTGAATCCCGCGTCACGCTCACCTGGCACAAGGTCGCGGACACGACGGACCTGCCCGAGGGGAGGGTCAAGACCGTCGCGATCGACCGGGGCGACTCGGTCACACAGATCTGCCTGACGCATCACGCCGGCGCGTACGCCGCCCTGGACAACGCCTGCCCCCACCAGGGCGGACCGCTCGGCGAGGGGTCGATCGAGTGCGGCGAGGACGGCTCGTGCTACCTCCGGTGCCCATGGCACGGCTGGGACTTCGACCCGATCACCGGCAAGCCGCCGGGCGGGTACGACGACGGCGTGCCGACGTACCCGGTCGAGGCGCGCGACGACGGGATCTACGTCGGGCTCGAGGACGAGCGGCCCCACGCGCGGACGGTGACAGACGTCATGGCCGAGACCATGGTCGCGTGGGGCGTGACGCACGTGTTCGGCATGGTGGGGCACTCGAATCTCGGGCTGGCGGACGCGATCCGGCGGCGGTGCGAGGCGGGCGAGATGTCGTACATCGGGGTGCGGCACGAGGGGGCGGCGGCGTTCGCGGCCAGCGCGTTCGGGAAGCTCACGGGCGAGCCGGCCGCGTGCCTGACGATCGCCGGCCCCGGCGCGACCAACCTGCTCACGGGCCTCTGGGACGCGCATGTTGATCGGGCGCCCGTGCTCGCGCTCACCGGGCAGGTCAATCAGCAGGTGTTCGGTCCGGGGGCGTTCCAGGAACTGCCCTTGAAGGAGGCGTTCTCCGCCGTCGCCGGCTTCAGCCACCTGTGCCTGCCCGGCTCCAACCACGCCGAGCTGATGAGCCTCGCGATCAAGCACGCCCGCGTGCACCGGTCGGTCAGCCACATCGTCTTCCCGGACGACGTGCAGACGATCAAGGCCGGCGCGGGCGTGGGGGCTGGGACGCCCGAGGGGCGTCTGGCCGACGTCCGGATCTCGCCCGCCCAGGCGACGCTCGAGCGAGCCGCCGATCTGCTCCGGGAGTCCACGCGGCCGGTGATCATCGTGGGTCACGGCGCCCGGTTCGAGATGCAGGCGATCCTGGCGCTGGCGGAGGAGCTCAACTGCCCCGTCCTGACGACCTTCAAGGGCAAGGGGATCGTCGCGGACATGGGGGGCCCGGGCGGGGGGCACCCGCTGGGGTGCGGCGTGCTCGGGCGGTCGGGCACGCCGATCGCGAGCTGGTTCATGAACGAGAGCGACCTGCTGCTGGTCTTCGGCGCCAGCTTTTCGAACCACACGGGCATCACGCCCAAGAAGCCGATCATCCAGGTGGACTTCGACCAGGCGCAGCTTGGCCGCTTCCACGGCGTCGAGGTCCCGGTCTGGGGCGAACTCGGGCGGACCGCCGAAGTCTTGCGGGGGATGGTCGGGGGCGGGCACGCGAGCATCGACCACCGGGCCGAGATCGCCGAGCGGTGGCGGATCTGGCGCGAGGAGAAGGCGAGCCGCCTGCGGGACGACCGGGGCGAGGGCGTGAGCTCGATCGCGGTGTTCGACGCGATGAACCGCCTGATCCCGCCCGACGCGATCATCGCCGTCGACGTGGGGAACAACACGTACAGCTTCGGGCGGTACTTCGAGTCCTCGGGGCGTCAGGCGGTGCTGATGTCCGGGTACCTGGGATCGATCGGGTTCGGGTACCCGGCCGCGATGGGCGCGTGGGCCGCGACCCAGGTCCAGGGCCGGTGGGGCGGACGATTCGAGGGACGCCCGGTCGTGGCGGTGACGGGCGACGGCGGGTTCGGGCAGTACGCGTGGGAGGTCAACACCGCCGTGCTCCACGGCATGAACATCACCCACGTTCTGCTGAACAACAACGAGCTGGGCAAGATCTCCAAGGAGCAGCGGGCCGGCGGGTGGGAGGTCTGGCAGACGGGCCTGTCCAACCCCGGGATCGCCGAGTACGTGACCCAGTGCGGCGGGCTGGGCATCAGGGTCGAGGAGGCGGCGGGGCTGGACGGGGCGATCGGGCGGGCGCTGGCGTACGAGGGGCCCGCGACGGTCGAGGTCGTGACCGACGCCGAGCTGATCTGAGCGGCGGACGGCCCTGGCGGGGCTCTCGGGCCGCTTGACATGATTATACATGCATGTGTATAATCATGCGAATGCGTGAGCGCCGCCGCCAGGTCCTGGTCTCGCTCCTCCGGGCCCGCCCCCTGCACAGCCAGGAGGAGGTCGTCGATGCGCTGGCCGAGGAAGGGATCGAGGTCACGCAGGCGACGGTCTCGCGGGACCTGACGGCGCTGGGCGTGCTCAAGGGGCCGGGCGGGTACAGGCTGCCCGGCGAGGGCGAGCCCGGCGGGGCGGGGGCCGCGCGGGAGCTGGCCTCGGCCCTCAGGGAGCACGTGGTGAGCGTGGCTCCCGCGGACGCGCTGGTCGTCGTCAGGACGGCGCCCGGGCACGCGGACCTGCTCGGGGTGGCGCTGGACCGGAGCCCGCCCCGGGGCGTGGTCGGCACGATCGCGGGCGACGACACGTTGTTCATCGCGTTGCCGAGCCGCTCGGCGGCTGTCAAACTCGCGGGCTGGATCGAAGGGCTGATCACGGAGCGGGGCGAGAGCACGGAGGGCGTCGCGTGAGCCATCGGGACTTCCTGACAACGCAGGACTGGTCGGCGGACGAGCTGGTCGGCCTGATCGAGGACGCGGGGGCGCTGAAGCGCGAGCCTCTGCAGCCGCGGCTGGCGGGCAATACCATCGCGCTGGTGTTCTTCAACCCGTCGCTGCGCACTCGGACGTCGTTCGAGGTGGGGGCGTGGCAGATGGGCGGGCACGCGGTCGTGCTCGAGCCGGGCAAGGGGGCCTGGCCGATGGCGTTCGAGGACGGGGAGGTGATGGACGGCGACGCCGAGGAGCACGTGCGCGAGGCCGCCCGCGTGCTCTCGCGGTACTGCGACCTGATCGCGGTCCGGCGGTTCCCCGAGTTCAAGGACTGGTCGGTCGATCGGCGGGACCACGTGATCAAGGCCTTCGCGGCCCACGCGACCGTCCCTGTGATCAACATGGAGACGATCGTCCACCCGTGCCAGGAGCTGGCCCACGCGATGGCGCTCCGCGAGCGGCTCGGGGACCTCAAGAAGCGGAAGTACGTCCTGACCTGGACGTACCACCCCAAGCCCCTGAACACGGCGGTCGCAAACTCGGCGGCGATGATCTCGACGAAGATGGGCATGGACGTGACGCTTCTGTGCCCGGACGAGCGGTACCTGCTCGACCCGATGTTCATGGAGGCGGCCCAGCAGAACGCGAAGGACCACGGCGGGAGCTTCCGGGTCTCGCACGACATCGACGAGGCGTACTCGGGCGCCGAGGTCGTCTACGCCAAGTCCTGGGGCTCGCTGGCGATGTACGGGCGGCCCGAGGAGGAGCGGGCGGTGCGTGACCGGTACAAGCACTTCATCGTGGACGAGGCGAAGATGGCCAGGACCAGCAACGGGTTGTTCAGCCACTGCCTGCCCGCGCGGCGGAACGTCAAGGCGACGGACGCGGTTATGGACTCGCCAAACTCGCTGATCATCGAGGAGGCGGAGAACCGCCTGCACGTGCAGAAGGCCCTGATGTCCAGGCTGCTCGGCGCCTGAGGCGCCCGAGGGGAGACAGACCATGAGCAAGACCGTCGTCCTCGCGTTCTCGGGGGGGCTGGATACGAGCTTCTGCGTGCCGTACCTGAAGGAGCAGGGGTACGACGTCGTCACACTCTTCGTCTCGACCGGCGGTGTATCCCCCGAGGAGGTCGGGTCGATCGAGCGTCGGGCGATGGAGCTGGGCGCCCGCGAGCACGTCGTGGAGGACGCGGCCGACGAGCTGTGGGGGCGGTTCGTGACGCCGTTTGTCATGGGCGGCGTGCGGTACCAGGACCAGTACCCGCTGCTGTGCTCGGACCGGTACGCGATCGCGGCCCGGTCGGTCGCGCTGGCCGAGCGGATCGGGGCGGTGGGCGTCGCGCACGGGTGCACGGCGATGGGCAACGACCAGGTGCGGTTCGACGTGTCGCTGCGCTGCCTGACGGACCTACCGATCCTGGCGCCGATCCGGGAGATCCAGGGGCGGACGGATCGGCCCCGGGAGTTCGAGCGGGCGTACCTCGAGGAGCGGGGCTTCTCGGCGCCGGCCGACACCAAGCGGTACACGATCAACGAGAACCTGCTGGGCGTGACCTGCTCGGGCTCGGAGATCGACGAGTTCGCCGAGCCCGGAGATGGCACGTACCGGATGACGGCGCGTCCGTCGGAGCGCCCGGGCCAGGCGGGCCGGGTGACGATCGGATTCGAGCGGGGCGTTGCCGTCTCTCTCGACGGGCGGGCGATGGGCGGCCCGGAGATGCTGGGCGAGCTGAACAACCGCCTCGGCGCGCACGGCGTGGGACGCGGGATCTACACGGGTGACACCGTGCTCGGGCTCAAGGGGCGGATCGTCTACGAGGCGCCGGGCCTGACGGCGCTGCTGGCGGCCCACCGGGCCCTCGAGCAGACGGTGCTCACGGTCGCCCAGGGCGGGTTCAAGCCGCAGGCGGCCAGGCGGTGGACCGAGCTGGTGTACTCCGGGTTCTTCTTCGACCCGCTCCGGGAGGATCTGGAGGCGTTGATCGCCTCGACGCAGCGGGGCGTCACAGGATCGGTGACGCTGAGTTTCGCTCACGGCGAGTGTCAGGCAGTCGCCCTGGAGTCCCCTAACAGGATCGCGCCGCGGGACGCGGTGTACGCCCAGCACGCGCCGTGGACGGCGGCGGACGCCGAGGGCTTCGTGAAGCTGGTCGCCCTGTCGAGCGTGACGGCGGCGCGGCGGGAGGGCGCGGGCGTCTGATGGAGCGGATCCTCGCCCATCTCGGGGCCCTTGTCGCGGCGGACACGCGGAACCCCCCCCGGGCGATCACGCCCGAGCACCCGTGCGTCGTGTACGTGGCCGATGCACTCCGAGCGGTTGGGTGCCTTGTTGACGTCGACGATCTGGGCGGCGGGAGCGTGAACGTCCTGGCGATGCGGGGCGAAGCAGACACGCTGATCAACTGCCACCTGGACACCGTGCCGAGCGGAGAGGGGTGGACGCGGGACCCGTTCGCGCTGGCCGTCGAAAACGGGCGGGCGTACGGGCTTGGCGCGTGCGACGTGAAGGGGGCGGCGTCGGCGCTGCTCGCGGCGGTCGAGGGATCGGACGCTCCGGCCGCGGTCCTGTTCACCACCGATGAGGAGGCCGGCAGGGCCGCGTGCGTGCGCGGGTTCCTCGCGGGCCCGCCCCGCCAGTTCCGGCGGGTCGTGGTGTGCGAGCCGACGGGTTGCCGGCTGGGCTTGTCGCACCCGGGGATCGTGTCGATCCGGGCGGAGTTCGCGGGCGAGGCTGGGCACAGCTCTGCAGCGGATTCGCGGAGCGCGGTGCACGACGCGGTGCGGTGGGGCGCCGCGATGCTCGGGCGGTTCACCGAGGGTGGCTCGTTGCGGCACCGGCTGAACATCGGGCGGGTCGAGGGCGGCGTCAAGGCGAACATCTGCGCCGAGTCTGCGAGCGTGCTGCTGGGGGCTCGGCCCGGGAGTGAGCGGGAGGCCGCCGACATCCTGGAGGCGTGCGCGTCGGTGCTCCCGGGGGTGTCGCCGGCGGTCGAGGTCCGGTTCCGCGCGCCGGCCCTGCCGGCCTCGGGGGCGGACGTGTTCAAGGACCTGGGCATCGAGACGATCGGGTCGCTCCCGTTCTGGACGGAGGCGGCGCTGTTTGCCGAGGCGGGGATCCCCGCGGCGGTGTTCGGGCCCGGCGACATCGCCCAGGCCCACGCCGCGGACGAGTTCGTCGGGCTGGATCAACTGGAACTGGCGTCGCGTCGGTACGCGCAGATACTCGGGGCATGACGATGGCAGCGCAGACGACGCCCGACATCATCCAGAACCTGCTGCACAACATCGGCACCCCCCGGGAGACGGCGTTGTACCTCTCGCTGCTGCGGCGGGGGCAGGAGAAGCCGGGCGTGCTGGTGAAGGTCGGCGGCGCCGTCCTTCGTGAGCAGATCGGGGAGCTGGTGGGCGCGCTGGCGTTCCTGGCGGGGGTGGGGGTGACGCCGATCGTCGTGCACGGCGGGGGCCCGCAGCTCGACGAGGCGCTCGACGAGCAGGGGGTCGAGAGCGTTCGGGTGGACGGCCAGCGGGTGACCACGCCCGACGTGCTGGCGGTGGCGCGGCGAGTGTTCCTGGCCGAGGGCGAGCGGCTGGCAGAGCGTCTGGAGCGGGCCGGGGCGCGGGCGCGGCCGGTGAGCTCCGGACTCGTGGAGGCCGAGGCGATGGACGCCGACCGCCTGGGGCTGGTCGGGCGGGCGTCGGGCGTGCGGGCCGAGACGCTGCTCTCGGTCTGGCGATCGGGGGCAGTCCCGATCGTGCCGGCGCTGGGCGAGACGCCCGGCGGGCAGATCCTGAACGTGAACGCGGACGGCGTGGCGGCGATGCTGGCCCACCGGCTCGCGATCCCGAAGGTGGTCTTTCTGACGGGCACGGGGGGCCTGCTCGACGCGCAGGGGCGCCGCGTGCCCGCGGTCAACCTGATCGAGGACTACGACCGGATGCTGGGCGAGGGGCTGGTCACGGGCGGGATGGCGGTCAAGCTCCGCGAGATCAAGGCGATGCTCGACGCGCACCCGGGCGAGTGCTCGGTCTCGATCGCGTCGCCCGGCCACCTGGTCCGCGAGCTGCTGACGCACCGGGGCGACGGCACGCTCGTCCGCAAGGGCGTGACGATCAGCGAGGTCCGCGAGCTGTCGGTGGGTGACAAGGACGTGCTCGGGCGGCTGATCGAGTCGAGTTTCGGGCGGACGCTGCGGGAGGACTACTTCGAGCGGACGCCGATCGAGAGGGTGCTGGTTTCGAGCGACCGGCTGGCGGCGGCGGTGATGCTGGAGGCCGAGCACGCGGCGTACCTGGACAAGTTCGCCGTCACGCCCGAGGCGCAGGGCGCGGGCGTCGGGGCGTCGCTGTGGCGGCGGATCACGGAGACGTCGCCGCGGCTGTTCTGGCGGTGCCGGGCGGGCAACCCGATCGCCCGCTGGTACTTCGAGCGGGCGGACGGGATGGCCAGGCACGGGGAGTGGATCGTGTTCTGGCGGGGGATGGAGAATCGGCGAGAGATCGACCGGTGCGTGCGGTGGTCGCTGTCGATCGAGCCGTCGTTCGTGAGCGCGGAGGAGAGCCCCGTTGGCGTCTGAGGCGTACACGGTCGGGATCATCGGCGGGCGGGGGCACGTCGGCGCCGAGCTGGTCGGCCTGCTCGCGGGGCGCCCCGGGCTGGAGCTGACGATGCTCGCGTCGCGGTCTGGCGCCGGGCGGTCGGCGCGGGAGCTGATCCCGGCGGCGCCCGAGGGGCTGATGCTCGAGCGGGTCGAGCCGTCCGACCTGGCCGAGCGGGCGCCGGACGTGACTGTGCTTGCCCTGGGCAACGGGGAGAACGCTCCCTTCGCCGAGGCGGCCCGCGGGCGGTCACGGGTCGTCCTGGATCTGAGCGCCGACCACCGGTTCGACGATGGCTGGGTCTACGGCCTGAGCGACCTGAACAGGGCTGCGATCCGGTCCGCGAGCCGGATCGCCAACCCCGGGTGCTACGCGACGGCGATGATGCTGGCGCTGGCGCCCCTGCGGGACGAGCTGGACGGGGCGCCGACGTGTTTCGGTGTGTCCGGGTACAGCGGCGCCGGCGCGACGCCCTCGCCCAGGAACGACCCAGAGAACCTGTCTGAGAACATCCTGCCGTACTCGCTCGTTGGGCACACGCACGAGCGGGAGGTGAGCCGCCACCTGGGCTGCCCGGTGAAGTTCAGCCCAAGTGTCGCGTCGTTTTTCCGGGGGATCATGCTCACGGTCCGGGCGCGGCTGCGCGGGGGCACGAGCGTGGAAGCGCTGGAAGCGAGGCTTCACGGGTTCTACGAATCGTCGCCGCTGGTGTCCGTGCTCGCCGGCGGGACGCCGCGCGTGCCGGACGTGGTGGGGTCGAACGGGGCGGTGCTCGGGTGCGTGTCGGTCTGTGCGGACGACCCCCGGGAAGTCGGGCTCGTGTGCGTGATCGACAACCTCCGGAAGGGGGCGGCGAGCCAGGCGCTGCAGAACATCAACCTCGCGTTGGGCGACGAGGAGCTGACGGGGGTGGTCGCGTGAGCAATCCGCTGTGGCACGCCGAGGGGCGGGGGGTGGACGAGCGGGCGATGCGGTACATGGCCGCGGACGACGCGGTGCTGGACGCCGAGCTGCTGCCCTTCGACGTGCGGGCGACGAGGGCGCACGTCCGCGGGCTTGGGCGGATCGGCGCCCTGGAGGCGGGCGACGTCGAGAAGCTGGTCGGCGCCCTGGACCGGATCGCGGGCGAGCTGGAATCGGGTGAGCTGGCGATGTCCGACGCCTACGAGGACGGTCACTCGGCGATCGAGGCGTGGCTGACCGAGCGGCTGGGCGAGGTTGGGCGACGCGTGCACCTGGGGCGGAGCCGCAACGACCAGGTGCTGGTCGCGACGCGGCTGTATGTTCTGGATCGGCTTGAAGGGCTTCGCGCGGGCGCCGTCGCGTCTGGCCGCGCGGCTCTGGCGAGGGCGCGGCGGGGCGCCGAGGCGCCGATGCCCGGGTACACGCACCTGCAGCGGGCGGTGCCTTCGAGCGTCGGGTTGTGGATGGCGTCGTTCGCCGAGTCGTTCGCCGACGACGCGGCGTTGATCGCGGCGACGTCCGAGTGGCTCAGGGCCTCGCCCCTGGGGGCCGCGGCGGGCTACGGCGTGAACCTGCCCCTCGACCGCGAGGGCGTGGCCGAGGAGCTGGGGTTGGGGAGGCTGCACCTCAACCCGATGCACGCGCAGGCGACGCGGGGGCGGCACGAGCACCAGGCGCTGGCCGCGGCCTGGCAGCTCACGCAGACGATCCGCCGGCTCGGCTGGGACCTGGTCATGTTCGCGACGGCCGAGTTCGGGTTCGTGACGCTGCCCGACGGCGCCTCGACGGGCTCGTCGATCATGCCCAACAAGCGGAACCCGGACCTCGCGGAGCTGCTGCGGGCGGCGCCGGCGGTGGTGGCGGGGGCCATGGCCGAACTGCAGCAGTTGCTCTCGCTGCCCAGCGGGTATCACCGGGACCTGCAGGGCGCCAAGCCGCCGACGATCCGCGGGCTGACGGCGGCGCTCCGCGCGGTCGAGCTGATCCCCTGGCTGATCGAGGGGCTGGGGTTCGACGAGGATCGGATGCGGGCGGCGTGCGACGCGTCGATGCTGGCGACGGACCGGGCCGTGGAGTTGGCGGCCGGGGGTATGCCGTTCCGCGACGCGTACAAGCGCGTCGCCGACGAGCTGGATGGGCTCCGCGACGCGGACCCGAGCCGGAGCCTGCGGGCCCGGGTCTCTCCCGGCGCGACGGCGGACCTGCGCCTCGACGAGATCGGGGCGCGGCTCGAGGCGCTGGCGGGCTGAGGCCCTACCAGCCCAGGACCTTGGCGAACATCAGCGGGGCGACGATGGTCGCGTCGGACTCGATGATGAACCGGGGCGAGTCCTTGCCCAGCTTGCCCCAGGTGATCTTCTCGTTGGGGACGGCGCCCGAGTACGAGCCGTAGCTGGTCGTGCTGTCGCTGATCTGGCAGAAGTAGGACCAGACCGGGGTCTCCTTCTTGAGATCGAAGCGGAGCATGGGGACGACGCAGATGGGGAAGTCGCCCGCGATGCCGCCGCCGATCTGGAAGAAGCCGGGGGCGCGCTTGTCGGTCTGGCGGGCCTCGTACCAGCGGGCCATGGAGGCCATGTACTCGACGCCGGGCTTGACGATATCCGTGGACGGCAGCGTGCCGTCCATGACGCGGGCGACGAAGATGTTGCCCAGCGTCGAGTCCTCCCAGCCCGGGACGAAGATCGGCAGTTCCTTCTCGCAGGCGGCGGTGAGCCAGGAGTTCTTGGGGTCGCCCTCGTACTCGTCGGCCAGGGCGCCGGAGCGGATCAGCTCGCAGACGTACTCGTGGGGGAGGCGTCGCTCGCCCTGCTCGCCGGCCTTCTTCCACATGGGGATGATGTGGCGCTCGATGACCCGCATGGCCCCCTCCTCGGGGATGCAGGTGTCGGTCACGCGGGCGAGCCCATCGTCCAGGAGCTTCTGCTCCTCCTGGGCGGTCAGGTCCCGGTAGTTGGCCACCCGCTTGTACTGGTTGTGGGCGACGAGGCGGAAGACGTCCTCCTCGAGGTTGGCGCCGGTGCAGCAGATCGCGTGGACCTTGCCCCGGCGGATCATCTCGGCCAGGGAGCGGCCCAGCTCGGCGGTGCTCATCGCGCCGGCGAGGGTGACGTACATGGCGGCGCCGTCGTCCACAGCTTTGGCGTAGGCCTCGGCGGCGTCCTTGAGGGCGGCGGCGTTGAAGTGGCGGAAGTGCTCGTCGATGAACTGTGTGACGTTCACGGGGTGGTGTCCCCCTCTCGGGCTGCGGCGGTCTGGTGGCGCCTGCGTTCGGGAGCGGCGATCGGGTGAAGGCCGGGAGGGGATCATACCGGTCGCGCAAGCCTGGGGCCGGAACAGCGGCGTGTGGCGGGCTGGAGGGCGCCTCCTAGAATGACGGGAGCGACGACCGGTCGCCGTCACTGGAGTGCTGCGTGCAGAGCAAGAACCTGATCGCGGGCGAGTGGGTCGGGGCGTCGGGCGGCGAGACGTTCGGGGTGGAGAACCCCGCGGACGATTCGGTGATCGCCGAGGTCCCGTCGGTGGGCGCCGAGGAGACGCGCCGGGCGATCGACGCGGCGGCCGAGTCTTGGGGCGCCTGGCGGTCCCGGACCGCGGCGGACCGCGGGGCGCTGATCGACCGTCTGGCCGGGCTGATGCGACGAGACTCGGACCGCCTGGCGGCCCTGATGACCGCCGAGCAGGGCAAGCCCCTGGCCGAGGCGGCCGGCGAGATCGAGTACGCGGCGTCGTTTCTGGACTGGGCGGCCGAGGAGGGCAAGCGGCTGTACGGCGACACGATCCCCGCGTCGGCGCCCGGCAAACGGATCATGGTGCTCCGCCAGCCGGTCGGCGTCTGCGCGATCATCACGCCCTGGAACTTCCCGTCGGCGATGATCACGCGGAAACTCGGCCCGGCGCTGGCGGCGGGGTGCACGACCGTGATCAAGCCCGCCGAGGCGACGCCCTTGTCGGCCCTGGCGATCGGGGAGCTGGCGATCGAGGCGGGGATCCCGCCGGGGGTGGTGAACATCGTGACCGGCGACGCCGCGACCATCGGCGACGCGTTCTTCGACGATGACCGGGTCCGGAAGCTGTCGTTCACGGGCTCGACGGGCGTCGGGCGGAAGCTCATGCAGAAGGGCGCGAAGAACCTGCTGCGGCTCTCGATGGAGCTGGGCGGGCACGCGCCGTTCATCGTGTTCGACGACGCGGACCTGGACAAGGCGGTGTCGGCCGCCGTGGCGTGCAAGTTCCGCAACGCGGGGCAGACCTGTATCTGCGCGAACCGGTTCTACGTGCAAGCCGGGGTCTACGACGAGTTCATGTCCCGGTTCGCGGCGGCGATCGGGGAGCTGAAGGTCGGCGCCGGGACCGGGGACGGGGTGAGTATCGGTCCCCTGATCAACGACGCGGCGGTCGAGAAGGTCGAGCGGCACGTGGCCGACGCCCGGGACAAGGGCGGCGAGGTCCTGGTCGGCGGCCAGCGGGTCAGGCTCGATGGGCTCGCGGACCGGTTCTTCGCGCCGACGCTGATCGACGGGATGACACCCGACATGGCGCTGCATGCTGAAGAAACATTCGGGCCCGTGGCGGCGGTGCGGCGGTTCGAGACTGAGGACCAGGCGGTCGGCTGGGCCAACGACTCGGAGTACGGCCTGGCGTCGTATTTCTTCACGTCGGACGCGGCCAGGCTGATGCGGGTCGCCGAGGCGCTCGAGTACGGCATCGTCGGGGCCAACGACGGCGGGCCCTCGACGGCCCAGGCGCCCTTCGGCGGGGTCAAGCACTCGGGCTTCGGGCGCGAGGGCGGCAGGTACGTCATGGACGAGTACACCGAGTACAAGTACATTTCCTGGGGGCTGTGAGCCCCCGGGTCGGCGGGCGGAGCGCCCGCACACGGAGTGACACGGATGGGTCATGGAGACGATCTGATTCGGCGGCGCGAGCGCGTCGTCTGCCGCGGCGTGGGGCGGCTGTCCGCGATGACCGCGGCCACCGCCTCGGGCGCGGTCATCACCGATGCCGACGGGCGGGAGTTCATCGACCTGGCCAGCGGGATCGGCGTCCTGAACGTCGGGCACGGCGACGAGGCTGTGGTCGCGGCGATCCGCGAGCAGGCGGGCCGGCTGTTGCACGTCAGCACGCACGTGGCGACCTATGAGCCCTACGTCGCGTTGTGCGAGAAGCTGGTGGAGCTGTTCCCGCACGGCGGCGAGACGCGGGCGATGCTCGTGAACACTGGCGCCGAGGCGGTGGAGAACGCGATCAAGATCGCCCGCCAGGCGACCGGGCGCGGGGGTGTGATCTGCTTCACGGGCGCGTTCCATGGCAGGACGCTGCTGGCGACGACGATGACGTCGAAGGTCTCGTACAAGACCGGGTGCGGACCGTTCGCGCCGGAGGTCTACCGGCTCCCGTTCCCCGCCGTGCTGCCCTATGAAGGGTTGAGCGAGGCGGAGGTCGCAACGCGGGAGCTGGCGAGGCTCCGGGCGGCGTTCAAGGACACCGTCGCGCCCGAGAACGTGGCGGCGATCGCGATCGAGCTGGTCCAGGGCGAGGGCGGCTTCTGCGTCGCGCCCAGGGCGTACCTCGAGGGCCTGCGCGAGATCTGCGACGAGCACGGCATCGTGCTGATCTTCGACGAGGTGCAGACGGGGTTCTGCCGCACGGGCGCGTGGGCGGCCTCCGAGCACTTCGGGGTCACGCCCGATCTCTCGACATGGGCCAAGGCCCTGGGCGGGGGCTTGCCCGTGTCCGCGGTCGTCGGCAGGGCCAGCGTGATGGATCGTGTCACGCCCGGGACCCTGGGCGGGACCTACGGGGGCAACCCGGTCGCATGCGCGGCGGGGCTGGCCGCGATCCGGCGGATGGACGAGCTCGGGCTCAACGAGCGGGCCCGGGAGATCGGCGGCGTGATCCGGCGCCGATTCGAGTCCATGGCCGCCCAGTGCCCGTGGGTGACCGATGTCCGGGGCCTGGGCGCGATGTTGGCCTTCGAGCTGTGCGAGGGCGGCGACCCGGCGAGCCCGGCGGCCGGCGCGGTCAAGGAGGTCATCAAGTCGTGCCACGACGCGGGCGTGCTGGTGATCTCGGCCGGAGTTCGCGGCAACGTGATCCGCACGCTGGCGCCCCTTGTCATCACGGACGAGCAGCTCGGCCGGGCGTTGGACGTGCTAGAGGAAGCCGTCATGAGGCAGACCGGGATCGGCCTCGCCGGCCGCGCAGGAGGAGCCTGAGCCATGAGACCGTACGCGATCGCCGGGCTGCAGCTGAACGTCTCGGGGCGCCAGTCCAATCTGACGCACATCTGCGACCGGGTGGACTTCTTGATGCACCTGTACCCGTGGGTGCAGATGGTGCTGGTGAGCGAGCTGGCGACGTTCGGCGGGTGGACCGGGCACGCGATGCCCCTGCCCAACGACGTCGAGGGCGCGTACCAGCGGCTGGCCTCGAAGCACGGGATCTGGCTGCTGCCGGGCTCGCTGTACGAGAAGACGGACAAGGGGATCTACAACACGACGCCGGTGATCGCCCCGGACGGGAGCGTGGTCGCGCGGTACCGGAAGATGTTCCCGTTCATGCCATACGAGGTCGGGGTCGAGTGGGGCGAGGAGTTCTGCGTCTTCGACGTGCCCGACGTGGGCCGGTTCGGCGTGAGCATCTGCTACGACATGTGGTTCCCCGAGACCTCGCGCACCTTGGCGGCGATGGGCGCCGAGGTGATCCTGCACCCGACGCTGACGGCCAGCGTCGACCGGGACGTCGAGCTGTCGATCGCCCGGGCGACGGCGGCGACGAACCAGTGCTTCGTCATCGACATCAACGGAGTCGGCGACGGGGGCAACGGGCACTCGCTGCTCGTCGCGCCGAGCGGGGACGTGCTCTACCGCGCCGGGACGAACGAGGAGATGATCCCGATCGAGATCGACATGGAGCGGGTGAACCGCTCGCGCGAGGTCGGGCTCAAGGGTCTGGGCCAGCCGCTGAAGAGCTTCCGGGATCGGAAGGTGGACTTCACCGTCTACGACCGGGGGTCGGGTGTGGCGTCGTACCTGGAGTCGCTGGGCACGCTGGAGAAAATGCAGCGGGGCTCGAAGGCCGGGATCGGGTTCGGGCAGGGCCCGCACGCGAAGACCGCCCCGAGCGTGCCGGTGACCGTGCACGCGCCGACCCCGCCCCACGGGGCCGACGGCGCCCTCGGGAACGGGGGGCCGGCGTGACAGACTCAGGCGGCCGGGGACAGCGCGACCGGGAGGCGCGGCAGTACAACGCGCCGCACCTGCGGATGGACTGCTGGAACGAGCTGCGGCAGCGCAGCGCCTGGATGTACGAGCTGGCCAGGCACGGCAAGGACACGAGCGAGCCCTCGGCGCTCGTGTCGCAGAGCCTGGACGTGCTCGAGGGTCTCGAGCAGTACTGGGCGTTCCCGGGTCCGTCTCGGATGAGCGAGCTCCGCGGGTTGCTCGCGCGCAAGGAGCATGCCAAGCTCGCCGGGGAGATCGGCGAGATCACGCGCATGCTCGTCGGCGACTCGTACCGGGACCGCGGGGCGGCGGTGCTCCGGGATCAGGAGCACGAGCGGCCCCGCCGCGAGAGCGAGACCCGGCGCGAGCGTCCGGACTCCTCGGCGCCCGCGAGGCGGTACTTCGAGGTGCTCTTCGTCGACGGGATCGACGCGGGCGACCGGGACGAGCTGCGGGACGGGCTTGCCCGGTGCAGGCGGGAGACGGACGAGTTCTTGTACGACGTGGTGAGCGTGGGTTCGTTCGAGGACGCGGTGATCGCCGTGCTCTTCAATCCGACGATCCAGGCGGTCTTCCTCCGGTACAACTACTCGTTCCACACGACCAACGACCACCCGGCGTTGCGTCGGTACCTCGACCTGGTCGAGTGGGACCGCGTCCCCACGTGCTTCGGCCTCGACCGGAGCATCGCGCTGGCGCAGCTGCTCAAGTCGCTGCGGCCCGAGCTGGACCTGTACCTGGTCACGGACACGTCGCTCGAGCACGTCGCCGGCTCGCTGGGCGACGATTTCCGGCGGGTGTTCTACAGGCTCGAGCAGTACATGGAGCAGCACCTGAGCATCCTGAAGGGTGTCCGCTCGCGGTACGAGACGCCGTTCTTTGATGCGCTCCGCAAGTACAGCGCCAAGCCGACGGGGGTCTTCCACGCCCTGCCGATCGCGCGGGGCAAGTCGATGACCAGCGCCCACTGGGCGCGGGACATGTACGAGTTCTACGGGCCGAACATCTTCCTCGCGGAGACCTCGGCGACCACGGGCGGGCTGGACTCGCTGCTCCAGCCCAAGGGGCCGATCAAGCGGTCGCAGGAGATGGCGGCCCGGGCGTTCGGCGCGCGGCACTCGTTCTTCGTGACCAACGGCACGTCGACGGCCAACAAGATCGTCCTCCAGGCCCTGATCCAGCCGGGCGACACCGTGCTGATCGACCGGGACTGCCACAAGTCGCACCACTACGCGATGGTGCTGACGGGGGCGATGCCGGTGTACCTGGATTCGTACCCGCTGGCCGAGTACACGATGTACGGCGCCGTCCCGATCGAGGAGATCGAGAAGCGGCTCTTCGAGCTGCGGGACGCGGGGAAGCTCGACAGCGTCAAGATGCTGCTGCTGACCAACTGCACGTTCGACGGGCTCACGTACGACCCGGCGCAGGTGATGCGGCGGGTGCTGGCGATCAAGCCGGACATGGTGTTCCTGTGGGACGAGGCGTGGTTCGCGTACGCGCGGTTCAGCCCGCTGCTGCGCCGGAGAACGGCGATGGACGCCGCGGCCCGGCTCCGCGAGGAGTTCCGGTCGCCCGAGTACCGCGAGGCCTTCGAGAAGGCCGAGCCGGGCGGGGAGCCCATGCCGGACCCGGACCTGGTCCGGGTGCGGGTCTACGCGACGCAGAGCACGCACAAGACGCTGACGTCCTTCCGCCAGGGCTCGATGGTGCACGTGTACGACGAGGAGTTCGGGCAGAAGGTGTCCGGCTCGTTCCACGAGGCGTACATGACGCACACCTCCACCTCGCCCAACTACCAGATCGTCGCCTCGCTCGACGTCGGGCGGCGCCAGGTCGAGCTGGAGGGCCACGAGCTGGTCGAGCAGACGGTCGGGCTCGCGATGGCGCTGCGGGCCCGGGTCAACGATCATCCGGAGATCTCGCGGTTCTTCTCCGTGCTGCGCCCGGCGGACATGATCCCGGCCGAGCACCGCCCGTCGAACATCGAGTTCTACTACAGCTCCGAGCACGGCTGGGGGCGGATGGAGCGGGCCTGGCGGGCCGACGAGTTCACGCTCGACCCGACCCGCGTGACGCTGCACATCGCCCGCACGGGGATGGACGGCGACGAGTTCCGCCGCCTCCTCATGGACAAGTACGACATCCAGATCAACAAGACATCGCGGAACACGGCGCTCTTCATGCCGAACATCGGCACGACGCGGGGCGACATCGCGTACCTCGTCGACGTGCTCGCGGCGATCTCCCGCGACATCGCCGACCACCTGTCCACGGCGAGCAGTTCGGAGCGGGCGCGGCACGCGGCCCGGGTGGAGTCGTTGCTGCACGGGCCGCCTCTGCCGAACTTCAGCCGCTTTCATCCCGCGTTCCAGCCCGATGACGCGGGGTCGATCGAGGGGGATCTTCGCTCGGCGTACTTCCTCGCGTACGATGACTCGATGGTCGGGGCGGTGCCGTTGTCGGCCGAGACGCTCCGGGAGATCGAGGGCGGGCGGGAGTACGTCTCGGCCGCGTTCGTGATCCCGTACCCGCCGGGGTTCCCGATCCTGGCGCCCGGGCAGGTGATGAGCCCGGAGATCATCGCGTACCTGCTGGCCCTCGACATCGAGGAGATCCACGGGTACGACCCGGTCGAGGGCCTCCGGGTCTTCACTCAAGCCGCCCTGGAACGCGACCGATCCTCTGAGCTCGCGATGCGAGAAGGCAGGTAGCAGCCATGGGAACGACACAGACGATCGCCGGCGCCAAGACCTCGGGCACGAACGGGGCCCTGCCCCGTGCGGCGTTGACCTCGGACGGCGCCGGGAGCGGCAAGCCGCGGCGGCTCGAGGGGATCTCCGACATCCGGCGGTTCTTCTTCCGGAACACCGAGCCGGTCTACTTCATCAGCGCGACTCCGTTCAACCTGCTCGGGATGGACGAGTGGGTCCGCAACTTCACGTACATCAACGCGATCGATTGCTTCGACGGGCAGCACCCGAACGTCTACGTCCCGCCGGAAATCGAGCACGAGCCCTTCGAGTCGATCGAGGACATCAACAACTACCTGCTCTCGCACCCCGACGTGATCGACCTGATCAAGAGGCGGGGCCCGGGCGGCAAGGCCGTCTTTCTGATGTTCGACGAGAAGACCGAGGAGCTGTGCAAGAAGCTTGGCCTCGAGGTCTGCTTCCCGCCGGCGGCGCTGCGGAACAAGGTCGACGACAAGATCGAGACGACCCGGCTGGGCGACAAGGCGGGCGTGAAGTCCGTGCCCAACGTGCTCGCGAAGATCGACTCGTACAAGTCGCTCCAGAAGGTCGCCTCGAAGCTGGGCGATGACCTGGTGATCCAGACCGCGTTCGGCGACTCGGGGCACACGACCTTCTTCGTCTCGTCCGAGGCGGACTACGAGAAGCACGCCGAGGAGATCGAGGAGGCGCCCGAGGTCAAGGTCATGAAGCGGATCCGCTGCCGGGGCGGGGCGCTGGAGGCGTGCGTGACCCGGCGGGGCACGATCGTGGGCCCGCTGATGACTGAGCTGGTCGGCTTCGGCGAGCTGACGCCCTACCGGGGTGGCTGGTGCGGGAACGAGGTCTTCGCCGGCGCCTTCGACGCCAAGATCCGCGAGCGGGCCCGCAAGTCGGCCTTCGCCTTCGGCGAGCAGCTCCGCGAGGAGGGGTACCGCGGGTACTTCGAGATCGACTTCCTGATCGACCTGGACTCCGGCGAGGTGTACCTGGGCGAGTGCAACCCCAGGATCACCGGCGCCAGCTCGATGACGAACCTGGCCTGCTTCTCGCACGCCGACGCGCCCCTGTTCCTGTTCCACCTGCTTGAGTGGATGGACGTGGACTTCAAGTTCAACGTCGAGAAGCTCAACGCGCGGTGGGCGGACCCGGACAACATCGACACCTGGTCGCAGCTGGTGATCAAGTTCACCAAGGACGAGGTGGCGCAGCTGACCGCGGCGCCGCCCTCGGGCGTCTGGGAGTTGGACGAGTCCGGCTCCGTGCGGCACGTGCGGATGCAGACGCACCGCCGGACCGTGCAGTTCGAGAACCGGGCGTTCTTCCTCCGGATCTCGGGCGCCGGCGACTACCGGTACGAGGGCGCGGACCTGGGGATCCTGGTGAGCCCCGGGCGGTTCATGGACGACGAGTTCAACCTGACCGACCGTGCCAAGGCGTGGATCCAGGGGATCTGCTCGAACTACGCGGCGACTCCCATCGCCGCGGCCGAGGCGGCGGCCGCGGGCGCCGAGGCAGGCGCGTTCAAGCTCCTCTGATCCTCCCCTGGCGGGGAGGCGTCGGTCACGGGCAGCCGTCGCCGAAGGCGGTCAGGAACGCGATCACGTCGGAGAAGTCGAAGACGCCGAAGGGCGGCGCGAGGTCCGCGCCCGGGTCCTCGGCGCTGAACCCGATCAGGAACGCGAGCACGTCGGTGAAGTCGAGCGTGCCGAAGGGCGGGGCGACGTCGGCGATATTGCACCCGGCGGGCCCGACGCCGGCCCAGAATCCGCCGACGACCTCGTAGCTCGACCCGTTCATGGGGCCGCCGGCGTCGTGCTGACCGATGGTGCCGTAGAGCTCGAAAGAGCCGCCGGTCGAGAGGCCGCCCCCGCCGTCGATGGTGTGCCAGTCGATCTGGAAGGGCTGTGCCTGGGCGGCGCCGGCGAGCGCCATGCCGAGCGAGATCGCGATCGCGTGCGTGCGTGTCATGGTGTTGCTCCTTGTCACTGTCCGATGTAGGCGGCGCCGAACTCGGACTGGATGATGCACGGGGTTGAGATGACCAGGGACTCGGGGTACAGGCCCGCTTGGACGTGGACGGTCACGCCGTCGCCGTATGGCGGGACGCCCGCGACGCCCTCGGCGAGCGTGTCGAACGGCGAGCCGGGCGTGCCGAGCTCCTGGCCCGTCCAGGCGCTGTTGACCCAGACGCCGAGCGTCTCGAGCGTGGTGACGCTGCCCTGGCCGGCGGCGTACCCGTCCTGGATCTGGGCGGCGTCGGCCGCGGAGATGAGCAGGAAGTTCTCGTTCCACTCGATCGGGCCCATGACGTTGTGGTCGCCCGGGTTCGGGTTGTCCTGGAGGCCGAGGGCGTGGCCGATCATGTGCGCGACGACGAGCCGGAAGCTGTAGCCGGCGTTCTCCGGGTTGGTCTGGATCGGCGGATCGATGTTGAGGTGGATGTTGCCGGCGCGGCTGCCCATCGAGATCCCCCCACAGATCGTCTCGACGCCCGGCGGGTACGCCGCGTGCCCGAGCGGGCCCTCCTCGTTGAAGACGCACCCGGGCTGGCCGCACTCGTCCTGCTCGAGGGCGCAGTGGTCGCCCTCGGCCCACAGGAAGTCGATGCTGCGTGGCTGGTTCTTGATGGGGATCTCGACGAAGTGCACCTGGACGTGCTCGGCCCAGGCCTCGAACATCTCGATGAGCTGCTCGCGCTGCCGCGAGCCGCGGGTGGGGGCGAAGTTCTCGACGTGGAAGAAAACGGTCGTGGCGTTCTGCCCCGGGCCGTCCCACCCGTCGCCGATCATGCCGAAGCCGCGGGACGGGTCGATGCGGGCGAGCCACTCACCAGGGCACGCGAGGGGGGCGGGCGGTGCGCTCTCGGCGTCCATAACGCCGGCGGCGCCCAGGGCGGCGAGGATGATGGTGCAGCTGAGCACGTGGTGTCCCTTCTTCAGTCCACGCCGATGAACGCGGTGCTGAACTCGGCGGTGATCGTGCAGGGCTGGTCGATCGTGAGGGTCTCGCGGTATAGCCCGCCGAGCACGTGGATGGTGATGCCGTTGTGATTCGGGGGCAGGGCGGAGACGGCGTCGCCGATAGCGTCGAAGGGCTCGCCCGGCAGGCCCGTCTCGATCCCGGGCCAAGCGCTGTTGACCCAGATTCCGTTGTCCTCGAGCGTGACCACGCTCCCGACGCCCGCGGCGTACCCGGACTGGATATGGGCGATGTCTGACGCCGACGGGTTCTGCATCGGGTGATCGACGTTGAACGTCGGGCGCATGATGTGCGGCCCGCCGGGACCGGTGTCGTGCAGGAGGCCCAGGGAGTGCCCGATCTCGTGGGCAGCGATGAGCAGAAGGCTGACGCCGTTGAACGAGTCCGCGTTGTCGAACTCGTAGAAGTCGGCCTCGTCGTAGTGGACGTTGCCGGCGCGGCTCTCGGTCGAGGCGGGCCCGCAGGTCCCGTTCCCGCCGATGGGGAACGCGGCGTGCGCGAGCGTGCCGCCCGGCCCGTCGAAGGGGCAGTCCGAGTCGCCGCACTCGCCGCTCTCGATGGCGCAGTGGTCGCCGGTGGCCCAGCGCATGTCGAACGACCGGTTCCGGTTGGGCGCCGCGATCTCGACGAAGTCGATCCGCACGACCGAGGCCCAGGTCGCCAGGGCAAGGATGTACGCGGTCCGCTGCTGCTCTGGGGGCATGTCGGTGGAGTAGTTCTCGATGTGCCAGTAGATGGTGGTGGGGTTGGCGCCCTCGCCGTCCCAGCCGTCGTTGATCATGCCCCCGCCCCGCGCGACCATGCCGAAGGGCTCGGTGTCGCACTGGTACACCCGGAGGGGCGGGCCGGACTCGGCGGCTCCGGTGTTCTCGCCGGCGGCCGCGGCGGTGAGCCCGGCGGCGATGAGGGCGGTGGTGATCATCGTGTTCGTCTCCTGGTCACTGACCGATGAACGCGGTGCTGAACTCGGCCGTGATCGTGCACGGCTGGTCGATGGTGACCGCCCCGGGGTAGAGCCCGCCGAGGACGTGGATGGTGACGCCCGAGTTGAACGGCGGGAGCCCGTCGACGGCCTCGCCGATCGTGTCGAACGGGCAGCCCGGGAGGCCGCTCTCGGGCCCGGGCCAGGCGCTGTTGACCCAGATGCCCGAGGACTCGAGCGTGGTCAGGCTGCCCACGCCCGCGGCGTATCCCGATTGGATGTTGGCGATGTCGGAGGCCGACGGGTTCTGCATGCCGTCGGCCATCGAGCCCGACGGGCGCATGATGTGCGGGCCCCCGGGACCGGCATCGTGCACGAGGCCGAGCGCGTGCCCGATCTCGTGGGCCGCGACGAACGTGAGGCTGAACCCGCCCGCGGGGCTCCCGGTGTCGGTCTCGAAGAGCTCGGCGTCGTCGAAGTGGACGTTGCCGGCGAAGGATTCGCCGATGATCCCGCCGCACAGAGAGTTGCCCCCGGGCGAGAAGCCCGCGTGCGCGATCGTGCCGCCGGGCCCGTCGAAGGGGCAGTCGGCGTCGCCGCACTCGGCGTTCTCGATCGCGCAGTGGTCGCCTGTGGCGAATCGAAAGTCGAGGCTGTCGTCGAAGTTTGGCGCCGCGATCTCGATGAAGTCGATCTGCACGAAGCTCGCCCAGGTGGCCAGGGCGACGAGGATCGCGGTGCGCTGGCCGGCGCCCAGGTCGTTGGAGGTGTTCTCGACGTGGAAGTAGAGGGTCGCGGGGTTGGCGCCGGGCCCGTCCCACCCGTCGCCGTTCATCCCGCCGCCCCGCATGACGACGCCGTTGAAGACCGCCTCGGTGTCGCACGTCCAGACCGGGTTGGGCCCGGGCTGCCTGGCGAGGGGCTGGCTCTCGCCGCTCAGGAGCGCTGCGGTGAGCATGAGGGTGAGCATCTCGAGTCTCCCGGGGGATCGTCTGGGATCACTGCAGGCCGACGATGACGAGAACGAGGCCGGTCTCGCCCTTGCCCAGGCTGCTCATCGCCTTGCCGATGACGGCGCCGTGCGCACGGTCGGGGTCGGCGGCGCGCATCGCGTGCCCGGGGGTGGGGGAGGTGGTGAGCAGGGCGCCGGGCTCGATCGCGTGCTCGGCGGCGTCGCAGTACACCCAGACGCGGCCGGAGAGGGCGATCGCGGGCCCGTCCTCGGCGCCCGGCAGGTTGCCCATGACCGTGCCCGCGGGCAGGCCGTTCGCCCCGCTGACGATGCCGGCGACGAGCGGGCTGTACTCGCCCTGGGCCAGTCGGAGGTGCCCGACGTTGTCGGGGTCGATCTCGACGACCATGCCGGGCGCCATGGGCGCGTCGTCAACGGTCGGGAACCGCTCGGCCAGGTCGGCGCCGGTGACTTCGAGGACGTTCACGCGGGCGTTGCCGATGACGTGCAGCGCGGTGTCGGGGTCTGACGTTCCGACGCCGAGCCGTCCGCCCGCCGGGATGTAGACGTCGCCGTCGGTGTCGAGGACCATCATCGTCGGGTTGGACGAGATGTTCGTGCTTGATCCGTACTTGAAGAAGAGGGAGCTGCCGGCGCCGGACGTGTTCCGCCCGATGCCCCATGTATCCACGAACGCGCCGCCGTTCACCTCGCCGAGGTTGATGCCGGACCCACGGGTGCCGATGCCGTTGCTGAAGGCGCCGATGATCGCGTCCTGATCCTCGACGGCGAGATCGACCTCCGCGAAATGCGTGGCGTCGAGCCCGATGTCGTCCCTCTGGACGTGCAGGATCGTGGCGGGGTCGAGCTCGCCGCCCATGCCGACGAGCCCGGTGTCCGTGATCTTCATGTTGACGCTCGACGCGCCGGAGAACTGGAGGCCGTTGGGGACGAAGCCGGACTTGA
Organism: Phycisphaerales bacterium; assembly: GCA_041987545.1. Taxonomy (GTDB): domain Bacteria; phylum Planctomycetota; class Phycisphaerae; order Phycisphaerales; family UBA1924; genus JAJRXR01. Next base: position 137,965 of record JBHIWH010000005.1, on the reverse strand, counting down.
TGTAGCCGATGGAGGCGAGCTGGGCGCCGTCGTCGAAGATGATGTTGCCGTGGATGGTCCCGGCGATCGAGGAGGCCGTGTTCCGCATGGTGAGCCTGGGCCCGAAGTTGTTGCCCTGGCTGAGGAGCAGCAGGTAGGCGTCCTCGTCGCGGATGGTGAGCATGTTGGTTGTGGTGGCGGCGCCGCCGATGCCGACCTGCCCGTTGCTGTTGACACTCAGGCCCCGTGTCGTGATGGCGTAGGGCGAGCGGTTGACGGGCTGTCTCGGGCTGAGCGTTGATCCGTCGACGACGATCTCGAGCCAGCGGTCGGTGTTGTTCCAACTGCTGGGCCCGAAGTCGAGCTCGACGCTGAACAGGCCGTCCTGAACGTTGACGGATCCGGCGTTGATCGTGCCGAGCGGTGAGCCCCCGCTGGCGGCCGAGTAGAGCCGGAAGGTCATCGTGTGCGGGCCATCGGCGGGCGCGCCGCCGTCCTTCAGGCTGCCCTGGTAGGTGAACGTCGTGTCGTTGGCGGCCGCCTGGCCCGCGAGCGTGGCGAGGGCGAGGGGGACTGTCGCGAGCAGGGACTTGAAGCGGGTCATCTGATGTTCTCCTGCCGGGGTGGTGCTTGCGGCCCGGGAGTGGTGGGGGTGTCTACTGAAGACCGACGAGCACGAGGACCAGCCCTGTCTGGCCCTGGTCGAGCCCGGTCATGGCCTTGCCGATGACGGCCCCGGAGGCGCGGTGGGCGTCCGAGGCGCCCATGGCGTGCCCAGGTGTGTCGGACGTGGTCAGGAAGTCGCCGGGCGCGATGGGGGCGGCGGACGTGTCGCACAGGACCCAGACGCGTCCGGACAGGGCGATCGGGGTCGCCTCCTCGTGCCCGGGCAGGTTGCCCATGATCGTGCCGGCGGGCAGCCCGCCCGCGCCGCTGACCACTCCGGCGACCAGGCGGCTGTAGGCCGACGTCGCCAGCCGCATGTGCCCGGGGTTGTCGGGATCGATCTCGACGACCATGCCCGGCTCGATGGGCTCGGTCTCGGTGGTGGGGAAGCGCTCGGCCAGGTCGGCGCCGACGACCTCAAGGACGTCCACGCGGGCGTTGCCGTTCACCACGAGCTTCGCGGTCGGGTTGGTCGTGCCGATCCCGACGTTGCCGTTGTGCAGGATGCGGAAGAGCGAGGCGTTGCCGGTTCGCTGGATGTCGAGCCCGCCGCCGGCGCCGGCGCCCGTGCCGCCGATCCGGATGCGGGCCACGTCGTTGAGCCAGTTGAGGCTCACCGTGGCGCCGGCGTTGTTTGGGTTGTACACCGTGAACCCGGCCGAGCTCGGGCCGCTCGTCGTCACGTTCCCCGCGACATCGAGATTCCCGATCGGGTCGAGCGTGCCGATGCCGACCAGGCCCGAGTCGGTGATCTTCATCGTGGGCGTGCCGGCCGAGTCGGTGAACTGGAGGCCGTCGGGCCCGATGAAGGGCTTGACGTACGAGATCCCGGCCAGGGGGTTGGAGTCCTCGAAGCTGATCTGGCCGTGGACGGTGGTGATGCCGCTGGCGGTGTTCCGCATGGTGAGCTTGGGCCCGAAGTCGTTGCCGTTGGACAGCAGGAGCATGTAGGCGTTCGTGTCGCGGATGGTGAGCATGTTGCTCGTGGTGGCGGCGCCGCCGATGCCGACCTGCCCGTTGCCGTTGACGTTGATGCCGCGTGTGGTGATCGCGTAGGGGGACCGGGTCACGGGCTGCCTGGGGCTTAGCGTCGTGCCGTTGACGGTGATCTCGAGCCAGCGGTCGAGGTTGTTGAAGGCGTTGGAGCCGAAGTCGAGCTCGGCGGTGAACACGCCGTCCACGACCGTGACCCCGAGGCCCTGGGTGCCCAGGAGGCTGCCGCCGGAGGCGGCCGAGTACAGGCGGAACGTCATGTCGAAGGAGCCGTTGGCGGGCGCCCCGCCGTCGGACAGGCTGCCCTGGTAGGTGAAGGTCGTCTCGTTGGCGGCCGCGGGGGCGGCCATCGCCGCGAGGCAGATCCCGATGATCGAGAGCAGAATTCTGGGGCCTCTCATGGTCGTTCTCCTGGTTGGGGCGGCCTCCGGCCACCGGCGGCGCTTGCTCCGCTCGGAAGGACAAGCGAGAATGGGTCCGAGGGTCCCCACCAGGAGCGCTGCCTTTTTTTGAGCGGAACGCCGAGCCGTGCCCCAGACCCCGGACCAGACCCCGCAACTCGACAGGAACGCGCCGCCGGACCACGCGGGCACGGCATACACGGCCCTCCGGGGCCTGGCCGCCGCGTACCTGCACAAAGAGCGCGCCGACCACACGCTCCAGCCGACCGCCCTGGTGCACGAGGCCTACGTCAAGCTCGCGGGCATGTCCGCCGGCCCGGTCTGGAACGGCAAGACCCACTTCCAGGCGGTGGCGGCCAACGCGATGCGGCAGATCCTGGTCGATCACGCCCGGCGCCGGGCGACGCAGAAAAGGGGGGGAGACTGGCTCCGGATCACGCTTACCCCTGATGTGGCGGCGACCCCCGGGCGGGACGTCGAGATGATCGCCCTCGACGAGGCGATGCGGGAGCTCGCCGAGCTCGACGAGCGGAAGGCGAGGGTCGTGGAGCTGCGGTTCTTCGGCGGGCTGACGTGCGCCGAGGCCGCCGAGCAGCTCGGGATCTCGCCCAAGACCGTCGAGGCGGACTGGTACTTCTCCCGCGCGTGGCTGCGGGCGAGGCTCAAGGGGAGCGATGGATGACGAGCCCAGGGGACTTCGATCGGGTGGCCGAGCTCTTCGAGGGGGCGCGCTCCAGATCGGGCGATGAGCGGGACGCGTTCCTCGAGGCATCGGGCGAAACCGGCGAGATCCTCGGGCAGGTCCGCGAGCTGCTCGCCCACCACGACGACGACGCCGGGGATCTCGACGCGGCCCCCGGCGCCGGCCCGGGCGCCGGCTTGTTCGACGACGCGCCCCGGACCATCGGCCGCTACCGGATCGACCGGCGTCTCGGGCTGGGCGGGATGGGGGTCGTCTACCTCGCCGAGCAGGACAACCCGCGGCGCCGCGTGGCGATCAAGGTCATGCGGCCGGGGGCGATCTCGCCCGAGCTGCTCAAGAGGTTCGACCTGGAGGCCGAGCTGCTCGGGCGACTCCAGCATCCGAACATCGCGCAGATCCACGAGGCGGGCACGCACGAGTCGGCGATGGGGCCCATCCCCTACTTCGCGATGGAGTACGTGGACGGCGCGCCGCTGCTCGAGTACGCCAAGAGCCGGGGCCTGGGCGTCCGGGAGCGGCTGGAGATCTTCGCGAAGGTCTGCGAGGCGGTGCACCATGCGCACCAGCGGGGGATCATCCACCGCGACCTGAAACCCGGCAACATCCTCGTGGACGCGTCGGGTCAGCCCAAAATTCTCGACTTCGGCGTCGCCCGGGCGACCGACTCTGACCTGCAGTTCTCGACGCTGCACACGAGCGCGGGCACGCTCATCGGCACGGTCGCCTACATGAGCCCGGAGCAGGTGCTCGGGCGGGCGAGGGATATCGACACCCGCTCGGACGTGTACGCGCTCGGTGTGCTGCTGTACGAGCTGCTCGCCGAGAAGCTGCCCTACGACCTGGACGACCGTGTGATCGCGGCCGCGGCCCGCGTCATCACGGAGGAGGAGCCGACCTCCCTGACGAACGTGAGCCGCGCGTTCCGGGGCGACCTGGACACGATCGTGCGCAAGGCGCTCGAAAAGGAGCCCGGGCGCCGGTACCAGTCCGCCCACGACCTGGCGGCGGACATCGGGCGGTACCTGCACGACGAGCCGATCCTGGCCCGGCCCGCGACGACGCTGTATCAGCTCTCGCGGTTCGCCCGCCGAAACCGGGCGCTGGTCGCCGGGGTCGCGGCGACGATCATCGTGCTGGCCGTGGGCACGACGGTCTCCACGGCGCTGGCCGTGGGCCAAACACGGGCGCTCGAGGAGTCCGAGCGGCAGCGCGCGATCACCAGGGCGGTGAACGAGTTCCTGACCGACGACCTGATCGACCTGGCCAACCCGGAGATCGAGGCCGAGCGGGACCTGACGCTTCTCGAGGCGCTCGACAAGGCCTCGGCCCGGATCGAGGGGCGGTTCGCCGACGCGCCGCTCGTCGAGGCGAACCTGCGGCTGACCATCGGCAAGGCGTACCGAGGACTCGGGCGGCTCGAGGACGCCGGTTCGCACCTGGCCCGCGCGCACGAGATCTACGAGGCCGAGCTGGGCGCGGAGGACGAGCAGACGCTCCTATGCCGCATGGAACAGCTGATGATCACCTCGGAGCAGGCGGACTTCGCGACCGAGGAGGCGCAGTCCCGCGAGCTGCTGGAGCTGCAGCGTGAGGTGCTCGGCGAGGACCACGTGCAGACGATCGCCACGATCAGCAACATCGGCGCCTCGCTCCTGGGCCAGGGGCGGTTCGACGACGCCGAGCCCTTCATCGATGAGGCGCTCGAGCGACGGATCCGAGTGCTCGGCGAGAAGAACGAGCACACGGCGACGACCATGAACAATCTCGCCGTTCTCTACATCTACACCGGGCGCCACGACGAGGCCCTCGAGCTCATGCCCCGCGTCCTCGGCATCCTCATGGAGACCGTCGGCGAGCACCACCCGCAGACGATGCAGACGATGACCAACCTCGGGGCGACATACCTGAACGTCGGGCGGACCGACGAGGCGATCGAGACCATCGAGCAGGCCCTCGCCCTGCACCGCGAGGCCCTCGGCGAGGGGCACCGATCGACGCTCGGCGTCGCCAGCATGCTCGCGACTGTGTACGGGCGCGTGGGCCGCACCGAGGACCAGGTCCGGATGCTCTCGTCCACGCTGGAGGCCCAGCGCGGGGCCCTCGGCGAGGACCATTTCGACACGCTCGTGACGCGGTTCAACCTGGCGAAGACCATCTATGACCGGGGCGAGTACGAGGCCGCGCTCGGGGAGTACGTCATCCTCGCCGACCGCTTCGGGACCCTGTACCCGGACCATTTCTTCTGCGCGATCACCGGATCGATGCGCGGCCGGTGCCTGCGGAAGCTGGGGCGGCACGCCGAGGCCGAGCCCGTGTACCTGGACGCGTACGAGCGGATCACCGCGTCGTTCGGGCCCGCGCACCGGGACTCGGGGGTCATCGCCTCGGGGATCGCGGAAATGTACACGGAGTGGGGGCGCCCGGAGCGGGCGGCGGAGTGGGAACGCATCGCGTCGGGCGAGGCAAGCACGTCGGAGGACTGACCGCGCTTCTCGGACGCGCAGACTTCGGGCGCGCGGTCCCCTGCCGCCGCGGGCACGCCCCGCCCGGCCCGGTCCCGCCCGAGTAAGAAGATTCACAGAGCATCCGAGATCGGAAATGCTAGCATGCGCCGGTGGTCCGGGCGCCCGGCGGCGGCCCGGTCCCGGAGTCAGCGGCATGCCGCAGGATGACCTGCCCGATACGGCCCACATGCTCGTGCGATGGAGGGGCGGCGACCCGGAGGCGATCCGGGAGGTGGTCTGTCTCGCGTACTCGGAGCTGCACCGGCTCGCCGGGCGGTATCTCCACGCCGAGCGCACCGGGCACACGCTGCAGCCGACGGCGCTCGTCCACGAGGTCTATCTCAGGCTCGTCGGCGAACGCATGCCAGAGATCACCTCGCGGGGCCACTTCCTGGCGATCGCGTCCAGGCTGATGCGGCAGATCCTGGTCAACCACGCGGTGGCCAGGAAGACCCTGAAGCGCGGCGACGGGTGGAAGCGGGTGCCCCTCGACGACGCAGTCGACGCGATCGAGGGCCGTGACGTCGATCTGGAGTCGCTCGACCTGGCCCTGCGCGAGTTGTCCGAGCGGGACCCGCTGCACGCCCGGGTCGTGGAGATGCGGTTCTTCGGCGGGCTGACGATCGAGGAGACCGCCGAGGCGGCGGGGGTCTCCCCACGCAAGGTCGTCCAGTGCTGGACGTTCGCGCGGGCGTGGCTGTTCCGGGAGATGCGTCCGTGAGCGAGCAGGCGCGGTGGGAGCGGACCCGGGAGATCTTCCTAGAGGCGATGTCGAGGCGCGGGGGCGAGCGCGTCGCGTTCGTCGCCGACGCCTGCGCCGGGGACGAACGCGTCCGCGCCGAGGTCGATGCGCTGCTGGCCTCGCTGGACGAGTCGGAATCGCTCGAGCCGGCGTTCTCGCTCGAGGACGTGCTGGGCGAGGGGGACGACGGGCGTCTGCTGGCCGAGGGCGAGCGGATCGGCAAGTACCGCGTCGAGCGCCGGCTCAACTCGGGTGGCATGGGCGACGTGTACCTCGTGACGCGGGTGGACGACTACCGGGACCAGGCCGCGATCAAGGTGATGCGCCAGGGCCTGCAATCGACGGGCATGGTCCGCCGGTTTCACCGGGAGCGGCAGATGCTGGCGCTGCTCGATCACCCGAACATCTCCAGGCTGCTCGACGGCGGCGCGACCGACGGCGGGTTGCCGTACCTGGTCATGGAGTACATCGACGGCGGCGTCGTGACCGAGTACTGCCGGGAGCGGGCGCTCCCGGTCTCGCAGATCGTCTCGCTGTTCCTGGGCGCGTGCGACGCGGTGCGGTACGCCCACCAGAAGCTCGTCGTCCACCGGGACATCAAGCCGGCCAACATGCTGATCACGCGGGAGGGCGTGCTCAAGCTCCTCGACTTTGGCGTCGCGGGGCTGATCGAGGGCGCCCACGGCGACCAGGCCGCGATCACCGCGACCAGCCCGCCGGCGATGACGCTCCGATACTCGAGCCCGGAGCAGGTCCTCGGGCGCCACGTCTCCACATCGACCGACGTGTACTCGCTCGGGCTCGTGCTCTACGAGCTGCTCGCCGGGCGCCCGGCGTTCGAGGAGGCGGGCGTGCCGCGGTACGAGTGCGAGCGGCAGATCTGCGAGATCGATCCTCCCCCGCCCAGCGCCGCGGGCAGGCGTGCTTCGTCGAGGTCTTCGGCGATCGCCTCCGTGCCCCGGGAGCTGGACGACATCGTGATGATGGCGATCAGGAAGGACCCTGCTGATCGGTACCCCTCGGTGGAGGCATTCGCGGATGATCTGGGCAGGTTCCTCGCGGGCCAGCCCGTGTCGGCGCACCGGGGGAGCTATGCGTACCGGGCGAAGAAGTTCGTGCTGCGCCACAAGGCGAGCGTCGCCTTCGCGGCGGTCGTGGCGGTGCTCGTCGCGGGCGCCGTGGTCGGCACGTCGATCGGCATGGCCCGGGCCCGTGCCGCGGCGGCGCTGGCGGCCCGGGAGCGCGACGAGTCCCGGGAAGTCCTCAGGCTGTTCGAGACCACGCTCGCGTCCTCCAGCCCGTTCCGGCACGAGGGCGACGTCAGCGTGTTCGACCTGCTCCGGTCCGCCGACGAGCTGACCCGAACGCGGCTGGCCGACGAGCCGGACGTGGCGGCGAGCGTTCACGCGGTGATCGGGCGGGTGTACCTGGGTCTGTTCCGGTACGCGGACGCGGTCCCCCATCTGCAAGCCGCGCTCGACCACGACCGGGCCGACCCGACGACCGAGCCGCTCCGCCTGGCCGACGCGCTGTCCAAGCTCGCGCGGGCCAAGTCGGACCTCGTGTTCACGCGGCCCGTTGACTGCGGCGACGTCGTGGACATGCAGCTCGAGTCGCTCGCGATCCGGCGGGAGGTCCTGGGCCAGCAGCACACGCTGGTCGCCGAAGGCCTGGCGGACCTCGCGCTGGCCCACTGGGCACAGGCGCCGTCGGGTCCGGCGCCGGACAGGACCGTCGAGCAGTACGAGGCGGCGTTGGCGATGTTCGACGCGCTGGGCGTCACGGGGACCGCGGAGTTGGCCGAGGCCAACGTCGGCCTGGGGCACGCCTACTTCTCTCACGGGCGGATCGAGGACGCGGGCACCCGCTTCGGGCACGCCGTCGAGATCTACAGGGCCCACCCCGAGCTCACCAGCCCGTTCACGATCAACGCGCTCAACGCTTACGGCTCGTACCTCCTGCGGTCGGGCCGGCGGAGGGAGGCGATCGACGTCTACTCCGAGGCGGTCTCCCGCACGCCCGACGGGATCGCGCTGGACTCAACGGTCGAGGCCGCCTGGCAGCGCGTGGGCTGCCGGTTCGCGCTGGGCGAGGGCGACGAGGCGGGCGGGTGGGTCGTCGAGGCGATCCGGCTTGAGGCACAGCTGGTCTCGGCGCGGGCGGCGCCGGAGGCTGAGCGGCTGGGGCTCTTCCTGACACTGCTCGAGCAGGGGCCGGGCGCCGAGGCCGCGATCGAACAGGCTTTTCCGGCATTCGCATCGGCCCTGCCCGACGACCCCGACCGGTTTGGAGCGGTCCTTGATCGGCTGGTGCCGGTCAGCGTGGCCGTCCGCGGGGTGTCGTGGACCGAGGCGGCGCTGGGCCGGCTCCTGAAGGCGCCCCGGCTCGACTCCGACCCGCTTGTCCCGGTCGTGCGTGCTCGGCTGGAACGGGTCCGGTCGGCCTCTCCCGCGGCCCCGTAGGGCGCCCTCCGCAACAAAACCGAGATTCCCGTGCGCGATCCGCCGGGGCCTCTTGCAGTGCCCTGGGGGGGACTCCCCTCAGTCCGGGTGGCGTCCGGCCCGGTGTCGTCGGTCGATCCTGCGCAACGCAGGCGACGCGGAACCGCGATCACCACCGGGCCGGACCCGCCGGACTGCACCGCGTCACCAGGAGACCGAGGTATGTCACTGATCCGTCCCACCGCTGTGCTGCTGTCCGCTTCCGTCGTCGCCACACCGGCCCTCGCCCAGTTCGTCGAGGGCGACGTCGTCATCATCCACGAGCTCCTGGGCGTCGATCCCGGCGACAGCTTCGGGGCGAACGTCTGCGCCGTCGCCGACTACAACGGCGACGGGGCGATGGAGTTCCTCGTCGCGGCGCCGGGCGTCGACGACGGGGCCAACAACGGCGGGGTCGTGCACCTGTACGACGGCGCCAGCGGGACCGTCATCCGCTCACACGTGGTCGCCCGGGCCGCGGCGGCCGCAGGCTACGTGTGCGATGCGGGCGACATCGATGGCGACGGCATCATCGACTACCTGTTCGGGACCAACGATGCCCACGTCCACGTCTACTCCGGCGCCGACGGGTCCGAGCTGCACGACCTCGTCGGCTCCAGCGGGACCGGGTTCGGGTTCCGGGCGTGCGGCATCGGGGACGTCACCGGCGACGGGCTCGGCGAGATCCTCGTCGGCGCCTGGGGGGACGACGGCGTCGGCTTCAACGCCGGCCGCGCGTTCCTGTTCTCCGGCGCCGACGGCAGTGTCGTCCGCTCGCACACCGGGCCCACCTCCAACAACGCCCGGTTCGGGCACACCGTCTCTCTACTGGGCGACGTGAACGGCGACGACGTCCCCGACTACTCCGTCGGCGCCCCCGGGCCCTGGGGCGCGAGCTTCCGGGGCCAGGTCCGCGTGTACTCGGGCGTGGACGGCGCCGAGCTGTACCGGGTCGACCCCGTCGGTACGGGCTGGGTGCTCGCCGGGTGGCAGCAGTGCCAGGGCTTCCAGGACTTCAACGGCGACGACGTGCCCGACTTCGCCATGTGCGACATCGGCGACAACGAGCTCGGACCCGAGTCCGGCCGCTGGTACCAGGTGGACGGCGCCACGGGCGACATCATCAACTCGTACCGAGGGTTCTCGGTCAACAGCGGGTTCGGGGGCACACCCTGGACGCCCGCGGGCAGCATCGGGGACATCACGGGCGATTGCATCTCCGACGGCCTGGTCGCGTCCTGGCGCAGCCAGGTCGGCGCGACCCAGGGCGGGCAGGCCCACCTGCTCGACGGCTCGGACGGCTCGATCCTCCGCACGTTCACCTCCAGCCGGACCGGGGCATTCCTCGCGGGCACACTCTCGTCGGCGGGAGACGCGAACGGGGATGGGATCGGCGACTACATCCTGGCCGCCAACGGGGACAACGCGACGACCGGCGTCGTCTACGTCATCGCGGGGGTGGACCACTCCGCGCCCAACCCCGCGGACCTGGCCGAGCCCTTCGGCCAGCTCGATTTCTCCGACGTCGTCGAGCTGCTCACGCGTTTCGGGAGCGGCGATCTGAGCGTGGACTTCTCCGGCGACAGCTCGCTGGACTTCACGGACATCATCCTGTTCCTCGGCTACTTCGCCGACGGGATCTGCAGCTCGTTCTGAGTCGGCGATGTTCCTCTCCGGAACGACAACCAGGCCGTCTCCGGCCTGGTTGTCACTTGCGCAGTGGTCGATCCCGGCGAGAGCTACGGACACCCAGCCCCAAACGCCGTCAGGAAGGCGATCACGTCGGAGAAGTCCCACTGGCCGAACGGTTCGGCGAGATCGGCGGCCCCGTCCATGGCCCCGAACGCCGTCAGGAAGGCGATCACGTCAGAAAAATCGAGCTGGCCGAAGGGCTCGGCCAGGTCCGCCGCGTTGCACGAGCTCAGCACCCGGACCAGCACACGGTTCGACTCGTAGACGATCTCGGCGTTGGCGTCGGTGATGACCTCGGTGTCGAACGTCCCGATGACGCTGCCCGCGTCCACGGTGAGCAGGACATACTCGGCTCCGGGCGAGGGCGTGAAGAACTCGAAGTCCACGCTGATCGTGCCCGCGAGCTGGGCGTCGCCCGAGGTCACGCGGATGGAGTTGTGGGCGCCCGGGTAGCGCTGGAACTCGAGCACGGCGCCGCTGGAGGACGTGTACCCGCCCTGGATGCGGAGCTGCTCGAGCTGCCCGCCGCGGCCGATGAGCCCGCTGTTGGTGAGCCCGCCCTGGATGAGGCCGGGCCCCTGGATCTCGCCGCCCTCGTTGTTGAAGGGGCCGTTGGTCGTGCGGACGAGGCCCTCGTCGAGGTTGATCATGCCGAGGTTGACGATGCCCGAGGCGTTGTCGCATTGGAGCTCGGCGGTCAGGATTCCGCCGTCGGAGTTTACATTGATCTCGCCGCGGTTGAGGATGGAGCCGTTGACGTCGAGGTCGGCGGGGCCGATGACATCGACGACGCCGTCGTTGGTGAGGTTCATCGAGAAGTCGGCGGCCAGTCCGGCGCTGGTGATGAGCGTGCCGTTGTTCTGGAACGAGCCGAGCAGGCGGAGATTCAGGGGCGGTCCGGTGACGGATCCCGAGAGGATCGCAGCGGCCGTGCCGAACGTGAACTGGCCGTCGTTGATGACCGTCGGCGCGCGCACGTCGGGGCTGTTGCCCAGGCGGAACGAGGCGCCGGTGTTGTTGTTGAGTGTGCCGATGGTGACGACACCGCCGAACACTCGAACATCGGCGTTGTTGGTCAGCGAGGACGTGTTGACCGACCCGAAGTCCGGGCCGGTCACCTGGAAGATGGAGTCGTGCATCGCGGAAGGATCAACGACGATCGAGGTCGCGGAGAGCGAGCCACCGCGTTGGAGGTATTGGCCGGCGTCGGCGGCGCCCACCGAGAGCACGTCGGCGCTGATCGAGCCGCTCTCGATGGAGACAAACCCGAATGAGTTGCTGGTCGCGGAGATGATGAGGTCCTCGCACATCAGGGCGCCGCCATCGACGGTCAGCTCGCCGTCGCCCGTGTTCCCGGCGCCCACGCGCACGTCGCCGCCGACCATCGCCGTGCCGCCGTAGCACTGCCACACAGCGCTGTCAGACCCGCTGAGCTCGCCGACGGACACACTGCCGGCGGTGAAGGCGCCGCCGATCTGGTTGAGCACTGCGGCGCCCTCGATCCCGATGCGGGCCGACGTGGCGTCGAGGGACCCCGTCGAGAGATTGAGGGTCGCGTCGGCCCCGGGCCCCTCGCCCATGTAGAGCGTGCCGCAGGAGACGTCGGCGCCGTCGATGGTGAAGGTCGCGTCGCCGAAGGCGGGGGCGAGTTGGAGGAAGCCCGCCACGTCGAGCGTGCCGCCGGTGTGGATGGACGTGCTATCGGGGGCCGACGGCTGCGAGCCGACGGTGTACCCGTCCACGTCGATGTCGCCGCCGGACTGGAACAGGGAGCCCCGCCCGTCGAGGCCGACCCGGAGGTCGTCGCCGAGGATCGTGCCGGCGAGCACGTCCACGTGGCCGATGCCGGGGTTCCCGAATCCGAAGGAGATGTTCATCTCGGGGAACTCGAAGAGGTTGCCGCCGATCTCGACCGAGCCCGAGGCGCCGTTCATGCCGACGTCCACGACGGTCGTGGCGACGAAATCGGCCGTGCCCGAGGTCTCGAAGTAGCCCTCGCCGCCGGGTTCCTTGCCGACGAGCATCTCCTCGACGATGAACGAGCCGCCGCCCATGAGGAACTCGCAGTCGTCGGACGCGAGGCCGATGGTCATCCGGTCGGCGTTCCAGGGCGAGGAGCCCTGCTGCAGCGAGGTCACGCCGGAGAACACGCCCGAGAGCGTGACGTCGCCGAAGCTCGGGTTGACGATGCCGGCGCCGTTGAAGATGCAGATGGAGCGCTCGTCGAGGAAGATGTTGTCACCGGTCTGCGGGACGCCGAAGCCGCCCGAGCCGCCCGATGAGATCGACCATTGACCCGAGTCGCTCCAGAGGCCGATGAGCGAGGCGACCCAGTACCGGTCGGTCGCGACGGCGGGGCTCGCGAGGCCGGCGGCCGCGGCGAGCGCCAAGATCTTCGTGTGGTTTCGCATGGGGTTGTCCTCCGAGTCGTGGTGGGTGTCCTGGGGAGCAACCGCCCCCTCACCCCGTCTCTCCACGAGCAGGCCCCTGCTTTCTCGACTTGGGCAGAAATCCGCCGCGGCGACCGCCCGGGCCCCGCATCTCCGTCCCCCGGCGGGGCTTACGAGTTGATCCGGCCGGCCCGGTCGGCCATCATGGGCCCTCTTCCGATGCCGTGGGTGACGACGACCATCCTGCTCGAACGCCTCACCGACGCCCAGGACTCGGCCTGGGAGGAGTTCGCGACCCACTTCCGGGCGCCCGTCCACCGCTTCGCGGTGCGACTGGGCCTTTCCGACGCCGCCGCCGAGGACGTGGTCCAGAGCACGATGCTGGCCTTCGTCCGCGCGTACCGCGAGGGGCGGTACTCGAGGGACCGCGGCCGCCTCAGCTCCTGGCTTTTCGGCATCGCGTTCCGCGAGGCCCAGCGGGTGTTCCGGGACGCGCCCCGCGAGGGCCAGGCGCCGGCCGCGCGCGGGCGGACGACGTTCTTCTCCGGGCGGCCGGACGACGAGCTCGCCCGGCGGACCTGGACCGAGACCTGGGAGCGGCACGTGCTCGACCGGTGCCTCGAGCAGGTCCGGGCCGAGGTCGAACCCTCGACCTACGAGGCGTTCGAGCTGACGGCGATGCGCGGCGTCCCCGCCGACCGCGTGGCAACCGACCTGGGCATCACCAAGAACGCCGTCTTCATCGCCAAGCACAGGGTTCTCAAGCGGGTCGCCGAGCTGCGGCGCGAGTTCGAGCCGGAGGGGGCCGTCGCGTGAACGGGGAAGACCTGGAGCGGTTGGAGCTGTACCTGGCCGACGGCCTGGACGCGGAGGCCCGCGACGAACTCGAGCGTCGGCTCGAGCAGGAGGTCGCGCTCCGCGAACTGCTCGAAGAAGTCCGGACGGCCAGCGACCTGACCGACCAGCTCCGCTCGTCGCGCCAGATCGACCTGCCCCGCGAGGCGCCCGACGTGGCGGGCTACGAGATCGAGCGTGAGATCCACCGGGGCGGGCAGGGCATCGTGTACGCCGCGACCCAGCGGTCCACCGGGCGCCGCGTCGCGCTCAAGGTGCTGCTCGCCGGGCGCGGCGCGTCCAGGCGCCAGTCGCAGCGGCTCGAGCGGGAGATCGACCTGGCGTCCTCGATCAGCCACCCGGGCGTGGTGACCGTCTTCGATCGCGCCTCGACGGGCGACGGGCGCCCGGCGCTCGTCATGGAGCTGATCGACGGCAGGCCCCTGGACGCGTACGTCCGCGACGAGTCCCCCTCGGCCGAGCGGATCCTCACGCTGATGGCCGAGATCTGCGACATCGTCAGCGCCGCGCACCAGCGGGGCGTGATCCACCGGGACCTGAAGCCGTCCAACATCCTCATCGACGGCGCGGGCCGCCCGCGGATCCTGGACTTCGGGCTGGCCAAGGCGCTCGAGCCTGACGAGTCCCGATCGCTCGTGACCGACGAGGGCGAGTTCATGGGCACGCTGGCGTACGCGGGCCCCGAGCAGGTCGAGCGCGGCGCCGTCGCCGCCGACGTCCGGTCGGACGTGTACGCGCTGGGGGCCATCCTGGGCGAGGCGCTGACCGGGCGCCTGCCGATCGACGTCTCGGGCCCGATCGCGGCCTCGATCCAGCGGATCCGCGAGGTCCCGCCGATGCGGCCTTCCGATCTGCGCCCCGGGCTCGACGAGGACGTGGACACGATCGTCCTGACTGCGATGTCCAAGGAGCCCGAGCGACGCTACCAGAGCGCCGCCGCCCTGGCGGGGGACATCCGGCGCGTGCTCGGCGACGAGCCGATCGTCGCCAGGCGCGCCTCGACGATGTACCAACTCCGCAAGTTCGCCAAGCGCAACCGCGTCCTCGTCGGGGCGTCGATCACGGTCGTCGTCGCGCTGCTGGGCATCACGGTCGCCTCGGCCGTTGCGTACGCCAGGACCAGCGCCGCCAACCAGCGGGCCCAGGCCGCCAAGGCCGCGGCCGAGACCGACGCCGAGAAGCAGACGCTCATGAACGTCTTCCTGCGGCGCCTCCTGGCCTCGGTCGAGCCCGGGCAGAGCGGGCCCGACCTCCGCGTCGTCGATTTGCTGGAGGACACGCACGCGCGGGTCGAGGCCGAGTTCGCCGACCACCCCGACCTCCGCGCCCAGCTCCACGCGACGCTCGGCCAGACGTACTGGCGACTGGGCGTGCTGGACCGAGCGGCCGAGCACCAGGGGCGGGCCGTCGAGTTGCTCGAATCGCTCGGCGCCGAGGCCCCGCCGGGCGATCTGCCCGCCGCCATCTCCGAGCTGGGCTCGATCAAGCAGTCCGGCGGCGACCTCGAGGCAGCGCTCGCCGAGCACGAGCGGGCGCTGGAGCTGTGGGACCGACCATCGGCGCCCGCGGACCCGAGGCGGGTCCGCACGCTCGTCAACCTCGCCGCGACGCACGCCGCGCTCGGGCACAGCGAGCAAGCCTTGGAGCTGTACTCGGCCTCGCTGGCACAACTCGTCGGCGAGGACGACCAGACCCGGATCCTCCGGGCCCAGGCGCTGACCTCGCTCGGCGCCCTGTACCGCCCGCTCGAGCGGTACCAGGACGCCCGCGACGCGTACGACGAGGCATTGCCGATCCTGCGGGAGCTCCGCGGCGACGAGCACCCGGACACGCTCGCCTGCCTGGGCAACCGGGCGGAGATGCTCGTCTCGCTGGGCGAGTTCGAGGGCGCCGAGGAGAGCATGCTCGAGCTGATCGAGATCCGGCGGCGCGTGTTCGGGCCCACGCACGAGCGGGTCGCGATCGCCGTCAACAACCTCGCCGACTTCTACCGCACGCAGGAGCGGATGGATGAGGCGATCGCGCGATTCCGGGAGGCCCGCGGCATCTTCGTCGAGGCCCTGGGCGACTCGCACCCGCGCGTGGGCATGGTCTCGCTCAACCTCGGCGTGACGCTGCTCCGCTCGGGCGATCCCGACGCGGCGGTCCCGCTGCTCGGCTCGGCAGCCCAGATCCTGAGCGCGGCCGTGCCCGAGGGACACTGGATCCTCGCCCAGGCCAGGCTGAGCCAGGGCGAGGCGCTGCTCGACCTGGATCGGACGGACGAGGCGGGGGACCTGATCCGGACGGCACGGGACCAGCTCGTCGCCCACTTCGGGCCGGAACACTGGCGGTCCGAGGCGGCCGAGGGATTGGTCGTTCGCCTCGACGAGAGCCTGGCCGCGGCCCCGACCGAGCCCTGAGCGAGGGCGGCGTCCGACGCGCAGAGCACGGCCCGCCCCAAACACAGGAGCGGGCCGCGCGCGGGAATCTGGATCGAAACCGGTTACGGGCAGCCGGCGCCGAACGCGGTCAGGAAGGCGATGACGTCTGAGAAATCAAAGACGCCGAACGGGGCGGCGAGGTCCGCCGAGTTCTCCATCGCGCCGAACGCCGAGAGGAAGGCGATGACGTCGGAGAAGTCGAGCGTGCCGAATGGCTCGGCGAGGTCGGCCTCGTTGCAGCCGACGCTCGGGCCCGCCATCGGGACGGACCAGTACCCGCCCTCGACGCCGTACCGTCCGTTGATCGTCGGGCCCGCGTCGAACTGCCCGATGGAGCCGGAGAGGGCGAACGAGCCCCCGGTCATCTCCATGTCCCCCCCGGCGTCGATTGTGCTCCAGCTCAGGTCGTAGGGCCCGCCGGACTGGGCGAGGCTCGCGGGGGAGGCCGCGGCGAGCACGGCCAGGATGGTCACTTCACGCAGTCGCATCGTGTGTCTCCTTTCGTTGCTTGCGATCACGCGGGCGACTCACCGCTGCTCCTGGCCGGCGAGCAGGCGCTCCATCTCTTCGATGCGGGCCCGCATCTCCGCGAGTTCACGATCGACGCGGATCTCGTTGGCGAGGATGGCGGCGTCCTGCTCGGCCTGGATCTCGCTGGTGGTCATGCCGCCCATGCGGGGCGAGGCCATGTCCGGGAGCGGGGGCGCCTGGAGGCCGGCCGAGCCGTAGGCGGTGGGGATGAAGATGCACGAGACCTGCGAGTCGAGGACCGTGATGGAGTGCCCCGTGGAGTTCTGGTCGCCCAGGAAGTAGAAGGTGTTGGATCCGGCGTTGACCGAGAAGACGCCGTGGACGGTGACGGGGAAGTCGTAGGTGCCCGTGAAGAGGTCGTTGTCGAGGCGGAGCTCGACGTCCTGGTTGGACTGGATACTGCCTGAACTATTGGAGACGCCGAAGTTGGCGGAGGAGGAGGTCCCGCCGATGCCGCCGACGGCGCCGACATGGCTGACGCTGACCTCTCCGGTGGCGATGACCAGGACGTAGCCGGGGGTCGGGCAGGTGATTGTGGTGGAGGTGATGGTGTCGATCGTGGCGCCGCTGGCGGTGAGCACGGTCGAGCCGGAGTTTGCGGTCTCGGCGACGCCGGTCTCGTTGAGCATCTCGGAGGCGTTGATCGCTTCGGTCGGGAGCTGAACGGACGAGTCGCCGTTGACGTGCGTCTGGAAGAGCATCGTGTTGGCCGTGCCGCGGAGCTGGACCTGGGTGCTCTCGGTGCCGCCGAAGTTGCCGTCAACCTGGAAGCCGATGCGGGAGCCCGAGGACGTGCCGCCGTCGTTGCGTCTGTAGACGTTGAAGTAGCCGCCCGCGCCGGTGCTGACGTCCATCTGCGAGGTGATCATGGGGTCGCCCAGGGCGTCCATGACCTGGAGGTTGCCGGAGTTGGAGGAGAGGAAGTTGGCGAGGATGGAGGTGTTGCCGTTGGAGCTCGTGATCTGCAGCTCGCCACCCGCGCCGCTAGTGGCGGTGCCGATGCGGAGCGTGGCCGGATCGAACAGGCCGCCGTTGGACTTCTGGATCGCGACGGGCCCGGATGTGGCGTCGAGGACGGGGCCGTTGTTGTACGCATCGGTCAGGTCGGCCATGGTCGACTCGGCGACCTCGGCGATCCCCGCCCACGACGAGTAGGTCGCGTGCGGCGCCGCCGTGATCTCCTGCGCCGGGGACATCGCCGTGTACGACCCGGAGCCCGCCGAGCGGACGGAGACCTCGAGCCAGCGGCGGTCGCCGTCGAACAGCAAGCCCGAGCCGCCGAAGTTGACGGTGACCGTGAACAGCCCGTCCACGACCTCGACGTTCGTGCGGGTGATGACGTTGCCGATCATGCTGGTCGCGCCGGCGTCTCGGAACAGACGGAACTGGAAGTCGTAGAAGCCGTCGGCCAGCTCGGCGCCGTCGGACAGACGCCCCTGGTACGTGAACGTCTCGGTGAGGGGCTGGGCCAGGGCCTGGCCCGCGGAGGCGGCCAGCACGCCGCACGCCATCGCTCGGATCAAGTTCTTCGCGTTCATTTCGGTGCTCCTGCTGTGTGTCGGGGGGATCGGGGCAAGCCGGGCGGGAGGCCCTTTCGGGGCCCGCCCGCCGGCGGCTACACTGGGTCAGGGTCGCGGGAACGCCCCGCTTCACGGGGAGAAGCAGGAACGGGGCGGGGACCCCATCAGCGTCCGCCTCTTTTTTCTGGATCCACCGTGCGAGCGTCCCGGGCCGACGAGTTGACTCAGATCCTCAACGAGCTGGGCTCCCGCCCCGGCGGGGACTCGGCCGCGCTCATCGAACTGGTCTACGACGAGCTCCGCGGGCTCTCCGAGGCGTTTCTCAGCCGCGAACGCCCGGACCACACACTGCAGGCGACCGCCCTCGTGCACGAGGCCTACCTCTCTCTCGAGCCGCGCACCAGCGGGTGGGCGGACCGGTCACACTTCTTCCGGGCCGCGGCCAAGGCCATGCGGCACATCCTGATCAATCACGCACACGCCCGGTCCGCGCTCAAGCGTGGAGGCGGGGCGGACCGGCTGCGGCTGCAGGAAACGGCCCTGCTCGCCCGCGACGCGGACATCGACCTGCTCGAGCTGGACGACGCGCTGGTGCGGCTGGCCCAGGTGGACGGCGTCAAGGCCCAGGTGGTCGAACTCCGCTTCTTCGCCGGGTGCACGATCGACCAGACCTCGGCCGCGATGGGGATCTCGACCGCAACGGTCGAGCGGCACTGGCGATTCGCCCGGGCCTGGCTGCGGGCCGAGCTCCAGGACGGGGAGGCGGCGACGGCATGAGTGATGCCAGCTCCGAGCGGCTCGGGCGCGTCGAGGAGGTGTTCCACGCGGCGCTGGAGAGGCCCCCGGCCGAGCGGGAGGCCTTCGTGCGCGAGGCCTGCGGCGACGACGAGGACCTGCGGCTCCGGGTCGAGCGGCTGATCCGGGCGGACGGCGAGTCCGGCGGGCCACTGTCAGAACCCGTGGCGCCGATCGCCGCCCTCGGGCGGGGGCAGGAGCACGGCGAGGATCTCTCCGGGCAGCGGGTGGGCGCGTACCGCCTCGTCCGCCGGCTCGGCGAGGGCGGGATGGGCTCGGTGTGGCTCGGCGAGCGGGACGACGCCGAGTTCGAGCGGCGGGTCGCGATCAAGGTCATCAAGCGGGGGATGGACACCGACGAGGTGCTCCGCCGATTCCGCGTCGAGCGGCGGGCCCTGGCCGGGCTCGAGCACCCGTGCATCGCCCGCCTGATCGACGCGGCCACGACCGCCGACGGCCGCCCGGCGCTCGTCATGGAATATGTCGATGGCGAGCCGCTGGATACGCACTGCGAGTCCCGCGACCTGCCGGTCCGCGCACGCCTCGACTTGTTCCTCCGGGTCTGCGAGGCGGTCGAGCACGCCCACAGGCAGCTCGTGGTCCATCGGGACATCAAGCCCTCCAACATCTACGTCACGCCCGAAGGCACGCCCAAGCTCTTCGACTTCGGCATCGCCAAGCTCCTCTCCCCCGACGAGGACCTCCAGACGCGGACCTCGACCGAGCAGCGCGTCCTGACACCGCGGTACGCCTCGCCCGAGCAGGTCCGCGGCGAGCGGGTCACGACGGCGACGGACGTGTTCTCGCTCGGTGTGGTTCTGTACGAGTTGCTGACGGGGCGGGCGCCCTTCGAGTCGCCCTCCGGCTCCCGGGCCGAGCTGCAGCGGATGATCTGCGAGCAGGAGCCGGCGCGGCCGAGCACCGCGGTGACCCGCGCGACCGGCGCGAGCGCGGGCGGCTCGGGCGAGCGTGATCCGTCGGCGCCGATCTCCATCAGCACGCCGCGGCTCAGGCGCGAGCTGGAGGGGGACCTGGACACCATCGTGCTGATGGCGCTCCGGAAGGAGCCCGAACGACGCTACCGGAGCGTCGCCGACCTGGCCGATGACATCCGCAGGCACCTGAACGACCTGCCGGTGCGAGCGCGGCCGGACACGGTCGGGTACAGGGCGGCCAAGTTCGTCCGCCGGAACCGCGGCGCGGTCCTCGCCGGGACGACCGTGCTCGTCCTGCTCGTCGCGGGCCTCTCGGTGATGACATGGCTGTACACGAGGACCCGCGAGGCGGAGATCGCGGAGCACGATCAGCGGCAGGAGGCGCTGATCCGACTGGACGAGGCGGACAGCGTCGCCTCCTTCCTCGAGGACATGCTCGCGTCGGCGACGCCCGACCGGGCGGCCGGGCGGGACCCCGAGGTGCTCCTCGAGATCCTGGACGCCGCCGAGGCCCGGGTCGATCGGGAGCTGCACGACCAGCCGCGCGTCCGGGCCCGCATCCAGCACACGCTCGGCTCCAGCTACCGCCTCGTCGGCTCGTACGACAAGGCCGAGCGGCACCTGGAGGACGCGGAGCGGCTGGTCGTCGGGCTGCATGGACCGGAGAGCATCCAGGCCGCCCAGGTCGCGTACGACAGGGCCCTGCTCGCGCTCGACCGGGACCGGCAGCAGGACGCCCAGGATCTCGTCGAGTCGGCGCTGGCGGTCTTCGAGCGCGAGGACACCGAGCCCACGATGAGGCTGGCCAACGCGGTCGATCTCCTGGCGACGATCCAGCTCCAGCTCGCCCGGTTCGAGGAGGCTGATCGGCTGCAGAGCCGGGCGATTTCCCTTTATGAACAGGCCGGGGCGCCGGACAACGAGCCGCTCATGCAGGCGTACGGGAAGCGCGCGGTCCTGCTCGCCCAGCTCGGGCGGGACGAGGAAGGCATCGCGCTCCTCCGCTCGGCCATCGACCAGGCGCACATCGCCTCGAGCCCCCCGAGCATGACCAGGCTGGCGCTGATGAACAACCTGGCGGTGCTGTACCGCCGCGCGGGGCGCCTGGACGAGGCGCTGGACGTGTACGACTCGATCATCGAGACGGGCGACGCGTTGCTCGGCCCCGATCACCGCCTCGCGATGGTGCCCCGGTCAAACCGGGGCGCGGTGCTCCATCGGATGGGACGCCTGGACGAGGCCGAGTCCCAGCTCGGCGCGATCGCCGCCGCCCAGGAGGCCGCCCTCGGCGAGCGGCACGACGACACGATCACATCCATCTTCAACCACGGCCAGGTGCTCGCGGACATGGGACGGATCGAGGAGGCCGTCGGCAAGCTCCGGCGCGTGCTCGAACTCAACCTGGCGACGGCGGGCGAGTCGCACCCCAAGACCCTGTTCTCGCGGGGGGCGCTCGGCAGGACGCTCGTTCGCTCGGAAGACGCCGCCGACATCGACGAGGGGCGGCGCCTGCTGGCCGAGGCGGTCCGAGACATGGAACGCGTGCTCGGGAGCGATCACCCCGCGACCGCCGGGACGCGTCGCTCGCTCGACGCGCTCGACCAGCCCGAGGCGATCGGCTCGGGCGAGACTCCCGAGCCGGTCTCCGACTAGGGCCTCGTCGGCCCCCTCTCGGGATCCGCGTGGTCCCAGCGCCGGATCCGAGGCAGCATCCGCTCGCCGTGCTCGAACCGCCAGTCCGCCAACGACTCGACCTCATCGAGGACAACGCGGGCGGCGTCCTCGTCGCCGGCCGCGAGCAGCGCCCGGGCGAGGGTGTCGGCGAGCCGCACATGAAGGAACTGGCCTACTCGCTCGGACCGCTCGTGCAGGAGTCGGAGTCGCTCGATCACCTCGTCGCCCCGCCCCTGCGCGATCGCGGCCTCGCACGCCACCCGCTCGCACTCGATCGGGTCGTGCGCCGCTGGCAGCCGGTACACGCGCGTCAGCGCGATCGCCTCGTTGGCCATCGCCTCGGCCTGCCCGGGCTGGCCCAGATCGAGCATGGCGACGGCCGCGCACCGCATCGCCACGACCTGCTCCCAGACCCGTCGCGGCGTGCCCTCCGGCCGCTCGGCGAGCGAGTTATCGTCGTCGGCCTGAACCCAGTGGTCGATGGCGGGCTCCAGGATCTCGAGGGCCTCCCGCGGCTTGCCGGCGCTGATTAGCAGGCTCGCCAGCTCCTGCCGGCGGATCCACGTCTCGAACGCGTCCGTGCCACGGATCGAGCTCAGGATCTCGATGTTGCGCCGGATCCAGTCCTCCGCGTCGGCCATCTCTCCGATGCGCCAGGCGTGCCTGGAGAGGGCGTGCATGACCGCGGCGGTCTCGCCGTGCTCCGGGCCGAGTTCGCGGCTGGAGATGGCCAGCGCCTCCTCCAGGACGGCCCGTCCCTCGTCGTGCCTGCCGATCGTGCCGTACACCTTGTCGCCCAGCTCGGCCCGCGCCCGGACCGCAGAGACCGTGTACCCGCTCGGCGCCGAGTCGAACAGCTGGATCACGCGCCGGTAGATCGGGGCGGCGTCCGCGTGCCTGCCGATCATCCGGAGCGTGGCGCCGTAGTTGAACAGCGGCATCGCGGTCTCGATGCTCTCCTCGCCGTGGATCGCGACGAGCCCCTCGTACGCCTCGAGGTGGAGGGGCATCGCCTCCCGGGCGGCGCCCAGACGCATGAGACAGTTGCCGACCTGGTCCAGCGCCCGCCACGTCCGCTCGTCCTCCGGGCCGAACGCTTCGAGCGCGCCGTCGTGGTATGCCCGGAACTGCTCGAGGGCCGCCGAGGTCTGGTGAGATTCCTTGAGGGCCTCGCCGTACCACCAGACGGCGTCGAGTGTCGTCGGCGAGCCCTCCCCGAGCATCGCCGCGCGATGGCCCCAGACCCAGCGGAAGTGGGGGACGGCCCGCGACGCGCGGCCCAGGTCGAGGTAGCTCTTCCCGATGATGTGCCGGACCTCGGCCTCCACGTCGGGCGAGCCCGCGAGCGCGCCCGCGTCGAGCCGCCCGCCCGTCGCGGCCAGCACCTCGTGCATGGTCACGTCCGCGCCGCGCCCCCCGGTGGCGCGGGCGGAGGTCAGCATCTGCTCCAGGAACAGGTTGACGGCCTCGGCCCGCGCGGCCTCCCGCCCCGCCTGGGCGGCGCTCTGCCTCGCCTCGCGGCTGGCCGCCGACTCCCGGACCGCGAGCGTCCCGGTCGCCGCCAGCGCCCCGACGAGCACGACGCCGACGACCGCCCCGCTCGTCACCAGCGCCCGGTGCCGCCGGACGAACCTCGTCGCCAGGTAGGTCGGCGACGGAGGCCTGGCCTCGACCGGCTCGCTCGCCAGGAACCGACGCAGGTCGGCGCCCAGCGCGGCGACCGTCTCGTACCGGCGGTCCCGGTCCTTGGCCATCGCGCGGAGCACCACCCAGTCAAGGTCCCCCTTCAGCGACTGGGCCAGCGACGAGGGCGTCGTCGCCCGCCGCCGGGCGATCTCGACGCTCGTCGGCGTCTCGGCATTCTCCTGATCATGGCGGGCGACGCGGGTGGACGGCTTGGCCGGATCGACCTCGCTGATCATCCGCTCGACGTCCGCGATCCGTCCCCGCCTCATCGCGTCGGGGTCGAACGGGCAGGACCCGGTCAGCAGCTCATAGAGGACGGCGCCCAGCGAGTACACGTCCGTCCGCGTGTCGATGTCGGGGTCGCCCGCGGCCTGCTCCGGGCTCATGTACTCGGGCGTGCCGACGAGCTGGCCCCGCTCGGTGACGAACGTCGTGTCCGCGAGCCGCTGCTGGGTCGCCTTCGCGATGCCGAAGTCGATCACGCGGGGCGATGGCCGCCCGTCGCGCCTCGTGACGATGACGTTGGTCGGCTTGAGGTCACGGTGGATCACGCCCTTGGTGTGAGCGTGCTGGACGGCGTCGCACACCTGCAGGAACAGCTCGATCCGGTCGGCGACCGTCAGGCGCTCCTCGTCGCAGTGCGCGACGAGCGTCCGCCCGGGGATGTACTCCATCGCGAAGTAGGGCCGCCCCTCCGGGGTGGCGCCCGCATCGAGCACGCGCGCGATGTTCGGGTGGTCCATCATCGCCAGCGCCTGCCGCTCGGCGTGGAAGCGGGCGATGATCTGCCGCGTGTCCAGCCCGGCCTTGAGCAGCTTGAGCGCGACCCGGCGCCGCACCGGCGTGGACTGCTCGGCGAGGAACACCACGCCCATCCCACCGTGGCCCAGCTCCCGGATCAGCGTGTACTGGCCCGCGACGAGGTCCCCCGGGGCCGCGATCGGGCCGGCGCTGCCCGCCTGGATGGGCGAGTCGAGGTACGCGGGGGGCATCTCGTCGTCGCACGCCAGGAGTTCTTCGACCTCTCGCCGCAGCGACTCGTCGCGGCCGCACCGCGCGTCGAGCACGGCCCGGCGTTGTTCCAGGGGCAGGTCGGCCGCGGCGGCGAACAGCTCCTCGATCAGCGCGGCGCGGTCAGGCATCGCCCGCCTCCCCGCCGTCGATCTCGCGGCGCAGCCACGCGCGGGCGAACCGCCAGTCGCGCTTCACGCTTGACAACGCGATATCCGTCAGGTCGGTCACCTGCTCGTTCGTCAGCCCGGCGAAGTACCTGAGCATCACGACCCGGGCCTGCCGGGGATGCTCGGCCTCCAGCCTCGCAAGCGCCGCGTCGAGGCTGATCATGTCCTCGGGCGGCGTCTCGATCATGGGTCCGGGCGCCCCGCCCTCGTGCAGCGCCTGGCGCCGCCGATCCCCGCCGTGCTTGATCGCGCCCTTCCGCCGAGCCTGGTCCACCAGGATGTTCCGCATCGCCCTTGCCGCGGCCCCAAAGAAATGCGCCCGCCCGTTCCAGCCCGGGTCTGCGTCGCCGACGAGGCGCAGGTACGCGTCGTGGACGAGCGCGGTCGGCTGCAGCGTCTGGCCCGGAGGGAGCCGCGCCAGCCGAGACTCGGCCAGCCGCCGAAGCTCCTCGTACACCAGCGGGAGCAGATCCTCCGCGGCCATCGGGTCGCCGGCGGCCGCGGCGCGCAGGGCGTCCGCGGTCTCGCCCGAGCGATCAGGACCCTGAGAGAACGCGGCCATCGGGTGCGATTTTGGGCGAATCGACCGCGGGGCACAACCCCCCGCCAGGCCCCTCGCCGCGATTGTCCCGGCTGATGCGCCCACTCGGACCTCCCCAGAGTGAAGAAGAGTCCGAAATCTGGCCCGGGCATGGTCCAGGTCGCCCGCGGATTTCGGACTGGGCTCCGACCGGGCCCCCCGATTCGTGCCCGGATCTGAGGAGGACCCCATGCACCGCACGCTCCGGAATCTCGCGTCTCTGGCAGTGCTCGCCGCGGCCTGTGGCCTCGCCAGGGCGAACGACACCACCTTCTCGTACCAGGGGAGCCTCCAGGCCTCGGGCGCCGCCGCCGACGGGGCGTACGACATGACGTTCCGCCTCTTCCCCGTCGCGGCCGGGGGCACGCAGCTCGCGTCCCAGACCATCATGGGCGTCCCGGTCCAGTCCGGCCTGTTCACGGTCGAGCTGGACTTCGGGGCGGCGGACTTCACGAACATCGACCGCTGGCTCGAGATCGAGGTCGAGGGCGTGACGCTCAGCCCGCGCCAGCCGATCACGCGGGCGCCCTACGCCGTCCAGACCCGGGGCATGTACTCCGACGAGAACCGCGACATCGGGATCGGGGCGACCGACCTCGACTTCGACGTCCACCTGTACCGCGGGTTCCTGCTCGGCGCCAACCCGCCGACCACCATGGGCCTCGAGTGGAATCGCATCGACATCGGCGGCGGGGGCGTCAACCGCTGGCTGTACACCCGCGTCGGCGGCTCGCTCGCCCAGCCCGCCGGGCACGACGGGGCCCACGTCGTCCGCGACAACACGTCAAAGCTCCACTTCTCGACCGCGTCCACATCGACGGCCGGCATCGTCAACCCCCAGGTCACGCTCCTGGACTCAGGGCTGCTGGGCATCGGCGAGCTCGAGGCGCTCGCCCACCTGCACGTCGAGCGGACCAGCATCGCGCTGCCCGGCGCCGCGGTCCTGAACGACGACATCATCGCCGAGGACAGCGACGCCGTCCTCGGGCTCTACAGCGACGAGGGGGGCAGCCGCGGGTCCGCGATCGTGCTCGGCGAGATCGCCGGCGGGGCGCTGACCGACAAGTGGGGGATCGGCCGCAACACCTCGACCGGCGGCGGGGCCCTCTACATCAAGTACGGCCCGAGCGCCGACTACTCGTCGAATCCGACCTTCTTCGCGCTCGAGACCGACGGCGACGCCTACTTCCTGGCCGGTCGCCTGGGCGTCGGCACGTCCAACCCGCAGACCACGCTCGACGTCAACGGCACCGCCCGGTGCGACGTGCTCGAGATCGTCGGCGCCGACGTCGCCGAGCGCTTCCCGACCACGGATGCCGACGACGCCGAGCCCGGCACGGTGCTCGAGATCGATCCGGACAACCCGGGGCAACTCCGCGTCGCCCGGGGCTCGTACAGCCGCCTCGTCGCCGGCGTCGTGAGCGGGGCCAACGGCCTGCCCGCGGGGACGATCCTCGGCAACCTGCCGGGCGCCGAGTCGAGCCCCGCGGTCGCCCTCACCGGTCGCGTCTGGGTCCGCTGCGACGCGGGGCAGCGCGCCATCAAGCCCGGCGACATGCTCACCACCAGCGACACGCCAGGGCACGCGATGCGGGCCGATGACTTCGAGCGATCCCAGGGCGCGGTCATCGGCAAGGCCATGACGGGTCTCGACCTGGGGCAGACCGGCATGGTCCTGGTGCTCGTCAACCTCCAGTGAGTCCGGCGACGAGGAGACACACCATGAAACGCCTCCAGACATCGGTCCTCGTTGCGGCCCTCGCTCTGGCCGGCCACGCGCTGGCCCAGTCGGCCCGGACCGACCCCGCGTGGATCGCCCCGACCCCGGGCGCCCGCGAGCCCATGCTGCGTTCGCTCACCAGGGCGACGCCGCACCGGGTCGCGCTGGCGCCGACGATCAAGCCCGCGGTCCCGCCCGTGGCCAACGCCTCCGGGTACATCGCCCCGGCGCCCGCGGGCGCGAGCGACGCGGGCGCCTGGCGACAGACCGGGGACCGGACATGGACCCGCTCGGTGGAGCTGGCGTCCAAGGACGCCGCGTTCCTCCGTGTGCGGTTCGGCGAGGACTTCGACGAGTCGGTCCGGGTGTTCATATACGACCCGGTCGTGGGATACTCGTTCGGCCCATATCGGCGCCACGAGCTAGCCCGCACCGACTGGTGGTCCACCATCATCGTTGGCGACCGCATCGGGATCGAGATGATCGCCGAGGGCGTGGACCTGCCACCCCCCGCGCCATCGATCTCGCAGATCAACCACGGCTACGCGACGATGGACGCGTTCATCCGCGGCGGATGCGCGCACCAGGACGTGAGCTGCTTCGGCCCCTGGCTCGATACGGCCGCGGCCGTCTGCGTGCTCGGCACGATCAACGGCGCCGGCAACGTCTCCACCTTCTGCACCGGCGCCCTGCTCAACCGGGCGGGAAGCGACGGCTCGCCCCTCGTGATGACCGCCAACCACTGCCTCGGCTCGCAGGCCGCCGCGGCGCCGACGGTCTACGTCTGGTTCTACCGGACCGACTCGTGCATGGGCGTCGTCCCGGACATCAACGGCCTCCCACGCTCCGACGGCTCGCGCCTCGTCAAGCGCCACGTCTCCTCGGACTGGAACCTCGTGGGCCTCTACGAGCCACCCGCAACCGGGACGTACCTCGGCTGGAACGCCGGCTCCTGGGACGACGGCCCCGCGACGGGCATCCACCACCCGGGCGGCACGTTCAAGCGCATCTCCATCGGGAGCAAGGTCGGCGATCGGAACCAGCAGTTCTGCGGCCCGAACAACCAGAACTGCTTCAACGCCGACGTCTGGGACGTGAGCTACCTCCTCGGGTTCACCCAGCCCGGCTCTTCGGGCTCGCCCGTGTTCAGCAGCTTCGGCGTCGTCCGCGGGACGCTCTCCGGCGGGCCGTCGGACGACTGCACGGTCTCACGCTACGGCCGGTTCGACCTGGCATTCGCCAACCTCCGCTACTACCTCAACGACATCGCCAACCCCTCGCACGTCAACGGCGGCGTCCCGGGCGACCCCGGCAACAACGGGAACCTCGAGCGGGGGAGCGTCATCTTCCCGTTCAACACCGTCCACGAGGCGACGTTCGCCGTCCCCGCCGGCGCCCAGGTCACCATCGCCCCGGGCGACTACAACGAGCAGTTCACCATCTGGCGCCCCATGACACTCACCCGCGACGGGAGTTCGGGCATCGTTCGCATCGGCGATTGAGGCGATGGCTGGTATGCTCCGGGGAGTACCCCCGGGGCGGAGGATCCCACGCATGAAGTTCGCAACACGCTCCGCTCTCTGCCTGGCCGCCTCAGTCGCGCTGGCCCCGTTCGCGGCCGCGGGCCCGCCGTTCGCCATCGACTGGTACACGATCGACGGGGGCGGCGGGACGTCCTCGGGCGGGCCGTTCGTGCTCTCGGGCACAATCGGTCAGCACGACGCGGCGCCGCCGGCGACGGGCGGGGTGTTCCAGCTTTCCTCGGGCTTCTGGCCGGGCGTTGTCGGGCAGGCGGGCGGGTGCAACGCGGCCGATCTTGCCGAGCCGTTCGGCACGCTCAACTTCTCCGACGTGCTGGAGTACCTGACGGCGTTCGCCGCGTCCGACCCGGTGGCCGACCTGGCGCCGCCGTTCGGGACGTTCAACTTCTCCGATGTGCTCGCCTACCTGACGGCGTTCGGAGAGGGCTGCCCCTAGCCCGCCTGGGAGCGACGATCGCCGCCCGGGCCCGAGCCCGGCGAGTCCGCGCCCCAGCGGCGCTTGGCCTCGAACGCCGCGATCTTCGCGATCGTCATGCCCCGCAGGAATGCCAGCCGCCGCTCGCGCATCTGGACATTGAACTCGTGCGCCGGGCAGGCGCGGGCATCGGTGCACTCCTCGGCGCCGAGCACGCACCGTGGCAGGATCGCCGGGTCCCCGAGGATCTCGCACAGCTCGAAGAGCGTCAGGTCCGCCGGGTCCCGCACGAGCGTCACGCCCCCGCCGACGCCACGCTGTGTTGAGACCACCCCCGCCCTCGAGAGCGTGTGCACGATCTTGGCCAGGTACGGGGCGGGGATCCCGCACGACTCGGCGATCGTCTTGACCAGTTCGGGCCCCCCCCCAGTCGCGGCGAGGTAGCCGAGAGCGCAGGCGGCGTTTCCGGTGGCCTGGGTGAGCATGCGGGGATATCTCCGCGGCGAGGCTACGTGTAGCTGATTCCATTGTCAACAACCGGGCCGCAACAGACTGGCAAGAACGAGCTTGGGGAGCAATCAGCAGCCCGCTTGCTCACTTTTGTGCCAGATTTCCCCTCCCCATTTGTTGACAAGAAGAGTCGCAGGTCGATAAATGTGCTGCGGCTGGCCCCGGTGGGCCCGCCAGGCTGGGCTTGAGGAGACCACGGCATGGACCAGGCCACGCGTGAGGGGGCGTCGCCAGCCCCGACCTACGACGACCCGACGCTCGAGTCGTTCAGCTACGACGACAAGATTGTCCGCATGTTCACGCTCGCCACGATGGCCTGGGGCATCGTCGCGTTCCTCGCGGGCGTCTTCATCGCAACCCTCATGGCCTATCCCACGCTCGTGCCCGAGCTCCGGGCCCTGCCCGGGTTCGGCTGGGTGCCCGAGGGCGAGTTGAGTTTCGGGCGCCTCCGCCCGCTGCACACGAACGCCGCCATCTTCGCGTTCGCCGGCAACGCGATCTTCGCGGCGATCTACTACTCGACCCAGCGCCTGTGCAAGGCCCGCATGTACTCCGACCTGCTCGGCCGGCTGCACTTCTGGGGCTGGCAGCTCATCATCCTCTCCGCGGCACTGACGCTCCCCATGGGCATCACCCAGGGCAAAGAGTACGCCGAGCTCGAGTGGCCCATCGACTTGGCGATCGCGATCGTCTGGGTCGG
Source organism: Phycisphaerales bacterium (assembly GCA_041987545.1). Taxonomy (GTDB): domain Bacteria; phylum Planctomycetota; class Phycisphaerae; order Phycisphaerales; family UBA1924; genus JAJRXR01. The sequence continues at coordinate 108,349 of JBHIWH010000005.1, read as the reverse complement.
GTTCTTCGGCGTGAACTTCTTCATGACGATCGCCCGCCGCCGCGAGCGGCACCTGTACGTCGCCCTCTGGTTCTACATCGCGACGATCGTGACCGTCGCCATGCTCCACGTGTTCAACAACCTCTGGGTCCCCGCGGGGCTCGTGCACTGGGTCAAGACCGGCGAGATGCCCAGCACCGAGTTCGTGATGAAGTCCTACCCCGTCTACGCGGGCGTTCAGGACGCCCTGATGCAGTGGTGGTACGGGCACAACGCGGTCGCCTTCTTCCTGACGACGCCCTTCCTCGGGCTGATGTACTACTTCCTGCCCAAGGCGGCCAACCGCCCGGTGTTCAGCTACCGGCTGTCCATCATCCACTTCTGGTCGCTGATCTTCATCTACATCTGGGCCGGCCCGCACCACCTGCACTGGACCGCCCTCCCCGAGTGGGCCTCCACCCTGGGCATGGTCTTCAGCGTCATGCTCTGGATGCCCTCGTGGGGCGGGATGATCAACGGCCTGCTCACCCTCCGGGGCGCGTGGCACAAGGTCGCCACCGACCCGGTCCTCAAGTTCTTCGTTGTGGGCGTGACGTTCTACGGCATGTCCACGTTCGAGGGCCCGATGCTCTCGGTCAAGGCCGTCAACTCGCTGAGCCACTACACGGACTGGACCATCGCCCACGTGCACTCGGGCGCCCTTGGCTGGAACGGGTTCATGACGTTCGGCATGGTCTACTGGCTGCTGCCCCGCCTGTTCCAGACCGACCTGTACTCCAAGAAGCTCGCGACGACGCACTTCTGGGTCGCGACCGTCGGCATGGTGATGTACGTCCTGGCGATCTACGCCGCGGGCGTCACCCAGGGCCTGATGTGGCGTGCCTTCGACGCGACGGGCCGCCTGACCTACCCCGACTTCGTCGAGACGGTCACCGTCCTCATCCCGATGTACTGGATCCGCGCCGGGGGCGGCGTGCTGTACCTGACGGGCGCGGTCCTGGGCGCCTGGAACATGTACATGACCTGGCGCAACCGCCCGAAGACCTACGACGAGCCGGTCATCCAGGCGCCGGCACTGTCCAAGTCCGCCCCGGCGTACGCCCCCGCGGTGTCCCGCCTCGACGCCTCGACCGGGTTCGGTCACGCGGGCGACCGATTCCTCCAGGTGCTCTGGCACCGCCGCCTCGAGGGCCTGCCCCTGAAGTTCACGATCTGGGTCGTGATCGCGGTCGTCATCGGCGGCGTCATCGAGGCGATCCCGATGTTCCTGGTCCGGTCCAACGTGCCCACGATCACGACCGTGCAGCCGTACACGCCCCTGGAGCTCGCGGGCCGCGACATCTACGTCGCCGAGGGCTGCTACAACTGCCACTCGCAGATGATCCGCCCGTTCTACTGGGAGACGAAGCGGTACGGGGAGTACTCCAAGCCGGGCGAGTTCGTCTACGACCACCCGTTCCAGTGGGGCAGCCGCCGAATCGGGCCCGACCTGGCCCGAGAGGGTGTCAAGAATCCGAACGCGTACTGGCACTACGTGCACTTCAACAACCCGCGTGACCTGATCGCCGACTCGATCATGCCGGGGTACCCCTGGCTCTTCGAGCAGGACCTCCGTTTCGACGAGCTGCGGGGGCGGGTGGACGCGATGGCCATGCTGGGCGTGCCGTACGGCGAGATGCTGCTCGAGGGCGCCGCCGAGGAGTCGGCCAGGGCCCAGGCCGAGGACATCGCGCGGCAGATCCGCGAGGCGTCGCAGGGGGCCGCCCTCGCCGAGGACCTTGAGGACAAGAAGATCGTCGCGCTCATCGCCTACATCCAGCGCCTGGGCACGGACATCTACCGCGAGCCCGAGACGCCCGCGGGCGAGGAGGAGGTGACCGATGCGGCTGACTGACCTGATGTCCGGCGCCGGGCTCGACCTGTTCGCGACGGTGTCCCTGGTCATCTTCCTCTTCGTCTTTGTGGCGGTCCTCTGGCGCGTCCTCACGATGTCGAAGCGCGACGCCAGCGACGCGGCCCAGCTCCCGCTCGACGACTCCAAGACGCCCAGGCGCCCGAGAAAGGAGACCAACCATGGCTGACCAGCGCGCCGACGACTACGGCACGGAGATCGCCGGCCACAGCTACGACGGGATCCAGGAGTACGACAACCCCACGCCCGGGTGGTGGCACGTGATCTTCCTGCTGACGATCCTGTTCGGCTTCTTCTACGCCGCCGTCGTGCACCTATCCCCGATGTGGCTGACGCGGGAGCAGCGGTTCGTCGCGGCGGAGAACAAGGCCCTCGAGGCCCAGTTCGCCGAGCTCCAGCTGATCGAGATGGGCGAGGAGAAGGTCCTCCGCATCATGGGCCAGCCCAAGTGGCTCGAGATGGGGGCCGGGGTCTTCGAGGCCAACTGCGTCATCTGCCACAAGGCGGACGGCTCGGGGCTCGTGGGCCCGAACATGACCGACGACTATTACAAGAACCTCACCGAGATCGCGGGTTTCATCGACGTCATCGAGAACGGCGCCGCCGACGGCGCCATGCCGGCGCACAAGACGCTGCTCAACGAGAACGAGATCGCGCTCGTCGCCGGGTACGCCGCGTCGCTGCGGGGCCAGAACCTCCCGGGCAAGGCGCCCGAGGGCGAGCAGATCCCGCCGTTCCCGGCGCCGATCACCGACGACTCCCCGACGGCGGGCGAGGCGGAGGGCTGACGGGCAACGCTGGTGCGTTGATCCCAGCGGGGGGAAGAAGGAAGCGGGCAGGCCGTGAGCGAGACCCTGATCGATGCCCCGGAGCGCGTCCTCTCGACGCTGAACCAGGACGGCTCGCGCCGCTGGCTCCGCCCGTGGCCCTCGCGGGGCTCGTTCTGGCGCTGGCGCCGATTCGTCGCCTACGTCCTCATCGTCATCTTCACGGCGTTGCCCTGGATCCGGATCAACCACAAGCCCGCGGTCTTCCTCGACATCATCCACCGCGAGTTCACGTTCTTCGGCAAGACGCTCCTCCCGACGGACACGCTCCTGCTGGCGCTCCTGCTCATCGGGCTCTTCCTGACGATCTTCCTGGTGACCGCCATGCTCGGGCGGGTCTGGTGCGGGTGGATCTGCCCGCAGACGGTCTACCTCGAGTTCCTGTACCGCCCGATCGAGCGGCTCTTCGAGGGCGAGCCCGGGCGCCGGAAGTCCAAGAAGAACCCGGGGCTGCGGAAGGCCGCCCGCTTCGTGGTCTACCTCGTGGTCTCGGCGTTCCTCGCGCACACGTTCCTGTCGTACTTCGTGGGCGTCGAGAACCTCCGCCGCTGGATCCTGGGCTCGCCCCTGGAGCACCCGGTCGCGTTCCTCGTCATGGCCGCGACGACGGGGCTGATGCTCTTCGACTTCGGGTACTTCCGGGACCAGGTCTGCGTGGTCGTCTGCCCGTACGCGAGGATGCAGGGCGCTCTGCTGGATCGGGACTCGCTGATCATCAGCTACGACCGCAAGCGGGGCGAGCCCCGCGGGCGCCGCGGGAAGCGCGCCAAGAGCGACGTCTCGCTCAAGGTGGTCGACGACGAGCCGGGCGACTGCGTCGCGTGCAACATGTGCGTCAACACGTGCCCGACGGGGATCGACATCCGCGACGGCCTGCAGATGGAGTGCATCGGCTGCGCCCAGTGCATCGACGCGTGCAACGCGGTCATGAAGAAGGTCGGCAAGCCGCTGGGGCTGATCCGGTACACCTCCGAGCGGGCGGTCGAGGACGGCAAGGCCCGGCTGCTGCGCCCGCGGGTCGCGATCTACCCCGTGCTCCTGCTCGTCGTGGCCTCCGCCTTCATCGCCGTCCTGTCGAGCAAGGCGGACGCGGACGTCAAGGTGCTCCGGGCGCCCGGCCTGCCCTTCAACATCATGCAGACCGGCGAGGTCTCCAACCAGATCCGCGTCCGGCTGACCAACCGCACGGACGATGACGCGGTCTACACGATCTCGGCGCCCGAGGACGACCGGGTGCGCCTGATCACCGACGAGAACCCGGTCGCCATCGCCGCGGGCGAGCAGCGGTCGGTCTCGATGATCGCGGCGGTCCCGCCGGAGGCATTCGTGGCCGGGCGGCTGCAGGTCACGCTGCGGGTCACCGACGGCGAGGGGTTCGTCCACGATACGGTCTACGGCCTGCTGGGTCCCGCGGGGACGTCTGGAGCATCCGATGAGTGAGCAGACAGCAGCGCCCGCCGGCCGACGCGGCCGCGGCTGGTACTGGGCCTGGATCCCGGTCGGCATGTTCGTCGTGCAGGGCGTGATCCTCGCGATCACGATCACCCTCGCGACCGGACGCGGATTGAACGCGGTCGAGCCGGACTACTACCGGCGCTCGCTGGCCTGGGATGAGCAGGCGGCGCTGCTCCGGTCGGCCGACAAGCTCGGCTGGACGGTCGAGGCCAGCGTCGGGCCGCAAACGGGCGTGCTGCCCGACCGAGAGGTTGCCGTCAGCGTGCTCGGGCCCGACGGGCACACGCTGGCCGGCGCGTCGGTCCAGGTGGAGATGTTCCACCACGGCAGCGCGGGCGATCGGCGATCGCTAAACCTCGAGCCCGGGGACGGGACAGGCGCGTACACCACGCAGACGCGCATCCGGCGTGCCGGACTCTGGGAGCTGCGCGTCCTGGTCGAGCGTGGGTCCGACCGGGCGCTCGTGATCCAGCACGTCGAGGTAGGGGGGTAGCGGGCGGTGGACGTCGTCGTGGTCCTCATCGGGGCGGTGTTCCTGGCAAGCCTGCTGGGGAGCCTGCACTGCGCCGGCATGTGCGGCGCGTTCCTCCTGTTCGCGGTCGGTGCGGACCGCGGCCCGTCCCGCGCCGAGCAGGCGAGGTTGCATCTGGCGTACCACGGCGGGCGCTTGGTGACGTACTCGATCCTCGGTGCTGTCGCCGGCTCCCTCGGCGCGGCGCTCGATCTCGGGGGGTCGATGGTCGGCCTTCAGCGGGCCGCGGCCGTCGTCGCGGGGGCGCTCATGATCGTGTTCGGGATCGTGACGATCCTCCGGCTGCGGGGCGTGCGGGCGAGGCTTGACCTCGTGCCGGCCCGGTTCCGCCGCGGCGTTGAGGCCGCGCAGCGGCGAGCCCTCGCGATGCCCCCGTTCAGCCGGGCGCTGCTCATCGGGCTGATGACGACGCTCCTGCCCTGCGGATGGCTCTACGCATTCGCGATCACCGCCGCCGGCACGGGCCACCCGGCCTTGGGCGCCCTGACAATGGCAGTCTTCTGGCTCGGCACGCTGCCGGTCCTGATCTCGCTGGGCGTGGGCGCCCAGGCGTTGACGGGGCCCCTGCGCCGACACCTGCCCGTGCTCACCTCTCTCGCCCTCGTCGGCGTCGGGCTCTACATGGTCGTCGCCCGTGTCGCGGCCCCGCCCATCGACAAGGGCGCACTCGGCGTGCTCACCCCGGCCTCGCTCCGCGACGCCGCCTCGGGCGTTCCGACCGCGGACGACGTTGACTGCCCGCTCTGTCACCCGGCGGACGGCTGAGATGACGCGAACGCTCGCCAATCCTGATACGCCCTCCGCCGACGCGCCAACCCGCGCCCCCGGCGTCGAGGCGTGCTCGCACTGCGGGCTCCCGGTCCCCTCCGGATTGCTCGATCCGGACCGCGCCGAGCAGTTCTGCTGCGCCGGGTGCGAGACGGTCTGGAAAGTCCTCCGCGGCGCCCGGCTCGAGGGGTACTACGCCGTCCGCGACGCGGCGGACGCCGACGCGAGGCGCCCATCGACCTCCGGCGAGTCGTTCGAGGAGTTCGCCGACCCCGCGTACCAACGCGCGTTCGTGAAGGGGGCGCCCGGCGGGCTGTGCGAGTCCGAGTTCCTGCTCGAGGGCGTGCACTGCGCCGCGTGCGTGTGGCTGCTCGAGCGGCTGCCCCGGGTCGCCCCGGGTGTCGTCGAGTCGCGGGTGGGGCTGCGATCGGGGATCGTCACGGTCCGCTACCGCCCGGACGTCATCGAGCTTCCCGAGATCGCCCGGCGTCTGGACCGCCTCGGGTACCGCCCCCACCCGGCGCGGGGCGGGGCCGCGCGCGACGCCCGATCGCGCGCCGACCGGGCCTCGCTGGTCCGCGTCGCGGTCGCGGGCGCGTGCGCGGGCAACGTCATGCTGCTGGCGACGGCGTTGTACTCGGGCGCGATCTCCGGCATCGATCCGTTCTGGGAGTCGCTGTTCCGCTGGCTGAGCATGGGCCTGGCGGTCGTGAGCCTCGCCTGGCCCGGCCGCGTGTTCTTCCGGGGCGCGCTCGCCGCCCTGCGCACGCGGACCGCCCACCTCGACCTGCCGATCGCCCTCGCCCTCGCCGCCGGCGGGGCCTGGGGCGTCGTCAACACGATCCGAGGCTCGGGCGAGATCTACTTCGACTCGCTGACGGTCCTCGTCTTCTTGCTCTTGGTCGGACGCTGGGTGCAGCACCGCCAGCAGCGGGCCGCCATCGACTCCGTCGAGCTGATGCTCTCGCTCACGCCCAGCTCGGCGACTCGGATCGGCGCCGGCGGCGAGGCCGCGCGCGTGCCCATCGACTCGCTCGAGGTCGGCAACCTGGTCGAGGTCCGCGCGGGGGACGCCATCCCGGCCGACGGCTCGATCGAGTGGGGCGAGTCCAGCGTCGACGAGTCGCTGCTCACCGGCGAGCCCATGCCCCGGCCCGTCACCCCGGGCGAAACGGTGTCCGCGGGATCGATCAACTGCGCGGCGCCGGTCCGCGTGCGCATCGGCGCCGTAGGCCGAGAGACCCGGATCGGCCGACTCATGGCACGGGTCGCGGAGACCGGCGCCAGGCGGGCACCGATCGTGCGCCGGGCCGACGCGATCGCCGGGTGGTTCGTCGTGTGCGTCCTGGCCCTGGCCGGCGCGACGCTGCTGTTCTGGTGGCGGGCGGGCGCCCACGTCGCGCTCGAGCACGCGACCGCCCTCGCGATCGTCGCCTGCCCCTGCGCCCTCGGGCTCGCCACGCCGCTCGCCATGGCGGTCTCGGTCGGACGGGCGGCCAGGCGGGGGGCGCTGATCAAGGACGCCGCCGCGATCGAGGCCCTGGCCAGACCCGGCGTGCTCGTGCTCGACAAGACCGGCACCATCACCGAGGGCAGGCCCACGCTCGTCGACTGGCACGGCGACCCGGCGGCGCTCCCCGCCCTGGGCGCGCTCGAACGAGGCTCGTCGCACCCGCTGGCCAGGGCCCTGGCCGAGCACGCGGGCGAGCGCCTCGTCGTCGAGGGCCACGAGCACATCACCGGCGCCGGCGTCCGCGGGAACGTGTCGGGTGAGATGATGGCGGCCGGCACCTCCGAGTTCCTGATGAGCTTGGGCATCGACATCGGACCGCGATGGGAAGCGCTCGGCGCGCAAGCCGCGACGGCGGGGCGGACGCCGATCCTCGTCGCCCGCGACGCCCAGGTCGTCGCGCTCGCCGAGATCGGGGACGCCATCCGCGCGGACGCGAGATCCGCGATCGAGGAGCTCCAACAAACCGGGTGGGACGTCCGTGTGCTCTCGGGTGACCGGCAGCGCGTCGTCGATGCCGTATGCCGCGAGATCGGGATCGACGGCGCCGGGATCGGGGACGCGACCCCCGAGCAGAAGGCCGCCGCCATCGAGAGCCTCCGGGCCGACGGCGCCCGGGTGGTGATGGTCGGCGACGGCGTCAACGACACCGCCGCGATGGCGAGCGCGACGCTCGGAATCGCCGTCCACGGCGGTGCCGAGGCGAGCCTGGAGGCCGCGGACGTCTACCTGACCCGGCAGGGTCTGGAGCCGCTGGTCGATCTCGCGGCGCACTCACGGCGGACGATGGGCCGGATCAGGCTGGTGCTCGGCGTCTCGATCGCGTACAACGCGATCGCCGCCGGGCTGGCGATGGGGGGCCTGATGTCGGCGCTCTTCGCCGCCGTGCTCATGCCGACCAGCTCGCTCGCGGTCGTCGCGATCGCGTTGGGCGCGGGCGGCGGGAGGCGGTCCCGATGAGCGTGATCCTGATCATGCTGCCCCTGGCGCTCCTGCTCGCCGCCGTCGGCGTCGGGGCGTTCCTCTGGGCCACCCGGAACGGCCAGTTCGAGGACCTGGACACCCCGCCCGTCCGAGCCGTATTTGACGACGAGTTCGCGGCGGACGCGGCTCCCCATGCCGACGAGCGCAGCGGCGCCGCGGCCGATCGCTCGAGCAACTGACCCCCCTCGACACGAGAAAGGGCCGCGCCCCCTCGAAGGGACGCGGCCCGCACAGACTCACGGGGCCCATCAGCGGGTCCGGCCCGAGGTCACGGGCAACCGGCGCCGAACGCACTCAGGAACGCGAGCACGTCGGAGAAGTCGAACGTCCCGAGGGGCTCGGCCATGTCGGCGGCCGGGTCCATCGTGCCGAACGCCGTCAGGAACGCGAGCACGTCGGAGAAGTCGAGCGTCCCGAACGGCTCGGCCAGGTCCGCGACGCACTCGGGCGTGACGCTGTACTCGAACGCGCCCATGTCGATCGGATCGAACAGGCCGAGGTTGGCCGTGTCCGGGTCGTCGAATACACGGGCGTTCCCGTCCAGGTCCACGCTCAGGCCCAGCGAGCCGACGTTGAACGAGTCGCCCGCGTCGATCGCGGCCGAGCCGGCCATGATCCGGTAGTCGCCGGACGCGGCGTCGGCGAACATCGGATCACCCAGGACGAACGCGAAGCCCAGCGAGGTCGTGCCCGAGCCCGTGAAGAAGTCCTCCTGGGCGGCGGTGTCGAAGAGGTTGGAATCGGAGGCGATGATCGCCGAGCCCCCGGTGACGAACGCGAACGCATCGACCAGAGCGCCGATGGAGAAGATGTTGTTGATGGCCTGGGCCTGGACGCCGGCGTTGGGGCTGGAGACCATGAGGGCGGCGGAGTCGGCGTAGGCGCCGTACGGGCCATTGGCGCCGTTGTTGGGACGTGCGCGGTCGGAGCCGTCGGAGCCCTCGCAGTAGTTGGGCCAGCCGCCGACGCCTCCGTTTCCGCCCCAGCAGGGCGTGGTGGAGTCGACGCGGGCGCCGCGGACGCCCCGGGCGCCGGGGATGATGTCCGCGACAGTGTTCTGGCTGAAGATGGCCCGGACGGCGGGGTTCTGGACGACGAGGGCGTTGGCCCAGCCGGCGTCGCCGCCATCGCCGCCGTCGGTGTCCTGCCCGCCATAGCCGGCGTTGCCGCCGTTGCCACCGCAGACGAATGTGATGTCGGTGTCGGCGCCGTCGCCGCCCGAGCCGCCCTGGGCGCCGTACCCGGCCCGACCACCCTGGCCGCCCGCGCCGCCGACGACCGAGTGGATGAGATTCTGGAAGACGAGGACCTGGGCGTTGGGATCGGAGGACCAGACACCCGCGGCGTCGCCGCCGTCGCCTCCATTGCCCGCCTCGCCGGCGTCGCCGCCTCTGCCGCCCGTGCCGCCATTGCCGACGACAAAGAACGCGATGCCGTCGCCGCCGTTGCCGCCGCGCGATCCGGAGCCGCCAAATCCGCCGGCGCCCCCGGCCCCGCCCGTGACGTCGTAGATCGTGGAGTAGGACACGGAGCCGACCGCTCCGGTGGTCATTCGGATGGCGACGGCGTCGCCGCCGCGGTTCCCGTCGTCCCCGTCCCCGCCGTCGCCACCGCGGGCGCCGTTGTATCCATCCACGTGCCCGTTATTGCCGTCATCGGCATTGCCGACGATCGTGCCGCCCGAGCCGCCGTCGCCGTCACTACCCGTCGCGCCCACGATATCGAACAGTCTCGACCAGGCGACGCCGAGCTCAGCGTTGTCGGACGCGAGGATGCCGTACGCCGGCTGCTCCTGAGCGGCGGAACGCACGTCGGAGATCTCGCAATGGTCCAGCTCGAGAGCTGCCCCGATCACCCGCACGGCACTGGCGCGGGTACCACGGATCGCGGCGTACGCGAGCGACCCGTCGGAACCCAGCTCGAACCGGATGCCGTCCCAACGGCCCGATGCGGGCTGGAAGACGGTCACCTGATCCGTGCTCCCGGCCACGCTCAGGCTCGCGCCGTCCTGCACGATGATCTCGACGTTCTGTGAGACGTTGATGGTCACGCCCTGCTCGATGCTCAGCGTGCCCTGGATGATCAGGTCCTCGGTCACGTCGATCGTCTGGCCGGCCGTCCAGGTCAGGTCGCCAACGATGGTGTCGGCGCCGGCCGCCGAGGCCAGGATGGTGCACGCCGAGATGGCCGCGAATGTGCGTCGGGGGTTCATGTCAGGTCTCCGTGAGTGGTGGCTCGTGCGGGCCCATGGCGGGCCTCACCCCGAGGGACGACGCCCGGACCGGCCGCGCCCGGCGGCCCGTCCAAGAATCTCGTTTGATCGGCGCAAACCCTGTTCCTGGGGCCGGATGGGGCTCCGGCGCCCTCACCCCCTCCGGTACACTCGTCCGACGGAGACCCCCGTGCCGACGGCCCAGCAAGAGACCGTGACCCGCCTCCTGGACACGATGGTGTCCGGTGATCCCGACGCGGCCGACCGGCTCACGCCCATCGTCTACGAGCAACTCCGGGCCATGGCCGGCGCCATGCTCCGCGACCAGCGCGCCGGGCACACCCTCCAGCCCACGGCCCTGGTCAATGAGGCGTACATCAAGCTCGCCGGCGGCGCCGTCCGCGCCCAGTGCAAGGCCCAGTTCATGCTCCTGGCCTCCAAGGCCATGCGGAGCATCCTCGTCGATCACGCCCGGGCCAAGGGGCGCCTGAAGCGCGGCGGGGACGCCAGGCGGGTCACGCTCAACACCTCGGACGGGCCCCAGCCGGACCCCTCCGGTCAGCAGATCGACCTGCTCGCCCTCGACGAGGCGCTCACGAAACTGGCCGAGCTCGACGAACGCAAGGCCAAGCTCATCGAGCTCCGGTACTTCGGCGGCCTCTCCCTGGAGGACGCGGCCGATACGCTCGGCATCGCCCGCTCGACCGCGTCCGAGGACGCGCGCAGCGCCCGGGCCTGGCTGGCCCGCCAGCTCGGGGGGCCGGCGTGAGCGACGTCGATCGATTCCAGCGCGCCGACCAGATCTTCCGCCAGGTCTGCGATCTGACGCCAGACGAGCGGGACCGGGTGATCGCCGAGCGGTGCGAGGGCGACGCCGAGCTGGAGGCCGAGGTGCGGGGCCTGCTCGCCGCCGACGCGGGCACGCTGGCCGACGCCCTGAATACCCCGGCGATCGCGCTGCCCCTGGGCGAGGCGGCGCCGGACGACGAGACGCCCGAGCGGATCGGCGGCTTCGAGATCGTCCGCCGCCTCGGCGCGGGCGGGATGGGCGTCGTCTACGAGGCCCGCCAGCACAGCCCGAGGCGGACCGTCGCTCTCAAAGTCATCCGCGCCAGCGCGTTCTCGCCGGCGCACCGCAGACGTTTCGAGCTCGAGGCACAGCTGCTCGCCCGCCTGCAGCACCCCGGGATCGCGACCATCTTCGAGTCCGGCTCCGCGCAGACCGACGCGGGCGCCGAGCCGTACTTCGCGATGGAGCTGATCGACGGCGTCCCGCTCAACGACTACGCCCGCTCGGGCGGCACGCCCCGGCGTGAGCTACTCGCGCTCTTCGCGGACATCTGTGACGCCGTCCACCACGCCCACCAGAAGGGCATCATCCACCGCGACCTGAAGCCTGGCAACCTCTTGGTCACCCCCGACGGGCGCCCGAAGATCCTGGACTTCGGCGTCGCCCGCCTGACCGAGCCCGACGCCGAGAGTCTGGCGATGCACACCAGCCAGGGCCAGCTCGTCGGCACGCTGGCCTACATGTCCCCGGAGCAGGTCGCCGGTGACCCGGCCGCGCTCGACACGCGGTCGGATGTCTACTCGCTGGGCGTCATTCTGTTCGAGATGCTGGCCGGGCGTCTGCCGTTCGAGCTCCAGGACCTGTCGCTGCCGAGCGCGATCCAGAAGATCAGCGACGGGGCAGCGCCCAGGCTCGGCTCGATCGCGGCCGCCTGCCGGGGAGACCTCGAGACGATCGTCGCCAAGGCGCTCGAGTACGACAAAGACCGGCGGTACGACTCGGCGGCCTCGCTCGCCGCCGACGTCCGCCGGTTCCTCGCCGACGAGCCGATCGCCGCCCGGCCCGCCTCCACGGTCTACCAGATCCGCAAGTTCGCCAGGCGGAACAAGGGCCTGGTCGGCAGCGCGGGGGCGATCGTCGTGGTGCTCCTGCTCGCCAGCGTCGTGCTCAGCGTGCTGGCGGTCCGCGAGGCCCGGGCCCGCGGCGAGGCGGTCGAGGCGCTCGCCCAGGCCGAGCGCGACAACGAGAACTACGCCGCCGTCCTGGACTTCCTCCGGGACATGCTCCGCCGCGCCAACCCGGCCGAGACCGGCGGGGACCAGCTCACGCTCCGCCAGACGCTCGACCGCGCCGCCGAGCGCATCGACGAGCAGGGCGCCCAGACCATGGCCGTCGAGGCCTCGATCCGCGAGGTCGTCGGCGAGACCTACGGATGGCTCGGCCGCAACGACGAGGCGGTCGAGCAACTCGAGCGCGCCGTCCGGATCCAGACCGAGAGCAGCGGCGTGCTCGACCCCGACGCCCTCCGGTTCCGCCGCAAGCTCGCCCGCATGCTCACTCGCTTCGGGGGCGAGGAGCGGACGCTCGAGCTGATCGCAGAGGTCGAGCCGGACCTCCGCGCGGCCGTCGACCGCGGCGAGCCGCTGACCGAGGAGCTCGCGCGATCGCTGCACGCCAAGGCCGCCGCGCTCAAGAACCTCGACCGGCTCGACGAGGCCGAGTCGATTATCACGGAGGTCATCGCCCTCTACGACCGTGCCGGGCTCGCCGACGACGGCGCCACCGGCGACGCGTTCAACTCTCTCGGCTCGATCCTGCTCCGCCGGACGGACTACCCCGCGGCCGAGCGGGCGTACCGCGACGCGCTCGAACTGCAGATCAGGCACTGGGGGGACGACCACGCCCGGACGGCGATGGTCTACAACAACCTGTCGATCGCGACGCGTCACCAGCACAAGATGGACGACGCCGAGGACTTCGCCCGCCGCGCCTACGACGTCTGGCTCCGGATCGCCGGCGGGCAGCCGCACGAGGGCCTGCTGAGCCCCGAGTACAACTACGGCGTGCTCCTGGCCAGGCGAGACAAGAACGCCCAGGCTATCGAGATCCTCGAGAGCTCGGCCGAGCACCACGCGGAGATCTTCCACGGCGAGAACCCGCGCGAGGCGTTCGTGCTCGACCAGCTCGCCCGGGTGTACGCCGAGGTCGGGCGTCACGACGATGCCGCGGGCCTGCTCGACCGCGCCCGAGGCATCCTCGTGGGCGCTCTCGGCGAAAACCACGCGTACGTCGCGATCAACCTGACGAGCAAAGCCCGCCTCCGCTCGTACCAGGGGCGCCACGCCGAGGCAGCCGAGATGAACCGCCGCGCGCTGGACATCTACATCGAGTCGCGGGGGCCCGACCACCCCTGGACCGCGACCGGCCAGCTCAACCTCGCCGAATCGCTCATCGAGCTGGGCGAGGCCGACGAGCCCGAGGCGCTGCTTCTCGCGTCCATCGCGACGACGGAGGCGACTGAGGGAGAGGGGTCGCCGAACCTCGTCCGCCCGCTGCTGCTGCTCGGGACGCTCCTGCTCCCGGATCGGGCGATCCAGGCCGAGCAACTCCTCGGGCGTGCCGCGATGATCGAGGCGGCGACAAGCCAGGACCCGCGCAACATCGCGATCATTCGTTCGGCCTGGGCCGAGTCGCTCGCCGCGGTCGGGCAGACCGATCGCGCCGAGCAGATCCTGATCGAGTGCCAGGGAGTCTTCACGGGCGCCACGCCCCCCGACCCGATCAACGCCTCCAAGAACGCGAGCCGCCTCGCCATTCTCTACGAGCAGCTGGGCGACAGCGACCGGGCCGCGCAGTGGACAGAGACCGCCGCTTCGGCCGGTGAGTAGATGTTGGGGCGATGAGCCCGAGAGTGCCGGGCCTTCCGGTATGCTCGTGGTCGTGAACGCGATCCTCCCCGCCCTCGCCCTCGGCCTCACCCTGCTCCTGGGCCAGTTCGCCCATGCACAAGCGGACCGGCCCGCCGAACTCGAATCGGGAGGCAGCGGGCCCGCCAAGGTTCTCCTCCTCACGGGCCAGAACAACCACGACTGGCCCCGCACGTCCGCGATGCTCCGGGGCATCCTCGACGAGACCGGTCTGTTCGAGATCGACAGCTGGGAGGGCCCCGGCGCCAAGACGCGAGAGGACACGATCGACACACCGGTGTTCGCCGACTATGACCTCGTCGTGTGGGACTACAACCCAGGCGGCGGGTACCAGTGGCCCGACCCTCTCCGCGAGGCCTGGACCGGGTACATCGAGGGCGGCGGGCGGGCGTTGCTCGTCCACGCCTCGAACAACCCGTTCCCGGGCTGGGACGACTTCGAGCGCATGGTGGGGCTGCTCTGGCGCGACGCCGACGGCGGCTCCTCGCTGCAGTTCGACAGCGACGGCGCCCCGGTCCGAACGCCCGCGGGCGAGGGCGGCGGCGCAGGCCACGGCGCCAAGCACGACTTCCAAGTCCGGCACCGCGAGCCGGACCACCCGATCCTCGCCGGCTTGCCCGAGCTCTGGCTCCACGCGCACGACGAGCTCTACCACCGACAACGCGGCCCGGCCCCCGACGACATGCTCGTCCTCGCGACCGCCTGGGACGACCCGGAGCACGGCGGGACCGGCATGCACGAGCCCGTCCTCTGGCAGATCCCCTTCGGCGACGGCCTCGTCATGACCTGGCTCCCGGGCCACCTCTGGCGCGGGCAGGACGACACCCGGGCGTTCCGCAGCGTTGGGTTCCGGACGATCGTGCAGCGGGCCGCGGAGTGGCTCGCGACCGGGAGGGTGACCCAGCAGGTCCCGGACGACTTCCCGAGCGCCGACGAGGTCTCGCTGGTCGAGGAACGTGCGATAGAGCCGCGAGGAACCCCATGAGCCCGAGCAACCCGACGCGACGAGAGTTCCTCCAGGCCGCGGCCGCCCTGGGCGTGAGCGCCGCGTACCTCCCCGCGTTTGCCACGTCACGCCGGGACACGACGCTCCGGGTCCTGAGCATCGGTGTCGTCGGCACGATCGGCGAGCACGACCGCAAGACCATCGCCGCCCACCCGCGCGCCGAGATCGTCGGAATCTGCGACGTGGACTCGGACGCCCTCGCCCAGGCGGCTCTCGATCACCCCGGCGCCTTCACCTGCGCCGACTACCGGGAGGCGTTCGACAAGCACGCGGACGAGTTCGACGGCGTCATCGTCGCGACGCCCGACCACTCGCACTGCTCGATCATGACCCTCGCCCTCGCCCGGGGCAAGCACGTCTACGGCCAGAAGCCGCTCGTCCAGCAGCTCGAGGAGCTCGAGGTCCTCGGCAACGCGATCGCGGCGCGCCCGTCGCTCGTCACCCAGACCGGCGCCCAGAGGATCGAGTCCGCCGAGCGCCGGGCCGCCTTCGACATCCTCAGGCGAGGCTCCCTCGGCCCGGTCGTCGAGGTCCACGTCGCGTACGGCAACGGCGCCCTCGCCGGCGGACACTACTTTGCCGACGGCGTGCTCGGCGACCCGGTCGACCCGCCCGCCGGCATCGACTACGACCTCTGGCTCAACGGCGCCCAGCACGAGCCCTGCCGCCCGGACATGGTCAAGCGATGCTGGCGCAGCTGGTGGAACTACGGCGGCGGCCAGATCGCCGACTGGGTCGTGCACCTGACCGACGTGATCTTCTACGCCTACCCCGAGCTGACCAGCCCCGTCCGCGTCTGCTCCCGCACGCCCTCGCGCGACCTGACCCACTTCCACGCCGACCGCGTCACCTCGACGCTCACGTACGAGACCTCGGGCGAGCGCTTCTCGGGCCCGACCTGCAACTTCCACTTCTACGACTCCGGTCTCCAGCCCGACCGGACGCAGCTCGGCATCGGGGCCGGCGAGTGGCCGGGCGGGATTTTCACAGTCGTCGTCTGCGAGGGCGGCACGCTCGTGCTCGGCCCGAGCGGGCCCGTCGAGGTCTGGCGCGAGGGCCGAATGACACCAGGTCTGGAGATGCCGGGCCTGCCCGTGTTCGAGAAGTTCAACCACTGGCACGCCTGGGTCGATCGGTCACTCGGGATCGACACGCCGCACCTCTGGGCGCCGTTCAGGCACACGCTCAAGTGCACCGAGGCCGGGCTGCTCGCGGTCAAGGCCGCCAAGTACCCGGGACAGTCCTTGGAATGGGACCGGGCGAGCCTGGCATTCACCAATCACGCCCGGGCGACGGCGGAGATCGTCCGGCGCGAGTATCGCCCGGGGTTCGAGCCCGTGCGGCTGGCGCCGCCCCGGCCGTAGCCCCGGGGAACTCCCCGCCTCCCGGACCTGTGTCACAATAGAGCGATGCTGCTCGGGATTGACATTGGGACATCCGCGACGAAGGCGCTGGCGTTGCGTCCCGACGGCGCCGTTCTCGCGAGCGCAAGCCACGAGTACGCCGTCTCCCACCCCGGACCAGGATGCTCCGAGCAGGACCCGGCAGTCTGGTGGGACGCGGCCGAGTCCGTCGTGCGGCAGATCCTGTCCGCCGACGGGGTGGAACCGGGGCTCGTGCAGGGCATCGGCGTCTCGGGCCAGATGCACGGCTCGGTGTTTCTTGACGCCGGCGCGGTCGCGGCCGCGGGGACGGCGCCCATCGGGGCGATCCGCCCGGCGCTGCTCTGGAACGATCAACGGACGAGCGACCAATGCGCAGCCATCGAGCGGGCCGCGGGCGGTCGCGAGGCGACGATCCGCGCGGTCGGCAACGCCGCCCTCCCGGGCTTCACGCTCCCGACGCTGCTCTGGCTCAGAGACCACGAGCCCTCGGCCTTCGCCCGCCTGGCCCTGCTCGTGAACCCCAAGGACTTCATCACCCTCCAGATGACCGGCGCCGCCGCGACCGACGTCGGCGATGCGTCGGGCACGCTCCTGTTCGACCCCGCCGCCCGCGCGTGGTCCGCCCCCATGCTCGACGCGGTGGGCGTGGACCGCGGCCTGCTCGCGCCGGTTCATGAGTCGGCGGCGCCGATCGGCGCGCTCACGCCCTGGGCCGCCGAACGCCTGGGCCTGCGCCCGGGCATCCCGGTCGTCGCCGGATCGGGCGACAACCAATGCGGCGCGGTCGGCGCGGGCGTCGTCCGACCCGGCATGATCGGCGCCACGCTCGGCACCAGCGGCGTCCTGTACGCGCACGCGGACGAGCCCAGGCTCGAGCTTTCCGAAGCGTGCGCCGATGGCGTCCAGGGGAGCGCGCCCGGCAGGGTCCACACCATGTGCGCCGCGGCGGGCCCCGGCGCGTGGTGCAACACCGGCTGCACGCTGTCGGCCGCGGGCGCCCTCCAGTGGACCCGCGACACGATCGCCCCTGGCGCCGACTTCGAATCGCTGATGGAGGAGGCGGCGCGGATCCCCGCTGGGTGCGAGGGGCTGCTGTTCATGCCCCACCTGACGGGCGAGCGCTGTCCGTATCCCGACCCCGAGGCGCGAGCCGCGTGGATCGGGCTCACATCGCGCCACACGCGCGCCCACATGATCCGGGCTGTCCTCGAAGGCGTCGCGCTCACGATGGGGCAGATTCTGGACATCCTGCGCTCGCTGCCGGTCCCCGCGGACCACGCCCGCGTCGGCGGCGGGGGGGCCAGGAGCGCCCTCTGGCGCCAGATGCTCGCCGACGTGCTCGGTGTACCCGTCTCCACGCCGACGACCGAGGAGGGGCCCGCGTTCGGCGCCGCGCTTCTCGCCGGCGTGGGCGTGGGCATCTGGCCGAGCGTCCCGCAGGCCTGCGCAGAGACGATCCAGGTCAAGGAGACCATCACGCCATACCGAGATGCCGAGGCGTACGCGGCCATCAAGGGCGCCCACGCGTCCATGTATGCTCAGCTCCGCCCGACGTTCAGAGCGCTCGCGGCGTCATCCTCCGCCGAGTCACACTAGGAAAAGCCCATGGCCGAGTTCGCGCCGACACCGAGCGATCACTTCACTTTCGGTCTCTGGACCGTCGGGAACACCGGGCGTGATCCGTTCGGCGCGCCGACCCGTCCCGAACGCTCTCCGGCCGAGATCGTCGATCTCCTCGGCGAGGTGGGCGGCGTCTACGGCGTGAACTTCCACGACAACGACCTGATCCCGATCGATGCCGGCGCCGCTGAGGCCGAATCGATCAAGCGAGAGTTCTCCGCGGCGCTCGACCGGACGGGGCTCCGCGTCCCGATGGTGACCGGGAACCTGTTCACCGACCCCGTATTCAAGGACGGGGCGTTCACCAGCAACGACGCGGATGTCCGGGCCTACGCGGTCCAGAAGACGATGCGCGCGATGGACCTGGGGGCCGAGTTC
Organism: Phycisphaerales bacterium; assembly: GCA_041987545.1. Classification (GTDB taxonomy): domain Bacteria; phylum Planctomycetota; class Phycisphaerae; order Phycisphaerales; family UBA1924; genus JAJRXR01. Next base: position 90,064 of record JBHIWH010000005.1, on the reverse strand, counting down.
GGCGCCGAGGTCTACGTGCTCTGGGGGGGCCGGGAGGGGACCGAGGCCGACGCGTCCAAGGACCCGGTCGAGGCGGAGCAGCGGTACCGCCAGGCTGTCAACTTCCTGTGCGCCTACTCGGCGGACCGGGGGTACGCCTACAAGCTCGCACTCGAGGCCAAGCCCAACGAGCCGCGGGGTCACATCTTCCTCCCGACCACCGGGCACTGCCTCGCGTTCATCGGCACGCTGGACCGGCCGGAGATGGTCGGTGTGAACCCCGAGGTCGCCCACGAGCACATGGCCGGCCTCAGCTTCCACCACGCCGTCGCACAGGCCCTGGGCGCCGGCAAGCTGTTCCACATCGACCTCAACGATCAGGAGTTCGGCCGCTACGACCAGGACCTGCGGTTCGGCTCGGCCAACCTCAAGCACGCCTTCTTCCTCGTCCGCCTGCTCGAGGCCCACGGCTACGACGGCATGAAGCACTTCGACAGCCACGCGTACCGCACCGCCGACCGCGACGACGTCATCGCCTTCGCCCGCGGCTCGATGCGCACGTACAAGATCCTGCAGAGCAAGGTCCGGCAATGGAACGCCGACCCGGAGATCCGCCGCCTGCTCGCTTCGATACCCGCAGGCGATCCGGGGTACGACGAGATCCTCGGCGGCTACACCGCCGACCGGGCCCGGGCCCTGCTCGACGCCCGGTTTGATCGGGACGCCATCGCGGCCAGGCCGCTGCCCTACGAGGCCTTGGATCAGCGCACGATGGAGATCATTATGGGAGTGTGAGAGCCGCCCTCGAGCCGGGCCTCTAGGACCACGGGCCGCGGCCCGGTAGGCTGACTTGATGCGACCCCGGAGAGCGCGAGTTGTATTGGCCGCTGTCGCGATGTTGGCGTGCGCGGCGCCGGCCGACGCGGTCGATCTGTTCGATGCCAACCTGGGCACGACACCCTCGGGCCAGGGGTGGGTCTTCCTCGCCAACCCGCTGCTCTCGCACTCGGTCACGCAGTCCGCCGGGCCCGCGTTCACGACGCTCGACTCGCTCGACCCCCGGACGGACCAGGGCGGGTACTTCAGCTGGCTGCACCCCGACCTCCCGGCCCCGCTGGACCGGGAAACGGGGTTCGTCGTGCGGATCGACCTCCGGATCGCCGTCGAGGCGCACAACGCCCGCGACGACAACGGCGACGGCGTGTTCGACCGGGCCGGGTTCAGCCTCATCGTCATCTCCAGCGACCTGCTGGGACTCGAACTCGCGTTCTGGGAGGACGAGGTCTGGGCATACGACGACGACTCGGCGTCGCCGGCCGACCTCTTCACGCACGCCGAGGGCGCCGCCCTCGACACGACCGCGGCCATGACCGCCTACGAGCTCTTCGTCCACGGGGACCGGTACACGCTCCACGCGGGAGGGCAGCCCGTTCTGTGCGGCCCCTTGCGCGACTACTCCGCCTTCTCGGGCTCGCCCGATGTCTACGAGACCCCGAGCTTCATCTTCTTCGGCGACGACACCGCCTCGGCCGAATCGCGCGCCGAGATCGCATTCCTCTCCATCGAGCCGGCGCCCGCCCCATGCCCGGCCGACCTCGCGACGCCCTGCGGGACGCTCGACTTCTCCGACGTGCTCGCGTTCTTGTCGGCGTTCGGCGCGATGGAGCCGCCCGCCGACCTCGCCGAGCCGTTCGGCGTGTTCGACTTCTCCGACGTGCTCGAGTTCCTGACCGCGTTCGCCGCGGGCTGCGGCTCGTGAACGCCGCGCACGCCCGATTGGCCTTGCTGCACCGTGCGATGCCGACTCTCCGTCGGCGGCGCGCGGTTACCGATCCAGCCGCCCGACCGCTCAGCCGCCGCCGATGACCTCTTCGATCGCGGCGGCCGCCGACCGCACCGCCTCGTCGTCCTCCCCGAGCTTCTCGGCCAGACGCGCGTAGGCCGCCTCCATGCAGAACCGGGCCTCCTCGGCTCGCCCAGCCGCGACCAGCGCTTCGCCCTGCAGCCGCGCGATCCGGAATCGCTCACTGGCATCCGGTGAGGGCGTCCGCGCATACAACTCGCCAAGCCGCCGAAAGGTCTCGGCCGATTCGTCGTACCGCTCCCGGTGCGAGAGCATCTCGCCCAGCACCTCGACCGTGTCGAGCGCCTGCGGGTGCACGGGTCCCTCGACCTCGACGAACGCCGCGACGTACTGCTCGAGCAGCGAGAACGCCTCGTCCCCCCGCCCGAGCATCCGCAGGCACGCCGTGTAGTGCCCGAGCGTCGCCATCGTGAGCCACGCCTCGCCCCCCAGCGCCTCGCGCCTCGAGTCCCACGACCGCCGCAGGTGGGGGAGCGCCAACTCGTACTCGCCGGCCCGGAACAGAAGCGAGCCGACGTTGTTCCGGGTCTGTGCCGTCGCGAGGTGGTCGGCGCCGAGCGTGCGCTCCTGCGTCGCGAGGATGTCCTCCAGGATCTCCCGCGCGGCGTCGAGGCGCCCGAGCTGGAAGTACGCCCCCGCGAGGTTGTTCCGCGCGGTCTGCACGCGCGGGTGGTCCTCGCCCAGCAGCCGCTCCAGCGGGACGATCACCGCCGCGCAGTGCGGCTCGGCCTCCTCGAACCGCCCCGCGACCAGCAGCGCCAGGCCCAGGTTCGCCCGGGCGGCCAGCGCGGACGGGTGCTCGGCGCCGGCGGCCTCGGCCCACGCCGCCGTCACACCCTCCAGCTCGGCGATCGCCTCGTCGCCCCTCCCCATGCCCGTCAGCACATCGCCGAGGACGTTGCGCGCCCGCAGCGCGTCGTACGTCTCCCCAGTTGCCTCGGCCTCTTCGATCGAACGCCGGATGAGCGACTCGGCCCGCTCCAGCTCGCCGTCGCTCAGGGCGATCTCCCCCCGCGTGCGCAGCGCGCTGCCGAGCAGCCCGGGCGCGGCCTGCTCCGACTCGGCAACGGCGAGGTCGGCCGCGTCCGTGGCTTCCGCCCTCCGATCCAGCTCCAGCAAGCACTGGGCCAGCGCGATCCGCGCCTCGATCGCCCCCAGAGAATCCGCATCTCCCGCGGCCTCGTACAGCTCGATCGCGCGCTCCGCGTGCCCCAGAGCCGTCTCAAACTCCCCCAGGCTCCGGTACGTCCGGGCCAGCGTGAATCGGACCTCCGCCTCGACCCGGGGCGCGTCGGCGTACGCCGCGGGCGACCTGGCCGCGATCTCGTCCAGCACGTCGAGCATGAGCACATCCCGGCCCATGCCGTAGGGGTTCACGGCATCAATGGACTCGAGCATGATCTCGTTTACGCCCATCGCGACCGACGCCTGCGTCTGAGCCTCGCGCCTCTGGCGGTCCGCCTCGATCGCGGACCACGCGATGCCGACGCCACCGCCGAGCGCAAGCGCCGCCGCCGCCGCCGCGCCGACGACACCCGCCCTGTTCCGCGAGACGAACTTGCGGGCCCGGTACCCGATCGTGTCGGGCCTCGCCCGCACGGGCCGCGAGCCTAGCCAGCGCCCGAGGTCCTCCGACAGCGCCGCCGCCGAGCCGTACCGTCGCTCGGGCTCCTTCCGCAACGCGGACGCGACGATCGTGTCCAGGTCACCCCGGACCTGGCGGGGATCCACCGGACTCCCCGTCTCGACGCACTGGCTCAGAGCCGGCGGGGCGTCCGCCTCCACATGCCGCTGGTACTCCGCCGTGCCCCGCCCTTCGACGGGCAGGGGCGGGCGTCCCGCGATGATCGCGAACAGCATCGCGCCCAGCGCGTACACGTCGCTCGCCGTCGTGAGCGTGTCGCTGGTGAACTGCTCCGGGCTCGCGTACTCGAGCGTGATCCGCCGATCGATCGCGATGGTCTGCTCGACGCCCGCGCCCGGCTCGGCCAGGCTCTTGGCGATGCCGAAGTCCAGCAGCTTGGGCAGCCCCTCGGCCGTGACCAGCACGTTGCCAGGCTTTAGGTCCCGATGCAGCACCAGGTTCCGGTGCGCGTGCTCGACCCCCGCGCACACCCGGCGCATCAGCTCGACCCGATCCCGGAGAGATAGCCCACGCTCCCCGCAGTACCGGTCGATGGGGGTTCCCTCGACGTACTCCATCACGATGTACGGGCGCCCGTCCCCGGTCACGCCGCCGTCCAGCAGGCTCGCGATGTACGGGTGCCGGAGACCCGCCAGCACCCGCCGCTCGTTCTCGAACCGCCTCACGCCGTCGGGCGTCACGAGCCCGCGGCGGATCAGCTTGATCGCGGCCTGCTGCTCGAACCCCTCGCCCCGGCGGACCGCGTGGAACACCTCGCCCATCCCGCCCGCGCCGATCCGCTCACCGACCTCGTACTCGCCGATCCGGTCGGGCGGCGGGTCCGCGAGCGAGCCCGCCCCGATCGAGACCAGCGGCTCCTCGAGGGGCCCGCCGCCGGTGGTCGCGGCCCGCAGCTGCGCGACCACCTCGTCCCGGAGCGACCCGTCCTCGGCGCCAAGTCGGCGCAGGGCGTCCTCCCGCGCCGACTCCCCGAGGTCCAGCAGCTCGCGGACCACGCGGATGGCGCGCAGCGTCGTGTCACCCATCGCCGTCCCCCAGCGACCGCTCGAGCCACGCCCGCGCCGCGGCCCAGTCGCGCTTGGCCGTGATCACCGACACCGACAGGTGGTCCGCGATCTCCTCGAACGTGAACCCCCCGAAGAACCGCAGCTCGACGACCTTTGCCATCCGCGGCTCCCGCGACTCGAGGGTTGTCAGCGACTCATCGATCGCGATCATGTCGATCTCGCCGATCCGGGCGCCCTCCTCGACCGCCTCGAGCGGACGCCGCACCCCAGGCGGCGTGCGTTTGATCCGTCCCCGTGTCCGGGCGTGGTCCACGAGCACCCGGCGGATCGCGGTCGCCGCGATCGCGACGAAGTGTCTCCGGTCGTTCACCGACGCCCGTGTCTGATCCACGAGCCTCAGGTACGCCTCGTGGACGACCGCCGTCGGCTGGAGCGTGTGCCCGGGCGACTCGCCGCGGAAGTGGTGGTCGGCGATCCGCCGAAGCTCCTCGTAGACGACGGGCATCACCGAGTCGGCCTGGCCCGGGTCGGCCTCGATCAGCCCCAGGCGGGTTGTCAGATCCGTGCACGTCATGCCGCTCACGCCCCCCAGGCGTCTCCCACTGCCCGAATATACCCGCTCCGGCGGCGGGCCCAGAAATTGACGAAAGCCGTGATACCGGGGGCGGCGTGCCATCGCGTTGGCCTGCGGAGGGGGTCCACGACTCCCCCGAAACAGGAGAACCGCCATGCTCTCACGGATCACGCCCGCCATCACCGCCGCCGCCCTCGGCCTCGTCGCCGCACCCGCCTGCGCCCAGTGGGACGCCATCTCGGGCTACTACTTCAACGAGAACGCGTACCTGTACGAGGTCGAGGGGCTCGTGCCCGACTTCGACCAGCGCCGCGACGGCGACCCCTGGGTCGTTGGCCTGCCCAACGGCGGTCGCTACTACTGCGGGCCAACCGCCACCATGAACACCCTCGCCTGGGTCGCCGCCCAGGGCTGGTTCGGCATCTCCCCGGGCGTCGGCCCCTGGGACCAGCTCACCAACCGCAACTGGGGCGAGACCGCCCGCGTCAGCTACAACTTCATCTCCGACCAGCTCGCCGACCTGGGTGTCAACTTCATGAGCACGAACCCGGACGGCGGGACCGGCGCCCGACGCCTCCGCGAGGGCACGCGCGACTGGATCGCCCACTGGGGCGGCGCCGAGGCCGCGTCGACCTTCACGGTCTCGACCGTCGGCGTTGACGGAGGAAACTGGAACAGCGGCGGCGCCAATACCCCGACCACCGAGGACATCGCCGTCATGGGCCGCCTCGGCGCCGTCATGGTCATGCGCTGGGGCTACTACGACATCGACCAGGACACGTCGCCCCCGACGCTCCTGGCCCGCACCGGCGGGCACATGGTCTCCCTCCGCCGCGTCCACCGCAACGGCGACGACGAGTTCGTCAAGTACACCAACCCCGGCTCGGGCGACGCCACCGACCGGGAGGCCGACTTCGTCTCCCACACCCGCCGCGTGCAGCGCGTCTTCTTCCAGGACCCCGACGGCGACCTCGTCGAACGCTCCGTCCTCATGACGCCCGACCAGACCTTCGCCGACGTCGGCGAGTCGGACGTCCGGATCCTCGACGATGTCATGGCCATCAGGCCCCGCGGCGGCTTCAGCGTCGACTCCACCCTCGGCAGGATCAACTTCCACAGCCTGAGCCTCGACGGCGGAATCGCGACGCCGATCACGTTCCCGGTCCCCATCCCCGCCGGTCTGGAACTCGTCGACGCCGCCCTCTCGCCCGACGGCCTCCGCATCGCCGCGACCGTGAGGCTCGAAGGCCTGCCCGACGGCGCCCTCATGGCCTTCGACCTCCGCAACGGCCAGTGGTCCACCCTCCTCACCCTCGACGACCCGGGCCAGCTCGTCTTCACCCGCCAGCGCACGATCTTCGCAGAAGACGGCGGGACGATCGTCCACGCCGACCCCTTCGCCGACGGCAACCACTTCATCGACCAGGTCACCCCGGGCTTCAGCTCCGACGACATCCGCCTCGGGTTCAGCCCTCTGACCGATCGTGTCTTCGCGCTCGCCCCGGACGAGGGCCTGCTGATCTCGATGCCCACGCTCCAGCTCGACGACCCCAAGGTCTACGACGTCTCGTCGATCCCCTGGGGCGCCGACACCGATTTCACCCTCGACCCCATCTCCGACGACGCCTGGTTCGTCACCAACGGCGACATCTACGAGCTCGAGGACCTCTCCGAGCCGACTTCTCCCATCCGGAGCTGGACGATCGCCGGAGGTGGGGCGGGCACATACGCCGCCTCGATCAACTCCGGCGACGACGGTCGACTCCACATCGTGGCCGACAACGGCGCCGGACGGATCATCCAGGAACTCCGCGTCTTCAGCCCCTTCCTCTTCAGCCTCGTAAGCGGATTCGACTCGCCATACAACGGTCTCGCCCTCCCGGACACGACCACCAACTTCCGACTCCTCAACGGCTTCACCAACCAGAACCCCTTCCTCAACTTCCAGCCCGGCTCCGACGACGTGGACATCACCACCATCGACGACGGCCAGGGCGACCCCCTCCCCCCCAGCCAGATCTGCGACTCGGAGGACGCCGAGAATCTGGGCGGCGAGAACGTGGTCGTCCCGGGCATCGAGATCGACGGCGTCGGCGTGACGATCTCCACAGCAAACTCGGCTTCGATGCGCGTCCGGAGCTACGGCCCCGACGGCCAGCGCGCCTTTGAGGGCGTCGGCGGGCCCGACTCCCCCTTCTCCCCCATGGACGTCTCCGGCGCCTGGTTCCTCTCCACGTCCGGGCCGAACGGTGACGACAACCCCTTCCAGGACGTCAACCCGATCGTGTTCACGCCTAATCAGCCCATCCAGCGCTTCGGGCTCACCACGCTCGACCTCCTGGAGGACACCGTCGCCGCCGGCGACACCGTCCACCTCCGCGCGTACGACTCGGCCGGAAACCTCGTCGCCGAACACACCCGCACGGGCGTCCAGGGCCCGGGCGGCGTCTCGCTCTTCTGGCTCGTCGAGTCCGACACCGCCAACATCGCCCGGGTCGAACTCGCCGGCTCGATCTCGGCCGGAGGCGGCTACGGCATCGACGATGTCGCCCTCTGCCCCGGCTGCCCGGCCGACCTCGCCGAGCCCTTCGGCCAGCTCGACTTCTCAGACGTCCTCGCGTTCCTGACGGCGTTCGGCGCGATGGCGCCCGAGGCCGACCTCGCCGACCCCTTCGGGTCCTTCGACTTCTCCGATGTCGTCCAGTTCCTGGTCTACTTCGGCGCCGGGTGCCCCTAGCAGGCGGGCTACACCCACGACCCGCAGCTAGCCGCCATCGGCGCCGTCCCGTGCGACCCGCAGTTGCACGAGACGGCGCCGATCTTCGTCCCCGGGCAGGCCCCAGCCCGGCGCGTAGCCCAACAGCTCGCCGGCGCTCCGCGAGCCGTAGTTCTCCTGCAACAGCTCGAACCGCTCGATGCCGACCAGCGCCGGATGCTCGGCGCCGCATGCGCGGCTCAGCGCGACCACCTCCCCCCGCAGCGCCGCCAGGTAGTTCGCCAGCCGCACCGACTTGAGCGTCGGATCCAGCCCGCGTGTCAGCCACCGGTTCTGAGTCGCCACGCCCGACGGGCAATGGTCCGTGTGGCACCGCTGGGCCTGGATGCACCCGATCGCGAGCATCGCCTCGCGGGCCACCCCGATCAAGTCGCACCCCATCGCCATCGCGAACAGCGCCCGCTCGGGCAGCCCGAGGCGCCCCGCACCGATGAACACCACCCGGTCGGCCAGCCCGCGCTCGGCGAACACCCGGTACACCCGCGGGAATCCGACGTTGAACGGCAGCGACACATGGTCGGCGAACGCCGGGGGCGCCGCGCCCGTCCCGCCCTCGCCCCCGTCGATCGTGACGAAGTCCACGCCGCGCGAGCCGTCCGCCATCCGGTCCGCCAGCTCCTCCCAGAACTCGATCTCGCCCACCGCGGACTTGATCCCGACGGGCAGCCCGCCGCTCCGGTCCGCGAGCGACTCCACGAAGTCGAGCAGCCCGTCTACTCCGTTGAACGCGGAGTGCGCCGGCGGGCTGATCACGTCCCGACCCAGCGGGACGCCGCGGATCCGCGCGATCTCGGGCGTCAGCTTGGCCGCCGGCAGGATCCCGCCGTGCCCCGGCTTGGCCCCCTGGCTCAGCTTGATCTCGACGGCGCGGATCGGCGCCGTGCCCAGCGTCTCGCAGAACCGCTCAACGCAGAACCCGCCCCGCTCGTCGCGGCACCCGAAGTACCCCGTCCCGATCTGCCAGACCAGCTCCCCGCCCTTTCTGTGAAACTCGGACACGCCCCCCTCGCCCGTGTTGTGCAGGGCGCCGGCGATCGCGCACCCGCGGTTGATCGCCTCGACCGCGGCCTTGGAGAGCGAGCCGTAGCTCATCGCCGAGATGTTCACGACCGAACCCGGCCGGAACGCCCTCGCCCGCCCGCGGGCCGCCCCGAGCACCTTCGCGCAGGCGACCTCGTGCCGCTCGCCCGCCCCGGCCTCCTCGCCCGTCGGCGGCCCGAGAGGCAGCGCCGAGTGCTTCAGCACGACGTACCCCGGGCTGGACTCGATGTCGTTGTCCGTCCCGAACCCCGCGTAGTTGTTCTGCCGCTTCGACGACGCGTAGACCCACCGGCGCTGGTCCCTGCTGAAGGGCCGCTCCTCGTCGTTGTCGGTGACGATGTACTGCCGCAGCTCCGGCCCGACCGCCTCCAGCCAGTACCGGAAGTGCCCGATCACCGGGAAGTTCCGCAGGATGGCGTGCCGCTTCTGGAGGACGTCGTACAGCGCGAGCGCCGCGACGCAGAGCACGATCACCGCGACGAGGGCAAGCAGGAACCACGCCATCCCGGGCCTCCGTCCCGCGCGCCGGCGGACGCGGGGATCGCATTCTACGGGAAGCCCGCCCGACCGGACGTCGGAGAGCACGCCGGCGACGGCATGCCCGGCGCGCTACGAGAACAGACCACCGTCGCCGTCGATCGGCTCGGTGAGCGACTCGCTGTCGTTGGCGACGTTGCCCACGCGCGTCGAGACCGGGACGGTCTGCAGCACCCCGTCGGCCGCCGGGCGGAGCAACGCGGACAGGTCCCCCGCCTCATCGTCCCCGAGCCACGCGCCCACGCTCTCGGGCTCCAGCACGACGGGCATGCGCGCATGGATCGGGGCGAGCAGCCCGTTCGCACTCGTCGTGATGACGGTGTACGTCTCCAGCGGCCCCTCGCCCTTGTCCCATGTCTCCCACAGGCCCGCCAGGCACATGATCCGGTCGTCGGCGCGTGTGGTGTAGAACGGCTGCTTCGGCCCCGTCTCCCGGGCCTGCCACTCGTAGAAACCGGTGATCGGCACCACGCACCGCCGGCGCCGGAACGCGCTGCGGAACGCGGGCTTCGAGTCCACCGTCTCGGCCCGGGCGTTGATCATCCGCGTGCCGATCTTCGGATCGTCGGCCCAGCCCGGGACCAGGCCCCACCGCGCCATCACCATCTCCCGCCCGCGCTCCGACCCGCGGACGATCGGCGCGGCCTGCGTCGGCGCGACGTTGTAGCTCGGCGTCAGCTCGAGCCGCTCCGGGAATCGGATGTCCAGGAACGCCCGCACCTCCCGCCACGTGTACTTCCGGGTGTACCGCCCGCACATGCCCGGACCCTACCCGCCGACCCCCAGCGAGGCGGGATGTGTGAGAAATGGCTTGATAGGAATCTGATTGGGTGCTACCCTGACAAAATGCGAGTAGTCAGTGCCCCATATGCCCCAAAACCGCGTCTGGAACGCCTCGCGGCCGTGATCCAGCGGGTGGAGGCGCGGGCCGAATCCGCCCGGGAGGCGCCCAGGCTGGCCCTGGGCTGGGACGGGCCGGACGCGGCGGTGGTGGGTGGGCTGCGGCGGGGAGCCGTCCACGAGTGGCTCTCCGGCCAGGACGCCCGGGAGCGGGCCGGGTGGTGGGCCGCCCCCCTCGGCGTGCTGACCCACGCCGCGGCCCGGGCGGTGCGCGCCGACGACGCCGGGCGCCGGGCGGTCTGGATCGGGCGCCGCGCGTGGCCGCACGCGCTGGGCATCCGCGACCCCGCGCTGCTCGAGCGATCCGTCTTCGTCGAGGCGGGGGACGACGCCCGGCGCCTGTGGGCGATCGACCTGGCGCTGCGCTGCGCCGGGGTCGCCGTCGTGATCGCCGACGGGTCGGGGCTGGGGATGAGCGAGTCGCGCCGGCTGCAGCTCGCGGCCGGCGCGGGCGGGGGCGTGTGCCTGCTGGCGCGGCCGTGGTGGGAGCGGCGGGAGATCTCCGCCGCCTGGACGCGTTGGCGGGTCACGCCCTCGCCATCGGACGGGAGTGATCCACGATGGACCGTGGAGCTGCTGCGCTGCAAGGGAGTGCGGCCCGCGTCGGAGGACGCGCGGCGATGGGCCGTGCGGAGAGAGCATGAGACGGGCGATGTCCGTGTGGTTGCCGATGCTGCCGATCGAGCTGGTGAGACGCCGGGACAGGCGCCGGGACGAGCGGCCCGGCGGCGGGCGTGACGATCGCCCCATCCTGCTGACGGCCCAGGACCACCAGCGCCAGGTCGTGCGCGCCTGCTGCGCCCGCGCCATGGACGCGGGCGTCGCGCCGGGCATGCCCGTCGCCGAGGCGGGGGGGCTGCTGCGGCGCCGGACGCGGCTGGAGGCCTGCGACCCCGAAGGGGACGCCGAGGCCCTCCGCGCCATCACGCTCTGGGCACGCCGCTTCTCCCCGGTCGTCGCCCCCGACCCGCCCGACGGCGTGCTGCTCGACGTGACCGGGTGCGGCCCGGTCCACGGCGGGGAAGACGCGCTCGTGCGCACGACCAGGGAGGCGTTCGGGAAGATCGGGTTCGGCGCCCGCCTCGCCATCGCCCCGACGTTTGGCGCCGCCCGCGCCGTGGCCCGCTTCTCGGGCGCCCAGACGACGATCGTCCCCGACCGGGGCGTGCGCGACGCGATCGCCCCCCTCCCGGTCCGGGCGCTCCGCATCGAGCCCGGCACGGAGGCCGCGTTGGCCGAGGTCGGCATCGAGCGCATCGAGCACCTGCTGAACCTCCCCCGCGCAACGCTGCCCGCCCGCTTCGGCCCCGGGCTCCTGCTCCAGCTCGACCGGGCCCTGGGCGGCGCGATCGAGACGATCGAGCCGGTCCGCCCGCCGGCGCCGCCCGAGGCCGAGCGCGTCTTCGACGGCCCGACAGCGCGCTGGGACGCGTTGGAGCTGACGGTGCGCTCGCTGTTCGAGGAGGTGTGCGCCGCCCTGCACGCGCGAGAGTCGGGCGCCCGCCGCGTCGAGATCGGGCTGGACCGGTCGGACCTGGAGCCGACCGGGTTCGTCCTGTCCATGAGCCGCCCGAGCCGGGACGCGCGGCATCTCTGGTCGCTGGCCCGCCCGAGGCTGGAGCGGGCGCACCTGGGCTTCGGCGTCGAGGCGGTCCGCGTCCGGGCGTCGCGCCTGGCCCGCCTGCCCCACGAGCAGCGGGAGCGGTGGCGCGAGGGCGCCGCCGTCGCCGACGCCCTGGTCGAGCGGGCCGTCTCCGAGCTGACCGACACGCTCGTCAACCGCCTGGGGGCGCCGGGGGCGATGGTCTTCGAGGCCCGCGAGTCGCACCTGCCCGAGCGGGCGGGCCGCCTGCGCCCGATCAGCATCGGCGCCCCGGCCGGCTCGCCCGGGTCGGCGCCCACGCACGGCGACCGCCCGACGCTCCTGATCGAGCCGCCCGAGGCGATCGACGTCATGGCCCTGACGCCCGACGGCCCGGTGATGCGTGTCCGATGGCGGGGTGAGGACCGGCGCATCGTCGCCTGCCTGGGCCCGGAGCGTCTGGGCCCCGAGTGGTGGGTCGGCGACCGCTCCGGGCGTGACTACTTCAAGGCCCAGGACGAGGCCGGACGCTGGCTCTGGATCCGGCGCGACACCGCGGACGGGCGGTGGTCGGTCCACGGTGTGTGGGCGTGAGCGCGCGATGCCCCAGGAGCCACCCGCCAAGGCCAGGGCCCACCCCTTCCGGCACAGCGACGGGGCGCCAGCGCGGCGCGCCCACGCCCCGTCGCTGCCCTACGCCGAGCTGTGCGTCACGAGCAACTTCACGTTCCTGACCGGGGCGAGCCACCCGGACGAGCTGGTGAGGCGGGCGGCGGAGCTGGGGCACGCGGCCGCCGCGATCGCGGACGTCAACACGCTGGCCGGGGTCGTGCGCGCGCACGTGGCGGCCAAGGAGGTCGGCATCCCCCTGGCCGTCGGCTCCCGCCTCCGCCTGAGCCAGCCGTCGGGGCTGGAGGTCGTGGTCTACCCGACGCACCGGGCGGCGTACTCGGGGCTGTGCCGCCTGCTGACCCTGGGCAAGCGCCGCGCGCCCAAGGGCGAGTGCCATCTGGGCCTGCACGACCTGATCGACCACGCCCCGGGCCTGCTCGCGGTCATGATCCCGCCGCGGGTCCTCGACGACCGCGTGGTCGAGACGCTCGAGGGCCTGCGGGGCGTGTTCGACGACGACCGCCTGTCGCTTGCCGCGTCGATCGCGTGCGGGCCCGACGACGCCCAGCGCCTGCGCCAGCTCGACGCCCTCGCCGGGCACACGGGTGTCCCGCTCGTGGCGAGCAACGACGTGCTGTACCACGCGCCCGAGCGTCGCCCGCTGCAGGACGTGCTGACCTGCATCCGGCACGGGTGCACGATCGAGCAGGCGGGGCGGCGGCTGGCGCCCAACGCCGAGCGGCATCTCAAGGCGCCCGCGGAGATGGCCCGTCTGTTCACGGGCTACGAGCGGGCGGTGGCGCGGGGCGCCGAGGTCGCCCTGCGGGCCGCGGCGTTCAGCCTCGACGAGCTGCGCTACGAGTACCCGGTCGAGCCCTGCCCGCCGGGCATGACGGCGATGGAGCACCTCCGCCAGCGGGCCCACGCGGGCGCACGGAGGCGGTACCCCGATGGCGTACCAAGCACGGTGCGCGAGAGCCTGGAGCGGGAGCTGGCGCTCATCGAGGAGCTGGGCTACGAGGCGTACTTCCTGACCTGCGACGAGATCGTGGAGTTCGCCCGCTCGCGGGGGATCCTGTGCCAGGGTCGGGGGGGCGCCGCCAACTCGGCGGTCTGCTACTGCCTGGGCATCACGGAGGTGGACCCGGCCCGGTTCCAGTTGCTGTTCGAGCGGTTCGTCAGCCGGGCGCGGAACGAGCCACCCGACATCGACATCGACTTCGAGCACGAGCGCCGCGAGGAGGTGATCCAGCACGTCTACGACAAGTACGGGCGCGACCGGGCGGCGTTGACCGCCGAGGTCATCAGCTACCGCGGGCGCTCCGCGATCCGCGAGGTGGGCAAGGCGATGGGGCTGTCCCTGGACCGGGTGGACACGCTGGCCAAGACCATGGACCACTGGGGGGGCGAGGCCCGGGAGGAGCACATCCGCGAGCTGGGCATGAACGCCGCCGACCCGACCCTCCGGCGCGTGCTCAGCCTGACCAACCAGCTCCGGGGGTTCCCCAGGCACCTGTCCCAGCACGTGGGCGGGTTCGTCATCACGCGGACGCCCCTGTGCGAGCTGGTCCCCATCGAGAACGCGGCGATGGAGGACCGGACGGTCATCGAATGGGACAAGGACGACATCGACGCGATGGGCATGCTCAAGGTGGACTGCCTGGGGCTGGGCATGCTCACGTGCATCCGCAAGAGCTTCGAGCTGGTGGGGGAGGCGCGTGGGCGGGCGCTGTCGATCCCGAGGGTGCTGGGCGAGCACGGCGAGGACCCGGCGGTCTACGAGATGATCCAGCACGCCGACACCGTGGGCGTGTTCCAGATCGAGAGCCGGGCGCAGATGTCGATGCTGCCGCGGCTCAAGCCGGCGAACTTCTACGACCTGGTGATCGAGGTCGCGATCGTCCGCCCGGGCCCGATCCAGGGCAAGATGGTGCACCCGTACCTCAAGCGCCGCTCGGGCGAGGAGCCGGTGACGTACCCGAGCCCGGACATCGAGGAGGTGCTGGGGCGGACGCTGGGCGTGCCTCTCTTTCAGGAGCAGGCGATGCGGCTGGCGATCGTGGCGGCGGGGTTCAGCCCCGACGACGCCGACCGACTCCGCCGCGCCATGGCCGCCTGGCGACGCAAGAGCCAGACGCTCGAGAGCTTCCGGGACGCGCTGGTGGGGGGGATGCTCGATCGGGGGTACCCGCGGGAGTTCGCACGGCGCTGCTTCGAGCAGCTCAAGGGCTTCAGCGAGTACGGCTTCCCGGAGTCGCACGCGGCCAGCTTCGCGCTGCTCGTCTACGTCTCGTCCTGGCTCAAGCGGTACGAGCCGGCGGCGTTCGCGGCGGCGTTGATCAACTCCCAGCCCATGGGCTTCTACAGGCCCGCCCAGATCGTACGCGACGCCGAGGAGCACGGCGTCGCCGTCCGCCCGATCGACGTCAACCACAGCGGCTGGGACTGCACGCTCGAGGACGGCGGTGACACGCTCCGCCTGGGGATGCGGCTGACCAAGGGGCTGCGCGAGACCGACGCGGGCAGGATTACCGGCGCCGTCAGGGAGCGCGGTCCGTTCAACTCCATCCAGGCGCTCTGGCGGGCGAGCGGCGCGTCGGTGGGGGCGCTGCAGCGCCTGGCGGCGGCCGACGCGTTCGGCTCGATGGGCCTGGACCGGCGCGGGGCGCTGTGGTCGG
Source organism: Phycisphaerales bacterium (assembly GCA_041987545.1). Taxonomy (GTDB): domain Bacteria; phylum Planctomycetota; class Phycisphaerae; order Phycisphaerales; family UBA1924; genus JAJRXR01. Next base: position 74,869 of record JBHIWH010000005.1, on the reverse strand, counting down.
TCCAGCCCCTGCGCGACACGCCCTTGCCTCTCTTTGAGCAGGCGGACGCGCCCGACGAGGAGGGCGGCGATGCCCTGCCCGAGACCGACGCCCGGGCGCGGGTGCTGCACGACTACGGCAGCACGGGGCTCTCGCTGAAGGCGCACCCGGTGTCCTTCATCCGCGCCGAGCTGGATCGGCGGGGCGTCACGCCCGCCGCGGAGCTGCGGTCGGACCGCCTCTGCCCCCAGGGCAGGCGCGTCTCGGTTGCGGGCGTGGTGCTCGTCCGCCAGCGCCCGGGGACGGCGAGCGGGGTCGTCTTCATCACCCTGGAGGACGAGACGGGGATCGCCAACCTCGTGGTCTGGCCCAAGGTCTACGAGCGGTTCCGCCGGGTCGTGCGGCTGAGCCGGTGCCTGCTCGTGCGCGGGCGCGTCGAGCGCGAGGGCGAGGTCGTCCACGTGCACGCGGACCAGATCGAGGGGATCGACACCATGCTCGGCGGCCTGGCGGGCTCCTCGAGGGATTTTCATTGAGATGTGGCACGCTCGGCACGCCGAATCGGGCCGACGGCACGGCGTCTCGACAGGCCGGAGCGTGTAGACTGGCGGTTTCCCAGACTCGGAGGCCTCCGGATGCCCGATCTGCGCGTCAACGTCAACGGTCTCGAACTCCCGAATCCGTTCGTCATCGGCTCGGGCCCGCCCGGCACGAACGCGAACGTCATCCGCAAGGCGTTCGACGAGGGGTGGGGGGGCGTGATCGCCAAGACGATCAGCCTCGACTCATCGAAGGTGACGAACGTGGCGCCGCGGTACGCGCGGATGCGGGCCGCCAAGACCCGCGAGGTCATCGGCTGGGAGAACATCGAGCTGATCTCCGACCGCCCGATGGACGTGTGGGAGGACGAGTTCAAGAGCGTCAAGGACTCGCACCCCGACGGCGTCCTCATCGCCTCCATCATGGAGGAGTACCGCAAGGACGCCTGGGTCGAGATCGTGGAGCGTTGCCAGGCCTGCGGCGTGGACGCGTTCGAGCTGAACTTCTCGTGCCCGCACGGCCTGCCCGAGCGCAAGATGGGCGCCGCCATGGGCCAGGACCCGGAAATCCTCGAGGAGGTCTGCGGCTGGGTGAACGGGGCGGCGACGATCCCCGTCTGGGCCAAGATGACCCCGAACATCACGCACATCGAGGATCCGGCCCGCGCGGCGCTCCGCGCCGGCTGCGAGGGCGTCGCCGCGATCAACACGATCCTGAGCGTCATGGGCGTGGACCTCGAGTCGCTCCGCCCCGAGCCCACGGTCGAGGGCTACACCGTGCCGGGCGGCTACTCGTGCAAGGCCGTCCGCCCCATCGCGCTGCGGATGGTCATGGAGCTGGGCACGATGATGTTCGGCGGGGGCAGCGGCATGCCCATCCCCGACGGCGATGAACTCCCGATCAAGGGCGAGTTCCCCGACCGCTCGCTCTCGGCGATCGGGGGCGTCGAGACCGGCGACGACGCCGCCCAGTTCATCCTCCTGGGCGCACACACCGTGCAGGTCTGCACCGGTGTCATGATCCACGGCTACAAGCTCGCCTCCACACTCTGCGAGGGGCTCTCGGCCTTCATGGACAAGCACGGCTTCGAGTCCGTCGAGGACTTCCGGGGCCACTCCCTCCGCTACTTCACGACCCACGCGGACCTAGTCAAGCGTCAGGCGGCCGCCAAGGCGGCCGAGCGGGCAGAGAAGGCGGGCATGGTCACCAAGGACACCGCCTGGGAGGGCGACAGGTTCGTCGAGCAGTCCGACAAGCTCGTGGCCAACAAGGACGATTGACCGGGGCGGGGTAGGCTCGGGCTAGAAGTGCGTCGGCTCGCGCTCCAGGAGTGTGCCGCGTGACTGCTCGCCGACGAACCGTCCCTCGCGGGCCTGCACCCTGCCCCGGACGGTGACCACCTCGGCACGCCCGGTGATCGTCCATCCCTCGAAGGCGTTGTAGTCCACGGCAGACAGGCTCGAATCGACCGAGAGCGTCCGCTCGTGGTCGGGGTCGTAGACGACCAGGTCCGCGTCGGCGCCGACGCGGATCGTGCCCTTCCGGGGGTACAGGCCGAAGATCCTGGCCGCCTGGGTCGAGCACGCGTCCACGAGCGCGTGGTAGTCGAGCCGTCCGGTGCGCACGCCGAAGGAATGCACGAGATCGACCCGCTCCTGCACGGACGGGATGCCGTTGGGGATCTTCGTGAACGCGTCGCTGCCCATGACCTTCTGGGTCGCGAAGTCGAACGGGGCGTGGTCGGTCCCGATCGTGCTGATCGCCCGGGAGCGGAGGTGGTTCCAGAGGAACTCCTGGTTCCGCTTCTCGCGCAGGGGGGGCGACATGACGTACTTGGCGCCCTCGAAGTCGGGCCGCTCGGCGTAGGCCTTGTCGAGCACGAGGTGGGGCGCGACCGCCTCGATCCAGATGTTCACGCCCCTGGCCCGGGCCTCGAGCCCCGCCCGGACGGCCGCCTCGCACGACGTGTGCACCGTGTAGATATGCGCCCCGGTCAGCTCGGCGAACGTCGCCAGGTGGTGCACGCCCTCGGCCTCGACGCTCACGGGCCGCGACGGCTCGTGCCATTCCGGGCCCGTCCTGCCCTCGGCGATCAGGCGACGCTGCATCGCGTCCACCAGCTCCGCGTTCTCGCAGTGGGCCGTCACGATGACGCCCATCTCGCGGGCCATGGTCAGCAGCGAGAACAGGTGCTCGTCGGGGAGGTCGAGGGCGCCCTTGTAGGCCAGGAAGACCTTGAACGAGGGGATGCCGCGTCCTGTCACGATCTCCCGGAGCTGGCTCTGGGCCAGCTCGTCGAAGCGCACGACCGACATGTGGAACGTGAAATCGCAGGCGGCCTTGCCCCGGGCGTGGCCCAGCCAGGTCTCGAAGGCGGTCATCGGCTCGTCGTCCGGGCCCGGGCAGATCATCTCGATGAGCGTCGTCGTCCCACCCGCCAGGGCCGCGCGGCTGGCCGACTCCCAGTCGTCCTTCGCGTTCGTGCCCATGAATGGCAGGTGCACGTGCACGTGCGGGTCGATGAAGCCCGGGAAGACGAGCTTTCCGGTTGCATCGACTATCTCCGTGCCCGGCGGGCAATCGCCCGGGTCGATCGAGGGGGCGATCCGCGAGATCGTCTCGCCCTCGCAGTAGACGTCCGCCCGGTCCTCGTCGGTGGCGGTGATGACCCGTCCGCCCCTGATGAGCAGCCCCATGGCGCCCTCCTTCCAGCTCGTCGCGCTAGGCCCGCTCCGCCTCGGTGAACGCCCGGTCCAGGACGGCGAGCATGAATCCCACGTCTTCCCGTGTCAGGCACATCGGCGGCTTGATGCGGAGCACGTTGCCGTTCAGCCCGCCCTTGCCGACGAGCAGGCCCAGGTCCTTGGCCCGCTCGTGGACGTCGGCGGTCTTGGCCGGCGCCGGAGTCTTCGAGGATGTGTCCTCAACGATCTCGACGCCGAGCATCAGGCCCTGGCCCCGGACGTCGCCGATTGTCGGGTGGGACTTCTGCATGTCCCGCAGCCCGGACTTGAGCAGGCCGCCGATCTCCTTGGCGTGGGCCTGGATGTTCTCGTCGAGGATGACGTTGAGCGTCGCCAGCCCCTGGGCCATGCTGACCGGGTTCCCGCCGTAGGTATTGAAGTGGAGACGCTGCCGCAACACGTCGGCGATGTCGGCCCGCGTGGTGACGGCCGCCAGCGGCGCGCCGTTCCCGATGCCCTTGGCCATCGTCACGATGTCGGGCGTCACGCCGTGGGACTCGAAGCCCCAGAAATGATCCCCGGTCCGGCCGAACCCGGTCTGCACCTCGTCGGCGATGCACAGCCCGCCGTGGGCGCGCACATGCTCGTAGACCCGCGCCAGGTACCCGGGGGGGAGCTCGACCGTGCCGCCCACGCCCTGGATCGGCTCGGCGATGAACCCAGCCAGCCTGCCGGACGTCGCGTGCCGGATCACGTCAAGCACGTCGGCGGCGTACTTCTCCCCCGCGTCCGGGTCGTCGTAGCCGTGGGGGCCCCGGTAGCGATCGGGCATGACCGCGTGGTGGATCCCGAAGCCCTGGGGCACGGGGTACTTCCAGGTGTGCAGGGCCGTCAGGCCGACGGCCGAGGGGCTCGTGCCGTGGTAGGCGTTGCGGAGGGCGACGACGTCGTAGGCGCCGGTGTGCGCCCGCGCCATCAGGACGGCCAGGTCGTTGGCCTCCGACCCCGAGTTCACGAAGTACGTCACGCCCAGGCCGCTGTCCTTCGGAAAGGTCGAGGCCAAACGCTTCGCGAACTCGGCGGCGTTCGGGTGCAGGTAGATCGTCGTCGTGTGCTGGAGCCGCTCGTTCTGCTCGCGGACGGCCTCGACGACCCGGGGGTGGCAGTGGCCGACGCTGACCGTCACGATCCCCGCGAAGGCGTCCAGGTACCGCCGCCCGGTCTCGTCGAAGAGCCACTGCATGTGCCCCTCGACGATCATGATCGGATCCCGGTAGTAGGTCAGCAGAGCGGGCGTCAGGAACTCGCGACGCATCGCGAGGACATCGGCCTTGCTCGGGCCCGTGTACGGGCGGGGCGTGTGCGCGCAGGCCGGGAGCTGGGGTGTGGTGTCGGTCTGGGTCATGTGGATGGTCCGTCGATGGGCGCGGGTTTGGCCCGGCCGAACATCAGGATGGCGTACACGATCGCGGCCAGGGGCAGGCCCACGAACCAGGCGTAGCTGTAGATCGTGTCGAAGAACGCGGGGAACAGGGCCTCGTCCGTCCCGGCGGTGTTCGTGGCGGCATTGATGAAGCCGGGCAGGTTGGGCGCCACGCCGAGCACCAGCGCGACGATCGCGAGCCAGTTGACCCCCCTGTACTCCCCCTTCGGGTCGTACAGGGCGTCGGCGTTCAGCCTCGTCCGCCTGAGGACGAAGTAGTCGCAGAGCATGATGCCCGCGATGGGCCCGAGCAGGGCGCTGTACCCGATGAGCCAGGTGAAGATGTAGGCGCCGAGATCATCGAGCAGGCGCCAGGGCATGATGACGACGCCGACCAGGCATGTGATGACCCCGCCCACGCGGAACGTGATCAGGCGCGGGGCGATGTTCGAGAACCCGTTGGCGGGGCTGACCACGTTGGCGGCCAGGTTGGTCGAGAGCGTCGCCAGCAGCAGCGCCAGCATCGAGACGACGACGACCGTCTTGGAGCCCATGCGGGACACCAGCTCGACGGGGTCCCAGATCGCCTCGCCGAAGAGCATGACCGTCGCGGCCGTCACGATCACGCCGATGAAGCAGAACAGCGTCATCGTGGGGGGCAGTCCCGCGAGCTGGCCCAGGGCCTGGGACTTCTGCGACCGGCAGTACCTCGTGAAGTCCGGGATGTTCAGGCTCAGCGTCGCCCAGAACCCGACCATCGCGGTCAGCTGCGGGAAGAACACACGCCAGAACGCCCCGGGCGTCTCGAAGCTCGATTCGGACCTGAACAAGGCGCCCACGTTCTCGACGCGGACCAACGCCCAGATGAGCAGCGCGATCCCCGACGCGATCAGGAAGGGCGCCGCCCAGGCCTCGAGCCATTTGATCGAGTTGATGCCGAACAGGATGATCGCCAAGTGCACCGCCCAGAAGGCCAGGAAGCAGGCCAGCTGCCAGGGCGTAATGCCCAGCCAGGCGACGCGGGCCAGCTCGAGATCCTCGCCGATCCAGCCCAGCGTGGTGATGATCGAGTAGATGGCGGCGCCGCCGATCCAGCACTGGATGCCGAACCACCCGCACGCGACCAGTGCCCGGGCGACGGCCGGGACGTGTGCGCCCCCGGTCCCGAAGCTGGCGCGGACGAGGACGGGGAACGGCACGCCGTACTTCGTGCCCCCGTGCCCGTTGAGGATCATCGGGACGAGCACGATCAGGTTGCCGAGCATGACGGTGAGGACCGCCTGCCACCAGTTCATGCCGTCGGCGACCATGTTGGCCGCGAGCATGTACGTGGGGATGCAGACCGCCATCCCGACCCAGAGGGCGGCGATGTTCCAGGCGGACCACGTCCGCTGCTCGGGGGTGGTGGGCGCCAGGTCCTGGTTCGAGAGGGACATCGCTCGCTAGCCCTGGGTCACCGTCTTCGTGTAGCTCTCCGGGCGGCGGTCGCGGTAGAACTGCCACACGTTCCGAACCTCGGCGATGAGGTCCAGGTCCAGGTCCGCGACGAGCACCTCGTCCTTGTCCCGCGAGGCCTCGGCGATCATCTGCCCCCGCGGGTTGCAGAAGTACGACTGGCCGTAGAACTCGCCGATATCCCAGGGCTTCTCGTGCCCGACCCGGTTGATCGCGCCGACGTAGTACTGATTCGCGACGGCGTGCGCCGGCTGCTCGAGCTTCCAGAGGTACTCCGACAGCCCCGCGACGGTCGCCGACGGGTTGAAGACGATCTCGGCGCCGTTGAGCCCCAGCTCGCGCGCCCCCTCCGGAAAGTGCCGGTCGTAGCAGATGTAGACGCCGATGCGCCCGAACCGGGTCTGGAAGACCGGGTAGCCGCCGTTGCCGGGCGTGAAGTAGAACTTCTCCCAGAACCCTGGGTGGCAGTGGGGGATGTGGTGCTTTCGGTACGTGCCCAGGTACTCGCCCCGCTCGTCGATGACGGCGGCGCTGTTGTAGAAGAGCCCGGTCATTGCCTTCTCGTAGATCGGCACGACCATGACCATGCCGTGCTTCTTGGCCTGGTCCATCATGAGCTTCACGGTCGGTCCGTCGGGGATCGGCTCGGCCGTCTCGTACCACTTGGTCTCCTGCTCGGCGCAGAAGTACGGCCCGTAGAAGATCTCCTGCAGGCAGCAGACGTTGGCGCCCTTGTCGGCGGCCTCGGCGATCAGGCCCAGGTGCTTCTCGATCATCGCGGACTTGATGTCCGCCAGCGGCGCATCGCCCGGGAGCGGGTTGGCCGCCTGGATCAGTGCCGCGCGCGTGATTCTGGCCATAGGGATCTCCTGGAGAACTTGATCGGCTCTAGAGCCAGCGCGTCACCAGCACGCGGGATTCGGTGTAGAAGCGGACGGCGTCCTCGCCGTTGGCGTGCAGGTCGCCGTAGAACGACTTCTTCCAGCCCGAGAACGGGAAGACCGCCATCGGCGCCGGCACGCCGACGTTCACGCCCAGCATGCCGGCCTGCACGGTCCGCTGGAACCGGCGGGCGGCGTGCCCGCTGTCGGTGAAGATGACCGCCATGTTGCCGTACTCGGAGCGGTTGACGGTCTCGACCGCCTCCTCGAGCGTGACCGCGCGGATGACGGTCAGCACGGGCCCGAAGATCTCCTCGCGGGCGATCCGCATCTCGGGCGTGGCCCGGTCGAAGATGGTCGGGCCGACGAAGCACCCGCCGCTGGGCATCTCCGCCTCGCGCCCGTCCAGCGCCAGCTCGGCGCCCTCGGCGACGCCCGACTCGATGAAGCCCACCACCCGGTCCCGGGCCTCGGGGCTGACCAGGGGGCCCATCCCCACGCCCGAGTCCGACCCGGCGCCGACCTTGATCCCGCGGGCCGCCTCGACCAGGCCAGGCACGAGCCAGTCCCCGGCGTCGCCCACGCAGACGACAACCGAGCCGGCCAGGCAGCGCTGACCGGTGTTGCCGAACGCGGAGCCCAGCACGCCCTCGATCGCCGCCCCTCGATTGGCGTCGGGCATGATGATCGAGTGGTTCTTGGCGCCGCACATGCACTGGACGCGCTTGCCCGCGGCCGAGGCTGTCTTGTAGATGGACTCGCCCACGCGCGTCGAGCCGACAAAGGACACCGCCCGGACGTCGTCGTGTGTGATAAGCCGCTCGGCGACGGCCTGCCCGCCGTGCACGAGGTTGAGCACGCCGTCGGGGAAGCCCGCGTCCTTGGTCAACTCGAACTCCCGGACCGTCGAGAACGGGTCCCGCTCCGACGGCTTGAGCACGAACGTGTTGCCGCAGGCGACGGCCATCGGCCACATCCACATCGGCACCATCACCGGGAAGTTGAAGGGCGTGACCCCGACGCACACGCCCAGCGGCACGCGGTCCACCTGCGAGTCGATCCCGACGCCGCCCTCGTCCTCGGTCCGGCAGAACGAGGTGGACACGGCGATCTGGGGCAGCGTCCGCCCCATCATCAGCACGGGCGCCGCGGACGCGAACTCGATGCAGTCGATCCCGCGGCGGACCGAGCCGATGGCCTCGGCCTTGGTCTTGCCGTGCTCCTCGACGACGATGTCCGCGACGTCGCCGATGTTTTCCTCAAGGATCTGCTTGTACCGGAACAGGCACTGGACCCGATCGCCCACGGGCGTCTCGCTCCAGTCCGAGTAGGCCCCGGACGCGGCGGCGACGGCGCGGTCGGCCATCTCGGCAGAGCTCATCGGGGTGAGCCCGATCTCCGTCCCGGTGGCTGGGTTTGACAGCGCGAGCGACTCGGAGCCGGGGTCGGCGACCAGCTCGCCGCCGATGTAGTGCTTGGCAGGTTGCGCGGGCATTCGGCCTCCCATCTGGGGAATCTCGGATTGTACAAACGGCGCAGCCGCCGGGGGCTCCCCGCCTGGCCGAATCCGCCCGCGAGCGACAGGGCCCGGATCGACGGGCGCCCCGGCAAGGACGCATGCCGGTCTGACGCGGCGATCACCCAACGAGAAAGGGCCCCACCCCCCGCCATGGTCGGGGTGGGGCCCGCGTGGTGATCGTCGCGGAAGCGTGGGGCGATCCGCCCTACGCCCGGGTCGAGACGTACCAGTTGTTCATGATGTCGTGCGGCAGCTGCTTGACCGCGATGCCCCGGAACCCCGCGTCGCCGAGCATCTCGACGGCCAGTTCCTCGCCCCAGACCGTGCCCAGCCCCGCGCCGCCGTGGGCGAGCGAGACGGTCATGCAGTGCATGGTGGAGATGGTGTAGAGGAACGGGCCCAGGGGATGCTCGAGGTTGTTCTCGAGCCTGCTCGAGGCGCGGATGTCCTGCATGAGGAACGTCGCGCCGGGCCTCAGGGCGGCGTGGATGTTCCGGAGGACCCCGGCGGGGTCGCGCTGGTCGTGGACGATGTCGAACGCCGTGACAAGATCGAACCGGGCCGAGCAGTTCATCGCCGACAGGTCACGCGCCTCCAAGCGGATGTTGGTCAGGCCCCTGGCCTTCGCCGTCGCGTTGGCCGCGTCGACCGCCTCCGGGCACAGGTCGAAGCCGGTGAAGCGGCTGTTGGGGAACGCCTCGGCGAGCGCGCACAGCGCGTGCCCCGAGCCGCACCCGGCGTCGAGCACGTCGATCCCCGACTCCAGCCGCTCGATCAGACCCGGCGCGAGCGGGAGGATCTGATCCACGAGGCACGAGACGACAGTGTTGTCGCTCTCCTCGGCCATGACCTCGTGGAACCGCTCGAAGCTCTCGTACGGGACGCCCCCGCCCCGCCGGAATGCGCCGAGAAGCTCGGTCTCGACGCCGGCCAGCACGGGGATGAACTGGAACATGGCCGACATGTTGGCCTCGGCCGTGGTCGGCAGGACCGCCGCGTACGCCGGGTCGAGGGTGTACGTCTGGTCCTGCGGGTCGTAGAGCACGACGTCCGCGGTGACCATGCCGCCCAGCCACTCGCGGACGTACCGCTCGCTGAGGCCGGCGCTGGCGGCGAGCTGGTCGCTCCGCACGCCGGGCGACGAGGCGAGCGCGTCGAACAGGCCGGCGCGGTGCCCCAGCGAGATCATCAGGGCGAGGCCGGCCTCGTTGACCGTGCTGAGGAGGCGCGACGCGACCTCCTCGACCCGGGCGTCGGTGGGGGTGGGGATGGACTTGCAGGCGTTGCACATGGTCGTTTCCTTCCGAGTGTGAGTCTCGTGTGGGTGTCGGTTGGTCGGGGGGGTCAGACGGCGTTGGCGCTGACGCCGGCCGCGGCGATCAGGGCCAGCCAGACGAGGCCCCGGACCATGGCCGAGCCGAGTCCGGTGAGGCCGATCCGTCCGATGGTGGCTCTGAGGCTCATGGGTGGTCTCCGTCGCGGCGGGCCGGGGCCCTCGCCCGGGGAGAGGCGCAGGCCAGCGCCGCGGGGCGACAGAGACCCGAGATTTTTTGCCAGACTCTGTCGGGTCGCCCGGCTGTTCTGCGCCCCTCTCTGCGGCGGGAGCCCCCGCCCAGGAGAATCACCGATGACACAGACCTCCACAGCCGCGGGCGTCGAGACCCTGGGCGAGAAGACCTCGGGCTGCCCCCTGCACACGATGTTCGCCTGGGCGGGCGACGGGACCGGATCGGCCCTCTCGCGCTGGGGCGTGATGGCGTTCGCGGTCTTCGCCTACGCCGCGTTCCTCGCCTCGATCCTGTACGCGATCGGGTTCGTGGGGGGCTGGATCGTCCCCAAGGGCATCGACGACGGCGCGGCCTCGCCCCTGGGCGTGGCGCTGGCGGTGAACACCCTGCTGCTGTCGCTCTTCGTCGTGCAGCACACGGTCATGGCCCGCCCCGGGTTCAAGCGGTGGTGGGCGAGGTTCGTGCCCGCCCCGGCCGAGCGGAGCATCTTCGTGCTCGCGGCCTGCGTGTGCCTGGGGCTGGTGTTCTGGCAGTGGCGCCCGATGCCCGCCGTGGTCTGGCAGATCGAGACCGGCTGGCTGCGCCTCGTGGTCGCGGGTGTGTCGATGCTCGGCTGGGCGATCGTGTTCCTCAGCTCGTTCCTGATCAACCACTTCGACCTGTTCGGCCTCCGCCAGGCGTCGCTGTACCTGGCCGGCAAGAAGTACGCGCCGCTGAGCTTCCAGGTCACCTGGCTCTACCGGATCGTGCGTCACCCGCTGATGGTGGGGTTCATCATCGCGTTCTGGGCGGCGCCGACCATGAGCCTGGGACGTCTCTTCTTCGCGGTCATGTGCACGGCGTACATCCTGATGGGGACCTGGTTCGAGGAGCGTGACCTGGCCAACGCCCTGGGCGAGCCGTACCGCCAATACCAGCGGAGCGTCCGCGGCCTGATCCCCCTGCCCAAGCGGATGGGCTGAGCCCGCGGCCCCAGCAAGATGCCCGTCCCCGCCCCCGGCCCGGATACACTCGCCCGGGCATGGGGGCAGACGAGCACGAGACCGGCGCGGGCAGTGACCCGCGGGCGCAGGTCACCCGCCTGCTGGGCGAGGTCGGCGACCGGCCCGAGGCGGCCGAGGCCCTGGTCCCGCTCGTGTACGACGAGCTGCGGGCGATCGCCTCCCAGCGGATGCGCGAGGAGCGGGCCGGGCACACGCTTCAGGCGACGGCGCTCGTGAACGAGGCCTGCGCCCGGCTGCTCGGCCCGGGGCGGATGGACTACCAGAGCCGCGCGCACTTCTTCCGGGTCGCGGCCGAGTCGATGCGTCGGATCCTGATCGACCACGCCCGCAGACGGAACGCCGACAAGCGCGGCGGCGGGCGAGGGCGCCTGCCCCTTGACGTGGTGGACCTGGCCCAGGAGAGCGACCCGGGCATGGTCCTCGCGCTCGACGAGGCGCTGACCAGGCTCGAGTCGGAGGACCCCCGGGCCTTCGAGGTCGTCCAGCTCCGGTTCTTCGCCGGGCTGAGCGTCGAGCAGGCGGCCGAGGCGCTCGGCGTCTCGGAGCGGACGGTCCAGCGCGAGTGGTCGTTCGCCCGGGCCTGGCTCGCACGAGCCCTCGGGGAGGGTGGGTGACGCGGGCCAAGGACATCTTCCTCGACGCCGTCGATCTCGATGATGACGAGCGCGACGCGTTCCTCGACCGGGCTTGCGCGGGCGACGATTCGCTGCGGGAGGAAGTCGAGTCGCTGCTGCGGGCCGAGTCCGAGGCGGGCGGGTTCATGGGAGGCGCCGAGGAGACCGTCGGCGCGGACGATCCTGTGGACGCGGAACTCGGCCCGGGGACCGTGATCGGCGACTACACGCTCGTCCGCGAGCTGGGCGAGGGCGGCTTCGGCACGGTCTACCTGGCCAGGCAGGAGCAGCCCGTGCGCCGGGACGTCGCGCTCAAGGTCGTCAAGGCGGGCATGGACACGCGGCAGGTCATCCGCCGATTCCGCGCCGAGCGCCAGTCGCTGGCGGTGATGAACCACCCCGGCATCGCGAAGGTCTTCGATGCGGGGACGGTGCGGGGCAGGCCGTACTTCGTGATGGAGTACGTCGACGGCGACCCGATCACGGACTACGCCGACCGGGCTCGGCTGACGGCGCGCCAGCGGCTGCAGCTCTTCGAGCGGGTCTGCCTGGCGGTCCAGCACGCGCACTCCAAGGGCGTCGTGCACCGGGACATCAAGCCGAGCAACGTGCTGGTGACCACCGTCGACGGCGTGCCGTCGCCCAAGGTGATCGACTTCGGGATCGCCAAGGCCGTCCAGGGCGAGGACTCGGACCGGAGCGTCGTCACGCACGCGGCGCAGATCGTGGGCACCCCCCAGTACATGGCGCCCGAGCAGGCCAGCACGCAGCACGCCGACGTGGACACGCGAGCGGACGTGTACAGCCTCGGCGTGCTGCTGTACGAGCTGCTCACGGGCGTGACGCCCCACGACCGCGAGCGGTTCCGCAGCGCAGCGCCGGCGGACCTGGCCCGCCTGCTGCACGAGGAGGAGCCGCCGCTCCCCTCGAGCCGGGTCGGGAACCTCGGCGACGCGGGCGACCCGATCGCCCACGCCCGCCGGGTGGACACCCACCACCTCTGGCGCGCGCTGCGTGGCGACCTCGACTGGATCGTCATGCGCGCGATCGAGCGGGACCGCTCGCGCCGCTACCCGACGCCCAACGCCCTGGCGGCGGACATCGCGCGGTTCCTCCGCCACGAGCCGGTCGAGGCCGGGCCCCCGAGCCGGGCGTACCGCGTGTCCAAGTTCGCTCGGCGCCACCGCGCCACGCTCGCGATCGGCGCCGTCGTTGGCGCGGCGATCGTAACCCTGGCGGTCGTCGGGTTCTGGTTCGGGCTCCGGGAGCGGGCGGCTCGCCGGGCCGCGGACGTGGAGCTGGCCAAGAGCCGCTCGCTTGCGGAGTTCGCCCAGAGCATCTTCAGCGGCGTGGATCCCGCGGAGGCCAGGGGGCAGGACACGACGCTGCTCCGGTCGATCCTCGCGGGCGCCGGCGAACGCGTCGAGTCGGAGCTGAGCGACCAGCCGAACGCGGCCGTCGAGATGCTCAACATGGTCGGCAAGTCGTACCTCTCGCTCGGGGCGTACGACGAGGCGGAAACTCACTTCCGCCGCGCCGTCGAGATCGGCCAGGCGGGACTGGGGCCCACCGACTCGATGACGCTGACCAGCAGGGCCAACGTCGTATCCGTCCTGATGGAGACCAACCGGTTCGAGGAGGCGGCGGGCGAGCTGGAGTCGCTGCTGGAGATTCGTCGAGAGCTCTTCGAGCCGGACCACCCGGAGACGCAGGGCTCGCTGAGCTCGCTGGCGTATCTGTACCAGCAGACCGGGCGGTACGAGGAGGCGGTCGGCGTGCTCGAACCCCTCTACGAGACGCGGCGCCGGATCTACGGCCCCGACCACGAGGACACGCTGCTCACGCAGAACAACCTCGCCTCCGCGCTCACCCGAGAGGGCGACCGCGAGCGGGCAGCCCAGATGTTCGAGGAGGTGCTCGAGCAGCAGGCCGCCAAGCTCGGCGACGATCACCCGCGGACGCTCGCGACCATGAACAACCTCGCCGGCTCGTACTCGGCCCTGGGCCGGGAGGAGGAGGCCCGCGACGTGCTCCTCCGCGTCCTCGAGGTCAAGCGCCGCGTGCTCGACCCGGGGCACCCCAGCCTCGTCACCACGCTCTACACGCTCGGCGGCGTGATGACCAAGCTCGAGCGTTTCGACGACGCGGAGCGGTACCTGACCGAGTCGCTCGAGGGCGCGAGGAACGCGTACGGCCAGAACCACCTCCGGACCGCGACCGTGCTCAACTCCCTTGGGCAGCTCGAGCACGAGCGCGGGCGGTCCGGAGTCGCCGTCGCCCACGCCGAGGAGTCGATGGCGATCTTCGAGGCGCTCGGGCAGACGGGGCACCCGAGCATGCTGATCCTCCGGGGCAACCGGGCACGCTTCCTGCTCGGCGCCGGCGACGCGGAGACAGCCCTGGCGTCGATCGAGCAGGTCCTCGACGAGATCGCCGACCGGTCGGACGTCCCCACGAGGCTCGTCCTCGACTGCGAGCGGATCCGGGGCCGCGCGATGGCACGCCTCGGCCGGGGCGATGTGGCGGTCGGGACTCTGACCGCGTCGTACGAGGCCCTCGCGAGCGAGCGCGGCGCCGATGACCCGGAGTCGCGCCGGCACGCGGAGGCCATCGCGGATATCGCGGCCGATCTCGGCCAGGACGATCTCTCTGGAACCTGGCGGGAGCGCGCGGCGGATACCGAGTCCCCGTGATCGGTTCGGACGGGACCGGACTCGGCGGCCGGTGATCTCGGCCCAACGGGACTGTCGGATCCGACCGCGTCCGACGACCGGCCGACACTCGGCGGGGCTCCGTGTGAAACCCCGCGGGTCCCGCCCGATATCAGGGGATGCCCGCGGAGCACGTCCGTCCCGTACCCTCGCGGCCCGACCCGAACCGGCAGCCCATGCAGCACTGCGACTCAGACCCTGCGCTCCCGACTACCGACCCTGGGCGGCGACCCCCCGCCGATCACGACGGGGCGGGTGTCACGCAGCTGCTCGCGAGATGGCGCGGGGGTGATCCGGAGGCGGACCAGGAGCTGGCCGCCCTGGTCTACGACGAGCTTCACACACTCGCCGAGCGGTACCTGAGGCGGGAGTCCAAGGGCCACACGCTCCAGCCGACCGCGTTGGTGCACGAGGCGTACATCCGGCTTGTGCGGGGCTCCCTGCCTGATCTGCAGAGCAGGTCGCACCTGCTCGGTGTCGCGGCCAGACTCATGCGGCAGATTCTCGTCAACCACGCGGAGATCAAGAACGCCGCCAAGCGAGGGCGCGGCTGGAAGCGGCTCCCCCTCGATGAGGCGTTGGCGGCGACCGGTGCGTCCGGCCTGGACTTCCTGGCCCTCGACGAGGCGCTGACCAGGCTCGGCCAGATCAACCCCAGGCCTGCCCGGGTCGTCGAGCTGCGGTACTTCGGGGGACTGACGATCGAGGAGACCGCGGAGGCGCTGGGCATCTCCGCCCGGACTGTCGTGGAGGACTGGGCGATGGCCCGGGCGTGGCTGTTCCGGGAGATGTCGTCATGACTCATTCTCCGACCGATTGGGGCGAACTCAGCCGCTTGTTCGTCGCGATGCGCGAGCTCGAGCCCGGGGCCCGCGAGTCGTACCTGGCCGAGCAGAGCGTCGAGGAAACGGTCGCGCGGGAGGTCATGCAGCTGCTCGAGGCCGACGATCGCCGGGGCGGGTTCCTGAGCCCGCTCGACGCGGGCGTGCGAGACGCGGCGAGGGCCTCGACGCCCCCCGCCCTGCTCCCCGGCGCCATGGTCGGCCGGTACGAGATCATCGACCCGATCGCCAAGGGCGGCATGGGCGAGGTGTACCGCGGGCGGCGTGCCGACGCGGAGTTCGAGAAGACCGTTGCCCTGAAGATCATCCGCCGGGGCGTGGCGACCGAGGAGATGTGTCGGCGATTCCAGGCCGAGCGGCAGACGCTGGCCTCGCTCGATCATCCCAACATCGCGCGCCTGCTCGACGGCGGATCAACCCCCGAGGGGCTGCCGTACTTCGTCATGGAGTACATCGAGGGCGCCCCCGTCACCGAGTACTGCGAGGGCCGGCGGCTCGGGCTCCGCGAGCGGCTGCGGCTGTTCGTGCAGGTCTGCGACGCGGTCAGGTACGCGCATCGGCGCCTCGTCGTTCACCGCGACCTCAAGCCCAGCAATATCCTCGTGACGGCCGAGGGCGAGCCCAAGCTGCTCGACTTCGGGATCGCCCGCCTGCTCGACGAACCCGCCGAGGGGGCGCCCGCGACGCAGACCCGGGCCGCCGCGATGACGCCCGAGTACGCGAGCCCCGAGCAGATCCGCGGGGAGCCGGTCTCCACGGCGACGGACGTCTACTCGCTCGGCGTTGTGCTGTACGAGCTGCTCGCCGGGCGTCGTCCGTTCACCGCCGCGGCCGCGTCTCGGTACGAGCTCGAGAGGATGATCTGCGAGCGCGAGGCCGATCCGCCCAGCACCACCCGGCTCGATTCGCCGCCGCGGCGAGCGGGCGAGCACATCGCGACCCCTTCCAGGCGCCAGCTCAAGGGCGATCTCGACTCCATCATCCTCATGGCGCTCCGCAAGGACCCGGCCAGGCGGTACGGGTCGGTCGGGCATCTCATGGACGACATCCTGCGGCACCTCGACGGGCTGCCCGTGCTCGCCCGGCGCGACACGCTCGCGTACCGGGCCCGGAAGTTCGTCCGTCGGAACCGACCCCAGGTGGCGCTCGGCGTGGTCGCCATGCTCGCGGTGCTCGTTGCGCTTGCCTCCGTCAGCGTCGGGCTCGCACGCTCCCGGTCGGCCGTGATCGCCGCGGAGGAGGCGCAGCGGGACACGCAGGGCGTCGCCGAGTACTTCGAGGCGATGCTGGCGTCGGCGAGCCCGTTCGCGCGCGGCAGACGCGTGTCCGTCCAGGACCTGCTCGACGACGCGGAACGGCTGATCGACGAGCGGCTGATCGACAGCCCGGCGGTCGAGGCCAGGGTCCGCCTCGGGCTCGGGCGGACGTACCGCGAGCTGCTGCTCAGCGAGCAGGCCGTGCATCATCTGGAGCTCGCGCTCGAGCAGTTCCGGGTGCGGGCCCCCGACGAGCTGATGCTCGCCGAGTGCCTGAGTCTGCTGGCGTCGAGCAGGTCCGAGATCGCGATCACGCGGGGCGGGCCTGCCGACGGCCTCGTCGCCATGCAGCAGGAGGCACTTTCGATCCGGCGGGCTCGGCTCGGGCACGAGCACCCGCTGGTCGCGCAGAGCCTCCGCGAGCTCGGCCTCGCCCACTGGGCGGAGGGGCCGAGCGGCTCGCTCGCGGGCAGCGCGGTGCCGCTGTTCCGCGAGTCGATCGGGCTCTACGAGCGGCTCGGCATGCCGCGGAGCGAGGGCGCCGCGGAGTCGCACCTCTTGCTCGCGCACGCCCTCAACGAGCAGGGGCTGCCCGAGGAGGCCGAGGCCCAGTTCCGAACGGCCTTGGAGCTGCACGAGCGGATCCCGGGGGTCTCGCGCCAGGAGCTGCTGTCGATCGAAGCCCTCGGACACTTCTACCGGAGCAGGGGCGAGCCCGAACGCGCGATCGGCGTCTTCCGGCTCTACACCCAGCGGGCCCCTCGCGACATCGTGCTCTGGTCCACAAAGAACGCCATGTGGCAGATCACGCTCCTCAACCTCGAACTCGGGAGGATGGACGAGGCGCGGCGGGCTCTCGAGGAAGTTCTCGTCGCCGAGTGCGAGATGCTCCGCTTCGACAACCCGGGGTTTGACGAGCAACTCGGCGGCTTGATGTCGGGCTTCTCGGAGCGGCCCCCCGCGGGCGATCCGCTGGGCGCCCTCCGGGACACCCTGCCGGTGTTCCTTGCGATCCGTGCCGGGTCACCGGACCTCATCGAGGGCACTCTGCAGGTGCTCCTGACGGTCGCGTTCCGGATCGGCGGTCTCCAGGCCGCGGCCGAGCTGCTGGATGCGGGCGAGGAAGCCCTGGCCGCCTCGCTGCCGCCGGAACATCACCTGCACCAGATCATCGCGGCCCACCGGCAGCGTTTGCGTGCGCAAGATCCCGCGAGTTCCTCGTAGGCCCCCTTCGCAGCCGGGCAGGCCATCGACGAGCCCTGCAAACGGGCTCGGCGAGCTGAAGGAATTCTCAGAATCGGTCGCGCGATCCCCCGCCGGCTTCGGCAACTCCTCGTGGCACAGCTCAACCCCCGTCCCGGGCCGGCGCCCGGGCGGCCCGGCGTCGGTGCGCCCGGACATGAGCGGCTTGCCCGGAGGACCCCCCGATGGCGTACACGCTCACCCGTATCGGCCCCGCGATGCTCCTCGCGATCGTCGGCCACTCCGTCGCCTCGGCGCAGTTTGTCGAGGACGACGTCGATGTGCTCTACACGATCGAGGGCGCCGTCGCGAACGACCAGCTGGGCATCGAGCTGGCAGCCATCGCCGACTATAACGGCGACGGCGTGCTGGAGTACCTCGTCGCCGCCTGGTTCTACGACACGCCGGAGTTCCTCAACGCCGGGCGGGTTCAGCTGATCGACGGCAGGTCCGGCGCCGTCATGCGCGAGTACCTCGGGGAGCGGGAGAACCAGTTCCTCCGCTACGTGTGCGACGCGGGCGATGTTGACGCCGACGGCGTGATCGACTACATGATCGGATCCGGGACGGACGAGGTGTACATCTACTCGGGCGCCGACGGCGAGCTCATCCGCGAGCACGTCGGTGTCTCGGGCGAGGCCTTCGGCTTCCGCAACTGCGGGCTCGGCGACATCAACGGTGACGGGCACGGCGACGTCGCGATCGGCGCGTGGTCGTCGGACGTCGGGTTCTCGAACGCGGGCGCCCTCTACGTGTACTCCGGCATCGACGGCAGCCTCATCCGCACCCATCGCGGGACGCAGATCAACGACCACTTCGGGCACACCACGGGCAACCTCGGCGACATCGACGGCGACGGCGTGAACGACTACTGCGTCGGCGCGCCCGGCCCGTACATCCCGACTCGCCGCGGCCGCTCGTTCCTGTTCTCCGGCGCCACGGGAGACGAGATCCAGCCCCCGCTGACACCGATCGGCGCCGGCGCCCGCAACTACGGCTCCTGGGCCCCCGCCATTGGGATGCAGCACTTCAACGACGACGGTATCCCGGACTTCGTCATCTCGGACATCTCTGACGCGACCGGTGGCCCGGATGTCGGGCGCCTCTACGTCTACGACGGCGCCACGAGACAGACCATGTACACTCTCCTCGGAGCGGGCGCGTGGAGCGGGATGGGCGGGCAGCCGCAGACCCCGGCCGGCGCCCTGGGTGACGTCGATGGCGACGGCTTGTCGGACCTGCTCGTCGCCTCGTGGCGGAGCAGGGCGGCGGCCATCGAGGCCGGTCAGGTCGAGATCCTTCGCGGGTACGACGGGTGCTCGCTCCGCACCATCACCTCGAACGTCGAGAATGCCTACTTCGGGAACATCATCTCCTGCATCGGCGACGTCGATGGGAACGGCACCCGGGATTACGTCATCGGGACCCCGGGCCACGACGGCAGCCGCGGCATCGTCTACGTCATCAACGGGCACGACCACACGACCCAGCCGGGCGACCTCACCGGCGATGCGCATCTCGACTTCTCAGACGTGGTCGCGTTCCTCATCGCCTTCGGGGCGCAAGATGAGCAGGCCGATTTCGCCGAGCCCTTCGGCGTCATCAACTTCCTCGATGTGATCGTGTTCCTGTCGGTGTTCGGGGAGGGATGCCCGTAGCCGCCCCGCGATCGGCCGTGCTTCCTCCACAACTCTCCCCGCCGCTCCGGCGGCATGGAGGGACCGGACCGCTGGTGCGCTGGGCGACGACGAGTCGCCCAGCCGCCGGCTCCGTCCGGGGGATCCTCGGCGGGCGAGGAAGCCGACGCACGCTCAACGAACCCGGGGGGGGCGTTGAGCGTATGGCCAGGCGATGTGCGCACACAGCACGCCCCAGGCTGGCGGGTGGCACAAGTCGGCCGGTCACCCGGCGGCCCGCGAGGTCAGGCGATTCCCGGATCACGCCGGGTTTCTTTTTCGATGCGCCACACCCCTGGCGATCATCGGGCATCTGAGGCATCCCCCGGGGACCGACAGATGGCGCGGTGTTCAGGTCGTGGGCAGCAACGGCCCGTTGGTCGGGGTTCCACGCATCCCGTTTGAGTTCCGGCAGATCGATGCCGAGGCGGTGCTCGGCCTCCCTGACACGGCCCTCTTCTCAAACCGTGACCAGCAGTTCTACCGCCGTGCATTGGACGATCGGGGCGAGGCGACCGACTGGATCTGCCTCAGGCCCGAGGTCACGGCCGGGATCGTCCGGGAGCACGATCCTCAGGCGCCGGAAAACCCGGACGAGAGCTTCCGACTCGACCACGGGATTATTCCGGTTCCGGTCGCCGCGCGGCTGCGTGTCCTGGGCGCCTACGCACGCTTTGCGAATGACCCGGAGCCCCTGTTCCTGGAGGAACAGGCCATCCGGGCGCTCACCGACATGGTCCGCGCGACGCTTGAGTTCAGTCGTCGGACACGCCGACGGCGGGTTCGGGCGTCGACACGGAGAGCGCACGACGACGCGGTGGCCCACGCGAGGCTCTTCATCGCGCGCCGGTGTGCCGAGTCTCTCTCCCTCGAGCGTGTCGCGAGCGAGATATCGATGTCCCCGCATCACTTCTGCCGCGTATTCAAGGAACGGACAGGGCGGACGGTCCATTCCTCGCTCATCGAGATGCGCCTCCTGAGCGCGGTGGAGGCGTTCGAGCAGGGTGATGCGCAGAGGCTCACTCCTCTCGCCCTCAGGCTGGGCTTCTCGAGCGGGGCCCACTTCTCGAGCACGGTCAGCGCGTGGCTGGGCGTCCGCCCCTCGGAGCTCAAGCGGGCTCTCGGCGCCTGGGTCTCCAAGTCGGCCCCCGCGCTGCTCGGGAAGCTCGCGGCCCACGAGGGCAGGGGGGACGTCGCCTGAGCAGGTCCGTGCCGAGCCCGCGGGCCGCGTCGCCCGGGAGGGCGGGCCGAACGCCGGGGCGACGGGCCGCGGCCTGGCGTGAACCAGCCAGACCGCCCTGGCTTCCGGCGGTCGCCGCAACGAGAGCCGCGATCCGGGCGGCAAACACGCACGATTCTGAAAGACGCGGATGGCCACGCCCCAGACACTGCTCCGAGTCGGTGGCGGGCGTGAACGGGACGCTCGCCGAACCGGATGGGCGGCCCTTCGAGCGGGGAAAGACAGCCGCGTCGGCATCGCGGCGAGCACGTGCCGGGAGCGCGGCGTACGGCCGACCGGGAGCGCGGTGGCCCCTCGGACGGCAGACTCCGAGACGGATCCGCGAGCGGTATACAAGCGGGCGGGCGTGTTGGTGAGCGTGCTCCGCCCCCTCGGCGAATAGACGAGCAAGGTCAAGTGAACCCACGCCCTCTTGAGTCGGGCCGGATCTGGAGTGCAGAGAATGCCTGTTCGATGCGTACGACGACTTGCGGTGTTCGCCATCTCGCTCGTGCTCACCAGCCCCGTGTGCCGCGCGGAACCGACGAGGGAGGTCCGAACGCGGGGCGAGCAGTGTCACGGCCTCCTGCTCAGGGTCGCCGAGCACGCGGACCGGGCCTTGATCGATGAGTTCCTCTCGATGTACAGCGAGGGCCTGGTCGACTCGCTGGGCGAGGTCCGCGCTCGCAAGAGCGTCGAGCAGCTGGCGTGGGAGCTGAAGGGCGGCCGGGCCACTGGCCACGACTGGATCGACAGCACGACATTGAGCGTCGAGTTCCGCGACTGTCAGGTGGGGCCGGCCATGATCGTCGTGATCGGGTTGGACCCGGACCCGCCGCACGGGATCGTCAAGCTGCTGGGCCACGCCGAACTCGCGCCGCGAGCGGATCCGCTCGTAGGAGGCCTGACGGCGGAATCCATCGCGGCCCGCGCGGAGTCGCTGCTGCAACGCATGGCTGGCGAGGACACCTTCTCTGGCGCCATCTGTATCGAGCTGGGCGGCTCGATCGCCTACCGGGCGGCCGTGGGAGACGCGGAGAAGCGGTGGAGCATCCCGAACCAGGCGACGACGCGGTTCAACACCGCGTCGATGTCCAAAGTGTTCACGGCGGCAGCCGCGCTGAAGCTCGTCGAGGACGGCTCACTCGGGCTGGACGACGCCGTGGCGTTGCACCTCCCGGAACTCCGAGGCCGGGCGATCGGCGACGACGTGACGATCCGGATGCTCCTCTCGCACACCTCGGGGATGACCCACTTCTGGACCGATGAGTTCCGACGGGACCGGGCCCAGGTCCGGTCCATGCAGGATCTCCTCCCGTACTACGTGGATCGCCCCCTCGCGTTCGAACCCGGGACGGACTTCCTGTACTCGAACTCCGGGTTTGCTCTGCTCGGACTGCTGATCGAGCGGGTGACCGGCGAGACCTTCGAGGCGGCGGTCCAACGACTCGTGTTTCAGCCGGCGGGGATGCGCAGCACGGGATGGCCCGATGTGGATGACCCGGAGGCCCGATCCGTCGCGACCGGGTACACCTTCCATCCGGCCGGCTACAGCAGGATGTACAAGGCCCCCGGGAGGCGATTCAGCAACATCATGGTCGTGCGCGCAAGGGGGGGGGCGGGCGGGGGTGCGTACACGACGATCGATGACATGATCGCCTTTGGCCGGGCGTTCGACAACGGGCGCCTTCTGTCCGATCGGACCCGGGCACGG
Source organism: Phycisphaerales bacterium (assembly GCA_041987545.1). GTDB lineage: Bacteria > Planctomycetota > Phycisphaerae > Phycisphaerales > UBA1924 > JAJRXR01. The sequence continues at coordinate 52,602 of JBHIWH010000005.1, read as the reverse complement.
GCGCTCGCCCGGCCCCAGGGGCCTGCGGCCGGGAGCGGGCGCGGGCTCGGTTTCGCGATCGGCGGAGAGGACAGGCTCCGGTGGTGGGGGCACACGGGCGGCGCGGAGGGCGCCAGCTGTTCGTTCCGCAGCTACCCGACGCTCGATCTGCGCATCGTCGTGCTCTCGAACTACGAGGAGGCCGGCGCCTTGCTCGGCGCCAGTCTCTTCGCGGCGGTCGAGGCGACCGTGCTCGAGGGCGCCGCCGAGTGAGTCTCCACCACGTCGGCCCCTGCCCCTCCGGAGATGGGCCACGCGGGTCCGGGATCCTGCCGCGCACGGCCCGGGGGCGCCTCGCCAGGCCGATCTTGGTCGGCGGTCGGATCCGAGGGTGGGCCCGGGCATGACGGGCGACCCTCCCGCGAGAATGAGGATCGCCATTGTCGCTCAAGACCGCGCGGGCAGGGCGTCGCTGGCCAGGAGCATCGAGACGGACCTGGCCGCACGCGTGGTCGCCGTGACGGACACGCTGGAGGAGATCGCCGGACGGCAGGGCCCGGAGGGGATCGACCTTCTCTTCTTGGAAGTGTCGAGCCCTCGCGATGATTGCCTGCGTTTGGCGAGTGAGCTCGTGGCAAACAGCAATACACCGGTCGTCTTCGTCGCGCGAGAGCCGAGCGTCGCCGCCACGGCGTTCGATTGGGGCGCCAGTGATTTTCTGCTCCGCAACGCGTCCACGCGCCGCGTCCAGGAGGCCATCACCCGCGGCCGGATGCGCCTCGAGCGAGATGGTGAGCGTCCGGCAAGCCCTGCCCTGGTGCTCCGCTCCTTCGGCCAGCACATGATCGTGAAGGTGGGAGACGTGACCTGGATCGAGGCAGCCCGGTACTACTCGCGGGTCCACGTGCCAGATTCCGCCATCACGGTGCGGCGCTCGATCACGTCCTTCGCCCAGGAACTCCGGGAGCGCGGGTTCCTGCGCGTGCATCGCTCGGCGTTGGTCAATGTCTCCAAGGTGACGGCCGTGTCCAGCCTTCGATACGGCGACGCCCTCCTGACGCTCGCGGACGGCGCGGAAGTGCGTGCGAGCCGGAGCTACAGGGAGCCGCTGTTCGCGAGGCTCGGCCTCCGAGGCCCATAGCTCCCGCGACCGGCGGCGCTCTCGCGGCCACTCGGGCTTCCCTCAGGGGGTCGACCGGGCGTCCGGGGGCACGGTCCCGGCGTACCTTGCGTTGCATGGCCCGGCGGATCGCTCGTGCACGCGGCCGCGGATCGCGGCGTTCTCCTCCGCCCGGAACTCGAGCGCCGCGGTGATCGCTTCGTCATGGCCGGCGACGAGCCCGGCGAACGAGCGCTGCGCTTGGATGTCTGGGGAGAGCGCGCGGCGCGAATCCGAGTCGTCCCCGAGCTGCCAGTACGTCTGAGGGATGAACAGCCGAAGCCCCGTCCGCGGGAGTTGGACCGTCTGCGGGTCGGAATAGAACTTCGTGCCCTGACCCGTTGCTTCGCCCACGAAGACCGCCGATGTGCAGTGCTCTAGCGCGAACGTCAGCTGCACCGCGGCGGAACCCGTCCCGGGGCCAACGAGCACGAACAGGCGTCCGAACTCCCGCCCGATGTCGCGCTCCCGCAAGCCATCGATCAATGGGCGGTTGAACTCGGACAGCCCGCCGCCGTTCGCCCGGATGTCCACGATCAGCCTGCGCGGCAGCTCGCGATCGAGCAGAGCAAAGAACCGCCCGATGAACTCCGAGTGGGGCTCGTCCTCCCCGGTGTCGCCACACTGCGCGTAGTGAAGGTACACGGCCCCACCATCCGGGTCGTACGCGAACCAGTTCCGGCCCGGCGCTTCGGTCTGGGGCTCGAACGGCCCGTCCGCCGCCGACACCTCCTGGTACTCGAGCCCCGCCCGGATGGGCTCCGACAGGGGGTAGGACACGACCCGCGTCGTGCCGCCCTCGGCGATTCGATAGTCGCACGTCCCGGCGTGGAGGTCATCGACGACGCCGATGCCCGCCAAGATGTAGGGGGTGCTCAGGAACTGCGCGATCTGACGCCTCGCGGTCCCAGGAGACTCCTCGGGCATCAGCTCTGCGAGGCGTTCGACGACCGTGTCAACCGGGACACCGTTGATCTCGACGAGCGTCCCCCCGAGCGCACGGGCGTGTCCGGCGTCGGCGAACACAGCGATCATGCCATCGCTGAAGCTCTCGAACTTGATGGGAAGTCCCCGCAGCGACATGCTTGAGTACAACAGCACCGTGTGGACATCACGGAACGCCGCGACACAGCGCATCGCGCCGACGAGGATCTCGGGGTCGCTCAGGCCTCTGACGCTTGACACAAGCGCATCGAACTCCCGACGGACCGCGGCCCGATCCGCCGAATGGTGAGGCGCCGGGTGATTCTCGGTGATCATCCGGTGCATGCGCCGGATGTCGGCCCGCCAATCGGCGGCGGTCGGCAATCTCGTATCCAGCCCCCAGGTCGGCTGCGAGCAGGCAGGACCGGAGGCCAGCATGGCAGTGAGCAGCACGACAGTTCGAATCAGCATCCTCGTCTCCCCGGGGCGGGGCGCCCCGCAGCTGGTCCGTGCCGGCCTCTCGGGCGTACGAGGTGCCGGGGCCTCCCGCCGATGGATCGATCGGCGGCCCCGCCGCGCACGCGGGCGCACACGGCGGGGCCGGTGAGCACGAGCGCCGGGGCGCACGTGTGAGGGGAGGTCAACGCCACGCCCCGACTCATGGGCACCCGGCCACGAACTGAGTCAGGAACTCGACCGCGTCGGAGAAATCGAACTGCCCACGCGGGAGACCGAAGTCCGCCCACGAGTCGTTGCCGACGAAGTACGTCAGGAACTCCAGGATGTCGAGGAAGTCCAGAGACCCGGCGGGGGCGGCCAGGTCCGCGGGGCAGTGTTCGGAGTGATCCCGCCCCTTGATGAGGTAGCCGTGGCCGCGGTCTGGCCCGTTCACTCGGAAAGGCGCGGTGGCGAAGATCTCCGGGACCCCGTCGCCATCAACGTCGCCCGGTGAGCAGACGTCGTAGCCGAAGAACTCGCCGATGGTCTGCCCGGCGCCGTTACGCCGGACGCTCGAGATCCTGCGGAGCTGGATCCCGGAGCCGCCGGAGTACACCTCGACTCGGCCCCCGTTCCGGATCTCGCCCTCCCGGGAACCGAGCGTGGAGATCAGGAGATCGTCGCGCCCGTCCCCGTCGGTGTCCGGCATGCCTCGGCCCACGGCGAACCAGCCCTGCGAGACATGGCCCACGAGCGTGTAGAGGAGCGAGTAGTCCGCCCCGCTGAACAGATAGGCGCGCCCCGTGATGTTCCCGAAGGTGGCGTCGAACATGTCGGCCACATAGATGTCGGCGACGCCGTCGCCCGTCAGATCACCCGGCGACGAGAGAAAGAAGCGGCCGAACTCCTTGGCACTCAGAGAATAGGGGTACTCGCTCACGTCGAACACGTGAAGCAGCATCCCGTCGGCGCCCGAGTACAAGAACGCCTGGCCGTCCTGTCCCGGCCCGCCACCCGGCGCCCCCGCGATGTACTCGTCCGCGCCGTCGCCGTTGAGATCCGGGATGCGGCCGATCCCCATCCCGAGGCGGTCGAGCGTCGCCACGCCGTCGTGCGTCCGCACGACCGATCCATCAGCGCCGGAGAGCACGTAGACCCGCCCGTTGTTCTGGGAGCCCTCGGAGTCGAACCCCGGCGCCCCGACCACGAACTCACCGAACCCATCCCCGTCGAGGTCACCGATGCCGGTCGAGTCAAACCCGAATCGGTCGCCCTCGTGCTCGCCCGGGAGTCGATGGATGCGATCGCCCGTGGCCCCGGAGTACACGTTGATGAAACCCCTGACCGTGTTCGCGGCCGTCCCGATGCTCTGATCCGAGTAGCAGCACGCGAATCCGGCCTCGGAGACCAGGTAGTCCGGGACGCCGTCGCCATCGACATCGCCGCCGGCCTTCTGGCGGACACCGGCCCCGCCATTGATCGACTCACCCTCGTGCGACCGGATGGGCGATCCCGTGGCGCCGTCGAAGATGTAGCTCTTGCCGAGCGTGCCCATGTGCCGGTTGGCGCCGGTCGCGATCTCGGAGATCCCGTCGCCGTTGATGTCCCCGATGGCTTCGCACGTGAACCCAAACTCGTCTCCGGGGGCCTCACCCTCGATGGTCCACAGCTCGACGACCCCGTCCTGGGCGTACTGAGCGGCGGCGGGGGCCACGGCCACTCCGCTCGCGGCGAACGCCAAGAGAAGTGGGGGGAGCCTGCGAGTGATCATGGAGCATGCCATCTTCCAAACCTCCGGTGCGGAGACTCCAGAGTTCAGCCGCCGCGGCCGGTCGCGGAGGCGACAGAGGAGAATCACATTGCGGCATGTATGGACCGCGAGCATCGGATGTTGCCGCGCGTGCGCTCGGGCGCACCACTTCCGCTGCAGGCCGCTCGGCGCCCGGATCGATCGGTCTGGGCAGAGCAGGCCGGCGATCCACGCTCGTGCCGACGAGTCGATCCACGACGGCGGGCGGGAGGACGCGGTTTCATCAACGTGCGCGCTCTTTGCGCATGAGACACCAGCCGGATCGCCGACGACCGTCCCGGTCGCCGACGCACGCGCTAGGGCGAGTGCTCCGGCCGGGGCCACTCGAAGGGCCGGCGCGCCCCGGAGCGTTCCCCCGCGCGATGGATGAAGCTCGCCATGCCGTGCGCAAAGCCCTCGGGCCTCTCGGGCCATCGAAGCCGGGTTCCGTCGGCGCCGAGCCGCCGAAGTGAATGGTCATACCCCTCGAAGACGACCGCCGACACATCCCGGCCGGCCGCGATGATCTCGCGCTTCAAGATCGAGTAGCTCTCCATCGCATCGATGTGCTCGTCCTCGCGGGCGTACAGGAACAACATCGGGATGTCGAGCCGGCGGAGCACCGGGAGCGGGTCGTGGTCGATGAACCCGCGGTACCACCGGGCGTACTCCTCGGAGATATCTGCCGTGAAGGTTGCGCCGGTGTGCATCAGGGAGGCCCGAAACCACTGGGCGGATCGGGCCTTCTCCCTCGCGTCGATAAACCGGCTCCAATCCCCGGTCCGGATCCCGTGATCCCACTCTCGCATCACGTGCATCGCCTCGGCCTCCGCCTCGGCATCGAAACCGGCCTGGCGGAGCCTCCGAACGACATCCCACTTGTCCTCTTGAGCGGGCGACACCACGGGGCCGGAGACCACGATAAGGAACGTCACGTCGCCGCCGGCTGCGGCGAGCGGGGCGATCCACCCGCCCTGGCTCGTCCCGACAAACCCGATCCGGTCCGGATCGACGCCCTCGACCGAGGCGAGCGCCGCGACGGCGGCGCGCGCGTCGGCGGCCAGATCGACAAAGCCCGCCGTCCGGAAGTCACCCCCCGAAGCGCCCACACCGCGTTTGTCAAAGGCGAGGGAAGCGACCCCGAGTCGCGCCAGCATCGCCGCCTCGTGCCGGTAGGCCGCTCTGGACAGGGCGCCGCTGCCGTGGACGAAAACGACCGAGGGGAACGGGCCGGGCCCGGCGGGCACCCTCGCCGTGCCCTCCAACTCCAGACCCCCGCTGCGGAATCGCACCGCCTCCTCGCGGTAACCCTTGTCCGGCGCCGGTCCAATCCGATCAAGACGGACCGTCGCGTCCTGCTCCCAGCCCGGCATCCGCCAGGTCCCCGCGAGGCCAGCCCCATCCCGCGACAAGATCATCGGCTGCGGACCCGAGTCGGAGGGGATCACGACCCGCCAGGCGCCCGACTCGGTCAGATCCACGGAACTGGCGGGCCAGCCCTCGACCCCCATCATCGGCAGATCCAGCACGGCCCGAATGCCCTGCCCGTCCGCATCGAGACTTAGCACGATCTGGGTCGACTCACCCTCCGCCTTGGCGCTCCCGGCCCAGCGCCCCGCGGGGAACTCTGGCCCGGCGGCGGCGCCCCCCGGCTGCGCGGCCGTCGTGAACCCAAGTCCAACGAGGCCTGCCAGGAGCAACAGCACTCGACCCAATGACCTCGCAAAAACCACCAAGAAGCCCCCTTCCCGGGCCGAATCGCGGCCCGCCGACTCCCGAGGCGCCCCGGCCGCATGCGTTCGCGGCGAGCCGCGGGGGTCGGTGAGCGTGAGCGACGTCGGTCAGGAGTATCGCACGCCGATCGGCCCGGGGATTTCAGAATCGTGCGCTCATTCCGCGGCCCGCCGACTCGAGGGAGCGGCGGCGCCGATTCGGTGGGGGCCGATGCTCCCCAGCGCGCCTCGTGATGCAGTCGCAGCGGTTGTCTGGCGCGTACCCGAGATTGCTCAGGGGCAACCCGCGCCGAACGCGGTCAAGAACGAGAGCACATCGGAGAAATCAAAGACGCCGAACGGCTCGGCCAGGTCGGCCGTCGCCTGCATCGCGCCGAACGCGGTCAGAAACGCGAGCACGTCGGAGAAGTCCAGCGTGCCGAGCGGCGCGGCCAGGTCGGCCTGGTTGCACCCGCCGGCCGCGCCCCCGAGCCAGAACCCGCCGGCGACCTCGTAGCCGCCGGCCGAGGAGACCCCGCCGGCGTCGTGCTGGCCGATCGTCCCGACGAGCTCGAACGAGCCGCCGGCCGAGGCGCCGCCTCCGCAGTCGATGGTGTACCGGTCGATGGCAAAGGGCTGCGCCTGGACCGAGCCCGCCAGGGCGGCGGCGATTGCGATAGCAAGTGTACGGACGCGTGTCATGGCTGTTGCTCCTGTCACTCTCCGATGATCGCCGGACCAAACTCCGACGTGATGATGCACGCCTTCGAGATGGTGATGCTCTCGGGGTACAGCCCGACGAGCACATGAACGGTCACGCCGCCGCCGTGAGGCGGGACCCCCTGGATACCCTCGGCGAGCGTGTCGAACGGGGACCCGGGCATGCCCAGCTCGGGTCCCTCCCAGGAACTGTTCACCCACACGCCGGTGTCTTCGAGCGTCGTGACGCTGCCGGACCCCGAGGCGTACCCGGCCCGGATCTCGGCGACGTCTGACGACCCGAGCCCGGTGAAGCCCTCGCCCAGCTCGATCGGACCCATGACGTTCTGGTTGCCCGGGGAGTTGTCTTCCTGGAGGCCCAGGGCGTGCCCGACCATGTGAGCCGCGACGAGCAGGACGTGGTACGTGTCGCCGGCGGGGGAGGTGGCGTAGGGCTCCTGAACATCGAAGTGCACGTTTCCGGCTCGGTCCTCGATGGATACTCCAGCGCAGAACGCCTCGACGCCCGGGGGCGGGAAGGCGTGGGCGATCGAGCCGAAGCCCGGCCCGTTGAACGCGCACTGGAAGTGGCCGCACTCGCCGACCTCGACCGGGCAGTGGTCGCCCGCCACCCAAAGGAAGTCGATCGAGCGGTCGTGATCGGTGACCGCGAGCTCGACGAAGTGGATCTGGACCACCTCGGCCCAGACCGCGAGCGCGTCGATAAGCGCCCAGCGCCCCGCCGGGCCGAAGAAGGACGGGACGTGGTCCATGTGGAAGTAGATCGTCGTGGCGTTCTGCCCGGGCCCGTCCCAGCCATCGCCGTTCATCCCGGCGCCGCGCCCCGGGCTGTGCGAGCCCCGGATCGCCTCGGGGCAGGCGGGCGTCGGCGACGATGCCCGAACGCCGACCGCTCCCGTAGAGAGCAACGCAGAGATGAGCGAGATCGTGATCACCTTTCCGCTTCCCTCTCGCTACTGACCGATCGTCGCGACACCGCCCTCGGCAGTGATCACGCAGTGCCTTCCGATCGTCACCGGGCCCGGGTAGGAGCCGCCGACGACGTGGATCGTCATTGGCTCGGTGAACGGCGGGATGCCGTTGACCCCCTCGCCGACGGTGTCGAACGGGAACTCCGGGACCCCGCCCTCGGGCCCGCCCCAGGCGCTGTCGACCCAGATCCCCGTGTCCTCGAGCGTCCTGATACTCCCCACGCCCCCGGCGTACCCCGACATCAGGTGCTGGATGTCCGACTGCGAAGGCGTCTGCATCCCGTCGCTGGTCGAGATTGTCGGGCGCATGATGTGCGGCCCGCCCGGGCCCAGGTCGTGCGTCAGCCCGAGCGCGTGCCCGATCTCGTGCGTCGCGACCAGCCACAGGCTGTACCCGGGCCCGGCGTCGTTGAACTCGAAGAGGTCGTCGTCATCGAAGTGCACGTTCCCCGCCCAGGTCTCCGGCATCGGGTCGACGCACACCGAGCTCGTGCCGGGCGGGAAGCCGGCGTGCGCGATCGTCCCCCCCATCCCGTCGAACGGGCAATCGGCGTCCCCGCACTCCCCGCTCTCGATCGAGCAGTGGTTCCCGGTCGTGAACCGGAAGTCGATCGAGCGGTTGAAGTTCGGCGCCGCCACCTCGACGAAGTGGATCTGCACGTAGCTCGTCCAGGTCACCAGCGCCAGCTTGCACGCGGTCCTCTGCATCTCGCCCAGGTCGCTGGTCGCGTTCTCGAAGTGGAAGTAGATCGTGGTGGCGTTCTGGCCACCCCCGTCCCACCCGCTCCCCAGCATGCCCCCCCCGCGCATCTGCACGCCGTTGACGAAGCCCTCAGAATCGCAGTACCCGATGAGCTCGCGTGTGGGCTGGGTCGCCTCGCCGGCGACCTCCTCGGCCGCGCCGGCGGTCAGGAAGCTACCCAGGACGAGCATGGTGAGAGTCATCGCGTTTCTCCCTCGGGCGGCGCCCGTTGCGTTCGACGTGAGGTTCTGGGGCACGTGCCCCCGGAGCGGCGGCGTGGCCGCGGCTACTGAAGACCGACCAGCACAAGCACCAGGCCCGTCTGGCCCCGCTCCAACCCGGTCATCGCCTTCCCGATGACGGCGCCCTGGGCGCGCCCATAGTCCGACGCTCGCATCGCGTGCCCCGGCGTGCCCGACGTCGTCAGCAGGTCGCCGGCCTCGATCGCGGCGCCCCCGGCGTCGCAGAGCACCCAGACGCGCCCGGACAGCGCGATGGGCGTGTGGTCCTCCGACCCCGGCATGTTCCCCATGATCGTGCCCGCGGGCAGCCCGCCGGCCCCGCTGACCACGCCCGCGACCAGCCGGCTGTACTCCCCGCTCGCCACGCGCAGGCCACCTGGGTTCTCCGGGTCGATCTCCAGCACCGTGCCGGGCTCGAATACCCCTCCGCACGCGGTCGGGAACCGCTCGGCCAGGTCCGCGCCCATCACCTCGAGCACGTCAACGCGGGCGTTGCCATCGACGTGCAGCGTGGTCTGCGGGTTGCTTGTGCCGACGCCGAGCCGGCCGGTGAAGTAGGCGTCCCCGTCCGAGTCGATCGCCATCATCGTGGAGTTCGCGGCGTAGTTTGCGCTCGAGCCGTAGCGGAAGGTGATCGCGCTGCCGACCTGCGACGTGTTCCGGACGAGGGCCCACTTGTCTACGAGGATGCCCGCGTTGAACTCGCCGAGGACCAGCGCTGATCCACGTGAGCCGCCGGGGTCACTGTAGAGACCCAGCACGGCGTCGCTGGACTCGACGACGACAGATTCGTTCAGCAGGGCGCTCGGGTCGAGCGACCAGTCTTCGGTGAGCACGTGGAGCTGGGCGAGCGGGTTCTGCTCGCCGCCGATTCCGACGAGGCCCGTGTCGGTGATCTTCATGTTGGGGCCGAGCTGATTCGAGAACTGCAGCCCGTCGGCGATGCTCGTGGACTTGATGTAGCCGATGGACGCCAGCGTGACAGCCGAGTCCTCGAACGCGATCGTGCCATGGCCCGTCGACAGCCCGCTCTCGGTGTTGCGGAACTTGAGGCGGGGCCCCAGGTCGTTGCCCTGCGACAGCATCAGCAGGTTCGCGTCGTCGGCCTTGAGTGTCAGCAGCTCGGTCGCGGTCGTGCTCCCGATGCCGACATTGCCCTCGTCAGTGACGAACAGGCCGCGCGTCTGGATGGCGTAGGGCGAGCGCGTGATGGGCTGGCGGGGGCTCAGGGTCGTGCCCCCGATGACGACCTCGATCCAGCGGTCGGCGCCGTTGAAGTAGAAGGAGCCGAAGTCCACATCCGCCGAGAAGACGCCGTCGTTCACCTGCACGGAGCCGGCGCTGTAGGTCGCCAGGGGCGAGCCCCCCGTCGCCGCCGAGTACAGACGGAACGCCATGCTGTACCCCCCGCTCGCCGGCGATCCCCCGTCCTTCAGGCTCCCCTGGTAGGTGAACGTCGTGTCGCCGGCCAGCCCGGGGGCCGCGCCGGCGGCGGTAAGCAGGGCGGCGATCATCAGCATCTTCGTACGGCGCATCGCGTGCTCCTTGTGTGCAGACGGACGTCGTCGGGCGCGGTCATGCTCGACCACGCCGATCATCCGGCTCGACTCCTCGAAACGGACCGCACCGCCCGAAGCCGGTGTGGACCACGCGGGCCGGAGCGACGGAATCGGGCGTCTCCGCCCGCATCCCCCGCGGCTCTTGCCCCCGCGGACTCTCCACGCGAGAATGGAGCGACGAACCCCTATCGGAACTTCAGATTTTTGTCCGGAGCCGTCATGCCCACCGCCCAAGAGCCACCGTCGGCAGCTCAGAACGGGGCACAGGCCCCGATCCCTGAGGGGCACGAGCTCTACGCGACACTCCGCGGTCTCGCCGCCGTCATCCTGCGTTCCGAGCGAGCCAACCACTCCCTCCAGCCCACCGAGCTCGTCCACGAGGCCTACCTGAAGCTCGCGCGCCGCGACACAGCCGGGCGGTGGAAGAGCCAGACGCACTTCCAGACCGTCGCCGCCAAGGTCATGCGGCAGATACTCGTCGATCATGCCCGAAAGCGCGCGACGCAGAAGCGGGGGGGCGGGCGCCTCCGCGTCACGCTCGCGCCGCACCTCGCCGCGACCCCCGACCGCGATATCGAGCTCATCGCCCTCGACGAGGCCCTGACCAAGCTCGCGGAGCTGGACCAACGCAAGGCGGAGCTGGTGGAGCTGAGGTTCTTCGGCGGCCTGACGTGCGCCGAGGCCGCGGCCAAGTTCGGCGTCTCCCCGAAGACCGCCGAGGCCGACTGGTACTTCGCCAGGGCCTGGCTCCGCGATAGACTCCGCCGGGCAGACGCATGAGCGAGCAGGAACACCACCGAGCGGTCGCCGAGTTGTTCGACCTCGCGCTCCCGCTGGACGCCGCCGAACGCGGGCGCGTGCTCGACGCGAGCGATGCCGACCCCGCCGTCATCGACGAGGTCCGTCGGCTGCTCGACGAGCACGAGACGGCCGGGGGCATCCTCGCCGACTCGGTCATCGACCCGGATGCGTTCGCCGAGCCGATCGCCACACCCAAGAGGATCGGCCGCTACGCGGTCAAGCGCCGCGTCGCCGCGGGCGGCATGGGCGTCGTCTACCTCGCCGAGCAGGACAGCCCGCGCCGCGACGTCGCGATCAAGGTCATCCGCCCCGGCCTCGTCACGCGCGAGCTGCTCAAACGCTTCGAGCTCGAGGGCGCCATGCTCGGACGCCTGCGCCACCACAACATCGCGCAGATCTACGAGGCCGGTCGGTACGAGGACGAGTCCGGGACATGGCCGTACCTGGCGATGGAGTACGTCGACGGCGTCCCGCTCCTCGAGCACGCCCGCCGTTGCGGCCTCGACACGCGCCAGCGTCTGGACATCTTCGCCCGCGTCTGCGACGCCGTGAACCACGCCCACCTCCGGGGCGTGATCCACCGGGACCTCAAGCCCGCCAACATCCTCGTCGACGCCGACGGCCAGCCCAAGATCCTCGACTTCGGCGTCGCGCGCGCCACCGAGGCCGATCTCCAGGTCTCCACCATCCACACCGGGCACGGGCGCCTCATCGGCACACTCGCGTACATGAGCCCGGAGCAGGTCCTCGCCCGTTCCGCCGACATCGACACACGCTCCGACGTCTACGCCCTGGGTGTGATCCTCTACGAGCTCCTCGCCGAGCGCATGCCATACGAGGTGGAGGACCTGGCCATCCCGGCCGCGGCCAGGGTCATCGCCGAGCAGGACCCGACCTCCCTGACGTCGATCAACCGGGGCTACCGCGGCGACCTCGACACGATCGTCCGCAAGGCGCTCGAGAAGGACCCCGCCCGCCGATACCAGTCGCCGGCCGAGCTGGGCGCCGACGTCCGCCACTACCTGAGCGCCGAGCCAATCTCGGCCCGCCCCGCGACCACCCTCTACCAGCTCTCCCGGTTCGCCCGCCGGAACCGGGCGCTCGTCGCCGGCCTCTCCGTGGCGGTCCTCGCGATGGTCGTCGGCATCGCGTTCAGCACGACGTTCGCGCTCGGCCAGTCCCGAGCCCTCGCGCTCTCGGAGGAGAGGCAGCGCCTCGCCGACGCGATCAACGACTTCCTCACGGATGACCTCATCGAGCTTGCCGATCCCGCCGTCGAGGCCGACCGCGAGCTGACCTTGCTCGAGGCCATCGACCGCGCCGAGTCCCGCATCGAGGGCAGGTTCAAGGACGCGCCTCTCGTGGAGGCGAACCTCCGCATGACGATCGGCAAGGCGTACAAACGCCTCAGCAGGCTCGACGAGGCCGACACGCAGCTCCGGCGCGCGCTCGCGCTGTTCCGCGCCGAGCTCGGGGAGCGCCACGAGGACGTCCTCCTCTGCCGAATGGAGATCGTCTCCGTCCTCTCGAACCGCGAGGACCACGAGGCGACGGAGACCGCGATGCGCGAGCTGCTCGAACTCCAGCGCGAGGTCCTCGGCGAGGACCACGTCCAGACCATCGCCTCGGTCCACAACCTCGGCGCCGAACTCGTCCAGCAGGGCCGCTTCGACGAGGCCGAACCCCTCATCAAGTCTGCGCTCGACAGCCGACTGCGAGTCTTGGGCGAGATGGACGAGCACACCGCCACCTCGATGAACAACCTGGGTTCGCTGTACCTCTACACGCAGCGGTACCAGGAGGCCGCGGACCTCTACCCGCGGACCATCGAGATCCTCACCGAGGTCAGCGGCCAGCGCCACCCGCAGACCCTCCGCTCCATGACGAACCTCGGCGTGACCTACTACCACCTGCGCAAGTACGACGACTCTGTCCGCACGCTCGAGCCCACCCTCGCCCTGTTCCGGGAGGTCATGGGCGAGGGGCACCCGGAGACGCTCAGCGTCGCGAGCACGCTCGGGAGCGTCTACGGCCGCGCCGACCGCCCCGAAGAGGCCGAGAAGCTGATGGGCGAGACGCTCGACGCCCAGCGGGCGTCACTCGGCCCCGACAACTTCAACACGCTCGTGACCCGGATGAACATCTCGGACTTCCCCTTCAGACGCGAGCAGTTCGAGGAGGCCGCGGAGGGTTACTCGCACGTCGCCGAGAGGTTCGCCGAGCTCTACCCGCAGCACTTCATCGGACCGATCGCGCGGCTCAAGCTCGCCCGCTGTCTCGTGAGAATCGAGCGATTCACCGATGCCGAGCGGGAGTTTACCCGAGCGTACGAGGACCTTGTCTCGATCTACGACCCGCAGAACAGCCACGCGAAGAACGTCGCGGCAGAACTCGCGAGCTTGTACAAGCGCATGGAGCGCTCCGAGGACGCGGCACACTGGCGGACGTTGGCGTCCGAGGGCGGCGCCGAGTCCGATTGATCCTCGCGGTGCGCGACGGCCCGGATCGGCGACCCGGCGCACAACTACGGCGGCCCCAGAGGGCCGGCCGCGCCCGAGTGCGGGGAGCGTACGGCGATCCGGGACCATGTCCCGGCTCCCGGGCGCCCTGTCCCGAGCACGGTCAGGAACACGACGACATCCGAGAGACCGAAGATTCCCGCGGCGCCTCGCGATACCCCGAGAGCCATCGGCCGAGCACATGCGGGCGGCGCCTCGCGCAAACGCACGCGCGCATCCGCGCCGCGAGTTCGCGCCGGGCTCGGGGATCCCAGACGATCCGCCCCTTGCACCGCGCGTCGGGGGCTTCTCACAAGTTGAGAGCGGGCGATCGAGGAGACCGCCTCGAGATGTCCCCGGCTTGGTGGGCGTGGCTCGCGGCAGTCTCCGGGCCCGGGTCGGCGGTCCGGGGACGGAACCGATAGTGGGAGACGATCCACTGGGAACCACCGTCGAGGCCCCAGAGTTCGGCGCATGCCATGAAGAAGACCCGCCATCGGTTGAACCAGGCCGGGGCATCGGCCGCGTACGCCTCCTCGAGGACGGGCATGATCTCGGCCTTGCGCCCATCCATGTTGGCGAGCCAGGCGTTCGCGGTCCTCTCGTAGTGCTCGCCGCCGACGCGCCAGTGATCGTCCAGGACGAGGTCGTCCTGGAAGTGGTGAAGCAGGTGGTCGGAGGGCATGGTGCCACCCGTGAAGAAGTTCCGCCCGATCCAGTCGTTGCCGGGCTCGTAGTGGTACGCGATCTCGCGGTGGCTGAAGATGTGGACGAACAGGCGGCCATCCGGATCCAGGAGGCCGGCGAGCCTCGCGAGCAGCGAGCGGTAGTTCTTCATGTGCTCGAACATCTCGACCGAGACGATGCGGTCGAACCGACGATCTGTATCAAACGCATTGGCATCGGCGGTGACGACATCGAGATCCGTCAGGCCGAGGCGGTCGCGCTTGGCCTCGATGAACTCTCGCTGGGGTAAGGAGTTGGAGACGGCGAGCACCTTGCAGCGAGGGAACCGCCGCTTGACGTAGAACGACAGCGACCCCCAGCCGCACCCGAGGTCGAGCACCCGCATGCCGTCCTCGATGCCGGCGCGCCGGCAGGTCAGGTCCAGCATCGCCTCCTCGGCCTGGTCCAGAGTCTCCACGCCCGCCGGCCAGTAGCAGCCCGAGTACTTCAGGTTGGCGCCGAGGACGAGCTCGAAGAACCTGGCGGGCAGCTCGTAGTGCTGCTCGTTGGCCTTGTCGGTCTCGATCGCGATCGGGCTCTCGCGGAGCCCTCGGACGAACGCGCGGAACCGCTCGTGGCGTTCCTCGGTCGTGCCCGCGGACTCGGCGGCGATACGCCGGCGGAGCCGAGAACGGATGCCGGCGCGCACGAGCCCGTCCGGGATCAGCCCCCTATCCAGCAAAGGCTCGTACCAGGTCATGTCGCGGCTCCCGTCGCACGCCCGGCGAAGGGCGGTGTGTTCTTCGGCCAGGGGACGAACGCGCTCGTCGTCCGTTGGTATTCGCGGTAGTCATCGCCGCGGCTGATGACGGCCCGGGCCTCGGTCGGCGGGATGCCCGTGACCTTCAGGATCAAGAGCAGCATCAGCGCGGGGGCCGCCCAGGCCAGGTACCAGAGGTCGGAGCCGAGCGCGATCAGCGCGTAGCCGACCCAGGTGAACCACTCGAAGAAGTAGTTCGGATGCCGCGAGTAGTTCCAGAGACCGCGTCGGCAGGTCTTGCCCTTGGAGTCTGGGTCTCTCTTGAAGGCCTTGAGCTGGCGATCGGCGATCCACTCGCCGACGATCGCCGCGGTCCAGACGACCGCCCCCAGGTAGGCGGTCCAGGCGAGTGTCGGGTGATCGATCGAGGCGGCGGTGACGTATGGCAGCGAAAGAACGGGGACCAGAACCGCCTGGAACTGATAGAACAGGAACAGGATCGGCTGGATCCTGCCCCCGACCTTGTCGCGCAGCATGGTGTACCGACCGTCCTCAGCGCCCGAGAGCACCCGATCGACCAGGATGTGGGTGCCGAGACGGAGGGACCAGACCCCGACCAGCGTGGCGATGAGCACGCGGTAGACGAGCGATCCGTCCGCGGTGAGGGCGGCGAAGACGGCGGCGGCGCCGAGGAGATACGACCAGCCGACGTCCACGATCCCGGCATCGCCCGTCCGTCTTTGGACGAACCAGAGCATGGCCATCACGAGGACGGAGGCCGCGGCGATGATCCCGATCTGCTCCCAGATGGTGAGCGTCATGCGCCGCTCCCCTCCATATGTCCGGAACGGAAGGAGTTCTCCATGAATGGGACGGGCAGGAGCACCGGGGCACAGGTCGTCACGGGGCTGTGCGTGCTCGCGATTCTCGGCATGCTGGGGCTCTTCGTCGTGTCGTCGCTCGAGATGGGGCTGGGGGCGGGCCTGGCCCTGGTCGCCGACAGCTGGTGGGGGATCACCACCCTCGCGGACCTGGGCGCCGGGGTCGCGGTGATCGCCGTGTGGATCTGTGTCCTGGAGCGTCGGCCGGCCGTGTGCGCGGCGTGGATCATCGGTCTGATGTGCCTGGGGAACTTCACGACGCTGGTCTACCTGCTGGTCCGGTCGCTGCGACAGCCGACGATCCACGATGTGTTCCTGGCGCCGCGCCCGGGCCCGAGCGCCGAGTGATTCGCCGGGCCAGGAGTGACATCGCCGGCAGCATGACCGCCCACTGGATCGCGAGGACGGCGAGCGCGATCCAGGCGGTCTCATGCAGTGTGAGGGCGCCGAGCTTGGCGCCGAAGAAGTACGTGCCCGGTGCGCTGATGACGGCGAGGACTCCCGCGACGATCGGCATCCGAGCGAGCCAGCGCAACGACGTGTTGAGGGTGCACGCGAAGTTGATCCAGAAACAGGCGATCCAGGGGACGAATACCCCGGCCGACCAGGCGAAGCCCAGGATGCCGAACAGGAAGTTGAGCGTGTCGAAAAGCGTGCCGATCGCGGCGACGCCCGCGATCGCCAGCGCCTCGGACGCCCGCGTGTGTCGCGGGGTCACGACCGCGAGATGGACGGCGAGGATGCCGCCGACGATCGGGACCGCGACCAGGGGCTCACCCCACCGAGACGAGAGCACGCAGCCGAACCACCCCACGTTGAACAGGGCGGCGTTGATCAGAATGCGGTGCAGGTCCTTCACGCGGATGTCGGCTCCGGGCGGCGGTCGCGGCCGATCGGCGGGCGCCGGTTGTCCGGGCCGGCCAGCAGGAGCTGGACGGCCGAGCACCGCCGCGAGCGGAACGTCCCCTCGCAGTAGCACAGATAGAACCGCCACATCCTCTCAAACCGCTCGTCGAAGCCCAGGCCCCTGACGTCGGCCGCCCGGGCGTCGAAGTTGCGCCGCCACGCGCGCAGCGTGTCGGCGTAGTGGGGCCCGATGTCCTCGCTGTCGATGATCCTGAGCGAGGTCTCCCGCCGGACGCAGGAGGCCATGGCCTCCATGCCCAGCAGACAAGAGCCGGGGAAGATGTACTTCTTCAGGAAATCGCGGCGGCGGGCGGCGCGCTCGAAGTGCTGGTCGGCGATCGTGATCGCCTGCAGCAGGGCGAGGCCATCGGGAGCGAGGACCGCCCCGATCTTCTCGAAGAACGTGTCCAGGTAGCGGCGTCCCACGGCCTCGACCATCTCGATCGAGAGGACCTTGTCGAACCTCCCGTCGAGATCGCGGTAGTCGCGCTTCAAGAGCGTGATCCGATCACCAAGCCCGGCCTCACGGATCCGGTCCGCGGCGAACTCGTGCTGGCGGTCGGAGATGGTCGTGGTCGTGACGCGGCAGCCGTAGTTCCGCGCGGCGTGGATCGCGGCGCTGCCCCAGCCCGTGCCGATCTCCAGCAGATGATCACCGGGCGTCAGCGCCAGCTTGCGGCACGCGCGGTCGATCTTCTCCGCTTGCGCGTCCTCGAGCGAGATGCCCGGCGGGTCGAACACCGCGCAGCTGTACGTCATCGATGGGTCGAGGAAGAGGGCGAAGAACTCATTGGAAAGGTCGTAGTGGGCGACGATGTTGCGGCGGCTGCCGGCCCTCGAGTTCCGCTGCGCCGCGTAGGCGAGCCGTGCGATCGGGGCCGCGACGCGGGCCAGCGGGGACTCGACCGTTCGCATCGCCGCCTCGTTGGAGGCCAGGACCTCGACCAGGGCGGCCGGGTCCGGGCTGGTCCAGTGCCCGTCCATGTACGCGTCCGCAACGCCGATGGACCCGCCGAACGCCGCGGCGGCGTAGAACGCCGGGTCGTGCACGACCAGCTCGGCGTCCGGGCCGGTGGCGGGGTCGCCGAACGAGATCGACCGGCCCGAGTCGCGGAGGGTGACCCGCCCCTGCTCGATCCGGGGCAGAACGGAGCGGATCAGGCCGCGGCCGGCCCGCTCGCCCAGGCCGAGGCGGCTGACGCTCGGCGTCAGCGGGCCTTCCCGGACGATCGTGGACTTGGCGACCCGGCTCATGAGGACGTTCCCTCCATGGGCACTGGGTTCGACAGGCCCCGCCGCTTCGGATGCGGCTGGACCGGCACCCGCTTGAGCCACAGCAGGAGGGCGTGCCAGTGGATCCGGGCGACCACCCCGACGGTCATGGCCGGGTACCGCCAGAGCACCCGCCGGAGCGACGCCGGGGAGATCTCGCGGCGCCGCAGGCAGAGCGTCGCGTCGAACACCTCGCGGCCGGAGTCGGTGAGGCGCATGTGGACGCCCAGCCGCTGGCCGGGCTCGCCGAATTGCCAGTCGTACCCGAGGCCCATGGGCATGAACGGGGACACGTGGAACCGCTTGTCGAACTCGAAGCGCTTCGAAGCGCCGCGTCGGCCCGCTTCTCGGCAGTCGAGCACGTAGGCGTGCCGCTCCTGCCAGGGGGTGTTCGTGATCTCGGCGATGATCGCGTCGAGCGTTTCGCCGTCCGGCTCGAAGCAGTAGTAGAAGCTGACCGGGTTGAAGCAATGACCAAAGTACCGCAGGTGCGTGAGCAGACGGATCGGGCCCTCGGGGCGGCGGCCGAGACTGAGTTCGACCTTGTCGCGGACGGCCGACTCAAGCGGCTCGCCCGCGTCGCCCAGGTAGTCCGACCGGCGGAACGCCGCGATCGCCCGCCGGTCGACCGCGTACAGGCTGCTAAGAGCGAAGACTCGATCCAGCTCCGCCAGATCGAGGTACATCATGTACAGGGGCATCCGCAGCGTGTGGGCTCTGGGCTCGAAGCGCCGGTGGCGGATCACCCCCTCGTAGATCGCGCTGGCGAGCGGCGGCCGGGCGATCACAGCGAGGCCCCGAACCGCTCGCAGACGCGGAGGGCGCTGCGGACGCCGTCCTCGTGGAACCCGTTGAACCAGTACGCCCCGCAGAAGTGCGTGCTGTTCACGCCCCCGATCTCGTCGTATCGCTCTCGGGCTCGGATGCCCTCGATCGTGTAGACCGGATGGTGGTAGGTGTAGCGGGCGAGGACCTTGTCCGGGTCGATATCCCCGGTCTGGTTGAGCGTGACGCAGACGGGCTCGCGCGTGCCCAGGTGCTGCAGGATCGAGAGGTTGTACGTGACGATCGCGCCGGGCGTGTCTCCCTGCTTCAGGCGGTAGTTCCAGGCGGCCCAGGCGCGGGGGCGGCTCGGGAGGAGCGTGCGATCCCAGTGCAGGACCGTGTCGTTGGCCTGGTACGGCATCGCCCCGAGAATCTCGCGCTCGGCGGGTGTCGCGTCCGCGAGCAAGCGGAGAGCCTGGTCGGAGTGGCAGGCGAGGATGACGTGGTCGAACCGCTCGGGGCCGGTGGGGGTCATCACCTCCGCGCCGCCCCGGTCGCGCCGGACCCGCCGGACCGGGCTGCCCGTGAGGATCCGGTCCCGGAACGGCCGGATCAGACGCGTGACGTACTGGCGGCTCCCGCCCACGAGCGTACGCCACTGCGGGCGGTCCCTGGTTGTGAGCATCCCGTGGTTGGCGAAGAAGCGGACGAAGAAGTGCGCCGGGAAGTCGAGCATCTGGGTGGTCGAGCTCGACCAGATGGCGGCGCCCATCGGGATGATGAACCGCTGGCCCATGTCGCCGGCGTACCCGTGCCGTTCCAGGAACTCGCCCAGCGTCGTCCCCATCGGCTCACGCTCGATCAGGTCCGCGGCCTCCTCGTAGAAACGCAGGATGTCGCGCACCAGGCGGTGAAACCGCGGGCGAATGAGATTCCGGCGCTGGGCGAACAGCCCGCTCATCGAGCCCCCGGCGTACTCCAGACCGTCACGGTCATCGCGGACACTGAAGGACATCCGTGTCGGCGTGGTCTCGACGCCCAGCTGGTCCAGCAACCTGGAAAAGTTCGGGTAGTTGCGGTCGTTGTACACGATGAAGCCCGTGTCGACCGGTATCGACCTGCCCTCGAGCTCGATCAGGGCGGTGTTGGAGTGCCCGCCCACGCGGTCGTCGGCCTCGAACACCGTGACCTCGTGCCGCGTGTGGAGGAGGTGCGCGCAGACCAGGCCGGAGACACCCGAGCCGACGATGGCGATCTTCACGGCTCTCCGCCGGCGTCTGGCTCACGCCGGGCGGCCTCGTAGACCCGGTGGGGAACTGGGTTCAGGTCCCACACGAGCCCGGTCCAGGAGAGCGCGCGGAGCACGTAGTAGGTCAGGTCGACCTCCCACCAGTAGAAGCCCTGGCGAGCCGAGCCCGGGAAGTAGTGGTGGTTGTTGTGCCAGCCCTCGCCGAACGTGAGGATCGCGAGCACGAGGTTGTTGCGGCTGTCGTCGTTCGTCTCGAACCGTCGGCTGCCGATCATGTGGGCCAGCGAGTTGATCGTGAATGTCGTGTGGTAGAGCAGGACGGTCGAGATCGCGAAGCCCCAGACGAGCATCTGGACCGGCCCCGTCTCGAGCGAGGGGACCCAGGCCTGCAACGCCCAGCCGAGGGCGGCCATCGACAGGGCGAGGCCGATCGGTCCGAGCAGGTGCAGCCGCTCGACCCAGACCAGCTCCCGGTACCGGGCCCAGTCGGGCACCGCCCTCCAGTTGGTCTTGAAGCCCGCCTCGGTCAGGAACCAGATCATGTGCGACCAGACGAGGCCGTGGATGCGCGGTGAGTGGATGTCCGGCTCGTGATCTGAATGACGGTGATGGTCGCGGTGGTGGGCGGCCCACCACACCGGGCCACGCTGGGCGCAGGTTGTCCCGATCGTGGCGGCGAGAAGCTGGGTGACCCGGTGGGTCTTGAACGCCCGGTGGGAGAAGTACCGGTGGTAGAACGCCGTGATGATGAACATCCGCAGCAGGAACAGACCGCCGCAGACGATCACCGCGGCCGGGGACCAGCCGACCCAGATCACGCCGAGGCCGATGGCGTGGATGCTGATGAACGGGAGCGTGTTGAGGCACCGGACCGCGCCGGGCTCGCGCTCCAGGGAGGGCTCGGCGGAGCCCTGCGGGGTGATCGAGGCGTCGGTGAGCGTGGGCACGTGCGTCTGTTCTCGAGGGTCGCCGCGGGATTCGCGGCTCGTGCGCTCCCCGTCTCGGGGGGCGTCGGTTGCTGATGGTTGGGCAGCCGGCCTATTCGCGAACGATCTTCGCCGAGCCGATCGTCAGGTCGATGGTCAGTCGATGAACCTCCCCGGTCCGGGGGTCGAGGTACGAGGTCGCCCAAGTCGTCGAGCCGTCCAACTCGAGGCGGCTGCGGTACACGATGCACTCGACCCGCTTGCCCCCGGCCCCGGGGACACTCCGGTTCTTCTTCCGCGTCGTGGTCAGGCGGAGCGACTCGGGCTCCCAGCTCCGGAACCCGAAGACCGCGGCGTCCACCGTCCTCGATTCCCCGACGTCCAGATCGAACGGGAAGAGCACAAAGAAGTCTGTCGCGTAGTTCGGCCCGCTGACGATCCCCGCCTCATCGACCGCGACCGACCGGGGCGGCAAGGGCCGACCGGCCGCGTCCGTCCCACGCGCGACCAGGGCCCCGCCCTCGAGCGTGTACGTGACCCGCACGCCGCCCGGGCCGGTCTCTCGGTGCTCCGCGCGCACGAACCTGCGTCCCTCGGTGAGGTGGTAGGTGGTCTCCGATGGCTGGAGATCATCACGAGGCGGCTCGAGCGTGCATTCGACCCTCCAGCCGTCCTCGGCCCGGAGGATCTCGAACGACTCCCACCCCCGGACCCCGAAGTACCGGACGGTGAACTCGCCCGTCGCGACCTCCCGCGCCGGCTCCGACGGCGTGGCCTGCTGCCCACGGCCCGGCTGGACTCCGAGGGCGACCGACACCGCGATGATGCCCAAGCTCAGGATCGATCCTCGCATCGATCGGGGGTTCGACGGGGGGGCTCGAGCAGATTCGGGGGCCGCCCCGGCCCGGTTCGTTCCGGCCTCGGGGAACCGCACGCCCATGAGCCGCCCGCTCGGGGCCGGAACTCGCCAGGCGGGACCGTCGACGGCACGGCCCCTCGGTCTCGCCCGCGGGAGACGGGGTATGGTCGAACGCGGCGCGAGGCATCGAGTACGGGCTCGATTGCCAGTGCGCGGTATTGATCGGAGGGTGCGATTCCCAGACGTGGAGCCACCCATCCCGAGCGCACTACAGCGGCCAGCCCCAAAGGACTGGCCGTTCTTGCCTTGCCATCAGTAGGGGGGCAGGATTCGAACCGGCGACCTCGGGGTCATCAGAGCGTGAGTGGGGGGGGATGGAGTTCCCTACCCGGCTGCGCGCTAGAGAGATGAGACACAGGGCGAGTGCGGCAAAGGAGGGCAATTCGCTGCAGATTGAGGTGCGCTGACGAGCCCGGCACGAACGCCGCAACCGCCAACCATGCAACCGCTGGCCGCCAATCGTCCGTGCCCACCAATGGTCGCTAAACTCTCTAACTGTATGGGCTTGCATGTAGCATCCACGCCACCCGGAGCAGCCGTTTGACGCGACAGCCCCCACCCACGCTGACGCATCGCCCGTTCCAGTCGAACGCAGGCCCGGGGATCCAGGGATCCCGCCGTGCGCGTGTCGCGCACGCCTCCCTCCTTTGCGCGGCGGGCCTGGGTCTGCAGGCCTGCATCTCCCACGAGCCCCTCCCCCCTCTCGCCTTCGAGCCGCCTCCGGCATTCTCCCAGGACGGGCAGACTCCGCCGGCCGACCGCTGGTGGACCTCGTTCGGCGATGAACGCCTCGACCAGCGGGTCGAGACCGCGCTGGCCGGGAACTACTCGCTCGCCGCCGCGTGGGAGCGCATCAGCGAGGCCGGCGCCCTCGCGCGAGCCGAGCGGTCCGCGCTCTTCCCACAAGTCGACGCCTCCGCGTTCGCCGAAGCCCGCGAGGGACGGCGCATCGATCAGGAGACATCGGTCGGGCTCGGCCTCGAGGCCTCCTACGAGGTCGACCTCTGGGGGCGCATCCGATCGGCGGCGGAGGCTCAGAGGCTCCGCGCCGAGGCCACGGCCTCGGACTACCAGGCCGCCGCGATCAGCCTCTCCGCTTCGCTCACGCTCACGTGGTTCCAGCTCGCCGAGGCGGGCCAGCAGCTGAAGCTGATCGACTCCCAGCTCGCGACGAACCAGACCGTGCTCCGGTTGCTCGAGCAGCGTTTCGCCGTCGGGCAGTCAGGCAGCGCGGACGTGCTCCGGCAGCGCCAGCTGATCGAGGCCACGCGGGAGCAGGCCATCGTCGCGTCCTCGCGCGTCCAGGTGCTGGCCCACCAGCTCGCCGTTCTCGAGGGCCGCCCGCCCCAGGCCGCCCCCGCGCCCGAGGGTGTCGAGCTGCCCGAGCCGCCGCCGCTCCCGGCCGCGGGTCTCCCCGCGGCGCTCGTCGAGCGCCGCCCGGACGTGCGGAGCGCTCTGCTCCGCGTCCGCGCGTCCGACGCGGACCTCGCCTCGGCGATCAGCAACCAGTACCCGCGCATCGACCTGGCAGCGGCCATCTCCACGACCGCCGAGGGCCCGTCCGGTCTCTTCACCGACTGGCTCGCCTCGCTCGCCGCCCAGATCGTCGCGCCCGTGTTCGACGGGGGCCGACGCCGGGCCGACGCCGAAGCCGCGGCGGCGGTCCGGGGGCAGCGCGTCGCCGAGTACGGCCAGACCGTCCTCCTCGCGTTCCAGGAGGTTGAGGATTCACTCACGCTCGAGTCGCACCAGGCCCGCCGTATCCTGAGCCTGGAGGACCAGCTCGCGATTTCCGAGACCACGTACCAGCAGCTCCGGTCCCAGTACTTCAACGGCGCCGCCGACTATATCGATGTCCTCACGGCCCTCCGCGAGACGCAGCAGCTCGAGCGCGACCTGCTCGCCGCCAGGCTCGACCGGATCGCCTCCCGGGTCGCGCTCTACCGGGCCCTCGCGGGCGGATTCGATACACCCAGGGAGGCATCCGAACGCGGCCGGGCCGACGAACACGAGCCCGGACCGGGAGAGCCGAGTCGCTGATGCCAGCCCAGGCCGACAAGACCAACCGGATCGGGGTCGCCCGCGTCATCGTGTCGGTCGTGGTCTGCCTGCTGCTCGTGGGCGCCGCCGGCGGGGCGAGCTACATGATCTTCGCCTCCGAGCCCACGGCCCAGAGCGAGGCCGCCACCCGCCGCTCCGCCGCGCTCGTCGAGACCGTCCCCGTCAGCCGCGGCGACCACCGCCCCGTGCTCGAGGTCCTGGGCGTCGTCGAGCCCGCCCGCGACATCGTCCTCAGCCCGCGCGTCAGCGGCCAGATCATCGAGGTCCGCCCCGCCTTCGTCCCGGGCGGGATCGTCCGCGAGGGTGACGACCTGCTCCGCATCGACCCCGCGGACTTCAAGCGCGTCCTCGCCGTCCGCAAGAGCGAGCGTCGCCAGGTCGAGGCCGAACTCGCCATCGAGCAGGGACGTCAGCAGGCCGCCCGCCAGGAGTTCGAGCTGCTCGGCGAGGAGATCGACCCGGCCAACCGGGCGCTCGTCCTGCGCGAGCCGCAGATCGAGGCCATCCGCGCCCGCCTCGACGCCGCGGCGGCCGCCCTCGAGCAGGCCCAGCTCGACCTCGACCGCACCGTCGTCACCGCGCCCTTCGACGCCCAGATCCTGACGCGCGACGCCGACGTCGGCTCGCAGCTCAGCCCGGGCGATCGGCTCGCCAGACTCGTGGGCATCGACGAGTACTGGATCATCGCCAGCGTCCCGCTCCGCGACCTCCGCTGGCTCCGATTCCCCGAGGACGAACAGCCCGGCTCGCCCGCGAGCGTGTGGCACACGTCCGCGTGGGAGCCCGGCGTCTCCCGGGACGCCCACGTCTCCCGCCTCATCGGGACCGTCGATCAGCAGACCAGGCTCGCGCGGGTGCTCGTCACCGTCCCGGATCCCCTCGGGCGCCAGACCGACCAGCCGCCGCTGATTCTCGGCACGATCGTCCAACTCCGCATCGAGGGCCGTCTCATCGAGGACGTCGTCCGCATCGACCGCGAGTACCTCCGCCAGAACGACACGGTGTGGGTGATGGCCGACGGGGCGCTCGAGATCCGCGAGGTAGACGTCGTCTTCAGCGACGGGAGCCACGCCTACATCCGCGCGGGCCTCGAGGCGGGAGCGGACCTGGTCACGACGAGCCTCGCGACCGTGACCCCGGGCCTCCCGCTCCGCCGCGCCGGCGACCCGGAGGAACCGGGCGCCGAGCGCACCGCCCCCGCGCCCGCCAGGGATCGCGCGCCATGAGCCGGCCCGAGGACCCCAAGCTCGCCGAGCCGCGCGGCCCCATCGCGTGGATGGCGCGGAACTCCATCGCCGCCAATCTGCTGATGGTCATCCTCCTCGTCGGCGGGCTCTGGGCCGCCGTCAACGTGCAGAAGGAGGTCTTCCCGCAGTTCCAGCTCGACATCGTCGAGGTGCGGGTCGGCTACCCCGGCGCCGCCCCGGCCGAGGTCGAACAGGGCATCCTCCGCCCGGTCGAGGAGGCGATCCGCGGCGTCGAGGGCATCCGCGAGATCACCTCCGAGGCACGCGAGGGCCGCGGCTCGGTCAACATCGAGCTCGTCGCCGGCGCCGACCGCATGAAGGCCTTCCAGGACGTCGACCAGGCCGTCAACCGCATCCGCACCTTCCCCGACGACATCGACCAGCCCGAGGTCAGCCTGGAATCGCGGCGGACCGAGGTCATCTCGGTCGGCCTGTACGGGCCCGTGGACATCTGGACCCTCCGCCAACTCGCCGAGCGCCTCCGCGACCAACTCCTGGCCGACCCCGCCATCACCCAGGTCGAGCTCGGCCGCGTCCCCGACTACATCACCCACGTCGAGATCCCGCGCGACCGCCTCCGGGAGTACGGCCTCACGCTCCCGGCCGTCGCGGACCTGATCGAGTCCTCCAGCGAGGACGTCGCCGCCGGCGCGGTCCAGACCAGCGCCGGTGAGATCCTCCTCCGCGTCAAGGCCCGCAAGCAGTGGGCCGAGCAGTTCGCCCAGATCGAGGTCGTCACCAGCGAGCAGGGCGCCGTCGTCACGCTGGGCGACATCGCCTCGATCCGCGACGGCTTCGCCGAGGACAACTTCCACTCCCAGTTCAACCAGCAGCCCTCGGTCGAGCTCGAGGTGTACCGCGTGGGCTCGCAGTCCCCGATCGAGATCGCCGAGGCCGCGACCCGGGTCGTGCGCGCCGCGGAGGCCCAGTTCCCGCCCGGCGTCGAGTGGCGCATCGACAACAACAACGCCGAGGACTTCCGCCGCCGACTGACGCTCGTCGTCAAGAACGGCCTGCTCGCGGTCGTCATCGTCCTCGCCATCCTGGCGCTCTTCCTCGAGTTCCGCCTCGCGTTCTGGGTCATGATGGGGATGGCGATCTCCTTCATCGGCGGCATCCTCGTGCTGCCGGCCGTCGGCATCAGCATCAACATGATCTCCCTGTTCGGCTTCCTGATCGTGCTCGGGATCGTCGTCGACGACGCCGTCGTCGTCGGCGAGAACGTCTACGAGCACCGCCTCGAGGGCGACGACCCGATCCGGGCCGCCATCCGCGGCACGCGCGAGATGGCCACGCCCGTCACCTTCAGCATCCTGACCAACGTCGTCGCCTTCATCCCCCTCATGTTCCTCCCGGGCGAGGTTGGCAAGTTCTGGTACCCGCTCCCCATCGTCGTCGTGATCGTCCTGCTCGTCTCCCTGCTCGAAGCCCTGTTCATCCTGCCGGCGCACCTCGCGCACATCAGGGCCAACCCCCGCCGCAAGGGCGTCCGCGGGACGCTCCACCGGGGCCAGCAGATGTTCTCCAGGGGATTCCAGTGGGTCGTGGACCGCTGCTACCGCCCGGTGCTCGACGCGGCCCTCCGCTTCCGATACGTCACCGCGACCGCCGCCCTCGCCGTCCTCGCCGTCACCGGCAGCTACAGCCTCAGCGCCCACATGGGCATGATCCTCATGCCCGAGGTCTCCGCGGACGAGATCGAGGCGGGCGTCCGCCTCCCCGTCGGCACGACGCCCGACCAGGCCGCCAGCGTCGCCCAGACCCTCACCACCGAGACCCTCCGCATGTTCGAGGAGCACGAGCTCCACCGCGTCGCCGAGGGTGTCAAGACGAATGTCCGCGGCCAGAACTTCATCGATGTCGAGATCGTGATGAAGCCCCCGGACGAGCGGGACATGACCGCCGCCCAGGTCATCCAGCTCTGGCGCGATTCGATCGGCGACCTGCCGGGCGTGGACCAGATCTCGTTCGAGGCCGAACGCGGGCCCGGCGGGCACCGCCAGGCCATCAGCGTCGACCTCAGCCACTCGGACATCGACGTGCTCGAGAAGGCCGCCGAGGACCTCGTCGTGCGGTCCGAGCAGTTCACCAACACGCGCGACGTCACCGACAACTACAACAAGGGAAAGACCCAGCTCGACTTCACGCTCCTGCCCGAGGGGCGGGCGCTGGGGCTCACGCCCGCGGACGTCGGTGGGCAGATCCGCGGCGCGTTCTACGGCTCCCTCGCCCTCCGCCTCCTGAGGGGCACCAACGAGATCGAGGTCCGCGTCAAGCTCCCCGAGGCCGAGCGCGAAGACATCCACAACCTCGAGGACCTTGTCCTGCAGACCCCCTCCGGCGCCGAGGTCCCCCTGCTCGACGTCGCCGAGGTCCGTCAGGGCGAGGCCTTCACGAGCATCAGCCGCCGCGACGGCCGCCGCGTCGTCAACGTCTCCATGGACGTCGAGCCCGCCCGCGCCACCGGCCAGGTCATCACCGCCCTCAGGACCGAGGTCCTCCCTCAGCTCCGCGCCGACTACCCGGGTCTCACCTGGACCTTCGAGGGCAGCGACGCCGAACTGCGCGAGGCGACCGCCACGCTCTGGGGCGGGTTCGGCCTCGCCATCTTCGTCGTCTACGCGCTCCTCGCCGTCGCCTTCCGCCAGTACATCCAGCCCCTCATCGTCCTCATCGCCATCCCCTTCGGCGTCGTCGGCGCCGTCCTCGGGCACATCCTCCTCGGCTACGACCTCTCCCTCATCAGCATGATGGGTGTCGTCGCCCTCTCCGGCGTCGTCGTCAACGACTCGCTGATCATGATCGACTACGCGAACCGCAACCGCGGCGACCAGTCCGCCCACGCCGCCATCCTCAAGGCCGGCTGCCGCCGCTTCCGACCCATCTTCCTCACCACCGCCACCACGTTCCTCGGCCTCTCCCCGATCATCCTCGAGGACTCCCTCCAAGCCCAGTACATCATCCCGATGGCAATCTCCCTCGGCTTCGGCATCGTCTTCGCCACCAGCGTCGTCCTCCTGCTCGTGCCCTGCCTCTACCTCATGAACGAGGACCTCGTGAGTCTCTGCCGCGCCAGGTCGGGCGCGCGATGAGCGATGGTCCCAGAGGACGCCTGCTCGCGCACAACAGCGGCCAGCCCCAATGAGCTGGCCGTGCTCGAGCACCGAACTCGGGATCAGACCAGACGCCGGCGAGGTCGTGTTGAGATGCGCCCACGAGGGAAGTTCGAGAGCTTCACCCCCAGACACCACGACATCCCCGCCGACAAGCAACGCGCCCTCTGCCGCGACAAGGACGTGCCGGCACTCCCCCGCCCGCGCCTCGTCGTTCAATCACCCGACTCTCTCACACACTTTCATGAACGCTCAGGGGCACCCCGCCGCGAACGCCGTCAAGAACGCGAGCACGTCGGAGAAGTCGAACACCCCGAGAGGTTCGGCGAGGTCGGCCGGCGCCTGCATCGCCCCGAACGCGGTCAGGAACGCGATGATATCGGAGAAATCGAGCATTCCCAGCGGGAGCGCGAGGTCGGCGGGGCAGGGAGGACCGGCTCGACGCCCCTCGATCAGGTAGGCCCGCCCGGTGAAGGGACCGAGGATTGTGTTGTTCGCCGCGGTGATCAGCATGTCGTCCACGCCGTCGCCCGTTACATCACACATCGTGTGCGCATCGAAGCCGAACGCCTCGCCCGCGACCGTGCTTGTGATCGTGCGGAACACGGAGTGGTCCGCGCCCGAGAAGATGTACGCCTTGCCCGCCAACGGCGCGCCGGCGTTGGAGATCCACGCCCCCGAGAGGATGTCGGCGTGCCCGTCGAAGTTGACGTCGCCCGCCGTCCCATTCCCGATGCCCAGCCCGTCGCCCGGGGCGCCGGTGACCTGGAACAGGAGGCTGCAGGTCGCGCCGTCGTACTGGTAGACGTACAGCCGTCCTCTACCATTGTTGGACCCGAAGTCGGTCACATAGATGTCCGCCTTGCCGTCGTTGTTGACGTCGCCGGGCGAGGAGATAAACCCGCTGCCCAGAGCAACGCCCCCGGGGCCGGGCTCTGCGAAGCACAGGCGTTGCTGGTCGGCCCCGGAGTACAGGTACATCCGCCCGCGGAACCCCGTCCCCGCCCCGGGCGCGCCGACGAGAATATCGGGCACACCGTCGCCGTTCTGGTCCGCGATCGGCGCGACGCTCGAACCGAAGCTCTCGCCCGCCGCTCCGCCCGGGATCGTGAACAGCAGGTTACGCGTGTCGCCGTCGTAGACGTACACCTCGCCCGCGTTGATCATGCCGCGCGGGTCGGCCAGCGGCGCTCCGACCAGGATCTCCTGTTTCCCGTCGCCGTCGTAGTCCAGCGCCGGGCAGACCGCCAGCCCGAACCGATCGCCCGGCGCCGCGCCCGTGATCTGGTCGATCAGTGATCCGTCGGACCCAGAGTGCAGATAGACGGCCCCGTTGCCCGCGAGCGGGGCCCCGACCTGGATATCAGGGATCATGTCGTCGTCCAGATCGCCCGCATCGCCGATGACGTACCCAAACTGCGCGTTGGGTGTCGTTCCTGTCAGCGTCAGCAGCGGCACACCGGGGTTGCTCGCGGGGTTGGACGAGTACGCGTACACCCGCCCGGCGTTGTTGCCGCCCGCGTCGTTGGTCGGGGCGGTGATGAGCAGGTCCTGGACGCCGTCGCCGTCCAGGTCACCAATCTTGTTCGACACCCACCCGAACTGATCGCCAGAGGATTCACCCGTGAACGTGTGGATCACCACCACGTCATCTTCGACGAACGTGCTCTCGATGAACACGACCTCCTGGGGCCCGTCGAGCCCGCCGATGGACTCGATGAAGTCTCCGGTGCCGGGGTCGTAGACGAGGACCTCGTCGGAGTCGAACGACGTGACATACATCCGTCCGTCAGGCCCGATGGTGACATCGTGCGGGTTGTCGAGCCCGCCGGTCTCGTCCTCGGGCGTGAGGGGGTCGTCGGCGATGAGTTCCCCGATGAGCGAGCCGGTCGCACCGTCGTACGCGATGACCGTGTCGGCGGTGGACGAGCCGACGTAGAAGCGTGTGCCGTCGGAGCTGAAGTGCATGTGGAACGGCTCGGCGAGCCCACCCAAGCCCGGCGTCACGAAGTCGCCCAGGAACGCCCCCGTGGTGGCGTGGTACTTCTTGACGGAGTCTGTGAAACGGCTGGCGACGTAGATGTTCCCGTCGGGACCGAACGTGAGGGACTCCGGGCCGTTCAGCCCCGCCGCGGTCAAGGCATTCACCCGGTTTCCAAGGTACGCGCCCGTGACGGGGTGGTACACCTTCACGCGGTTATTCCCGTAGCTCGTGACATAGACCAGCCCGTCCGCGGGCCCAAAGGCCACCTTGGTCGGGTTGAGCAGCGTGCCAAGCCCATCGGGGATGAACACGTCAATGAAGTCGCCGGTCGTTGCGTTGTAGCGCAAGACCTCGTTGCTCGCGATGGAGGTGACATAGAGAAGCCCATCGGGCCCGACAGTGACCGAGTGCGCCTGCCCGAGCCCGCCCGACCCGGCGGGAACAAGATTCTCGCAGGCGCCACCCACGTGGCACGTCATCACGTCGTTGCTGAACCAGCCCGTCGCGATCATGCGGTCGGCGGCGTGGGCGGTCGCGGCGGTGGCCGCGGCGGCAAAGAAGACAGCACTGGTCCTGTATAGACGCATTCTTGGACTCCCGTTGGGTACACAGGCGCCGGACCAATGCCGGGCGCCGACACGCGATATGTACGCCGAGAGTCAGCCGCGAGCGTCCATGATCGTGCGTATCGCGCGCGGGTCCTTCCGGATCGTGCCCGGGCGGGCGCCGGTGACCCGGGACAGGGAGTCCGAGAAATGCGATCGGCTCGAGAACCCGCACCGGGCGGCGACCTCCGAGGTGTCCATCCGCGTGGTCAGAAGCAGATCGACCCCGCGGCGAAGGCGGTGGCGCGTGAGGTACTCGTGAACCGTGATGCCGGTACAGGCCCGGTAGATACGGCACAGGTGCGTCGGCGCCACGCAAGCGCTGCGCGCGATGGTGGCCAGCGTCAATCGCTCGGCGTACCGGATCGACATGCACTGCTCGGCGGCCCGCACCGCGTCCTCATGCGCTCGGCGCGTCCGCGGGCTTCCCATGGGTGGGGCCGCCGGCGTGCTCAGGCGCGCGAAGATCATGTCCAGGATACGAAGGGCGTGCTCCTCGATCTGCATGGGGTCCGGGCTCGTGCCCAACCCCGCCTGGAGCTTGCGATGCTCCAGATACGTCTCGTGCCCGATGATCGTGGAACCCACGGCGAACGGGCGTGCGCTGTCACCGGTCCACGCGGAGCGACCCGTGAGTGACTCGGCGATGAGATCGGGTGCGAAGTACAGCCGGAACGACGAGGTCGTTGGCGACGCGACGCGCGTGACCCGGAAATGCTGACCCTGATTGAAGAGCGAGGCCCGATTCATGGCTCCGATGAAGGGCGACATGCCTTCTTTCTCGACCAGGACCGGCACCATCGGGAAGCTCACGCATGGGGGCGATGCGTGGTATTGCTCCTTGCCCCACCGCGTGCGATCAGCGGGCGTGATCCCGCCTCGGCGGATCTCCACCCGCGGTGAACTGAACAGCACCGTGCCCTCGCGCGAGTGAGGGAAGGGGTTCTCGGACCCGCCGCGGTCGCGTTGCATGGTCCCGCACGCTTGCATACTCCGACTCCTACACCGGCGGGCCCCGCCCGGGGCGCCCACCGAGCGCCCCCACAATGATACGGGTTGCGTCGCGGGTGGTTTCGCAGCGTGCGCGTTCCGACAGGCGCAATCCCGAGGCGGACCCAGGAGCGGGCGGAGATAGTCGGCGGGCGGTTGCTATCCCGTGCCACGTCTACGCCCCGGCGGGGGGGCGCCCTGAATCCGTGCCTGTGTCCAGAATCCAATCTGTTCTCAGCTCAAGATCGTGCATGAGCAACTCCGCAAAGACGCCAGGCGTACCCAGGTCATGCACGAGACGCAGTTGCGGAGACTTCGCGTGCAGAAGTCTCTCACACAGATAGCACACCGTGTCGCGTGCGACCCCGAGGATCCCAGAGCATGACGCGTATAGTTGCCACCCTTGTCACCTCGATCTTCGTGCCTCAAGCGGTGGCGAATGCCCCGCCTGAGCCGGAGCGACCCGGCTTCGCGACTCCGAGCTCTGCCGAGTCGTCGCCTTCGCTCCCAGACCGCCCGGTCTTCCACGACTCCGCATCGGGTTGCGTGCACACGGGGATCCCGTACGTCATGCAAGCCAGGGAGGATGACGCCCCCCGTTCGCCCACCAAGCCCCCTTACCGGATCGTCTGCCGGTTTCACCTCGTCCGTTCGTCCCTGGGCGAGAGCACGTTCGACGAGAGTCGCATCGATGCCTGGATGCAAGACCTGAACTACGGCTTCCGCGGCACGCCCTTCGTGTTCGTCCGCGAGCCGGGGATGGTCTACATCGACAACGACGAGTACTTCACCGATCTCGCCGATCTTGCCGAGATCTACGAGATGATGCGGGCGTACGAGGCGCCCGGCGTGTACAACTTCTTCTTCGCGCCGCTGCTCTTCAGCGGCGATTTCGAGAGCACGACGTCCGGGGCCAACCCCCGTGGGCTCGCACTCCAGCAGACCACCATCGGCGTCCCCCGGCTCATGGTGACCTCGACGCATGACACCGGGCACATGTTCGGTCTCTACCACCCGTACGAGACAAGGTTCGGAGTCGAGTGTGCCGACGGGCGGAACGCGGCGATCCGGGGGGATCGCCTCGTGGGAACACCCGCCTCGCCCGGGGTCTACAGCGCCAACACGACCGCCACCGGTGTGTACTTCGCGAACGACCTCGGCCCTTGCATCGACGACGCCCCGTACGCGCCACACACCAAGAACTACATGGAGGCCCGGTGGCAACCCGGCAATATCCTCCGCAGCGAGTGGCTGCCCGACCAGATCGACAAGATGGTCGAGACGCTCATGACGCTCCAGGCGGACATGATCGGCCCGGATCGCCCCGGGTTCATCGTCGATTGCGACTCGGACGGCATCGACGATATCGAGGCGATCCTCGGCGGGCTGGTCGCCGACGTCAACCAGGACATGACGCCCGACTCGTGTCAGACCTTCCCCGAGCCGGGTGATCTGCTCGTGACCGGCTACACGGGTGACACCGACAACCAGCCCCGCTACTACAACACGCAGACCGGCGACTACCGAGGCACGATCTGGAACGGGTACACCTGGACACATCAGGCGCGGTACGGGCCGGACGGGCTGATCTATGTGCCCCGCCTCACTCTCGTCACCCGCTTGGACCCGAAGACCGGTCGCACACACGACAACTTCATCGGGAGTATGCTCGAGGGCGCCTCGGCGCTCGTCGATGTGCTCTTCACCAGCGACGGACGCCTGCTGACGCTCGACAACCCGACGGCCAAGATCCGCGCCTACGACGATCAGACCGGTGAGTTTCTCGGCGAGTTCGCCGACCTCGGATCCGTGGGCATGAGCTCACCCAAGTACATGGAGTTCGGCCCCGACGGGAACATCTACGTCGTGGGCAACGGAGCCCTGGGTGACACGATACAGCGCGTGGGAGGGCTCTCGGGCGAGTTGCTCGGGTCGTTCATTGATCCTCGGGCCGGCGGACTCCGTGCGGGACAAGGGCTCGTGTTCCACGGGGACTTCCTTTACGTGTCGAGCGCCACGAACGCGTCGGTGCTCAAGTTCGATGCGCTGACGGGCGAGTTCGAGGACGTCTTCGTCGCGCCGGGTTCGGGCGGGCTGCAGAACCCACACTCACTCCGGTTCGGGCCCGATGGGAACCTGTACGTCGCGTCGCGCAACACGAACTCTGTGAAGCGGTACAGCGGGAGCACGGGCGAGTACATCGATGACGCCGTCGAAGCCGGTCCGGACGGCCCCCTCCTGCCCGCCGGCCTCGTGTTCATCCGGGCGGAGACTTGCATCGCAGACCTCGCGGCGCCCCCCGGCGTGCTGGATTTCACCGACGTGCTCGCGTTTCTGACCGCGTTCGGCGCGATGGACACGCCCGCCGACCTCGCCGAGCCCATCGGTGTGTACGACTTCTCCGATGTCGTCGGCTTTCTTACGGCCTTCGGTGCCGGCTGCCCCTGAGCGTCGCCCGAGCAAGCCCCTCCTCCGGATTGATCGCGAAAGGCAAGCGCGGACTCCGCCCCTCGCCAAACGGCGAGCGACCCGCCACAAGGGATCCGAGTCAACATCAGATGAAGCTCGATCGCATCAGGCCGATTGTGCCACACCGAGACTCAGCGGCGCATCTGCAACGAGCGATCTACGGAGTTCTCAGCACCATGACAAACCGACAGCAGACAAGGGCAACCATACCTGTCATCGCAGCGATTCTGTGCACGCTGGGCGCGTCACTCGCGCCCGCTCAGGAGTGGCCGAGTGCGAGGCGGGGGTACCAGCGCACGTTGCTCGCCGGGGATCGCCTGGAGCAGCGGTTCTATCGCTGGGGAGATGCCATTCTTGTCGACAACGTCATGATCAATGGGCGCGGCCCTTTCAGGTTCCTCCTTGACACCGGCGCCCAGGGCGCCGGACGAGTCGATCGCGCGCTGGCGGAGAGGCTTGAGCTGCCAGTCGTTGGGGAGCGTCCCGGCGTTGGTCTATTCGGCGAGACGCACGACATGACCGTTCACCGTGTCGAATCACTCGTCATCGGAAATCTTCGGTTCACGGACGTCGAGATGTCGAGCCGAGACTACAGCGAGCTCGTCGGCCCCGGCCTCCGCCCGTTCGATGGGATTCTGGGATACCACCTCTTCAACGAATATCTGCTCACCATCAACTACCCTGCCAGGATGCTGTCGGTTTCTCATGGCGAGCTCCCGCACGCCGACGGTGAGCACGTCATAGACATCGTCGGAGACAACGAACAGCCTGAAGTAGTGGTCTCGATCGGCGACGCCGAGGTTCAGGTGCTGCTCGATACGGGGGCGCAGACGTCCATCGGCGTGTCATCTGCTGTGGCGGAGCGACTGACCTTCACGAGAGAGCCGCGTGTGCTGGGGCGTCAGAACGGCGCCGAGATCCGCACGGGCATCATCGATGGTGCGGTCCGGATCGGCGCGATCGAGTACCCCAATCCACGGGCGGTCATCTCCGATATGTCTCTCAAGCCCGTCATCGGAACTAAACTCATCGCCAGTCTCTCTCTCACGTTCGACCAGAAGAACTCGCGCCTCCGCGTGGATCGGCCTGACCCCATGACCAGCTACGGGATCTCGCTCGCCTGGGGCGGGCGGGGGCCGTGGCGGTTCGGCGGGGTGCTGGAGGACTCGATCGCTGAGCTTGCGGGGCTCCGCGGGACCGACCGCATCGTGAGCATGAATGGCACATTGTTTGAATCCGTGAATCGCGAGGACATGTTCCGCATGCTCGACGATTCGCCCCTTGAGCTCATCATCGAGCGTGACGGAGCCCGCGTAGAGCTCCTGCTTGGCCGCGAGTAGATCCGAGACTTGGACGCCGGTTTAGTTCCCGGCGTGTCCGAGTTCTCGGCGTTGGCGGCTGAGTGGCGGTATGAGCGGAGCAAGCCGCCGATCCGCATACGCGTTGAGGCTGGGGCTCCGGGCCGGGGGCCGGTTCGAGGTCATGCCGGAGGACCGAGAGCAGGTCGCCGAAGCCTCCGCCGAGCCGCGGGTCCCGGTCGTGGATCAGTCGCCGCGATGTGGCCCCGAACGACGGCAGGACCAGGCCGGGGAGCACTCGTCCTCAAGGCGGTCTAATCTGCGGCCTCCGGCCCACCCGGGAAGTGAGACAAGGGCCTCCACCGGGCGCCGACTCCTTCAGTTGATAGCACCAGGCGCCACGGCCAAAGATGTCCGCACTCGGGGGCTGAGTTCGTGCGCGCGTGCGCAAGCAACGCCGTCACTTCGGCAAGCCCAGACAAGCCCCGCGCCCGATCCACCCTTCCCCGCGCACAGCAACGGCCAGCCCCAAAGGACTGGCCGTGCTCGCTTCGCCTCAGATGGCGGGAGCAGGATTCGAACCTGCGACCTCCGGGGTATGAGAGCGTGAGTGGGGGAGGTCGCAGTTCCTTATCCGATTGGTCATTAGAGAGATGCCGCTCAAGGCAGGCGCGGAAGAATGCGGCAAGGCACGGCAAGTCCGGGTGTGCGAGCAAGCTCGGGCTTGGATTGATGAGCAACTCGGGCACACCGCGATCGAGTCGAAAGGGCCCCACCCGTCGCATCGAAGGGTGGGGCCCGGGAAGTTCAGATAGGCTCGCGGATGGCCTACGGGCAGCCGGCGCCGAACGCCGAGAGGAAGGCGATCACATCGGAGAAGTCGCACGACCCGAACGGCTCGGCGAGGTCGGCCTCTGGCTCGCACGTCCCGAACCCGGTCAGGAAGGCGACGACGTCGGAGAAGTCGAGCTGCCCGAATGGCTCGGCCAGGTCCGCGTCGCCGCACCCCGGCACGCCGACGAAGGTCGTCCGCAGCACCGGGTCGGTGAGGTTCACAAAGAGCTCGACGCGCATCGCCCGGACCCAGACCGTCTGGCCGCGGGTCATGTCGAAGTCCACGCCGATGGCGCCGGCCTGGCTGCACCCGAGGACCGTCCCGCCGCACGCGTCGTAGAACTCGAAGACGCCGAGTACGGGGGAGGCGCCGCCGTTGCGCCGTGAGTAGAAGGTCGCCGTGCCGGCCGAGGGCGCGGTGAAGGTGTACCACGCGTCGCGGATCTGGGCCCCCGAACCGATGCAGCCGTCCCCGTACGCGTCGTTCTGGGCGTAGGTGAGGTCGAAGGGCAGGTCCACCGAGCCGTCGCCGGCGAGGGGGATCTCCACCGGGCGATCGCAGAGGTCATTGGTGAACGACGTATCAAGGTCGATCCAGATCGAGCCCTGGGCGATCGGGTCGGCCGGAGTCGCGTCGGCGGGCATGACCAGGCGGACGAGCACCGTGTCGCCGGCCGCGACCGGGGCGACGGCGACAGTGTTGCGCTCCGCGCCGATCGGGTACAGGTCCGTCTGCGCGCCGGCGTAGTCGCAGTCGATCTCGGTCAGCCCGTCGCCGGTGAAGAGCGTGAGCCCGACC
This sequence comes from Phycisphaerales bacterium, assembly GCA_041987545.1. Classification (GTDB taxonomy): domain Bacteria; phylum Planctomycetota; class Phycisphaerae; order Phycisphaerales; family UBA1924; genus JAJRXR01. Next base: position 15,324 of record JBHIWH010000005.1, on the reverse strand, counting down.
CGCCCGGTGTCGGCGAGGCCGGCGTTGCTGAGGGCCGAGACGATCAGCTGCCCGTCCGCCGCGGCAGTGTGCGTGTACCAGACGTCCCCCCTGGAGGCCGCCGCGTCGCACGAGGACGTGCCGTCGTGCGTCGCCCGGCGTGCGTCGTAGGGGCTCTGGCCCAGGGGCAGGTCGAAGGGGTTGGCCATGTCGTCGTTGGCGGGGAGCTCGCACGGCCCGTCCGGGTCGCACGAGTCGGGGACGCCGTCGTTGTCGCAGTCGGGCAGCGTCGGGTCGAACGCGATGTCGATCTGAAACGCCAGCGGGTTCCCGGTCTGGGAGATGATCTGGAGGAGCATCCGCTCGCCGGGGGCGAGCGTGCTGGTGAGCTGCCCGATCTGCGGCTCGGCGCACCCGTTCTCGACGTCGAAGACGCGGATCTCGCTGAGCACGCCCGAGGTGAGCTGGAACGTCGCGTCGACCGTGCAGCCGTTGGTGTTGACAAACTCGTAGTACCCGAGGTACCCATCGGTGATCGTCGGGTCGCAGTCGGTGTAGTCGAGGGTGACGGGCCCGCCGCAGAAGTCGACGAACGTCTCGACCCCATCGATCACCGCCGCGGGCGTGAAGATGTTCGTGTTGGTGTCGGGGACCGCCTCGGTCGCGAGGCGGAGCAGGGGCGCCGCGGCGAGGTCGGACGAGGAGACCCGGAGGGCGACCGTCTCCCCGGGCTGGACGACGTCGGTGTAGACGCCTCCCGCCGAGACGGACCGGCAGGCGCCGGTGGTGGGGTCGGCCCCGGTGTAGCCGTGAATCGTGATCGTGCCGGGCGTCAGCGCCGCCCCCGAGAAATCGAGCTCGTCGAGCGTGAGCGTGAGCTGCTCGGGGCAGAGCCCGGCGTTGGTGTACGAGAACCAGACGTCGGGGGCGGTGACGCCCTGCCCGCAGAACCCGAAGGCGCTGGGGGTGGCGATGTCGAAGGCCGCCGCGGCGACCTCGCCGCTGGCGAGCGGGACCGCGCCGGGCCATGTGTCGTTGTCCAGGCTCACGATGACGGGCCGGGCGTCGCCCGCGCCGTACTTGCCCGTGTTGTTCGAGATCCTGAGCTCGTTCATGGCGTAGACGGGGTTGATGTAGCTCCCGCCGCCGCCGCCCCCGCCGTGGCAGTCGTACTCATGCGGATGGCTAAAGGCTGCGCAGTACCCTCCCCCCCCGGCGTACCCGCCGCCGCCCCCGGCACTTACGTATTGGCCTTCACCCCCGCCGAGCCCACCGCCGCCGAATCCCCAGGCGCCGGTCCGTGATCCAAGGCTGAACTCCCACTGCCCGCCATCGGGGAACGCGTCGTTCGTACCCATCCCACCGACGGGGACATACGTACCGTTTTCAGCATGATCACCGCTCGCTGATTCACCGTCACACGCGGATCGGACCTCGTTGCCGTCACACCCGAACGTCGGGTTCCCGCCGCAGGCGCCCGTGTACGCCTCGCCCCCGTGGCCTTCCTGGGACGAGCCGCCGGAGATGACATAGGCCCCTCCGCCGCCGGCCGCGGCGGCGAGGATCTCGGCGTTGTTCCAGTCGGTCTCGCCCGGCGGCAGGTACAGGATGCCGCTGCCCGCGCCCCCGCCGCCGCCGGCCCCATCGACCCTGAACGCATCGGCGTATGTGGTGGTCGAGTGCGTCTCACCCAGATCCCCGATGATGTACCGGATGGTCCCCCCGGGACGGAGCTGGCCCACGCCCGTCCCGATGACGCAATTGAAGGTCATCGTGGCGCCCGGCCCGCCGTAGTAGCGCTCGACCTCGTTCCCGTTCCTCCGGCGCGAGGCGTCGCCGCCGTCGGCGCCCTCGACGACGAACCGCCACGTCGAGCCGTAATAGCCCGGGACGGTGAACTCCTGCGTGTACCGCCCCACGTGGACGACGGGCAGCGCCCCGTTGGGCATGGTGGGGTCGGCGGCGTGGGCGGCGCCCGCGAGCAGCGCCAGCGTGGACGCCGCGGTCAGCGTGCTGAGTCTCGATCGGTTCATGGTCATCGCTCCTTGGTGGTTGGCGCGGGCGGGGACGACGCATGCCGGGCCGGCGGGCCCCCGCCCGCCCTGGTTCCCCGGTCCCCTCACCCCCGTTCACGCCGGTCCCGCCCCGGGGCCGACACCCGGGCCGGGACTTTTTTGCAGATCCCTCTCGATCGGCCCCGGTCGGGGTTCTGGACGGGGGCGGTACGATGACGGCGTGGAGCCGACGCCCCCCGAGGACGGCGATCGCGGGCGTGCCCCGCCGGCGGAGATGACCCTCCTGCTCAACCAGTCGCTGGGGGGCGACGCCCAGGCCTCGGCCCGCCTGCTCGAGCTGGTCTACGAGCAGCTCCGGGCGACCGCCGGCTCGTACTTCCGGTCCCAGTCCGCCGACCACACGCTCCAGCCGACCGCGCTGGTCCACGAGGCCTACATCAAGCTGGTGGGCGACCCCGAGCGACGATGGGAGAGCCGCGGGCACTTCTGCGCCGTCGCCTCGACCGCCATGCGCCAGATCCTCCGCGACCACGCCCGGGCCAAGCGGGCCGTCAAGCGGGGCGGGTCGGGCTCCAGGCGTGAGCCGCTCACGGCGATCGAGTCGCCCTCGGGCGCCGGCGCCATCGACCTGATCCAGCTCGACGACCTGCTGACCGCGCTGGCGGAGACGGACGAGCGGGGCGCCCGGATCGTCGAGATGCGCTACTTCGGCGGCCTGACCAACGCCGAGATCGCCCGCCTGCTCGACGTCTCGGAGCGGACCATCGAGCGCTCGTGGCGGCGCTGCCGGGCGTGGATCCTGTCCGAGCTCGGCGAGGAGGACGGGGGGGACCCCCCGCCCGGGGGTGGGGGGGCATGACCGCGGTGCGCCGAGCGCGGGCCTTCGCGCTGTTCGATGAGGTCTGCGACCTCCCCGAGCCCGAGCGGTCCGCGGAGCTCGAGAGACGGTGCGCCGGCGACGCGGCGCTCCGCGAGGCGGTCGAGAGGATGCTGCGCTCGGACACCATCGACCTCGAGGAACTCTCGCCCGGGGCGGGCGCCGGCCTGCTTGCCGCGGGACTGGCGGGCGAGGCGCCCGGGCCGATCCCCGAGCGGATCGGCCGCTACCGCGTGGTCCGGGAGATCGGTCGCGGCGGGATGGGCGTGGTGTACGAGGCGGAGCAGGACGAGCCGCGGCGGCGCGTCGCGATCAAGATCATCCGTGAGGGCATCGCCAGCCGCGAGGTCGTCCGTCGTTTCCAGCGGGAGTCGAACCTGCTGGCGCGCCTGCACCACCCCGGGATCGCGCAGGTCTTCGAGGCCGGGACCGATGTCGCGCACGGCGCCCGGCGCTCGTACTACGCGATGGAGTACGTCGAGGGCCTGCCGATCGACCGGCACGCCGACGAGCACGGGCTCTCGGTCGGGCAACGCGTGGAGCTGCTCGCCCGGGTGTGCGACGCGGTGCAGCACGCGCACCAGAAGGGCATCCTGCACCGGGATCTCAAGACCGCCAACGTACTGGTGGCCACCGCCGACGACGGCGAGGGGACGCGCGGGACCGGCTCGGGCGTGATCGACTCGATCGGGCAGCCCAAGATCGTGGACTTCGGCATCGCACGGCTCACCGAGGACACCGACGGGGTCACCCGGCACACCCACGCCGGGCAGATCATCGGGTCTCTCGCGTGCATGAGCCCCGAGCAGCTCGCGGGCGATCACGACGGCATCGACACGCGCACCGACGTCTACGCCATCGGCGTCCTGCTCTACCGGGTGCTCTCGGGCCGCTCCCCGCACGACCTGACGGGCATGTCGATCCCCGAGGCGGCGCGGACGGTGGCGGAGAAGGAGCCGCCGCCGTTGTCGGCCGTGGACGCGACGCTGCACGGCGACCTCACCGTCATCGTGGGCAAGGCGCTGGAGCGGGACATCGAGCGCCGGTACGAGTCCGCCGCCGCCCTGGGCGAGGACCTGCGCCGCACGCTCCGCGACGAGCCGATCCTGGCCCGCGCCCAGAGCCGGTGGTACCGAGCCCGGAAGTTCTCGCGCCGCCACCGCGCCGCCGTGCTCTCCTCGGCCGCGGCGCTGACGCTGCTGATCGCCGCCGCGGTCACCTCTGTCGCGTTCGGTCTCCGGGCGGTCGCCTCGCAGCGGAACGCCGAGACCGCCGCCGTCCAGGCCGACAGGGCGGCGTACCAGGCCGCGATCTCCGCCGCCGCCGCCGCGATCCGTGACGGCGACGCCCGCCTCGCGCGAGAGTTTCTCGACCGTGCTCCCGCACACCTACGCGGGTGGGAGTGGTGGCACTACCAGGGGCAGCTGGACGCCAGCGTGGCCCACGGCGTCAGCGAGAATCCATGGCGCGGCGAGACCGCCGACTTCGTCTTCGCCGCCTGCTGGCCCGGCGCCGACGGCGGCGTGCTGCACACCGCCTCGCACTACTACAACCTCACCCACCGGTTCGAGTCCTTCGACGCCGACACGCTCCGCCCCGTCGGGCACTGGACCGCGGAACCCGACCAGCGGTGCCTCGGCATCGACCGTGCGCGAGGCGGCGCGATCCTGTACGAGACGATCTCCGGGGATCTCCTCGTTCGCGACCTCGTCTCCGGGCGGGAGACCGAGCGGTGGTCGTACGAACCCCGGCGCAGACCGCCCTGGGTGAGCTACGACGCGCTCGACGCCGACCCGGATCGACTGAGGAGTCTTCTCGACCGCGACTGGGAGCGTACCGCCTACTCCGCTTCGCTCGATCCGGGCGCGACCCGCTGGGTCCCGTGGCAAGGGCGCTCTCCCAGCATTCGATCCCTCGACGCGGACCACGCGCCCGTCGGGCTCGGCAGCTCGCGCGAGGGCGTTTCGCGGACGAGCTTCGCCCCGGACGGCGCGAGCGTCGCCGTCGCCACACTCGATCGCCGCGTCGATCTGTATGACACCGCCACCGGGCGCCGGCTGTGGGGGCACGCCGAGGCTCACGACGATGCGCTCATGAGTGTCGCGTTCAGCCCCGACGGGCGAGTGCTCGCGACAAGCGGCCAGGACCGCGTGATCTCGCTCCGGGACGCCGCCACCGGGGCCCCGATCGGCTCCCTGATCGGGCACGACGGCGCCGTTGTCGCCCTCGCGTTCAGCCCGGACGGTCAAACCCTCTACAGCGCCGACGGCGGCGCGGTCAGGAGGTGGCGCGTCCGTGACGCCGTCGATCCCGGCATCATCGCCCGTCACACGATGTACGCCGAGGCCCTTGCATTGAACGCGGATGGAACGGCCCTGGCCTCGCACGTCCCCTGGTCGAACATCATCGATGCGACCACGCGCGAGGTCTTGCTGTCGGCGCCTGGCTCCGGCCGCCCCACCCTGCGCCTCGAGCTCCCCGCCGGGTCTGAGCGGGTGTATGAAGCCGTGTTCCTTGGCTCGGACCGCCTCGCGGTGCTCACCCTGGGCGCCGGCGAGCGGGACGCCCCCTCCTTCCCCATCCACCTGGCCGTCTACGAGGTCCCCGCGGGGCGCCTCGAGCAAGTCGTGGACCTCGGGCGGGGCAAGCCCAGCGGATCGGCGCCAGGACGCGACGTGCTGGACGTGCACTCGGGCGTCCTGACTGTCCACGCGGGACAGACCATCGAGATTGATCTGGCGAACATGACCCCGCGCGCGCAGGACGCGCCCTCTGATCGCGCCCCATGGCTGCAAACGGTGCCGACGCTCGCGTGGATCGACGCCGACGGCGCCGCGATCCACGACTTCGCCGAGGCAGGGTCCCAAGTGCGCTCCGTGCTCATCGACCGCGACCACGCACGCGCCTACGTCGGGACTGTTCGAGGCGTCCTCCACGTCCTCGACCTCGACACCGGTGAGCGAGTCGCGGACCTGGAGACGTCGGCGGGTTCGATCGAGGCCCTCGCGCTGCTCCCGGACGCCTCTCGCCTCTTCGTCGGCTGCGCCGACACAACGATCCGGATCTGGGATCCGGCGACCCTGGAACTCGTCGCCGTCCTCCGCGGGCACCGCGACACCATCAACGATCTCGTCGTCTCCCCAGACGGCACAACGCTCTATTCCGCATCCGACGACTACACCGTCCGTGCGTGGTCGACTGTAAGACCAGCGCCGTCGCACTGACTCCCCTCTCACCTTGCACCGCCGAACCAGACAAACCCCGCGGCTCGAACCATCCACCTCCGCGCAGAACTACGGCCAGCCCCAAAGGACTGACCGTGCTTGCGTTAGCCTCAAATAGCGGGGGCAGGATTCGAACCTGCGACCTCCGGGTTATGAGAGCGCAAGTGGGGGAGGCCGTACTTCCCTACCCGGCTGGCGGTTAGAGAGATGCGGCCAAGGAGCAGCGCCGCAGAATGCAGCAAGCCGTGCCGAATCAGGGCGCGCTGGCAAGCTCATGGCAGGCTCGATCCGTCGCATGTTGTTCCGCCGCGGCTTGCGACAGCACGACGCTTCGAGACGCACACGCCGACAACTCCGGCAGGGGACCAATCGAGGCGAAGTTCGGCACGAGTATCAACAATTGGTGGGGCAGCGGTCGAGTTGAGATACGTTCACCCAGGTGAAGATACGCAGCGCTGGGCTCATGCCAAGCCTGGTTCGCATCAGGCCAGACGATCAGCGAGAGCAATACGCGAGGCGCGTGAACGGGCACGCCACCTCTGGCGCGTCAAGCCTGACTGAGAAACTTCGACGCGCGCCCGACCATCGAAGCGAGGTCCGCCGTCGCCCGCCCGACCATCCTCCGGACCGCGTCCTCGGACTTGCCCTTGTCCCGGGCGACATCCGCGATCGACTCACCGCGAAGGTACACCCGCTCCACCAGCTCTCGGTATTCCGCCGGCAAGCGGGCAACGCACGCCATGACCGCGGCGACAGCAACCTCCCGCCTGAGAACCCGGCTCGCGGTCGCCTGCTCGGGTGCGCATCGCTCAAGCAATGAATCATAACGTGAAGGGTTGGCGCGCCCCCGCACCTCGCGCGTGACGTCGCGCTGCTTCCGTCTCAGCCAGCGGATCTGATCGATAAACCTGTGATCGAGCACCTTCGCCGACCATCGGAAGAACGCGTCCTCTCCCGTTGGCGTGAACCCACCGATATGGTCGCTGATCTCCGCGTAGGTTTCTTGAAGCAGGTCTTCCGGGTCGATCTTGCCCTGCCAATCGACGCCGATCTTGCGCCGGGCGAGCCCAAGCAAACGCGCGTGGTACATGCAGAGCAACTCGGTGAGCGCGTCCACGTCGCCCGAAGCCGCCGCCCCAGAGAGGCGAGTGATCTCATCTTGCCCAGGCGTCGAACGGTCAAGCATGCACATAGGATAGAGCACGAGGGTGACGCGATGCAGCCAGGCGAGTCTGACTCTGGGTGGACGGATTCCGAGGCCGTCGAGCAGTTCCTCCGCGTCAGACGGTCCGGCGGCAGGGCGAGCATCGACGACCTGATCGCCGGGCACGGCGAGAATCGAGCAATCCGGGAGTCGCTCGTCGCCAAGATCGCCGACGCCGTCCGCCGGGCCGGGCCGCCGAGTCTGGAACACCTCGCCGGCGACGAGCTGGGCGGGGATGACTGGCAGCCGCCGGACCTCGAGGGCTACGACGTCGTGGACATCCTGGGCATGGGGTCGATGGGCATCGTGTACGAGGGTTATCAGCGGTCCACGGGCCGCCGGGTGGCCATCAAGTACATGCTCTCGCACACAGCCAGGCGCGAGAGTGCTCGCCGCCGTTTCGAGCGAGAGGTTGAACTCGTCGCGCGCCTGCAGCATCCGGGCATCGTGCCGATCATCGATTCGGGTGTGACCGAGGGGCACTACTTCTACGCGATGGAGTACGTCGAGGGCGAGACCATCGACCGATGCCACCAGGTGGGGGAGTGGGAGATCCAGCGCGCGGTGGACGTTGTCTCGCGGGTGGTTCGTGCGGTCGAGTACGCCCACCAGCGCGGCGTCCTGCACCGAGACCTCAAGCCGCAGAACATCCTCCTTGACCCGGCGGGCCGCGGGCGACTGCTCGACTTCGGGCTCGCGAAATCATTCGATCCGAGCCGCCAGACCCACGCCGACGTCTCCATCTCGCTCCCTGGGCAGCTGGTCGGCACGCTCGCGTACATGCCACCGGAGCAGGCCCGGGGCGACATCGAGAAGGTCAGCACCCGGTCGGACGTGTACGCCCTCGGCGCGATCGCGTACGAGATGATCACGGGGCGACTGCCCGTGGACGTTGATGCGCCGGTCCACGTTGCCCTTTCCCGAATCGAGCACGACGAGCCGCCACGCCCGTCAGCGCTCCGTCCCGCCGTGTCCCGTGATCTGGACGCGGTGCTGCTCAGGTCATTGGAGAAAAGCCCGGAACGACGCTACGCCTCGGCGGCCGAGTTCGCGGACGACCTCGACGCGGTCCTCGGCGACCGCCCCGTCCGCGCCCGCACGCCGAGCCCGATCGAACGCGGGCGCCGGTGGTGCAGGCGCCATCAGAGCACGACTATCACGATCACGGCACTGCTCGTCGTGGCGATTATCTCGCTCAGCCTGATCTGGCTGAACCGCAGCCAGCGTCGAGCCGCCGCCCTCGCGCACCTCCAGCTCATCGTCGACGCGGTCGACGGCGCGTCACGCCGCGAGGCGTCCGACGCGAGCGTCGCCGAGACACGGCTGGACGGGTACGTGCGCGACATCGATCAGAAGCTCGCCGGCTTCCCGGACTACCAGGCGCTGGCGAGACAGCGCGCCGGCCAGGCCTACCTCGAATGGAAATCCTACGAGAAATCGCGGACGCAACTCGACCTGGCGCTGCGGTCACAGTCCACACTCCTCGGCGAGCGGAGTGGGACCGTGGGCGATACACTCCACCTGCTCGGTAGAGCGTCGTACTGGCTCGGTCATTACGACGAGGCGATGGCGTACTACGTTCGCGCGCGGGAAGTACGCCTGGCGGCCTACGGCGACGACGACCCGCGTGTCGTAGAGACCTGCTCACACATCGCCAGCACCTCACAGCGGCTCGGACGTCTCGCGGACGCCGAGGAAGCCTACCGGGCGGTTGTGCGGGCGAGAGCGGAGGCCGCGCCCGTCGATAACCTCGCGCTCGCCCGCGCCAGGCTGAATCTCGCCTCGTGCCTCCAGGAATCGGGCCGGTACGCAGAGGCGCTCGAGTTCGCGAACGCCGCGCACGACATGCTCTCCGGATCCGTGGGCGCCGACCCGACGCACCTGGCACGGGCGAAGCACAGCCTCGGTGCATGTCACCTCAACCTCGGGCACGCCCAGCCCGCCGAGCGGCTGCTCGTGGAAGCCCTCGACGGGAAGCGGCGTGAGTACGGCGTTGATCTCAACGACGACATCGCCTACACCCTCCTCCAGCTCGCCGAGCTGAGGCTCGCGCAGGGCGACGCGCAGGAGGCGATCAGCCTCGTCCACCGGGCGCTCGACGCCCTGATCGACCGCTTCCCTGAGGGGCATCGCAAGATCGGCGACGCCTATCTCACGCTCGGCTGGATCCACGCGTTCCGACGCGATTGGCGGGAAGCGGCCGCCATGCACACGCTCGCCGAGTCCGTCCTGCGGGAGCGTCTGGGATCCGAGCATCAGCTCACCGCCGAGGCCGCATGCGGCCTGCTCCTGTTCGGGGTGCTCGGGGGTGACCGCGACGGAGATGCGCTCCAGTCGATCGAGGCGCTTGTCCCGCTGTTGCGGCGTGACCGTACCGCGGATCAGCTCGCGGTGGTCAGGGTGCGTCGCCTCGTCGAGATGCTCCCCGAGAAGACGGGCGGGCAAGAGACGCGCGACCGACTGCTCGCCCGACTCACCGACTAGCGGCGTCGACGCCCGGCAAGGCAGCCAAGGACAAGAGGGATAAACGTCGCCGGCGCCGGCGTGATGCGAATGAAGTAATCGCCGGGGATCATGGCGTTGGGTGAGCTCGTGTCCCACCCGATCAGGGCGCCCGCGCCGCCGACGCCGTCTGGCCCGGAGACCTGCGTGATCCCCGGGGGATCGGTCAGGTCGAAGATCGCCCCCCCGGCGCTCAGCGGCGAAACCCCGCTCACCGAGATCGCCAGGAGGTACGTGCCCGGTCCCGGGATCGTGACGCCCGTCCCGTCCGTCGAGGGCGGCGCCACCAGCGAGGCCACATCCGCCGCCGCCTTGTCGTCATTCGCGAGCAGGCCGAAGCCAAGCCCATCGAACAGCCACAGCTGGGTGTCGAAATCGGACGCCACCCCGCCCCGCCCGGGCAGGGGCGCCGGCTGGAACGTCTCCGCGGTGAACGAGCCGGGCGTGGTGATCGTGATCAGGTACGCGTCCACGAAATCGGCCGGCGATCCATCCACCCCGTCGAGACGCCCGCTGATGCTCGTGGGCTGACCCGGGAACAGCACGGTCGTGTCCAACGCCGTCGAGACGAGCTCGCCCGCGTCGAGCAAACCCTCGATGGCGTCGGGGCCCGCGCCCGCGGGGACGCACAGAAACGCCACAGGAATCACCGCCAGACAGACTTGCTTCTTCACTCTGCTCTCCTCACTCGCCCGTCGACCATGGCAGTCTCGCAAGACGCCCGCCCCCGTGCAAGGCCGGACGCGGACGTAGCCGTGCGTGCGCACGGCGCCCGGGCATCGCACGGCCATGATCTCGGACAACACGAGCCCCCGGACGTGAATCCGGGGGCCCGCCGAGAGATGAACGTGAGGAGAGTGGGGGGGTTAGAGAAACCTCGAAGGTCCCCGGCGGATTCCGGCTCAGCGCCTCCGCCGCCCCGCGATCAGACCGCCCACCGCCAGCAGCGACAGCGTGCCGGGGGTCGGCGTCCCGAACATGCCGAACGAGGACTGCGTGGTCTGAGCCTCGAACACGGCCCAGTCGCCGTCCAAGGCAACGAACGAGAAGCCGTTGAGCTGCAGATCCAGGTGGGTGATGCCGAGGTCCAGCAGCGAGATGAAGGCAGTGATCAGGGGAGATGTGCCGAACACCCCGAAGCTGGTCCGGAGTTCCGCGGGGATCGAGAAGTCGCCTTCGAACTGGAGCTCGTAAGTATCCAGGGGGCCACCGCCGATGCCGGCGACGTCCATGGTGAACTCGCCGTCGGGCCCGCCGCTCCCGCCGAGCACCCACCCGACCACGTCCTGCCCCATGTCGAATCCCGGGACGTCCGCGGCGCCCAGATCCGCGTGCATGATGCCCGAGCCGACGAGTTCCCCCGCGACCCGGTTGTACCGGATCTCGCCCTCGAGGCTCCCGGTCTCCAGCGTGACGGGCCCCGCGACCGCCGCCCCGCCCGAAGCGAAGATCCCGAGCCCGAACACCATCATCCAGCTCGCTGCGTGGAACCGACTCGTGTTGCGCCGCATGTCCGTTCTCCTTCAGTGGGCGTGATTGCCCGACAGAGGGGACAGCGACCACGAGGCGCCAGACCGGCGCAAGTTCTCCAAAATTCTTGATCACCCACCCCCCTCACGCCCGTTGCGGGCGTTGCTCCCCCGCAATCGCATGCCGTCGAGCTACGAGCGGCATCTCACGCTCGGAGTTCGGCACGACATGGCGTCCAGCATCAGCGGGGCGATCGAGCGCCAGGCGATGCAGCGAAGGCTCCGCGGACGGGCCGCGGCCCCGCGACAGGGCAGGCGAAGTAGGCTGTCCCCGCCAGCGGATTGAGCGGACGCGTCATGCCCGCGTGCGGATGAGGGGCGCCCCCGGCCCTGCCCGCCCACGATCCCGGGCAACACGGGCCCCCGGACACGAATCCGGGGGCCCGCCGAGAGATGAGCGTGAGGGGGGGGCAGAGAGATCTCGACAGTCCCGAGCGGATCCCGGCTCAGCGCCTCCGCCGCCCCGCGACCAAGGCGCCCATCGCCAGCAGCGAGAGCGTGCCGGGGGTCGGTGTGCCGAACAGACCGAACGAGGACTGCGTGGTCTGAGCCTCGAACACGGCCCAGTCGCCGTCGAGACCGGTGTACGAGAACCCGTTGAACTCCAGGCCCAGGTGCGTGATGCCCAGGTCCAGCAGCTCGGCGAAGATGTCGATGATGATGCACGTGCCGAACACCCCGAAGCTGGTCCGGTACTCCGCCGGAATCGAGTAGACGCCATCAAACTGGAGCTCGTAGATTTCTTGAGGGCCGCCGCCGATGCCGGCGACGTCCATCGTGAACTCGCCGTCGGGCCCGCCGCTCCCGCCAAGCACCCAGGCGACCACGTCCTGGCCCATGTCGAAGCCATCGACGTCCGCGGCGCCCAGGTTCGCGAACATCGCTCCAGAGCCGACGAGTTCCCCGGTGACCCGGTTGTACCGGATCTCACCCTCGAGATCTCCGGTTTCCAGCGTGACGGGCCCCGCCACCGCCGCCCCGCCGACGCCGAAGATCCCGAGCCCGAACGCCATCATCCAGTTCGCTGCATGGAACCGATTCGTAATGCGCCACATGTCCGTGCTCCTTCTGAGGGGCGTGATTGCCCGACAGGGGGGGCAGCGACCACCCGGCCCAAGGCCGGCGCGAGTTCTCGAAAAATCCCAAACTTCACGCCCCACGCCCCGCACAACGCGGCGCCTCCATCGACCGTCCGCCCCCCCAGGCGCCCCAGACCGAGCGCTGCTGCAGCCTCAATCGCGTAAGGATGGTCGGTGATCCACGTATCGTGGCCCGGCTTCGGCACAACACGGTCTCCGGCGCCTGGAGATCGAGTGTGCAGCGGGGCAATTAGATGAGCCTGACGCCGACGGACAACCGCACATTGAAGGAGCAGGGCGAGAGACAAGGGCCATCAAAGAACTAGGCGCACCCGTCATGCCCGCATGCGCACAGACAACGTCGCCCCCGCCAAGCCCCGAGCCCCAAACCACCCCTCCCCGCGCACAACAACGGCCAGCCCCAAAGGACTGGCCGTGCTCGCGTTTCTTCAAATAGCGGGGGCAGGATTCGAACCTGCGACCTCCGGGTTATGAGCCCGACGAGCTACCAGACTGCTCTACCCCGCAATCAGCACGGACGGTAGGCCCCACCCCCAGGAAGGTCAATCGGGGCCGGCCCTCCGATCCCCGCGGCCGCTCTATCATCGGGCATGCCCCCGCCCGAACCGGCCAACGTTCTGCTCCTCGGCTCCGGCGCACGCGAGCACGCCCTCGCGTCGGCCATCGCCCGCTCACCCAAGCTCGGCAGGCTGTTCGCCACCGACACGTCGAACCCCGGGATCGCGGCGCTCGCCCGGCCGGTCGATGTGCCGTCTGACATCAAGCAGATCTACCGCCTCCAGCAGTTCTGCGACGCCAACGCCATCTCGCTCGTCGTCATCGGCCCCGAGGACCCGCTCGCCGAGGGGTACGCGGACGCCCTCGCCGCCCCAGGGCGGCTCGTCTTCGGGCCGGGCGCGAGCGCCGCCCGCCTCGAGGCCGACAAGGCGTGGGCGAAGAAGCTCATGCGCGCTGCGTCGATCCCGACCGCCGAGGGACGCGCGTTCTCCGACCCCGACGCCGCCACGCAGTACTTCGAGTCCAGGGAGGAAGCCCAGGTCATCAAGGCCGCCGGCCTCGCCAAGGGCAAGGGCGTCATCCTCCCCGAGACGCCCGAGGAGGGTCTCGACGCCATCGACCGGATCATGCGCCGCCGCGAGTTCGGCGACGCCGGCAAGACGCTCATCATCGAGGAGCGGCTCGTCGGCCGCGAGGTATCGGTGCTCGCCATCACCGACGGCGCTTCGGTCTTGGTCCTCCCGCCCTGCCAGGACCACAAGCGGCTCCGCGACAACGACAAGGGTCCCAACACCGGCGGAATGGGCGCCTTCTGCCCCGCCGACACCATCGACCCCGAGACCATGTCCCGCATCGAGACGGACATCCTCGTGCCCACCCTCGACGCCCTCCGCCGCGAGGAGATCGACTACAGGGGCGTCCTCTACGCCGGCCTGATCCTCACCCCGGCCGGCCCCAAGGTCCTCGAGTTCAACTGCCGCTTCGGCGATCCCGAGTGCCAGCCGCTCATGTCCCGCCTCGAGTCCGACGCCATCGACCTGCTCAGCGCCCCGGCCAACGGCACGCTCGACGGGCTGGACGTCCGCTGGTCGGACAAGGCCGCCGTCTGCGTCGTGCTCGCCAGCGACGGCTACCCGCAGAAGCCGCGCACAGGCGTTTCGATCGAGGGCGTCGAGGACGCCGACTCGATGCCGGGCGTCACCGTCTACCACGCGGCAACGAAGATGGTGGGGGGGCAGCTCGTCACCAGCGGCGGCCGCGTGCTCTCGGTCACGGCCCTCGGCGATACCCTCGCCGACGCCCGCGATCTCGCCTACGCCGCCGCCGAAAAGATCACCTTCGAGGGCAAGACGTACCGGACGGACATCGCGGCCCACGCCGCCGCGGCCACGAGCTGATCGCCGCTCAACCGCCCCCGACCAGCGACGCCAACCACCGCGCGATCGACGCGTGCTCCTCACCCGTCGCGATCCAGAACACGCCGCCGTCCCGCGCGACCACGCCCTCGGCGTCGCTCCCCGCGCCCGCGAACTCCAGCGACGCGATCACGCCCCCGCCCAACGTCTCGAGGCGCACCTCGGCGATCGGATCGGCGGCCCCGCTGTCGCGACCGAGCACCTCGACCCGCTCGAACCCGGCGCCGCAGCACAGCTCGAGCAGGGTCGCCAGGCCCGCCGCCTCCCCCTCCCCGACGACGGCGTCCCGCCCGCCGTCAATCCGGCGCCAGCCGAGCCGCTCACGCTCGAACCGCGCCGCCTCGTTCCCGTCCGTCCCGCGCACGCTCACCACGCCCACGTCGCCCGCCGGCGTCCCGACCGGCGCCCGCGCGACATACGCCGCGGCCCGCGCCGTCACCCGCCCCAGGGGTGTCACCTCCATGATCCCGACAACCGGCCCCAGCGTCGCCTCGGTCTCGCCCTCTCGCTCCACCAATAACGAGGCCCTGGCGAATCGCGTCCGCCCGCCCGCGTCCGCTTCGCCGCCGACCTCGAGCGTCTGCCGGACGACGACCCGCTCGAACGTGTCGCCGCGCGCCTCGCGCCGCTCCGTCTCGATCACGATCGCCGCGACCGGGGTATCCAGTCGCGTGACGCCGTCGGCGGCGCCCGCGTCCAGCTCCTCGGCCTCGATCGACGCCAGCCTCGCGAGCACGTCTTCGATCCGGGCGTCGTCGCCGATCGCCTGCACCGGCGCCTCGACCCGCCACCGCCCGCGCGCCCGGCGCAGCTCGACGCCCGAGCTTCCCCCCTCGACCCGCAGCCCCGTCGCCCCGCCTCCCCCGAGCCTGGCGAGCAGCCGCGGATCGCGCCAGGCGAGCAACGCTTCCGGATTCGCAAGACCGGCGACTTCTCTCGAGGCCCACACACCCTCGCCACTCTCTTGGGCGCCGCCCAGAA
>JBHIWH010000004.1:16155-415543 GCA_041987545.1 Phycisphaerales bacterium | reverse complement strand
CCTCCACCCGGCTGCCCTGGGTGAAATCCAACCGACGAATGATGCGAATTTTCTCGGTCAGATCGCGATGAATGCGTGCCATTTCGCCGTTGCCCGCCGCCGCCACCAGCGCCAGCCACGAGAACACCAGCGTCGCCCGCGTGGGCGTGAGCCCGAGGCTGCCAACAGTCGGCTCGGGCCCCGGGTCCAGGCGCACGGGGAGCGTCGCCAGGAGCCCGGCGCCGGGGGCGCCCCCGTCGTCGCCCGCGGTCGAGGGCTGCAGGCTCGCCGCCGGCAGCAGGTCGCGCACGCCCGAGAGCATCAGCGCGCTTAGCGCCGCCCAGTCCACCCAGAACCCCTGCGTGACGCGCCGATCCCCGACGACCACGTCGCGCGCGAAGACGAGCTGCGGCTGCCCGCCCGCGATCCACGCCGCCTCGAACGGGCCGACGAACACGTCCTCGCCCGCCTCGCCCGCGACCAGCGCCCCAATCGCGTCCTCCTCCTCCAACTTGACCAGCGAGTCGGACAGGCCGTCGGTCGGCTCGATCGCCCGCTCCGCCTCGGCCTGCCCGCCGGCGCGACCGCTCTGCGGGGTCGCGGTCTGCGGCGCCTGGCGATTGAACGGCGAGTTCCGCGCGATCTCGTACGCCTGCTGCCTTGCCTGGAACTCCTGCGCCTCGCGGGTCTCGGCCGTGTCCGCGTCCAGCGCCGCACCCGCCTCCAGGTCGCGCCGGCGCCCGGGCAGCTCGGCGTACACGCCCGCCTCGTCCTCGCTCACCACACGCTCGCCCCGCCCCTCGAGCAGGCGCCGAAGCTCGTCGAGCAGCGCCGCCGACGCGATCACGTCGTCGGCGCCAACGAACCCGGACTCGGCCAGGTCGAGCATGTTGCCCGTCGGCGCCTGCGGGCTGCTCAGCGCGCCGTCCGGCTCGACCTGGAAGTGCACCAGGATCAGCCCCGCGTCGGGCGAGACCGCCTCCCGCTCCTGCGCAACAAAGTCCAGCAGGGGCGAGGGCACGAGCACGTCCCCCGGCCCGATCGGCTGCCACATCCGCGTATACGCCCGCTCGGCCGGGTAAAAACTCCTGTAATGAAAGTACGGCCGGCCCGCCTCGCGCGCGATGATCGGCGTCACCAGCGAGTCCAGCCGCCACAGCGCCAGCCGCACCGCCTCCTCGCGCTCCGCCTGCGCCCGCGCCCGCAGCTCACGCCGCTCGAGCCGAAGCCCCTGGCCCGTCACGAGCACGAGCACGACCGCGACGATCGCCACGCACCCGGCGAAGACGAGCCACGTTGCCCGCCGCCGGGAGTTCATGAACCCGCCCCGTCCCCGCCCCCGTTCGCCCCGCCCACGCTCGACTCGCCCCCCTCACCCGATGCGAGCATGTACCCCTTGCCCCGCACCGTCCGGATCACCTGCGGCTCGCTCGGCGAGTCGCCCAGCTGCTCCCGCAGCCGCGCGACCGCCATGTCCACCGTCCGCGTCTGCGTTCCCCGCGGGTCGAACCCCCACACGCGGCTCAGCAGCTCGTCCCGACCGATCGCCCGCCCCCGGTTGGCGGCCAGGTACGCCAGCACCTCCGCCTCCCGTTGGGGCAGCGCCCGCGTCTCGCCCCCGGGCAGCGTGACCTCCCGCCGCCCGAAGTCGATCACCCGCCCCGCGATCTCCAGCCTCGACACCGGGTCCGGCCGCTCGGCCGACCGGCGCAGCACCGCCTCGACCCGCGCGACCAGCTCGTCCACGCCGAACGGCTTGACCACGTAGTCGTCCGCCCCCAGTTTCAGCCCCTTGACCCGGTCCTCCTCCTCGCCCCGGGCAGTCAGGAAGATCACCGGCATCGAAGGCTTGGACCTTCGCAGCGCCCCGAGCACCTCGAGCCCGTCCATCTTGGGCATCATGATGTCGAGCAGCACGATGTCCGCGTCCAAGGACAACGCCAGGTCCAGCCCCGCGCGCCCGTCGCCCGCCTCGTGCACCGTGTACCCGTTGAACCGGAGCGCATCGACCAGGCCGCGCCGGATCGCCGCGTCGTCCTCGACCACCAACACGTTCGCCAGGGGCAAAGAGCATCCTCCCGGGGCGTGCGCCCCGACCAACAGGGTACCGGTCAGCCCTGGGGCGTGATGCGGATGCCGACCCGGCCCGCCTGGCGCCGGAGCGACTCGCCGACCTTCGCGTCGAACCCGTCCCCGCCCTCGCCCGCCGCGGCGCGCTCGGCCAGCTCCTTGGTGATGTACGCCGCCCGCTGCCCGCCCAGCTCCTGGACCCGCGCGACCAGCCGCTCGCGCTCGGCCCGCAGCTCGGCCACGTGCGCGGCACGCTCGTCGGCCGTCATCGACCGCATCGACTCGGGCAGCTCCTCCTCGGGCACGTCCGCCAGCTCCACCCGTCCCTCGGCGACGTCGTTGACCAGCTCCTGGGCGCCGAACTGCGAACGCCCGCCCACCGCCGAGTTCAGGTACACCGCCCGGTCTGCGTTGGCCGCCGCGGGCGCCTCGGCGTCGATCTCGTCGGCCTCCTCGCGCTTCGCGGTCTGCGACGCCCGCGTCCGCGCGTCGCCGTAGTCCAGCATCGTGCCCCTGATCTGGGCGTTCAGCTCCGCCAGCTCGGCGTCGAAGGGCGTTTCGACGATCGCCACCCCGCCCGACTGCTCGATGGCGAAGTACTCGCCCTCGCTCATCGACGCGATCTCGCGCCAGACCTCCGCAGTCCCGGCCGTCGCCCCGCACTGGATCGCGTTGACGACGATGCCGCGCGACACGGCCTCGCGGCACGTGTCCATGTACGGCGTGTCCTGCTCGTAGTCCATGTGGGGCGGCGCGTCCCCGACAAGGTAGACCAGCCGCAGCGTCGCGCCCGCGTCGCTCTCGCCCCAAGAGACCGCGTGCACCGCCTCGGCCAGCGCCTGGTTCACGCTCTCGGGCCCGTCGCCCCCGCCCCCGGCCTCGAACCGCATCAGGTCCGCGTACACCGCGTCCAGGTCCTCGGTCAGGTCCGTCACCTTTGTCACATACGCGTCCCCCCGGTCGCGGTACCCGACCAAGCCCATCCGGATCTCGGGCCGCGGCTCGGCGGTCGCGATCTGGTTCGCGATCGCCCAGATCTTCGCCTTCGCCCCCGCGATCAGCCCGCTCATCGAGCCCGTCGTGTCCAGGACGAACACCACGTCGATCCGGGCGAGCGACTCGACCTCCCCCGCCGCGAGGGGCGCCGAGACATCACCCGCCGGCTGGCCCGCCAGCGCGGGCGCCCCCGCCAGACCCAGGGTCAAACCCGCCGCCAGACCCGCAAACGTCATCAACTTCCGTGCGCGCATGGGGTGCTCCTTTCGTGTGTGTATCCTGGTGATCTCACGAGGGGTTGCGGACAAGCACGCGCCGCCCGTCGACGAGCAGGTACACATCGCCCCGCTGGGCGATCAGGCCCTGCCTGTTCTCCGCCGCCAGGCGCGAGGCCAGCTCGAAGTACGCCTCGCTGGCGAACTCGACCGTCTCCTCGGGCGCCTCGGCCTCCTGCTCGAGCAGCCGCGCGTCCACCCACCGCCCCTGGCGACGCAGCAGCGTCCGGTCCGCCACGTTCTGCACCGTGCGGATCTCGACCTCGTTCATGTCCGCGTCGTAGTACCGGTTGCTCACCGCCGCCTGCGGCGCGTTCGACTGCCGGTTGGAGTTCAGCGACTGGCTGACGGCGCCCGCCCCGGCGCGGTCCTCGACGGCTCGCTCGCGGAGCACGGTCTCGGCCTCCAGGCGCGCATCGTCCATCCGCCCGCCTGCCAGGCCGCCGGCCCGGGCGAACTCGCCCTCCTCGGCCGCGAGGAACGCCGTGTACTCGGTCAGGATCCCGAACTCGAGCGACAGCCGCACGATCTCGCCGACCAGCTCATCGCGGATCGACGCCTCGTCGCCGGACAGGCGGATCTCGTCGATCATCGCCGCGATCTTCCGCTGCGCCCAGAGCCTCGGCACGAAGCTGTACCGCGTCGAGGCCTCGGCCGGATCGAGCACCGCCGTCGTCTCGAACATCGCCGTCTTCTCGCCGCCCCTCGTCAGCATCAGCCCGATCGGGTCGCCCGACGTGTACCGGCCCAGCACGACCAGCTGCTCGCCCGCGAACAGGTCGGGCAGCTCGCCCGGCATCAGGTCGCGCGTCAGGATCGGGTGGATCCCCCGCCGCGCCGGGTGGGGCGATGACACGAGCGTCGGCGCCGCGATGATCGGGCCGGCGAGCTTGCGGAACGTCTGGCCCACCTTCGCCTCGACGTCCTCGTCGGGCAGGACGAACGTGCTCGCGGCCCGGGACGTCTTGGCCAGTGACGAGAGAAGCGGGGCATTGACGTCGTACCCCACGCCGAACGTAAACACCCGCCGCCCGTGCGTGTTGGCCGCCTCGGCCGCTTCGCGGATCTGCCTCTCGCCCGTCACGCCCACCGTCGGCAGCCCGTCGGTCAGGAAGAGCACGATCGGCAGCGTCCCATCCGCCGGCTCGGGGCGCAGCGCCTCCAGAAGAGCGTCGTGGATATTCGTCCCGCCCACGGCCTTGATCTGCCCGATCGCCATGCGGGCCTGGAGGATCGTCTTGCTGTTCTTCTCCGTCGGCTTCTCGAAGAAGCGGTTGATCGTGTCCGAGTACGTGATGATGTTGAACCGCTCGCCGTCGTCGAGGGCCTCGATGATCTGCAACGCCGCGGCCTTGGCCTGCTCGATCTTCTCGCCCCGCATCGAGCCCGACGTGTCGATGACGACCGTGACCTCCCGCGGCATCGGGTTCGTCGGCGCCGACGCGGCGCTCGAGCCCGCGACGTACATGAAGTACCCGCCCGAGCCGTCGCCCACCCGCGGGTCCGGGTACGCGATCACGCTCACCGGCATCGCCCCCTCCTGGGCCAGGATGTAGCTCAGGCGGAACGAGCCGGGCTCACGCATCGCGTCCGGCGAGGCAACGACCTCGAACGTTGATGTGCCGACTGGCTTCACGTTGATCTCGTGACTTGGAGAGAAGACGGCCGCGGGCACGCCGTCCCAACAGTCGCGATCCACGAGGACTCTCACATTCCACTCGACGCCCGAGTCCTCGAGCGACTCGGACCTGGGCAGCACGTAGTCCACCCGCTGGCCGTCGCCGCCAAGCACCTGCTCGTACGTCACGCGGAACGTCTGCGTCCCGCCGGCGGGAACCGGGAAGACGCTCGAGCGGACGAGGGCCGAGCCCACGAACTCGAGCAGGCCCGGGTCGATCATCCGCCGCACGATGTCGTTGTAGATCCGCCTGGCCTCGTCGCGGGGCAGCAGCGTCGCCGTCGGCTCATCGCCCAGCCCGTCGAGGCTGAAGGCACGGATCGCCGAGCCCTCGGGGACCGGGATGACCAGCTCGGCCTCGACCTGGCGCCCGCCCGGGTTGAACAGCGTGATCGCCATCGTCGTCGTCGCGACGCGGCCGGCGATGTCGATGCTCGCGTCCACCTTCTGGATGTGCGCACCCTGCCGCGTCCACGGCGTGTTCACGCGGTGCTGGGGCATCAGCACCTGGACGTGGCGGTCGATCCCGTCCTGCGCCACCGCCGGCGCCGCGACCATCATGCTCAAACCCGCGGCCAACACCCCGAACCAAGTCAGCGATCTCCGGCGACGCATGGCGTGCTCCTTTCGTCTTCCCACGCGATATGTACCGTCGAGATCGGCGCGCGGCCGTCACGCCAGTGTCACGGCGTCGCCGTCCTCGCCCGACTGTCACGAGAATGTCACGGGAGACCCGCGTGCGCGCCCGCCGACGGGACTACGCGGCGCTGTCCACGATCAGGCGGTGGGGCAGCCGCAGCGAGATAAGACCGGCGACCAGCAGCACCGCCGCCGCGACGTAGAACCCCGCGTCCAGCCCCCACCCCGCGGCCACCGACCCGCCCGCGAACGTCGGCAGATCGTGAACCGCGACGCCGAGCTTCTCGAGCACGCGTCGGGTCAGGACGAGGTCGTCCATCCCCGCGTGCACGACCTTGGCGACCAGCGGGCCCACGAACGCCAGCGACCACGCCCCGCCGAGCATCAGCCCCGAGGCCAGGCTCGTCCGGTGCGGAAGCAGCCGCTGGGCGAGCGACATGCTCACCGGGATCACGCTCCCGAAGCCGACGCCCGAGACCACGCCCAGCGCGAAGACGCTCGGGATCACGAGCGAGTCCCCCAGCCGCCCCGCCGCCGGGATCAGCGCGATCGCCGCCGCCCCGAGCACCGGGAACAGCACGAACGCCGCCTTCTCGAACCGGGCGGCGAGCACGAACCCGAGCGTGATCCCGCCGGCGCCCATCCCGACCTGCATCATGCCCTGCAGGGGCCCGTTGAGCGCCGACGCCTGGAGGCCCGCGGCCTTGGTCAGCTCGCCCAGGCCCTCCCGCCCCAGCACGTGCGCCTCGGCCCACTGGGCGAACAGGTACACCAGCGCCATGTTCACGCTGAAGCGCAGCACGCTGGCGACGTAGAGCACCCAGACGGCGCCCCACCTGGCCCGTCGCTCCGGCTTGGTCAGCCGACCGTGGTGCTCGTGCGCGTCGTGGTGGCGGTGGGGCACGGAGTGGATCGCCCAGGCCAGCCCGATCGCCGCGATCAGCCCCGGGATGATCAGCCACGTAAGCGACGCGAAGCCGTGGTCGATCGCCGCCGCCGAGTCCCCGCCCGCGAACGCGTCCACGATCCGGGGCGTGAAGATGTTGCCCGCGACGCCGCCCAGCATCCCGGCCAGGAAGAAGACGGCGACGCCCAGCGAGCGGCGGGCCCCCGAGAGCTGCCCGACCGCCGCCGCCGAGGGCGGGTGGAACGCGCCGATGCCCGCCGCCCCGGTCCCGTGCAGGAGCAGCAGCATCTCGAAGCTCCGCGCCCGGCCGATCATCGAGACACAGACGACCGCGACCACGAGCCCGAGCGTGCCGAGCATCCGCGTGTCGAGCTTGTCGCTGGCCCAGGCGACGATCGGCTGGATGACCCCGCTGGTGATCGAGCCCAGGCCCAGGAGCAGGGCGACCTGCCCGGTCGTGAGATCGAGCCGCGCGGTCAGCAGCGGGATCAGCGAGACCGCCATAAAGGAAAAAAAGTCGGTGACGCTGTGCGCGCCGATGGTGACGCCCGCGCGGGACCGCGCGAGCGTGGGCACGCGGAGCTGATTCTCGGGCTGCTCGGCCGACAACGCGCTCATGGGGCCAAATCTAGGTCGCCCGCGGGCCCCGACGCGCGCGGGGGGCGCTACCGACCCGCCGGCCGCCCGCCCTTGCGCGGGTCGGACGCCGCCTCCCAGCCCCCGCCCACCGCACGGCGGATCAGCTGCACGTTCCCGATCGCGTCCTGCTCTCGCAGGACGTGCCCGTACCCCTCGACCGCCCGCGCCCGCTCGGGCGTGAACGCGCCCGGCTCGTGGTACAGATAGTCCGGCGCCCACTGGTGATGGACCCGCTTGGCGGCCACCGCCTCGCCCGCGCCTTGGCCCTGCATCGCCCGCATCAGCGCCTGCATCGTCGCGGTGATGATCCGCGGCCCGCCCGAGGCGCCCGCGACCGCGAACACGCCCCGGTGGTCCAGCACGATCGTGGGCGACATGCTCGACAGGGGCCGCTTGCCCCCCGCCGGCAGGTTCCGCTCGCTCTGCTCGAGCCCGAACGCGTTCGCCTCGCCCGGGCGCGTCAGGAAGTCGTCCATCTCGTCGTTGAGCACGAAGCCGAACTCGGGCACCGCGACCAGCGAGCCGAACGCGAGGTTGATCGTTTCCGTGCACGCGACGGCGTTCCCCCACTTGTCCACGACCGAGATGTGGCTCGTCCCGCCGGACTCGGGCGGGGGCGAGCGCGTGCCGTACCGGTCCAGGGGCTGGGTCCGCTCGCGGCTGACCTGCGCCGCCAGGGTGCGCACGTTGCCGACCGAGAGCAGATGATCCGCGGGGACGTCGGCCTGCGCCGGGTCGCCCAGGTATCGGGCGCGGTCGGCGAACGCGTGCTTGAGCGACTCGGCCATCAGGTGCACGCGACGCGCGGACGGGTCGCGGCTGCGCGGGTCCTCGCCCAGGGCCTGCATGATCCGCAGGGCCTCGAACATGGTCACGCCGCCCGAGCTTGGCGGGGGCATCCCCAGGAACTCGAACCCCGCGATCTGTGCGCGCAGGGGGCGGCCCTGATCCACGTGGAACGACTCGAGGTCGTCGTGGGTCATCACGCCGCCCGCGTCGCCGACGGCCTTGACGATCGCGTCGCCGATCTCGCCCTTGTAGAACGCGTCCGGCCCGCCGTGGGCGATCAGTTCCAGCGCCCGGGCCTGCTCGGGCACGCGGATCCGGTCGCCGACCTCGACGCTTCCTTCTTTTAGGAATCGCTCCCAGACGAACGCGTACCGCGATTTCCACTCCGGGCTGGCCTCGTACCTCTTGATGAGGGCCTTGGCGGTCTGGGCGTAGTGCTCGTCGACAACGAACCCCGCGCGGGCCGCGGCGATCGCGGGCGCCAGGACCGCCTCGCGGCTCAGCCGCCCGTGCTCGGCGTGGGCGCGCAGCAGGCCGGCGACCGAGCCCGGCACGGCGACCGCGGCGCCGCCGTACTTCGAGTGCGAGCCGTCGGCGTACCGCTCGAAGAACCCCGGGCCCACCGCGTCGGGCGCCGTCTCCCGGTAGTTGTACGCGACGCTCACCGGGTCGCGGTCCGTCCCCCCCGGCAGGTGCACGACCATGAAGCCCCCGCCGCCGATCCCGCACGAGTACGGGCGGACGGCCGAGAGCGTGAAGGCGGCGGCGACCGCGGCGTCCACCGCGTTGCCGCCACGCTCGAGCACCATCGCCCCGGCCTCGGACGCGGTCGGGTGATCCGCGGCGACGGCCTGCCGCTCGAACCGGGCCGCGTACCCGTTGGCCAGCCCGCGCTCGGGCGTCGCCCGGCAGGCGGGCAGGGCGAGCAACGGCAGCAGGGCGACGGCGGTGAGCAGGGTTCGTGTGCGCATGGGCGCAGGCTATACCCGCCCCGCCCGCGAGTGGAGGCTTTTTGCCCGGCGGCGGCGTCTACCCAGATTCACACCCGGCCCTCACAACCGGTCTTCACATCCGGGCCCGCGCTGAGTCAGGGCGATGGATCGGGCGGCGCCCCGTCGCCGTCGCCCTGGCCCAGCAGCTCGCGTTCGAGCAGCTTGCCCGCGATCCGCATGTAGTCGTGCTCGGTCACGATCCCGACGAGCTTGCGGCTGCCCTCGGCGACCACGGGCAGGCACGAGATCTTTCTCTCGCGCATCAGTTCGATCGCCTCGATGGTCGGCGTCTCGGGCGTGACGCACACCGGGTCGCGGCGCATCAGGTCCCCGACCGCGACCGTCTGGTCCGCGTTCTTCCGCTTCGGGTCGGCCAGCAGCTTCAGCAGCTCCCGGTACGAGAGCATCCCCACGAGGTTGTGGTCGTCGTCCTCGACCGGGACGTGGCGGACGTGCTCCCAGTCCATGATCGACGCCGCCAGGTCGATCAGCTCGTCCTCCTGCACGGTCAGCACGTCGGTGTTCATGTACTGCCCGACGCGCTGGTAGTTGCGCTCCCACGCGCCGGCCTCCTCGAGGGTCGCGGGGTCCCAGGTGTGGACGGGCTCGCCCAGGTCCTGCCTGCTCGCGGCGCCGGCGGTGAGGGCGCTCAGGCGCTCGGCCCGCGTGCCCTGGCCCTGCATGCCCGCGACCGAGGCGAGCATCCAGCGGGCGCCCGTCCGGGCGGTCTCGACCCGACGATCGATCACCTCGAGCAGCTCGTCGGCGTCGGAGGCGTTGATGTTCGCGGCGGCCAGACCCTCCCGGGCCAGGGGCAGGAGCACCTCGCGGACAAGTTCCGTCGCCGACAGCGACCGCTCGTCGAGCCAGGCGAGCTGGGACTCGAGCCCGGCGCGGGCGGCGGCGACGAAGTTGTTGGCCGCGTCCTCGAAACCCAGGCGTTGGGTGAGGTCGGGGAAGGCGGCGGGGACGGCCTTCATGAGCCCGAACCAGAGGGCGGCGTTGGCGCACTCGTCGATCACGCTCGGGCCCGAGGGCAGGTAGCGGTTCTCGATGCGCAGGTGCGGCTTGCCGCCCGTGATGCCGTAGCACGGGCGGTTCCAGCGGTAGACGGTCGAGTTGTGCGTGCACAGGGCGGTGAGCTTCGGGATGCGCCCGTCGTCGAGGGCGTCGAGGGGGGCCTCGTCGGTCTCGGCGCCGAACATCACGCGGAAGCGGGCCACGTCCTCCTTGAACAGCTCGAGCACGGACTCCTCGCACCATTTCTCGCCGAAGCGGACACGGGCGAGCAGGTCCCGCTCGTGGGGGCTGGCCTCGGGGCGCGTGTCGACGGCCTGCTGGAAGATGGCGATGCGCGTCTCGCGCCAGAGCCGCTTGCCGAAGAGCACGGGCGAGTTGACGCACGCGGCCAGGATCGGCCCGGCCAGCGCCTGGGCCGTGTTGAACGCGAGGGCGAACTCGGACGGCTCGACCTGGTAGTGGAGCTGAAAGCTCGTGTTGAGCGCCTCGAGCATGATCGACTCGTGCTCGATGGTGATCTCGTCAATGCCCTTGATGCGCAGCTCGTAGTTCCCGCCCCGCTGGGCGCGGATCAGCTCGTCGAGCGCGTAGTAGCGGGGCTTGGGGACGATGTTGTCCCGGCACAGGTGCGAGAGCTGCAGCGTGGGCAGGATGCCGATCAGCAGCGGGCGGGCGCCCGACGGGGCGGACGCGGCGGTGACGACCGCCAGCAGCTCCTC
Organism: Phycisphaerales bacterium; assembly: GCA_041987545.1. Taxonomy (GTDB): domain Bacteria; phylum Planctomycetota; class Phycisphaerae; order Phycisphaerales; family UBA1924; genus JAJRXR01. Next base: position 404,840 of record JBHIWH010000004.1, on the reverse strand, counting down.
GATCTGCGCGCGCATCCTCGACAGGCAGTCGCCGTCGAAGACGATGGGGTCGCAGTTGAACTCGGCGTTGAACCGACCCAGCTCGTGGGTGACCCGCTCGTCGTTGATGCGCTCGAGGACCTCGACGGCGACCGGCGCGGGCTGCCAGTGGTCGTCCACCAGCACCAGCTCCTGCTCGGCGCCGATGCGGCGGACGCCGGTCTCGAAGAGCCCCTCGTCGATCATCCGCTCGAGGGCCTTGACGTCGGTCAGCAGCCGCTGCATGAACAGCCGACGCTGCTCCCCGCTGACTTGCTCGACTTCCTGCGTGCCCATGTCGCGGCCCGAGACCCCCGGCGGGGCGGGCCCCGGCGTGGGACGCCCCGGGGGGATTGTCCGGGCTCTGCACGGATGACGCAAGCCGTTGCCCCGATTGGAGCTAGGGCAGGGTCGGGTGGTGGGATCACGCAGGGCGTGCGTTGACCGGCCCGGGCGGCGGGTAATGATTGAGAACGGATCTCAACGAGCGGCGCCGGCCGCGCCCGAGCAGACCGCCAGAGCAGACCGAGGGGCACCCCGATGACGACCAGCGCGACGACCGATCAGCGTCCCCTGACCCAGCGTCTGAAAGAGGACAACGCGGACCTGCACGCCCAGGCCGAGCACGACGCGCTACCCCAGGCGATGGTCAGCGGGCAGATCCAGCGCGACGCGTTCGTCGAGATGCTGGGCCAGCTCTGGGTCGTGAACAAGGCCCTGGACGAGGCGATTCAAGCGGTCCGGGGCACGAGCCCGGCGGTCCGGGACCTGGTCAAGGAGCACCAGCTGCAGGAGGCGAACCTGCGGGCGGACCTGGAGCACTACGGCGTGTCGCCCGAGTCGGTCGAGCCCTGCGAGGCGGCCAGGACCTTCGTCGCCGACGTCGAGCGGTCGCGCGAGGGCGAGCCCCTGCGACTGCTTGGCCTGCACTACGTCCGCGAGGGCGCGAACAACGGCAACAAGTACATCGCGATGCGCCTCCGCAAGGCGTGGGGCGTCGAGGGCGAGGCGGGGTTCAGGCACCTGGATCCGTACGGTGATCAGCAGCGGCCCCTGTGGGAGTCGTGGAAGACCGAGCTGGCCGAGTACGACTTCTCCGAGGCCGAGAAGGCGACGATCCTGGCCGGCGCCCGCTCGATGTTCGAGCACATCATGGCGGTCAACCGGTCGGTGACGCTGGGCTGACGCGGCGGGCTCAACCGGCGGCCTGCTCCAGCTCGTCCTGAGTCAGCGGGTGCTCGTCGAGGCCCTTCTCGCGGCGGGCTTGCAGCCGGGCCTCGACCTCCTCCTCGCTGGCAATCGCGTTCTCCGTGCCGGCGACGAGCGTGCAGACCATGCAGTCGCCAGTGATGTTGCACACGGTGCGGCACATGTCCAGGATGCGGTCCACGCCGAGGATCACCGCGATTCCCTCCAGCGGCAGGCCCACGCTCTGGAGGACGATGACGAGCATGATCATCCCGACGCCGGGGACGCCCGCGGTGCCGATGGAGGCGAGGGTGGCGGTGAGGACGATGGTGAGCTGCTGGCCGACGTCCAGGCCCAGGCCGTAGAGCTGGGCGATGAAGACCGCGGCGACGCCCTGGTAGAGGGCCGTCCCGTCCATGTTGATGGTGGCGCCGATGGGCAGGACGAAGGAGGAGACTTCCTCCTTGACGCCCAGGCGTTCCTCGCAGCACTCCATGGTGACGGGGAGGGTCGCCGACGAGCTGGCGGAGCTGAAGGCGAGGAGCTGCGCGGGGCTGATGGCCTTGTAGAAGCGGCCGTAGCGGACGCCGGCGAGCACGCGGAACCCGATCGGGTAGACCAGGAAGATCATGATCGCCAGGCCCGCGACGACGACGATCGAGTAGACGGCCAGCGCCTTGAGCACGTCCAGGCCCAGCTCGGCGACCTGCTCGGCGATGAGCGCGAAGACCGCGTACGGCGCGAGCAGCAGGACGAGGTTGACGATCTTGATCACGACGTCCGTCATCGCGTCGAAGAACGTGATGACGACCTGGGCCTTGGACTTCTTGACCAGCGTCAGGCAGACGCCCACGAGCAGGGCCGCGAAGACGACCTGGAGCATGTTCCCCTCGGCCAGGGCCTGGAAGGGGTTGGTGGGGACGATGTTGAGGACGGTGTCCCAGACGTCGGGGGCCTGGGCGGCCTCGATCTTGCCGGTCGCCTCGACGCCGAAACGTTCCTCGAGCCCGATCCGCGTCTCCTCACTGACGAACTTGCCGGGGCGGACGACGTTGGCCAGGAGAAGGCCGACGGTGATCGCGACGGCGGTGGTGAGGATGTAGATCGCGATCGTCTTGCCGCCGATGCGGCTGAGCTTGGCCAGGTCGTTCAGGCTCGACGCGCCGACGATGAGGCTGAAGAGGACGATGGGGACGGCGATGAACCTCAGCCCCCGGAGGAACAGGTCGCCCACGAAGCCGTTGAGGTTGCGGACGAAGCGGGCGGCGCTGGCGCCGAAGCCCGCCTCGGCGTTGGGGTACTCGGCGACGCGTTGCGACTCGGGGACCTGGTCGAGGTCGATGTCGTCGGGCACGTCGGCGGGGGCGGCGCCGGCGACCCAGGAGGACGGGTCGTCCACGCCCAGGGAGCGCCACGTGCCCGCGTCCCAGGCGAGGTTGACGACGAGGCCGACGAGAACGCCCAGGACGAGGCCGACGATGATCTGCCAGTGCAGCGCGAGCTTGGGCATGGGGGCACAAGCTACGCGGGGGGCGCGGGGATCACAAGCGGGGCCGCGACGGGCGGGGCGGCTCCAAACCGCGGCTCGGCAGGGGTTTCGGGGGCGTTTGCGGCTCCTACGATCGCCCGATGGCACGCCAGATCCGTTCCAGCCGTCGGCGGTTCGCCGAGTACAAGCAGAAGCGTCGGCGGGCCGGCACGCGTGAGCGCGTCCACGACCAGATCGACGAGAAGCGCGAGAAGAAGAAGTCGGCCAAGGCGCACCGGTCGTTCCCGTCGCTGGCTCGGCGGTTCGGGGCGCTGCTGGCCGGGCACCGGGCGACGATCGGGCTGAGCCTGGTCACGCTCTCGGTCTCGGTGGGCCTCGGGCTGCTGCTGCCCCTGTCCACCAAGATCGCGCTCGACTACGTGCTGACCGACAACCCGGGTCCGAGCGGGATCGCCGAGCGCCTGGGCGTCGAGCTTGATGCGCTGCCCACCGCCAAGTCGCTGCTGTGGATCCTGGGCGGGGCGATGGTCGTGATCACGGTCGGGCAGATCCTGTTCGCGATGTGGGGCCGGTGGCAGTGCACTCGGATCACCAAGCGCGTGCAGGTCGGCCTGCGCAAGCGGGTCTTCGAGCACGCGTCCAAGCTGCCCCTGTCGCGGATCCAGGCGATCAAGTCCGGCGGCGTCGCGAGCGTCCTGCGCGAGGACGCCGGAGGCGTCGGCGAGCTGATCTTCGGCATGATCTACAACCCCTGGCGGGCGATCACGCAGCTGACCGGGACGCTCGTGATCCTCGCGGTCATCGACTGGCGCCTCCTCGTGGGCGCGCTGGGCATCGTGCCCCTGATCTGGCTGACGCACCGGACGTACATCGCGCGGATCCGGCCGATGTTCCGCGATGTCCGCCAGTCGCGGCAGGTGATCGACGCGCAGGCGACCGAGGCGTTCGCGGGGATGCGGGTCGTGCGCGGATTCAACCGCAGGCAGGCCGAGGCGGCACGGTTCACCCGCGAGGGGCACTTCATGTCCCGCCAGGAGCTGCTGGTCTGGTGGTGGAGCCGCGGGCTGGAGATCGCGTGGCAGGTCATCATCCCGCTGGCGTCGGCGGCGGTGCTGATCTACGGCGGGTCGCAGGTGCTCGACGGCACGCTGACCATCGGCGATCTGATGATGTTCAGCGCGTACCTGCTCATGCTGCTCGGGCCCCTGGAGGCGCTGGTCTCCAGCGCGACGAACATCCAGACCAACCTGGCCGCCCTCGACCGCGTGCTCGACCTGATGGACGAGACGCAGGAGTTCCCTGGCCAGGAGGACCTGCCCTCGCTCGAGGCGGCCGCAGTGCGGGGGGCGATCACGATCGAGGGCGTGACGTTCTCGTACCCGCGGGCGCGGGAGCGGGGCAGGGACGCGGCGGAGGCCGAGCCGCTGCCGCCGGTCCTGATCGACGTGGACCTGGACGTCGCGCCGGGCGAGACGATCGCGCTCGTCGGGCCGAGCGGCGCCGGCAAGACGACGCTGTGCAACCTCGTGGCGAGGTTCTACGACCCGACGTCGGGCCGGATCCTGCTCGACGGTCGGGACCTGCGCGAGGTCCGGGTGGACAGCTACCGCCGGCTGCTGGGCATCGTCGAGCAGGACGTGTTCCTGTTCGACGGCACGATCGCCGAGAACATCGCCTACGCGCGGCGCCACGCGACGATGAACGACATCGTCCGCGCCGCCGAGACCGCCAACGCGCACGGGTTCATCACCCAGCTCGAGCAGGGGTACGACACGCTCATCGGCGAGCGGGGCGTGCGGCTCAGCGGCGGGCAGAAGCAGCGGGTCGCGATCGCCCGGGCCGTCCTGGCCGACCCGCGGATTCTCATTCTGGACGAGGCGACGAGCAACCTGGACACCGAGTCGGAGCTGCTCATCCAGCGGGCGCTGGACGAGCTGATGCGCGGCAGGACGAGCTTCGTGATCGCCCACCGGTTGAGCACGATCCGGCACGCGGACCGGATCGTGGTGATCGAGGACGGCCGGATCCGGGAGATCGGGTCGCACGAGGAGCTGATGGCCGGCGGCGGGCGGTACGCCGAGCTGGTCAAGATGCAGACTGAGCACGCCCGCCCGGACGACCGGCGGGGGGACGGGCCGGGCGGGGGCCAGGACGCGGGCGAGCCCGAGGCGAGCGGGGCGGCGGTCTAGAAAAGGTCTGGGCGCCGAATCGGGCTGGTGGCGACTCAGGGGCGTTTCCCGGACTTTGCGGGCGTTGTGGAACCCGGGCGGATCGGGCCCGAATCGCCCGAGGGCGCCTCTCCGGCTTGCATCGCGGGCCGGGCGCCGCTGAGATGGGTCTTCGCTTCTTCATGCCGCGGTCTCTCGCGGCGTCACGCAGGGTCAGGCGGCCGCGGCCCGCGGCCGAGGAGTCCGGACATGTCGAGCAGTCTCCCGCTTCGAGCCGTGGTTGTCGGTGTCGCGCTGGGCCAGTGCCTGGTCTCGGGCGCAGCGCACGCGGGGGCCGAGCCGCCCGTCGTCGGCGTCGCCGGCGCTGCGGAGCAGCGCCCGTACGACGGCGTCCGGCTCGTCGAGGTCTCGCCCGTCTCGCGGGCGCAGTTCGACGCGGCGCTTCAGGCGGCCCGGGACGTCTGGACACACCGCCCGGGCCCGGGGCGCCCCCTGCAGCTGCTCGTCGATGACGCGGGCGAGTCGGCGCTGCGCGGCGCCGGCCTGGCGCCGCGGGTGCTGATCGCGGACGTGCAGGGCGAGGTCGATGCGCACATGGCGCACGTCGAGCAGCGCGCGGACCTGCGGGGCCTGAGCTGGTTCGAGAACTTCAAGGAGAACGACGAGATCCGCGCGTACGTCGATGGCCTGGCCGCGGCCAACCCGGGGCTGGCGTCGGTGAGCGTGTTCGGCGCGTCGCTGCAGGGGCGGGACCTGTACCAGATCACGATCACGGGCCCGGACCAGCCGGGCAACGCGGCGGCCGACCGCCCGGTCGTCATGCTCAACGGGTGCCAGCACGCCCGCGAGTGGGTCAGCCCGATGACGGTCACGTACCTGGCCGACCAGCTTCTGGCGCAGTACGGCTCGGACCCGGGCGTGACGAACCTGGTCGACACGGTCCGGATCGTGATCGTCCCGGTCGTCAACCCGGATGGGTACGTCTACTCCTGGTCGAGCCAGCGGCTGTGGCGCAAGAACCGGCGCGGCGGGTACGGCGTCGACCTGAACCGCAACTGGGGGTACGAGTGGGGGGGCGAGGGCTCGGACGGGGACACCGGCAGCGAGATCTACCGCGGCGCGTCGCCCTTCTCCGAGCCGGAGACGACGGCCCTGCGTGACCTCGCCCTGACGTACGGCGACGACCTGGTCGCGCACATCGACTACCACAGCTTCGGGCAGCTGATCCTGTGGCCCTTCGGGTACGCCGAGGGCGTGCAGACGCCGGAGCCCGACCGGACGCGGTTCGACGACCTGTCGACGGCGATGTCTGGCGCGATGCTCGCCGTGGGCGGAGCGTTCTACGACCCGATCCAGTCGGTGGACCTGTACCCCGCGTCGGGCACGTGCTCGGACTGGTTCTACGGCCAGTTGGGTGCGACCGGGTTCACGATCGAGCTTCGTGACACCGGCTTCGACGGCTTCCTGCTCTCACCCAGCCAGATCCTGCCGACCGCGGAGGAGAACTTCGTGGGGCTGCTCCTGTTCATCGAGCGGACGACGCAGCTGCTCTCGCTGAGCCTGGCGGCGCCCGAGTACGTGCAGGCGGATCAGACGAACCAGCTGACGCTCCAGGCGCTCGACGGCGTGGGGACGCTCGACGCGTCCTCGGTCACGCTGCACGCCCGAGTCGGCGACTCGGGTCCGTTCTCGACCTCGGCGGCGACGCCCCTGGGCGGGTCGGGATTCGGCGTAACGCTGCCCGCGGCGCCGTGCGGCGAGCAGATCCAGTTCTTCGTGACGGCCCAGACCACCGGGGCCGAGCAGGTCAGCTTCCCCGTGGGCGGGGAGACCGCGCCCCTCTCGACCACGGCGCTGGAGATCAGCGTCGTGCTCGCCGACGACTTCGAAAGCGACCTCGGCTGGAGCGTCTCGGGCGATGTCAGCGGCGACGGCGAGGGCGAGTGGGAGCGCGCGGTCCCGCTGGGCGGGGGCGACCGGGGCGACCCCGCCGCCGACGCCGACGGCTCGGGCGTGTGCTTCGTGACGGGCGCGGCCGACGGCAACACGGACGTGGACAACGGCTCGACGATCCTGACCTCGCCGCTGCTCGATGTCTCGGGCGCGCCCGAGGCGGTCGTGAGCTACTGGCGCTGGTACGACAACACCGCCGGGGCGGCGCCGAGCGAGGACGTGTTCGTCGTCGAGATCTCCGACGACGATGGCGGGAGCTGGAGCACGCTCGAGACGGTTGGGCCCGGGGGCGCCGAGGCCGCGGGCGGGTGGAACCTGGCCTCGTTCCGCGTCGCGGACTTCGTGGGGACGACATCGCAGGTGCGCGTGCGTTTCACGGCCTCGGACCTGGGCGACGGCTCGGTGGTCGAGGCGGGTGTCGACGGCTTCCGCGTCGAGGAGACCGGGTGCTCAGGGCCCGTCGCGTGCGGGCCGGCGGACCTGGCCGAGCCCCTGGGGCAGCTCGACTTCTCCGACGTGGTCGCGTTCCTGGGCGCGTTCGCGGCGATGGACGCGGCGGCGGACCTGGCCGAGCCGTTCGGCCAATGGGACTTCTCCGACGTGGTGGCGTTCCTGGGCGCGTTCGGGGCGGGGTGCCCGTAGAGTTCACGGTCAAGTCATCCCGTGTGACGGGATGAGTCGGCCCCCGGCGCGAGCGCGGCCGGGGGGCGTCTGGAAGGCTCGAGAGACATGATCCGATCATTTGTTGCGGCCGGCGCGGTGTGGGCGTGCGTGGGGCCGGCGTTGGCCGACGTCGTCTCGGTCCCGGCCAGTGCCGACACCGTCATCTACTCCGAGAGCGACTCGACCAGCTCGGGCGCCGGCAACGGGCTGTTCTGCGGGCGGACGAACATGGGATTCGTCCGGCGGACGCTGATGCGGTTCGACCTCGAGGGGCGCGTCCCGCCCGGGTCGATCATCAACTCGGTCGAGGTCCGCGTGTTCGTCAACCGGGCGATGAACGGCACGCACACGTTCTCCCTGCACGCGATCGATCAGGACTGGGGCGAGGGGCTCTCCAGCGGCGGCTTCAGCGGCGCGGGCGCGCCGGCGGAGGCCGACGACGCGACCTGGGCCTACCGCTTCTACGACCCGGCCGACCCGCCCTCCTCGCCCGCATGGTCCTCGGCGGGCGCGGACTACCAGGCCTCGCCCAGCGCCTCGACCACGTTCGGCTCCGGCGGGTTCCGCTCCTGGTCCTCCGCGATCCTGACCAGCGACGTGCAGTTCTGGCTCGACAACCCTGAGTCAAACTTCGGCTGGATCATGATCGGCGACGAGGGCGGGGGCCGGAGCGCGATCCGGTTCGTCTCGCGCGAGTGGGACGTCACGAGCGAGCGGCCCGAGCTGGTCGTGGACTTCACGCCGCCCGCGGGCGTCGGGGCATGCTGCTTCCCGGACGGGTCGTGCGGTTTCGCGACGGCCGCGGACTGCGCGACGGCCGGGGGCGTGTTCAGCGGAGTCGGGACCAACTGCCAGCCGAATCTCTGCCCGCCGCCCACCGGCGCCTGCTGCCTGCCCGACGGGTCGTGCGTCGAGGACACCGAGGGGAACTGCATCGCGGCCGACGGTCTCTACCAGGGTAACTTCACCGACTGCGGCTCGGCCAGCTGCGACGTGGTGCTGACGCCGTACGCCGACGCGATGCCGACGCCGCCCGTCGCCCAGCCGTACCTGGGCCAGCCGGGCGGGTTCGCGTTCTACAACATCGCGACGGTGCAGGCCGACGTGCAGGTCCACTCCGAGCTGCCCCCCACGACGATGTGGACGTACGAGGGGGTCTTCCCCGGGCCGACGATCGAGGCGGCGTCGGGCGCCGTCGTGAACATCACGTACATCAACGACCTGCGCGACGAGAACGGGTTCCTGCGGACGGACCACCTGTTCGACGTGGAGGAGTGCATCCACGGCGCCGAGGACGTGGCCAAGACCGTGACCCACCTGCACGGCGGGCACGTGCCGGCGGTCTTCGACGGGCACCCCGAGTTCACGTTCCTCCCGGGCGACTCGGAGGAGTACCTGTACCCCAACAACCAGCCCGCATCGACGCTCTGGTACCACGACCACTCGCTCGGGATCACGAGGCTGAACGTGTACGCCGGGCTCGCGGGGATGTACATCATCCGAGACGCGAACGAGAACGGGCTCGGCCTGCCCTCGGGCGAGTACGAGCTGCCGCTGGTCGTGATGGACCGGACGTTCAACCAGGACGGGTCGCTCCGGTACCCGACCGAGTACCAGGGGATGTTCTTCGGCCAGCACACACTGGTGAACGGCGTGATCTGGCCCTTCCTCGACGTGGACCGGGCCAAGTACCGCTTCCGGATCCTCAACGCCGCCAACTCAAGGACGTACACCTTCTCGATGTCCGACGGGACGCCCTTCGAGCTGATCGGCGTGGACGGCGGGCTGCTGGAGACCTCAGCCCCGCTGACCGAGATCACGCTCGCGCCCGCCGAGCGGGCGGATGTCATCATCGACTTCTCGTCGCACGCGCCGGGGGCCGAGGTCCTGCTCGAGAACAGCGCGTCGGCGCCGTTCGGGGCGCCGCCCGGCGTGGGCGTCGTGCCCGAGGTCATGAAGTTCGTGGTGGGCGCCGAGACCGGGCCGGCGCCCGCGACGCCCGGCGTCCTCCGCGAGATCGAGACGCTCGAGGAGTCGGACGCGCGGGTCACGCGCGAGTTCCGCCTCGAGCCCGAGGCCCACCCGTGCGGCGGGATCCGCTGGCTCATCAACGGCCTGCACTGGGGGCACATCACCGAGTTCGTCCGCCTCGGCGACACCGAGGTCTGGGAGTTCGTTAACCCCAGCGGCATGATGCACCCCATGCACGTGCACCTCGTCTTCTTCCAGGTGCTCGACCGCCAGCCGATCCAGATCGTGGACGGCGAGGTCGTGCCGACGGGGCCCGCGGCGCCCCCGGGCCCGACCGAGGAGGGGTGGAAGGACACTGTCAAGGTCAACCCGGGCGAGCGCGTGCGCGTGATCGCCCGGTTCGAGGACTACGACGGCACGTTCGTGTATCACTGCCACATCCTCGAGCACGAGGACCACGAGATGATGCGTCAGTTCGTGGTCGAGGACGTGTGCGCCGCGGACCTGGCCGAGCCGTTCGGGCAGCTCGATTTCTCGGACATCGTGGCATTCCTCAACGCGTTCGGAGCCCAGGAGCTGGACGCGGACCTCGCGCCGCCCTTCGGGCAGTGGGACTTCTCCGACGTGATCGCGTTCCTGGCGGAGTTCGCGTCGGGCTGCCCGTGAGCGGGCGGGCCCGCGCGGGCGTCCGAGAACGCGGCCGCGGGGTGTGAAGCCGGGAAAGGTGTGCGGGCGATCCCCGGGTTGGTGGCCCGCGGCGGGGGCGCGGCCAGACTTGTAGCGCCGGTGTTCGCGGGGGGCGCCCGCGGCCGGCTCTTTCATGCGCCGCATCCTCAGCGTCATCCCGGTCGCCGTCATCGCGGCGGACACGCTCGCCGAGCCGCGGGTGCTGTTCGTGCGCGGCGCCGACCGGAGCGGGGGCGCCCACGAGGCGTCCAACGACTTCGAGCGGACCGAGCACCTGGCGGACATCGACAACCAGTCCACCGAGCCGGGCAACCACGGGTGGTTCGAGCTGGCCCAGCTGCTCCGCGACGACGGCTTCGTCGTCGAGCAGATCGCGGAGTCGGTCGAGCCCGGCGCCCCGCCCACCGGGCACGTCCAGGGGCGGCACATCGACCTCGAGCTCATCGACCTGGCGGCGTACGACGTGGTTGTGCTGGGCTCGAACAACGCGGTCTACGACGCGCCGGCGGTCGACGCTCTCGAGGCGTACATCCTCGGGGGCGGGGCGGCGTTGTTCGTCTCCGATCTCGGGTTCGGCTCGGGATGGCCCGACGCCGCGAGCTCGGACCAGCAGTTCCTGGACCGGTTCGGCTGGACGATGCAGCAGGACTTCGGGTTCTACGACGTGACCCGGGCCGACGGAGACTTCGTTTCCCCGGACCACCCGGTCCTGATCGGCGTGGACGTCATCGGGGGCGAGGGCGAGTCACCCCTCGTCCGCCCGGCGATCGACCCGCCCGGCGTGCGCACGACGATCCTCGCGCGGGCCAAACCCGGCGAGCGGACACGCAACAACGACGGCGACCCAGGCTCATTCCGGGACGTGACCGATGCGGACGCGGCCGTGATGGTCGCGACCGCCGGCTGCGGGCGCCTCGCGGGCCACTTCGACCGCAACACGTTCTTCAACGACCGGGGCGCGGGCACGAACCTGAACCGGAACGACCACCGGGCGTACGCGCTGAACCTGTTCCGCTGGCTGGCCGAGGCGGGCGCGGGGCCGGCGGATATCGCCGAGCCGTTCGGGCGGCTGGACTACGCGGACGTCGTCGCGTTCCTGGGGGCGTTTAACGTGCAGGACCCGCTCGCGGACATCGCGGCTCCCTTCGGGGTCTGGGACTACGTGGACGTGCTCGAGTTCCTCAACGCCTTCGGGCGGGGCTGCGAGGCGCCGCCGACGCCGAGCGTCCCGCCGGGGGTTTCCCCGGGGGGCGGCTCCCTGTAGAGTCCGTGCAGAGCCGGGGGCCTGGAGCAGGCCAGCCGGCGTGGTCGCGGCTCGTCGGGGAGTCTCGGAGGATCGGATGGGCGACTCGAGAAGGTCGGCGCGGGCGATCGGCGCCCTGTTCGTCTCGATCCCGATGCTGACCGGGGGCGTGCTGGTCGCCTCGTCCGACCCCGGGCGCGGGCTGCCACTCGAGCTGCCCCCGGTGCCCGTGCCGTTCCAGAACCCGATGACCGAGGAGAAGCGGGTCCTGGGCAAGATGCTCTTCTGGGACGAACAGCTCTCCAGCGACAACACGATGGCGTGCGGGACGTGCCACATCCCGTCGGCGGGCGGCGCGGACCCGACGCTCGGGCTGCACCCCGGGCCTGATGGGATCGAGGGCACGCCCGACGACTCGCGGACGAGCTTCGGCATGATCCGCGCCGACGTGAACGACGACTACTCGCCCGACCCGGTGTTCGGTCTCGAGCGTCAATCCACGCCGCGGGCCGCGCCGACGGCGATCATGACCATGTACACGTTCGAGCCCTTCTGGGACGGGCGGGCATCGACCGAGTTCCGGGACCCGGTCACGGGCGATGTCATCATCCCGGCGGGCGGCGGGCTGGAGTCTCAGGCGCTCGCGCCGCCGCTCTCGGACGTCGAGATGGCCCACGAGGCCCGGGACTGGACGCGGATCGCGAACAAGCTCGGCCGCGTCCGCCCGATGGGACTGGCGACGGACCTGCCCCCGGACATGGCGCTGGCAATCGACGCGGATCCGACGTACCCGGACTTGTTTGCGGCTGCGTTCGGCGACGGGCAGATCACGCCCGTGCGCATCGCGTTCGCGATCGCGACGTACGAGCGGACGCTGCTGCCCGACCAGACGCCCTGGGACCTGTGGATCGCGGGCGACGACGACGCGATGACGCCGAGCCAGGTCCAGGGGTGGCAGATCTTCCGGGCGTCGCAGTGCCAGACGTGCCACGAGGCGCCCCTGTTCACGAACCGGACGTTCAAGAACATCGGGCTTCGGCCGATCGCCGACGACATCGGTCGCCAGGCGGTCACGGGCCAGTTCGGCGACCGGGGGCGGTTCAAGGTGCCGACCCTGCGGAACGTGGGGCTCAAGCCGAGCTTCATGCACACGGGCGAGTTCCAGCTGCTCGCCTCGGTGTTCAACTTCTACCTCGGGCCCGGGTCCGAGGGCAACGACAACCGCGACCCGCTGCTGCCCATCGCGTTCTCGTTCGACGACCGGGACCGGATCATCGACTTCCTGGCAAACGGGCTGACCGACCCGCGAGTCGCCAACGAGGAGTTCCCGTTCGACCGCCCGACGCTCAACTCGGAGGGCGCGCCGAACCCGACGCTGCTCGGGGGCGCCGCCCCGGGCCAGGGCGGGTTCGCGCCGCGGATGATCGCCGCGGCCCCGCCCAACGTCGGCAACACCGGCTTCAAGATCGGGCTCGACCGCGCGCTGGGCGGCTCGACCGCCAGCGTCGTGCTGTCAGAGACCCCCCCGGTGGGCGGCGTGCTCACGCCCGACGTGACCATCGGCCCGATCGTCGTCGAGGGTCTCGGCGCCGGCGGCGGGTACGCGACGCTGCGCTACGCGCTGCCCGCCAACTCCTTCCTGGAGGGGCGGACCCTGTACGCCCAGTGGCTCGTCGACGACGCGTCTGGCCCCGGCGGGGTGGCCCGGTCGGACGTCGCGCGGCTGGACCTGTTCTGCGCCGGCGGATGCCCGGAGGACTGTGCCGCCGACGTCGCCGAGCCGTTCGGCCAGCTCGACTTCAATGACGTGACTCGATTCCTCGAAGCGTTCGGGGCGGGCGAGCTGGTCGCGGACATCGACCTGCCGGCGTCGTCGTACGACTTCGCCGACGTCGTGGGGTTCCTGACCGCCTTCGCGTCGGGCTGCCCGTAGCCGCGGCGGCGGCGCTTCTTTTTGGCGGGGCCCGTGCAATCGGGCCCCTCGCCGGGCGTTGGACGGGGCACGAACCTGAGACCTGGTGGGGGCCTGGCGCTGGTGGAGTAGCGAGGGTCTGATGTCCGAATCACGGCTGCCGGTGCGCCCGCTGGGCGCGGTCTTCCTCGGGCTCCCCGTGCTGGCCGGCGGCGTGCTGATCGCCGGCGGAGTGCGGGGCGGGCCTTCCACGCTGCCGCCCGTGCCCTTCCCGGCCGAGAACCCGTTCACGGAAGAGAAGCGGGTCCTGGGCAAGATCCTCTTCTGGGACGAGCAGCTCTCGAGCGACAACACGACGGCGTGCGGCACGTGCCACATCCCCTCGGCCGCCGGCGCCGACCCCGTGCTCGCGCTCAACCCCGGCCCCGACGGCGCCCCCGGCACGCCCGACGACCTGCTGACGAGCTTCGGTGTGGTGCGCGCCGACGCCGGGGACTCCTACCGGCCCGATCCCGTGTTCGGGCTGGGCCGCCAGGCGACGTCCAGGTCGGCCAACCCGGCGGTGCTGGCGATGTACGCCCCGGAGCTGTTCTGGGACGGGCGGGCGCCGGGCGAGTTCGTCGACCCGGAGACCTCGCTGACGCTGATCGCGTCGGGCGGCGCGCTCGAGAGCCAGGTGGTGGGCCCGCCCGTGTCCGACGTGGAGATGGCGCACGAGGGTCGGGACTGGTCGCAGATCGCCGGCAAGCTCCGCCGCGCCCGCCCGCTCGGGCTGGCGGCGGACGTCCCGCCCGATGTCCAGGCCGCGATCGACGCGCGGGGGACGTACCCCGAGCTGTTCGAGGCCGCGTTCGGTGACGGGCAGATCAACGCCGCCCGGATCGCCTTCGCGATCGCGACCTACGAACGGACGCTCATCCCGGACCAGACGCCGTGGGACGCGTTCATCCTGGGAGACCCCGGCGCCATGACGCCCCAGCAGGTCCAGGGGTGGAACGCCTTCCAGGCGTCGAGGTGCGCGATCTGCCACCAGCCTCCGACGTTCAGCGACTCGACGTTCCGCAACGTCGGCGTGCGCCCCATCGCGCAGGACCGGGGTCGCCAGGACGTGACCGGGAACCCGGCCGATCGAGGACGGTTCAAGACGCCCTCGCTCCGCAACGTCGGCATCAAGCCGAGCTACATGCACACGGGCCAGTTCCAGAATCTGAACGCGGTGCTCGGGTTCTACGCCGGCCCGGGCGCACCCGGGAACAACAACCGCGACCCGCTGCTTCCGGTCGCGATCCCGGTCCCGCAGCGACCGGCGGTCGTGGACTTCCTCGAGAACGGGCTGACGGACCCGCGGGTCGCGGCCGAGCAGTTCCCGTTCGACCGCCCGACGCTGCACGCCGAGCAGCCGCCCAACCCGGCGCTGCTGGGCGCGGGCGCGCCCGGCGGCGGCGGGTTCACGCCCCGGATGATCGCCGACGCGCCGCCGAACATCGGCAACGTGGGCTTCAAGCTCGGGCTCGACCAGGCGCTGGGCGGGGCGACGGCACGGGTCGCGCTCTCCGAGTCGCCCCCGGTGGACGGCGTGGTCGCGCCCGACGTGCTCGTCGGCCCGATCGCCGTCGAGGGCGCGGGCCCGGGCGGCGGGTTCGCGACGCTGCACTACCCCGCGCCGTTCAACTCATTCCTTGACGGGCGGACGCTGTACGCCCAGTGGATCGTGGACGACCCGTCGGGCCCCGGCGGCGAGTCGCGCTCGCCGGTCGCCGAGGTGACGCTGTTCTGCAACAACGGCTGCCCGCGGGACTGCGCCGCGGACCTGGCCGAGCCCTTCGGCACGCTGGACTTCAACGACGTCTCGCGGTTCCTGGTCGCGTTCTCGGCGGGCGAGCTGGTCGCCGACATCGCCGCCTCGCCCGGCTCGTACGACTTCGCGGACGTGCTCGGGTTCCTGGAGTCGTTCGCGTCTGGATGCCCGTGAGCACGCCTGATCGCCCCTGAGGCGGGTCATTGGCCCGCGCCCCCCGGTCTTGCTCCAGTTTTTGCGTGCGGCGGCCCCCCGGAGGGGGGACACTGTGCGGAGTGGGGGTGCGGGGGGGAACGCGGGTTCTCCGCCGCGGCTCGGTGACTGCGCGATCGGTTGCGGCCCGTGACCGCCTGGGAAAGTTCAAAGGAGGGCGCCATGGTGCGCACACTCGCGAGCGTTGCCGTCGCGGCGGCCGTTGTGTCGTCGGCCGGGGGGCAGGTGTTCACGCACGACACGGGCACGACCGGTCTGTTCCCCACGGACGTATTCCTGCTCCCCGACGAGCAGGACCTCTTCCGGACCGACTGCCTGGGCGACAACACGCTCGCGGCCGACGGGCTGCTGTCGCTCGGGCTGACGCCGGGCGACAACGTGGACGCGCTGGACGACGGGCAGAAGCTGGCCGAGGGCGACGCGATCTTCGCGGGCGCGTACGCGTTCTCGGTGCTCCCCTCGTCGGTGGGCCAGCCGGGGACGCCGGTGGACGCCGAGGCGCCCCAGAACGGCGCCGACCTGTTCGAGATCACGCCCCCCGGGCACGCGCTGCTCAAGAACGAGACCGACCTGGGCCTGGCGATGAACACGTCCGACAGCGTGGACGGGTTCACGTACGAGGCCGCGGGCCCGATCGCCGACGGCACGCGGATCTACTTCTCGCTCGCGCCCGGCTCGCCGACGCTGGCGGCCAACGGGTGGTCGCCCGCCGACGTGCTGACGGTCGTGGTGGGGCTGCCCTTCACGCTCGACCGGGCGATCTCCGCCGCGAGCCTGGGCCTGCGGACCACCGACAACCTCGACGCGCTCGTGCTGTCCGACCCGACCGACGACGACGGCAACGGCACGATCGACGGGCCGACGGACACGATGTTCGCGTTCTTCAGCGTTGACGCGGGCTCGCTGGGCCTGCCCGGGACGCAGGTCGCGGCCCAGGCCGCGGGCAACGGCGCCCTGGGCGACGTGTTCACCTCGGGCGGCGCCGGCTCCAACCAGCTTCTGTACGACTCGGTTGATCACATCCTCCTCGACGGCGGCGACGAGATGGACGCGCTGGACGCGACGTTCTACGGCGGGGGCTTCCCCCCGATCCCCGAGAAGCCCCTGGTCAATATCTACCCCGGTGTCCGCCTGCCCTCCGGCGGGTTCTGGATCAACATCTGCGACATGACGCTGCCCAGCGTCATCAACCTCTCGATCAAGATCAAGCTCTGCGACCCGCAGATGAACTCGGTCACGATCACGTACACGAACAAGATCGTCGGCTTCGGCGGGGGCAACGGGTTTCTCAAGGCCCTCATCATGGCGGCCCAGCTCCGGGCCGCGACATTCAACAAGCCGGGCGTCGGCCCCACGCCCGTGTTCGGCGGCGTGCAGATCCGCCCGCCCGTCGGCCAGCCCGGGAACATCGTCGCGCAGGTCTGCGCCAACGTCAGCCAGGACCTGATCGACTGCGGGTACGACCTGGACGGGCTGTGCATCTCCATGTCCAACTGGACGGCGTCGATCATCCCCGTCCCGCTCCGAGAGCAGCCCGACCCGTGGCGCCGACGCTACGGCGTCGCGATCCCCGAGGCGCCCGAGGAGGACGGCCTCTTCCGCCTGACCACGGGCGTGCCCGACCCGGTCTTGCCGCAGGTGGTCGTCTACCAGACGCCCTTCAGCGCGGGCGAGCCGCCCCAGAGCATCCTCGTCCGCATCCTGGAGCAGATCATGCTCGACGGCGGCGAGGGCGAGCTGGACTTCGCGACCAACACGCTGACCGTCAAGCGACTGGGCCTCGAACCCCCGCCCGATTCGAGCAACGCCGAGGGGCCCTACATCTTCGAGGGCGGCGCGCTCGACAACTCCATGGGCGTCACGATCGAGGGCTACGGCGCCAAGCCCGTGCCCCCGACCCACCCGCTCGGCGACGACTGCTGGCACACGCCCGTCGGCCCGGCGACCGCGATGGGTATCGGCGGGGGCGACAACATCCCGCCCCTGCCCGCCGACTTCTTCGGGCCCGGCTCCGACCCGTTCGTCGGCGTCGTGCCCCTCCAGGGCGATCCGATCGGCCCGGGCAACACCGACACGAAGGTCAAGCGGCTCGACGACCTGATCCTCCCGCCGCCCTTCACGTCCTGCGACGAGGTCCCGATCCAGATCGTCGGGATGAACCTCGTGAGCGTGCAGCCGATCACGGTGACCTACAACGGCGGGCAGAACCCCGAGCAGTGGGACATGCACGTCACGCTGCCCGAGAACCAGCCCCAGGCCTTCGGCTCGCTCAACTCGTGCAAGGACGATCCCAACGGCGGCGGGTACGACCTGGTGATCCCCGTGCAGCCGATCCTGACGTTCGTCCGCGTGAACGACCTGCAGCCCTCGCCGCCGTTCCCGGTGCCGGGCCAGCTGGTGATGTTCGGCGGCTGGGACGAGCAGGGCGCGCCCAACGGGGTGAGCACGGGCCCCAACTGGTTCGGCCAGCCCTCGCAGGTCCAGTTCATCCGCGACGGCGCGGTCGGGCCGGCGATGCAGCTGCAGGTCGTGCCCGCGGTCCTCGGGCCTGTCCCGTGCAACGGCGCGGACCTGGCCGAGCCCTTCGGGCAGCTGGACTTCTCCGACGTTCTCGCGTTCCTGATCGCGTTCGGCGCCCAGGAGCCGGGCGCGGACCTGGCGCCGCCATTCGGCCAGTGGGACTTCTCCGACGTCGTCGAGTTCCTGATCCAGTTCGGGGCCGGGTGCCCCTAGGGGCCGTTCTCGGCGTGGATCGACGCGACAGGCCCTGACCTCTATCCTCCCCCTCGCCCCCGCGGGGCGGGAGGATTCTCTATGCGCAAGGACAAGACCCGCGTCGAGCTGGACCCGCCCGCGACGACGCAGCCACGCGACGAGCGGGCCGCCCCGCCCGAGCAGGGCGCCCAGCTCCGCGCCAACGACGGCGTCGTGCAGGACCAGCTCTCGGCGCTCATCCAGGATGTCGCCGGCGAGGCGGTGGACGACTACGACGCGAAGCTCGTCCGCGAGCTGCTGACGGCGGGGCTAAAGCTCATCCCGGACGGTCGCGACACGGGCGAGCTGAAGCTGCTGGCCGCGGCGCTCAAGGAGATGCGGTACGCCTACCGCGTCTTCGGGCCGTACGAGAACACGTACAAGGTGACGATCTTCGGCTCGGCGCGGACGCCGGAGGACCACCCGGACTACCTGGCCGCCGTCGAGTTCTCCAAGCTGATGGCCGAGGCCGGCTGGATGAGCATCACCGGCGCGGGCGACGGGATCATGAAGGCCGGGCACGAGGGGCCCGGGCGCGAGGCGAGCTTCGGCGTCGCGATCCGACTGCCGTTCGAGACGACGGCCAACACCGTCATCGCCGGCGACGAGAAGCTCATCCACTTCCGCTACTTCTTCACCCGCAAGCTCATGTTCCTGGCCCAGTCCGAGGCGGTCGTCGCTTTCCCGGGCGGGTTCGGGACGATGGACGAGGCGTTCGAGACCCTGACGCTCGTCCAGACGGGCAAGGCCTCGATGGTCCCGATCGTCTTCGTCGAGGGCGAGCCCGAGCCCGGGCACACGACCTCCGGCGGCGACCCGGACAAGGCGATCGCCGGCTACTGGGACGGGTGGGTCGAGTTCATCGAGAAGCAGCTGCTCCGCCGCGGGTGGATCAGCCCCGAGGACGAGTACCTGTACTACGTCGCCAAGAACCCGAGGGACGCGGCGGACCACGTCCTCCGGTTCTACTCGACGTACCACTCGTCGAGGTACGTCCGCGACGACCTGGTCATCCGCCTGAAGAAGAAGCTCCCCGAGGGGGCGCTGGACGCGCTGAACGGGGAGTTCGGCGTCCTGGTCGAGTCCGGGCGGATCGAGCAGCGGGGCCCCCTGCCCCAGGAGACCGACCACCTGGACCTGCCCCGGATCGTGTTCACCCACACGAGGCACAAGTACGGCATGGTGCGTCGCCTGATCGACCGGATCAACGAACTCGGCGCCGACGGATAGGACGGGCGCGTGCGACGCGACCAATCGATCTCCGCGTTCGGGCGTGTCCTGCTGCTGCTGGCGGCGGGCGCGCTGTGCCTCGCCGCGCTCGCGCCGGGGTGCCGGGGGCGGGACCGGGGCGTGGGCGCCGACGAGCCGTCGAGCCAGCGACGCGGGCCGGAGGTCGTCGCGCCCGAGCAGATCGCCGGGCCGCGGGGCCTCGAGGTGCAACTGTGGGTCGTGGACGACATGGGCGGGCAGGTCGCCTCGGCGCTGCGCGGGCTCGACGAGCCGGCCGCCTCGATCCCGCCCGGAGATGCGCGGCGGTGGCGCGACTCCGGCCTGCGGGTCGTGGGCGTCGCGCCCGAACGGATCGACGCGCTGCGGGCCGAGCTGCAGCTGGCCGCCCCGGTGCGACGGGAGTGGGTGGGCCAGCTGCTCGCGTGGCGGACGCTGGCGCTGGGCCCGGGCCTGTTCGGCGAGCAGGTGACGACCGCGGGCGGGGTCGTGGACGTGGACGAGGGGCGGCTGCGGCTGATGGCGCGGGCGTGGGCCGCGCCCGGGGTCGTGGGCGACCGCGCGCCCTCGGCGCCCCTCCGCGTCGAGCTGCTCCCGCAAGTCGTCGAGCCCCGAGGCGCACAGACACTCGGGCAGATCGAGGCGAGGCTGCGCGGCGAGCTGCGCGGCGTCCGCGAGGACGGGCCGGTGCTCGAGCGGCTCGCGCTCTCGGCGACGCTCGACGGGGGCGAGGCGCTGGTCATCGTCGGCGAGTCGCCGCGGGCCGACTGGGACGAGCAGGCGCGCCTGGGCGCGGTCCGGCTCGAGCAACTCCGGGCGGACGCGGCCGGCCCGCCCGGGGCCGGCCCGGGGGTCGAGGGCGAGGCGCCCGAAATCGACAGCGCCTGGATCGAAAACGCGCCGGCGCGAATCGCGGACCCGTGGGACGCGGCCGCGGGCGCCGTCGGCCCCGAGGTCCCCGAGCCGCGGACGCTCGGCGAGTCGATGCTCACCAGCCCGCTGGCGACGCGGCTGGAAGAGGTCGGCGACGGGCGCGTGCTCCGCCCGCGGCGGCGCGTGCTGATCGTGCTCGTGCCGCACACGTCCGGCGCGTACACCATCGCGCCGGCACGCGTGGCGGGCGGCGGCTAGCCTCTCGCCCGCGTGAGCGTGCTCCTCGCCATCCTCGCCCTGGCCGCGGGCGTCGTGCTGCTCGTCACGGGCTCCGAGTCGCTCGTCAGGGGCGCCGCCCACATCGCCAGGCTCCTCGGGCTCCGCCCGTTCGTCATCGGCGTGACCATCGTCGCCTTCGGGACCTCGACGCCCGAGCTGTTCGCGTCCATCGCCTTCGCCCTCAACCAGCAGACCGAGGCGGCGGTCACCAACGTCATCGGGTCCAACATCGCCAACGTCGGGCTGATCCTCGGGTTCACCGCCCTCGTCCGCCCGATCCCGGTCGAGCGATCCGTGCTGCGCCGTGACCTCCCGCTGATGCTCGGGATCAGTGCGCTCGCGTCGCTCGTGTTCCTGGACTACCGGGTCTCGCGGCTCGAGGGCGCGTTCCTGGCCGCCGGCATCGTGGCCTACGTCGCGATGAGCTACCGCTGGGGGCGGTCGGACCCCGAGGCGATCCGCCACGAGCTGGAGCGAGAGCACGAGCACGGGCTGGACCTGGAGCAGGAGGAGAAGCCCGGCAACGCCTGGCTGAACGTCCTGCTCATCGTCCTCGGGCTCGTGGGGCTCTCGCTGGGCGGTCGCCTGGTCGTCATGGGCGCGTCGTCGCTGGCGCTGTCGCTGGGCGTGGCGCCGGAGGTCGTGAGCCTGACGATGGTCGCGCTGGGGACGTCGCTGCCCGAGTTGGCCGCGTGCCTGGCGGCGGCCAGGCGGCGCGAGCCGGAGATCGTCCTCGGCAACGTGCTCGGGTCGAACGTGTTCAACCTCCTCGCGGTGCTCGGCGGCGCGTCGCTCGTGAGGCCGCTGTTCGCGCCCAACGACATCTGGACCCACGTCGGCGTCATGCTCGGGTTCTCGTTCGGGGGCGCGCTGCTTCTCGGACCCCGGCGCCGACTCGGGCGGATCGGGGGCGGGGCGCTCCTGGCGGCTTACCTGGCCTACGTGATCCTCGTCTACGTGCTCGAGAAGGCCCCCGCCTAGGGGGGTTTCCCGCCCCGGACGCAAGGGGCGGGGGCGGGCGGTCGATGGTGGTCCCGGAGGCGCGACCACCCATGCTGCGAGTGCGAACCAACCACGCCCGTCCGGGGATGGAGCTGGCGATGCCGGTCTTCCACCCCCGCCGCCACGACACGCTGCTGCTCAAGCCCGGCGTGCGGCTCGAGCCCAGGACCATCGCGCGGCTGCGCGAGCTGAACCTGCCCGAGCTGTGGATCCGGTACCCGATGCTCGAGGAGATCTCCGAGTACGTGAACCCGGCGGTCTACGCCGAGCGGGCCAGGCTCTCGAGGCAGATCGCCGACGCGTTCGACACGCTCAGCGCGCACGTGGACGCGGACCTGGACTTCGTCGAGTTCCGCTCGACCATGAACGACATGATCGCGCTGCTCTCCGAGCAGCCGCACACCGGGCTGTTCCTCTCGGAAATCGTCGAGTCGGGCCAGCCCATGCTCCGGCACGCGGCCAACGTCGGGTTCATCTCCGTGCTGACCGGCCTCAAGCTCGGGTTCTACCTGATGAAGGAGCGCTCGCGCCTCGTGGCGACCCACGCCAGGAGCGTCGCGAGCCTCGGCGTCGCGGGCGTGCTGCACGACGTGGGCATGCTCCGCCTCGACGAGGGCACGCTCCGCCGCTGGAACACGACGGGCGACGAGAACGACCCCGCCTGGCGCGAGCACGTGAGCATCGGGTACAACCTGGTGCGGGGCGAGCTCGAGCCCTCCGCCGCCGCCGCCGTCCTGCACCACCACCAGCGGTTCGACGGCTCGGGGTTCCCGCCCCGCGTCACGTTCGGGGGCGAGCACGTCCCCCTGGCCGGCTCGGACATCCACGTCTTCGCCCGGATCGTGGCGGCGGCGGAGCTGTTCAACCGGACCAAGCACCCGGCGTGCGCCCCGGGCGCCGAGGAGTTCGCGCGCCCCAGCATCCCCACCGTCCGCGCCCTCAGGCTCATGCTCTCCGAGCCGATGCGGAGCTGGATCGACCCGGTCGTGCTCCGCGGGCTGCTCTCGGTCGTGCCGGCCTACCCGCCCGGGACCATCGTGAAGCTCAACTCGGGCGTCCGGGCGGTCGTCACGTCGTGGACCCCCCTCGACCCGTGCCGCCCGGTCGTGCACGAGATCAACGAGGACGGCGAGCGGATCGAGGCGACGCTCGGCAGCGTCGTGGACCTCCGCGAGACGCCCGACGAGTACATCATCGAGGCCGACGGCGAGGATGTCAGCGGCGACAACTTCGCGCCCGAGACGCCCGACGACTTTGACCTGAACGCGATCGCGCGGCGGATGTACAACGCGGCCGAGGACCTCGAGGCGGATCAGAAGCCGGAGCGGAAGGCCGGCTGAGTCAGCCGCCGGCGCCCGCGGCCTCGGTCGAGGCCTCGGTCGTCGCCTGCCCCGCGTCCGCGTCGGCCGCGGTCTCGTCGACGGCCTGCTCGCCGGCTCCGTCGTCGGCGGCGTCCGCGACCTCGGGCCCGCCCTCGGCGGCGTCCTCGTCGGCGCCGGCGGTCTCGGCCTCGCTGTCGCCCGAGGCGCCTTCGGTCTTGCTCGCGCCCGGCATGCCGCCCTGGGGCGGCCCCCCGCCCGGTCCGCGGCGCATGCCCGGCATCGGGCCCGCGGGCGCGCGGGCCTCGCCGTCCTCGCCGATCGTGTACCCGAGCGACTCAAGCAGAGCGGAGTCCCACTCCTCGGCGATCACCTCGCCCGGCCCCGGGCGGCGGACCAGCACGCGGTCGCCCGCCTCGATGCCCTGGGTGATCTCGGCGTAGACGTCGGACCGCCTCCCGACGATCACCGGCGTGCGCTCGAACTTGGCGCCCCGCGGCGTGTACACAAACGCGACGGCGCCGTCGTTGAAGATGGCCTGCACGGGCACGGTGAGCGTCGTGGCGACCTCGCCGAGAACCAGCCTCGCCTCGCACCGCATCGAGGGCTTGAGCGAGGTCTGCTCGTTGGGGTCCAGGGCGATCTTGACGGTGTACTCGCGGCGGTTCGGGTCGCGCCACCCGCCCGACTCGGCGAGCACGCCGATCGATTCGACCACGCCCGAGGCCTCGGCGTCCAGCGCCTCGATGCTCACGATCGCCCGCTGCCCGGGGCGGATCCGACCGGCCAAGGACTCGTGCACCTTGACCGAGGCGATCATCTCGCTCGTGTCGGGCAGGACGATCAGCAGGTCGTTGTTCCTGACCTGCCGCCCGATGGACATGGGCCCCTCGTTCTGCCAGCGCCAGTTGTCGCGCTGGGCGGTCGAGCCGTAGACGACCAGCCCGTCCTGGGGGGCGTGGATCGTGCACTTGGCCAGCTGGTCCCGCTCCTCGTCCAGGTTCTCCTGCCGCATCGCGAGCTGGCGCTGACGGTTGGCCCGTGTGGACTCCTTGGCCTTCAGGTTGATCTGGTTCTGCTGCTCGACTCGCTCGATCTCCGCCTCGGCCTCCTCCACGTCGGACTTCTTCTGCTTCTCGTCGCGGGGGAACTGGTACTCGCGGTAGATCACGTCGGCGAGCTGCGCCTTGGCCAGCTCCGCCTCGGCCTCGATGAACGCCAGGCGGTCCTGGTCGTACTCGTTCTTCGAGACGAACTCCTTCTTGTACAGCGCCTGCGTCTGCTCCCACTTGTCGGTCAGCCGCTCGAGCTCGCGCTGGGCCCGCTCGATCGCCAGCTCGTTCGCCTGGCGGGTCTGCTTGTCCTCGCCCCGGCGCCACTGCTCGAGCGCCAGCGTCTTGAGCTCCAGGTCCAGCTCCGCGCGCCGCAAGGCCGACTCGTTGTCCGACTTCTGGATCTCGACGTCGGTCTCCGCGGCCTCCAGCGCGAGCGAGGCCTCCTCGACCCGCAGCTCCTCCTCCGCGATCTCGTTCTCGATCTCGTCGGAGTTCATCCGGACCAGCAGCTCGCCCTTGCGGACGCGCGTGCCCTCCGAGATCAGCTCGACGATCGTGGACTGCCGCTCGAGCTGCGAGCGGATCTCGATCTGGTTGCGGGCCTCGAGCTCGCCCCCGGCGAGGGTCGTGATGTCGAACTCGCGTTCCTGGGCGATCGCGATGTCCGTCGCGCGGGCGCCCTCGCTCTCGCCCTGGCCCTGGGACATGACCAGCCAGCCGCCGCCCGCGACGACGGCGAGGACCACCACGCCGCCCAACGCCTTGACGAGCGACATCCCGGCGGATCGGCGGGTCGGGCGTGTTCTCGTGCTCGGACGGGCCATGGCGTGCTCCCCGGGGTCTGTCACCCCTCGGCTCTTCAAGTCGGTTCGCGTGAGACTCGCGAGCGGACGCGGCCGAACGGCCCGCGTCCATTGTTACCGGCGCCCCCCGGCCCGGGTTCTGACTCCTCCGGGATCGCTCCGCGTCGGGATCGGGGCCTGGCCGGTCGTACGATCCGGCGTGACGACCCACCGGGGAGACCATCCCGCCCAGAGCCCGGATATTCCCGGTTTGCCGGGCGGGCGCCCGCTGCTCGCCGTGGCGTCCCCGGTCGAGGCCGACGCCGTCCTCCGGGCGCTGGGCCGATCGGGCGAGCCGCCCGCGTTGTGGCGGCTGATCGAGGCCGGTCGGGCGGACGTGCTCGTCACGGGGGTGGGCAAGGCGAACGCCGCCGGGGCGGTCGCCAGGCTCCTCGACCCCGGGCGCCACTCGGGCGTGCTCAGCGTCGGGGTCTGCGGCTCGCTGCCGGGCGGGCCCGGTCTGGGCTCGGTCGTCCTCGCCTCGTCGAGCGTCTTCGCCGACGAGGGCCTGGCGGCGCCCGACGGGTTCCGCGACTGCCGCGCGATGGGGTTCCCGCTGAGCGGGGCGGACACAGACGCGTTGTCTCCGGCGCCGGCCTGGCGGGACGCGCTCCTCCCGCTGGTCGACGCCGAGGGCGTCGTCGCGACGGTCTCGACGTGCTCGGGCACGGACGCGCTGGCGTCCGAGGTCCGCGAGCGGACCGGCGCGATCGCCGAGGCGATGGAGGGGGCGGCGGTCGGGCTGGCCGCGGCCCGCGTCGCCCCGGGCCTGGCGTTCGCCGAGGTCCGGGCCGTGAGCAACACGACCGGCGACCGGGACCGCCAGACCTGGGAGCTGGCGCCGGCGCTCGGGGCGCTATCGCGCGTTCTCGGACGCCTGCTCGCCCGGTAGCGGCCCGGGTGCGAGCGTCGCGCAGAAGGCGCCGGCTGGGGGGACCGGGCGAACTCGTCCATCCCCGGCCCGCTCCCGACCCACCTCAATCGGCGTCCCCGAGGGACCGATGCATACGCGGATGCCCCGGCGGCGACCGCGCGGGGTGTCCGCGCCCGGTGGGGGCGCGGGCCGGACCAGGAGACCACGCGACATGGCGCCATCCAAGCAAGGCCGCAAGCCCTCTTTCGGCGCCCTCCGCTCGATCGGGTCGCTCCGCCCCGGCGCGCCGCCGATCGCGATCGACTTCGGCGTGGGATCCCTCAAGATGCTGCAGCTGGGGGGCGGGGACCCGCCCTCGCTCGTCGCGGCGGCCGAGCTGCCCACGCCCGAGGACAAGCTCTTCGACCCCGCCAAGCGGCTGCGCTGGCAGATGGAGCAGCTGCCCAAGCTGGCCAAGAAGGGATCGTTCAAGACGACGCGCGCGGTCTGCTCGATCCCGACCTCGACGCTGTTCTGCAAGCACCTGCAGTTCCAGCCCGCCGACGGCTTCACGCTGGCCGAGCAGGTGGACGCGGCGCTGCACACGCAGGTGGGGTGCGAGTCGGACGAGCTGCTGACCCGCCACGTCGAGGTCGAGCAGAGCGCCCGCGGCGCCAAGCGCGAGGTCATCTGCTTCGCCGCCGGCCGCCCGGTGGTGGCGCGGCTCATGCACGCGATCAAGGCCGCCAAGCTCGAGCCCGTCGGCATCCACAACGAGTTCACCGCCCTGCTGGCCGCCTTCGGGCACACCCTCGGCGAGGCGAGCGACGACGACCAGCCGACGCTGTACATCGACCTCGGGCGCGGGGCGACCAAGATCCTGGCCGCGCGCGGCGGCAAGATGCTCTTCGCACGGGCCGTCCAGTTCGGCGGGATCAACCTCGACGAGACCGTCGTCCGCCAGCTCAAGTGCTCGTTCGCGCAGGCGACCGACGAGCGGCTCGCGCTCGAGACGCTCGTGCCCGGCGCGCCCGCGACGCCCCCGGTCCCGATCGCGGACGGCGCCGATCCCAACCCCGACACCCCGGACGCCGAGGGCCAGCCGTCGGGGCCGGAAGCCGCGGAGGCCGCCGAGCCCGCGTCGCCCGCGACGGCGACCGTCTCCCGCCTGGCGCGCCAGATCGATCTGTCCGAACCGCTCGAGATGCTCGTGGACGAGGTCTCGATGTGCCTGCGGTACCTGCGCTCGACCCAGCCCGACCAGCGGATCCAGAAGCTGGTCTTCCTGGGCGGGGAGTCGAGGCACCGCCCGCTGTGCGCCGAGATCGCCCGGGCGCTCCGCCTGCCCGCGCAGGCCGGCGACCCGCTGACCCGCGTCGCGCGCACGGGCTCCGAGCCGTGCCTCGGCGTGGACATGTCCGAGACCCAGCCCGGCTGGGCCGTCGCGATGGGCATGTGCCTGAGCCCGACCGACCTGTGAGGCCAACCCGACCCGAAGGAACGCCATGAACACCCCTCGGAACCCGAACCAGCCCAGCCAGAGCACGTTCCTGCCCTCCGACTACGTGAAGGGCAAGACGCAGTCGCGGGCGAACGTGCTCGCGCTGCTGCTGTTCGGCGCCGTCCTCGTCGGCATCGTCGGCGCGTTCTTCCTGAACAACAACCGACTGCGGGGCGTGCTCGCACGCGAGCAGGAGGTCGAGGAGCAGATGCGGAGCGCCGCCGAGAATCTCGAGCAGCTCCGCCAGCTGCAGGCCCAGCGCGAGGACATGATCGACAGCGCCGAGTTGGTGACGGCGCTGATCGAGCAGATCCCGCGTTCGGTGCTCCTGGCCGAGTTGGTGCGGGGGATGCCCGAGGGCCTGGTGTTCACCGACGTCACGCTCGAGGGCGAGCGGATCAAGCTGTCGCGCCCGTCGACCGGCGCCAGCACGCAGGGCATGCGCCCGCGGGCCCGGACCAGCTCGCTGACCTCGCGGGTCCAGGTGGGCAAGGACGACTCGGAGGAGCCGAAGGTGCTCCCGCCGCGATTCAAGCACCGTGTGGTGCTCGCGGGGCTGGCGACGGAGAACAACAAGGTCGCCGACTACCTGGCGGGGCTGAAGGCCTCGCCGCTGCTCTCGGGCGTCGAGCTGGTGTTCATCTCGGAGACGACGGTCGACGACGTCGAGCTCCGGAAGTTCCAGATCACGATGAACCTGCGCTCGGACGCCGACGTGCACCAGGTCTCCGAGGTCGAGGAGACGACGCTGCTCAACGAGCACGCGTTCGGGGATATCAACGGCCTGGCGGCGCCATCGCCCAGCAACTTCGCGACGGCGCCGACGGACACCGAGTAGGACACCGATCACACACGGGCCGAGGAAACACGGGCCGAGGACGCAAGGGGACAACGAATGAAGTTCGGACTCCGAGAACTGGTGATCTTCCTCGTGGTGCTCGCGCTCCCGCTGCTGAGCTACTTCCTCATCTTCAAGCCCCAGAACCAGAAGATCGAGGACAAGCAGTTCGAGATCCAGCACTCCGAGGAGAAGCTGGAGCTGCTCCGCGAGGAGACGAGCCGCAACGACGACCTGGCGCGGGCGAACCAGGAGATCGCCGACCGCGTGGCGGAGATCGAGGCCCGCCTGCCCACGGGCAAGGAGGTCGACCAGATCGTCCGCCAGGTCTCCGAGGTCGCGATCCAGTCGGGCCTGCAGGCGCCGACGTTCAAGAGCGAGAAGCCGATCGCGGCGGCGCAGTACTTCGAGCAGCCCCTGGAGGTGACGACCAAGGGCACGTTCGAGGGGTACTACGCGTTCCTGCTGCGGCTCGAGCGGTTGCCCCGGATCACCCGCCTCGTGGACATGAAGGTCCGGCGGGCCAAGGACGACGCCGAGATCGAGGTCGATTTCACGCTCAGCATCTACTTCCGTGACGACGAAGGGAGCGCCACGTGAGCCACAAGGACGACGCACACGCCCTGCCCGAGGGCGACGCCAAGGTCAACATGGATCTCGGCGAGCCGGGCGGCGAGCTCGCGACCACGCCCTCCTCGTTCAACCCGAACCTGCTCGGGCTGGACAAGGACGATGGCGAGGAGGGCGCCCCCGATCTGTTCGCCAAGAAGGCCAGCCCGTACCGCGGGCAGACCATGTTCATCGCCGTCGTGCTCGTCATGGGCGCGGGCGCGATCTTCGGCATGCGCCAGCTGGCGGTGTCGGCGGCCAAGGCGGGCGAGCTGTTCAACCTGAACTTCGAGCCCCAGGCCGAGGACGTCGAGCTCAACCGCAAGTTCACCAAGGTCATGGAGGACTTGGAGCGCTCCGGTCGCCCGATGCAGGTCCCGATCGATCAGCTGCACGGCTCGCCGTTCCAGTTCGAGCTCCGCGCCGAGGCCGAGCCCGAGCCGGGCGAGGACCCCTCGCTGGCGTACCTGCGTGAGCAGGAGCGGCAGCGCGCCCGCGACGCCGAGCTGGCCCGCGAGGCCGCCGCCGCCCGCGACGCCGAGATCGCTTCGCAGCTCAAGCACCTGGCCCTGCAGGGCGTGCTCGGGGGCACGAGCCCCGTCGCCCGCATCAGCGGCGAGACCTACAGCGAGGGCGACACCATCGGCGAGATGTTCGAGGTCGCGCGGATCGAGGGGCGTGGGGTGATCCTGACCGTCGACGGCCGCTTCTTCGTGCTCCAGATCGGACGCGAGGCCCGCGAGGTCACGCCCGACTGATCGGGGCTCGTCGGGCGGGTCGTTCTCGGGACATGGGGCAGAGGGGTTGACGTGCCGAACCACAACATCGACGACATCCTGAGCGAGCTGGGGCTGGACGACCAGGACGGCGCCCCGGCGCGTCCGCCCCGCCGCAAGGCCAGCACCCCCGACCCCGACGCCCCCAAGCCCCACACGATCGACAAGTCCCCGTCGTCGTTCAGCCCGCTCCCCCCGATGCCCTCCGGCCAGCGCCGGTACGGCGACGAGGAGGGCGACTCGATCGACCGCGACCCCGCGGTCCGGGGCAAGCCCAAGGCCATCACCCGCGCCAAGGTCGGCCAGCCCCTGGCCGACATCTACTCGCCCGAGGACCAGGGCGCGGACGAGAACGAGCTGGGGCAGCTGCTCATCGAGCGGGGCGTCTGCTCGCCCGAGCAGATCACCGCGGCCCGCCAGGTCCTCCGCCAGTCGCCGGGCGCCCGGCTGTCGGACATCCTCATCGACCAGGGCCTGGACGAGGCCCGCGTGCAGGAGGTCGTCGCGGAGCAGGCCGGTGTCCCGTTCGAACGGATCGACCTGGAGAAGGGCCTGGAGGGCGGGTTCGACGGCACGTTCCTGCAGCGCCTGGGCGCCGACTTCTGCAAGCGGAGGGCGGTCATCCCCCTGCGGGCCGAGGGCCGCCGCCTCGTCGTCGGCGCGACCAACCCCGACGACGTCTTCCTGCTCGACGAGATCAAGTCGCGCCTGGGCGTGCCGGGCGTCAAGCTCGTGCTCATCACGCACGGGGACGTCAACGCCTCGCTCGAGCTGGTGGGCGAGGGCCTCAGCGAGGACGTGGACCTCTCCGAGATCCTCGAGGGCGTGGACGAGGCCGACGTCGAGATCGACCGCGCCACGGGCGAGGCCGACGCGGTCGACCTCGAGCAGCAGGCGGGCGAGTCGCCCGTCATCCGGTACGTCAACTACATCATCCAGACCGCCGTCAAGGAGGGCGCGTCGGACATCCACGTCGAGCCCGCCGAGAAGAAAATCAAGGTCCGCTTCCGGATCGACGGCGTGCTCTTCGAGATGATGAACCCGCCCGCGGCCATGTCCAGCGCCATCGTCTCACGCCTGAAGATCATGGCGAACCTGGACATCTCCGAGCGGCGCATCCCCCAGGACGGGCGCATCCGCTGCACCGTCGGCGGGCGAAAGCTCGACCTGCGTCTGTCCACGCTCCCCGCCGGCTACGGCGAGAAGATCGTCATGCGTATCCTCGACACCCGGTCCATCCAGGTGGACCTCGAGGACCTGGGCTTCGACCCCGGCTCGCTCGAGACCTGGAAGAACCAGGTCAAGGCGCCGCACGGCATCGTCCTGGTCACGGGCCCCACCGGCTCGGGTAAGACGACCACCCTCTACGCCTCGCTCCGCCAGCTCGACCGCAACAAACTCAACATCTCCACCGTCGAGGACCCGGTCGAGTACCACATCGAGGGCATCACGCAGACCCAGACGCACGAGAAGATCGGGATGACCTTCTCCAAGGCGCTGCGGGCGCTGCTGCGTCAGGACCCGGACGTGATCATGGTGGGCGAGATCCGCGACCACGAGACGGCGCACATCGCCGTCCAGGCCGCCCTCACGGGCCACCTCGTGCTCTCGACGCTGCACACCAACGACGCGCCCAGCTCGATCACGCGGCTGGTCAACATCGGGCTCGAGCCGTTCCTGGTCGGCGCCGCGATCAACGGCGTGCTCGCCCAGCGGCTCGTCCGCCGCCTGTGCAAGAACTGCGCGCAGCAGGAAGCCCCGAGCGAGGAGATGGCCGAGTTCCTCGAGATCCAGGGCATGGACGCGCAGCAGATCTGGGTCCCCAAGGGGTGCGACAAGTGCCGCTCGACCGGGTACGCCGGGCGCGTGGGCCTGTACGAGATGCTGACGATCGACGACCAGCTCCGCGACATCATCGCGCGGAACCCGAACGTCGCCGAGTTCCGGCGGCTGTGCCTGGAGCGTGGCATGTCCTCGCTCCGCCAGGACGGGATGAAGAAGGTCGCCGACGGGATGACCACGGTGCAGGAGATCCTGCGCGTGACCGAGGCCGCCAGCTAGTCCCCAGCCCCGTTCGTTCTCAGAATTCGACGACCTCGCCCTTGCCCGCCAGCACGCGGTCGAGGGTTGTGGCCATGGCCCGGCCCAGCTTCTCGCGCGTCGCCGCGTCCAGGCCGTAGGTCGAGGCCCAGAACGTCACGTCGAGCGCCGGCTTGTCCGACCCGCCGCAGGGCGGCTCGATCATGACGCGGATGTACGCGTCGTTGAGCGACGGCGCGACGAGGCCCATGTCCCTGGGCGCGCTGGAGACCGCGGCACGCACGGGCACGCGCCCCATGCCGTCCAGCTCCAGCTCGAACTCGTCGCCGACGTTCAGCGCCCGCAGATCGGTCTCGGGCGCGAGCGCGTGATCGAGCACGGCCGCCCGCACCGCGTCCTTGTCCGGCTCGCACCGGCGCACCGCCCGCACGACGTCCCTGTCCTCGCCCGGGTGGGACTCGATCGCGTGCTTGAGCCCGCCCAGCTCGAACTTCCAGCCCGATGAAACGGAGTCGAGCATCTCGTCCCACTCCGCGCCCTCGCCGAACCCGCTGGAGACCACCGTCAGCGTGGTTACGCCGCCCCTGGCCTCGATCGTGAACTCGTCGCGCATCTGGCCCCACTCGGTGACGAGCCGGTGGGGCGGGTCCCACGAGACGATCTTGGACGTGCCCTCCATGACGCCCTCGCCCCAGCTGAACCACATCTCCCCGCCCTCGCCGGGCGTGACCTTGCAGTCGATCGGGAACCAGCGGCTCATGCCCTCGCCCGTGGCGAGCATCTCCCACACCTTCTCGGGCGGGGCGTTGAGGTCGATGGTCGATGTGAGCGAGCGGGCGCCCCCGGGCTTTTTCGTGCCTGCGGTGTCTGTCATCGGTCGTCTCCTTGGGCACATCCGTCGCCCGGCCCTTCGTCCTCTGGCTTGGTGATCGCCTGGTACGTGCAGGCGACGACTCGGAACGTGCGCCCGCCGGGGGCGCCGTCGTCGTGGTACTTGCTCACGAGCTGGGCGAGCGATTGCGCCATCTCCTCGCCGAAGTCGGACTGCTGGCCCGCGCTGGCGAAGCGCACCTCGGCGTCGATCGTGAGGGTCGAGATCTTCATTCTGGCCTTGGCCGCCCGCCTGAGCAGCTCTCCCAGCTCACGCACCGTCCGGGCGGCGACCGCGATCATGTGCGCGGCGCTGCGCCGGTCCGGCTCGCGGGCCGGGTCGGGCGTGAGGGCGCCCAGCATCGAGGGGTCCATCGCATACGTCGTCGCGCGGGCCCTGACGATCCGCTCCACGCAGTTGCCCTTGCGGCGTTCCTCGACGAGGCCGACCAGGCCCAGCTTCTCGAGCTCACGCAGGTGGTAGTTCACCTTCTGACGGGGCAGGCCGAGGCGCCTGGCGACGCCGGTCGCCGAGTCCCCCTCCTCGCCCAGCGCCTCGACCAGGCGGAGGCGGACCGGGTCGAGCAGGGCGGCGGCGGCCCCGGGCTCCCGGAGGACCTCGACCCGATCCAGACTCGCGGCTGCCGCTGCCATGCCGGGAGTATCAAGCCGACAAATAGATTTGTCAAGACAGAACGCACAAAATGCACTGCCGGGCCCCCAGCCTGGTACGCTCCGCCCCGAAAGGGGCTTCTCGTGCCTGAGAACGCGGATCCGGACTCGGCGAGTCGGCGGCGGTACTGGCTCGCCAACCTCGCGATCGTGGGGGTGCTGCTCCTGGTCTGGGCGGCGGTCTCCCTGGGCCTGGGCATCCTGGCCGTCGACTGGCTCAACCAGTTCCGGATCGGCGGTGCCCCGCTCGGGTTCTGGGTCGCCCAGCAGGGCGCGATCTACGTCTTCGTCGTCCTCATCCTCGTCTACGTCCTGGCGATGCGCCGCCTCGACAGGCGGTTCGGCGTGGACGAGGAATAGCCCCCGATGGACGTCCAGGCCTGGACCTTCGTCATCGTCGGCCTCACCTTCGCCCTCTACATCGGGATCGCGATCATCTCCCGCGCCGGCTCGACCGGTGAGTTCTACGTCGCGGGCAAGGGCGTGCACCCGGTGGCCAACGGCATGGCGACCGCCGCCGACTGGATGTCCGCCGCCTCCTTCATATCCATGGCGGGCCTCATCGCCTTCTCCGGATATGTCGGCGCCAAGTACCTGATGGGGTGGACGGGCGGGTACGTCCTGCTCGCGCTGCTGCTGGCCCCGTACCTGCGCAAGTTCGGCAAGTTCACGGTCCCCGACTTCGTGGGCGACCGGTACGACTCGCAGGTGGCCCGCGTCGTCGCCGTCGTGTGCGCGATCTTCGTGAGCTTCACGTACGTCTCGGGGCAGATGCGGGGCGTGGGCGTCGTGTTCAGCAGATTCCTGGAGGTGGACATCACGCTGGGCGTGATCATCGGGACGGGGATCGTGTTCTTCTACGCCGTCCTGGGCGGGATGAAGGGCATCACGTACACGCAGGTCGCCCAGTACTGCGTGCTGATCTTCGCGTTCACGGTGCCCGCGATCTACATCTCCCTCATGCTCACCGGCAACGTTGTCCCGCAGGTCGGCTTCGTGTCCGACCTGGGCGGGACGGTCGGCGAGCAGCTGGCGGCGGGGCAGAGCGTGTCGCTGCTCGAGAAGCTGGACGGGCTCAACGAGGAGCTGGGCTTCGCGTCGTACACGGCGGCGCCCGCGGGCTGGCCCGCCCGCCTGGACATGCTGGCCGTCACGCTCGCCCTGATGGCCGGCACCGCGGGCCTGCCCCACGTCATCGTCCGGTTCTACACGGTTCCCAGCGTCAAGGGCGCCCGGGCCAGCGCGTTCTGGGCGTTGCTGTTCATCGCGATCCTGTACACGACCGCGCCCGCCGTCGGCGCCTTCGCGCGGACGAACCTGCTCGACTCGGTGCCGGGCGCGTACTACGACGCCGACGCCGCCCCCGAGGGCGGGGACCCCGTCCCCGAGTGGTTCAAGACGTGGGAGAACACGGGCCTGATCGCGTGGATCGACAAGGACGGCGACGGCCGGATCGACTTCACCGACGGCCGGGCGTTCACGAGCACCGCCAAGAACAAGCCCGTGTTCCTCGCGGACGACTCGGGCGAGCCGGCCAGGGGCGAGCACGGCCAGCGCCTGCTCCAGATCGACGATGGGAGCGGCGGCGTCACGCCCACCGACAACGCCAACGAGCTGTACGTGGACCGGGACATCATGGTCCTGGCCAACCCCGAGATCGCGGGGCTGCCCAACTGGGTGATCGCGCTGGTCGCCGCGGGCGGGCTGGCGGCGGCGCTCTCGACGGCCGCGGGGCTGCTGCTGGTGATCTCGACGGCGGTGAGCCACGACCTGCTCAAGCGCGTGATCGCGCCGGAGATCTCCGAGAAGAAGGAGCTGTGGGCCGCGCGGATCGCGGCGGCGTTCGGCGTCGTGTGCGCGGCGCTGCTTGGCATCTACCCGCCCGGGTTCGTCGCCGAGGTCGTCGCCCTGGCCTTCGGCATGGCCGCCTCGAGCTTCTTCCCTGTCATCGTGCTCGGGATCTTCACCAAGCGGCTCAACCGCCAGGGCGCGATCGCGGGGATGGTCGCCGGGCTCGGGTTCACGCTGGCGTACATCGTGTACTTCAAGGCCCTGGGAGGGACGCCGAGCGAGTACTGGCTGGGCATCTCGCCCGAGGGGATCGGGACCGTCGGCATGCTCGTGAACTTCGTCGTCGCGATCGGCGTCGGGCTCTGCTTCCCGCCCCCGCCCGAGCACATCCGGCGTCTGGTCGAGGACGTGCGCGTGCCCCGAGGCGCCGGCGAGGCCCACGAGATGCAGGTCCCCCCGCCCGAGTGAGCCCGCCGCGCTCGTGGACGCGGCCGGTCGCCCGCTATGCTGCCCTCCCGGCACGACTTGGGAGGCGCGACAGATGAGCGAGCACGCCGACAGCGGCATCGATTCCGTCCTTCACGAAGACCGCGTCTTCCCGCCCCCGCCCGCCGCGAGGGTCGGCGCCCCCCGCTGGCTCGTCTCCTCGATGGACGAGTACAAGGCGATGCACGCCCGGTCGGTCGAGGACCCCGAGGGCTTCTGGGGCGAGGTCGCCAGCGAGCTGCACTGGTTCGAGCCGTGGCGGACCGTCCTGGAGTGGAAGGCGCCGGACGCCAGGTGGTTCGTCGGCGCCAAGACCAACCTCTGCTTCAACTGCGTCGATCGGCACGTCCAGGAGGGCCGGGGTGACCACGCGGCCATCGTCTGGGAGGGCGAGCCGATGCCCGGGGGCGTCCCCGAGACTCGGACCCTCTCGTACGCCGAGGTGCAGCGCGAGACCGCGAGGCTCGCCAACGTCTACAAGAAGCTGGGCGTGAAGAAGGGCGACGTCGTCACCATCTACATGGGCATGGTCCCGGAGCTGGCGATCGCGGTGCTCGCGTGCGCCCGTATCGGCGCCGCCCACTCGGTGATCTTCGGCGGCTTCTCGGCCCAGGCGATCGCCGACCGCGTCGTGGACGCCAGCTCGAGGCTTATCGTCACCTGCGACGGCGCCTGGCGCCGGGGCAAGGTCGTCCCTCTCAAGGACAACGTGGACGCCGCCATCGAACAGATCGAGGGCGACGTCGTCAAGGACGTCATCGTCCTCAAGCGCTGCGGCAACGACATCCCGGCCACGCCCGGCCGCGACCACGACTACCGCGAGCTGGTCGATGCCGCGGACGACGACTGCCCCTGCGAGCCGCTCGACTCCGAGCACATGAGCTTCCTGCTCTACACCTCGGGCTCGACGGGCAAGCCCAAGGGCATCCAGCACACCGTCGGCGGGTACATGGTCTACACGTACCTGACGAGCAAGCACGTGTTCAACCTGATCCCCGGCCTCGACGAGCCGAAGCGCGACGGCGCCCAGGACGGGCAGCTCTTCTGGTGCACCGCCGACGTCGGATGGATCACCGGGCACTCGTACATCATCTACGGCATCATGCCCACGGGCGTGCCGACGCTCATGTACGAGGGCGCCCCGAACTTCCCCAAGGAAGACCGCTTCTGGGACATCGTCGAGCGGCACAAGGTGACGCAGTTCTACACGGCGCCCACTGCGATCCGCGCGTTCATGAAGTGGGGCGCCCAGCACGCCGACAAGCACGACCTGAGCTCGCTGCAGGTCCTGGGCACGGTCGGCGAGCCCATCAACCCCGAGGCCTGGATGTGGTACCACAAGGTCGTGGGGGGCGAGCGCTGCCCCATCGTGGACACGTGGTGGCAGACCGAGACCGGAGGGCACATGCTCACGCCCCTGCCGGGCGTCACCCCGACCAAGCCCGGCTCGTGCACGCTGCCCTTCTTCGGGATCGACGCGGCCATCGTCGGCGAGGACGGCGCCGAGCGCCCCAACAACACCGGCGGCCTGCTCGCCATCCGCAAGCCCTGGCCGGCCATGCTCCGGGGGATCTTCGGCGACCGCGAGCGGTTCATCGAGACGTACTGGTCGCGACTGCCCGGGATGTACTTCCCGGGCGACGGCGCCCGACGCGACGCGGACGGGTACTTCTGGATCATGGGCCGCGTCGACGACGTCATCAACGTCTCGGGACACCGCCTGGGCACGATGGAGGTCGAGAGCGCGCTGGTCAGCCACCCGGCGGTCGTCGAGGCGGCGGTCGTCGGCATGCCGCACGAGATCAAGGGCACGGGCATCGCCGCCTTCTGCACGCTCGGGGGCGACGCCCAGCCCTCGCCGGAACTCCTCAAGGAACTCCGCGAGCACGTCGGCAAGGAGATCGGCGCCATCGCCAAGCCCGACCAGATCCGCTTTACCGGCGCGCTGCCCAAGACGCGATCGGGCAAGATCATGCGGCGGCTGCTCCGCTCGATCGCGGCCGGCGAGGAAGACACGACGCAGGACACGTCCACGCTCGAGGACTACGCCGTCCTGGCCAAGCTCCGCGAGTCGGCCGAGAGCTGAGTCGCCGAGAGACACGATGAGCGAGCGATCCCCGGACAGCTTCGCCAGCGACGAGCGCACGTTCCCCGGGGCGCCGCCCATCGTGCGCCACGAGGGGACGAGCGATGCGCCGGGCCTCGCCCCCGAGAGCGATGACGACCCGGCGGAGCGGATCGCCTGGAACCCGTTCGATCTGCTCTTTCGCCCCGGGCGGTACTTCCGAGGCCCGGGCGGTCGTGCGCCGATCTGGGTGGTGATCCTGCTGTGCTGGGTGATCGGGATCGCGGCGATCTGCGAGGCGCCCGCGATCATCGGGGCGCTCGCCGCCGCCATGTCCTCGGGGCCGAGCTGGCCGGCGTTCTGGGTCTTCGTGCTGATCGCGGGCGCTGCGTCGGGCGTGCTCCAGGCGTGCATCCCGGGGTTCTTCTTCCACTTCCGGGTCTTCGCCAGCGGCGGGGTGCACGCCCCCCCGACCCAGACATTCGCGATCTGGTCCCAGGCGCGGCTGCTGATCGCGGTGCCGAGCGTGATCTCGATGCTCGTCTGGACGTTCGTCTACGACACGCCCGAGGCATACGCGGCCCGCCTCGTCGCCTGGTGGGAGATCGCCGCGTTCGCGCCCCTGCCCCTCTGGAGCGTGCTGATCAGCTTCCGCGGCGTGCGGGCGACGATCGACGTCAGCAAGTGGGCGAGCGTGTGGTGGCTGCTCGTGCTGCCCATGGGCTTCTTCGTGGTCGTCATCGGGGGGGTCGCGCTGCTGGCCGTGTTCGTCATGCCCTCGATGGGCGCGCCCGCGGACGTTGCGCACCCCAGGATGCTCCCGCGCAGCACCACGTACTCGCTGCAGTACCCGCGCAACTGGAAGGCGGAGCTCGACGACGAGTTCGGGGTCGCCTCGGTCTACTTCGAGCCCCCGCAGGACGCGAACCTGAGCATCGAGATGTACTGGGACGACATGAGCGTCGCCGACCGGATCGACCAGATCGAGGACCACTACCGCGACTCCGGGCTGCGGAGCGTCGGCGAATCGACGCCGATCGACGAGATCGCCGGCATCAAGGGCGAGGGCGAGGAGCGGATGTTCCGGGGCGGGCTGAGCGTGAAGTACCGCTCGCGGATCCTGCTGAGCCCGCTGCCCGACGGGTACGTGCTGGAGATCCGCGAGCTGGCGGCGGTCGCGGCCGGGCCGAGCTTCGACCCGGGCGTCGAGCTGATCCTGTCCACGCTTCAGGTCCGCACGCCCGCCGACGCGCCGGCGGACGTCGAGAACGCGTGGCTCCTCGAGCACACCGAGTTCGAGTGCATGGTCCCGGGCGACTGGCAGTGGTACGAGGAGGAGGACGAGGACGAGCGGTTCACGGCGATCCAGCTCGTGCTCCCACAGGACGCGTGGGTCCGGATCATGTCCTACGACTCCGAGATCCCGCCCGCCGACGAGGCGCTGGCGACGATCGAGATGGCGGCCGAGGACGACGCGTGGCGGATCATCGAGCAGTTCGAGACCGAGGGCGGGGGCCGCGGCGCCTGGTTCGAGGTCGAGCACGAGGCGGCGCCGCGCCGCTGGGTGACGCTCGTGTATGAGAATGGGGAGGGCCGGGCGCTCGAGGCGCAGGCCTCGTGGTTCCCCGGGCGAGAGGAGCTGATCCGCCCGGGCCTGGAGCTGCTGATCGAGTCGTTGCGGCCGATCGAGGCGCCCCCGCCGGAGCGTGACACGGAGCAAGACAGGCCTGAAGACGATTGAGTCGTGCTAGTCGTCGCTGATCGGGCCGCCGCAATGCGGACAACGCGCGTCAGCAGATTTCTTGCGGCCGATCTCCTCGACGAATCCAGCCCCGATGATCCCGGTCGGCAGCGCGATCATCCCGAGCCCCAGGACCGAGACGCACGCGGAGAGGAACCGGCCGATCGGTGTGACCGGGTTCAGGTCCGCCTGGCTCATGGGTGTCAGGGCAGTGACCGTCCACCAGGCGGAGGCGGGGATGCTCCCGAAGGCATCCGGCTGCGCGTCGCGTTCTGCGAAGTACATGAGAGATGCTGCGAGAACGAGAGCGACGAGGACCATCGCGGCGACACCGACGAGTTCGTCCTTCTTCCTCCGGAGCACGGTCGCCAAGAGTGACAAGGCGGTTGTATAGCGGGCGAGCTTGGCCAATCGAAGCACGCGGACGAGCCTGAAAACACGAGTGACGCGGAGGTCGATGCCAAGGAACGGCAGATAGAAGGGCAGCACCGCGAGCAGATCGACGATGGCGAGTGGCGTGAGCGCGTAGCGCACGCTCCCCCTGAATGCCCCGGCGAATCGCGGATCACAAGTGCACGTCCAGAGCCTCAGGACGTACTCGATGGTGAACGCGATGACCGAGAACGTCTCGAACCCGGCGAACAGCCCCGGGGCCCGCACCCTGATCGGCTCGACAGACTCCAGGATCATGGCCAGGACATTGACCAGGATCAGCACGACCAGCCCGATATCAAACAGGAGGCTCGCCCGGTCGCCGGGGCGAGCGTTTGTCATGATTTCGTTGAGACGGCGCCGCATGCGATCCCCCCCTGGCCCGTCGTGGCAATCGCAAGCGTGGTACGCTTGGCTGCCCCGAGAACGACCCAGGCTAACCACAGATGAGCAAGGACGCCGTCATTCGATCGCTGCTCGCGACCCTCGTTCTGGTCTCATGCACTGAGGCCATCGGCTCTGTTCATGAGCCCAACCCGGCCCCGGTCGGCGAGGCGCCAGAGGGCGCCCCGGAGTCGGCCGACGACCTGGTCACGGACTCCTGGCGGGTCCGCCACGTCCAGCTCATTTGGGACAACGACGGCGCGTACGTCAAGCCGTACTCCGAGTCAGACCGCCACTACACCAACGGCGTCCGGCTGGATCTGGCCCTGGACCCCTCGGCCCGGTTCGAGGACGGTGTCCGCGAGTTCGCCGACGGCATCCTGCCCATGCGGGACGCCAAGGTCGCCGCGGGCATCGTGATCGCCCAGCACATCTACACGGCGTACGACATCTCGCTGAAGAACCCGCCCCCCGGCTCGCGCCCGTACGCGGGCTACCTGTACGCGGGCTTCTACGTGCAGCGGGCCAACGACCGGGTGCACGACCACGCGGAGCTGGACCTGGGCGTCGTGGGCGAGGCCGCGGGCGCCGAGGGCGTGCAGACGTTCATCCATTCGGTCGTCCCCAGCCAGGTCAAGCCCGAGGGCTGGGGGACGCAGCTGAGCAACGAGTTCGCGTTCAACCTCCGCCTGCAGCGGTCCTGGAAGTTCGACAAGGCGGAGATCGGCTGTCTGGAGCTGGACGCGATCCCCCGGGTCGCCGTCGACCTGGGCAACGTCTTCGTCCGCGCCAGCGCCGACGCGACGATCCGCGCGGGCTACAACCTGCCCGACGACTTCGGCCCGCCTCGCCTGCTGGGCACGTCCGACGCGACCGCCCAGTGGCTGGGCGACTGGGGCGCGTACGCCTTCGCCCGCGCCGGGGCCCGGGCCGTCGCGCACAACATCTTCCTCGACGGCAACACGTTCTCCGACTCGGCGTCGGTGGACAAGAACCACGTCGTCGGCGAGCTGACCTTCGGCCTCGTCGCCCGGTACAAGCTGCTCGAGCTGGGCTACAGCGTGACCTGGCTCACGGAGGAGTTCAGCACCCAGGGCAACGGCGACGCCTACGGCTCGGCGTTCATCCGGCTCTCGGTCCGGTTCTGAGCGCCGATCGCCTTGCTTAGCCCCGGCGCTTGTCGGCAAACGCGGAGATCTTGAAGTTCGTCCGGTGGCCCTGGCGGAGCAGGCCGTCCGACTGCTCGCCCCGCATGTACTTCTTCTCCCACTCCTGGGAGCCCGTCTGCACGTTCTTGCGGATGACGTCCGCGCGGCTCTTGACCGCCTCCGTGTGCGCCTGGTGCAGCGCCGGGTCCGAGCGGATGTCCAGGAACGTCGGCTCGGTCGCCTCCAGCATGTCGAGGGGGAAGGGCGTGAGCATGCAGATGGGGTCGCCCTTGCGGAACCAGATCGGCGTGTTGCGGCGCATGATCTGCCAGTTCATGGTGAAGGTCATGTGCGACCAGTCGGTCTCGACGATGCCGTCGAGGGCCTGGAGGTTGTCCATGGGCCAGTTGGGGGGCCCGTGGACCCAGACGCCGTAGCCCTCGGTCGTCCGGAAGAGCCAGGGGAGCATGAAGGTGATGATCCCGCTGCCGAAGTGCGAGCGGATGACGGCGCCCATGGTGTCGGCCTCGCCGTCCTCGAACGAGATCTTGGTCGAGTCGGTGCCGGTCTTGCCGTTCCACTTGGCCGAGAAGGTGCAGGGGCTGAGCACGAGCCAGCCTCCCTGGTTGGCCATGTTCAGGGGCAGGCAGCGGTAGGGCGCCTTGCCCGGGAACTCGTCCATCCACCGGCGCTTGGGGCCGGCGGGGACGATCTCGTAGCCCGGGTTCGGCCCGACCTGGTAGGCCTTGAGCTGGACTTTGGCGTGGGTCGCGGTCTCGGGCATGGCGTCGCCTCCGGGCGATGATACGGGTCGGCGCCGGGGGGCGATCGGGCGGTGTAGGCTTGTCGCGTCGTGGCACTCGTCGGCGTCATCATGGGCTCGCGCTCCGACTGGGAGACGATGCGCCACGCCGCCGAGACGCTCGAGGCCCTGGGCGTCCCGCACGAGACCCGGGTCGTCAGCGCCCACCGCACGCCCGACCTGCTCTTCGAGTACGCGGCTGGCGCCCGGGGCCGGGGCATCGAGGTCGTCATCGCGGGCGCCGGGGGCGCGGCCCACCTGCCGGGCATGGTCGCCAGCAAGACCACGCTGCCGGTTCTGGGCGTGCCCGTCCAGAGCAAGGCCCTGTCCGGGATCGACTCGCTGCTGTCCATCGCGCAGATGCCCGGCGGCGTGCCCGTGGGCACGCTGGCGATCGGCAAGGCGGGCGCGATCAACGCCGCCCTGCTGGCCGCCTCCATCGTCGCCGGGGCGCATCCCGAGCATCTGGAAGCCCTGGAGCGATTCCGGGCCGAGCAGACGCAGCGCGTGCTCGACGATCCGGACCCCAGCCGCGAGCCGGGGGCCGGCGGGTGAGCCGGCCCGGAGACGCGCCCCCCGACGCCCCCCTCGTCGCGATCCTGGGCGGCGGCCAGCTCGGACTCATGCTCGCCCAGGCGGCGCCGTCGCTCCCCGCCCGCGTGCGCCTGCTCGACCCGAGCGCCGAGGCGTGCGCCGCCCGGGTCGCCGAGCTTGTGGTGGGGGGGTACGAGGACGAGTCGGCTCTGACGCGTCTGGTCGAGGGGGCCGCGGCGATCACGTACGAGTTCGAGAACGTCCCGGTCGCGACGTGCGACAAGATCGCCGCGGCGGCGCCCGTCCGCCCGCCGACCGGCGCGCTCCGGACCGCCCAGGACCGCCTTCTCGAGCGCGAGCTATTCAAGAAGCTCGGCATCCCGGCGCCCGCGTCCGAGGCGATCGAGGACGAGCCGCAGATCGCGCCGGCGCTGTCGAGGCTCGGCGCGCCAGCCGTCCTCAAAGCCCGCCGATTCGGGTACGACGGCAAGGGGCAGCACCAGGTCGCCGCCCCCGGCGACGCGGCGCCCGCGTGGGAGGCGATCGGCCGCGCCCCCGCGATCCTGGACTCGTTCGTCCCGTTCACGCGCGAGCTGTCGATCATCGCCGTCCGGGGCGCCAGCGGCGAGACCCGCTTCTACCCCCTGGCCCAGAACGTGCACCGGGGCGGGATCCTCCGGCTCACCCGCGCCCCGGCGCCCGACGTGCCCGAATCGCTGGAGGCACAGGCCCGGGGCGCCGCCCAGAAGATCCTGGACGAACTGAACTACGTCGGCGTGCTCGCCGTCGAGTTCTTCCAGGTCGGCGCGGGCGCCGAGGCGACGCTGCTGGCCAACGAGATCGCCCCCCGTGTTCACAACACCGGCCACTGGACGATCGAGGGCGCGCAGACGAGCCAGTTCGAGAACCACCTGCGAGCGGTGCTGGGCATGCCCCTGGGCGCGTGCGAGGCCATCGGGCACACCGCGATGGTGAACCTCATCGGCGAGCTGCCGCCGGCTGCACGCCTGGCGAACCTCGAGGGCGCCCACTTCCACGACTACGGCAAGACCCCCCGCGCCGGGCGCAAGGTCGGGCACGTGACGCTCACCGCCGAGACCCGCGAGCAGCTCGACGCGCTGCTCGACCGGTTCACCCGCTTGGTCGCGTAGGCGAGAGAGTCAGAACAGGTTGTACCGGACGATGCACCGCAGCGCGCTCA
Source organism: Phycisphaerales bacterium (assembly GCA_041987545.1). Classification (GTDB taxonomy): domain Bacteria; phylum Planctomycetota; class Phycisphaerae; order Phycisphaerales; family UBA1924; genus JAJRXR01. Next base: position 361,443 of record JBHIWH010000004.1, on the reverse strand, counting down.
CCGCGTCGCGCCAGCCGATCTTCTTGCCCTCCTCGTACGTCCGCCCGGCGTACGAGACAGGCACCTCGAAGATGCGCACCCGCCGCGTCCCCCCGCCCTCGCGGTCCAGGCGCATGCGGGCGAGCCGGGCGACGATCTCCGGCTCGATCCCGAACCGGTCCTCCTTAAGCGTCAGCTTCGCGAGCACGTCGCGGGTGAAGGCCTTGGTGCCGCACTCGATGTCGGTCAGGTTCAGGTTCGAGAGTGTGTTGCTGGCGAGCGTGATGAGCTTGTTGCCCACCGAGTGCCAGTAGTAGAGGACGCGGTGCGTCTGGCCCAGGAACCGCGTCCCGATGACCGCGTCGGCCCGGCCCGCGAGGATCGGCGCCAGCGCCTGGGCGTGGTCGGCCGGGTCGTACTCCAGGTCCGCGTCCTGGACGATCACGACGTCGCACCCGTCCTCGAGCGCCAGGGCGAAGCCCCGGCGGAGGGCGGCGCCCTTGCCCTGGTTCCGCTCGGCCAGGCTCGTGCGCACGCCGGGGCGGTCCTGCATGCCCGCGATGAGGTCCCGCGTCCCGTCGGTCGAGCCGTCGTCGACGAGGTAGATCACGCGCTCGGACGCGGCGCCGCCGGGGCCGGTCGGCGCGGGCGTCGCCTCCAGACGCTCCAGCGACGAGGGCAGCAGCTCGCGCTCGTTGTAGACGGGGACGATGACGCCGATGCGCATGACGCGGGAGGATACGCGTGCGGGCGCGTCCACGGCCCGGGCGCTAATCGCCCAACAGGATCCGGCGCTGGGGCGTCGAGAGCGCCAGGCCCGCGACGGCCCGCGGCGAGCGCCACTCGCCCCGCTCGCGCCGGGCGCCGGCGCGGGGCGAGCCGGACCAGACGCGGAACCGGACGATGCGGTGGGTCGTCTGGTGCACGAACTCGTGGCGGCGCCGGACGCTTGCGAGCGTCAGCGCCCCGCGCAGCTCGGCCGGCCTGGCGTGCCGATCGTCGCGCTCGAGCGTGGGCGCCTGCCAGAGCCCGGCCCACAGGCCGGCCGGGCCGCGACGTTCGACGAGAAGCCTGCCCCGCGAGTCCTCAACGCGGACGGCGTCGCACAGCAGCTCCCGCCGAGCTGCCCGTGACTTGGGCGGCGGAATCTCGCCCTGGCGCCCCTGGCGCTTCGCGGCACAGCGACGCGCGAGCGGGCACCGGTCGCACGCGGGCGAGCGGGGCGTGCAGACAGTCGCGCCCAGCTCCATGAGGGCCTCGTTGAACACGCCGGGCTCGTCGGCCGCCTCCACCATCTGCCCGCTGCGCTCCCAGAGCCACGCCGACGTCGCCGCATCGTCGGGGGGCGAGTCCCGCCCATCGAGGCGGAGCAGGACCCTGGCGACGTTGCCGTCGACGATCGGCGTGCGCGCGCCGAAGGCCATCGAGGCGACCGCGCCGGCGGTGTACCGCCCGACGCCGGGCAGCTCGCGGAGGCGGGCCGGGTTGCTCGGGAACCGGCCGTCCATCCGCTCGACGACGGCGATGGCCGCGGCGTGCAGGAGCCTGGCCCGCCGGTAGTACCCGAGCCCGGACCAGAGCGCGAGCACCTCCTGCTCGTCGGCGGAGGCCAGCGCCCGGACGGTCGGGAAGCGCTCCACGAACTCGACGAACCGCTCGGCGACGCGGGAGACCTGGGTCTGCTGGAGCATGAGCTCGGAGACGAGCGAGCGGTACGGGTCCCGGGGGGCGCCGAGGTCGGCCGGGCGCCAGGGCAGGTCGCGCGCCTCGGCCCGGAACCAGGCCTCGAGGCGGCGGGCCAGGGCGGCGTCTGATCGGGCGGCTCTGGCTGGGGGGCGGGCGGGGGCGGGCACGGCCTACTCCGAGGCCGCCAGGGCGCGCTCGACCCCGGCCCTGACCGACTTCCAGCTCGCGTCCGGGCGCTTGCCCACGGTGATGAAGGCCGAGTGGATCAGGACGTTGGTCACGCCGTCGACGTCGAAAAGGGCGGCGGCGAGGGCGTCGTCGGCGGCCTGGCCCGCGTTGAAGTAGGATCGTGGCGACGACGCCGGGCTCGGCTCGACCATGCACTTGAGCGCGTTGGGGTTCGGCGTGGGCTCGAAACTCGTGACGCGGTAGGGCACGGGGGCTCCGGAAACAGCAGGGCCGACGGGCGTCGCGACGATAGCAACCCAACCCCAGGACCGGTCGTGGCCCCGGGCGGGAGAGGAGTAGAAGCGAGCGGCGATGCCCCTGACCAGGCTCCAGGACCTCTTCGACCGCATCGGGTCGTACTCGCCCCTCGAGGTCGTCCTCGAGCTGGCCCTGATCGGCATCGTGATCTGGGCCGTCGTCCGCTTCGTCCAGGGCACGCGTGCCGCCGGCGCCCTCAAGGGCCTGCTGCTGATCTTCATCGCGGCGACGCTGATCGTCCGGGTGTTCGGCGCGGGCGACGCGTTCGCGCGGGTGTCGTACCTGTACGAGCTGTTCATCGCGCTGGCCGCGGTCGCCCTGATCGTGATCTTCCAGCCCGAGCTGCGGCGGGCGCTGATCCGCCTGGGCGAGGCGCCCATCCTCCGGAGCGGACCCAGCGAGAGCTCGCAGATCGTGGACTCGATCTCCGCCTCGTGCGTCTACCTGTCCAAGCAGCGGTTCGGCGCGCTGGTCGTCATCGAGCGGCAGTTCGGGCTGCGGGGCCTGACCGAGGGCGGGACGACCCTGAACGCGGAGCTGAGCGAGCAGCTGCTGAGCACGATCTTCTACCCGGGCTCGGCGCTGCACGACCTGGCCGTCGTAATCCGGGGCAAGAAGATCCACGCCGCCGGCGTGCAGCTGCCCCTGGCCGACCCCAGCGAGATGCCCGACCCGAGCCTGGGCTCGAGGCACAGGGCGGCGGTAGGGATCACCAAGGAGTCGGACGCGCTGGTCGTGATCGTGAGCGAGGAGACGGGCGCGATCCGGATGGCCGACCGGGGCAGGCTCTCGATCCCCATCGACCCCGACGACCTGCCGGACGTGCTGCTCAAGCGGCTGGGCAAGCAGCCGGCGACGCCCGACGACGACGCGTCGCCCGAGGACGAGGGCGATGAGATCGAGGGCGGCGGGGGGCTGAGCTCGGCCGGCCTGGACGAGGACGAGGTCGTCACGCCCGAGCAGATGGAGAAGCCCAAGGGCGACGGCGACGAGCGCCGGGAGGGCGCGGCGTGACGTGGGCACGGGTCAAGACCGGGTTTGTCGTCGTGCTGCTGACCCTGCTGGTCTGGGTGATCGCCGAGAGCCGCACGCTCCGCTCCGAGCAGGTCACGCTGGTGGTCGCGATTGCCGACGAGGGCGACGGGGCGAACCTCGTGCGGGTGACGGACCCGGCGTGGGAGGGGGCCGTCGAGGTCACGCTGCTGGGCTCGGCGGCGGTGGTCGCCGACGCCCGCGAGCGGCTGGGAGGGCGCGTGTCGTTGGTCGTGGGGCGCGAGCTGCCCTCGACGCCCGGGTCGCACGTGGTCGCCCTCCGCGAGGCGCTCCGCAAGACCGAGGCCCTGCGGGAGACGGGCGTCTCGATCTCCGAGATCCGCCCCGAAACGGTCACGATCGAGATGGACCGGGCCGTGGAGATCCGCGTGCCCGTCGCCGCCCGGACTCCCCAGGGCGTGCTGGACGGGCCCCCGCGGCTGACCCCCGCGTCGGTGATGCTCCGCGTGCCCGCGTCGGCGCTGGTCGGCGTGGATCAGTCCACGCTCGAGGCCCTGGCCGTGATCGACCAGGAGATGATCGACGACGTCCCGCCCGGGCGCGAGGAGGTGCTCTCGGGCGTGCGGCTGCGCCCGCCCGCGGCGCTGGCCGACGCGTGGCACGTGTCGATGGCGCCCCCCATCGTGGACGCGGCGGTCGCCGTCCGCACGCGGACCAGGACGTACACGATCCCCCGCCTGCCCGTGCAGGTGCTGCTGCCCCCGCCCGAGCTTGGGCGGTGGCGGATCGAGCTGGCGACCGAGGACACGGACCTGTTCGACGTGGTCGTGAGCGGGCCGAGCGAGGCGGTGGGGCGGATCGAGCGGGGCGAGGCGAGCCCGATGGCGGTGGTGTCGCTCTCGTTCCAGGAACTGGCCGACGGGATCGGGTCCAAGGCGGCCCGGATCGTGTTCCTGCCCCCCGGGGTGACGGCCCGGGTCGAGGATCCGAGCGTGGGGCTGAGCATCGAGCGGATCGAGGACGAGACGGGGCCGTCGGCGCCCTGACCGCTCGCCGGCCCGTGGCCCCGCCGATCGGACCCGGTGCAGGCCCCCCCCCGGGGCCCGATCCGAGGACCATTGGGGCGGGAAACCGGCGGCGTGGAGAGCTACGCTTCCTTCCCCTCCCGCGAGGGGCGCCCGGGGTCCGCAGCCCCCGGGAAGACGCAGCACGAACCCACTCCGATTGACCGCCCGGGGCGCGAGCCCGACGGGCGGGGGGAACCGCCGCCGTGAAGATCAAGACCGACGAGATCGCCAGCGTCATCAAGCAGGAAATCGAGCAGTTCAGCGCCGAGCTGGAGGTCAGCGAGGTCGGGCGCGTCGTCGAGGTCGGCGACGGCATCGCGCGGATCTACGGGCTGTCCAAGGCGATGGCCGGTGAGCTGCTCGAGTTCCAGACGTCCGAGGGCGGCGTCATGGGCCAGGTGATGAACCTCGAGACCGACACGGTCGGCGCGGTCATCTACGGCGACTACCTGGCCGTCAAGGAGGGCGACCTGGTCAAGGCGACCGGGCGCCTGCTCGAGGTGCCCGTGGGCGAGCAGATGCTCGGCCGCGTGGTCGACCCGCTTGGCCGCCCGCTGGACGACGGCCCCTCGATCGAGGGCGCCCAGACCCGCAAGATGGACATCATCGCGCCGGGGATCGCCGAGCGTCAGCCGGTGAGCGAGCCCCTGCAGACGGGCATCAAGGCGATCGACGCGATGATCCCGATCGGCCGCGGGCAGCGCGAGCTGATCATCGGCGACCGCAAGACGGGCAAGACCGCCGTCGCGATCGACACGATCATCAACCAGAAGCAGTACTGGGGCACGACCGAGGCCGTGGTCTGCATCTACGTCGCGGTCGGCCAGAAAGAGTCCACGGTCGCCGGCGTCGTCGAGACGCTGAAGAAGAACGGCGCGATGGACTACACGATCGTGGTCAACGCGGCCAGCTCGGACCCCGCCCCCATGCAGTACGTGGCGCCCTACGCCGGCTGCGCGATGGGCGAGTACTTCATGTGGTCGGCCAAGGGCGGCGCCAAGACCATGTCCGACGGGCGCCCGATGCCCAAGCACGCCCTGCTCATCTACGACGACCTGTCCAAGCAGGCCGTCGCGTACCGCCAGCTGTCGCTCCTGCTCCGCCGCCCGCCGGGCCGAGAGGCCTACCCGGGCGACGTGTTCTACCTGCACTCCCGCCTGCTCGAGCGCGCCACCAAGCTCTCGGACGAGAACGGCGGCGGCTCGCTGACCGCCCTGCCCGTCATCGAGACGCAGGAGGGCGACGTCTCGGCGTACATCCCGACCAACGTGATCTCGATCACCGACGGGCAGATTTATCTCGAGCCCGAGCTGTTCTTCGCCGGCGTCCGCCCGGCCATCAACGTCGGCATCTCGGTGTCGCGCGTGGGCGGCGCCGCCCAGGTCAAGGCGATGAAGAAGATCGCCGGCTCGCTGCGTCTGGACCTGGCCGCCTTCCGCGAGCTCGAGGCCTTCGCGCAGCTGGGCACGGAGCTGGACGCGGCGACGCAGAAGCAGCTCGATCGCGGCGCCCGGATGGTCGAGCTGCTCAAGCAGCCCCAGTACGTGCCGTTCCCGGTGACCGACCAGATCCTGTCGATCTACGCGGGCACGAAGGGCTTCCTCGACGACGTCCCCCTGGACAAGGTGGACGAGTTCGAGAAGGGCATGCTCAACTACTTCAAGACCAGCCTGAAGGCGGTGTACGACGAGCTGGCCGACAAGAAGGCGCTCGACGACTCGCTGGGCGAGAAGATCGCCGACGGCATCACGCACTACAAGGCGGACTGGAAGGGTAAGCAGGGGGCCTGAGGCTCCTGGCACGCCTCTCCGGTTCGTTCGGGCCCGTCAGCGCCCCGATTCATCGCGAGTTCGGGGCGTCGCCGTTGTGCCGGGACGCGGGATCTGGTGCAATCTCCTGTCGTCGGGTCCGCCGACGGAAGGGGGGCATCATGCCCGGAAAGAGGCTGGCGGTTCTGATTGTCGTTTCTGGCGCGGCGGCGCTGCCCTCCTGCCAGACGCTGACGCTCTCGAACGTGCAGCAGCGGCTCGACCGGGACTACGCGGGCGGGTGCGTGTCCCAGGGTGGCGAGATCATCCGCATGGTCGCGTTCCGGGCCGACAACGGGCAGGGCAATCTTGTCTTCAGGTTCTACGACGACCTGGACAAGACACCCAGCGGCGGCACGACGCTCGCCTACGACGTGCCCGGCGTCCCCATCGCCGTCGCCAAGTGCTTCAGCGACGACGGCCTCCTGCGGAGCATCGGCGTTGTGACATCCGACGGGATGGTCCACAACGTCGACGTGCTCGGCACGATCACGACCGTCGGCCCGAGCGGGCTGCTCGCGGTCGCCGGGCTGGAGTTCACGGAGGGCTCGGCGCCGGGGCGCAAGAACATCGTGGTCTACGGCGAGGGCGGCGGCCCGTTCGCCGCGGCCAAGGTCTTCATCGACAACGGGGACGGCACGTACTCCGAGGGGGGCTTCCCGCCGGGCCTGGGCTCGGTCACGTCGCTGGCGCTGCTCGACATCGACGACGACGAGGACGAGGACGTCGTGCTCGGGCTGGGCGCGGGGGTGAACAACGTGCGGACCGCCGTCTACGACGGGGCGGGCGCGTACGCCGCTGGCCCCTCTTACGCCGTCCCCGGGACGATCGGCGCGGTGGGCTCCGAGGACCTCGACGGCGACGGCGACCGGGACCTCGTCGTCGCCAGCGCGATCCCGACCCAGCCCGCGACGGTGAGCGTGTTTACAAACAACGCCGACGGCACGCTCTCGCAGACCGACACCGAGGCCGCCGGGGTCGGGCCCACGAAGATCGCCTTCGGCGACCTGAACAAGGACGGCCAGCCCGACGCGGCGATCGCCAACGGCGTGACCGACACCGTCACGATTCTCTTCGGCTCGATCGGCGTGACGTTCGAAGGCGACTCGACGCACGTCGTGCCCGACGGCGTCGCCGACATCGCCTTCTCGGATTTCGGGCCGGGCGACTACCCCTTCGTGGACCTGGCCGTGTTCAGCTCGTTCGAGGACGTCGGCGTGCTCCTGCTGGGCAACGGGCTCGACCTGCTCTCCGAGCAGCTCGGGCGCATCCCGTCGTCAAACGAGGTCGTGTCGCTGGCGGTCGCAAACTTCGACGGCTCGCCCGACGGCGTGCCGGAGATCGCCGCGCTGGCTGTGCCCTCGAGCACCGGCTCGCAGCCCTTCGACCTGCACGTCCACTGGTGGGATGGGGTCAACGACACGTTCGGCCCGGCCGACCCGCCCCTGTCGGTCAGCGCGACCGGTCCCCTGGCGATCGGCGATCTCGACGGCGTGAACGGTCCCGACCTTGCCGCGCCCAGCCCCGCCGGCGGTGTCGAGGTCATGCTCAACGACGGCGCGGGCGCCTTCTCGCTCGCGCCCAAGACCATACTAACCGACATCTTCACGCCCTTCGGCGTTGCCTTTGCCACCATCGACGACAACCCCACGCTCGACGCGGCGGTGAGCTACAGCAACACGCTCGGCGTTTGGTTCAACAACGGCGACGGCACGTTCGTCGCGGGCCCGACCACCGCCGCCCCCGCGACCACGATGGCGATGGGCTTCGACCCCGACCAGACGCCCCGCGTCGCGCTGTCGCACACGGTGCTCAGCACGATCGACTTCTACACCTTCCAGCTCGACGGCACGCCCACGCTGACCGACTCGGTCGATATCGCGCCCATCGAGGACGTCTCGAGCCTTGCGGCGGGGGACTGGGACGGCGACGGCGACGACGACTTCGTCGCCGTCTCCAACGACGACCCGACACGCCCGGTCTACATCGTCGTGCTCGAGAACACCGGCGGCGGCGAGTTCTCCGCCAGCACGCTGTTCACCGGGGAGCGCGCCGACGGCTGGAACATCGTCGACGTCACAATCGCCGACCTCGAGGGCGACGGGCCCGGCGAGGTCGTCTTCACCAACGACGGGTCCAGCCCGCGCGACCAGTTCGTGGGCGTCATCAGCGCCAGCCGGGCGAGGGGCGCCGAGGAGATCGAGCCGATCGAGTCGTACCTCGCCGGCGAGCCCTCGGGCGGCGTCGCGGTCGTGGACCTGTCGGGCGACGGGCGACCGTGGGTCGTGACGGGCAAGCGCGGTCTGCTCGCTGGCCTGTCTGCACTGCCGAGCCGCGCCGCGATCGACGACCCCGGATGCAACGTTGCCGACCTGGCCGAGCCGTTCGGCACGCTCAACTTCTCCGACGTGTTCGCGTACCTCGTCGCGTTCGGAGACATGGACCCGGTGGCGGACCTGGCCGAGCCTGTCGGCGTGTTCAACTTCTCCGACGTGTTCGCGTACCTGGTCGCGTTCGGCGAGGGATGCCCCTAGGCCGTCGTCTCTTGCGCAGGATCCCGGATGAACCGGGGCGGCGCCGCCGCGGATCGGGCCCCGACCACCCGGGGAGACCGATGCCATGCCGCGCATGTCCTGCTTGCTGTGCCCGCCCGCGTTCTGTCTCACGCTGGTCTCGTCCGCCGCGCCCGCGGGGCCGATGGCGACGGGGCTCGTCCTCGAGAAGCTGGCGGCGGACGTCTCCCCGCTCGAGCGCGCGGGCGCGGCCGCCGACGACCTCTTCGGCGCGTGCGTCGATACGGACGGCCAGCGCATGGTCGTCGCGGCCCGAGGTGTCGCGGGCAACACGGGCGGGGTGTACGTCTACGCGCTCGAGGACGGTTCGTGGTCGATCGAGCAAGAGCTGGCGGCGCCGGACGGAGCGCCGGGCGACGGGTTCGGGTTCGGCGCCGCCGTGGAAGGCTCGACGATCATCGTCGGCGCGATGCTGGCCAACGAGGCGGGCCCGGAGTCCGGCCGCGCGTACGTGTTCGAGCACGACGGGGGCGCCTGGGCGTACACGCAGACGCTGACGCCGGCGAGCCTGCTCGCGGGCGACTGGTTCGGGGTCTCGTGCGACATCGACGGGGACACCGCCGTCATCGGCGCCCGGCACGACGCCGACGGGCTCTCGCGGAGCGGCTCGGTGTTCGTGTTCGAGCGGGGCGGCGACGGGGTCTGGGCCGAGACGGCCAAGCTGCGACCGACGCCCCACAAGGCCTTCGCCAACTTCGGGCACGCGGTCGCGATCGACTCGGGCCGCGTGCTCTCCGGCTCGCTCTTCGGCAACGGCGCCGCCTTCGAGGACGGGTCGGCGACGATCTTCGAGAAGGTCGCGGGCGTCTGGGTCCAGACCGCGACGCTCTCGGCGCCCGAAGGGCAGTTCGAGGACTTGTTCGGCATCGACGTCGCGCTCGACGGCGACCGGGCCCTCGTCGGCGCCCGCAAGGACGACGACGACGGGTCCGACACCGGCTCGGCCTCGGTCTTCGAGTTCGACGGGGCCGCCTGGAACAGAACCGCGAAGCTGCGGCCCGCGGCGCCGTCGCCGAGCGGCGAGTTCGGCAACAAGGTCGCGCTCAGCGGGGACCTGGCGCTCGTGGGCTTCTGGAACGCGTTGGTCCCCGGGCCCGGGGGCGAGCTGCCCGGCGGGGCGGTCGAGCTGTTCCGGCGTGGCCCGGGCGGGTGGTTGCGCGTCGAGCGATTCACGCCGTCGGTCCCTACGGAGTACGGCAGCCTCGGGCACGACATCGACGTGCACGGGCCGCTGCTGCTGCTGGGCAGCTATGAGGATGACACGTACGGCGACCAGGCCGGCCGCGCGTGGGCGGTCGATCTGGACGGCGCCCTCGGCGAACCGTGCGGCGGAGCCGACTTCGCCGCCCCTTTCGGCGTGCTGAACTTCGATGACGTGCTCGCGTTCCTGCGCGCATTCGCGACCGAAGCCCCTGAGGCTGACCTGGCCGAGCCCCAGGGCGTGTTCGACTTCTCCGACGCCCTGGCGTTCCTCGACGCGTTCGGAAGGGGCTGCCCGTAGCACGCCGGGCGAGAGCCAAGTGGCGCTTGGGTGTCGAGTCCGACGAGATTATGGGGCGGCGGCGCGCGTGCAACTCAACCGCCGGGCGCCGCGAATCGGGTGCTCACCGGCCCGAGGCCCATCGCGTGATCAAAGATCTCCTCTTCTACAGCCCCGGTATCCAGTTGTATCGCTCCAGCTGGGGCGCCGGGCGGGGTGGGCTGCCAGGGGCGTGGCAGTCCGACGAGCGTCCGCGGGTCTCGTTCCCCGAGACGCCGCTGCGGTTCGGGCCCAGGGAGCGTGCGGACATCGTCGGGCCGGGTGGGGCGATCGCGCTCGGCGCCGAGCACGAGCACGGCGTGCGCCGCGCGCGGCCAAGCGCCGGGCGCAGTGTGTGGATCGGCATGGCGCCCGACGTGTTCGGCGAGGTGTGCGGGGCGGGGTTCTGCCGGCAGATGGCCCGGCGCGCAGGACGAGTCTCGCTGGGATCCGACGCCCGGGCCGCGTTGGCCGTCCAGACGCTCGCGAGGTGCGCGGACTCCGGCACGCTCGACGCGATCGGGGCCGAGGCGCTGATGTACGAGCTCGTCGAGAGGGTCTGCGGCGAGAGGTGGGCGAGCCGGGGGCCGGCGCGCGATCATGCCCCGGCGAATCAGCTGGACGCGGTCATGCACGCCGTCTCGCTCCTCCAGGATTGCGACGGCGAGTTGTCCCTGACGGAGATCGGGCGCGAGGTCCGCATGTCCCCGCACCACTTCTGTCGCGTGTTCAAGCGATCGACCGGGATGACGGTGCAGGGCTTCCGGAGGCGGGCGAGGCTGCTGCGGGCGGCCGATCGGGTGCTCGAAGGCCGGGCGCCGCTGGCGGTGGTCGCGCACGAGTGCGGGTTCTCGGATCAGGCCCACATGACGCGCGCGTTCACGAGCTCGTTCGGCGTCCCGCCCGCCAGGCTCGCCCGGGCCGCCCCGCGGATCCATCAGATGCGCAGGATCCTTCAAGACACTGTCGCCGGCGGCTCGTAGGTTCGATCATCGCCGCCCATGCCGGCGAGGAGGAATCGGACTATGGGAAGTCGGACGATGTGCGTGCTGCTCGGCCTAGTCGGGGTCGGGTCCCAGGCGGCCCACGCCCAGTTCGTCGATCCGGACGTGATCGTGATCTACACGGTGGGCGGGGCGCAGGACAGCGGGCAGTTCGGGCTCGCCCCGGCCGCCGTCGGCGACCTCAACGGGGACGGGATCACCGAGATCGTGTGCACCGCGCCGGGCTGGTTCAACGTCGGGCCCGGGACGACGGGCGCGTGCTTCCTCCGCGACGGCGCGACCGGCGCGCCGATGCGCACCCACGCGTCGCCCGACGCCTCCACGGTCTTCCAGAAGGCCGCCGCCGCGGGGGACATCGACAGCGACGGCGTCCCCGACTACGCGGCCGCGGGCTGGAACACAGGCTCGCCCGGCACGGTGGTCGTGTTCAGCGGCGCCGACGGGTCGGTGATCCACACGCTCGGGGGGCTCACGCCCAACGACCAGTTCGGGCTCGGCCTGTCGGCGCTCGACGATGTGAACGCCGACGGGTTCGACGACCTGTTGGTCGGCGCGCCCTTCCACCGGATCCAGAACGTCCCGCGGGGTCGTGTCGCGGTCTACTCGGGTGCGGACGGCGCCGAGCTCTGGGCCGCCGAGGGTCAGGCCGCGCACGAGGCGCTCGGGCAGTCGTGCTTCTCGATCGACGACGCGGACGGCGACGGGATCCGGGACGTCGCCGCGGGCTCCCCGCAGATGCGCCCCACGCTCCAGAACGCCGGCCCCGGGTTCGTGCAGCTGCTCTCGGGCCGCGACGGTGCGCCCATCGGCGGTCCGATCGTGTCCACGAGCCCGACCAGCGTCGATTTCGGCTCGTGGATCCCGTCCCCCCCGATCGACATCAACGGCGACGGCGTCCGCGAGATCGTCATCGCCGACCAGTTCGACGCGGCACTCGGCGCCCAGACCGGCAAGGCCTTCGTGCTCGACGGAGCGACCCGCGCTCTGCTCCGGGAGTACACGGGCTCGTCGGCCCTGCAGGGGCTCGGGGCGACCGGCTCGGCGGGCGATCTCGACGGCGACGGCATCGACGAGCTGATCGTGACCAGCTGGCGCAGCCCCGACGGCGCCGCGGGCACGACGGGCAAGCTCGAGGTGAGGCGGGGGTCCGACTCGGCCCTGCTCGGCCGCGTGACCTGCGACAGCGCGGGCGCCGCCTTCGGCGGGTGGACGTTCGGGATGGGTGATGTCGATCTGGACGGCGTCCCCGACATCTTCGTGAACGCGCCCTGGTTCTCCGGCGACGGGCCGCAGCGGGGACGGTTCTGGGTGATCTCGGGCCTGACGTTCCTGTCGTGCAACCGGGCCGACTTCGCGGCGCCGTACGGCGCGCTCGATTTCTCCGACGTGCTCGCCTTCCTCGCCGCGTTCGGCGCGTCGTCACCCGTGGCCGACCTGGCCGAGCCGCTCGGCAAGTGGGACTCGACCGACGTCGTCGCGTTCCTGACGCACTTCGGCGACGGCTGCCCGTAAAGCATCTCGTGATCCGGTCTTAGAGATCGCGTCGGGCTTCCCTTCGGGTCGCGTCGCGCGGACGCTATCCTGCTCGGACCGCCGGGCGGCGCCGACACGAGGAGGGCCGCCCGGTCGTCTTTGGAGGAGGGGAGAGCCATGTTCGTTCGTGCGTGTGTTGTTGTCGGGGTGTCGTGCGCCATCGCGGGGCCGGCGTTGGGGCAGACCTGCGAGCCCGTCGAGTTGGGCTCGGTCGCGATCCCGGAGCGCGGGCTGGCGGTCGCGCTCAACGGCTCGCACGCGTACGTCGCGAACATCGACACGGGCCTGAAGGTCGTTGACGTCACGGACCCGGCCGCGCCCGTGATCGTCGGCGGCGTGGACACGCCCGGGTTCGCGGTCGGCGTCGCGAACCGCGGCTCGCTGGTGTTCGTCGCGGACACCGACTCGGGCGTCCAGGTGATCGACGCGAGCGACCCGACGGCGCCGACGATCATCGGCTCGGTCGATACGCCCGGTCAGGCGAATGACATCGCGCTCGTCGGTGACCACGCGTACGTCGCGGACCGGTTCGGCGGGGTCCAGATCGTGGACATCTCGAACCCGGCGTCGCCGAGCATCGTGGGGTCGTTCCCGACGCCGGGCGAGGCGGAGGGCATCGCGGCATCGCACGGGCGTGTGTACGTCGCCGCCGGCTCGGCGGGGTTCGGGATCCTCGACGTGAGCGACCCGACCAACCCGGTGGAGCTCTCGTCGATGGACCTGCCGGATGCGGCGTTGGACATCGCGGTCGAGGGCCTGGTGGCGTTCGTCGCGACCGAGAGCGCGGGGTTGGTGTGCGTCTACATCTGGGCCCCGACCCCCTTTGTCTTTGCGACCGTGGACACCCCCGGGCTGGCGCGCGGGGTCGATGTCGCCGGCTCGATCGTGTACGTCACCGACGGGGCCGGCGGGCTCGTGCTCGTGGACATGACTGAAATTGAATTCCCGACGATCATCGGGACAGCGGCAACGCCGGACTTCGCCGACGACGTCGTCGTTCGCAACGAGATCGCGTACGTCGCGGACAACTCCGGCGGGCTGCGGGTGATCGACGTGTCATGCCCCGGGCAGCTGTGCGACGAGTTCGTGGGCTTCGAGCCGGTCGTGGCGTACGACGACCCGTCCGACCTGGGCCTGGCGCCCGTGGGGATCGCCGTCTCGGGTGGCGTGCACTTCATGTCGAGATTCTCGATCGGGCAACCGCCGGACATCAACCAGCTGTTCACGCTGGAAAGCTTCTACTTCGGAGACGGGATGTCCCCGATGTTCAAATACTTCATCGCCGGGCTCCCGGGCGGGCCCGGCCAGCTGGATATCGAGGGCTCGCTCGCCGCCGTCGCGTGCGCCGAGGCGGGGCTCGGGATCGCTGATGTCACCATCGGGCTCATCGGGATCCTTGACACCGCGGGCTCTTCCCAGGACGTGGCGCTCGTCGGGGATCTGGCGTACGTCGCGGACGGCGACAACGGGCTGGTCATCGCGGACATCTCGGACCCGAGGGCGCCCGTGCAGGTCGGGCACGCGGACACGCCGGGGGACGCCGCGGACATCGCGGTGCGCGGGACGCTCGCGCTGGTGGGCGACGTGTTCGGGGGCGTGCAGGTGATCGACGTGACGGACCCGGCCGTGCCCGTGATCGTCGGGAGCTACCCGTCGTCGGGCCCCGTGTCCGATGTGGTCATCGACGGCGAGTGGGCCTACTTCACCGAGTTCGACTCGGGCCTGACGGTGCTGGACATCAGCGACCCGTCGTCGCCCCGGTTCGCCGCGTCGTTGGGCGAGGGCGAGTGGCTGGCGCGCGGGGTGGCGATCTCGGGCCGCCGGGCGGTCGTCGCGCTGCGGAGCACCGGCATCGCGAGCCCCCTGTTCGCGATGGTGGACATCAGCGACCCCTCGTCCCCCTCCGTGATCGGGTACGAGTTCGGGACGCAGTCGGGCGGCGTTCCCGACCCGGTCGTGGTCTCGGGCGGGCGGGTGTACGCCGGTTCGGGAATTGTCACGAGCAGCGGGGGGCCGCTGCTGATCTACGAGATGGTCTGCGACGAGCGGTGCAGCCCCGCGGACCTGGCGCCGGGCTACGGCGTGCTCGATTTCGACGACGTCCTGGCGTACCTGATCGCGTTCGCCTCGTGCGATCCGGCGGCGGACCTGTCGCCGCCCATGGGCGTCTGCGACTTCGACGACGTGCTCGCGTTCCTCGGGATGTTCACGCAGGACTGCGGGGGCTGAGAACCCTCGATCCGAGGGGGCGGAACCAATAGGCTGCAGGGACCTCTTTTTTTCCGGAGACGCCGATGATCCCCCGCACCACTCTGCCGGTCCTCCTCTCTGCCGGCGCCTGCACGCCCTGCCTCGCCCAGACCGCCTTCGAGGTCAGCGAAGACGGGCGGGCCTCCGTCGTCGTGACCGCGGCGCCCACCGACAACACCGGCTGGACCGCCCGCGGCTTGGGCGTGCCATTCCCGACCACGCCCGATCTCACGCTCGAGCTCCGCCGCCAGTGCGGCGGGCTCAAGGTCGCCGACATGAACGGCGACGGGCTCAACGACATCGTCGTCGCCTGCTACATCTCCAACAGCTTCCCCCCCTACGAGGACTGGCACGACTTCATCCTCTACAACGACTACGCCAACGAGCCGTCCGACCTCGGCGCCTGGCCGATCTGGCTCTCCGACAACGAGACGCACACGGGCGACATCCACGTCGGAGACATCGACGGCCAGCCCGGCCTCGAGGTCGTCACGATGCACGGCTCGCTGACGACCAACTCCGTCCGCATCTACACGGGCTCGCCCACCGGCCCCGCGACCACCGCCTCGTTCGTCGCCTCCACGCCCCAGACCGCCTGGGCCACCTCGGGCCTGCTGGTCGACCTCGACAACGACGGCGACCTGGACCTGGTCACCGCCAACCAGGGCGTCACTCCCAGCCCGCACCGCCCGATGTACCAGTTCGAGAACGAGGCGGGCGTGATGAACCCCGTCCCGGTCTGGCAGTCGGCCGAGCAGTCGATCCAGGGCGGGCTCAGCGCCGCGGACGTGGACAACGACGGCTTCATGGACATCGGCGTCTCCAAGTGGGTCGCGTTCACCAGCGGCATCTACTACAACCTCGGCGGCACGCTCGACGTGAACCAGGGCGCGTTCGTCGATAACACCGGCAGCGAGCGCGGGACGGCGTTCGCGGACTTCGACGGCGACGGCGCCCTCGAGCTGGCCGTCGGGGGCGACCCGACCCGCCTGTTCGACTACAACGCCGGCGCCCTCTCGCCGTACTGGACCTCGATGCCCCCCTTCACCTCCGCGCCCCAGGACATGACCGTCCAGGACGTGGACGGCGACGGAGACCCGGACCTGGCCGAGATCATCTTCTCCGACGGGCGCGCACACATCTACCTCAACCGCGACGGCGCCCTTGACGTCACACCCACCTGGACCTTCGACGCCTCCGAGGTCGGCACCGCGGTCGCCTTCGGCGACATCGACGGCGACGGGCTCGAGGACCTCGTCCTCGGCTACTCGGGCAACACCTGCATCCGCGTCTTCCTGGCCAACGAGCCACCCTGCTCGGCCGCGGACCTGGCCGAGCCCTTCGGGCAGCTCGACTTCAACGACGTCGTCGAGTTCCTGAACGCCTTCGGGGCGATGGCGCCCGAGGCCGACCTGGCCGAGCCGTTCGGCCAGTGGGACTTCACGGATGTGGTGATCTTCCTGGCGTTGTTCGTCACGGGCTGCCCGTAACCGACCCGGGCGGCAACTCGCCCCCGCGATGCGGGTACAGGGGGCGTGGAGCGGAGTCACGACTACGCGTACACGGGGCTGACCGCGATCGGTGTCCTGCGCCTCCCTCCCGAGCCGGACGCCTGGCGCGGGACGCACCTGACGGGCAAGGGGGGCCCGATCCTGGGCGTGCCCCGGAGGCCCATGCTCTTCCGGTGGGCCGACGCCCGCGAGGGCGAGGTCGGCACGTCTGCCGTCGCGCTCTTCTCGAACCGGGACCAGGCGTACCACAAGACGCCCCTGAGCGAGCGCGGCGAGGAGACGGACTGGGTCTGGCTCCGCCGCGACCTGACGGCGCAGATCGTCGGCGAGTTCGACCCCGACGCGGCCGAGGACGCGGACAACTGCTTCGCGCACATGGTCGGGCCCGCGCCCTCTCGCACGCTGCTGGGTCTTCGGCGCCTGACCTCCCCGTTCGCGCCCGGGCCACGGGGTGAGCAAGAGGCGGAGCTCGACCCGCTGGCGATCGACGAGGCGGCGATCCGTGTCGTCGGGGGGATGGTCCGGGCCTCGTACGAGGCCCGGGGGCAGAGGCGACGCCGGAGCGCGAAGCGGGCCGGAAAGGCCTCGACCCGGGCCGCGTACGCGGCGGCGGTCAACGAGGGCGCCGAGTTCATCGCGGTCTCGTTCGCCGGGCGCGTGCTGCTCGAGGACGTCGCCGCGGCGGCGTGCCTCTCACCGCTGCATTACTGCCGCATCTTCAGGACCCGCACGGGCATGACCGTGCACACGTACCTGACTCGGGTCCGGATCGCCGAGGCGATGGAGCGGCTGGCCGACGACGCCGGGCCGCTGGACCCGATCGCACGCGGGTGCGGCTTCGCCAGCGCCTCGCACCTTTCCGACGCGTTCGTCCGCCACGCCGGCCTCCGCCCGTCTATGGCCCGAGAAGCGGTCCGGGCGGGCGCCCCGGCGGCGTTGCGATCGTTCACGAGATAACCGATCGCGCGAAACGCGCAGGATCACGGTTGAACCCGTTCGGACCCGGCGCGGAATAACGGGCGATACACCGCGGCCGCGCAACGACGCGCCGCGAGGGAGGCCCAAACCATGAAGACGCACGCGCCATTCGCGATCATCCTCGTCCCGACGCTCGCCGCCGCCGCTCACGCCCAGGGCTACGCCGAGCCCGGCGTCAACGAGTTCTACACCAGCTGGGGCGCCTCGCAGGGCGAGCAGTACGGGTACGTCTCCGAGACCATCGACGACCTCAACGGCGACGGCGTCCCCGAGGTGCTCAACTCCGCGCCATTCCGCGCCATCGACGGCATGCCCACCGCCGGCGCCGCCTTCGTCCACGACGGACGGACCGGCGCCATCCTCGCCACCCACACCGGGAACACCGCCCGGGGCTTCCTCGGCTGGCGGCTCGGGAAGCTGGGCGACATCGACGGCGACGGCATCGGGGACTACGGCGTCGGCGCCGCCGGCAACATCTTCGCCACCAACCCCACCATCGCCGGCCAGGCATTCGTCTACTCGGGCGCCGACCACTCGCTCATCCGCGAGCTCCGCGCCGCCGACTACGCGACCACGGATCCCGAGCTTGGCAACGACCGGTTCGGGCAGGACATCTCGGCGCTCTCCGACGTCAACGCCGACGGCGTGCCCGACCTCATCGTCACCGCCGACCTCTGGGACGAGGCCGGCGCCAACCGCGGACGCGCCTGGGTCCTCTCGGGCGCCGACTTCTCCGTTATCCGCACCCACGACGGCGAGGCCGACGGCGACCGCTTCGGCTCGTGCACCAACCCCGTGGGCGACCTCAACGCCGACGGGATCGACGAGTACCTCGTCTGCGCCCGCAACGCCGGCGCCGACAACTTCGGGCTCGGCTACGTCTTCGACGGCGCCTCGGGCGCCGAGGT
Source organism: Phycisphaerales bacterium (assembly GCA_041987545.1). Taxonomy (GTDB): domain Bacteria; phylum Planctomycetota; class Phycisphaerae; order Phycisphaerales; family UBA1924; genus JAJRXR01. The sequence continues at coordinate 343,148 of JBHIWH010000004.1, read as the reverse complement.
CTTCCGCATCCGGGGCGACTCGCCCACCCAGCGGGCATTCGGGCAGTACTTCGCGTCGTCCCCGGGCGACTGCACGGGCGACGGCGTGCCCGACATCTTCGTCGGCGACTTCGTCGACGCCGCCCACGGGACCTGGACGGGCGCCGCCTACCTCTTCGACGGCGCCGAGGGCGTCGCCAGGGGCGCGGGCCAGGTCCTGGCGCCGTACTGGTCCGTCGTCGGCGACGAGTCCCGCCAGTCCGTCGGCTTCGGCGGGGGCGTGGGCGACGTGGACGGCGACGGCTGCGCCGACATCGCCACCAACTTCCTGAGCAACATCGAGACTCCCGAGACCCGCTGGGCCGGAATCGTCCGCGTCTACTCGGGCCGCACGGGCAAGGTCCTCCGCCGCATCACCTCTCTCCGCGGCGACGGGCCTGGCTTCAACAACTGGGGCGAGCAGTTCGGCTACTCGATCTCCGGTATCGGCGACGCCACGGGCAACGGCGTGCCCGACCTGTTCGTCACCGCCGGCTTCGGGCGCAACCTCGCGGGCGTGACGGTGGGGCGGATCTACGGCATCGAGGGCGAGGCGCCCTGCGACGCGGATTTCGATGGCGACCTTGCCGCAAACTTCGACGATGTGCTCGCGTTCCTCACCCTCTTCGCCTCCAACACCCGCGCCGCCGACCTCGCCGAGCCCATCGGACAGTTCGACATCTCCGACGTGATCGCGTTCCTGACGGCGTTCGGCGCCGGGTGCCCCTAACCCGCGACGCCCGGCGTGCCCGCCGTGCTCCCCGCGGTGGCCCGGACGCCCACCGAACCCCCGGCGCCCGTGTCCCACGCCGAGGCCAGCCCTCGGGGTTGACGCGGCGCCCGGGGTTCCCTCCAATGACCTGGAACGCCCCGCGGCTCGGCGCCGCACGCGCGGCGCAGCGCGGGGCCCCGACGCCCCCGCCGGCGCGCCGGCGGGGCGCCGTCCACGACCCCAGGACGAGAGGGACCTTGACATGACGACGAGTACGACACGGACGATCTCCGCGAGCATCCTCTGCGCGCTCGCCGGCGCCCCGGCCCTCGCGGGTCCCCCCGCGCTCTCCGGGGCCCTGGGCGACCCCGGCTTCTCGGGCTCGTATGTCGCCGACTTCCACCCCCACGACGACGGCTCGGGCGAGGCCCTCTACGCCACCGGCAGCTTCAGCGCCTTCGGCGTCCCGGGCACGCAGCACCTCGCCAGGTGGAACGGCTCGGCGTGGGAGGCCGTCGGCGGCGGTCTGGCCGGGCAGTACAGCAACGTCCTCACGTCCTTCCAAGGCGATCTCATCGTCGGGGGCTACTTCGACAGCGCCGGCGGAGTCGCGGGCACCGAGAAGCTCGCCCGCTGGGACGGCTCGGCATGGAACTCCATGGACGCCCAATCCTCCTCCTTCCTCAACTCGGTCTGGGACCTGGCCGTCTGGGACGACGGCTCGACGGGCGAGCAGCTCTACGTCGCCGGCAACTACCAGAACCTGGGCGGCGTCGCCGGCCTCAACCACATCGCCAAGTGGGACGGGGCGACCTACACCCCCGTCGGCGGGACCATCGGGGGCGCGGTGCCCCTGATCGTGCTCGACGTCCTCGTGGCCGACCTGGGCGACGGCGAGAAGCTGTACGCGGGCGGGCGGTTCCTGAACATCGACGGCGTCCCGGCCAACAACATCGCCGTCTGGGACGGCGTCAGCTGGTCCGCCCTCGGCGCCGGCGTCCTGCCCTCCGGCGGTTTCGCCCAGGTCATCCACATGGCCGCCTGGGACGACGGCGACGGCATGGCCCTCTACGTCGGCGGCTCGTTTACCACGGCGGGCGGGAACCCCGCGACCCGCGTCGCCAAGTGGGACGGCTCGGCCTGGTCCGCCATGGGCGCCGGCCTCGACTCCACCGTCCAGGAGCTCATCGTCTTCGACGACGGCTCGGGCGAGGCCCTCTACGCCCTCGGCGAGTTCTCCCACCCCGCCAAGAACACGTTTGTTCTCGTCAAGCGGTGGAACGGCGCCTGCTGGGAGAACGTCGTCACCTCCAACGACGGCGCGTTCGGCGGCATCGTCTACGACGCGGGCGAGGGCCAGGCCCTGCTCGTCGGGGGCAGCTTCAACTCCGTCGGGGGCGTCTCGGCAAACCGGGCCGTCTCCCTCCTCCAGAGCCCGGCCGCGTGCAACGACGCCGACATCGCCGAGCCCTTCGGTCAGCTCGACTTCTCCGACATCGTCGCCTTCCTCAACGCCTTCACCGGCATGGCCGCCCACGCCGACCTGGCCGACCCCCCCTGCCAGTTCGACTTCTCCGACATCGTCGCGTACCTGAACGCGTTCTCGGCCGGCTGCCCATAACCCCATCGGGCCGGGCCATTCCCGGTTCGCGGACCCGTCCCGGGCGTCCGCCCTTTGCATCGGGCGGACGCCCCTTGTTTTTGTGCCCGCCCCCCGGAGACAATCGGAGTCTGCCCCCGTGCCCGCTCCGGCGCGGCCGAGGGGAGCAAGCGGAGTCACGCATGCCGACATTCCTGCGAGCAAGCCTTCTTTCCGTGTCGCTGTGGTGCGCGGCGTCGGCGCACGCCCAGTGGGTGGACGACCCGGCGGTCAACACGCCGGTCGTGCAGAGCTCGGGCGACCAGGACGTGATCAAGCTCGCCGTCGCCCCGGACGCCTCGTCCTGGGTCGGCTGGTTCGACTTCCAGCCCGGGGGCATCGAGGTCCGGGTGCAGCGGCTCGACGCCGGGGGCAACGCGACGTTCCCTGCCGCGGGCCTGCTCGTCAGCGACCATCCCCAGGACACGTTCGTCGTGGACTGGGACCTGCGCGCCGACGCGGCCGGCAACTGCATGCTGACGTTCGTCGACATCCGCGCCGGCGGCGACTTCGACGTCTACGCCTACCTGATCGCCCCCGACGGCACGTTCCTCTGGGGCCCCGACGGCGTGGCCGTCTCCGACAACGCCGAGTTCGAGGCCGACCCCCGGATCATCCAGAACACGCTCGGCGACTACCTCGTGGTCTGGCCCCGCTTCGACGTCGATCCCGGGCTCTACGTCCAGCGGATCGACGCCTCGGGCGCGATCCAGCTGCCCGCCGGCGGCGTCAGGTTCTACTCCGACGGCGCCGAGGAGCCCGCGTTCGTCGAGGTCATCCCCACCACACTGGGTGAGTTCGTCTGCTCCTGGGTCCGCGACACCTCCAGCTTCCTGTCCGACCGGCACGTGATGGCGGGCCGCTACGACGCGGACGGCGTGTTCTCCGAGGAATGGCGAGAGCCGCTCGTCATCTCCGACGCGACCTCGGTCCCGATCGCCCACCGCCCACGCCTCATCCCCGACCCGATCGACGACGCGATCATCGTCTGGCACGACACTCGGGACGGGGACTTCGATTGCTACGTGCAGATGGTCGAGACGGGCGGCTCGGTGCGCTGGGTCCCGGGCGGCCTGGCCGCGTCGCTCGAGCCGGCGCGCCAGCAGCTCGACCCCGCCGTCGCCATCGACCCCATCACGTCCGACATCATGATCGTGTTCCGGAACACGGACTCGATCCAGGACATGCAGGGCCTCCGGATCCAGCGGTTCGCCCGGGGCAGCGGGCTGCGGTTGCTGACCGACTCTGGCGCTGCTGTCACGACATTCAACGACGAGTACGACGCGCCGCCCCGGCTCGTCGCGTGCCTGGGCGGCGTCGCGGCGCTGTGCGAGATCCAGCCGTTCTCTGGCGTCGGGAACTTCGACGGCGTGCTCGCGCTGCACCGCATCCAGAGCGACGGCTCGCTCATCGACGCGGGCGGCGCCCTGGGCGTTGGCACGACCCTGAGCGCAAAGGGGCGCCTGAGCCTCGCGCCCGCCCCCGGTGGCGCCGTCATCGCGGCCTGGACCGACGACCGCGCTGGCGACGGCGACGTCCTCGCCCAGCGGATCAACGAGGACGGCTCGCTCGGCCCGCCGCTGTGCATCGCCGACCTGGCCGAGCCCTACCGGCAGCTGGACTTCTCCGACGTGGTCGCGTTCCTGTCGGCGTTCGTCGCGATGGAGGAGGCCGCCGATCTGGCCGCCCCGACGGGTGTTTTCGACTTCTCCGACGTGATCACGTTCCTGCTCGCGTTCGACGCCGGCTGCCCCTGAGCCCGCCGCCGCGGGTTATCAGCCCGGGCCCGGGATTCCCGGACGCCGCACCCGGGGCCCCGCCCGGGAACCGATGGCGCCCGGCCCCCGGGGTCCGCAAATGCCTCGATCCGGGGGCGTTCCCGTTGTAGCCTGCCCCTGCGGCCTCTCGCCGCCCGCGGGGCCCCCCGCCCCGCGCCGAGGAGATCCGGAGATCCACATGCGCCCGACGCGTTGTGTGATATGTCTCGCGCTGGCCTGGGCCGCGACCCCGGCGTGCGCGCAGTTCGTGTTCGATGTGTCCGAGGACTGGCGCGAGCGGGCCGTCCCGGGCGTGCACGCGCCCTTCGCCTTCTCGGCCCGCGGCGTCCAGGTCCCCTACGGCAACGGGCCCACCCAGGAGATCATGCTCCGGCGGCAGATCGGCGGGCTCCAGATCGCCGACATGAACAACGACGGCCTCAACGACATCGTCGCCGCCTGCTACATCTCCCAGGCCAACCCGCCCTACGAGGACTGGCGGGACATGATCTTCTACAACCTCGGCAACGCCGTCATCGAGTCCACGCCCTCCTGGGTCTCCGACAACCAGAACCACACGGGCGATGTCCAGGTCGGGGACGTCAACAACGACGGGTTCCTCGACATCGTCACGATCCACGGCGGGGAGCTGACGCCCGCGTCGGTCCGCGTGTTCTACGGCGCCGAGAACGGCCCCGACCAGACCGCCGACATGGTCTCGAACACCGATCCCCCCGGCTGGGGCACGTCGGGCCTGCTCATCGACATCGACCACGACGACGACCTCGACCTGGTCACCACCAACCAGGGCATGGGCGCCGGCGACGCCTACCGCCCGATGTACATCTGGCTCAACTCCGCCGGCTCCATCATCGACGTCCCGTACTGGGAATCGGTCGAGGAATCGATCCAGAACGGTCTGGCCGCGGCCGATTTCGACGGCGACGGGTGGGAGGACATCGCCGTCGCCAAGTGGAACAACTGGAACAGCGCCGTCTACAGGAACGTCAACGGCGTCGTCCAGCAGACCCCCATCTGGACCGAGCCCGACGACGACGACGACAAGGGCGCTGTCTTCGCCGACTTCGACGGCGACACCCTCCCCGATGTCGCGTTCGGCGGCAACCCCGCCAACATGTGGACCAACAACGACGACAACACGTTCTCCCTCATGTGGACCTCCGAGGCCCCGCTCCAGGGCCCGCAGGACTTCCGCGCCGCCGACGTCGACGCCGACGGCGACCTCGACCTCGCCGAGATCCACTTCTCCACCGGCCGCATCTTCGTCTACCTCAACCAGGACGGCGTGCTCGACACCTTCCCGTCCTGGGGCTACGACGCGCCCGAGGTCGGCACCGCGATCGCATTCGGCTACATCAACGACGACGAGTTCCCGGACATGGTCGCGGGCTACTCGGGCGACGTGTGCATCCGGATCTTCATCGCCGAGAACCTGAACTGCCAGATCGACCTCGCCGAGCCGTTCGGGCAGATCGACTTCTCGGACATCGTCGCGTTCCTGAGCGCGTTCGTCGCGATGGCCCCCGAGGCCGACCTGGCCCTGCCCTTCGGCCAGTGGGACTTCTCCGACATCGTCGAGTTCCTCACGCAGTTCGACGCGGGCTGCCCGTAGGCGTCGCGGTCGCCGAAAGGGCCCAAGTCATGCGGCCGCGGCTCACTCGGTTCGTGTATTTCTAGAAATACACGAACCCCGGATTCCGCCTCTCCTGCGCAGGATTCCGGAACCGGGCCGGGGCCGGCGGGGAACAGACCCGGGTCTCGGGGCGTGTTCCGCGCCCCCAGGGTCGGAGCATCTCTGCTCTTTGGGTTGTCGAACACGGCGCTCGGGCGAGCGCGCCGCCGGGTCATGGTTCCCGATGGCCGATCGCGTGGGGGCGCACTAGAGAGGGTCAGCACCATGACGCAGTCTCGATTTGTGAAGCTCGGAACGCTCGCCACCATCGCGGGCCTGGCGGCCTCCGCCGGCGCCGCCGAGCCGCTCGTGCCCGTCCTCGTCGACAGCTGCGACGCGCACGCCTGCGAGGCGCGGGACGAGGTCACCAGGCAGCTGGTCGCGGGCGTCGAGTCGGCGCTGTTCAACATGCTCCCGGTCGAGCAGCGGGCCCAGATCGCCGCCGGCCTGGCGCGTGAGCAGCTCGAGCAGGCCGACGCCGAGCAGGGCGACATCGAGTTCCCGGCGACCGACGAGAACTACGCCAAGGTCGCGCACGTGATCAGCCGCGAGAAGTTCGACGAGATCCGCCCGATCCACCGGAAGGTGCTGGTGACGCTCGCCGAGCGCGCCGAGCGTCGGGACATGCCCGTCGCCGCGTGCTTCGCTCCGGGCTCCGACCCCGAGCTGGCGATGGCCCTCAGCGACCTGCTGTACAACCAGGCCCAGCGATTCCAGCAGACCGGCCGCTGGTCCACCACCGCCCTCTCCGGCGGCGGGCTCGGGCAGGGCCAGCCGACCACGATCACCTACGGCTACGTGCCCGACGGCACGTTCGTCCCCGACCTCATCGGCGGCGCCTCGGGCAACAGCCAGCTCTTCGTCTGGCTCAACGGCATCTACGGCAACGCCGCCACCTGGCAGGCCCTCTTCGACCAGGTCTTCGACCGCTGGGAGGAGCTCTCCGGCAACACCTACGTCTACGAGCCCAACGACGACGGCGTCAACCTCAACGGCCTGCCGGGCGTCGCCGGCGTCCGCGCCGACTGCCGCATCGCCGCCATCGGAATCGACGGCGGGGGCGGCATCCTCGCCTACAACAACTTCCCCGACGACGGCGACATGGTCCTCGACGCCTTCGACGGCTTCTACAACTCCACCGGAAACAACTCCCTCCGCCTCCGCAACATCATCGCCCACGAGCACGGGCACGGCAAGGGCATGCTCCACGTCTGCCCCGCCAACGAGACCAAGCTCATGGAGCCCTTCATCTCCACCGCCTACGACGGGCCCCAGCTCGACGACATCCTCAACGCCCAGCGCCACTACGGCGACCCGCTCGAGAACAACGACTCGCCCGGCCAGGCCACGCCCCTCGGCGCCCTGAGCATCCTCCCCCAGTCCGTCACCGGTGTCAGCATCGACGACAACTCCGACGCCGACTACTACAGCTTCACCATCGGCGACGCCTCCGAGGTCACCGCCAACATCATGCCCACGGGCGCCGAGTACACCCAGGGCCCGCAGACACAGTCATGCAACGGCGGCTCCAACTACAACTCCCAGACCGTCGTGGACCTCCGCGTCCAGATCATCGACGCCAACGGGATCACCGTCCTCGACTCGGCCGACGACAACGGCGCCGGGCAGTCCGAGACCGCCAGCGCCATCCTCGAGAACCCGGGCACGTACTTCGTCCGCGTCGATGGCGCGAACACCAACTCGATCCAGGCCTACTCGCTGGCCGTCTTCGGCCAGGAGCTGCCCTTCCTGCCCCTGAGCATCTCCCTGGTCGATCCCATCCCCCAGTCCGTGGACTCGGGCGGGACCTTCGACCTGACGATCAACATCAACCCCCGCGACGAGGCCGTGAACCCGGGCGACGTCCTGCTCTTCTTCCGCAACGACGGCGGCGCGTTCTCCTCGTCCGTCCTCACCCCGCTCGGCGGCAACGACTACATGGCGACCGTCCCCGCCTCCCTCTGCGACTCGGACCCGGAGTTCTACTTCCAGGTCACGGGCGACCTCTCGGGCGCGCTGACGCTCCCCGAGGACGGCGCCGCCGACCCCTTCTCCACGATCGTCGGCGACATCACCGTCGCCTTCGCCGACGACTTCCAGAGCGACATGGGCTGGTCGGTCTCCGGCGACGCCAACGGCGCCGGCGAGGGCGAGTGGGAGCGGGCCGTCCCCTCGGGCGACGGCTCCCGCGGCGATGCGCCCGATGACTTCGACGGCTCCGGCTTCTGCTACGTCACCGGCGACGGCGGGCCCGGCTCCAACACCGACGTCGACGGCGGCACGACCATCCTCACCTCGCCCGCCTTCGATGTCTCCGGCAACGACGAGGCGACACTCTCGTACGCACGCTGGTACAACAACGTCGCCGGCGCCAGCCCCAACGCCGACGTCTTCGTCGTCGAGATCTCCAACAACAACGGCGCGAGCTGGACCAACCTCGAGACCGTCGGCCCCGCCGGCGAGGGGACCGCCGGCGGGTGGTTCCAGGTCACCCACCGCATCGCCGACTTTGTGGCGCCGACCAGCCAGGTCCGCGTCCGCTTCACCGCCGAGGACGCCGGCAGCGGCTCGGTCGTCGAGGCCGCGGTCGACGCGATCGAGGTCACGGGCCTGGTCTGCGAGGATCCGAAGATGATGGGCTGCAACGGCGCCGACCTGGCCGAGCCCTTCGACGTCCTCAACTTCGACGACGTCGTCGCCTTCCTCGGCGCGTTCGGCTCGATGGACCCGGCCGCCGACCTGGCGGCTCCCATCGGCGTCTTCGACTTCTCCGACGTCGTCGAGTTCCTGTCCCAGTTCGGCGCCGGCTGCCCGTGATCGGACCGGCCTGAATCCTGACTCCCCCTCCGGGGCCCGGGCCGCACGCCCGGGCCCCTTTCTTTCGGCTCGCCCGCACGCCGATCCGCGTGCGTCGGGCCCCCACGCCCGGTACGCTCGGACCGTGATCCGTCTGCCCGCCGAACTCGTGGGGGGCGTCCGGTCGGCATTCGACGGGCGTCGTGTCTGTGTCACCGGGGGCGCCGGCTTCATCGGCGGTCACATCATCGACGCGCTTCTCGCCCTGGGCGCCTCGGTCCGCGTCATCGACGACCTCTCCAACTCCTCCCTCGAGCACATCTCGGAGCTGATCGAGCTCGAGCCCAAGCGGGTCCGGTTCGTCCACGGTTCGATCCTCGAGCCCCGCGCCCTGGGCGAGGCCGTCGACGACGCCGACATCGTCTTCCACCTGGCCGCCATGGGCTCCGTGCCCCGATCGATCGAGGACCCCGCCCGCGCGTGGGAGGTGAACGCGACGGGCACGCTCCGCGTGCTCGAGGCCGCTCGCGCCGCCAGGTGCGGGCGCGTGATCTACTCGGCTTCAAGCTCGGCGTACGGCGACAACGAGCGTCTGCCCCTGCGCGAGTCCGACGCACCGCGCCCGCTCTCGCCCTACGCCGCGTCCAAGCTCGCTGGCGAGCACCTGTGCCGCGCCTGGAGCGAGAGCTACGCGCTGCCGACGATGAGCCTGCGGTACTTCAACGTGTTCGGCCCGCGCCAGCCCGCGGACTCGGCGTACGCCGCGGTCGTCGCCGCCTTCATCCGGCGTATCGCCGCGGGCAAGGCCCCCGTGATCATGGGCGACGGCGAGCAGTCGCGCGACTTCACGTTCGTCTCCAACGCCGTCGCCGCCAACCTCTTGGCCGGCGCCTCCAAGCGCGAGCCGATGGGCGAGGTCGTCAACGTCGGCGCGGGCGACCGGGTCAGCGTGAACACCCTCGCCCAGCGCGTCATCGAGTGCCTCGGCGCCAAGGGCGTCACGCCCGAGCACGAGCCCGCCAGGCAGGGCGACGTCCGCCACTCCCAGGCGGACCTCTCCCGCGCCCGCGAGCTGCTTGGCTACCGCCCGATCACGAGTTTCGCCGACGGGCTGAGCGAGACCGTCAACTGGTTCGACCTCGCCTCCAGCCGCGCCGACGAGGGCGCCTGAACCGCGCCAATCATCCCCCAGCGTGCACACACTCCTCGGACTCTGCCGCCTCGCGCTCATGCTCGCCCGGACCGGGGGGGCCCGGGGCCCGTACTGGGAGTGGCGCCTGCACACCGCCTTCGGCGATCGGCCCCCGGCAACGCCCGCCGCCCGCCTCCGGGCCGTGCTCGAGCTCGCACGCTGGATGTCCCGGATCCGCCGCTCGGGCTCCTGACCCCTCGTGTGAAGATCGCCCGCCCTCCCGCGGCCGGGCGTGGCCCCCGGCCCGCGCCCTGTGCTACGCTGCCCGGGCCGCCCCGCAGCGGGGTCAACGACGCGGCGCTCCCGCCCGCGGCCGTGCGGGCGGCCAGGGAGGACACCCATGCCGGACACCGGCTCATCTGATCAGAACAGCGGCGCCTTCGCCCGCGCGTTCCTCCCGGGCCTGGTCCTGGGGCTCGTCATCGGGGGCGTCTGCGGCGCCGTCCTCCCGCCCCTCATCGAGGGCGGCCCGGGCATCACGCGCGATCCGAACGCCCAGCACTCGGGCGACACCCCCCGCGACCGTGAGGCCCAGGAGGCCGCCGACCAGGAGCGCGAGCTCGCCGAGCAGGCCCTCCGCGACGCCCAGCAGCAGGGCGGGGAGGCGGCCGAGGGCGTGATCGACGACGCCGTCGGGGGCGACGAGCCCGACCCGGCGCCGTCCGACGACTGACCCGCGGTCGCCGTGCCCCCCGCCGCCGCCCACAACGACCCCGCCCGCGCCGCGCGGCTCGTCGCCCAGCACGCCCGCACCAGCGCGCTGCTCGGCGTGGACTTCGTGCCGGTGTTCACGGACCGCGCGCCCGCGACTCGGCAGGCCGCCGCGGCCATCGCGCCCGAGTCGCCCGTGCGGGTCGAGGCGCCCGAGCCGCCCCCCGCCCCCGCGGCCGTCCCGGGCTCGCTCGCCGCAGCGCCCACGGACGAGATTCGCCTGAGCGACGGTCCTCCGGAGTCGCCCGAGGAGGCCCAGCGCCTGCTCGACGAGCTCCGGGCCCGCTACGAGGCCGACGCCCCGCACCAGCACTTCGTCACCGATCACAACACGATCGTGTTCGGCGAGGGCGACCCGCGGGCGCGGCTGATGTTCGTGGGCGAGGCGCCTGGCGCCGAGGAGGACCGCACGGGCCGCCCGTTCGTGGGCCGCGCCGGCCAGCTGCTCGACAAGATGATCGTCGCGATGGGCCTGTCGCGCGAGTCGGTCTACATCTGCAACGTGCTCAAGACCCGCCCGCCGAACAACCAGACGCCCACGTCCGAGGAGGCCCGCCTGTGCGAGCCCTACCTCCGCGAGCAGATCCGGATCGTCGCGCCCGAGGCGATCGTGACGCTCGGCCTGCCCGCGACGCGCCTGCTGCTCAAGACCAACGCCTCGATGCGGCAGATGCGCGGGCGCTGGGCCGAGTACCCGCCGAGGCCGGAGTACGACACGGGCGGCGCCCCCCCGGCGGGCGAGCGCGGGGACGCCGACCGGACGCCCGTCATGCCCACCTACCACCCCGCGTTCCTGCTCCGCAGCTACACGCCCGAGAACCGCGCCAAGGTCTGGTCCGACCTCCGACTGGTCATGGACCGGCTCGCCCTGGAAACGTCGGGCGGGGACGCCTGAAGGTCGCCCCCGGCGCAGGTCTCGGAGGGCGGGAGATTTTGTCGGATGCCTGAAACCTGCCGGTCGCGAGGCCGTATCGGTTGACGAGCGACGGCACGCTCGGCCTCAGCACGCAGCGAAGACCCCGCCGTCCTCCACCAACCGACCCCCACGAGACTCGGCGCTCGGCCTGTGGCTGAGTGCCGGGTTTTTTTCTGCGCCCGCCGGGCAAGCGCGCACAACTTTGGCCACCCGCGCGGTGACGCGAGCCGCGGAACATTGCGCACTTTGGAATGAGTCTCGGGAGTGAGCCCCGGGTCTTACGGGCTCTGTCCGACGCGGTCCTTCACGCCGAAGTCCAGCTCCGCGCCCTCGGGCAGCGGCTCGAGGCGTGAGATCCAGTATGACCTGCTCGCCCGGTCCACGGCCAGCGTGAACAAGACCTTGTCCCCTGCGGAGACCCCCTCGAGCAGGCCCTCGTCGGGGACCGGGAAGGGCATCGTCATCGCCCGCATGCCGCGGACGCCGTCGTCGCCCACCGGGTTCTGCCCCTCGAAGTCGATGAACTCGGGGATCTGCTCGTGCCGGATCTGAAGGTCGCCCAGGGCCGACGGCAGCGACACGACCTGCCCCCGGACCTCGTAAGTCTCCGTGGGCGTGCGCTCGGATGAGGTGTCTGCCGGCGGCGTCTCGTCGCCCTCGCGCTCGCCGCACCCGACGAGCGCAGCCGCAAAGACAGCGCTCGCGAGCAAGAGACTCGCGGGCAGCCACGAGGTTGTTCGGGGGAGTATCACGCCCGGCCGAGGAATCAGGCCTTCTCGACGTTCAGGTACGAGCCGACGGACTCGATGTCCGGAGCGATGTCGGGGGTGAAGGGCATCGCCCAGCTCTCGCCCTTGGCGACCCGAGCGATGTTCGAGCACTTCTCGCGGGACGAGTACAGGCGGTTGCCGCGGATGTACCGGTGCATGCGGCGCCGCCGCAGCTGCTGGGCCCGAGTCAGCGCCCGCTTGATGTCCGGGTCACGCCGCATCAGCCTCAGGATCGTCTCCCGGGGGGCGTGCGCGAGCGGCTCGCTCGTGATGGTGCACTTGATCGTCTGGCCCGCTTGGATGCCGTCGAGCATGACCCGTCCTCTGAAAGTCGCTGTCCCGCCGAAACCCGGCGGAGCGTCCCGTCGCGGCCCTGCCGGCGCCTCCCGAGCGCCCAGCCCCTCCGCGGGGCGTCAACTGTAGGCCCCGACCACGCCCACGCCAACGCCGCCCCTAGCATCAAAGCCACCCACCCGGAGGCGTTGACGATGACCGATCAGAGCGACGGCCAGCCCCCCCAGCCCGGCCCCCAGCAGGCCCCCCCCTTCGACCCCTCCGCGGCCCACCAGCAGCGGCCAAAGCTCCGACGCCTCCGGACCTTTCCCATGCCCGTCAAGGGCCCGGACGGCCAGCAGCAGGTCCTCTTGGGCCTGGCCGACGCCCAGCAGATCTCCGACAAGATCGTCGCCACCCACCCGGCCGTCCAGCACGTCCTGCCCCTGATGGACGGCTCGCGGGACCTGGACCAGATCGTGGCCGAGGTCGGCCGGGGCCTGGAACGCAAGACCCTCGAGTCCATCGTCGCCCAGCTCGACGGGGCGGCCCTGCTCTTCGGACCTCCCTTCGAGGCCATCGAGACCAAGATGAAGGCCGACTTCGACTCGGCCGACAACCTCCCCCCCGCCGGCTCGGCCCAGTTCATGGAGGCCCTGGCCAAGCAGAAGCTGGGCGAGGACGCGACCGAGCAGCAGATCAGCGAGCAGGGCCCGGCCCTGATGGGCGAGCTGTTCGACCAGTGGATCGACAAGGCCCTGGAGAACGCGGACAACCCGAGCTTCGACGCCCTGCCCCGGGGCGTGGTCGTGCCGGGCAACGACTACAGCCGCTCGTGGATCAACTACGCGGCCGTCTGGGGGCGTCTCCGCGTCGTGGATCGGCCCGACCGCGTCGTCATCCTGGGCACGAACCACTTCGGCTCGGCGACCGGGGTCTGCGGGTGCGACAAGGGCTTCGAGACCCCCCTGGGCCTCTGCCCCCTCGACCAGACGTTCATGCGCGCCCTCGAGGGCCGCCTGGGCGACGAGAACAAGGCCAGGCTCTTCGCCCACCGATTCGACCACGAGCGCGAGCACTCGGTCGAGCTGCAGATCCCGTGGATCCAGCACTGCCTGGGCGCGGGCGAGGACGGCTCGTTCGTCCCGGTCTTCGGCGTCCTCGTCCACGACCCGGTCCGCAACTCGGGCGAGAGCTACGACGGCGCCGGCCTCGATCTCGAGCCCTTCGTCGAGGCGATGAAGGGCGCGCTCGAGGACGCCCCGGGCAAGACGCTGCTCGTCGCCTCGGCCGACCTCAGCCATGTCGGGCCGATGTTCGGGGACCAGCAGCCCCTGGCCGGCGACACGCAGGAGGCGACCGACGCCCGCAACCAGGTCGCCCGCCAGGACCAGGACCTGCTCAAGCAGCTGGCCGAGGGCCGCCCGGACGACCTGGTCAGCTCGCTGGCCTGGAGCCAGAACGCGTCGAGGTGGTCGTCGACCGGGGCCCTGGTCGCGATGTCCAAGATCCTGGGCTCGCCCGAGGCGACGCTGCTCAACTATGCGGCCTCGCTCGATCCCCAGGGCTCGGCGATGCTGACCAACGCGGCTCTGGTCGTCCAGGCCTGAGGGGTCGGGCCCGACCCGCCCTCGGAGGGCCCCGGGCTTGTGTCACGGGCCTGTCACGGGGCGGGATCCGGGGCGGACCCGGGCGCCGAGTCTGTCGTATGAATGGGGCGTCCACGCCCGGCGTGGACAGGCCGATGGGCGCTGCTGGCGGGGATGCCGGCGTGTACCATCCGCCCCCTTTCCTGGCCCGGAGGGGCCCGACACGGGCGCCCGGGGCGGGACCAACGAGGACACACCATGCCTCCATCGAACGTGTGCTGGGGAGTGGAGATCGGGTACGGCGCGGTCAAGGCCGTCAAGCTCCAGGCCGACGGCGACGACCTGCAGGTGCTCGACTTCGCGGTCGTGCCGCACGCCAAGACGCTCTCGACGCCCGACCTGGACAAGGACGACGCGATGCGCGTCGCGCTGGGCACGCTGGCGACCCGCTTCGATCTTTCGGGCGCATCGCTCGCGGTCTCCCTGCCGGGCCACCAGTCGTTCGCCCGCTTCGCCAAGCTCCCGCCGGTCGAGCCCAAGAAGGTGCCCGACATCGTCAAGTTCGAGGCGGTGCAGCAGATCCCGTTCCCGCTCGAGGAGGTCGAGTGGGACTACCAGACGTTCATCGCCGAGGACTCGCCCGAGGTCGAGGTGGGCATCTTCGCCGTCACCAGCAAGCGGATCATGGATCTGCTGACGATGCTGGGCGACGTCAACCTGACGCCCGACGTCGCGACGCTCTCGCCGATCGCCGCGTACAACGCGATCGCCTACGACCTGCAGTTCACCGAGCAGTCGGCGGGCACGATCCTGCTGGACATCGGCACGGTCGCCTCCGACCTGATCATCGCCGACTCTGGCCGCGTGTGGGTGCGGACGTTCCCGATCGGCGGGCACCAGTTCACCGAGGCGCTGGTCAACACGTTCAAGCTCAGCTACACGAAAGCGGAGAAGCTCAAGCGCGAGGCGGAGCAGACCAAGCACGCGCGGCACGTGTTCCAGGCGATGCGCCCGGTGTTCGCGGATCTCGTGCAGGAGGTCCAGCGCTCGATCGGGTTCTACCAGTCCATGCACCCGGAGGCCGAGCTGGCCCGCCTGATCGGCCTGGGCTCGACGTTCCGCCTGCCGGGCCTGCGCAAGTACCTCAAGCAGCAGCTCCAGCTCGACGTCTACCGCATGGAGCAGTACAAGCGGCTGACGCACGAGGGGCCCCGGGCCGCCGAGTTCCAGAACGCGAGCCTGAACCTGGCGACGGCCTACGGGCTGGCGCTGCAGGGGATCGGGCGGGGCACGCTTCAGGCGAACCTGATGCCCGTGTCCGTGGTGCGCGAGGCGATGTGGAAGCGGAAGGTGCCCTGGTTCGCGGCCGCCGCAGGCTTGGCCGCGGCCGCCTCGGGCGCGATGTTCATCCGCCCGCTGATGGACTCTGCCGCGTTCACGGGCAAGGAGAACCCGAACGTCATCCAGGAGGTGGTCCGCGAGGCGCGGGTGCTGGCCTCCGAGGCCGAGGAGGCGGGCGTGACCGGCTCGGCCAACGCCGACCTCCGGGCCGACAAGATCGTCAGCCTGCTCGAGGACCGCGAGCTGTATGCCCAGATCCTGGCCGACACGGGCCGCATGCTCCAGGCCGCCGACCAGCGGGCCTCGACCGACACCCGCCGGGCCATCCCCGAGGGTGAGCGTGTGTTCCGCCTGATCGCCGTCGACGCCCAGTACGAGGGGCCGGGCGACGAGGCCGGCCAGCCCGACCCGTTCGGCGGCGGCGGGGGCTTCGGGGGTGGGCCCCGCGGCATGGACCCGAGGAACCCCGAGTTCGGCGGGAGCCAGGGCGGCTACGCGCCCGAGCCGACCGGCCAGTCGTCCGACGAAGACTCGCTCGCGCAGATCCAGGACAAGCGCCGCGTCCGCGTGCGGATGGAGTTGGAGACAGCGTCGGACTACCCGTACGTGCTCGACGACACGATCGTGGCGTGGCTCCGCGAGCGGGCCGAGCAGGCGGGCGCCGACCCGTACTCGGTCGTCGTCTCCGCCTCGCCTTGGGTCAAGGGGCAGACGATCGCGCCGGCGGGCAGCCGGCCCGGGTTCAACCCCACCCGCCCCAGACCCGGCGGCCAGGGCATCCGGCCCGGGACCGACCCGCGCGGGAACAACCCGTTCGGCGCCGGCTCGGCCACGTCCAACAAGACGCTCGAGACCCTCGCGCCGCTCCCCCAGCCGCCCGAGGACACGACAGAGCGGCAGCGCTACGTCGTCACGTGGTACGCCGTCCTTGATCCCATGCCCGAGGAGGGCCAGCCGTGAAGAAGGTACTCGGGTGGATCAAGGGCCACCTATTGATCGTGATCTGCGTCGTGCTGATCCTCGCGTTCCTGCCCGCGGGCTACATCCTCAGCGGGATGTGGAACAAGAGCATCCAGCAGAACGCGCAGGACGAGTTCCAGCAGGGCCAGCGGGATCTGCGGAGCCGCTCGACCGTGTCGTACGCCGTCCCGGCGGTGTTCGAGGGCGAGGAGTCGATCACCGACTCCCGCGCGCCCAACCGGGCGGTGACCGAGTTCTTCAAGCGCGAGCGTGAGGCCCGCGAGGAGCAGGTCGCGCGCGTCGTCGAGGACGCGGTTTCCTTCAACGCCAGGGGGCGGGAGCCCCTGGTCTCGGGCCTGCTGCCCGAGCCCGCGGGCGCCCAAGAGCGGCGCCGCAAGACGGTCGAAATGGTCCGCGCGATCTCGGGCGAGCACCAGGGTGACGGGGTCTACCCCCTTGCCCGGCGCCTGCTCGACCGGATCAACGCCGGCCCGCCCATCTCCGAGCAGGACCTGACCGACTCGCTCAACGACTTCGAGCGCAACCAGCGCAAGAACCTCGAGGAGTCGTCGGCCTCCGGGTCGCTGACCCCCGAGCAGGAGGACGAGCTGGGCGAGCAGCTCGTGCGCCAGCGCCTGGGCGCGTACGCCAGCCGCGCCAGCGAGCTGAGCATGTACGCCTCGCCCGAGGTGATCATGATCAACAACCCGGGCCAGATGGGCGTGGCGCCCTTCGAGCCCGACCCCGCGCTGACCGGGTACACCGAGCAGGACGCGTTCGCCTGGCAGTTCAACATCTGGCTCATCGAGGACCTGCTCGCCGGGCTCGACGCGGCCAACACCGGGCCCACGGGCGAGCGGGCGTCGGTCACCGACGCGGTCGCCAAGCGGCTGCAGGCGATCGAGATCCGCCCGTTCGCGTGGAGCGACTCGGCCCAGGCGCCCCCCGCGCCCGCGAGCCACACGTCCCGGGCCGGGGACTCGACCGGCGCCATCTACGACGTGCGGAACGCCCGCCTCGTCGTCGTCGCCGACGCCGAGCGCGTGCCGACGCTCGTTGATGCGCTGGGGCGGAGCAACTTCATCACCGTGACGAGCATGCGCGCCGAGCGCGTGGACGAGTGGGCGGACCTGGCGGAGGGCTACTACTACGGCCCGTCGCCCGTGCTCCGCCTGACCATGGACGTAGAGGTCGTGTACCTCCGCGACTGGACCAAGCGGTACATGCCGCCGGCCGTCCGCGAGGCGCTGGGCATCCAGGCCGACGAGCCCGCGGCCGACCCCCTGATCGAAGACTGAGACCCGCGTGGGGCCCGCGAGCCCCCGCCCGAGGTGACCCATGAAGCTCAAGGGCATCAACCCGATCGAGAAGAACGTCGAGAAGATCGTGCTCGGCGTCGTGTTCCTGGTCCTGCTCGCCGCCCTGGCGATGCAGTTCCTCGTCAAGCCAAACGAGGTCGATGTCGGCGGCGGGCGGAGCGTGCCCCCCGAGAACATCAACATCGAGCTGGCCAACGAGGCGTCGAGGCTCCAGGGCCAGATCCAGGACCGCAGCCCCTCGCTGCCCGAGGTCAAGCCCACCGACCTGCTCGAGCGGTACGAGACGGCCCTGTCCACGTCGGCGACCGGCGTCGGGCAGGTCCCGCCGCTGGCCGAGGGCGTGGACGTCCTCTCGGGCGTGCAGGTCGGCGACGGCGCGATCGCCTCGGGCGGGCCCGTGATGGCGCCGCGAGTTCCCGCGCCCACGTCCCCCGTCGCCTCGTCGCAGTGGGGGACGCTCGACCCGTACGCGGTCGAGGCGAGCGAGGCCCTGGCCCGCCTCGCGCCCCAGCAGCAGCCGTACGACGTGCCCGCGGTCTCGGTCGAGGCGGCGTTCTCGGGCGCCGAGCTCGGGCGCCTGCTCGCCAGCGCCGAGGAAGGACGGCGTCCGATCCCGGGACAACTCCGCCGACGCGTCGAGATCGTCCGCGTCGAGCTGGAGCGTCAGCAGCTGGACCGGGTGACGGGCGAGTGGGCGGACGCCGACACGGGCACGCCCCTGCCCACCGCCTACGACCCCGTGGGCGAGCTGGAGCTGTCGCAGGTCGATCTGAGCACGCTGCTCGGCGCCGCCGGCGACGCGCGGCAGAACCGCGCCGAGGTCATCCAGCCCGGCTTCGCCCCGCTGATCGCGGGTCCGGTCTGGGCGCCCCCGTCGGACGCGATCGAGGCGGCCGCGGCGATGAGCGACGTCAACAGCCTGCCCAGGCTCCGCCAGGACCTGGCCCGGGCCGAGGACACCCTGGCCGACCTCGAAGAGCGCAAGCAGAACACCTCCGGGCGCACGACCAACCAGCCGGCCAACCGCCCCGCCCCCAACGACCCGCGCACCGGCGCCGGCGGCCGGGGAGGGGCGCAGACGCCCAGCCGCCCGGGCCAGTCCGGGAGCACGCAGAGCCTCGATCGGCGGATCTCCGAGACCCGCGACGAGGTCAACGAGCTCCGGGAGCGCGTCCGCGAGCTCGAGAGCGAGGAGCAGCAGACCCGCCGCGAGGAGCGGGACGCCCTGTCGCGGCCGCTGTTCGAGCAGGAGTCGATGCGCCTCTGGGCCCACGATTTCGGCGTCGAGCCCGGCGCGACGTACCGCTACCGCGTCCGGGCAATCGTCAACAACCCGCTGTACAAGAAGGGCGCCCAGCTCGACCCCGACGACGCCGAGCAGCAGTCGCTCGCCCGCGACCCGCTGGTCTACGGCGACTGGTCGTCCTGGACGAGCCCGGTCACCGTCGGCGCCGAGACGTACTACTTCGTCACCAGCGCCTCGACCGAGGGCCAGGTCGGCTCGACGGGCCCCAGCGCCAGCGTCGAGGTGTTTCACATGTACTACGGGCACTACCGGGCCGATTCGACGCGGCTGGAGCCGGGCGATTCGGTCGATGTCGCCGTCACCATGCCCGACGGGTTCGTCACCTTCGACACGGACACGATCGACGAGCAGGGCATGCGTCGCTACATCCAGGAGCTGGACCGGGGCGCCGGCGAGCCGACCGAGGGCGTGACCCGCTTGGCGACCGAGCGGGCGCTGTCCCTGCCGGCGTTCCTGCTGGACGTCTCGACCCTGCCGATCACCCGCGAGGTCGCCCTGGGCGGCTCGGCGGGGCAGGTCCTGCAGGCCGTCTTCCGCGACGCCGACGGGTCCATCCGGACCTACCGGCCGGCGGAGGCGACGGACAACGAGCAGTTCCGCATGGCCCGGGCCTCGGCCGAGGCCGGCGAGGTGCTGGACCTCCGGGTCCCGGACGCCCAGCCCGACCGGGGCCCCATGAGGGGCCCCAGGCCGCCGACCCCGGGTGATCCCCGGGGCGACCCGAGGCGGCCCCTGGGGCCCTGAGGGGCGGCCCGACCGGCCCCGGATCGGACGCCGCGCGGGGTCCGGGCCGGGGCGCCGACCGTCGGGCCGAGAACTTCGCGCGGGAGTCGAAAGTGGAGCCCCCCGGCCTTGACGGGGCGGGGGGCGGGCCTAGGATCCCCTCGCCTCTGAAAAGAGCGACGCGGGCCAAGCCGGGCGGATGCCCGGGGCGGTCCGGGCCACCTTGACAACCGGATCACGACGAACGATTCGCCCCTGTCGGCGCGTGCTTTTCTCGAGGTCTTTCTGCACGCGGCAACCACGGCGGGGGCGCTGTACTGCGACGAGTGTCTGCAGTGTCTAAGGCTGGCGCCCGGGCCTCCCCCGAGTTGTGTGGGGGGGCCGATCTCCGAACGCCTGTTCGGGGAGCGGGGTCCGGGTCGTCGTCCCGGCGGGGTCGTTACCCCCGCAAGGGCGGCGTAAGAGCGCAGCTGTTGGGAGCCATCGGCGACCGGCAGGTGTGATCGAGCCACCAAGGGCATACGGTGAATGACTTGGCGTCGAGAGGCGATGAAGGACGTAGGAACCTGCGAAAAGCCTGAGGGAGCTGGTAACCGAGCTGTGATCTCAGGATGTCCGAATGGGGAAACCCGGCCCGTTAGGGTCATCACGTACTGAATGCATAGGTGCGTGAGGCAAACCCGGGGAACTGAAACATCTCAGTACCCGGAGGAAAGGAAAGCAACAGCGACTCCGTGAGTAGCGGCGAGCGAAAGCGGATAGACGTGAACCCGGTGAACAGGTTGGAATGCCTGGCCAAAGAAGGTGAAAGCCCTGTAGCGGGATGTAGCGTCATAGCCCTCGAGTAGGCTCGGGCTCGTGGAACCCGGGTTGAACATGGGAGGTCCACCTTCCAAGGCTAAGTACTCCTCGACGACCGATAGCGAATCAGTAAGGCGACTGAACGTTGAAAAGCACCCCGATGAGGGGAGTGAAAGAGTACCTGAAACCGTGTGCCTACAAGCGGTCGGAGCCCCTCGGGGTGACGGCGTGCTTTTTGCATAATGAGCCTGCGAGTTAGCCTCTTCGGCGAGCCTAAGGACCCACGGTCCGGAGGCGGAGCGAAAGCGAGTCTGAACAGGGCGTTCAGTCGAAGGGGCTAGACACGAAACCCGTGTGATCTACCCATGGCCAGGGTGAAGGAGGGGTAAGACCCTCTGGAGGCCCGAACCGGTTAACGTTGAAAAGTTATCGGATGAGCTGTGGGGAGGAGTTAAAGTCTAATCAAACCGGGAGATAGCTTGTTCTCGCCGAAATAACTTTAGGGTTAGCCTCAGGTTGCAAGCGTTGGGGGTAGAGCGACTGGATCGGTGGTGGGCCCTACCCGGGTACCCCATCGAACCAAACTCCGAATACCAGCGCCCAAGTCCTGGGAGATAGACCACGAGTGACAATATCCGTGGTCAAAAGGAGAAGAATCCAGACCGCCGGCTAAGGTCCCAGAGTCGTGCTTAGTTCTTAAGGAAGTCAGATTGCTGTGACAACCAGGATGTTGGCTTAGAAGCAGCCATCATTTAAAGAGTGCGTAATAGCTCACTGGTCGAGGAATCTGGCGCCGATAATGATCGGGAATAAGCATGACGCCGAAGCCGCGGACTCGCAAGAGTGGTAGGCGAGCGTTCCCCGTGCGGTGAAGCCGAGACGGAAGTCGAGGTGGAGCGCGTGGAAGTGCATATGCAGGCTTGAGTAACGATAAACAGGGTGAGAATCCCTGTCGCCGAAAGCCCAAGGTTTCCTGGGGAAGGTACATCCGCCCAGGGTTAGTCGGGACCTAAGGCGAGGCCGAAAGGCGTAGTCGATGGACAGCAGGTCAACATTCCTGCACCCTCACGGCGATCAAAGCGCGGTGCGGATCCCCAAGCTCTTCTGGACTGTCAGATGTCTAGGCCCTCGGGCCGTTGAAGGGGGAGGGGGTTCCCAGAAAAGCCGCGTGGGCAAAGTGAGGCCCGTACCAAAACTGACACAGGTGGGCGAGGCGAATAGCCTCAGGCGCTCGAGAGAACGGTTGCGAAGGAACTAGGCAAAATCACCCCGTACGTTCGCAAGAAGGGGGCCCTTCGGGGCGCAGAGAAGAGGCTCTGGGAACTGTTTATCAAAAACACAGCACTGTGCCAACTCGCAAGAGGATGTATACAGTGTGACGCCTGCCCAATGCCGGAATGTCACGGAACCGGGTTAGCTTCGGCGAAGCTCGGAACCCAAGCACCGGTCAATGGCGGCCGTAACTATGACGGTCCTAAGGTAGCGAAGTTCCTTGTCGGGTAAGTTCCGACGCGCATGAATGGCGTAATCACCGGAGCACTGTCTCCGCAACCGACTCGGTGAAATAGTAGTGGCGGTGAAGATGCCGCCTACCCGCAGCAAGACGGAAAGACCCCGTGGACCTTTACTGCAGGCTTCTATTGGTCACGAGCACATGATGCGTAGGATAGGTGGGAGGCTTTGAAGCGGGCGTTTCGGCGTCTGTGGAGCCATTGGTGAAATACCACCCTTCGTGAGTTTGTGGCCTAACCCCGATTCCCTTGAACCAGGGCGGGGGACAGTTGGTGCTGGGTAGTTTGACTGGGGCGGTCTCCTCCTAAAGAGTAACGGAGGAGCGCAAAGGTCGGCTCAGCGCGGATGGAAACCGCGTTTTAGAGTGTAAGAGCACAAGCCGGCTTTACTGCGAGACCGACGGGTCGAGCAGTCTCGAAAGAGGGCTCTAGTGATCCTGCGCTTCCGCGTGGAAGGGGCGTAGCTCATCGGATAAAAGGTACCCCGGGGATAACAGGCTTATCGCACCCGAGCGTCCATAGCGGCGGTGCGGTTTGGCACCTCGATGTCGGCTCATCACATCCTGGGGCTGTAGGTGGTCCCAAGGGTTCGGCTGTTCGCCGATTAAAGTGGTACGCGAGCTGGGTTCAGACCGGCGTGAGCCAGGTCGGTCCCTATCTGTTGTGGGCGTTCCAGGCTTGAGAGGAGTCAACCCTAGTACGAGAGGATTGGGTTGGACCGACCCCTGGTGATCCTGTTGCGCCGCTAGGCGCACAGCAGGGTAGCTACGTCGGGCAGGGATAACCGCTGAAAGCATCTAAGCGGGAAGCCCCCCTCGAGACGAGGCCTGGTTGCCTTGTGCGTGAGACCCCCGGGAGACCACCGGGTTGATAGGCCGCATGTGTAAGGGTTGAGAGGCCCTCAGCAAAGCGGTACTAACGGTCGAAGGCTCGATCACTCCTGCCAGCCGCCGCGGGCACCCCCCGCGAACGGCGCTGCAGCTCGTCGCATGTTCTCATTGAGAACGCATATCGTTCGTCGGTTCCGGCCATTGTCAGGCCGGCGCTTCCCGGGAGACCGGGATCGCGTCGATTGTCGGTGACAACAGGCTCGGGGCAACACCTGTTCCCATCCCGAACACAGCAGTTAAGCCCGAGCCGCCGATGATACTGCACAGCGGGAAAGTAGGTCATCGCCGACGTTTGAGCCCCGCCAGGTAAACCTGGTGGGGCTCTTTTTCGTTTTGGTCCCGTGACGCCGGGGCGGGGCGCACTCCCCGGAGCGAGCCCGCCGGCTCAGGGCTCCCCCTTCCCGGTGCGCCCGCGGCCGTCGCGAGACGTCGCGCTTGCGTGCGCGCGCCCGCCTCGGCACAATTGACGCACCGGGGGCCGTCGCCCGTGATGGGCGCGCGGCGTGGTGTCACGCCGCGAGAGCCACGGACCAGATCCCCCGAGGGCGCCACATGTCAACCTCTCGCACCGTCGCGTTCATGGTCGGCGTCGCGCTCGCGCTGCCCGCCGCCGCACAGATCTCGGTCTGGGTTAGCCCCGACGGCGCTTGGTTCGAGAGCGCGAATTGGCAGGGAGGCGTGCCGAGCGAGAACGCCGCGCGGATCGACAACGGCGGCGTCGCCAGGCTCGGGCAGGGCGACGCCTCGGTGTCGGCCATGTTCCTCGGCGCGCTCGCCGGGTCGTCCGGATCGCTCGTCCAGACCGGGGGCACGCTCAGCTCATCCAGCTCGTTCGTCATGGCCCGCTACCCCGGTTCGTCTGGGGCCTACTCGATCTCGAACGCCGTCGGCACGTTCGCCGGCGGGCTCGGCGTGGGCCAGGAGGGCGACGCCCAGATGCACGCCGCGGGCGGAGCCCGTGTGCACGTGCACGGCATCCTCGTGGTGGGTGGTCAGCGGGCCTTCGCCCTCGAGGCCGAGACGTTCGGCTCTGGCATGCTCGACGTCGCCGGCGCGGGCACGCTCGTGGAAGTGGAGCCCGGCTCGTCCCAGGCCGGGATCATCGAGATCGGAGGCGGCGGCGCCGGCCGCGTGACGGTCCGCGGGGGCGCCACGCTCCGAGCGGGCGCGGTTGTCGTGCTTGCGCTTACGGAAGACGGGTCCGAGCTCGCCGTGACGGGGGACGGCAGTCTCCTCGAGATCACCGGCGCTGACGCCCCGCACGGGTTCCTCGATCTCGGTTATGCCTCGGGCGCCTTCCCATTACTCCCCACGCCCAACGCGGCGGCCGTGCTGACGATCGGCCCCGGCGCCCGCGTCCGCTCGGAGGCCGAGGTCAGGATCGCGGCGGGCGGGCTCGTGCGGGCAGACGCCCGACTCGACGCGCACGTCCGGAACATCGCGGGAGTGGTGCGGCCGGGCATCGGGGGCGTGGGCGCCCTCGAGATCACGGGTGTCTTCGATCAAACAGGAGATCCGCGAGGCGACTTCGAGGGCGGTGCTCTGGAGATCGACATCGCCGGAGACCGAGCGGGCGAGTACGACGTCCTCACCGTCGCGGCGGCGCTGCTGGGCGGCATGCTGAGGGTCTCGCTCCTCGGCGCGTTCACGCCAGAACTCGGCGCCCGGTTCGAGATCGTGCGGTGCGTCGAGCCCGGCCTGGTCATGCCCGCGGATGTGGGTCGGTTCCAGGAGTTGGACCTGCCCGGCCTCGCGGAAGGCAGGGCCTGGTCGGTTGACGTCGAGCCGGCGGGTGTCGCGCTCCGCGTCGCCCCGGCGTCGGGGTGCCCGGCCGACCTCGCCGAGCCCTACGGGTCCCTGGACATCGCCGACGCGATCGCGTTCCTGGACGCCTTCGGCGCCGCTCGGACCCCCGCCGACTTCGAGCCGCCGTTTGGTGTCTACGACTTCTCCGACGCCGCCGCATTCATGAACGCGTTCGCCCTCGGCTGCCCGTGACTCAAGCCGGCGGCGCGGTCACTCGCCCTCGCCGATCACCGCCCGCGGGTCGAAGTACGCCGTCACCCCCGCGATCTTGTCACCCTCGAACCGCAGCCAGTCGCACGCCGCCACCTCCGGCATTCCCTCGCGCTTCGCGCGGTAGCGGTACCGGACCGCGGCGCAGCCGTCGCCCACGATCACATCGTCCACGGCCAGCCCGGTCACGTTCTCGGCGGCCGCCGCGATCACCTGCTCGAGGTACGTCTCCCGGCCGCGGATCGTCCCGAACGGGCTGACGTGCTCAAAGTCCTCGGCGAGCGGCAGCGTCCGCGGGTCGCCGTCGTTCCAGATCAGGATCCAGCGGCGGGCCAGGTCGTTCATCGTCCTCGCGTCCATGGCAGCGTCTCCCCACGGGTCCCGTCCGTCGGCGCCGGCGGGGGGCGCCCGGCCATGTCACTTGTACGGATGCGGCGCCGCGGGCTTGCGTGCGTGTCGGCGCAGGAGACCGCGCAGGGTCGCGGCGCGTCGCCGAGGAGGGTCTTGCCGGGCTTGTGCGACAAAAAAAGAACCGGCGCCCCACGAGGGGACGCCGGCCTTGGGTCTGGAAAACGAGCTGAACCTAGCGGTATCAGCGGCGGCGACGGGCAGCCGCGAGGCCACCGAGGCCGATGAGGGCCAGCGTGCCGGGCGCGGGGGTGGCCTGGATGGTCACCGTGCCGAACCAGTTGGCGTCGGCGGCGTCGGCGACGTCATCGAAGCCCTCGTAGAACTCGAGGCGGAGGATGCCGTTCGGCAGGACGATGTCGCCGATGCCGACGTCGGCCAGCTTGGTGATGCCACCGGAGCTGTAGGCCGCGGTGCCCGGCGAGCCAGTGGCGAAGCCGGGGGTGAGGAACAGGCCGGTCAGGTCCGGGGCGACGTTGTCGTCGAAGTACATCCGGGCCTCGGACAGCCAGCTGGCGCCGATGGTCTGGATGGTCAGGTCGTAACCGAAGCCGTTCATGGTCACCGAGGAGCCGGACGCCAGACCGACCGCCGCGGCGACGTCGATCAGGAGGACCGTGTTGCTCGGATCGCCGAGGCCATCGAAGCTCTGGATACCCGTCAGGGCGATGTCAACAGCGATGCCCGCGCGGGGAGCGCCGGGCGCCAGGTTGTTGGTCGCGGTCGAGTCCCAAGCCTTCACGCCGTCAATGCCGGAGGTCGCCGAGGCGACGTCGGCCTGGGCGAGGCCCGCGAGCGCGGCCACGGCGGCCACCGTCAGAACACTCTTCATCTCGTTCTCCTTTGAACTCTCGAACTCTCTGATGGCACGCCAGAAGGGGGCGCGCCCTCCCCTATCTCAAGGGGGCATGTTCGCACACCCACATGGCCAATTGCAAGCGATTTGGGGGATTTTCTAGCCGGGCGCTCACAATTCGAGCGTCCGATAAACACCCCAGGTTCTCATTCTCATAATCACCGGTCTTGGGCAGGTTTACACGCCCTGACGAGCCAGGGTTCCCACGCGAGATGCGGAGCGGACGGGGCTGGTCTTGGGCCAGGAGCGGCCATGGGCTGTGGACAGCCCGTCGCCTACCCGCCCACGCGGAACGCCGGCAGGCGCCGATCGGAGCCCGTGTAGACAAGTTCGGCGATTGTCTGGATATCGACGAGATCCACGTCGCCGTCCCCGTCCATGTCGAAGACCTCGCACCCGGGGCTCAGGGCGCCGGCGCCGAAGCAGGACTCGATGGCGAGCCGGTAGTCCCGGTGGTCGACGTCGCCGTCCCCATCGCCGTCGCCGAGCCGCTCGGGCGGGTAGATCGTCCAGGTCTGGTTGGCGGCGTACCCGGTCAGGGTGCGGGTGGTCCCGCCGGGCCAGGTGACGACGAGCTCGTCGATGTGCG
This sequence comes from Phycisphaerales bacterium, assembly GCA_041987545.1. Taxonomy (GTDB): domain Bacteria; phylum Planctomycetota; class Phycisphaerae; order Phycisphaerales; family UBA1924; genus JAJRXR01. Next base: position 316,362 of record JBHIWH010000004.1, on the reverse strand, counting down.
AGAACGAGCCGAGCCCGATGTGCTGGAGGTGGTCGTTCTGGGCCTTGTAGTTGTTGCCCATCTGGACCTCGCGGGTCTGCCAGATGCCGCCCGTGTTGGCCTCGATGGTCGCCCCGACCGCGAAGCCGTTGTTCCCCTGCCCGACGACGCGGAGCTTGACCCAGGCGCCGTCGCTGGCGTTGTTGATGAAGAGGCGGAGTTTCTGGTTGTGGGCCTGGGTGAGCAGGTCGAGGTCGCCGTCGAGGTCCACGTCGCCCATGGCGAAGACGTACGAGAAGTTGACGTCCTGGAGCCCGAGGGCGGGCGCCATGTCCACGCAGGGGAAGATCCCGTCGTGCCTGTACATGCGGTTGGGCCCGATCGTGTTCGTCATGAACAGGTCCATGTGCATGTCGTGGTCGTAGTCGAGGAACTGCGTGCCCCAGCTGACGACGTTGGAGGAGACGCCCGCCGAGGCGGTCTGGTCTGCGAACGTCGAGTCGCCCTGGTTGATCAGCAGCACGTTGCCCAGGGAGATGTTGGTGACGTAGATGTCCATGTGCCGGTCGCGGTTGAAGTCGCCCCAGGCGATGCCCATGCAGTCCACGTCGGCGTCGGTGCCGGTCGCGACCGAGACGTCGGTGAACGTCCCGTCCCCGTTGTTGCGGTACATGTGGTTGTACCAGGGCCCGATGGCGCCCTTGTCGTTGCCCAGGTAGAGGTCCGCGTCCCCGTCCCGGTCGTAGTCCAGGAAGGCCGCGACGAGGCTCGGTGCGTCCCCGTCCGTCACGCCCAGGGCCTCGCCCACGTCGGTGAAGGTGCCGTCCCCGTCGTTGCGGAAGAGGTGGTTGCGGATGAAGTTGTTGTCGGTGGTGGTGCGGTTGGGGACGTAGAGGTCGAGCCAGCCGTCGCCGTCGTAGTCGCCCCAGGCGCACCCGAAGCCGACGCCGGTGCTGTCGACCCCCGCGACGGCGGAGACGTCGGTGAAGAAGAACCCGCCCTCGTTGCGCATGAGCTTGTCGGGCCCGTTGAAGTCCGTGAAATGCAGGTCGAGGTCGCCGTCGTTGTCGTAGTCGGCGGCCGACACGCCCGAGGGCATGGAGAGTACGGGCATGCCCGAGCCGACCAGCCGGCTCGTAAAGTTGCCCGTGCCGTCGTTCTCCCAGAGTCCGACGCTCCCGTCGCCCTTGCCCAGGGCGACGATGTCCGGGTCGCCGTCGTTGTCCAGATCGACCATGCCCAGGCCCGACCCGAACTGCAGCGCATCGTTGGTCACCTGGTAGTCGATGCCCCGGGCCAGCGCCTCGTCGGTGAAGTTCTGCCCGAGCGCGGGGGCGATCGGCAGCGCGAGAGCGCAGCACAACACGCCCGACGAACGAACGACAGCGTCGCGATCTCTCCCCATGTCGATCCCCACGATCCGGGAGACCGGCGGCGCCCGCCGACCTCGCCCCCGCACGCCGCCCCCCACGGGCGGCGTCGGCGAGTGGCGCCGGATCGGCGGGACGTCGCTGGCCCCGTCTGGCCACCACACTACCGCGGCGAGGGCCCGGCGCGAAGATCCTTGATCCCGCGAATCGCCCATCCGGTCCTTCTTCACACCCGCCGGGGCCCGGGGGCGCCCCCAGCTATCATCCGATTCGGACCGAGCAGACGCGACCCAGGGAGGCGCCCCATGACCCAGACCACCAACACCCCCCCCGTCCGCCTCTACGAGGAGGGCGCCGAGAGCCTCCTCTCCTCTGAGATGTTCCCGGACCGCATCTCCCTGCTCCCCGGCGAGGGCGGCAAGATCCAGGGCGGCCAGCGGCTCCGCCTCCTCTGGGGCCAGGACATGCTCCGCGACGTCATCGACGGGCGGTACCGCTCGGTCATCTGCGGCGTCAACGACCAGGACAACTCCCACGGTATCGTCGCCCAGCTCGTCCACCTCGTCACCGCCTCACAGTGGTCCGAGCGCTCCGTCACCAGCTACGCCAAGATCTTCCAGGAGTCCGTCTCCGTGCACGCGGCCCACGACAAGGAGCCGTACATCCTCAAGTACGACCTGGATTCGGTCCTCATCCTCGCCCTGCTCCGCCCCAAGGGCCGCGACCACTTCACGCTCCAGGACCTGTCCCGCGGCTTCTCGACGATCGCCAAGATGCTCCAGGGCCGCTCCGAGCGCCGGCCCGTCTGCACCGTCTCGTTCCTCGGAGCCCGGTCCAACCGGCTGGTGGGCGACGACGGCGCCGAGCCCTCATTCGAGCGCGTCCTGAACACCATGTTCGAAGCCGGCTACCGGGGCGACGTCTACCCCAGCCCGCAGATGTGGTCCCTGGGCGACGTGCCCGTCTTCCCCAACTACCCCTTCCCGGAGGGGCTGGAGCGGATGCGAGCCGGCAGCAGCTGAGCACGCGGGATGAACGCCGCCGCCATCGCCGACCGCCTCGCCGCCTTCCCCGCGACCCTCCGCGCCGCGTGCGCCGGCCTCTCGCGCGACGACGCCATGTTCCGCGCCGACGGCATGTCATGGTCCGTCCTCGAGATCGTCTGCCACCTGGCCGACGAGGAGGAGCACGACTTCCCCGCGAGGCTGGCGCGCACGCTGAACGACCCGGCCAAGCCGTGGGACCCGATCGACCCCGAGGGATGGGCGATCGAGCGCCGGTACCGCGAGCAGACGCTCGCCGAGCAGCTCGACCGCTTCGCGGACCTCAGGGCCAGGCGTGTCGCCTGGCTCCGCGCCCTCCGCGACCCCGACTGGGACGCGACGCACGAGCACCCGAGCCTGGGCCCGATGCGGGCCGGCGACCTGCTGGCCGCCTGGTCCGCCCACGACGCCCTGCACCTGCGGCAGATCGCCAAGCGGCTATACGAACTGTCCGGTCGTGACGCCGAGGGGTACAAGCCAGACTACGCCGGGGAGTGGGGGATCTAGTCCCACCCCTGCGCGATCGGCATACGCCGCCCGGCCCCGAACGCCACGCTCGTGACCTTTAGCCCCACCGCCAGCTGGCGACGCTTGTACTCGTTGATCCGGATCAGCCGCAGCACACGCGCCACGACCGCCCGGTCGAAGCCGGTCTGGGCCAGCAGCGTCTCCACCGGCTCCCGCCGCTCGACGTACCGCTCGATGATCTCGTCGAGCACGTCGTACGGCGGCAGCGAGTCCGAGTCGAGCTGGTTCGGCGCCAGCTCGGCGCTCGGGGGCTTCTCGATCGTCCGTTCGGGGATCGGGGGCGACGCGAAGCCGAGCCTCTCGTGGTTCTCGTTGGCCCAGCGCGAGACGCGGTAGACCATGGTCTTGGGGACGTCGGAGAGCACCGCCAGCCCGCCGTTCATGTCGCCGTAGAGCGTGCAGTACCCGACCGCCAGCTCGCTCTTGTTGCCCGTGGTCAGCAGCAGGGCGCCCGTCCGGTTGGACAGGGCCATCATGCTCACGCCCCGCAGGCGGCTCTGCAGATTCTCCTCGGCGACGTCCGGCAGCTTGTGCCCGAGCAGCCGCTCCCCGAGCTGGCTGAACGCCGGGTCGAGCATCTGCCGCAGCGCCGACTCGCCCGGCGCAATGGGGATCGTGACGAACCGCATGTCCAGGCGTCTGGCCAGCTCGACGGCGTCCTCGCGGGAGTGGCCCGAGGAGTACTTGCCTGGCAGGCTGGCGCCGGTGAGGTTCTCGCCCCCGATCGCCGCCGCCGCCACCGCCGCGGTCAGCGCCGAGTCGATCCCGCCCGACAGCGCGACCAGCGCGCTCGAGAACCCGGTCTTGCGGAGGTAGTCGCGTACGCCCAGCACGAGCGCCCGCCAGACCAGCTCCTCGTCGGCCAGCTCGATCAGGGGGTCCGCGGTCGGGTCACGCCGTGAGTCGGTGTCGACGACGAGCATCCGCCCGCCGAAGGCGTCGTTGGTCGCGACCAGGTCGCCCCCGGGCGCGTAGAGGGCGGCCTGCCCGTCGAACACGAGGTCGTCGTTTCCGCCGAGCTGGTTGAGGCTCGCGACGAAGACGCCGTGCTCCCGGGCGTGCCGCGAGAGCAGCTCCGCGTGCCGCCTGCCCTTGCCCAGGACGAAGGGAGACCCGGACGGGTTCACGATCAGGCCGGCGCCGGCCTCGACGAGGGCGACGGCCGGGTCCGCACGGTGGCGGTACCGCCACCGGAAACCCACGTCCTCGCCCTTCCACAGGTCCTCGCAGATCGAGAGCCCGACCTTCTCGCCGGCGACGTCGATGATCACCGCCCGGTCGCCGGGCGTGAAGTACCGGTCCTCGTCGAAGACGTCGTAGGTGGGCAGCAGCCGCTTGTCGTAGTAGTCCAAGTACGCGCCGTCGCGGTAGACGACCAGGCTGTTGGCCACGCCCGCCCCGGGGTCGTTCTTGTCAACAGGCAGGGGCGTGCCGACGACGAGCGTCAGCCCGCGCGACGCCGACTCGCCGATGTTCCTGGCCGCCGCGGCGCACGCCTCGACGTACTCACGCCGGTAGATCAGGTCCCGGGCGGGGTACCCGCTGACGACCAGCTCGGGCGTGACCAGCAGGTCCGCGCCCGCGGCCCGAGCCTCGTCGGCCGCCCGCTCGATCAGGGCGGCGTTGCCCTCCAGGTCACCGACCGTCGGGTTGAGTGGCGCGAGCGCGATCCGCATCGGACGATCATACGTTCGGCGTCCGCGTCCCCGCCGCGCCCGCCCGCCGCAGCAGCAGCCGATCGACCCGCAGCCAGGCCACCCCGAGCCCCGCGCCCGCCAGGTACACGAGCGCCTCGGTCGCCGAGACGAACAGCACGATCGGCTTGAACGGGTCCGCCCCCTCGCCCGCGCCCGCGAGCGTGATCCCCATCGCCGCGTACACGGCGACCGTCCCCCCCTCGCGCGTCCCGAGCATCCCGAAGGGCGAGATCATGCCGATCATGAAGTACGTGCCCGCGAAGATGACCGCGTCCTGCCACTGCATGGTGATCCCGAGCACGCCCGCGGCCACGACGAACCGGGCCGCCTGCACGCCGATGTCCGCAAGCCGCAGCGCCGTCGCCCCGCTCACGGCGACCGGGTGCGCCAACATCCCGAAGCCCGCGTGCAGCCGCGAGAACGACTCGGTCCGCATGTACCTCTGCAGCGCTCCGATGGGCACGGGGTCGAAGACCCTGTGGATCCGCGCCAGCCCGCGATCGTGGGCGAACAGGGAGCACACCCAGACGAGCAGGCCCGTCGCCGCGACCGCGCCCCCGACCGAGATCACCCACCACCAGGTGTCCACGCCCTTGCGGACGAGGCTGGCGACGACGACCGGGCCCAGGTTCGTCACGACCAGGGCGCCGATCGCCAGGAACCAGGCGCCAATGGTGAGCAGCGGCACGCCGTCGCGCCGGTTGTGGATCACCACGCGGCAGATCAGGCTCAGCTTGAAGGGCAGGTAGCTCAGCAGCGTCGCGACCGCGTTGGTCGCCTGGATGTCCGAGTGGGGCACGGGCTTCTCGGGCAGGATCGTGACCCAGAAGATCGAGCCGTTGAGGACCAGCGTCGCCGCGGACAGACCCAGCAGCGAGACGATCTGGAGGGCGCCGGCGTCCCCGAGCCGCGAGATCAGCCCGCGGTTCTCGGGGCTTAGGGCCTCGAGCACGACCCAGACCAGCAGCGCCACGCCCCCGGCGAAGCCGACGACCTGCAGCGCCGCCAGCGCCGCCCGCCGCCCGCGCCCGCCGCCATCGGTCTGCCCGTTCTGCTCGGTCTGCCCGCTCACCTGGCCTCGATCCTGTACAGCGCCGCCCGCGGGCGCCCGCGGCCGCCCCAGGTCTTCATCGGCTCGCCGAGGTGTTCGAGCCACTGGTCCACGACCCCGGGCGTGACCCGCGGGTCGGCCCACCCGCTCCGATCCAGACGCCCGAGCTCGCCGAAGTCCACGAGCACGTGCGTCGCCCCGCGCCCGCGGAGCGCCGCCGACCACGCCGCCGGGTCACCGGGCGCCGCCTCGGCCGCCCCGCCCAGCGCCCACGAATCCCAGGTCGTGCTGTAGATCACGCCCCGGGTCAGATACAGCGGCGTCGAGCCGCCCAGCAGGTACACCACCGCGTCGTCGGGCAGCTCCTGGTTGATGTACACGACCTCGCTCGCGTCGCCCAGGGCCGGGTCGTACGGCTCGCCCTTCAAGAGCGCCGCGTCGAACGCCAGACGCAGGTTGGGCCGGCCGTTCTGCTGGGTCGCGTAGATCACCCACAGCCCCGCGAGCTGCGCGCCGATGACCAGCAGCCCGGCGACGAGCATCGGGCGCCGGGCCCGCCTCGTGCGCACGCCGCCCAGCGCCAGGCCGAACAGCCCCGCCGCCGGCAGGACCGCTGGGATCAGGAACCGCGACTGCAGGTGCGTCCCAATACCCCAAGCGACGACGACGCCGACGAGCCCGAGGGCGAGCAGCACGCCCAGGCGCCGCATGTGCGCCCTCGCGATCGCGACGACCGCGGCCAGGACCGCCGCCGGGAACAGCGCCAGCCACTGCGGGTGCATCGCCCCGCGCCACCGCCGCACGTCCGCGGCGTCTGCCGCCGCTTCAGGGTCCGTCCAGACCAGCAGCCGCGCCCGCTCGAGCAGCCCGCCCTCGAACCGATGCCCGGCCAGGTACCGCCCGACCTGCTCCTCGCCCCAGTGGGCCGGGCCGAACGCGCCCGCCAGGTGTGGGAAGACCGGGTTTCCACCCGCGATCCAGTTCCGCACGAGCCACGGCGCCAGGGCGATCAGCCCCGCGATCACGCCGCCGCCGACGATGACCCACCAGTCGCGCGTTCGGGCCGTGCCAAGCAGGAGCACGCCGACCATCGGCGTGAGCATGAGGATCGCCGTCGGCTTGGCGCCGCACGCGACGCCGACCAGCGCCCCGGCCAGCGCGCCCCGCCAGAGCGGGCGGACGCGGTCCTCGACCGCGACGAGCATCGCCGCGGCCCCGAGCGCCGTCACGCCCATCTCGTTGTACGCCATCGATCCGACAACGACGATCCAGGGCGTCGCCAGGACGAGCACGCCGGCGAGCGACGCCGGGAGTCGGGCGCGATCGCCCTCGACGCCGCACACCGTCAGCGCCCGCCGCACGAACGCCGCGACCATCCACGCGGCGCACAGCGTCAGGCAGACGTGCAGCATCTGCGCGCTCACCGCCCGCCAGCCCGAGCCGGCGAGCAGCCCGCCCTCGGCGCCGACGGCCTCGGGCGCGAGCGTCAGCGCCCCGAGCATCGCGAACGCGCTCTCGACGTACGAGGGCAGGAACGAGTAGACGTTGTGCTCCAGGGGCTCGACTGTTCCGGCCGCCAGCCACTCCTGGGCGAGCTGGAGGTGGTAGCTGAGCACGTCGTACCCGCCGAACTCCGAGTCCCACAGCCACCCGGGCAGCGCCGAGGCCGCGACGAGCAGGACCGCGACACCCGGGATCGCCGCCCACCAGCCGCCTAAGGGTGGCGGCTGGATGTCCTCGCCCGCCAGGCGCCTGGCCGCCGGCGCGAGCTGATGCGCCAGCAGCCCGAGCCCGATCACGACCAGCGCGATCGCCGCGACCGGCGAGAGCAGGCCCAGCGCGCCGACGCCGTGGATCAGGCTGAGCACGATCGCCAGCCCGACGCCGAGCTGGATCGCCGCCCGCTCGGTCGAGTCCTTGAACAAGGGCCGCGCGAGACGCCCGTACCCCGCGCCGGCCAGGACGAGCGCCAGCGCCGGCGGTCCGGCGAGCACGACCGACGTGAGCACGACGCCCAGCGCCGCGACGGGGCCGAGCCCCTCGCCGCGCCCGAGCGAGCCGGCGATTGCCGCCGCGCCGACCAGCGCGACGCCCGCCGCCAGCAGCGTCCACGCGCCGGGCCCCGGCGTGCCCGCCCGCTCCTCGGTATGCCCTCCCGCGCCCGTCACGCGCGGAGTGTAATTCCATGCGGCCACCGGCGATGCGGCGACGCCCGGGGCCGGGGCGCCCTCCGCCGACGTACACTCCGCCCATGGAGCTCCGCCCCGCATCGACGGACCACGACGGCGAGATCGAGATCATCGAGCCACTGTGCGCCGTCTTCCGCCGGGCGCTCAAGGGCGAGGGCCTCAAGTACACCCCCGAGCGGGCCCAGATCCTGGACATGATCATCCGGATTGACGGGCTCTTCGAGGCCGAGACGCTGCTCGACCGCCTCAAGGACGACGGCTTCCGCGTCTCCAAGGCGACCGTCTACCGCACCATCAAGCTCCTCGAGGAGGCCGGCATCATCCAGCGGGTCGTCTTCGACCGCGAGCAGTCGCACTACCAGCTCGTCTACGGCAAGCGCCCGAACACCATCCTCGTCCGCACGGACACGGGCGACGTCGAGGCCATCGACGTCCCGGAGCTGGTCGAGATCCGCGACCGGATCTGCCGCGAGCGGGGACTCGAGCCCCACGGGACGCGGTTCCAGATCTTCGCGACCGCGGGCGAGTGAGCCGCCCGAAGCGGCCGGTTCCTACCGCAGCGCCACCCGCCTGAACCCCGCCCGCGTGCACGCGTCGTGCGCCCGCACCACGTCGTTGTAGGGCACGTCGTCGCCCGGCGCGATGACCACGATCGGCTCGCCCGAGACGTCGTCCGGGTCGCGGCCCTCGCGCTCGGGCAGCACGAAGTCGCCCGCGACCTCGAGGGCGACGGCCTCCAGCTGCTCGATGCTCATCGACTCGCGCCCGAACGCCGTCGCCAGCGTCCGGCCCTCGACGACCTCCAGTCCCACGTTCAGCCGCACCTCGGGCAGCTCGAACCGCGGGTCGGACCGCTGCCCGATCCCCGAGGCTTCCTCGGGCGTGACGTGCGCCTTGAGGAACCACTCGGGCCCAAGGAACGCCGTCGAGGCCATGAAGAAGATCAGGATCACCATCACGACGTCCACCATCGGCGTCATGTTGGGCCCGAAGTGCAGCTCCCACTGGTGCAGCGCCCCGCGTCGGCGGTACGGTCGCGCGATCCCGACGCTCTCGACCTCGACGTCCTCGGCGCCGAGCCCGCCCAGGTCCATTCCCGGGTCGCCCGTCATTCGGCGCGCTCCGTCACCAGCTCGATCCGGCGCACGCCCGCCTCGCGGCAGGCCGCCAGCACCGGCTCGACCATCGCGTAGGGCTTGTCACGCCCCGCGCGCAGCTCGACCCGCGCCCCGGGCGTGCGGGCCAGGCGCCCCTCCAAGACGCTGGGCAGCCGCTCGCCCGACGTCTCCAGCCCGTCCACGAGGACCGTGTCCGCGTCGATCACGCTCAGCGTGATCGGCATAAGCGCCCGCTCCAGCTCGCGCCCGCCGCGCGACTCGGGCAGGCGCCCCTCGCCCTGGCGCTCGAGCACGAGGTGCCCGACGATCAGATAGAAGACGATCAGGACCATGACGACGTCGATCAGGGGCGTGACGTTCACGCGCCCGACGTCGCGCCCGCCGCCGCCGACAAGCTGGGCCGCCGTCCGTTTCACGCCGCCTTGCCCGCGCCCTCGTCGTCCGAACCGTTGCGGTCGGCCTCGCCGGTGGGCAGCAGCTCGACGAGGCGGGCGCTCTCGACCATCGCCCGCGTGCATATCCGGTCCACCACGCCCCGGTACAGCCCGAACATCAGCAGGCACGGGATCGCCAGGCACAGGCCCAGCAGCGTGTGGAACAGCGCCTTGGAGATGCCCAGCGACAGGTCGGTCGGCCCGGCCTGCCCGCCGGCGGCGCCCAGCGACGTGAACGCGATGATCATCCCCCACACCGTCCCGGCCAGCCCGACCAGCGGGCCCAGGTTCCCGATCACGTTGAGCAGCTCGATCTTGCGGAACCACTTGGCGCTCTGGTCGCTGGCCGCCAGCTCCGCGGCCTCGCGCATCGCCGCCCGCCCGCGCCCGGACTCGCGCATCGCGGCGCGCACGACCGAGCCCACGAAAGACTCGTCACGCCGCACGAGCTGCCACGCGTCCTCGAACCGCCCGTGCTCGACGAGGTCGGCCAGTCGCCTGGTCCGCTTGGGCGGCATGATGACCGAGGCCCGGATCTCGAACAGGTTCCGGATGATCGAGGCGACCGCCGCGATCGAGCCTCCGATCAGGACGATCGTGAACAGGTCGAAAGACTGTCGGAAGAGCGACCAGAGACCGAGGGTGTCCTCGCCCGCCTCGCCGGGGGTTGGCGCCGCGGCCGAGGCGGCGCCGGCGTCGTCCTGGCCCAGGGCGGTCATCGCCGCCACGCCCAGAACACAAGCGCCCATGATCACGAGTGTTGTGTGCGCCCGCCCGGGGCGCCCCGTCCAGCTCATCCGTGAGCCCTCCGCGTCGGCATCGGTCGTGCGCCGGGTCCGGTCCGGCGCCAGCAGCCCAGCTTACTCGCCCTGCTCCAGGTCGGCCTGCTCGATCGGCCGCGTGATCGCGTAGCCCCCGCTCATCCAGCGGTACAGGTCCGCCATCCTCGCCCGCTCGTCGGCGAAGGGCCACGTCGGGCTGTCGGCGCCCACCGGGCGCCCGGTCACCGGGCAGGGCGTCTGGCGCCGCTCGCCCGAGAGCGCCGCCAGGCCCTCCCGGTCGCGCCAGGACCCCGGCGCCTCGATCGTCACCCGGCGCGACGTCTCACCCGTGGTATCGATGAGCAGGCGGGCCGCGCCCTCGGCCGCATCGGCGATCCGCGAGCCCCACTCGACCAGCGTGATCGATCCCTCGCCCACGAGCCGGTCCCAGCCCAACGCGTCCAGGTCGTCGCCCCCGCCCAGGCGGTACGCGTCGGCGTGGACGAGCGTGAGGGGGGCGCCGCCCCCTCCGGTCGAGGTGCTCACCGGGATCGGGTACTCGTTGACGACGACGAAGGTGGGGCTGGAGACCATCGACTCGTCGCCACCCATGGCGCCGACGAGGGCGCGGATGAGTGTCGTCTTTCCCGCGCCCAGCTCGCCGTCGAGAAGGACGACGTCGCCCGGCCGCAGCACGCGGCTCAGGTCGCGGGCCAGGGCCCGGGTGTCGTCGAGGCTGGAGAGTTCTCGCACGATGCTCACGTGATGATCCTTGCCCGTCGGCGTCGTTCGTTCGAGCGGGGCGCCGCTAGGAGTGCTCCCAGCCGAGGCCGGCCGCGTCGTGGGCCTCGCCGTGCGGGTCGATGATGACCGCGCCCGGGGCTTCGCCCGGGCCCGGAGCCCGGACGCGACCGACCGGCCCGAGCAGCTCGGGGAGCACGCCGCCGAAGGGCGGCTCGCCCTCGACGCCCGCGGGGGCGCAGATGAGCAGCTCGTAGTCCTCGCCGGAGCCCGCGGCCTCGCGCCAGTCGGCGCACCGGTGCGAGATCGGCAGGCCCGCGGCCTCGAGTTCCAGCACGACACCCGAGGCCCGCCCCACCCGGGCCGCGTCCTTGCCGAGGCCGTCGGAGAGGTCGATCATCGCGTGCACGCCCGCGGCGGCCGCCCTTCGCCCGTGCTCCAGCCGCGGCTCGAACAGCGCGTGCCACCCGGACTCCAGCGAGCCCCCGACCTGCCCCGTCAGCCAGACCAGGTCACCCTCGCGCGCCCCCGAACGCAGCACGGGCGCCGAGCCGTCCTGCATCTGCCCCGCGACGGTCACGGTCAGGCTCAGGGGCCCGTCGCCCGTCGCGATGTCGCCGCCGACCAGAGGACAGCCCCAGTGCCGTGCCCAGTGGCTCATCCGGTCGAACAGCGCGTCGGCGTCTTGATAGGAGCGGGGGAGCAGCCCGGTCGCCATCGCCCAGACGGGCGACCCGCCCATGGCGGCGATGTCGGAGACCGATCTGGCGATGGCCTTCCGCGCGATCAGGTCCACGCCCGCGTCCGGCTCGACGTGCCGCCCGACGACGAGCTGATCGACGGTCAGCAGCAGCTCGCCCCCTCCCGGTGTGCGGACGACGGCACAGTCATCCCCGGGCCCGACGACGACCACGCCGCCGAACGCCTCGGCCAGGTCGGCCGAGCGACGCCGGATCCGCTCCAGCAGCTCGTCCTCGCGCACCGGGTCGCCCATCGGCAAACAGCCTAGCCCCGTGTACCATCAGCACCATGCCCAGGTACGAGTACCACTGCGAGGCGGCCGACAGGACGGTCGAGGTCGAGCACGCGATGAGCGAGAAGCTCTCGACCTGGGGCCAGGTCTGCGAGCGGGCGGGCGTGAGCCCGGGCTCGACGCCCGCCGACGCGCCGGTCGAGAAGCTGATCTCCCTGCCCGCCATCGGGGGAGAGAAGCCGGGCCCGGGATCGGGCCCCGGATCCGGCCCCGGTCCGTGCGGCCCATCCTGCGGGTGCCACCCGCATGGATGACCCCGGAGCCCAGACGGGCGACCGCGGCGGGCGCTGGGTCGAGTTCGAGCTCACGCCCGACGACTTGGTCCGGGTGTTCACGCTCTGGATCTACACCGACGAGAGTTCCTCCACGATCGCCCAGGCGGTCCGGACCGCCCGACGCAACGCCGCGTTCATAGGAGTGCTGGCAGGCGTGGCCTGCTACGGCTTGTTCTCCATGCTCCACGACGTTCGGGGCCGGGGCGCACGCTCGACCGAGGAGATCCTCGCGTTCGGGCTCATCTCGCTCGTCATTGCGGTCGGCACGTTCGCCCTTGCCGGCCCGAAGCGGGTCTTCCGCAAGCGTCTGGCCGCGATGACCGCCAAGCACCGCGCCGACGCGATCGGCCCGGGTCAGGTCGGACGCGTGAGGATCACGATCGACGACGATGCCGCCGTGTACGAGGACCAGGTCGTCTGCGCATCGCACCCGTGGCCCGTCTTCCGGGACATCAGCCGGGTCGAGGGGTACTCGCTCATGACGACGTTCGGCGAGCGGGTCTTCATCATCCCCGATCGGGTCTTCGATTCCGGCGCGCAGCGCGAGGCGTTCGTGGAGGGCTGCCGGGCGCGGAACGAGGCCGCGGGGGGGGGCGGCACGATGGTCTCCGCGTTTCTCGCGGACCGGGACCTGGCGTGTGCCGGGTGCGGGTACCAACTCCGAGGCGTGCGAGGCGCCGAGTGCCCGGAGTGCGGCAGGGCGATCGAGCCGCCCGCGTACGCGGCACTCGTCTCGCCGAAACTCCTCAAGAAGATCACGAAGACCGGGCGCCCGTGACCGCGCCCGCGTGGACGCGCCGGGGCGGCTACCCGGGATCGGCCAGCTCCGGCGCCCGCGTCACGTGCCGCTGGTTGCTCAGCCAGCCCCTGAGCGTGTACACGTCCGCCCGGCCCCGGCGCCACGCGTCGAGCACGTACGCGCCGGCCTCGGGCGCCTCGGTCAGAGACGGCTCGCCCAGCTTCCGGTCGTAGACCAGCACGGCGCTGTGCTCGCCGGCGTGCCCCCAGTTGACGTAGATGTACGCCGCCCGCCAGTCGAGCCCCCGCACCGTGGGCCACACGCCCTCGTGGACGGCGTCACGCCACTGGTGGCACAGGCCCCGCCGCCGCCCGCCCAGGACATGGACGGCCAGGTTCCCGCCCCACCCCGAGTGCCAGCGGGCGTCCGGGTCGTCGTGGATGCGGGCGACGGTCTCGTCGAAGGCGGCCGCGATGACGAACAGCTCGCCCTCGGGCGCCGTCGCCGGGTCGATGGGCTGGGCGCGGGGGGCGCAGCCGCACGCGAGCAGGGCGACCAGAAGCAGGCACAATCTCATCGCGTGGGGCACCGGATGAGCGTACCGGATCGCCGCGTCCTGGCGACGCCACGGGCGTCAGGATGGCAACGGACGCGCTCGATTCCAGCCGCACTCCGGGCAGCCGATACCGACCAGCCCGGTCAGGTCGTAGGAGCATCTCGGGCACTTGCCGCGCCAGGCGCGCAGCCGGCCAGCGACGAAGCGGGGCGTCCATAGGAGCAGCCACGCGGCGGGCAGATACACGAGCGTGTTGATCAGGAACCCGGGCCAGATCGGCTTGGCCGGGAACAGGTAGCCGCGGAACGGGATCGCCCAGGGGCCCGGGCCCTGCGGGCGATCCACGTACATCGAGAACCGGCCCGGCGGGCGCGCGTTCTCTGTGGGATGTCCCACGAGTGCAAGCAGGGGCCAGCCAGACGCGACAGACCAGACGAATCGAGACTTGGGACGCACGGCGAACTCGGAGGGAAACGCGGCCCAGTCCGGGAGAGCAGGCTCGTCCTGGAACAAGCGCTCGGTGCGACGCCAATCCCGGACTTCTTGGGCGGTCATCCCCCACGAACTCGGGATGGGGCCGACCTCCCTCATGCCGCGACTCCACCCGCCACCATCGAGCACCGGCGCCCCGTACTGCCACGGGAGGCCATGGTCGTCGAGCCACACGCGGGCCTCAGCCGAGTAGCGGAAGTCCGAGGCGTAGGAGGGTCGAACCGGCGTGCTTGCCCAGGCAACAAGCACGGTGATGATGGCCGCGACGAACAGGTGCACGATCGCGGACGGGATCCGCTGCGAGATTCGGCCGAGTCTCGAGACCATGCCGACCCCCGACCCGCGGCAGATGCTCCGCCCCTACACCGACGCCTTCGCCTCGTCCAGCACGCGGTCGGCGTACTTGCTCATCGCGTCGCGGAGCTGCTCGAAGCTCTCCAGCACGTACAGCACCGGCTGGTAATGATCAATCTCGAACTCGGTGTCGCAGACGCGTTCGAGGTCGAACGGGCGGCGTTCGACCTTGCCGCTCTGGTCGCTCGGCGCCAGGTTCGCGCCCCTGGGCGCCTCGGGGGCCTCGAGCGAGTGCTTCGCCTCGCCGTGGGAGGAAACCAAGCCGGACCCGTAGATCTTCAGGCGCCCGTCCTCCTTGATGAGCCCGAACTCGACCGTGAACCAGAACAGGCGGCCGAGCCGCTCGATGTGGTACGGGTCGTCGGTGTGCAAGGCGGCCTTGCCGTAGGTCTGCAGGAAGTCGGCGAAGACCGGGTCGGCGTGCAGGGGCACGTGCCCGAAGACGTCATGAAAAATGTCCGGCTCGGGCAGGTAGTCCATCTTCTCCCGCGGGCGGATGACGATGGTGGTTGGGAACTCGCGGGCGGCGAGGCAGGCGAAGAAGGCCTTGGCGGGCAGGTACCCCGGCACGCCGCGGCTCTGCCAGCCCGTCAGCGGACGCAGGTACTCGTTGATGCCCTTGATGGTCCGCGACGGGTCGTTGGGGTCGGGTCGCTCGCCGAAGAGCAGGGGGACGCGGTCGGGCACGAGGCGGATCGCCCTGAGCCCGCTGATGAACGTGTTGGAGGCCTGCTGCTCGAGCACCTCCCAGCGCTTCTCGTACATCTCCTGCCAGACGGCGTGGTTGTCCTCGGTGTAGCGGTCGTAGTGCTGGGCGACGTAGAAGCCCTCGGTCTTGATCTGGTCGGCGGAGAGATCGGCCGCGGCGTCGGCGGCGCCCTGGGCCCGCTCGAAGTCCTCGCCGTCGATGATGTTGTTGTAGTTGATGTCGCTGCGCATGGGTCGGCCTCCTGCACCGGCGCCGGACCTGTCGGCGGGCCCGTCCAGGCCCCGGACACCGTCCGTGACGCCACATCAACAGTGTATGCGCGCCCCCGCGAACCGGGGTTCGGGTTCCGGTCGGAGCATGGGTCTAGCCCCCGCGAGCGAGCAGCGCCCGGACCATCTCGGCCGCGTCGTCCGCGTCCCGCGCCGGCCGCTCGAACTCGGCCCGCACGACGCCGAACTCGGCGCGCACGTCGAACCCGAACCGGTCCGCGGCGACCGCCAGCGGCTCGGCGACGTCCACCCCGGTGAGCCCGAGGGTCGCGCGCCGCAGCGCCCCCGCGTCGGCGTTGAGTGCCGACAAGATCGGCCCCTCGCCGCGTGCGATCTCGTTGGCGCCCGACAGCTCGGCCCCGTCGAAGACCTCGCCCGCCAGGCGCCCGGACTCGATCACGCCCCGCGCCCACGCGGGCGCCGCGTCCCGCGGGTGCGCCGCCAGGTGCCGGTCGCACGCGCCGTCCCGGTCGGGGTCCGTCTCGCTCAGAGTCAGCAACAGCTGTACGGACGCGGCCCCCTCGCCCGTGTGCTCCTCCTCCGGGACATGCAGCACGGTCTCTCGCGCAGCAAGCTCCGCGTGCTCGACGCGGAGCACCAGCTCGCCCGTCGCCGGGTCGATGATGAAGCGCCTGGCGTGCGGGACGCCGTCGCTCATCAGCGTGCCCGCGCGATAGCGACGGACGATCCGGCGCGCCTGCTCGAGCGCTCGGGGCGGGATGTCGGCGGGGTGTGACACGCGACCCCGATTGTCGCCGACTCGCGCCGGACCGGCAATCGGCGCCGGTGGTTGATGTGCAAAAAGGGCACGGGGCCGGCTCCGAGCCGGCCCCGCGTGTAAGCGATGTCCGAGTTGGCTGAGTCGGATAAACCCGACCAGAGGGGAGGCACGCGCCGCCTTAGCGGCGGGTGGCCCGCCTCCGTGCCTTCTTGCGAGTCGCCTTCTTGCGAGTCGCCTTCTTCCGGGTGGTCTTGCGGCGAGCCTTCTTGCGGGTCGCCTTCTTGCGGGTGGCCTTCTTGCGGGTGGCCTTGCGGCGAGCCTTCTTGCGGGTCGCCTTCTTGCGAGTGGCCTTCTTGCGGGTGGCCTTGCGGCGAGCCTTCTTGCGGGTCGCCTTCTTCCGGGTGGCCTTCTTGCGGGTGGTCTTGCGGGCCGCCTTCTTGCGAGTGGCCTTCTTGCGGGTGGCCTTCTTCCGGGTGGTCTTGCGGGCCGCCTTCTTGCGGGTGGCCTTCTTGCGTCGTTTCTTCGCCATGTGGATTGACTCCTCGGTTGGGTTTCTCGCGCGGTCCCCCGCGCTTTAGGACATCGCGGTCGTGCCCGTTGCTGTGCCCTCATCGGCGTCTGTTCGCCCAACGCTTGAGCGAAGCAGGCGGATCCTGCGCGGATCACGCAGCTGTTCAACGCGCACAACATACCCGCTCACGCGTCCGGATGCATGTCAACCCGCCCGCGACGCGGGTCCGAGAGGCGGCGCCAGCGCCGACCACGCGAGCGCGTGGCGCCATCCGCCCGAGTGCGCTCGGCGCACGTTGCGCATCGCGCGGACACGCCCCGCGCGCGCCGAGCATGCCCGGATCGCGCCGCGCGGCGGCCCCCGGCGCGTTCACAACCGACAGCCGCGCGTGCGGCGTCGTCTCGCCGCATTTCGCGTGAGTTCGTGCATGATCGGTGGCGGTTCGCGGCAGTTGCACGCGCGTTCGCGGGCGCACGTGATGCGCAGAAACGCCCCCAGCGCGTCAGAATCGCGTTTTGTCGAGCCCGAACCGCCACCTTCGCGCCGTCCGATCACACGCCGCGCCTCTCCCTAGACTCGACCCGCGATCGGACGAGAGCGGAGCACGGCGCCATGAACGAACCGACTGTCAGGACACTCGCCCGAGGGGGCACGCTCGTTGTGGAAAAAATTCCGGGAGTGCGCTCCGCGGGGCTCACCTGGCTCGTGCCGGCGGGCATCGCGACCGACCCCAAGGACCGTCTCGGCCGCGCCGCCGTCCTCGAGGAGATGCTCATGCGGGGCGCCGGCGAGCTCGACTCCCGGGCCCAGGCCGACGCGTTCGACCGCCTCGGCGCCGCCCGGGGCGCCTGCGCCGGGACCACGCACCTCCGCCTCTCGCTGACATGCCTCGGCTCGGCGCTCGGCGCCGCGCTCCCGCTCGTCGGGGACATGGTCCTCCGCCCGCGCCTCGGCGCCGATTCGCTCGGGCCGGCCAAGGACCTCGCGGTGCAGTCAATCGAGTCGCTTGCCGACGACCCGCAGGAGCGCTGCGTGTACGCCGCCCGCGAGCGCCACTACGACCCGCCCTTCAACCGCTCGGGCCTGGGCACGCGCGAGGGCATCGCCGCCCTGACGCGCGACGAGATCGCCGACTCGTGGACCGCCGCGACCGCGCCCGGCGGCTGGATCGTCTCGGCCGCCGGCGACGTGGACGCCGACGCGATCGAGCACACGCTCAACGCCATGGGCGAGCAGTCGGGACGTGTCGCGCCCGAGGTCTCGAGCTCGGGCGGCGCCCCGCGCGGCTACGCGCACGAGACCGACGACTCCAACCAGGTCCAGATCGTCGTCGTGCACGACGGCCCGCTCGAGACGCACGAGGACGCGGTGCTCGAGCGCGTCGTCGTCAGCGTGCTCGCCGGCGGGATGTCCGGGCGGCTCTTTACCGAGGTCCGCGAGAAGCGCGGGCTCTGCTACGCCGTCAGCGCCAGCTACCGGGCCGACAAGCTCTTCGCGGGCGTGTCGGCGTACGTGGGCACGACGCCCGAACGGGCCCAGGAGTCATTGGACGTGCTGCTCGCCGAGCTGGCCCGGGTGAGGGACGGCATCGAGCCCGACGAGTTCGAGCGGGCGATCACGGGCATGAAGTCGCGGCTGGTCTTCGCCGGGGAGTCCACCTCGGCCCGGGCCGGGGCGCTGGCCGGGGACATGCGGGTCCGCGGGCGCCCGCGCTCGCTGGCCGAGCGGACCGCCGAGATCGACGGCGTGACGCTCGATCGAGTCAACGGGTACCTCTCCCGGCGCGACCCCGGGCGCCTCACGATCCAGACGCTCGGCCCCTCGCCCCTGACCCCGCCCGCCTGAGCCCGCCCGAGAGCGCCGAGGGCCCCGATCGGCGGCGTCGGCCCGCCCGGGCTGCTACCCTCCCGCCCCGTGCAGAGCACCCAATCCAAGGCGCCGCCGGTTCGTGTCGAGGTCCCCGTCCCGCCGAAGAATGCCCCTATGACGACCACCAGCACCAACCGCGCGCTCGAGATCGAGGACTCCGCCCTCGCCGGCACCGCGTCCCACGAGTTCCTCGCCGACCTCTACACGGGCCTGGGCTCGCACCGCAACGACTTCCGCAACCTCAACCTCTACAGGCTCATCGGCTCCCTGGTCACCGGGACCAGCGTGCTGGACATCGGGTGCGGCGGGGGCGCCCTGCTGACGATCCTGAAGCGCCGCGGGCACCCCGCCTTCGGCCTGGAGCCCAACGAGGCCCTCGTCAAGGCCGCCTCCGCCCGCGACCCCGACCTCCGGATCTTCGTCGGCACGGGCGACGACGTGGACACCCTGGGCCGCCAGTTCGCCTCCATCACCATCATCGACGTCCTCGAGCACATCGAGGACGACATGGCCCAGCTGGCCAAGATCCGCGACGCCCTCGAGCCCGGGGGCCAGCTCGTGGTCCTGGTGCCCGCCTGCCAGGCCCTGTACGGCAGGCGCGACCAGCGGAACGGGCACTACCGCCGCTACTCCCGCAAGGAGCTGGTCTCCAAAGTCAAGAAGGCCGGCTTCGAGATCGAGTCCGCCCGCCACTGGAACGCGCTCGGCTTCGTGCCCTACTGGCTGAGCGAGCGGGTCCTCCGCCGCGAGCTGGACGGCGACATCCGCACCGACAAGGCCAAGAGCCTGCCCAAGCGGCTCGTCATCCGGGCCCTGCACGCCTGGTACCGCAAGGTCGAGAACAACTTCGACATGCACTTCGGCCTGAGCGTGATCGTCACGGCGACCAAGCCCGCCTGACCTCCTGGTCCGAGCCGCGAGCGTGAGCTCGCGATCCCCCGCGCCCGCACTCGCGAGCTCACGCTCGCGGCTCGGATTCGAGCCCGGGCGCGACGCCTCCGGGGCCCCTCTACACTCCGCCCCATGGCCCGCCCCGCCACGCGCCGTCTCTGGCAGTATCTCCTGCTCGGCGCCCTCCTCATGGTCCTGGTGCTCGGGCTGCTGTACCCGATCTACCTGACCGTCCGCGGCGGGCTGGCCGAGGACCCCGCCTCCGGCGAGGGCTTCACCCTCGAGCACGTCCGGCTCGTCTTCGCCGACCCCTTGCAGGTCCAGTCGCTGCTCAACGCGCTCAAGATCGCGACGATCACGACCGTCCTCTCGATCGTCATCGCCCTGCCCCTGGCGCTGATGGCCTCGCGCCACCGGTTCCCGGGCAAGACGCTCTTCAGCTCGGCGATCCTGGTCCCCCTCATCCTGCCGCCCTTCGTCGGCGCGATCGGCTTCAAGATGCTGCTCGGGCGCCAGGGCGCCGTGAACACGATCCTGGGGACCGACATCGACTTCTTCGGCGGGGACCTGCCCCTGCTGGGCGACCCGAGCTGGTGGGTCCATGTGGACCTGCGGCTGCTGCTCATCGCCCTGGTCGAGGCGCTGCACCTGTACCCCATCATCTACCTCAACGCGATCGCGTCGCTGGCGAACCTGGACCCAGCCCTGGACGAGTCGGCCGAGAACCTGGGCGCCGGGCCCTGGCGCCGCTTCTTCCGCATCACCCTTCCCCTCATCCGCCCTGGCTTGTTTGCCGGCGGGACGATCGTCTTCATCTGGAGCTTCACCGAGCTGGGCACGCCCCTGATGTTCGACTACAAGCAGGCGACGCCCGTCCAGATCTTCGAGAAGCTCAAGGAGGTCGAGTCGTCGGCCGAGCCGTACGCGCTCACGCTCGTGCTGCTCGTCGCGGCGGTCGGGGCGTACGTCCTGGGCAAGTCCGTCTTCGGGCGCCGGGGACACGCGATGTACGCCAAGGCGTCGCGCGCCTCGGCCGAGACGACGCTCAGGGGCCCGCTCGGCTGGCTGGTCACGGGCGCCTTCGCCCTCGTCACGCTGGCGGCCCTGCTGCCCCACATCGGCGTGATCCTGACCAGCGTCGCCGAGCCCGGCAGCTGGTACCGCTCCGTCCTGCCCAGGGGCTTCACAGGGAACCACTACGTCGAGGCCCTGACCTCCGATACTGCCTTTACCTCGATCAAGAACTCGCTGATCCTGTCGCTCGCCGCCGTCGTGCTGTCCGCGTCCATGGGCATTCTCGTCGCCTACGTCATCGTGAGGACGACGCTCAAGGGCCGGGCCCTGCTGGACACGATGTGCATGATGCCGCTGGCGGTGCCGGGCCTGGTCATGGCCTTCGGCTACGTCGCGGTGACGCTGACCTGGCCCTTCCAGGGACCACTGCGGGTCTTCGGCGCCGAGATCCCGCCGTTCCTCGACGGCACGATCCTGGACCTGGACGTCGTGGGCCAGAACCCCAACCCGTTCCCGCTGCTGATCCTGGCCTACTCGATCCGCCGCCTGCCCTACATCGTCCGCTCGACCGTCGCGGGCCTGGAGCAGACCTCGGGCGAGCTGGAGGAGGCGGCGGTGAACCTGGGGGCAAACCGCGTGCTCGCCGTCCGCAAGGTCATCATCCCGCTCATCCTGGCCAACATCATCGCGGGCGGGCTGCTGGTCTTCAGCTTCTCGATGCTGGAGGTCTCGGACTCCCTGATCCTGGCCCAGCAGCAGAGCCAGTACCCGATCACGAAGGCGATCTTCGAGTTCATGAACCGCCTGGGCGACGGGCCCTACATCGCCAGCGCCATGGGCGTCTGGGGCATGGGCCTGCTGACATTGACCCTCGTCGGCGCCTCCATGATGCTCGGCAAGAAGCTGGGCTCCATCTTCCGGGTGTGACCCGAGGCGCCCCGGGCTGGGCCGACCTGATGAGGGTCGCTCCGATCTGATCCGAGCCGCGAGCGTGAGCTCGCGAGCGCGCACCAAGGAAATCGCGAGCTCACGCTCGCGGCTGGGTTCATTGGCACGCCCGATCTTGGAGATCACCTACCATTCTCCATGCCAGCCAAGCGGGGCCAGCCCCCGGTCATGCGCACGAGCGAGTCGCCAACCATCGGCGTGACGATGGGCGATCCGGGCGGGATCGGCCCGGAGGTCGTCGTCGCGGCCTTGGCCGCCCGCCCTCGGGACGAGCGGGCCCGGTACGTCGTGTACGCCTCGGGCTCGGCGATGCTCGAGGCCGCCGAGACGCTGGGCGTCGAGCCCTTCTGGTGGCGACTGGAGGCCGGCTCTTCCCTGCGCGAGGCGGCGACGGCGCACCGCTTCGTCCTGCTCGACTACGACCAGAAGTTCCCCCCGCCGTCCACGCCCGCCCGGGCGCCGACGCCCGAGGGCGGGGCGCTCTCGTTCCAGTTGGTTGAGGACGCGATCGCCGACGCCAAGCGCCCCGCGGGCGACGGCGCCGCCATTGACGCGATCGTCACCGGGCCGATCTCCAAGAAGGCCTGGGCCCTGGCCGGTCGGTCCCGCTGGCCCGGGCACACCGAGCTGCTCGCCTCGCGCTTCAACGTCAAGCGCGTCGGCATGATGTTCGTCGGCCCGCGTCTCAAGGTCGTTTTGGCGACGGCGCACGTGCCCCTCATGGAGGTGCGCAACGTCCTGACGATCGGGCGCGTGTTCGACGCGATCGACCTGGGCGCCGAGGCGTGCCGGGCGATCGGGATCGAGCGCCCGCGGATCGCCGTCTGCGGCCTCAACCCGCACGCGGGCGAGGACGGGCTGCTGGGCGACGAGGAGACCCGCGTCATCGAGCCCGCGATCGAGCACGCGGTTCGGCAGGGCATCGATGCGCACGGCCCGTACCCGGCCGACACGATCTTCAACAAGGCGGTCGGATCCCCTGGAGGCGGGCGGCCCGACCTCGTCGTCGCGATGTACCACGACCAGGGCCTGATCCCCGTCAAGCTGCTGGCCCGCGACGAGTCGGTGAACGTGACGATCGGGCTCCCGGTCGCGCGGACGAGCCCGGACCACGGCACGGCGTTCGACATCGCGGGTCGCGGCCTGGCCGACCCCGGCAGCACGACCGCCGCCATCGATCTGGCGGTGCGGATGGCGACGGGCAGCGCCGTCGCGACGAGGGCGGGGGGCGCGGCGTCATGATCCCCGTGTGAAATAGGCGGGCCCGCGCGCCCGATCCGCTCGGCTTGCGGCCTCGGCGGGCTAACAATGCCCGTCCGCGCGGCAACCCCGACGCCGCCGACCAATACACCGCTCCTATCCCCGCCGCCGGCCGTTCCGCGCCGGCACGCTGTAGACCCGAACCCCGAGACGACCGAGATGCCCGAGCGCGACCACGACATCGCGGAGCTGCCCGCCGGCGCGGGCGACCCGGTGAAGCATCCCCTGCTGGAGATGCTCGTGATCGGCGCGCCCACCGTCGTGACCATGACCAGCTACACGGTCATGCAGTTCATCGACGGCATGATGGTCGCGCACATCCAGCCGCCCGACCCCGTCCACGTCGCCGCCCAGGGCAACGGCGGCATCCTGGTCTGGGTCGCGATGGCCTCGGTCCTGGGCCTGCTCTCGCTGGTCAACTCGTTCGTTTCCCAGAACCTCGGCGCCGGAACCCCGGAGAAGGGCGCCGCCTACGCCTGGAACGGGATCTGGCTGGCCGCCGCGGCCTCGCTCCTGTTCATCCCCTACGCCCTCCTGATGGGCCCCATCTTCAACACCATCCACTCGGACCCCGAGCTGGTCAGGATGGAGACCAGCTACGCCCACGTCCTCATCGCCGGCGCGTTCCTGACGCTCGCCGGGCGGGGGCTGGCCAACTACTTCTTCGGCATGCACAAGCCCGCGGTCGTCATGGTCGCGGTCCTCCTGGGCAACGTGATCAACGTCTTCGCCAACGCCGTCCTGATCTTCGGCGAGGCCGGCCCGCCCGAGGGAACGCCGTTCGCCGGCGTGTTCCAGTCGATCGCCCAGGCGGTCGGCATGGGCGAGGGGATGGGCGTGACGGGCGCCGCCCTGGGCACGGTGATCGGCACCGCCTTCGAGCTGGCGATCCCGATGTGCGTCTTCCTGGGCCCGCGCTGGAACGCGAGGTTCCACAGCCGCGCCGCCTGGCGCCCCGCCGCCAAGCCGATCAAGGACCTGCTCCGCGTCGGCTGGCCCGCGGGCCTGATGATGGGCAACGAGCTGATCTGCTGGGGCTACCTCATGGCCGTCCTCCTGCCACTGGGCGGGCGGGCGCAGGTCGCGGCCAGCTCGGGGCTCGTCGGCGACGCGCTCGCCGAGGCACAGGCCTCCGAGGCCGTCATCCACAACACCGCCGGCTGGATCGCCCTGCGGTTCATGCACGTCGCATTCATGCCCGCGATCGGTCTGTCGATCGCCGTCTCGGCCATGGTCGGGCGGGCGATGGGCATGGGCCGGCCCAAGCTGGCGGCCGACCGGGCCTACCTCGGGCTCAAGGTCACGCTGGCGTACATGGGCGTGTGCGCCCTGGCGTTCGTGATCTTCCGCGAGCAGATGATCTCGGTCTTCGTGCCCGAGGACATGGGCCAGGACCAGCGTGAGGCGGTGCTGCGGGTCGGCGCGATGGTGATGATCGCCGCGGCCGTCTTCCAGCTCTTCGACGCCTGCGCCATCGTCATGTCCGCGGCACTCCGGGGCGCGGGGGACACCGTCTGGCCCGGCATCCTGACGATCGTCCTCTCCTGGGCGCTGATCGTCGGCGCCGGGCACCTGCTCATCTGGCTCGCGCCGGGCCTCGGCTCGGTCGGGCCATGGATCGGGGCGGCGGCGTACATCGTCGCCCTGGGCGTCGCCCTGCTGGCCCGATTCGTCCAGGGCAAGTGGCGGTCGATCCGCCTGGCCGAGCCCGGGGCGGACTCGGAGGTCCAGCCCAAGCCGGTCTACCCCACCGAGTGCTCGGAGGAAGCCGTCGCGGGCGTCACGCCCGGCTCGGCCTGAGACCCCGCCAGATTCCGCCTAGAATCCCCTTCAGCCCCAGGCCCCGCCCGCGGGCCGGGTTCAGGACCAGCCCAGGAGCATTGACCGCATGGCCAACGACCCGATGGACATGGTGATCGGCGCCTCGGCCGCCGGCGACACCGCCGCCGCCGACCAGAAGTACCAGGCCGCCAAGCAGCTCGAGGCCGACGGGGACCGCCCGGGGGCGATCGCCGAGCTGCGGGGCGCCGTCTCGGCCGACCCGACCCACGCCGACTCGCTCTTCTTGCTCGCCTACCTGCTCGACCTGTCGGGCGAGGAGGACGAGGCGCTGGCCCTGTACGAGCGCGTGGTGGACAACCCGCCCGCGCCGATCAACGCGCTGCTCAACCTCGCCGTCCTCTACGAGGACCGGGGCGAGTACCCGCGGGCCGAGCGCTGCCTCCGCCAGATCCTGGAGACCAACCCGAACCACACGCGGGCGATCCTGTTCCTCAAGGACGTGCAGGCCAGCCGCACCATGGTCATCGAGGAGGACAACGAGCGCGATGTGCTGAAGCGCAAGGCCCTGCTCGACACGCCGGTGACGGATTTCGAGCTCTCCGTCCGAGCCAGGACCTGCCTCAAGAAGATGAACATCCGCACCCTCGGCGACCTGCTCCGGATCACCGAGGCCGAGCTGATGAGCTACCGCAACTTCGGCGAGAGCTCCCTCGACGAGATCAAGCGGATGCTCTCCCAGAAGGGCCTCAAGCTCGGCCAGGGCCAGGAGGACGCGAGGCGTGCCGCCAAGAGCCAGATGCTCGAGAAGTTCCGCGGCTCGGGCAAGGAGGCGATGCTCAACAAGCCCGTCGGCGACCTCCAGCTCTCGGTCCGCGCCCGCAAGGCGTTGCAGCTGCTGAACATCCAGACTCTGGGCGACCTGTGCAGCCACACCGAGGCCGAGCTGATGGGCGTCAAGAACTTCGGCGCCACCTCGCTCACCGAGGTCAAGGAGCGGCTCGTTGATCTCGGCCTCGAGCTCCGCGTGCTCGACGAGGACGAGGTCCCGCCGCCCCCGCCCGCGGCCGAGTGACGCCTCGATCCGCAGGCTGCCTTGCATCCATCAGGCCCCCGAAAGGGGGCCTGTTTCATTCGTCGGGGCCCGCGCCCCGCCCCGGGTCGCCGCCCGGCTCGCCCGTCGCGTCATCGACGACGCGCCCGTCCCGCTCGCCGCTCTTGTGAAAGCTCTTGCGCGCCCCCGCGTAGTCCGCCGGGCTCACCCGCAGGTCGGGCGTCCGCCCCTTCTGGTGCTCGGCGTGCAGGTGCTTCAGGAACGGCACGCACCACTGGCACCCCGTCCCCGCCCCCAGGCACTCGGAGATCAGCGACGCGACCTCCGGGTCCTCGCGCTTGAGGTACGTCCGGATCTTCCGCAGCGACACATGGAAGCACAGGCAGACTTCGTCGTCGGGGTCCACGACCGACTCTAGGGGGCTCGCGCGCCCTCCCGGACGGGGTCAGACCTTGCACCCCCGGGTTGAACCCGGCATGCCGCGTCTGCTACGCTGCGGGCTGATGACCGCGATTGTCCTCTAGAACCGACCGCGTTGTTCAGCCCCTACGCAGTCTCTGGGCGCCCAGCGGTGTCGCCGCGCCCGTTCTCGAGGACACGACCCACATGCCATCCCGATCCCGCCGCCACGAGCATGGCGGCTTCTCGTGCGTGCACTGCAAGGCGCCGGCGAACCCGGACCCGTTCGGCTCGTCGCACCGCAACCACTGCCCCCTGTGCCTCTGGTCACGGCACGTCGATGACCGCGTCGGCGACCGGCGGGCCGCGTGCGCCCAGCCCATGGAGCCCATCGCGATCGCCGCGAGGGGCGACGGCGAGTGGACGATCGTCCACAGGTGCACCGGCTGCGCGCAGATCCGAGTCAACCGCGTCGCGGGCGACGACGACGAGCGGGCGCTGCTGGCGCTCGCCCTCCGCCCGATCGCGGCGCCCGCGTTCCCGCTGGACGGGTTCCAGGCGCGCTAGCCGCAGATGAACGATCGAACGCGAAGGTCTCGAAGAGCGCGAAGGACGCACATCTTCACTCTTCGAGACCCTCGCGTCCTTCGAGTTCAATCAGATCGCTTGGCGATCCGGTCGAGAATGTCCAGCACGCCCTCGGCCTCCTCGCGGGGCGAGACGTAGTCCGCGCAGGGCTTCAGCGCCTCGTCGGCGTTGGCCGGGCAGGCGAAGAACGCGACCCGCTCGCGGATCGGCATGTCGCTCATCGTGTCGCCGATGCCGGCCAGGCGCCCGGGGTCGAGCCCGGTCGCCGCCAGCACCCGGTCGATCCCGCTGGCCTTGGAGACAAACTCGATCTCGATATTGACGCACGTCCAGGTCATGGCGACCTTGAGGGGCCAGCCCTCGTCGGCCAGCCGCGTCTGGACGGCGGGCAGGACGACGGAGCGGAGGTACTCGGGCCCGCGCTGGTGGAAGATCGTGACCGCCGCCGACTTGCCCGACTCCAGGAACGCGCCCTCGAACTGTGACAGCGCCCACGCCTCGACCTCGCGGATCAGGTCCCGGTGCTCGCGCGTGATCCGCGGGTCCATCTCCCACCGGTACGGGTCCATGCTCAGCAGCCAGACCCCGCCCTCGCAGACGCTGGGCAGCGCGAAGCTCCGCGTCACCCGCGCCATCGCCTCGGCGAATGGCAGCGGTCGCCCGGTGCACAGCGTCAGGGGCGGGACGCCGCCCGCATCGGCGGCCCGGGCGTTGTGCTCGGCGATCCGCGCGAGCAGGTCCGTCGCCGCCGGCCCGGGCAGCTCGGGCGAGAGGCACCCGTCGATATCGCAGACGATGGCGTCAAATCGCGGGTGGTTCGGTGATGTGCCGGGCATCCGTGTCTCCGTGGGTCCGCCGGCGGGGGCGGGGGGCCGTATCCTTGCGCGCCGCGGCCGTTCGGACGCGTGGGTTTCTGCGAGGAGCCAAGGCCCCGATGATCCTGGTGTACAGCCTGGCCATCTTCGTCGCCGCCGCGCTTCTGTTCGCGGTCCAGCCGATGACGGCCAAGGGCCTGCTGCCGATGCTGGGCGGCTCGCCCTCGGTTTGGACGACCTGCATGCTGTTCTTCCAGACCGTCCTGCTGGGCGGGTACCTGTACGCGCACGTGCTGACGACCCGCTTCGGGCGGCGGTCGCAGGTCGCCGTGCACGCCGTGCTCGTGCTCGCGGGCCTGGCGGGCGGGGTGTGGGCGCTGGGATACGAGTCCGAGCCGCCGGCCGAGGGCTCTCCCATCCCCTGGCTGCTGATGACGCTGGCCCTGGTCGTGGGCCCGGCCTTCTTCGCGCTGTCCTCGGCCGGGCCGCTGGTCCAGCGTTGGTTCGGCGCGACGTCGCACCGGCGGGCCAAGGACCCGTACTTCCTGTACGCCGCCAGCAACGCCGGCTCCATGCTCGGCCTGCTCAGCTACCCATTCCTGATCGAGCCCTGGCTCGCGCTCGACGCGCAGCGCCGGGCGTGGGTCGGCGCGTTCGTCGTCTTCGTGGTTCTCATCATCGCGTGCGGCGTGCTGATGGCCCGCGCGCGAGTTGGAGCGGGCGACCACGAGCCGGGCGAGGAGCCGAGCCCGGTCCCCGTGCCCGTCGCGGATCAGCCGGAGCCCACGCGGTCCCGAGCGGGCGAGCGGCTCGTCTGGGTCGGTCTGGCGTTCATCCCCTCGAGCCTGCTCTTGGGCGTGACGACGTACATCTCGACCGACGTCGCCGCCATCCCGCTGCTCTGGGTCCTGCCCCTGGCGATCTACCTGCTCTCGTTCATCGCGGCGTTCGGGATGGACACGGGCCGGCTCATCCGCTGGCTCCGGTACCCGTCGGCGGTCGCGGTGGTCGCCGCGGCGCTGCTCGTGCTGTTCTTCATCGAAGGCGTCGTCGCGGTCATGATCGGCGTGCACTTGGTCGCGTTCGCGCTGGTGGCGACGTACTGCCACGCGTCGCTCGCCTCGCGTCGGCCGCGGGTCGAGCGGCTGACCGAGTTCTACCTCCTGCTCTCGGTGGGGGGGGCGCTGGGGGGCGCGTTCAACGCGATCGTCGCGCCCGCGGTCTTCCCGGACGCGTACGAGTACCCGCTGGCGCTGATCCTGGCCGCGGCCGCCCTGCCCTGGGTCGGCGGGCTGACGGGCGTCGGCGCGGGCCCCGGCGGGATCCGATGGTCGAGCATCGTCCGCTTCGCGCCCCCGATCGTGCTGGCGCTGTACATGGTGCTCGTGGTCGCGCTGTACCCGGTCCAGTCGGCCTCGGACGGCCCGGTCCCGATGCTCGTGCTCGTGGGCGTGCCCGCCGCGATCGCGCTGACCGCCTGCCGCGACGGGCTCTCGCTGGCGCTGTGCCTCCTAGCGATCGCCGGCGTCCGCATCACCCGCCAGGTCACCAACCCGGACATCCTCCTGCTCGACCGGACGTTCTTCGGCGTGCACCGCGTCGTGATGGGCGAGGAGGAGGTCTTCGCGTTCAACAGCCAGACCGGTGCAGTCACCGAGTTCCCCGTCTACTCGCTCTACCACGGCTCGACGAGGCACGGCGGGCAGGTCAAGGACCACCCCTTCCTCGGGCGCCGCCCGACCGCGTACTACCACGAGACCGGACCCCTCGGCGACGTCTTCGGCTCGCTGCACGCCCGGGGCGAGCCTTTGCGGGTCGGCATCCTGGGCCTGGGCGCGGGCGCGATGTCCGCCTACGGGCGCGACGGCGACCACTTCACCTACTTCGAGATCGACCCCCTCGTCGTGCACATCGCCCGCGACTCCGGGCTGTTCAGCTACCTGCGGGACACCCGGGCGCGCACGGACATCGAGCTGGGCGACGGGCGGATGCGGCTCGAGGAGCACCCGGACGGGGAGTTCGACCTGCTGATCTTCGACGCCTTCTCGGGCGACGCCGTCCCGGTGCACCTGATCTCGGTCGAGGCGGTCGAGCTGTACCGGCGGAAGGTCAGGCCGGGCGGGCTGGTCGTGATGAACATCTCCAACCGGCGCCTGGACCTGGTGCCCATCGTCGCCAACGCGTGCGCACGGCTGGGGATCGCCGGCGCGGTCCGCGACGACTACAGCGTGACCGAGGAACAGCACGCCGAGGGCAAGCTGCCCTCGACGTGGACGGTCATCGCGGGCGACCGGGAGGGGCTGGCGCCGGTGGCCGCCGGCTCGCCCGGGTGGCTCCTGCTCATGCCCGTGCCCGGCAAGCCGACGTGGACCGACGACTTCTCGAGCATCACCGACGTCATGCTCTGGCGGGACTGAGCGCGGGCGGGGCGCCGGCCCCCCGGGCTATCCTCCGCCCATGCCCCGCCTTGACTACCAGACCGCCGGCGAGTCCCACGGCCCGGCCCTGATCACCACCATCACGGGCCTGCCCGCCGGCCTCGAGCTGGACACGGACCTCATCAACGACGAGCTCCGCCGCCGCCAGGGTGGGTACGGCCGGGGCGGCCGGCAGAAGATCGAGACCGACACCGTCGAGTTCCTCTGCGGCGTGCGGCGGGGGCGGGCGATCGGCTCGCCGCTGGTCCTCAAGATCGCCAACCGCGACTCCCGCCTCGACGACCTGACCAAGACGCCGCCCGTCTACCGCCCCCGCCCGGGGCACGCGGACCTGGCCGGGTCGATCAAGTGGCTGACGACCGACTGCCGCGAGACGCTCGAGCGGGCCAGCGCCCGCGAGACCGCCAGCCGCACCGCCGCCGGCGCGATCGCCCGCTGCCTGCTGCGCCACCTGGGCGTCGAGACGTTCGGCTTCACCCGCCAGATCGGGACGGCCCGGACCGAGGTCAGTGTCCGCGAGGAGAACTGGAAGGAGATCAAGGCCCTCCGCGATCAGTCGGACACGTACTGCCCGGACGCGGCGGTCACCGAGGCCCAGCGCGAGATCATCCGCAACGCCAAGAAGGACAAGGACACCGCGGGCGGCCTGCTCGAGACGCACGTGTTCGGCCTGCCGCCGGGGATCGGCTCGTCGATGGACTGGACGACGAAGCTCGACGCCCGGATCGCGTATGCCGTCATGGGCATCCAGGCCTTCAAGGCCGTCGAGATCGGTTCGGGCACGGGCGTCGCCGCGCTGCCGGGCTCCGAGGTTCACGACCCGATCTACTTCGACAGCGCCAAGATGAGCGAGCCCTGCCTCGGCTTCACCCGCCCGACCAACAACGCGGGCGGGACCGAGGGCGGGATGTCCAACGGCATGCCGATTGTCGTGAAGGGCACGATGAAGCCGATCTCGACGCTGCTGCGGGGCCTGCCCAGCGTCAACCTGAACACGAAGGACGCCGAGCACTCGGACTACGAGCGTTCGGACGTGTGCGCGGTGTCCGCCGCGGGCGTCGTGATGGAGCACGTCGTCGCCTTCGAGGTCGCCCGGTGCCTGCTCGACAAGGTCGGGGGCGACTCGATGACCGAGCTGGAGAGCAACTGGCTCAACTATCTCAAGCTCGCCCGCTCGCTGCCCCTGGATCCGCCCGAGCAGACGATCGCCTGAACGCGCGTCACCCCGCTCGGCGGCGTTCGTCGGTCATAGGCGAGTGCACGCGGAGTTGGGGACCCGACGCCGAATCGAGCCCCGCCTCCAGTCGGGCCGCGGCTCCGAGGGCCAGGACAAGGCCCGCCATCTCCAGCGCCTCCTCGATCGTTGTGAGCACGAGGTATCCCGCCGACCTGAGGGCGCCCTCGGGCGGCGCAAACACCCCGCCGATCATCTCGAAGCCGATGGCCCCGACCAGGTACACGCCCCCGGCGCAGAGAAACCGGTTGCGGTCCACACGGTCCAAGGACAGGATGAGCCGCAGGGACAGGGCGCCGACGCACGCGGCGAGCGCGGCGCCGGGGATGACCCACGCGTAGTACAGCGGCCCGGCCGTGCCCAGGGCCGTGCGGAGTGGGATGATCGTCCGCTCGTGAAGTCCGACGACCTCCTCGGCGGACATGGACAGGGCGGCAAGCGCCAGCATCGACCACCGCCACGCGTGCGCGCGGCCCAGGCCTCTCCAGGCCGTGCCGATCCTCCACAGCGACGCGGCGACCAGCAGCAGCAGTGCCGACGAGAACCAGGTGGGCACGTTCCGCTCGTCGTCCACGTCCAGGATGAGGCGGAGGGAGGTCGCGGCTCGGGAGTCGCCGGCCAGCCGCTCGATCGCGTGGGCGGTCAGCGACGCGGCGCAGAGGGCCGCGACGGTGACCCAAAGAAAGTGTCGTGTTCGGGTTGTTTTTGGGCTGCCGAGCACGCTCTGGTATCGGCCGGATCTGGGGCCGATCTGACGCGGCCCGACCGGGCCGACGACCCCTTCTCGGGCCGCGGCGGGGTTGGGTGGCAAAGGCTGCAGCCTGTGCCGGTCTCGGGCCGATAGTCCCTGCGGAGGCTGGTGTTGCGCGCCTGGGGAGGCGGCGCAGGGCCGGTGACCAACAAGCTGTGGAGAGCCTGTCGAGTCCGGGGCGGCCCGGGCGGCGGCTCGTAGACTCGCGCCGGGGGTCAGGAAGCACACATGCGCGGCCGGCGCCGCGCCCACGACCGTCCGTACGCATGGAACAGGAGGCAGGCAGGATGTCCACCCCGAAACGCGGTTTCTCCATCAAGACCTTCCTCGCCGACGGCGAGGCCGAGGGTCTGCAGATCATCGAGCATTCCCAGTGGATCGGGCGGGGCGTGGTGATCCCCCGGGCCCGGTTCGCCCAGCACGCCCGCCGGGCGGAGCTGGACGGGGCGGGGATCTACATCCTCGTCGGCAAGTCGCCCTCGACGGGCGTGGAGCGGATCTACGTGGGCCAGACCGCGAACCTGCGGGACGAGGCAGACAAGCTCCGCCAGAAGAGCTTCTGGACGAAGCTGATCGCGCTCAACGCCGACGGCCAGCGCCTGCACCGCGGGCACGCCGAGTACATCGTCTCTCGCCTGATCGAGATCGCGATGCACGTCAAGTCGTGCGAGGTGGACAACACCGAGGCGCCCCGCGTGCCCGGTCTGTCCGAGCCGGACATGGCCGACGCCGACTTCTTCTGCGATCAGCTCACGCTCATGATGCCCGTGCTGGGCGTCAACGCGTTCAAGGAGCCGCCGGCGATGGACGGCCACGCCGAGCTGCGTCTGTCTGGCAAGGGCGTCGTCGCCAACGGCTACTCGGTCGGCGGGACGTTCGTCGTCGAGGAGGGCTCGACCGCGACCCGCCAGGACGCCGAGAGCTGCCCGGGCCACATCCTGGACCTCCGCCGCTCGCTGCTCGAGCGGGGCGTGGTCGTCGAGGACGGCAAGCTGTACCGCTTCGCGCAGAGCTTCGCGTTCGACTCGGCGGCCCAGGCCGCGACGCTCGTGCTCGCCGAGATCTCCAAGGGCAGCGCCTGGAAGGACCTCAAGGGCGAGCGCGCCCCCGCGGGCGTGATCGAGGACGAGGCCTACGAGGCGGACGACGCGGGCGAGGAGGCCCCGCGCGGGCGGGCGCGTCCGCTGAACCGGGCGACCGAGCTCAAGCCGACCCGCGTCGCGGCGTCGACCGAGGCGTAACGAGCTTCTTGCGGGTGGCCGAAGTCGGGCCCGGGCCCGGGCCCTGATCTTCGCCATCACGCCGGCGGCGTCACGACGACGCCGTCGGCGTTTTTCTTTGCGCTGCCCTCAGGCGAACGCCGCCAGCCGCGCGTCCAGCCCCTCTCGGACCGCGGGCCACTCGATGTCGATGATCGAGTAGACGACCGTGTCGCGCAGGCGCCCGTCGGGCATGACCATGTGGCTGCGCAGGACGCCCTCGCGGACGGCGCCCACGCGCTCGATCGCCCGCTGCGACCGCTCGTTGAGCCGGTCGGTCTTGAGCATGACGCGGATCGCCGGCCCGCCCGGGAAGACGCCGGCCTCGAAGGCGTGGGCCAGCATCAGCCGCTTCATCTCGGGGTTGGCCGCCCCGCCGCGCTCGGCGGGCGAGAGCCACGTGTACCCGATCTCCAGCCCGCGGTGCTCGGGCCGGATCTCGGCGAACGAGGACGAGCCGATCACCCGCCCGTTGTCCTTGGAGATGACCGCGTACGCCTGGTGGCTCGGCAGGCGGATCAGGCGCTCGATGTACTGCCGGAAGCCCCCCGTGTCCCACTGGTCGGGGCGGGTGGGCATGTAGCCGAACGTGTCCTCGTCGGCCGCGAGCAGCATCCCGACCGCGTGGTCGAGGCTGAGGGGCTCGAGGCGGACGAACCGGCCGACCAGCTCGACGCGGAACATGTCTCCGTCACGCAACGCGGCGTCTCCCTGCCCGGCTCAGAGGGCCGGCGCGAGACTCTACCACCGTCCGCCCGGGCCCGTCCGCCCGGGGCTAGTCCTCGACGAACCGCTCCAGGAACAGGCGCTCGGACTCGGCGCTGCCCACGAGGATCATCTCCTTGCCCCGGGTCAGGCGCATCCCGGCCGGGGGGTTGATCCGCAGGTCGGCGCCCTCGCGGACCGCGACGATCGAGCACCCCGTCCGCTCCCGGACGCCCGACTCGATGATCGTCTTGGCGTCGAGCGACGCGGGGGTTGGCACGCGGAAGACCTCGAGCCCCTCGGCGATCGAGACGATGCTCGACCGCCTGATCATGTTGAACATGCTCGTCGCGCCCATCGAGGCGTACGACATGACGAAGTCCGCGCCAGCCCGGTGCATCGCCGCGATGTTCCGGTCCTGCGAGACCCGCGTGATGATCTGGATGTCGGGCCTCAGGCTCCGGCAGTAGATGGTCAGGTACACGTTCAGGTCGTCGTCGTGCGACGTGATCAGGGCGGCCGGCGCCCGGTCGATCCCGGCGGCCTTGAGCGCGACAAGGTCGGCCGCGTCGCCGACGATCGTGCGCTCCCTGTCGTGCGTCCGCCCCTCGACCTTCTCGACGATCCGCCAGTCGATGTCCCGGGCCGAGAGCGCCCTGGCCGCGGCACGCCCGACGCGCCCGCCCCCGATGATCAGGATCGGATCGACCGACTGGTTGTAGATGACGAACGCCTCGTCGTACGCCTCGAGCTGGTCGGCGGAGCCGGCGAGCAGGAGGATCGAGTTCTCGCCGATGATCATGTCGGGCGAGGCGGGACGGAAGTCGCCCCGGTCCCAGAGCCCGAGGACCGTCACGCCTAGCTCCCGCAGGCGGGCCTCGCGGAGCGTCTTGCCGACCATCGGCGTGCGGGTCGCGTTGGCCTCGGCGATCTGCAGCTCGTCCACGCTGCCCACGACGTGCGTGATCGCGTCCCCGCCCGAGATGCACCGGGTCAGCGCCTGGCCCATCTGCTCGCCCAGCTGCAGGACCTGGGTCGCCCCGGCCAGCTCCATGATGTCCACCGACGCGTTGGAGTTGGCGGTGGTCACGATCGGGGCGTCGGGCGTCAGCCCCCGGACGGTGAACACGACGTGCGTGTTGACGAAGTCGTTGTGCGTCGTGGCGATCAGGGCGGCCCGGTCGGCCCGGACCCGCTCGAAGGTCTGGGGGTCGTCCAGCTCGCCCACGACGACCTTCATCCCCATGTCGTGGAGCCTGGCGGCCTGCTCCCGGTCGGGCACGAGCATGACGTAGTCGTGGTTGAACTGCTCGAGCTTATGAATCAAGGCATCGGAGACCGGGTCGTGGTGGGTGAGCACGACGTGGCCGTCGGCCTCGGGCTTGTCCTTGGGCGTCCTGGCCGCCTGCTGGGCCTCGATCCAGGGCGCGTAGAAGAGCTGGATGATCGTGAACGGCAGGAGCACGAGCAGGAACACGATGCCGGACATGAGCACGAGGATCGAGAAGGCCCGCCCGATGTCGGAGTGGAACGTGATGTCCCCGAAGCCGAGCGTGGACATGACCGTGAGCGTCCAGTAGAAGCCTGTGAGCCAGGAGTGCTCCTGGTCCTCGTAGGTGAGCATGATGTAGTGGAAGAGGACGGTGTAGACGATGATCATGCCGGCGAGCACGCCGAGGAACCAGAAGAGGACCTTGAGGTTCCGTCGCCCGCCCGGGTTGCGGACGAGGTAGCCGAGTTGTGCGGAGTAGTACTTCACGGGGCGCTCGTCGAACGGCGCACGAAGTCCGCGCCGCGCCCCCGAGCGTACCCGCTCCGCGTTGATCCCGCCGTCGCTAGTGCAGCACCCGGAACGCCTCGGCCTCGTCGGTCAGGCCCCGGCCGATCTTCGCCTCCGCGTCGATGCGCATGGGCTGGAACCCCGCGTCCACCGCGGCCTCGTACAGGCTCACGCCGTCGGCTCGCTGGGCCGTCAGCCGCCGGAGCTCGTCGTTCATCACCATCAGCTCGTGGACGGCCAGACGCCCGCGGTAGCCGACGCCGAAGCAGTTCTCGCACCGCTCGCCGCCGACGTCGCCCATGCCGTTGCAGTCGTCGCATAGACGCCGCATCAGCCGCTGGGCCAGCACGCCCAGCAGGGAGCTGGTCACCAGGAACGGCTCGACGCCGATGTCCAAGAGGCGCGGGATCGCGCTGGGCGCGTCGTTGGTGTGCAGCGTCGCGAGCACGAGGTGGCCCGTGAGCGAGGCCTGCACCGCCAGCTGCGCCGTCTCGTGGTCGCGGACCTCGCCGACCAGGATCACGTCCGGGTCCTGGCGAAGCAACGCCCGCAGGCCCGTGGCGAACGTCACGTCCCGCTTCGGGTTGACCTGCATCTGGCTGATGCCCTCGAGCCGGTACTCGACCGGGTCCTCGATGGTCATGACGTTTCTTGTCGCCCGGTCGATCCGCCCGAGGGCCGCGTACAGCGTCGTCGTCTTGCCCGACCCCGTCGGCCCCGTGACCAGCAGCATGCCGTTGGGCCGATCGACCATGTCCATCAGCTGGCCCTGGAGCTTCTTGGACATGCCGACGGCGTCCAGGTCCAGCTGCGTCTGGCTCTGGTCCAGCAGGCGGAGCACGATCCGCTCGCCGTGGATCGTCGGGATCACGCTCAGGCGGATGTCCACCTTCTTGGGCCCGATGCGCACCGTCGTCTGCCCGTCCTGGGGCGAGTGGCGGTTGGCGATATCAAGCTCGGTCATGACCTTCAGGCGGGAGCTGATGGCCGCGGCCAGCGACAGGGGCGGCGTGAACGCGTCCACGAGCATGCCATCGACGCGGAGGCGGATGACCAGCCGCTCCTCCATGGGGTGCACGTGGATGTCGCTGGCACGCCGACGCAGCGCCTCGAACAGGATCATGTTTACGAGGCGGATGACGGGAGTCTGCCGCGCCTGGGCCAGGAGATCGGTGGACTGGCTGATGGACCCCGCGGCGGTCTCGATCGCCGACTCGTCGAGGGGGATGTCCTCGATGATCTCGGTGACAAGATCGCCCCGCTGCTCGTAGCCGCGGTTGATCAGGTTGGCGACCGCCGCCCGCGGCGTGAGCACGAGGCGGATGGGCCCGTCCAGGATGTCCTCGAGCATCGTGAAGACGCTCGGCTGCATCGGCTGGCTCGTCGCGACCGTCATGATCCCGTGGCTCGACGAGACGCCCGCGACCGACTGCGTCCGCGCCATCTCGGGCGGGACGCGCTCGTAGAAGCGGCTGGCCGACTCGTCCAGCCGCGGCTCGTTGACGAACTCCAGCCCGGCCCGCTCGGCCAGCTTGCCCAGCGCCTGGACCTCGTCCATCGCCAGGGCCTGGAGCATCACGTCCCAGGGCTCGTCGTCCGAGCCCTCGACGCGGGCGAAGTGACGCAGCTGCTCGGGCCCGACCGAGAGCGACCCGAAGCTCTCGGCGACGCGGTTCCACTCGTCGCGGACCAGCGGCGCCACGCCCCGCGGCTCCTCGCGGCGCGCGAGATCGCCCCGCCCGTTCCGGGCTCGGCCGTTCCCGCGCTTGTCGCTCCGTCCGCCGCGCGCCATCTCGGTCCTCTCGTCCCGGCCGCTCAGTCCTCGATCAGCTCCACCGGCGGGACCTGCCCCTCCGGCTCGTCGTCCCCGTCGTCCCGGGCGGCGTCCGCGCCCGGCTCGGCGTCGGTGCGCCGGGGCAGCTGCCGCACGGGCGCCGCCGAGGGCGACTCCCAGGACGGCGCCAGCTCGATCTGCAACGGGTGCAGGTCGGGGATGTTCTGCTCGACGCCCATCTCCGCCTGCGGGCCCCGCGTGTACAGCTTGATGTCGTAGAAGTTGGGGTCGGTCATGATCCGGGGGGTGATGAAGACGTACAGCGTCGAGCTGTTCTTGACCTTCCGGTTGTCGCGGAACGCGTGCTTGATCAGCGGGATGTCGCCCAGCAGGGGCACCTTGATGACCGTGTCCCGCGTGTCGTCCACGCGGATGCCGCCCACGACGATCGTCGCGTCCGACGGGATGGTGACCTGGCCCTCGACGGTCCGCTCCTGCCTGGGCGCGGGGATGCCGTTGGCGCCCTGGCCGGTGAAGTTTGACAGCTCGACGACGTAGTCCAGACGCAGGAACCCGCCCTCGGAGATCGAGGGCGTGACCTCGAGCGTCGTGCCCGCGTCCTCGAAGCCCTGGAAGCTGGTGATCGTCGTCGCGTCGCCCTGGCTCGACGACGTCGTCGGCTGCTGGTCCACGCTGACGATCCGCGCCTCCTCGTTGTCGTTGACCAGCAGCGACGGGCTCGACAGGATCCGCGAGTCCGTGTCGGTCTGGATCGCGTTGAGGATGAACGGGACGTACTGGCTCTTGATCAGCGCCGTCGTGAGGCCCGCAAGCCCGGTCGCGACGCTCCGCGAGTTCTGGAAGGTGTTGCCCGCCGTGCTCAGCCCGTTGTTGGTCTGGAGCCCGAACTGCCCGGCCAGGATCTGCGTCTCGACGGCCAGGCGGAAGTCGCGGTTGTCGCTCACCGAGACGATCAGCGCCTCGATGTACACCTGGGGCCGCTTGAGGTCGAGCCGCTCGATCAGGCGCCCGAACTCGTCCTGCTGCTTCAGGGGCGCCTTGACGACGACCTGGTTGTTGTCCACGTCGGCGATGACGAAGACCTTGTTCGGGTCGAACGCGCCGATCTCGTCGTCGCCCGCGCCGCCGAACCCGCCCTGGAACACGACCTGCGGCGACACGCCGCCCTGGCCCGTGGGCAGCAGTGGCGCGTCGCCCGACGCGCTCTGCCCGGTCACCAGGCCCGTGATCAGGTCGGCGACCGCCTCCGAGTCGGCGTGGTGCAGCTTGTACTCCCGGATCACGATCCGGTCGTCCTCGGTGCGGAGTTCTTCCATGAGGTCGGCAAGCTGCTCGTGCTGGGCCTCGGTGCCGTAGTAGATGATCGACTGCCGCTGCGGATCGACGACCATCACGGGCCCGCCGAGGGGCGCGTCCGAGGCGCCGCCGAACTGGCTCTGGATAGCGTTCTGCTGGGCCCGCTGGAAGTTGAACGGGTCGTTCTGATTGCTGGTCGACTCGAGGACCTTGACCTCGCCCAGGCCGCGCTGGGAGGCGATGTCGGCGATCTGCAGGGCGGCCGAGCCCGCGTAGTACTCGCGGGGCGTGAGCGTGTTGGGCACGTCGATCACGTCGATGATCTTCTGGACCTGCTCGAGCTCCTCGGGCGTGCCCCGGAAGATCAGCGCGTTGCCCTGGAAGTCGATCGTCAGGCGGTCGCCCAGGTTGTCGATCGACGGGCCGGCGATCCCGGGGACCTGCGGCTGCCCGGGCTGCTGGTTCACCTGACGCAGCTGGCCCGCCAGCCCCCCGCCCGAGCTCGACGAGCCCACGAGCCCGATCGCCCGCTCCTTGGCGACGGGGGCGGCGATGAAGTCCAGCTCGATCCGGGCGTACACCATCTCGCGGTACAGCCGCAGCAGCTCGTCGATGAGATCCTCGAGCCGGTTGAGCTGCATCGGCGCCGCCGTCGCGACGATCACGCCCAGCTCGTCCAGGTAGTTCACCTGCGTCAGGTTCCCGCCGACGGTGTTGACCGCGTTCTGCAGCAGCGTCGGCTTGACGTTGGGCGTCGGGATGATCCGCGTCGTGGACCCGATGCGGCTCTTGGTCTCCCCGATCGGCACGATCGTGTACAGCCCGAAGTCCGTCATCGTGATCGTGTAGTCCCACTGCTCCAGCAGCGAGTCCAGCAGGAAGAGCAGCTCGTCCTTGCGCACCTCGACGGGCGCGTTGAACATCACCGACCCCGCCAGCGACGAGCCCTTGACCACGATGTTGATCTGCAGCGTCTCGGCGACGAGGTTGACCAGCGTCTCCAGCTCGATCGGCTCGGCGAAGGCGGCCAGCGAGACCGTCTCCTCGCCCGCGACCAGCCGGGGCGCCGGCCCCTCGTCCTCCGGCTGGGCGTCCTGCGCCCCGGGGCGGTCCTCGGCCCGGTCGGACAGGTCCACCGCCGGCTGCACGCTGGGCCGCCCGGGGACGGTCCGGCGCTCCACGTTGGCCTGTGCATATGCCTGCCCGCAGGCGATGAGCATCGCCGCGACCACGCCCGCACGCGCGCACCCCGACACCGTCTTGTTCATCTGAGTCATCACGCGCGTGCCCTCCTTGAGCCGCGGACCCGGGTCGAGCCCCGGGCGGGGGCGGTCCGTCGCCTCGGCGTATCGTACCGAGTCGGGGCCGCCGCGCCCGAGAAACGAGCCGATCCGGGAGCCTTGCCTGTGCGAGTCGTGAGCCTGCTGCCCTCGGCGACCGAGATCGTCGCCGCCGTCGGAGCCGCCGACCTGCTCGTGGGACGCTCCCACGAGTGCGATTTCCCCCCTGATCTGGCCCGTCTGCCCGTGCTCACCGCCCAGCGGACGTCGTACGACCGGTCGGGCGAGTCGCCCGCCGCGGACGTGGACGCCCAGGTCCGGGCCGCCCGGGCCGAGGGCTGCTCGCTGTACGAGCTTGACGCCGCCGGCCTGGCTGAGCTGGCGCCCGACGTGATCCTCACCCAGGACCTGTGCGACGTGTGCTCGATCGACCTGGAGAGCGTCCGCGCCGTCGCGGCCTCGCTCGACTCGGCGCCCGAGATCGTCTCGCTCAATCCGGAGACGGTCGAGGGCGTGCTCGACGACATGCTGCGGGTAGGGCGGGCGGTCGGGCGCGAACGTGAGGCCTCGC
Organism: Phycisphaerales bacterium; assembly: GCA_041987545.1. Classification (GTDB taxonomy): domain Bacteria; phylum Planctomycetota; class Phycisphaerae; order Phycisphaerales; family UBA1924; genus JAJRXR01. Next base: position 276,066 of record JBHIWH010000004.1, on the reverse strand, counting down.
GGGCCGCCGTCGCGCTCTCTGACCGGATGCTCCGCGCCCAGGAGCATGTCAACGCGTACGAGCAGGGGCCTGTGGTCGGGTTCATGGAGTGGACCGATCCGATCTACGTCGCGGGTCACTGGACGGTGCAGCTGATCGAGCGCGCCGGGGGGCGCCACCCGCTGAACGAGACGGTCGCCGGCGAGGACGCCGGCTCGGCCGCGGGGCTGCAGCAGTCACAACGCCGGGCGGGCAAGTCAATTGCCGTCTCTCCCGAGGTCTTCGCCGCGACCAGCCCGGAGTGGCTCGTGATCGCCCCGTGCGGGCTCGATCTGGCCCAGACCCGCGCCGAGGCCGAGCGGCTGAGCGCGAAGAGCTGGTTTAGGGATCTGCCCGCGGTCGAGTCGGGCCGCGTCGCGCTCGTGGACGGCTCGGCGATGTTCAACCGACCGGGCCCGCGGCTGGTGGACGCCTTCGAGTGGCTGGTGGGCTGGCTCCAGGGGAGGCCCGAACTGATCCCGACCTCCTTCCCCTGGGCCGTTCTCGACGATCAAACGTGAGGCGCCCGGAACCGGGGGCGCGGTATACTCGGATAACGGAGCGACCCCGCGCGGGGAACATCCGCCCACCCCCTGGGCGGCATCGCGGGGACAACCAGAACTCGGAAAGGAACAGACGATGCGATTCGCCGCTCTCGTGGCCCTCGTGGCGCCCGCCGCTCTCGCCCACGCCCAGCCCCTGTTGGCCGTCCCGATCGACGCCGAGTTCAGCATCAGCAGGTTCGTCCAGCTTTCGCCCGACCAGGCGCCGAGTGTTCGCTCACGGGGCGGGGCCGGGGGCGGGAGTTCAACGTCGGGCGGTGGCGCCAGCGCCGCGTCCTTCGGCGAGGAGTTCCCGTTCAACCTGGACACCAACCTCCGCGAGAATGTCATCAATGCCGACGTCGAGGTCATCGCGGGGGACGCGCCCGTCGGCATGATCTCCGCGACCTCCACCGCCTTCCGCCAGACCTGGTTCCGCACGAGCGAGACCATCCGCTGGCGGATCAGCGGCGTCGCGGGCGCCGAACTGTCCAGCCTCGAGGGCGACTGGGGCTCGGCCCTGATCGAGGTCGTCCTCCGCAAGGGAGTCAGCGAGTTCGTGCTCGCGCGCGTCGAGGCCAACGAGGGCGAGGTCGTGCTGGACAACGGCGGCCTGCTCGACCACGACGGGCCGTTCGGCAACGAGGACTACTTCTTCTTCGTCCGGGCCTCGGCGCACGTGAACACCGAGGCCGCCATCGGCCAGCACGCACGCGCCTGGGCCGACGTCTCGCTCGAGCTGCTCCCGCTCGGCTGCTCGTTCGCCGACATCGCGATGCCCCTCGGCCAGCTGGACATCAACGACGTGATCGCGTTCCTCGCCGCCTGGGCCGCCCAGGACGAGGACGCGGACCTCGCCGCACCGCTCGGCGTGTTCAACATCTCCGACGTGCAGGCGTTCCTGACGATGTTCGGCGAGGGCTGCCCGTGAACGCCCCGGGGGCGATCGCCTAAAAGTCGATCCCGGGCCGCGAGGGCACGGGCGGGCGGGCTACTGCCGCTTGCCCTTGCCCTTGCGGTCCTTCCGGTAGTCGCTCTTGCCCTTGTCGCGTGACTTGCTCTTGCGTGAGCGGCGCTGGGCGCCGGGCGTCTTCATCGAGCCGAAGCCCGCGCCCTCGGCCTTGCCCATGCCGCCCGCGCCGTCGCCGCCGAGCTTGAGGCCCGCGACGCCCTTGGCCTTGCCCGCCGCCCGCGAGTCGGCGTCGGCGATCGCCAGGTCCAGCTTCCGCTGCGCCAGGTCCACCTGCGCGACGAAGACCTTCACCCGGTCGCCCATGTTGTAGCTGCGCCCGCTGACCGCATCGACCAGCGCCCCCGTCCGATCGTCGATGCCCCACTTGGGACGCTTGTTCTCGCGCGTCGTGTCGCCCGGCAGGCTCTCCTTGGGCACCAGCCCGTCGGCCAGGTACTTCTCCAGCTGCACGAACACGCCCCGGGGCGAGACGCCCGTCACGATCCCGCTGAACTCCTCGCCGATGTGCTCGGCCAGGAGCTGGAGCACCAGGAACTGCCGCAGCTGCCGCTCGGCGTCCTCGGCGTTCTGCTCCTTCATCGAGCAGTGCCGCCCGACGTCGATCAGGTCCTGCTCGCTGGGCAGCGCCTCGCGCAGCTCCTTGCCCAGGTTCCGCTTGGCGCCGTCGGACTTGGGCGCCTGCTGCCCGTTGTCGGTCCGGCGCAGGTACTCGGCCAGCGCCCGGTGAACCGTCAGGTCCGGGTATCGCCGGATCGGGCTCGTGAAGTGCGCGTACGCCGGGCTGGCCAGGGCGTAGTGCCCGATCAGCGCCGGCGAGTACTCGGCCTTGGTCAGGGTCCGGAGCACCGCCATGTGCACGGGCCAGGCGTTGGGCGTGCCGGCCGTCGAATCGAGCAGGACCTGCAGTTCCTCCCGCGACGGGTCCTTGGGGATGTTGAACCCCGCGACCCGGGCGGTCTTGCGCATGTCGTCCACGCTGCCGGGCGTCGGCTCCGGGTGCACCCGCCGCAGCAGGGGCACGCCCATCTCCTCGAACAGCCTCGCCAGCGCCTCGTTCGCCTCGACCATGAACATCTCGATGATCGTGTGCGTGAACGCGTCGTCCTCGGGCTCGGCGTCGATGACCCGGCCGTCCTCGTCGAAAATCAGATTCACGTCGGGCAGGTCCAGGTGGATCATCCCGGCCTTGCGGCGCCGCTCGCGGATCGCCCGGGCCAGGTTGTCCATCTCCTTGACCGTCGCGACCAGCTCGTCGGTGTAGTTGGCGTCGGTCTTGGCGTGCTTCTTGGCTTCCTCCAGGTCGCCGTCGATCAGCGCCTGGGCCTCCAGGTACGTCATCCGCTTGCGGCTCTTGATGAGCGAGCTGCACACGCCCTGGGCTTTCAGGTTCCCCTTCCGGTCGTAGCTCATGAACGCGGTCTTCGCGAACCGGGGCACCCCCTCCTGCAGCGAGCAGATCCCGTTGCTCAGGATCTCGGGCAGCATCGGGATGACAAGCCGCGGCAGGTAGCAAGAGTTGCCCCGCTCGTGGCCCTCGATGTCCAGGGGCGAGCCGGGGCCGATGAACGTCGCGACGTCGGCGATGTGGATCCCCAGCTCCCACCCGCCGTCAGTCCTCTTGATGCTGATCGCGTCGTCGTAGTCCTTCGCGTCCGGCGGGTCGATCGTGCAGATGAACTCGTCGGTGAGGTCGCGGCGCAGCTCCAGCGCGGCCGGGCCCTCGGCCTCCCACGCCTTGACGGCCCGGTCGAACTCCCGCGTCGCCTCGCGGGCCTGCTCGACGCAGGCATCGGGGAACGAGTCGGGCTCCGGCAGCGAGTACGCCGCGATCGCCGCCTGCGTCTCGACGTCCGGGTCGCCCGCCTCGCCCAGCACCTTGGCGATCACGCCCTCGGCGAGCATCCCCCCCTCGGGGTACTCGAGGATCTCGATCGCGACCTTGTCGCCCGGCTTGACGTTCTTGGACTCGGCGTCGCGGAGCACGATCGGCGTCGTGATCTCCTTGCCGTCCGGGTGCGCCAGCCACTGCCCGCCCTGCCGGTACACCTCGCCCGTGAACTGCGCCCGCTTTCGCTGCAGGACCTCGACGACCTCGCCCGCGAACGACTTCTCGAACCCGCCCGTCCACTTCTCGCGCTTCCGGTCGCGGGCGTAGGAGATCTTCACCCGATCGCCCGAGAGCGCCCCGGCCGTCGCGTCGGGCGGGATGAAGATGTCCCCGTCCAGCGTCTTGATGTCCGGCTGGACGAACCCGAACCCCTTGGCCGTCCCCCGGAAGATCCCCTCCAGTTCGCCCCGGTCCTCGAGCCCCGGCAGCGCGACCTTGTCGCCCTTGCCGATCGCGACCACGCCCCGCTCGGCCAGCTCGTCGATCGCGCGGGCGAAGTCCGCGACGTCCTCGATGCCGAGTTCCTCGGCCAGGGCCTGGACGGGCTTGGGCTCGTAGTCCTCGTGCTGGAGATGTCTGAGCAGCCGCTTCTCGTACTGCAGCGCCATGGCGTCCTTTCCGGCGCGCCCGCACGAGCGCCCGACGGGGTCATCCCCGCCTCATCGATCTCGTCACATCGACGGCGCGTACGCCCGCATCGTCTCGGTGTAGGGCGCGGGCTGGAAGCTCAGGTGCGCCGACGCCTTGTCCAGCGCCGCCACCGAGTCCCGCGAGCCCATCCGCGCCATCCCCTCGTCGAAGGGCAGGGCGTCACGCAGCCCGACCGCAGCCGCGGCCCTCGCCTTCAACGCGGCTGCGCTCCCGGGCAGCCCGACCACGGGCAGGCTCTTGCCCAGGGGCAACGCGTCGCGCAGCTCCGTGAGCATCGCACGCATCGACAGCCGCTCCGGGCCCACGAGGTTGTAGACCTCCATCTCCGCCGCCTCGCGCTCCAGCGACTCGGCGATCGCCCACGCCACGTCCTCGACACGCACGGGCATCAGCTCCGGGTCCTCGAACCTGGGCGGCTTGGGCGGCGCCCACTCGGGGTCGAGCCTCGTGAAGTACGGGATGAACACATGCGGCAGGCTCCGCCCCTCGCACCAGGACTTGGCTTCCCGCATGAACTCGCCGTCGGGCCCGTGGATCAGGCCCGGGCGAACAATCGTCCACACGAGCGAGCTGGCCCGGACGGCGCGCTCCGCGGCCCACTTGGTCCGCGCGTACGCCGTGTCCGCGTCGTCCCCGACGCCCAGCGCCGACATCTGCACGAACCGCCGAACACCGGCGCCCTCGCACGCGCGGACCATCGCCCGCGTCGCCTTCGTGTGCATCCGCTCGAAGGTCTGGCCGCCCGAGGCCTCGCGGATGATCCCGATCAGGTTCACGCACGCATCGGCGCCCCGGACCAGCCGGTCGGCGACCCCCTGGCCCAGCGCGTCGCCCTCGACGATCTCGAGGCGCCCCGACGAGATCGCGTCGTTCGGCAGGACCCTGGCCGCCTTGCCCCGCGTCCGCGTCAGCCCCCGCACGCGCCACCCGCGACGCAGCAGCTCGCGGACGGTGTGCCGCCCCACGAACCCGGTCGCGCCGGTGACGGCGACCAGGCCCCGGCCGTTGTCCTCGTCGTGTGCCCCGGATTGCGCCCCGCCTCGCGGCTCGTCCATCGCGACCTCCTGAGGGCCAAGCCTAGGGAGCCCTGCCCCCGCCGGTACGATCCAGCCGTGACCCTCGCCGCCAGCAGCGTGGACTTCGCGTATCGGCGCCGCCGCCCCGTCCTCCGGGGTGTGGACCTTGAGATCGAGCCCGGCCGGGTGACGGCGATCGTCGGGCCCAACGCCTCGGGCAAGTCCACCCTCCTCCGCCTCCTGCTCGGGCGCCTGGCCCCGACCGGTGGCCGGGTCGCGCTCGACGACCGGCCCGTCCGCCGCATCCCGCCGCGCGAGCTGGCCAAGCGCGTCGCCTTCGTCCCCCAGAGCCCGACGCTCTCCTTTTCCTACAGCGTCGAGCAAGTGATCAGGTTCGGGCTGCTGTCGATGGGGCGGGCCGCGCCGCCGGCCGTCATCGAGCGCGTGCTCGAGCGGCTCGACATCGCGGGCCGCGCGTCCGACGCGTACACCGAGCTGTCCGTGGGCCTCCAACAGCGTGTCGCGCTGGCCCGCGCTCTGGCCCAGCTGCACGCCGCCCCGCGCGACGAGCCCCGGTACCTGCTCGCCGACGAGCCGACGAGCGCGCTCGACCCGAGGCACGCCCTGGGCGTGATCGAGCTGCTGGCCGAGCTGGCGGGCGAGGGCGTGGGCGTCGCGGTGGTGCTGCACGACCTGTCCGTCGCCCTCCGCGTCGCCGACGACGCGCTGGTGCTCGACGAGACCGGCGCCCCGGCCGCCCACGGGCCCGCGCCCGAGACGCTGACGCCCGAGGTGCTCAGGCCCGTGTTCGGCGTGCGATTCGCCCGCGTGGCCCCCAGGGCCGAGTCCCACGGCCCGCCCGCCCTGCTCCCCGTCTCTACAATCCCCGCGACCGGCCCCACGGACGACTGACCATGCCCAACTGGCTCAACGGCAACGTCATCCAGATCCTGATCGTGCTGCTGTTCGTCGGCTCGAGCTTCTTCGGCTGGGTCGTCAAGGAGCTGCAGAAGCAGGCCGAGCGCAAGAAGCTCGAGGCCGAGGTGCAGCGGCGCCGCACCGAGGCGCTCCGCACGGGCCGGGCCGAGCCCGACGCGCGCGAGGGCACGTCGCGGACCGCCCCGGCGGCCCCGCCCGCGCCCCGCCAGTCCGAGCCGGCGAGCCTGGAGGAGATCGCCCAGCGCCGCCAGGCCCAGCTCGAGGAACTCCGCCGACGCCGCGCCCAGCAGCAGGCCGCACAAAGCCGGGGCGCGACCGCGCAGGCGGGCGGCGCCGCGACGGCCTCCCCGACCCGTCGCCCCGTTCCCCCGGCGCCCGCTCGGCCCCGGCCCTCGCCGTCGACCCAGCGACCCCAGCCCCAGTCCAGGCCGCAGGCCCGACCCCAGTCCAGGCCGCAGCCGCGCCCGCAGTCCCGGCCCGCGCCAGCCGGCGCCCCGAAGCGCCGCCGCCCGCAGACGCCGAGCCAGCCGGCGCACGAGACGATCGAGCAGCACATCGAGGTCCACGGGTTCGACGAGCTCAAGTCCCCCGCACGCGCGCCGCGCCCCACCAGAACAACGTCCAGCGCACGCCCGGGCGCGCTCGACCCCGCCGCCATGCGTCGTGCGATCGTGCTCGCCGAGCTGCTCGCCCCGCCCGTGTCGCTCCGCGAGCCGGGTCAGCGTCTCTAGGCCTTCAACTCAGTCGCCAACGGTGTCCGCCCGCTGCTCGTACGCGCGCGTGTCCTGCACGGGCACGCCCAGCACACGCACGACGCGCCGCGTCGATTCGGCGATCGCCCCGCTCCCCGGCTCGACCCAGACGATCGAGTCGTTGGTCACGCGCGTCGCGCCCAGCTGAAGCCGGAACCGCGCGCGGACGCGGATCGTCTCGACGCTCCCCGAGTCCAGCTCGAGCAGCTCGCGGCCGACGACCTCGAGCCGGCGCGACGCCGACCCGGTCTTGATCACGCTCGACGCGTCATCGAGCTCGACGATGCGCAGGTCGCACGAGTGCTCGAACATCTCGCCTACCTCGAGCCGCGCCGGCGCCATCGTCAGGGGCGGCTCGAAGACGTACCTGGCCTGCCCCGACGCCATCGCCTCGGGCGTGTCGGCAACGAGACTCACGAGCGCGACGGACCCGTCGCCTTCGCGCCGGAAGATCATCTCGCCGGCGCTCTGCTCGCCCTCGTCCCCGCTCGTGCGAGTGATCCACGACGAGCCGTCGAGCATCTCGCGCCGGGTGACCTCGACGCCCAGCACGTCGCCGGACTCGGGGTCCATCCGCGCCGTGCGGCGCTCGGTCTCGCCCGGCGGGAACAGGTCGTCGGCGACGAGCGTGGCGCCCTCATCCTCGATGACGCCGGTCGCGCCCGACGGCGCCGCGGGCGTCCCGGCGCACCCGCCCGCGAGAAAAACAACGCCGCCGCAGGCCCAAACGCCGAGAAACCGGGTCACTCTCCGCATGCGACGCCTCCGAGACACGACCGACACCCCGCCGCGCCGCCCGCCGCGCGGGCGTGCGCCGGTCATATACTCTCACCTCATGCCCGATCGTGCACGAATGCTCGGATCCGGGTCGCGTCTCGCGTCCCGGGCGGCGCCGACCGCGGCCCTCGCGATGGCCGCGGCGCTCCTCGCCGGCGGGTGCGGGACGTTCGAGAACGTCAAGCCGGGCGCCAAGTCGCTCTTCGACGTGTTCAAGCCCACCGAGACCCCCGCCGAGGCCGCCGACATGGCCCTCGACGAGTACAACCCCGACAGCCGGTACAGCGGCACGCTGCTGCTCGCCAACGCGCCCTTCGGCGGGGGCGAGGTCTACATCGAGCTCTACGAGGACGCCGCCCGCGATCCGGACGCCGGCGTCCGGTGGGCGGGTGTGCGGGCGATCGGGATCCACGGCTCGCCCGACCACGCGCCGCTGCTGATCGAGCGCCTGATCGACGAGGAGGACCGCCTCGTCCGCGCCGAGGCGGCCCGCGCGCTGCAACGCATCCACAACCCGATCGCCGTCGAGGCGCTCCTGCTCGCGCTCCGGCGCGACGCCGAGGAGGAGCCCGAGGTGCGGGCCGCTTCGGCGCACGCGCTTGGCCAGTACGCCGAGCCCCGCGTCGTGCAGGCGCTGATCGCGGCGCTCAACGACCCGGCGCTGGTCGTGAACCACTCGACGCTCCAGTCGCTGCGCACGCTGACGGGCCAGGACTTCGGCCTCGAGACCCGGGCGTGGCTGGACTGGGTGGACGGCGCCGACGACCTGTTCGCCGCCCGCACGCCGTACACCTACCCCGCCTTCAGCCGCGACAAGCGCTGGCTCGAGTACCTGCCCTTCGTCTCCCAGCCGCCCAACGAGACGCCCTCGACGCCCGTGGGCCTGCCGCCTGCCGGCGCGGGCTGATCCGGTCCGAGAACCGCCCGGGCGCCGGATGGCGCCACACCCGCCGCCGTTCCCGCCCGATTGACCCCTCGTCGTCCACACTCGACGAGGAGGCGCCCGCGTGCGAGCCGTCCGATCCGACGGGCAGAACGTCTTCATGGACCCCCGCGCCCCCGACCCCGAGCCCCGCCCGGGCGAGGCGTTGGTCCGCCCGACCCGCGTCGGCGTGGGCGCGATCGATCTGGCCGTCTGCCGGGGCGAGCCCGCCTTCAGGGGCGTGCTCGGGCGGGAGTTCGTCGGCGTCGTCTCCCGCGTCGAGGGCGAGCGGGACCACGCCCTCGCCGGCGCCCGGGTCGTCTGCGACCCCATCGTCGCCCCCGAGGACGACGACCTGGCCAGGCGCGGGCTGGGCGCGCACGCCCCGGACCGGCAGGAGTTCGGTGTCCGCGGGCGCGACGGCGCGCTCGCCCAGCGCGTCGCCGTCCCGCTCCGCAACCTCGCCCGCGTTCCCGACGCGATCGACAACGACCACGCGGCGCTGATCGTGCCCCTCGCCGAGGCGCTGCACATCGCCCGGCTCGTCTCGGTCGAGACCAAGCCGTACGTCACGATCGTCGGCGACGACGCCGTGGCGCTGCTGTGCGCGCAGCTGCTGAGCGTGCGCAACGCCTCGGTCCGCGTGCTGGGAACGGCGCCCGGGCGCGAGTCGCGTTGCGAGAAGTGGGGGATCGGCTGGCGCCACGCCGACGACGTCGGCCGCCGGGCGGACCAGGACGTGGTCGTCGTCGTGGACCCGACCGCCGAGGCGATCGACCTGGCGCTGGGGCTGGTCCGGGCGCGTGGGCGCGTGCTGGTCGGGGGCGGGCCGGTCGCGGCGACGGGCTTCAAGGGCGACGCGCCCGCGGCGCCGAGCATCGCACGACTGGTCGAGCGCGAGGCACGCCTGATCGGCGCGCGGGGCGGGCAGGTCGCCGACGCCCTGGGCGCCCTGGGCGCCAACCCCGGTCGCCTGGACCTGTCGGGCCTGATCACCCGGCGATGCGTCTTCGACGACGCGATCGCCGCCCTCCGAGCCGCGGGCGAGCCCGAGCAGATCCGCGTCGTCATCGACCTCTAGGTCGTCATCGGCCCGGCCATCGGCGGTATGCTCTGCGGCCGATGGCCCACCCGCATCAGCATCAGTCCAACAGCCTCGGCGTCGCCGGCTTCGTCACGTCCCTGGTCGGGCTGATCATGTGCGGCGGGCTGATCTGCCCTCTGGGTTTGCTCTTCTCGTTCATCGCGCTGTTCAAGCGGCCCCGCGGCTTCGCGGTCGCCGGCTTCATCCTCGGGCTCATCGGCTCGGCGTGGATCATCATCGCCGTCCTCTTCATCGTCCTCGGCTTGGGCATCGGCGTCGCCGGTGTCGCCGCGATGGGATTCGGCGTCGTCGAGGTCGGCATGGACTCGGCCCGGATCCACGAGAAGGTCGTCGAGCACTACGAGGCCAACGGCGCCCTGCCCTCCAGCCTCGACATCCTCAACCTCGACCGCGAGACGCTGATCGACCCGTGGGGCGAGTTCTACCGCTACTCGATCGAGCCAGACGGGCGGCGCTACTCCATCGAGACCGCCGGCGCCGACGGCGTCTGGGACACCGACGACGACTTCGCATTCGATCAGGACGCGGCCCAGCCCTGAGCCCAACGCGAACGCGAAGGTCTCGAAGCGCCCGAAGCTCTAGAAGGTCAAACCCAGGGGTATCTCTTCGAGCCCTTCGCGGCCTTCGTGTTCAACCCGTTGGCGCGGCTGTCACCAGAGCACGCGAGTGCGGATCGTCTCGGGGATCTGCCGGATCCCGTCGAGCAGGGGCGCGGCGTCCGTCGGGTCGACGTCGAGCACGACGTATCCGAGGTCGGCGTTGGTGCGCAGGTGCTCGCCCGTGACATTGGCGCCGCACGAGCTGATCACGCCGTGCAGCTTCGAGAGCACGCCCGGCACGTTCCGGTGGAAGTGCAGGATCCGGTGCGGGCGCCGATCCTCGGGCAGCACGCCCCGGGCCGCCTCGCCCTGGTCGGGCAGGTCCACCTGCGGGACGTTGACGGCGCCGATCGTCGTCCCCTCGTTGATGAACCGGAGCAGCTTGCCGGCGACTTCCTCGCTGATCGCGGCCTGGGCCTCGATCGTGCTCCCGCCCACGTGGGGCGTGAGGATCACGTTGGGCACGCCCCGCAGCGGGCTCGTGAAGCTCTCGCCCGAGCGCGAGGGCTCCTCGGGGAAGACGTCCAAGGCCGCCCCGCCCAGGCGGGACTCGCCGAGGGCCGTCGCCAGGGCGTCCACGTCCACGACGCTGCCCCTCGCGTTGTTGATGAGCATCGCCCCGGGCTTCATCCTCTTGATCTCGCCGGCGCCGATGAGCCCCTTGGTCGTGGGCGTCGCGGGCACGTGCAGCGTGACCACGTCGGCCTTCTCGAGCAGCTCGTTGAGCGAGCCGCAGGCGGCCGCGTTGCCCAGGGGCAGCTTCGCGTCCACGTCGTAGTAGACGACGCGCATCCCCATCGCCTCGCCCAGCACCGAGACCTGCGAGCCGATGTGCCCGTAGCCCACGATGCCCAGCGTCTTGCCCCGCACCTCGTGCGAGCCCTCGGCCGACTTGTCCCATGCGCCCGCGTGCATCGCCGCCGACCGGTCGAACATCCGCCTGCTCAGCGCGATCACCTCGGCGATCGTCATCTCCGCGACGGACCGCGTGTTGCTGAAGGGCGCGTTGAAGACGGGCACGCCCAGCGACGCCGCGGCGCCCAGATCGACCTGGTTCGTCCCGGCGCAGAAACACCCGACCGCCAGGAGTCGGGGGGCGCTGTCGAGCGTCGCCCGGTCGAGCTGCGTCTTGGAGCGGATGCCGATGACGTGTGCGTCGGCCGCGGCCTCGGCCAGCGCGTCGCCAGACAACGCCCCGCCCAGCGTCTGCACGTCGAAGCCCTCGTCGCGCAGGCGCGACGCCCCCGCCTCGTGCACGCCCTCGGCCAGCACGATCCGGATCTTGCCCTTCGGGAAACTCGTCTTGGCCGGTGTCATCGAGGCTTGCGTCATGGGCTGCCGGGCTCTGGGGTCTCGACGTCCGGGCCTTGGACGCCCTGTGTCTCCTGGGGAGTATCGGCCTGCCCGCCCCCGATCTCGACCCAACCCAGCGCGATCGCCCCCCCCAGGACGGCACACAGCACGATCCGGTACCAGCCGAACGGCTCCAGCCCGTGCCTCGTCAGGAAGGCCACCAGCCACCTGACCGCCAGGGCCGCCGACACCGTCGCCACGACCAGCCCCACGACGATCGGCGCCCAGCCGATGACCTCGAACATGTTGGGCGTCCCCGCGTCGCTCGACTCCCTCAGGTTCTTGGCCAGCTTGTAGACGCACGCCCCGCCGAGCGTGGGCAGGCCGAGCAGGAAGCTGAACTCGGCGGCCTGCTTGGGCCTGAGCCCGACCAGCACGCCCGCCGTGATCGTCATCATGCTCCGGCTGGTCCCCGGGATCATCGCGATCGTCTGCATGAACCCGATGATCAGCGCCTGGCGCCAGGTCAGGTCCGTGATCTGTCTCGTCGTCTCTGTCTCGTCGTGCTGCGGGTCGGATTCCAGGTGGATCCGGATCTTCCACCGGTCGAGCAGGATCATGTACACCCCGCCCAGCGCGAGCGCCGCGAGCACGGGGACCGTGTAGAACAGCCACGCCTCGATCAGGTCGTCGAGCAGCACGCCGAGCACCGCCGCCGGGATGAAGGCGACGACGATGTTGATGGCCAGCCGCAGGCCGTCCCGGTCCTTGCCGATCAGGCCCCGGAGCATCTGGACGACCCGAGGCCAGTACAGCCCGAGCACGGCCAGGATCGCCCCGCCCTGGATCACGATGTTGAACGCGTCCACCGAGGCCTTCTGCTCGGGCGTGTCCAGGCCCATCAGTCCCGAGGCCAGGATCAGGTGCCCGGTCGAGCTGATGGGGAGGTACTCGGTGATCCCCTCGACCAGCCCCAGGATCGCCGCCTGCCAGAGTTCCACGGGCCGTGCTCCTTGGGGCGCGGGGGCGTGCCCGCGGGTGAAGGGGGGCGAGTGTAGGGTTCGCCGAGAACCGCTCGTCCCGCACTCCATCGGCCATGCCCACCCCGCAGCCCAACCTGATCGAGGTCTCGGACGCGGACGATCCGCGCCTGGCGGCCTACCGCGATCAGAAGGACGCCTGGCTCCGCGCCGCTCACAATCCGGGCGCCGGGGCGGACTCGACGCCGACGGGCATGGGCGGCGGGCTCTTCATGGCCGAGGGCGAGCTGGTCGTCCGCGAGCTGATCGACTCGACCTACGAGCCCGAGTCGGTCCTCATCTCGCGGACGCGGCTGGACACGATGGGCGAAGTGTTGGCCCGCCTGCCCGGGTCCACGCCCGTGTACGTCGCCCCGCGCGAGCTGATGGCGACGATCGCCGGCTTCGACATCCACCGGGGCGTGCTCGCGTGCGCTCGCCGCGGCGCCGACCGGACGCCGGCGGACGTGATCGATCGATCGCGGGTGCTGGTGGTCATGGAGGACCTGGCCAACCACGACAACGTTGGCGGGATCCTCCGCTCGCTGGGCGTGCTGGCCGACCCGGATCGGGCGCGGGCGCCGGGTGCACTGCTCAGCCCGCGCTGCTGCGACCCGCTGTACCGCCGAGCGCTGCGCGTCTCGATCGGGCACGCGCTGCACGTGCCCTTCGCGACACTCGAGGACTGGCCGCACGGCCTGTCCGCGCTGTCGGTCGCCGGATTCCGCACGATCGCGCTGACGCCCGCGCCCGACGCGGTCCCGCTGGGAGAACTCGAGATCGACCCGGGCGAGCGCGTGGCCCTGCTCGTCGGCGCCGAGGGGCCCGGGCTCACGCCAGGGGCGATGGCGACCGCCGAAACGCGTGCCCGGATCGGGCAGAGGCCGGGCGCTGATTCGCTGAACGTGACCGTCGCGGCCTCGATCGCGCTCGCCCGAGTCTGCGGCTCGGTCTAGCCGCGTACCTATCCTCGCGTCGTGCCCGATCCCTGGCTGCACATCGCCCTGCTCGAGCCCGAGATCCCGAACAACACGGGCGTGATCGGCCGCACGTGCGTCGCCCTCGGCGCCGCCCTGCACCTGATCCACCCGCTCGGCTTCGACATCGACGACAAGGCCCGCCGCCGCGCGGGCCTCGACTACTGGGACCGCCTCGACGTCCGCGAGCACGGGGACCTGGAGGCGTACCTCGCCGCCGCCGCCGTCGACTCACCCCGGGCGCCGACGATCTGGGCCCTGAGCGCCCGGGCCGCCCGCCCGATCTGGGAGGCCCGGATCCGCCCGGGCGACCACCTGCTGCTGGGCAAGGAGACGACCGGCCTGGGAGACGACGTGCTGCGTCGCTTCGCCGACTCGGCCGTCTGCCTGCCCATCGCCCCGGGCGAGCGCTCGCTCAACGTGGGGACGGTCGCGACCGCCGCGGCCCACGAGTGTGTTCGGCAAATGGTTGGTCGCGGTGAACTGGAGCTCGACTCGGCGGGGCGGATCGCGAGAACCGGCCGAGTGTGAATCCGCGCGGATGTCGTGCCCCGGGCGCGAACTCCCCCGCGGGGCCGACGTACCGATAAGTGATTGACGAACTCTCCGGCCTGACCCGCCGGTTCCCCGACTCATCTCTCTCTCCTCCAGTGGCCGCCCCTCACCAGGGGGCGGTACACTGTTTTTTGGGACCCCCACGACGGGTCCGGCCGCTGGTTCTCGCGAGGCCCGCCGATCATGGACGACACGACGGGGCGCCACCCACGCGCCCGCCTCACCGCCGCGATGGCCCTGCTCGCCGCCCTGTGCGCGGGCGGTTGCATCAAGTCGCCCCTGGACCGCGACGGCCCGCGCTCGCAGTTTGATCGGTATGACCGGACCAGGTACGAGGACGTGCCGCCGTTCACCGAGAACGAGTACGGCGAGCGAACCCCGAACCTGCGAGGGCGCCTGCTCCGCGTGGACTGATCGGGCCTTGCCGCGCGTCGCGCCGCGCCAGTCGCGACGAATCCACCGAGAAACTCGAAGCGTCCGGGGCGAGTTCTCCGATCGGTTGGTAGTCTCAGAGTGCGCCGGCACGGCTGCCGCGCGTCGAACGGACTCCGAATCGGCAGGGTTGCCACTTGGCCAGGACGCGCCAGGACCAGCAGGGACCGCGTTTCTCGCGCCGGACGAAGACCGTCTGGGCCGCCCTGGCGGCCTCGATGACCCTCGTCGGCGGCGGGCTCTCCGCCCTCTCGGGCGGCGCGACCGGGCTGCGCCAGGGCGCCACCCTCTCGCCCCTCGCCTCCCTCTCGGGCCCCTCCTCCATCGAGTCCGTCTTCCGCACCCAGACCCCCGTCGATGACGCGGGCTGGAACGCCATCGTCATCCACCACTCCGCCTCGCCCGTCGGCTCGCCCCAGGCGATCGACGAGCGGCACCGGTCCATGGGCCTGACCGGCCTCGGGTACCACTTCGTCATCGGCAACGGCTCGGGCATGGGCGACGGCGAGATCCACGTCGGCTACCGCTGGCTCGAGCAGCTCCCGGGCGCCCACGTCGCCGGCCCCGCCGGCCAGTCATACAACCGCACGTCCGTGGGCATCTGCCTCGTGGGCGACGGCGACCGCCGCCAGTTCTCCGACGCGCAGATGGGCCGCCTCGTCGAGCTCGTCTCGGCCGTCATGAAAGAGACCGGCGTGCCCCCCGAGCGCGTATATCTGCACTCGGACCTGGCCAGCACCCGCTCGCCCGGCGCGTACTTCCCGGCCGCCGAGTTCCGCGAGCTGATCCGCTCGGCGCCCTGACGCCCCTCGCATCGATCACAGCCCGCCCCGCCACGCCCCCAACTGGGCGTCGTTGTCCGGGCATGCTGGTGTCCCGATCGGGCCCCGGCCGACTAAGATCGGCGTGTCGAGATCCCGCCAAGGGGGCGGGGCGAGTCCACCGCAGGCCGTCGATCTCCCGGCCCGCTCTGGGGCGGGGCCGGCGGCCCGTCCCCGATCGCGGGCGCCACGCCGAGCATGTCGAGCTTCCCGGACATCAAGGAGAAGGGCGATCTCGTCGAGGGATTCCGCGTGCTGGCCGACATCGGCCGGGGCGCCGCCTCGGTCGTCTACCTCGTCCAGGACCCCAAGACCAAGCAGGTCTGGGCGCTCAAGCACGTGGCCAAGATCGGGCCCAAGGACCAGCGCTTCCTCGACCAGGCCGAGAGCGAGTACAAGATTGCCCAGCGGCTCGACCACGAGTCGATCCGCAAGATCCCCCGCATCATCAAGAAGGGCTCGCTCCTGGCCGCCAGGGAGCTGTACCTAGTCATGGAGTTCGTCGACGGCGTCGCCCTCGACGAGTACCGCCCCAGGACGTTCGTCGAGGCGGTGGACCTGTTCAAGCAGACCGCCAGCGCGCTGGCGCAGATGCACGAGCGGGGCATCGTCCACGCGGACATGAAGCCCCACAACGTCATGGTCTGCACGGACATGAGCGACCACAAGCTGGCCAAGATCATCGACCTGGGCCAGAGCTGCAAGGTGGGCACCGTCAAGCCCCGCATCCAGGGCACGCCCGACTACATCGCCCCCGAGCAGGTCCACCGGCGCGAGATCACGCCCAAGACCGACGTGTACAACCTCGGCGCGACGATGTACTGGATCCTCACCCGCAGGCACATCCCCACCGCCCTGGCCAAGGACGACAGCTCGCTCGTCGGCTCGCTCGACGCGGGGCTCATCGAGAAGCCCACCCCGGCCCGCGAGATCAACAAGCACATCGACGAGCGGCTCGACGAGCTGGTCATGAAGTGCGTCGAGGTCGAGCCGGGCGACCGACCCGAGATGCAGTCGGTCTGCGACAGGCTCGAGCTGATCCTCGGCGTGCTCCGCTCGCGGGCCGAGTCCGACGCCTCGAGGGCCGGGCTCACGCTCGAGGGCCTGGACTGAGGCGGTGCACGCCCCGGACCTGAACAGCCCGGACGAGGTCAGCGCGGTCTTCCTCGAGGGGGCGGCGGCCAACCGCGACGCGTCCTGCCGCGACGCCTCCATCGACCGGATCTCCGCCCCCGGGCGCCTGATCGCGACCGGCGACCTGCACGACAACCCCGTCCACTTCGCCCGCCTCGTCGAGGCCGCCGGCCTGCGCGACGACGACGACCCCGATCAGCGCGCGCACCTGACCCTGCACGAGATCATCCACCCCGAGACGCTCGTCTCGGGCATGGACTTCTCGTACCGGGCGCTGGCCAGGGTCGCCGCCCTCAAGGCGCGGCACCCCGAGCACGTGCACACGCTCCTGGCCAACCACGAGCTGGCCCAGGTGCTCGGGTCGGGCATCATCAAGAACGGCGTCCGCGTCGTCGAGGCGTTCCGCGACGGTCTGCACTACGCCTTCGCCGGCGAGGCCGAGCGCGTCGAGGACGCGATCACCCAGTTCGTCCTCTCCATGCCCATCGCCCTGCGGGTCTGCACGCCCAGGGGCGACATCCTGTGCGCCCACTCCCTGCCCGGGCCCGCGATGATGCAGCGGTTCGATCCCTCGATCCTGACGCGCGAGCTGACGGAGGAGGACTACGAGCCCCGCCGCGGCTCGGTGCACCTGCTCATCTGGGGGCGGGGGTACGACGCCGAGCTGCTCGAGGACCTGGTCGAGCGGTGGGGGGTCAACATGTTCATCCTGGGGCACGAGCACGCCCCCTCGGGCGTCACGCTCGTCGAGCCCAACGCCCTCGTCCTGTCCTCGGATCACGCCCGGGGCGTGT
The DNA here is from genome assembly GCA_041987545.1 of Phycisphaerales bacterium. Lineage (GTDB taxonomy): Bacteria > Planctomycetota > Phycisphaerae > Phycisphaerales > UBA1924 > JAJRXR01. Next base: position 258,859 of record JBHIWH010000004.1, on the reverse strand, counting down.
ACCTGCCGATCGACCTGGACGACCCCCCGGCGCCCGCGGCCTGCCCGGGCCTGGTCCGCCCGCTGACGCCGGTCCGGGCCACCTAGGCTCAACCCTCGGGGCGTATCCCCTGTACGGAGAAGATCATGCGCACCACCACGACCGCCGCCGCCCTGCTCCTGACCCTTGCACTGGGCGGGTGCGCCGCCGACGGCGAGCCCGCGGCCGCGTCCGAGCCGGCGCCCGCCAACGAGGTCGAGGCCCCGCGGGGCGAGTCGCCCCGGATTGTCGAGGCCGCCGCCCCCGCCCCCGCTCCTGCCCAGGTCGAGCCCGAGCCCGAGCCAGCCGTCAGCCCATCGACACAGACCGCCGAGGACGCGACGCGGGACGCCGGCGCCGAGCCCGCCGCGCAGGTCATCGCCGCCGCCCAGACCGAGACCCAACCCGAGATGGAGCCGATCGGCGTGGCGGGCGCCGAGGCCCAGCCCGCGCGCCCGGGCGTGCTCGGCTACTACGACACCCAGGCCGACCGGGTCGAGCCGCTGGTCGAGTCGGCGCTGGCCAAGGCGTTTGTCGACCAGACGCGCGCGCTGCCCGCGATCGAGCCCTACAAGATCTACATCCTCCCCGCGACCGTGCCCGAGGCGGTGACCGTCGAGCAGTACGACCGGCTGCCGGTCGAGGCCCGGGAGCCGCTGCGCCCGTTCACGATCAAGACGCAGCAGTACTACGAGACGATCTTCGGCTCGCCCCTCCGCTACGCCCGGCCCGTCGACCTGCTCGCCACGGCGGGCGGGCTCGACACGCTCGAGGGCAAGAAGATCCTCGACTTCGGCTACGGCCAGATCGGGCAGGTCCGCATGATGGCGATGTGCGGCGCCCACGTCGTCGGGACCGACGTCTCCAGCCTCGTCGCCACCCTCTACGAGCGTGAGTCCGACGTCGAGGTCACCGGTTCTGCGGGCAAGACCGGCTCCATCACGCTCCACCAGGCCCGCTGGCCCGCGGGCGAGCGCGCCATCGATCTCGTCGGCGAGGGCTACGACGTGTTCATCGCACGCGACGTCCTCCGCGCCGGCAAGATGGACCCCCAGGCAGAGCTGGAGGCGCAGCACCGGGTCCGCCTCGACGTCTATCCCGACTTCTTCCTCGCCGAGCTCAACCGCATCATGAACGACGGCGGGCTCGTGATGATCTACAACACGGGCTTCAATCCGCCCGAGGACTGGCCCGACCGCCGCCTCGGGGCCGACATCAGCTCGCCCTTCTCCCGCCAGCAGTGGGCCGACGCCGGCTTCGAGCTTCTCGCCCTGGACGCCAACGACGACGAGGCGATGCGCGAGCTCGGCTACGCCCTCGACATGGACAAGGGCGAGAACGGGATCAACCTGGAGCGGTTCCTGTTCGCCAGGTACACGCTGGCCCGCAAGGTCCGCGACGCGGCCGCCGACGACGGAGCGGGCGAGGCCGAGGAAGAGGTCGAGCTCACCCCCTGGGGCACGCCGATCCGCAAGAGCAACCCGGGCGGCTGAAGCCCGACAGCCGCAGCCCGGACTACGGGATCCCCGACAACCAGAACCAAGTCTCGGCGGTACACCGGGGGCACGCCACCCCCGGGAGACCCCGACGATGCGCCACCGATCCATCTGCGCCGCGACGCTCTGCACGCTCACGCTCGCGGCGGCGCCCGCCCCCGCCCAGGACGGGTACGCCGCCGAGGCCGAGGCGCTCCGCCCGCTCGCGACGACGGACGCCGCCCGCGCGTGGCTGGACGAGGCCGCCCGCCTGCCCGAGTTCGAGCCGCGGAGCGTGTACTACCGACGCACATCTGAGGGGACGCAGGCCTACAGCCAGGACGAGTACGAGCGGCTCGCCGAGGACGAGCGCGAGGGGCTGCGCGCCCTCGAGCCGGCGCCCGCGAAGCGCTACTACGCGACGATGTACGGCTCGCCCCTGGCCTACCTGCGAGCGATAGACCTGGGAGCCGAGCACCTCGCCAGCGACGCCGAGCCGTTCTTCCTCGAGGGCGCCCGCGTCTTCGACCTGGGCTTCGGCCAGCTGGGCCAGCTCCGCATGCTCGCCCAGGCGGGCGCCCACGCCGTCGGCGCCGACCCCGATCCCATCCTCCGCGCCATGTACTCGCTCCCGGGCGACACGGGCCCCGTCGAGCGCGGCGACGGGCCCGACGGCTCGGTCACGCTCGTCCACGACCTCTGGCCTGGCGACGAGGGCGCCCGAGAGCGTGTGGGCGATGGATTCGACCTGATCGTCGTCCGCAACCTGCTCAAGCGGGGCTACCTCGACCCGCCGCAGGAAACCCCCGCGTACACCCACGTGGACTTCGGCGTCCCCGACGCCGACTTCCTCCGCGCCCTGCACGACGCCCTCCGCCCGGGAGGCGTGCTCGTCGTCTACACCCTCGGCGGCAAGTACGAGCCCCCGGGCGAGAGCTACAGCCCCTCGGCCGACATCGCGAACCCGTGGGCGCGCGGCGACTGGGAGTCGGCCGGCTTCGAGGTCATCGCCCACGACGAACGCGAGGATGAGGGCGCCCGACAAGTCGGCGCCGCCCTCGGGTGGGACAAGCAGGGCATGAACCTCGAGCACCATCTCTTCGGCGTGGTCTCGATCTACCGACGCCCGGCCGAGTGACGCGTCCCTCGTGACGCCTCGCGATCGCGATGCGTGATCCGCCGCAGGGGACGACGCGAACAATCCCCCGAGTGCCGGCGAAGCGCCGGCCGCGGGAGGCGCATGAGCCACAGACCACCACGCTGCCCCGGCTGCGGGTACGACCACACGGGCGTGGTCGCGTCCTGGACCGAGTCGTGCCCCGTGCGGGCCAGGTGCCCCGAGTGCGGGCGGGAGTGGCCCACGACCCTGCTCTTCCGGGCCGAGCGGATCGTCGCGCCCGATCCGTACGCGGGAAAACGACTCCCCGGGTGGTCGGTCGCGGTCGGCTGCCTCGTGCTGGTGGTCGTGCCCTTCGCGATCATCCTCGCGATCGCGGCCGTGCTGCTGCGGACCTGACGCCCCCTGGCGTGGGCGGTCCGGATCCGTGACAATCGCGCCCGGCCATGCCCAGGCGCGATCCCAAACCCCGGTGCCCCAGGTGCGGCTACGACCAGTCGGGCGAGGTGGCCCGCTGGGAGGATCGCTGCCCGCTCGGGGGCCGGTGCGTCGAGTGCGGGCTCGATTTCCGGTGGCGCGACGTCTGCCGCCCGGAGATGGGAGTCCCGCGGTGGTCGGTGGAGTCGCGGTCGGGCGTCGGGATTCTGGCGGCCGCCATCCGCGCGGGGGTGGTCTCGCTCGCGCCCTGGGTGTTCTGGCGCCGAATCCACATGCACCACGACACGAGCCCATGGCGTCTTGTGGTTGCGATCGCCCTGCTCGCCCTGGCGCTCCACCCGGTGCGCGCGCTGGCCAGCCTCGTCGGGTGGGTCGCTCTGGCGATCCGGTGGGGGTACGGCCCATTCGGCGTGCTCAAGATGCTCGACGAATACGCCTGGCCGAGGGCCGACTTCTACGCGAGTCTCGCCTGGCCGTTCGGGTACGGGGGGATGCTGCTGGGCGACCCGCGGGATCTCGTGTGGCTGCCCGCGCCCGCCGCGGCGATGGCTGTGATCGTCGGCGGGGCGCACACGACCTACTTCCGCGTCCCTGTTCGAACCGAGCACCTCGTCCGCATCGCGCTGTACTCGTTGCTTGCGCCCGTGCTGCTGGTGCTCTTTGTCGACGGAGTGCTGCACGTGACCGAGGCGGTCCTCGCGTCCCTGGTGGGGTCGTGGAGGTTCGGCGGTGTCCCGCTGTTCGGGGCGCTTCGCGACTCGCCCGCGCTCATGGGGATCGTGCTGCTCTGGTGGGTCCTGTTCTGGTACGTCGCGCTCCGCCGCTACCTTGAGTCCCCACGGGCCGCCACCCTGACGCTGCTCGCCGCGGCGCTCAGTGTCGCGGTCCTGATCGGGGCCCAGACGGCCCTGGACGGGCTGCTGCTCCGCCTGGACCCGCCCGAGCCGACGTTCCCGTGAGCGCCGTGCGCGCGGTCCCGACGTAGACTCCGCCATGCCCACGCACGCCCCCGACCCCGTCATGGACACGCTCCGCGCCGCCGACCCCGAGGTCGCCGGCATCGTCGCCGCCGAGGCCGAGCGCCAGGAGACGACGATCGAGCTGATCGCCAGCGAGAACCACGCCTCGCCCGCCGTCATGGCCGCCGCCGGCACCGTGATGACCAACAAGTACGCCGAGGGCTACCCCGGGCGCCGGTACTACGGCGGGTGCGTGCACCACGACGCCGCCGAGACCCTCGCCCGCGAGCGGGCCAAGAAGCTCTTCGGCTGCTCCTACGCCAATGTGCAGCCGCACTCGGGCGCCCAGGCCAACATGGCCGCCTTCATGGCCACCATGGACCCGGGCGACACGTTCGCCTCGCTCGTCCTGAAGGACGGCGGGCATCTGTCCCACGGGATGAAGATCAACTTTTCGGGCATCTTCTACAACCCCGTCCACTACGCCCTGCACTACGACAAGTCCCACCCCGAGCACGAGCGGATCGACTACGACTCGGTCCGGGCCGTCTGCCGCGAGCACAAGCCCAAGGTCCTGCTGTGCGGGTACTCGGCCTACCCGCGGGAGATCGACTTCAAGCGCTTCCGCGAGATCGCCGACGAGGTCGGGGCGCTGCTGGTCGCGGACATCGCCCACATCGCGGGACTGGTCGCCGCGGGCGTGCACCCCAGCCCGTTCCCGCACGCGCACGTCGTCACGACGACGACGCACAAGTCGCTCCGGGGCCCGCGGGGCGGCCTGATCATGACCAACGACGAGGAGCTGTCCAAGAAGATCAACAAGGCCCTGTTCCCTGGCGTCCAGGGCGGGCCCCTGATGCACATCATCACGGCCAAGGCCGTCGCCTTCGGCGAGGCCCTCGAGCACGACTTCAAGACCTACCAGCAGCAGGTCGTCGCCAACGCCAAGGCCCTGGCCTCTGGCCTCATGGCCCACGGCTACCGCATCACCTCGGGCGGCACCGACAACCACCTCATGCTCGTTGACCTCACCGCCCGCGACGAGCAGCTCACCGGCAAGGACGCCGAGGCCTGGCTCGAGTTGGCCGGCATCATCACCAACAAGAACGGCATCCCCGACGACCCCCGCCCGCCCATGGTCACCTCGGGACTCCGCCTCGGCGCCCCCGCGACGACGACCCGGGGCTTCAAGGAGGACGAGATGCGCGAGGTCGCGGCCTGGATCGACCGCGTCCTGGCGGCGGGCCTCAAGGGCGAGGACGAGCTGACCCGGAGCGCCAAGACCGTCCGCGCCGAGGTCAAGGACCTGTGCGCCCGCTTCCCGCTGCCCCACGCCGCGGGCCACTGAGACCCCCCGGAGTCGAGATGGCCTACGTCATCGTCTGGCGGTTCCGCGCCGACCCCGAGCGCCTGGGCGAGTTCCTCGCCGCCTACTCGGGCGACGGGCGGTGGTCCGCGTTCTTCGGGCAGGGCGAGGGCTACCTGGGGACGGAGCTGATCGACCTGGGCGGGGGCGAGTTCGTCACGCTCGACCGCTGGGAGTCGGCCGAGGCGTACGAACGGTTCCGCGCGCAGCACGCCGAGGAGTACGCGACCCTCGACGAGTGCTTCGAGTCTCTGTGCGCGAGCGAGGAACGCCTCGGCGCCGGCGAGTCGCGCTGAGCCGGCGCCGGTCTCTCGTTACGGCGCGCCGATCGACGGCGCCCCGTTGAGCACCGTCTCCGCCGCGGGCCAGAACGCCCCGAAGATGCCCGCGGTCAGCAGCGCGTACACGACGCCGTCGAACAGGCACGCCAGCACGTGCTTGGCCGACGCCATCTGGAAGAACTGGTGGTGGATGGAGCCGAGCACGTACGCCAGGACGGCGCCCGTGCCCACGACCTGGAACACATCGAGGTACTCGGCGCCGGCCGTCAGTGTCTGCGACGACAGGTACGCGACGAACACGCCGATCACCAGGAACTCGATGAACGTGACGGCGAGGTTCTTGCCGAAGTTCGGCGTCCCGGTCGGGATCACCAGGTACGCCCAGGGCCCGCTCTTCCAACGTTCCTTGAACTCCGGGCTCTTCATCCGCTCCTTGTCCGAGCAGTTGGGGATGTAGTACCCGCCCGGGGCGAGCTTCATCTCGCCCAGCGCGCGGTCCATCGGTCCCTCGTCCGGGATCGCGTTCATCGACGCCTTGTGGTGCGGCATGAACATCCACATGATCGAGCTGGCGACGAAGACGACCACCGTCGAGACGAGGATCGGCAGCCACAGGTCGAGCAGTTCCACGGTCATCGGGCGCCCCTTTCTTGGCCAGGCCCCTGAGGGGGGCCATCGATGCAGCTTGGCCGCAAACAGCGCGCCGCGTCAAACCGGGCGTCCCGCCCGGCGGGCCCACTCCCCTCGGATCCGCCCGCCGCCCGGGCGATTTCCCGTGACCCACCCCCCCGGATCGGCTACCTATCACTCTCCCGGCGTGCCATACCGCATCGATCCAACCCAGCCCCCGCCCGGCGAGGCCCGCCGCGTCCTGGCCGAGCAGCTCGGCCGGGCGATCGAGCGGATCGACGCCGCCGACGCGCACGACCCGGAGTCCGTCCGCCGCGTCCGCGTCTGCTGCAAGAAGGCCCGGGGCGTGCTCCGCCTGGCCCGCGGGCCCCTGGCCGACGAGTTCACGCGCGAGAACAAGGACCTGGCCTCGATCGCCCGCTCGCTGGCGGCGTCGCGCGACGCGCAGGCGGTCCTCGACGCGTTCGACGGGGTCGCGACCGGCGCCGACGCGCCGCCCTCGGTCTCGCTGGTCCGGGCGACGCTCGATGCGCAGCGCGATCTCGAGGTCGCCGGGGCCGGCGACCGGGCGCCCGCGCTCACCGACGCCCGCCCACGGCTGGCCGCGGCCCTCGAGCGCGCGGCCGAGCTGCCCCTCGACACCCTCGCCCACGAGCACATGTGGGAGGCGTTCACGCGGACCTACCGCCGGGCCCGCCGCGCCATGAGCGGCGCGATGGCCAACCCCGACCCGAGCTACTCGCACGAGTGGCGCACGTGGGTCAAGCGGCACTGGTACCACGTCCGCCTGCTGCAGGCCGCCCGGCCCAAGGCGATGGCCGCCCGTGCCGAGCGCCTGGACCGCCTCAACGAGCGCCTCGGCCGCCGCCACGACCTGGACATCCTCAGGGACCGCCTCCGGGACCCCGAGGGCCCGCTGCACGCCCTGGGCGGCGCCGGCTGGGCGCTCAAGCGGGCCGAGCGGGCCGCCGAGCGGCTCACCCTCGCCAGCGTCCGCGAGGGGCTCGAGCTGTTCGCCGACAAGCCGGGCCGCCTGACCGGGCCGCTGGCGGCGAGTTGGCGGAAGCGGACGTCGCGATAACTCGGGGGCTGTGCGCTCTCTGACGCCTCGGTGGGGAGAAGACCCCGGACCTGACGGCCCGGCGCGCCTCTCGGCTGGCGGGGCCCGCCGCGTGGGGCACGCTTGGCGTGACAACCAAAAAGGGGAGCGCGATGTTCAAGAAGAAGACACCGCCGCCGCCGGAGCCCCGCTCCAGCGAGCGACCGGACTACTACCCCTTCCCGGGGGAGTGCGCCAAGAAGCGTCGCACATACGTGCGGGACCTGTGCGTCGTGTCCGCCTGCCTGACGATGCTGTTCGTCAGCGCCCGGGCGATGGGCTACCTGTAAGCCGCGGGATCCGGCGCGAGCCCGATCAGTCCGACTTCTCGTGCTGGAAGTGGGGCATCGCGTCGAGGATCTCATCGACGAGGCCGTACTCCCGCATCTCCTCGTCGTCGAGCCAGAGGTTGCGGTCGCAGTCCTTCTCGATCTTGGCCTTGTCCTGCCCGGTCATCTCCGAGTAGAGCGCGTAGATGCGGTCGCGGAGGCGGAGCATTTCCTTGGCCTCGATCTCCAGGTCGGTCGCCTGGCCCTCCATGACACCCGAGAGCAGGGGCTGGTGGAGCAGGTTGCGGGCGTTCTTGAGCGTGTACCGCTTACCCTTGGCGCCGCAGCTGGCGATCACCGAGCCCATCGAGGCGGCCTGCCCGATGACGTACGTGCAGACGTCGGGCTTGATGTACCGCATCGTGTCCACGATGCCCAGGCCCGCCGTCACGCTCCCGCCGGGCGAGTTGACGTACACGTGCACGTCGGACTCGGCGTCCTCGTTGGCCAGGAAGAGGAGCTGGGCGACGATGAGGTTGGCCATCTCGTCGCCCACGGGGCCTGCGACGAAGATGATCCGGTCCTTGAGCAGGCGGGAGTAGATGTCGTACGAGCGCTCGCCGCGCCCGGTCTGCTCGATGACGATCGGGACAAGGTAGGACATCGCGGGTGACTCTCCGTTCTGCGCCGGGGCGCGGGGCCCCGGGGTGTGCGTTCCGTGCTCGACGAGTCTTCTGGTTGACCTCTTAGAGGGCGCTCTTGCCCGGGACTTCCTTGGGCGGGTGGCTCAGCACCTCGTCCACAAGGCCGTACTCCTTGGCCTCGGTCGCGCTGAAGTACCGGTCCCGCTCGCCGTCGGCCTCGATCTGCTCGACCTTCTGGCCCGTGCACTCGGCGAGGATCTCGTTGATCGCGCGCTTGGCCTTGATGATCTGCTCGGCCTGGATCCGGATGTCCTCGGTCTGGCCCGTCACGCCGCCGTAGGGCTGGTGGATCATCACCTTCGCGTGGGGCAGCGCGAACCGCCGCCCCTTCGTGCCCGCCGCCAGCAGCACCGCCGCGCCCGAGTAGGCCCGCCCGATGCAGTACGTCGCGACGTCCGACGAGAGGAACCGGATCGTGTCGAACAGGGCGAGCGTGTCGTCCACGCTCCCACCCGGGGAGTTGATGTAGAAGTTGATCTCCTGGGCCCGACGCTGATTCTCCAGATAGAGCATCTGCATCATCACCCGGGAGGCCGAGGCGTGGTTGATCTCGCCGACGAGGAAGACGATCCGATTCTCGAGCAGGAGCTCGTCGATCGTCATCTCGCGGGTGCGCTGGTAGGAGACGTTCGCTGCCGGCATGGGTCCTTCCCGCCTCCCCCCGGCTGGCCAGACGCCGCGCAAGTCGCGGCGTGACAAGGGCTCGCGTGGCCGGGGGGTCGGGCCGGCGCGCCCATCGCAAGCTGTTCTCGCCCGTTCCATCGGACGATCGCCCGCGGAGCATGATAGGAGCCGCCCAATCCGGCGCAACTCCCGGGCCCCGAATCCCACTGATTCCTGGCCTGAGGTGGTCGCCCCAGAGGCCGGCGCCGCCGCCGGGACGAGCCTCGTGCGGCGCTTTGCCGCGGGGCGTGGGGACCACTAGAGTTGCCGTCCACGACCCTCCGGAGCGGATCCGTCGCCCCGCCGGGCCATGCGAGAGTCTCGGGGGGCCCCACGCCCCCGCCCACCGGAGCGTTCCTTCCGTGCCAACCGCGGTCATCAGCGACATCCACGGCAACGCCTCGGCCCTCCGCGCCGTCCTCGACGACATCAAGGCCCGGGGCATCGACCGCGTCATCAACCTGGGCGACGTCGTCGGCTACGGGCCCGACCCCCTCGAGGTCATCGACCTCGTCCGCGAGCACTGCGCGTGGACGCTCATGGGCAACCACGACTTCGCGGCCCTCTACGAGCCCACGAACTTCAACGCCGCCGCCGAGGCCAGCGCCTACTGGACCCGCTCCCAGCTCGACGCCGAGCCCGACGACGCGCTGCGGGCCGAGCGGTACGACTTCCTGAACCGGCTCAAGGTCCGGATCGTGGACAAGCTGCCCGACGGCAACGGCGCCCCGCCGATCCTCGCCGTCCACGCCTCGCCCCGCCGCCCGATCAACGAGTACATCTTCCCCGACGACGCGATGGACGCGCCCGACAAGCTCGAGGCGATCTTCGAGCGCGTCGAGCGGATCGCCCTCGTCGGGCACACGCACGTCCCTGGTGTCTTCACCGACGAGCCGGACTTCTACCCGCCGTCCGAGCTTGGCGACGGCGGCGCCTACAAGTTCCTCGACGACGAGAAGGCCATCATCAACGTCGGCTCCGTCGGCCAGCCCCGCGACGAGGACCCCCGGGCCAGCTACGCGGTGCTCCACCCCGACCGCGTCGAGTTCTTCCGTGTCGAGTACGACATCCAGACCACCGCCGACAAGATCCGCCAGATCCCCCAGCTGCACGACTGGCTCGCCGAGCGCCTCTTCCGCGGCCAGTAGCCACCACCCGACGCCCGCACATCCGAAAGCCACGCACGGACGATGGCCAGAAAGCCCAACACGCTGCTGAGGATCGCGGTCCCCCTGGTGCTGCTCGCCGGCGGCATCGCGCTGGCCGTCACGATCGCGCTCAACTCCTCGTCGAACCAGGCCCAGACCCCTCCCCCGACGGACACGACCGCGTCGGACGCCACGCCCGCCAACAACGATGCGGCGGACGCGCAGGCCGAACCACAGCCCACTCTCTCGGACCAGGACGCCGCCGACGACTCAGCGCCCGCGACCGCGCAGGGCGACACGACGCCCCCACCCACCGCCGAGCCCGCCGCCGACCTCGGCGACCTCCGCGCCCGTGCGGTCCCCGACCAGGGTCCGCTCGTGCCCCTCGGCTCCCTCGACGAGGCCGACCAGACGGAGATCTACCTCGAGTTCACCGAGTTCGGCGCCGGCATCAGGCACCTCAAGCTCACGCACGACTACAAGACCGTCAAGCGCGAGCAGCACGTCGAGCTCCAGCAGTCTCGCACCGGCGGCGACGGCATCGTCGCCGTCCCCTTCGCCCTGGCCAAGGTCACGATCGACGGGCGGGACGTCGCGCTCTCGGGCCCGGTCTGGCGACAGGACGAGTCCGACCCCGGCCGCTTCACCGCCGAGATCGAGGACGAGGACGGCCAACTCGTCGCCCGCGTCGTTCGCCATTTCAAGCTCGAGCGCGACTCGTACAACCTCGAGATCGACCAGCGCCTCGAGAACCTCACCGACGCGCCCATGTCGGTCGTCTGGACCCAGACGGGCCCGATCGACCTCGACAAGCCCCGCTCGACCTACGGCGGGGACAAGCGCCGCGTCCGTTACGGCTACCTCCTGCCCCCCGAGAAGCAGGGCCAGACCGCCGAGGTCAGCGCCGACTCACGCCTGACCGACCGCGCCAAGCTCTTCGGCCCGCGCGACAAGGGCACGGGCCGCTACGCCGTCGTCGACCCCGTCTGGCCCGACGAGTGGACGCAGGAAGAAGGCCTCCGCCTTGTCTGGGTGGGCCTGACCGACCGGTACTTTGCCGTCGTCGCCCACCCACGCATCGACCCGGCCAGCCCGCCGACCACGATCGAGGGCAAGAAGTTCGCGACCGCCCAGACCGTCAAGCGGCTGCTGCTCAACGCCGGCTCGACGAACAAGGACGAGGCCAACCCGCCGACGATCGTGCTCCAGCTCACCAGCGAGCCGGTGGCCGCGCCGCCCGGGGGCGCCGCCGACGGGTCGCTGGGCGTCTACGCGGGGCCCATGGACTCGCGGCGCCTGGCCGAGGACCCGATCGCCTCGAACCTCGGCATCGACCACATCGTCATCTACAACTTCGGGTCCATCTGCGCGTTCTGCACCTTCAGCTGGCTCACGCACATCCTGCTCGCCATTCTCAGGGCGCTGCACTCGATCACCTTCGACTGGGCCCTGGCGATCATCCTGCTCGTCGTCGTCGTGCGGACCTGCCTGCACCCGATCACGAGGTGGAGCCAGATCCGCATGCAGCGCTTCGGCGCCCAGATGCAGGCGATGGGCCCCAAGCAGAAGAAGATCCGCGAGAAGTACGCCGACGACCCCAAGAAGCAGCAGGCCGAGATGGCCAAGCTCTGGAAGGAAGAGGGCATCAACCCCGCCGGCATGCTCGGCTGCCTGCCGATGTTCCTCCAGAGCCCGGTCTGGATCGCGCTGTACGCGACGCTGTTCTTCGTCTACGACCTGCGGCACGAGCCCGCGTTCTACGGCGTGTTCCAGAAGCTCTCGGGCGGCAACTGGGCATTCCTGGCCGACCTGGCCAGCCCCGACGCCGCCATCCCGCTGCCCGCGTCCATGCACTTCAGCTTCTGGATCTGGGGCACGGTGACGTCCATCAACGTCCTGCCCTTCCTCTTGGCGGCGGTCTTCTTCGTCCACCAGAAGTACCTCACGCCCCCGACCAGCGCGTCCATGACGCCCGAGCAGGAGCAGCAGCAGAAGATCATGCGGGTCATGATGGTGGTCATGTTCCCGCTGTTCATGTACGCCGCCCCCTCCGGGCTCGCCCTCTACTTCGTGACCAACTCGGCGCTGGCGATCGTCGAGAACAAGTGGATCCGGGCGCACATGAACAAGCACGACCTGCTCAACGTGGACAAGATCAAGGCCGAGAAGGCCGCCAAGAAGAAGCCCGGCTTCATGGCGCGCATGATGGAGCTGGCCGAGCAGCAGCAGGCCGCCCGCTCGGGCAAGCCCCAGGGCTACGGCATGGGCCGCGCGGGCAAGCAGAAGTACACCCGCTCGGCCAAGAAGGACGAGCCCGTCCGCCGGTACAAGAAGCGGAAGTAGCGCCTCACCCTCTCACCCTGGGGGAGAGGGCAGGGTGAGGGGTCTCCGGTCCCTCCTCTACTACGCTTGTGCGCGTGCCCGACACCATCGCCGCCATCGCGTCGCCCCCCGGGCGGGCCGCCAGGGCCGTGGTCAGGCTGTCGGGCCCCGACACGCCGCGCGTGCTCGAGGCGCTGCTCGACGGCGTGCCACAGACCCGCGGCGCCTCACGATCGCGCTTCCGGCTGACCGACGAAACCGACCTTCCCCTGCTCGTCGTGCGTTTCGAGGCGGGCGCTTCGTACACGGGCGAGGACGCCGCGGAGCTGCTGCTCGCGGGCAGCCAGGCGCTGGCCGACCGGGTTCTGGGGCGGCTGCTTGCGTGCGACGGCGTGCGGGCCGCCGAGCCGGGCGAGTTCAGCGCACGGGCATATTTGTCCGGGCGCCTGAGCCTGGAGCAGGGCGAGGGCGTCGCGCGGCTGATCGCCGCCCAGACCGAGGCGCAGCTCGACGCCGCCCGCGCGCTGATCGACGGACGGACCGGCCGGGTGACCCGGGCCTGGGCCGACGAGCTGACCGACCTGCTCGCACTCGTCGAGGGCGGCATCGACTTCACCGATCAAGAAGATGTTCGGCCCATCGAGCCGGGCGAGCTGGCGGACAGGCTCGATGGGCTCCGCGCGCGCATGGACGACGCGATCGGCGGGTCGGCGCCCGCCGAGGCGCGCGACGACGACCCGCTGGTGGTGCTGGTCGGCCCGCCCAACGCGGGCAAGTCCACGCTCTTCAACGCGCTGCTGGGCCGCCCGCGCGCCATCGTCGCCGATCTCGCCGGCACGACCCGCGACGCGCTGATCGAGCCGCTCGACCTGTCGGCCGACGCCCCGGACGCGCCGAGCACCCGCCTGGCCGACCTCCCGGGCCTCGAGGCGGGCGCGCTGGGCGCCATCGACGCGGCCGCCCGGCGCGCCGCCCTGGACGCGGTCGCCCGGGCCGACGTGCTCGTCCATTGCGACCCGGCCGGGCGCTTCGAGCCGATCGAGGAGGCGCCCGAGTCGGCGCACGTCGTCCGCGTGCGGACGAAGGAGGACCTGGCCTCGGGCGACGTGCCGAACGCGATCTCTGTCTGCGCTCTGGACGGCCGCCGCTTGGGCGCTCTGCGGCGGGCGATCGCGGACCACGCCGCCCCGGGGGTGTCGTCCGACCTCGTCCCGCGGCACCGCGCCGCGATGGCCCGCGCCTCGGGCGCTCTTTCCGAGGCCGCGGCCCTTGCCCGCTCGGGCGACCCGGACCCCGCGCCGACCGCCGCCGCCATGCGCGACGCGCTCGATGCCCTGGGGGAGCTGACCGGGCGGATCACGCCCGACGACGTCATCGGCCGCGTCTTCGCGACGTTCTGTGTCGGCAAGTAGCCTGGGTCGAGTCAGCCCGCCGCCAGCAGCCGGTCCATGAACGCGTCCAGGTAGCGCTCGACGAACGCGTCCACGGCCCACGCCGTCGCCGCCGCGTCCACGCCCCAGCAGCACACCACCGGCTCGCTCATCTCCGGGTCGGCCTGCACGATGAGTACGTCGTCGACGACGTATGCGCTTGGTGTCTTGTCACCCAGGTAGGCCGACAAGGCGTTCCGCTCGGGCCGCCCGACCGAGATCGTCGGTCGCGTCCGCAGCGCCTCCTGGTTCAGGTACCACAGATCCGTGCACACCGCGGCGCGGAACCCCTCGCCCGCGTCGCGCCGCCCGAGCTCCCGGTCGATCGTCGACGCCAGGGCCGCGGCCACCGGGCGGTCGTAGGTCTCGGCCTCCAGGCTCGAGCCCACCACGACCAGCGCCGCCCGTTCGGGCGCGATCCGAGGCTCGGCGATCTCTCGTGCGCCGGCGTCCATGCCGAGGCTCCGTCCATGTGCGCGCCCCGCCGGCGCCGCCCGCTCATCCCCAAACGGCGCGCCCGCGCGCGCCGCCGACGATGTCCTGTACACTCTATCTGCTTTTCAGCCACGGAGGGCGACATGGAGCACCGATCAACATCGCACGGGGGGAGCGCACGCGGGGCCGCGGGGGTCAAGGAGCGGCCCGCCCCGCCCAGGCTCGACCGCCTCCCGCCGTACCGGGTCCTGCTGCACAACGACGACGCGACGGACATGCTCGAGGTCGTGGACGCGATCCTCGAGCTGACCCCCCTGAAACGGACCCGCGCCTTCGAGATCATGATGACCGCCCACACCCAGGGTGTCAGCCTGATCCTCCTGACCCACAAGGAGCGGGCCGAGCTGTACCGGGATCAGTTCCGCTCCAAGCGGCTGAACGTCACGATCGAGCCCAACGACTAGCCCGACAACAGGCCCAGCCCGCACAGACGGACCGGCCCCCGGGCCATGCGCCCGGGGTGTCAAGCGATCTGCGCGCGCGGGCGCGAAGTTCGCCGCGTTCGCCCCGCGCCACCCGAGACATCCCCGCCGGATCTCGCACACGCGCCGAACGTGCGCGCGGATCGCGGTGTTCGCCCCATCGCGTCAAGCCCCGGGTCGGCGGCGTCGATCCTCACTCCCCGCCGAGGGAGTCTCGGCCGCCTGCTGAGGGGAGAGCCATGCCGATCCGTTTGGGGGACCTGCTGGTCCTGAAGGGCGTCATCACCGACGAGCAGAAGCACCAGATCCTGGAGACCCAGATCGGACGCGTCCGCCCGTTCGGGGCGATCGCCGAGGAACTGTTCGGCGTCACGCCCGAGGACATCGAGGAGGCCTGGGGCGAGCAGCACGCCCACCTGGCCGAGCGGATCAACCCCGCGACCGCCGACGCCCACCCGATGACCCGCTCGTTCATCGACCGCCGCCAGGCCTGGCAGTTCCGGGTCGTGCCGATCCGGTTTGACGGGCGCGAGCTGGTCTGCGTGAGCACCCCCCAGGGCCTGGCCCGGGCGATGCGGTTCGTGGGCTGGGCGATCGACCGCCCGGTGCGGTTTGCCGTCTGCGACGAGGAGAAGATGCTGGCGGGCCTGCAGCGTCTGTACCCGATGCGCGCCGGCGCGCCCAACATCGCCGAGACCGCCTCGCGCCTGGCCGCCGGCTAGCCCGGGAGGGGAGAGAGAGACCCCGGGCGAGCAGCCGGGGCGTCGGCGGGCGGGCCCCTAGACTTGGGGCCTTGACCACCGACGCCCCGGACATCCAGGCCGCCGACGCGAAGTCCAACGACGACAACGAGATCCGCACGGTCTCGTTTGTCTCGCTGGGCTGCCCGAAGAACCTGGTGGACTCGGAGAAGATGCTGGGCCTGCTGGCCGAGGACGGCATCGCCCCCGTCTCGGCCGACGCGACCCAGGACGCCGAGCACGACGACCTGTCTCTCTCGGGCTCCGAGCAGGACTCGGGCGCGACCAGCGGGCGGGTCACCCCCGCCGACGCGGTGGTCATCAACACCTGCGGCTTCCTCGAGGCCTCCAAGCAGGAGTCCCTGGGCGTCGTCCGCGAGGCGATCGCCCTGAAGGAAGCCGGGCAGATCAAGCGCGTCGTCGTCGCCGGGTGCCTGGTCCAGCGGCACCGGGCCAAGATGCTCAACTGGGCGCCGGGCATCGACTCGATGATCGGCGTGTTCGACCGGGACAAGGTGCTCGACGCCGTCCGGGGCGAGCGGGCGCCGCGCGAGTCGCTGGAAGAGGCGGCCGACAAGGGCCCCAGCTATTGGGTCAGCGCCAACGCCCTGGTCAAGGCCAAGTCCAGCGGCATGCAGACCGTCGGTCTGTCGGTCAACGGCAAGGACGGCAAGGGCGTCGGGTACTTCGAGTCCGACGCCGCCCGCCTCCGCCTCACGCCCCGCCACTACGCGTACCTGAGAATCTCGGAAGGCTGCAACCAGAACTGCGCCTTCTGCACGATCCCCTCGATCCGCGGCAAGATGCGCTCCAAGCCCATCGAGACGATCGAGGCCGAGGCCCGCGAGCTGCTCCGCGACGGCGCGTTCGAGCTGCTGCTCATCGGCCAGGACACGACCAGCTTCGGCGACGACATCGGCATCGGCCTGACGCCCGAGGCCGCCCGGTTCTCCGCCGGTCTCCCCAGGCTGCTCAAGACTCTCTCCGACGCCGCCCGCCAGGAGGCCAAGCACGCCTGGCTCCGCCTCATGTACGCCTACCCCTCCAACTTCTCAGACGAGATCATCGACGCCTTCGCGCGCCTCGTCAGCGAAGGGAACCTGCTGCCCTACATCGACATCCCACTCCAGCACGCCTCCGACGACGTGCTGACCGCCATGCGCCGCAACGTCAGCGCCTCACAGCAGCTCGAGCTGATGCACAAGCTCAGGGACCGCATCCCGGGCATGGCGATCCGGACCACCTTCGTCACGGGCTTCCCCGGCGAGACCGAGGCAGACCACGAGCAGCTCCTGGAGTTCATCGAGGAGGTCGGCTTCGACGCC
Organism: Phycisphaerales bacterium; assembly: GCA_041987545.1. Taxonomy (GTDB): domain Bacteria; phylum Planctomycetota; class Phycisphaerae; order Phycisphaerales; family UBA1924; genus JAJRXR01. The sequence continues at coordinate 241,958 of JBHIWH010000004.1, read as the reverse complement.
GTCGGCTGCTTCCGCTACTCGCGCGAGGAGGGGACGGTCGCGGGGCGTATGGAGCTGGACCCCGCGCTGGCCGTCCCCGAGGACGTCAAGCAGCGCCGGCACGACGAGATCATGGAGCTGCAGCAGCGGATCGCCCACGAGCAGGCGGCGTACCTGGCCGAGCAGTTCGACCCCGAGCAACCGACCGAGTCGGGCTGCCAGTTCGACGTCCTGATCGACAAGCCGACGAGCGAGGCAGGCGTCGTCCAGGGCCGAACGTACTTCCAGGCGCCCCAGATCGACGCGGTGACCTACGTGCACGCCCGCGAGGCCTTGTCTCCGGGCGAGCTGGTCCGGTGCACGATCGTGGACTCCGACGGCTACGACCTGATCGCCCGCCCGCTGACCGAGTTGGAGCGCAAGGTCTCGCTCCCGCTCGCCTAGGCCGTCGCTCAGTTGAACCAGAACATGTGGCGGAACGAGTGACGCTCAAAGGCGCGCTGCAGGTCGTCCCACGTCTTGCGCGAGCCGATCTCGCCCTCCTCCAGGTACGCCGCCGCGGCCGATCCCTGGATCCAGAGCACGAGATCGAACTCGCGCGGCTCCTCGAAGACGCGCCGCACGTTGATGCCGGTCGAGCCGTCGCCGCGCCAGAACGGGAGCAGCAGCTCGCCCTCGAGCATCGCCTGCGCGTCGTTCAGAAACGCCAGCCACGCGAGCTGTTCCTCCGAGTCCACGCGAACGCCCGAGAGGGAGGCTTCCTGGGCCGGGTTCGGGATCCACTCAGCGCCCTGATCGGTCTCGTCGTTGTAGTACGCCCACATCGCGCGGCTGCGCCCGATCGCCGCCAGCAGGTGCTCGCGGCACGCGCCCATCCGCTCGGGCTCGTCCACCGGCAGACGCATGAGGTGCACCGCCGCGACCAGGTCGATCGGGTCCACGCCCAGGTCCCGGCGCTCCGCGCGGAACGGCGACCTCGGCCCCCGCAGGAACGCGTACTCGGTCTTGGCACGCGGGAAGAGCACGTGCCCGGTGCGCTCGAACACGCTGGTCCAGTCGTGCGCCAGCGCCCACTCGTCCAGCGCCAGGGCCAGGTGGCAGTACCCGCGCAGCCACTCCGCGTCGCCGCGGTCGAAGTCAACCTCGAGCACGTCGACGACGACGCCGTCCGCCGAGCGCAGGCGGACCTGGGCGGTCTCGAGGAGCGAGGCGATGGTCTCGCGGTCGGTCGCGCGCCCGTCGCCGTCGATGTCCAGACGCAGGCCCAGGACGTTGACCCGGAGCGTGAACTCCTCCTCGCCCATCTCGGCGAGCGTCCGCTCTGCCCGGCGCAGGTGCTCCATCGCCCCGAGGATCGTCGCCTCCAGGTCGTCGAGCGTCACCTCCTCGGGCTCGGGGTTCGCGGGCAGGACCGCCAGCGGCGGCAGGAGGAACGACGCCGCCTGGCGGAGCGGCACGCCGGCGCCGTAGCGGTACAGGTCCTGCGCCAGGAGCTCCCACCCGTGCAGCGCCTGCATCGCACCCAGAGCAAACCGCGTCCGATTGTCGGCCGGGTTCGCGGCCAGCGCGTCTTGCAGGGCCACGACCGCCTCGCCGGCCGTCCCGCCCCCAATCCGTCCGCCGACGGCGTCGTCGACGACATCCGCGTGCGCGATGCCCCCGCCGAGGTGGAGAATCGCCGCGAGTGCGAGCAGCCTCATCGTGACACCCCTTCCCGAACCCGCAGACGGGGCTCGTCCGCCGAAACTCTATGGCGGGTCCCGGGGCGGCCCGGATCGGTGCAGCGTTCGCCCGCCCCAGGCCGATGAACCGTCCATGCTCCGCCCCGGGCACTCGGTCATGCTGTGCGCGCTCGCCCTGCTCACGCTGGGCGTGGTCATGGTCAACTCGGCGGCCATGCGCGTGGACCCGATCGACGTCGGGGCCCCGGGGGTGCACGCCGAGACCGACGCGTCCGTCGTCACCCGCGAGGGCGTGACCGCCGAGTCCATCCTGCTCTCCCGGTCAACAATCTACATGGGCGTCGCGGTGCTGGCGATGGGCGTGGCGTCGCGGCTGCCCGTCCGCCGCCTGGCCGCCCGGCTCGAGGGCGCGCCCTGGGCCAGGCCCCTGGGCGAGGTCGGCTGGCTGGTCGCCGGCTCGGTCGCGCTGATCGGCGTCCTCTCGCTCGTGTACGTCCCGGGCATCCAGCGAGTCGTCAATGGCTCGGCCCGGTGGATCTCGCTGCCGGTCCCGGGGCTCGAGTCGTTCCAGCCCTCCGAGGTCGCCAAGTGGGTGATCGTTCCTCTGCTGGCCTGGTACGCGGCCCGGCGCGCGACGTCGGGGGCCGTGCCTCGGGGCATGGGCGCGTTCTTCAAGGGCCTGGCGCCCGCGATCGTCTGCCTCGGCGCCGTCGCGGGGATGATCGTCCTCGAGGACCTGGGCACGGGCGCGCTGATCGCGATGGTGGGGGCGATCGTCCTGCTGGCCGCGGGCGCGCGGCTGTGGCACTTCCTGATGTTCGTGCCCCCGGCCGCCGCGGCCCTCGTGCTCGCGATCGTGCAGAGTCCCTATCGCGTGCAGCGGGTCATCACCTTCATCGACCCGTACGCCGATCCGCAGGGCGCCGGGTATCACATGATCCAGTCCATGTCCACGGTCGCCGGGGGCGGGATCTTCGGGCGTGGGCTCGGGCACGGGCTGCAGAAGTTCGGCTACCTGCCCGAGGACACGACCGACTTCCTCTTCGCCATCATCTGCGAGGAGCTTGGCCTGGCGGGGGCGCTGCTGGTCGTCTGCCTGTACGCGGGGATCGTCTTCAACGCTTCCAAGATCATCCGGGGCGCGGGCCTGCTGACGCTCAAGCTCGTCGCCGTCGGCGTCGTCGCGACGGTGGCGCTCCAGGCCCTGATCAACATGGCCGTCGTCACCGGGCTTGGCCCGACCAAGGGAATCGCGCTTCCGTTGTTGTCGTCGGGCGGGACGGGGTGGATCCTGACCGCCGGGATGCTCGGCCTGCTCGCCGCGATCGACCGCTCCGCGCCCGAGACCGAGCGCGAGCCGGAGCTGGTCGTCCGCGCCCGCATGCCGCGCGAGCCGTCGCGCCCGGCGACCGCGGCGACCGAACCGAGCCCCCACCCCGCGCTCGAGCCGATCGTCGTCAAGCCGCGCATCCGCCTTGCGCCGCCCAAGCCATGACCGAGATCGCCCCGGTCTTCATGGGCGGCGGCTCGGGCGGGCACCTCTACCCCGCGCTGGCGATCGCCGAGGCGATCACGCGCGAGCGGACCGGCGCCCGCTGCGTCTACCTGTGCTCGGCCAAGCCGATCGACGCGGAGATCCTGAGCAAGGAACAGGCCGAGCACATGCCGATCCCCGCCGCGCCGGCGTCGCTGCGGCCGAGGGGCGCGATGAGGCTCGTCCGCTCGTGGGGCCCGAGCGTGCGGGCGGCAAGAGCGGTTCTCAAGGAGCTCAAGAACGCCGGCTTTGACGTTCGGCCGGTCGCGATGGGCGGGTACGTCGCGGCGCCGTGCGTGCAGGCCGCCCGGGCCGAGCGGCTGCCCGTGCTCATGGTCAACCTCGACGCCGTCCCGGGCCTGGCCAACAGGTACATCGCCCGCAAGGCGGACCGGGTCGTGACCGCGGCGCCCGTCCGGGGGCGCGGCTGGGAGCAGATCCCGCCGATCGTCCGCAGCACGGCCCTCCCCTCGCGCCCGCCCGCCGAGTGCCGCGAGTCCTTCGGGCTCGACCCCCATCGGCGGACACTCCTGGTCACCGGGGGCAGCCAGGGCGCCCGCTCGATCGGCGACCTGGTCGCCGCCTTCGCCCGCGAGAAGCCCGACGCGCTCGCCGATTGGCAGATCCTCCACCAGACGGGCGCGGGCGGGCCCGCCCGGTACGAGGAGTTGTACGCCGACCTCGGCATCCCGGCCGTCGTCGTGGACTACATCGACCGCATGGGGGACGCCTGGGGGGCCGCCGACCTGGCGATCTCGCGCGCCGGCGCCGGCTCGGTCGCCGAGGCCTGGGGCGCCCGCGTGCCGACGCTCTTCATGCCCTACCCGCACCACCGCGATCAGCACCAGGCGCACAACGCGGCGCCCCTCGTCGAGTGCGGCGGGGCGCTGATCCTGGACGATCACGTCGACGCCCGGGCGAACCTCGACGCGCACCTGGACACGCTCGTCGAGCAGCTCGCCTCGCCCGAACGCCTCGCCGTGATGCGCGAGGCGATGGCGGGCCTGCCCGCCCCGGACGGCGCCGACCGCGTCGCCCGGATCGTCCTCGGACCGTAACCCCAGGGCGCCGCCGGCTTACCGGACGCCGAGGGCGGAAAACCGGCGTGTCAAGGGCCCGCCCGTCCGCCTCGGGGCGGGGCCCGGCGTGTAGAATCGCCGCGATGGAGGCGACCCTGAGAGCGACGAGCCGGACGCGCTGCGTGCTGGCGCACGAGCCGGGCATCGACCCGCCCCGCGCGCTGGTCGAGGCGCTCAAGCGTCACGGCGTGGACACGGTGATCTGCGACAGCCCGTTCGTCGCGCTCGCGCGGTTGTGCGAGGTCGGCGGGCGCGAGGGCGGGGCGCCGGTGGCGCTGCTGCTGCTCGAGCCGGGCAAGATGAGCGACGCCGCGGCGCTGCGCGAGGCCGCCGAGCGGTTCGTGCCGACCGCGGCGTGCTGGGTGTACGAGTCGGGCACGCGGCCCAGGCTGCGGGCCGCCCCGGGCGCCAGGCCCAGGCCCGTCCGCCACGAGCGGACCGGGCAGGTCCAGGACCCGCCCCGCGATCGGCGGACCCCGCCCAAGCGGGTGGGCGCCCCCCGTCTGCGGCTGGTGGACATCGACCCGCCCGCCGCCACCCCGACGCCCGACCCGGGCGCGAACACGGACGGCCCGGGCGACGAACAGTTTCCCAGGGGCATGGGCGGCGTCTCCCGCCCGCTTCTCAGCGATGACGAGCTCCACATGCTCCTGTCCCCGGACCCGACGGAGGATTGACCGACGCCTCGCGCGCACGGAGAGCGGATGAGCGGCGCCTCGGCACGAACCCAGGTGGACGACCAACGGCGTGAGACCGACGCGGACGCCGCGGGGGAGCTGCGCGTCATCCTTGTGGGACGCACCGGGCTCGACCAGACGCTCCGCCGCGACCCGCGCGTGGAGCTCGTCCGCGCCCGGGGCGCCCTGGACGCGGTCGGCGAGCTGGGTGATCCGATCGACGAGCGCTCGCCCCGCAGGACCGTGGTCGTGGTCGCCGACGACGCGGCGCCCGGCGCCGAGCGGCTGGGCGGGTTCCTCGACGCGCTGCGCATGGTCAACCCGGGCGTGCGCATCGCGAGCGTGACGCGGGTCGGGCCGCCGGCCGATGACTCCGGCCTGTACGACGCGGCGCTGGGCGCGGGCGCGGGCGCCGACGACCTGCGCGCCATGTTCAACGGCGAGCCGAAGCGCGCGCCGCAGTCCCGCACTCCGCCCGAGCCGGCGCCGACACCCGAGCCGCCCGAGCCGGGCGACTCGACTGACGGGGATGAACGGGCCGAGGAACACACCGAGCTGGCCGCCCTCGCCTCGGGTCTGCCCTCGGTCGACCCGGGCGAGCTGGGCGACTCGGAGATGCTCGCCCGCGTGCTGCGGGGCGAGGACGCGGTGGGCGCCGGCGTGTCGCTGATCCGGGCGAGGCTCGGGCGCGACGACGTCGAGTTCGTGCGGGCCGACGAGCGGACGCGCGCGGGCAACCCCGCGGCCGGCTGCGCCGAGGTCCGCCTGGGCGAGACGCTGGCGGGCCTGCTCGTGCTCGAGGGCCCGGCGCCCACGGGCGCCGAGCGCGACGCGCTCGGCCAGCACGCCGCCTGGCTCGCCTCCTGGATCCGCCTGGGCGAGCAGCAGCGGGCCCTGCGGGACGCGGCGTTCACCGACCACCTGACCAGGGCCTGGAATCGGCGGTACTTCGAGCGATACCTCAACGCCGCCATCGAGCGGGCGCGGACGGCCCGCTACCCGGTGACGGTCATGGTCTTCGACATCGACGACTTCAAGAAGTACAACGATAAGTACGGCCACGCCGCGGGCGACGAGATCCTGACCGAGACCGTCCGCCTGCTCCGGTCGGTCATCCGCCCGTCGGACCGCGTCTGCCGCATCGGGGGCGACGAGTTCGCGGTGATCTTCTACGAGCCCGAGGGCCCGAGGCGCCCCGACTCCGAGCCGCCCAACGCGATCTCGACGATCGCCCAGCGGTTCCAGAAGCAGATCTGCGAGCATCGCTTCCCGAAGCTCGGCGAGGAGGCCCAGGGGACGCTGACGATCTCCGGCGGGCTGGCGACGTTCCCGTGGGACGGCGCCGACGCCAGGTCGTTGCTGGAACGGGCCGACGAGCTGGCCCTGGCGTCCAAGCAGCAGGGCAAGAACGCGATCACGCTGGGCCAGGGCGCCGCCCGCGTCTGCCGCCGCGACGACGCCTAGCCCGGCGTACGCTCCGCACATGTCGGCCACGGGCGAGACACGCGAGCGACGGGCGCCGGGGACGGCTTCGAACTACGACCTGCTGGCGATCGACCTGGACGGCACGCTGCTCGGGCCCGACGCGCGGGTCTCGTCCCGCAACGTCGAGGCCGTCCACGCCGCCCGGGAGGCGGGGCTGGACGTCATCGTCTGCACGGGACGCGGGTACATCGAGTCGAGGCGGATCCTGGAGGCGATCGGGCAGACCGACGCCGTCATCGTCGCGGGCGGGTCGATCACCGCCTGCGGCGAGACTGGCGCGACGCTGCACCGGTTCGAGATGCATCATGCGCTCGTCGCGCGGGCGGTCCGGACGATCAACGCGCACGGGCAGGCGGCGATGGTGCTCAAGGACGCGCCGGCCGCGGGCTACGACTACCTTGTCGTCTCGGGTGAGGACGAGCACCCGCTGGACCCGGTCGCGAGTTGGTGGTTCGAGGAGATGGGCGCCACGGTCCGCTTCGCGACCAGGCTCGACGCCGACGAGCACCCGGAGCAGACGATCCGCGTGGGCCTGTGCACCGAGAACCACCGGTCGGCGCCGATTGCCGCGGCCCTGAGCGCCGAGATGGGCGACGCGACGCTCCTGCACGACTTCCCGGCGGTGCTGGGCCCGCACGGCGGCGGCTCTGCCCCACGCCGGGTCAACATCGTCGAGCTCTTCGACGCCCGGGCCAACAAGTGGTCGGCGCTGACACGCCTGGCGGGCGAGCGGGGGATCGACCCGACCCGCATCGCCGCCATCGGCGACGAGATCAACGACGTCTGCCTGATCGAGGGCGCGGGCCTGGGGGTGGCGATGGGCAACGCGGTGGACGCCGTCCGCGCCGTCGCCGACCGGCACACCCTGGCGAACACCGACGACGGCGTGGCGCACGCGATCGAGCGGATCCTGGCGGGCGAGTGGTAGGGCCGCGGTGGGCGCGCAGAGCCAGTCCGAGATCCGTGCGCTGCTCGAGGAGCGGGGCCTGGCGCCCAAGAAGTCCCTCGGCCAAAACTTCCTCGTCGATCAGAATCTTCTGACCAAGCTCGTCGACGCCTCGGGCGCCGGCGCGGGCGACCTGGTGCTGGAGGTCGGGCCCGGGACGGGGACGCTGACGCGGACGATGCTCGAGCGGGGGATCGACGTCGTCGCGTGCGAGCTGGACGCCGGGCTGGCGGCGCTGCTGCGCGAGACATTGGGCGCCGAGTTCCCCGACCGGTTCACGCTCGTCGAGGGCGACTGCCTGGCGTCGAAGCGCGAGCTGAACCAGGACGTTGCCCGTGTGCTGGGCGATCGGGCCTTCAGACTGGTCGCGAACCTGCCCTACCAGGCCGCGACTCCCCTGATGCTCGCGCTGCTGACGCGGCACGAGCGCTGCGCGTCCATGCACGTGACGATCCAGAAGGAGGTCGCCGACCGCCTGCTCGCGGGTCCGGGCTCGAGGGCGTACGGCACGATCAGCGTCGTCGCCCAAGCGCTGGCGCATGTCGAGCGCGTCGCGACGCTCCCGCCCGAGTGCTTCTGGCCGCGACCGGACGTGACCAGCGCGATGGTCTCGATCACGCGGCGCGACGAGCCGCTCGCCCCGGGCGGGCCGGAGGCGTGGGCGCGGCTGGCGGACACCGTGCAGGGCCTGTTCGCGTCACGCCGCAAGCAGCTCGGGGCGGCGGTCAAGCGGTTGGCGCCCCAGGGGGTCGAGTTCCCGCGGGGTGTTTCCCCCACCGACCGGGTCGAGTCGCTGGGCGTGGAGCGGGTCGTGGCGCTCGCCGACGCGGTTTCAGACGCCATCCGCTAGGCGTTGTGGACGCGCTTATGCGCGTCTTTGACGCGCCCGCGCCTTCTGCTAGGCTGCGCCCGTGCCGGACCAGGAGGCGGATCCAGCAACGAAGGCCGGGCTCCTCGCGGGTGATCCGCAGAGTCTCGGCCAGTCGCTCGGCCCCGTCGCCCGCGACGCCTGCAAGGGGCGCCTCGGCGAGATCAACTGGTTCCGCGCCACGTGGCAGCACGGCGGCGCCGCCACGGGGTACTCCACCTGGACGTTCGACGACGGGCGCACGACGGACGTCGTCGTCAAACTCCCCGTCAACTTCACCGAGTGGTTCTGGACCGTCAGCCTCGGCGGGGTGGACCACGCCCAGTGGGATCGCTCCGCGAAACTGCCGACGCCGCGCGTCCTGGCGGGCGGCGAGCAGCTGGGTGGGTACGACCTGGCCTGGCTGGTCATCGAGCGCCTGCCGGGCCAGCCCCTGGCGAGCCACCTGGGCAGGCAGGACGTGCGAGACCTGCTGCGGGCGACGGCGACATTCCACGCCGCCGCCGAGCACGTCAGGCCGATCGCCGAGGCGCCCGCCCTGAAGACCGAAGACTGGGGAGAGGAGATCGAGCGGGCCCGCGAGGCCTGCCGCGGCGACCGGATCGAGGACGCGCAGCGCTGGAACGATCAGCTCAAGCGGGTGGCCAAGGCCCTGCCCTCCCTGGTCGCCCGCTGGCGGGCCCGCCCGGTCGACACGTGGTGCCACGGCGACCTGCACGGGCACAACGCGATGCGGCGCCCGGGGCCTGGCGCCGACCCGGCCTCGAACGGCGACAATGCCGGCGCTTGCGTCCTGATCGACCTGGCCCTCGTCCACCCCGGCTGCTGGATCGAGGACGCCCTGTACCTCGAGCGGCTGTACTGGGCCCGTCCCGAGCTTCTCCACGGGGTCAAGCTCGTTCAGGCGCTATCTAAATTCAGGCGAGACACGGGTTTGCGTCCGACGGACGGGGCCTCGGAGCTGGCCAACATCCGGCGGGTACTGATGGCGGCGACCGCCCCGGCGTTCCTGGCGACCGAGGGGCGTCCCGAGCATTTGGCGGCGGCCCTGGGCCTCCTGGAGCGGCTGACACCCCTCGTGACACGCTAGAATCGGACTCTGATCCCCGGAGGGGGCCCCGAGGGGGCCCCGGGGCCGTGAGCCGCCTAGCCCACACGAGGTGACCATTGGACCAGCTCGAACAGCTCAAGCAACTCGTCGAGTCCGCCCGCGAGGACTACAACAAGGCCAAGGGCGGGAACCGGGCCGCCGGCACCCGCGTTCGCAAGGCCATGCAGGACGTCAAGAACCTCGCCCAGGAGATCCGCAAGGAGATGCTCGAGTCCCGCGACTCGTGAGTCTCCGCCGCGGACCCGCCTGATTGACGCGCGCCGCCCGAGCCGGGCGGGCGCGATCGGGACGCCCGACGATGAGCATGGCCGCCAGCCAGCAAGACAGGACGGATCCGGCCGAGGGTGTCCGCGACGCCGTCGTCCAGGGTCTGCCCGCGCTCGACGCGGCCAGCCCGTTCATCATCGACATCGGGCGGGTCGATCTCGGGCACGTCTTCCTCGACCGGGAGGGCATCGCGCCCTGGATCCCGCACCGGTACGAGATGGCGCTCATGGACGAGATCGTCTGGAAGAGCAAGGACAACACGCACGGCGTGGCGCGCAAGCGCGTCGGCGCCGACGAGTTCTGGGTCCGGGGCCACTTCCCGGGCAAGCCCATGCTCCCGGGCGTGCTCATGGTCGAGGCGGGCGCCCAGCTCGGGTGCTTCCTGTTCAACATCCGCCAGCCCCAGACGACGCTGGCGGCGTTCCTCCGGATCGACAACGTCGTCTTCCGCCGCGCCGTCGAGCCGGGCGAGGAGCTGTTCCTGCTGGCCCGCGAGGTCAAGTGCTCGAACCGGCGGTTCGTCTCGGAGATCCAGGGCGTCGTCGAGGGCCAGCTCGCGTTCGAGGCGTCGATCACGGGCATGAACCTCGGGCCGGCCGACGTCCAGGGCTGACGCCCGCGCCCTCGTGGACGAGCCCGACCAGATCGTCATCGAGTTGAGAGATGCAGGCGACGTGTCGGCCGCCGTCGATGCGCTGCCACCGCGCGCGGGCGTGATCGCCTTCGAGCACGACGAGGGCTCGACCGTCCTCCTCGCGGCCACCGGGGACCTCAAACGCTTCGCACGCTCGCGCCTCGGGCTCGACCCCGACGCCCCGCCGACGCGGGCGAACCTCCGGGCCGAGACGGCCAGGCTGGTCGCGACGCGCGTCGGCGCGTCGTTCGAGGGCGACGTCGTCTACCTGCGCGAGGCCCGGCGCCGCCTGCCCGAGACGTACCGGGCGGGACTGGACGCCCGGCGGGCCTGGTGCGTGCGGCTGGACCCGGAGGCGCCCACGCCCACGTGGAAGAAGTTCGACGCGGCCTCGACCGCCGGCGAGGCCTGCACGCTGGGCCAGGCCCTGGGCCCGATGCTGGACAAGGACGCCGCGGGCCGCTTCGGCGAGGCGCTCGACGACGCGTTCGACCTGTGCCGGTACCCCAGGGAGCTGGAGCGGGCGCCCGATGGCCAGGCGTGCGCGTACAAGGAGATGGGACGGTGCGGGGCGGCCTGCGACGGCTCGGAGACCATGGAGGCCTACCGCGAGCGGGCGCGGGCCGCGCGGGAGTTCGTGTCCAGTCCGGTGAAGCTGAGCCTGTCGGCGTTGGAGACCGAGATGGCCGAGGCCGCGGCGGGCGAGGAGTTCGAGCGGGCGGCGTCGCTCCGCGACCGGGCGGACCGGGCGTCACGGCTGGCCAAGCCCGCGGTGCGGTGGGCGAGGAGGTTGGATCGGTTCGCTGTTCTCGCCGTCCAGCCATCGACACGGTCCGGCTGGGCGCGGCTGTTCCGGTGCGACGCGCGAGGCGTGGCGCCGATCGGGGACGCCAGCGGCAAGGCAGACCTGGACCAAGCCGGCGAACTGCTCGCGTCGATCCGCGGGGCGCCCGGCCCGTCGCCCGAGGACCCGCTCACGCTGGCGGGGGGCGAGTGGCTCGGCCTGATCGCGCGGTGGCTGTACCATCCCCGGCGCGGCGCGGGTCGGTTGATCGACCTCGGCGAGCCGATGGAGCCCGGCGACCTCCGTCGGCATATCCGAGCCGCGGCCCGGGTTCGCGCGTCGGAGGACCCCGACGACACGCCGGAGCGAGAGATCGGGGCGTGAGAACGCCCCCCAGGAGCACGAGCCCGTGAGCACGCCCGAGACGTACCCCCTGACGTTCGAGCCGATCCTCAAGCCCAAGGTCTGGGGCGGGCGGCGGCTAGAGCGGCTGGGCAAGCGGCTGCCCGAGGGCGAACGCGTCGGCGAGAGCTGGGAGGTCGCGGACCTGGCGTCCACCAGCGCCTCGGGCGGCGGCGGGGGCGAGGCCCGCTCGCGGATCGACGCGGGCCTGCTCGAGGGCCGGACGCTGCACGAGGCGATCGAGCTGTGGGGGTCGCTGCTGCTGGGCGAGCGGGTGCTGCACAACGAGCGTGTGCGGCAGGAGCAGGGGATGCCGAGCTTCCCGCTGCTGGTCAAGTACCTGGACGCCCGCGAGCACCTGTCGGTGCAGGTGCACCCCAGCCCGGACTACGCCGAGGCGCACGAGGACGCGCACCTCAAGACCGAGAGCTGGATGATCGTGGAGGCCGAGCCGGAGGCGGTGATCTACAAGGGCCTTCGGGAGGGCGTGGGTCCCGAGCGTCTGCGGGAGGCGATCGAGACCGGGACGGTCCCCGACGTGCTGCGCGCCGTGCCCGCGATGGTGGGCGAGTGCCACACGCTGCCCAGCGGGACGGTGCACGCGCTGGGCGCGGGGGTGCTGGTCGCCGAGGTCCAGACGCCGAGCGACACGACGTTCCGGCTGTACGACTGGACCGGCGAGTACGACCGCCCGGAGCGGGAGCTGCACGTCGAGCAGGCGCTGGCGTGCGCCGACTACGAGCGTGCGCCGGCGGCGGGCGTCCGCGAGCCCGGGATCACGCAGGCGGTGGTCGCGGAGACCGAGTTTTACCGGCTCCGCTCCGTGCGGCTCGAGCCGCGGGAGCGCGTGGGCGTGGACGTGCACGACGCGCCGGTCGTCGTCATGTGCCTGAAGGGCGCCGACGGGTGCGAGGCGTTGTGGCGGGGCGAGCGGACGCCCCTGTCCCTGGGGCGGACGGTGCTTGTCCCGGCCGAGCTGTCGGGCGAGTGCGAGATCGCATCACGGGGCGAGCCGGCGGAGGTCCTGATCGCCGAAGTGCTCTGAGCGCGGGCCGTCGCCCGCGGCCCGGGAGCCGACCTACTTCCGGTACGCGTCGGCGACCTTCGCGATCGCCTCGCCAATCCGGTCCACCTGCTCGTCGGTCAGGTTGTGGTGGATCGGGATGCAGAAGACCCGCGAGGCCAGCGCGTCGGACACGGGCGGGTAGTCGGGCTTGAACGAGTCGAACGCGGGCTGGCGGGGGGTGGCCCGCGGGTAGTGGACCGCGGTCGGCACGCCCTCGGCCTTGAGGGCCTCGCAGAAGCGGTCGCGGTCGACGCCGAACTTGTCGGGGTCGAGGCGGCAGGTGTACAGGTGCCACGCGGGCTCGAGGCCGTCGTCCACGCGGGGGCGCCCGACGCCGTCGATCCCGTCGATGATCGCGTCGTAGCGGGCGGCGACGGCGCGGCGGCGGTCGGTCTGCTCGGGGAGCAGCTCGATCTTGGACAGGCCGATGGCGCCCGTGATGTCGTTCATGCGGTAGTTGAAGCCGATGGACTCGTGCAGGTACTTGCCCGATTCGCCGTGGGACCTGAGCATCTGGATCTTGTGGGCGAGCTGGTCGTCGTTGCAGGTGACCATGCCCCCCTCGCCCGTGCCCAGGTTCTTGGTGGCGTAGAAGGAGTAGGTCACGACGTCGCCGAACTCGCCCAGGCCCTTGCCCTTGTACGTCGCGAGGTGCGCCTGGGCGGCGTCGTAGATGACCCTGAGGTTGTGCTTCTTGGCCAGGGACTGGACGGCGTCGATGTCCACGGGGATGCCGTACAGGTGCGTGCACGCGATCGCGGTGGTCTTGTCCGTGATCCGCTTCTCGGCGTCCGCCAGGTCGATCTGGTACGAGTCCTCGTGAACGTCGCAGAAGACGGGCGTGGCGCCGGCGGCGGCGACCATGCTCGCCGTCGCGATGTACGTCCAGGCGGGGACGAGCACCTCGTCGCCCGGCTTGATGGTGGCGCCGTAGGCCAGCTGCAGGGCGCACGTCCCGTTGGCGCAGGCCATCGCGTGCCTGGCGCCCGAGAGCTCGGCGAACCGCTCCTCGAGGGCGGCGCACTTGCTGGCGGCCCGGAGCATGCCCGAGCGGAGCACCTCGGTGGCGGCGGCGACGTCCGAGTCGGTGAGGCCGACGGCCATGAAGGGGACGGCGGTCTCGAAGACCGGCTCTCCGCCGTCGATCGCGAGCGTGCGGGTTCCGGTCGGGGCGCTGGCCTGGCTCATCTCGGGGCTCCTGTCCGTGGGTCTGATCCGCTGGCCCGGGGCGGCTTGCGCCCGCGTCGGGGGATTCCGATCCGCCCGGGAACGGGATCGTAGGAGGGGCCCGGGGCCCCGCGGCCCGCCCTCACAGGCCGAACAGGCCCGATCTCAGGAAATTCCCGCACATTGGTTGGCGCCCTCGCAGGCGTGTGGCACCTTCCAACCAGATCAGGCCGAGCGACCCGCCGAGAAGGGAACGCCAGGCCGCGAGGGGGGCCCCGAGAGGGGCTCGACCACGATTCTCTTTCTCTCTTTCTCTCTGCCAAGACAGGCGAACAAGCCCCTGCGGAAACGCGGGGGTTTGTTCTTATTTGGGCTTCGGCCCGGCCGAGCGAGCCCCGCTGGGAGCGGGCTCACCCGGGGAGGGGTCCCCTCTGGGGGGATGGCTGACCCACCGATTTCGGTGGTTCGGGCTAGGGCGCGAGGGCGGTTCCCGGTAGGATTCTGGGCTGAGAGAGCCCGGGGGTGAGATCCCGGGCAAGAGAGCCTGTCCAGAGAGACCATCCCCGCGCCGCGGGGGGGAGAAGGGGAAAGCGATGAAGTTGAGTGCTGTTCTTTCCGCGGCCGGTGTGGCTGCGCTGACCGCCGGGACCGCCCTCGCGGGCGGCACCACTGTCTACGACAACGAGGCGGACTTCCTGTCCAACATCGAGCCCGGCTCGTACTTCGAGGGCTTCGACGGCGTGCCCATCGGCGCCGCCGGCCCGATCCTGAGCTTCACGGACGGGACGTTCTCGTACGACATCACCGCGACGGGCGCTGGGTCGAACAACCTGTTCAACGACCCCGGCCTGGTCTCGACCGACTCGGCGCTGGACGCGCTGGTCATCACGTTCACGAGCGGCAACGTCACGGCCGTCGGCGGGCGCATGTTCGCCTCCGACATCCTGTTCTTCCCCATCGGGGCGGACATGACCGCGACGCTGAGCGACGGGACCGTCGTCAACTTCTCGTCGCCCGGCGATGACTTCCGCGGGTTCACGAGCGACATGACGATCACCAGCCTGACGATCGACGCGTCGGACGCCGCGGCCAACGCCTGGGCGACGCTCGACAACCTGCGCGTCGGCGTGATCCCCGCGCCGGGCACGATGGCGCTGCTGGGCTTTGGCGGCCTGGCCGCGACCCGTCGTCGCCGCTGAGCCGTTCTGTCACGCAACAATGAGCGGGCGGGCCCCACGCGGGCTCGCCCGTTTTCTATTGCGCCGAGCCGCGAGATTCACGCCTTGAGCAGCCGCTCCAGGAAGTGGATGTCCACGCCGCCCCGCGCGAAGTCCGCGTTGCGCATCAGGCGCCGGTGCAGCGGGATCGTCGTCTTGATCGGGCCCACCTCGAACTCGGCCAGCGCCCGCCTGGCCCGCGTGATCGCGGCCTCGCGGGTCTCGGCGTGGACGATCAGCTTCCCGATCATCGAGTCGTAGTTCGGCGGCACGCGGTACCCCGGCACGACGTGCGAGTCGATCCGGACGCCAGGGCCACCGGGCGGGCGCCACGTCTCGATCGTCCCGGCGCTGGGCATGAAGTCCCGGTCCGGGTCCTCGGCGTTGATGCGGCACTCGACCGCGTGCCCGCTCGCCTTGATGTCCTTCTGCTTGAAGGGCAGGGGCTCGCCCGCCGCAATCAGCAGCGACTGCTTGACGATGTCCACGCCCGTGATCAGCTCGGTCACGGGGTGCTCGACCTGCACGCGGGTGTTCACCTCGAGCATGTAGAAGCTCTGGTCCTCGTCCATGAGGAACTCGACGGTCGCGGCGCCGGCGTACTCGGCGCTCTTGACCAGCCTCGCCGCCGAGTCGCAGACCGCGGCGATCTTCTTGCGCTCGATGCCCGGGCCGGGCGCCTCCTCGATGACCTTCTGGTGACGCCGCTGCATCGAGCAGTCCCGCTCGAACAAATGGACCGCGTGCCCGTGCTTGTCGCCCAGGACCTGGACCTCGACGTGGCGGGCGTTCTCGAGGAACTTCTCGATGAAGACCGCCCCGTTGCCGAAGGCGGCCTGGGCCTCCTGGCGGGCCTTGGAGATGTTCGTCCGCAGGCTCGCCTCGTTGCGGCAGACGCGCATCCCGCGCCCGCCCCCGCCCGCCGCGGCCTTGATGATGACGGGGTAGCCGATCTCGGCGGCGACCTCGACCGCCTCCTCCTCGTCCTCGATCGCGCCCTCCGAGCCCGGGAAGACCGGCACCTTGGCCGCCTTGGCGTACCGCTTGGCCTCGACCTTGTCGCCCAGGCGCCCCATCGCCTCGGGGCTGGGGCCCACGAACTCGATCTTGCACTCGCGGCAGACCTGCGAGAAGTCCGCCCGCTCGCTCAGGAACCCGTACCCCGGGTGGATCGCGTCCACGTCGGCGATCTCGGCGGCCGAGATGATCCGCGAGATGTTGAGGTAGCTGTCCTTGGCGGGCGCCTCGCCGATGCAAATGGCCCGGTCGGCGAGCTTGAGGTACGGCGCGTCGGCGTCGGCCTTGGAGTAGACACAGACCGCCTCCATGCCCAGCTCGTGGCAGGCCCGGAGGATGCGGAGGGCGATCTCGCCCCGGTTGGCGATCAGGACTCGTCTGAACATGATTGGATCAGCGGGGCGCCGCGCCCATCAGGAGGGGCGGACCAGGAAGAGCTTCTGCCCGAACTCGACCGCGTCCCCGTTCTGCACGAGGATGCGCTCGATCGTGCCCGAGGCCTCGGACTTGATCTCGTTGAAGACCTTCATCGCCTCGACGACGCACACGACCGAGCCGGGCGAGACGTTCGCGCCGACGCTGACGTACGCCTCGGCGTCCGGGTTCGGCGCCGCGTAGAACGTGCCGACCATGGGCGACTCGATGGCGACGAGGCCGGCGTCGTCCCCGCCGGCGTCGTCACCGCCCGCGGGCGCCGCCGCCGCGGGAGCCGCGGCGGGCGCGGCCGAGCCGTTCATCGTGGGGGCGACGGCGTGCTGGACGATCGGTCCCTCGCCGCCTCGCTTGATGGTCACGGTCTCGTCCTTGTCGCGGAGGTCGAGCTCGGTCAGCTCGTTCTCCACCATGAGGCGGACGAGTTCCTTGAGTTTGCGTGTATCGATCATGGGTTTCTCTCGGAGAAACAGCCTACACGGGCGGGGCGGCTAGCGCCTGGTCGCCCACCGGATGTCCTTGGGAAGCGAGCTGAGGTTCCGCGAGCCGTTCTTCGTGACCAGGTAGTCGTCCTCGATGCGGACGCCCCCGACGCCGGGCAGGTAGATCCCGGGCTCGATGGTGACGACGGCGCCCTCGGGCAGGGGGTCGTTGGGGGCCTTGGAGCCCATGCCGGGCGCCTCGTGGACGTCCAGCCCGATGCCGTGGCCCAGGCCGTGCCCGAACCGGTCGCCGTAGCCCGCGTCGGCGATGACCTTCCGGGCCACGCCGTCCATGTCCCGGCAGCGGGCGCCGGCGCGGAGGGCGGCGGCCGCCGCCTCGTGCGCCTCGAGCACCACGTTGTAGATCTCACGGATCTGGGCGGGCCAGCGCCCGAAGACGACGACCCGCGTCATGTCCGAGTGGTAGCCCCGCCAGATCGCGCCCCAGTCGATCAGCAGGGGCTTGTTGGCCTTCACGCGGGCCCTCTCGGAGGGCGAGTAGTGCCCCTTGGAGCTGTTGGGCCCGGCGCCGACGATCGTCGCGAAGCTCGGGTCGCTCGAGCCCCGCATCTTCATCTCGTACTCGAGGATGGCGGCGACGTCGAGCTCGCTCATCCCGACCTTGATCTGCCCCAGCGCCGCCTCCAGCGCCGTCTCCTGGATCCGGGCCGCCCTGCGGATGAGCGCGACCTCGGAGGCGTCCTTGACCCAGCGGAGCTTGGAGACCAGGCCGGAGGTTCGGATCAGATCGCCCGAGCGGTAGCCGTGGGGCTTGAGGGCTTTCTTGAGGCTGTCCTCGACGGCGAGGGTCATGTCCTCGCCCTGGACGCCGACGCGCTCGGCGCCGCGGTCGGCCAGGACTGCGGCCACCGCCCCGGTCATCGGGCCGTCGCGCATGACGGTCCGGACACCCGGGCGGAAGGACTCGGCCTCCTCCTGGTAGCGGAAGTCGGAGACGAGTGTCGCCTTGCCCGAGCCGACGACGAGCCAGGAGTCGCCGCCCATGAAGCCGCACAGGTAGCCGACGTCCTTGGGGTTCGAGACGACCAGGTGATCGACTTCGGCCTTCTTGAGCGCGGCGCGGAGCCGGCGGATCCTCGCGGGGTGGGGGTCGCTCTGGCTCGTGCGGCGTCGTGCGGGCATCGGCGGGGATGATAGCTCTCCGGACGGATGGCTTCCGTTCGGGAACTCGGCGCCCGGGCGATCCCGCGGCGGGCGCCTCCCGTACCTTCTGTCGCACGCGGGCCGCGCCCGGAGGGGCAAACGCGGCGGCGCGAACGCCAAACAACGAAGCAGCGGCGGACGAACGGGGGTCGGGTGGCACGAGGCTCGGACGCGGAGCGGGGCGGGGGTGGGGGCGCGACGCTCGTCGTCGCTTCGCTCGTGCTCGGAGCGATCCTCGGCGTGTGCGTCGTCTGGCCGGTCGGGATTGCTGTCGTCACGGGCGCGATCGACGCGGTCGAGGCTCGGGGGGACGGGGCGCTGGAGGCGATCGAGTCGCCCCCGGCCGTCGCCGCGCGGTCGATCGTCGCGCCCGTGCTGATCGCCGTGCTCGCGACGGTGTTCGGCTGGCCCGGCGCGCGGCTGCTGACGCGGGGCCGGGGCGCGGTATGGGCGCCCCTCGTGCTCACGCCGATGCTCGTACCCAGCTACCTCGCGTACGCCGGCTGGGGGATCGTGCGCGACCCGGGGACGCTGCTGGGCGACGCGTTGACGCGGGCCGCGGCCGACGGGGCGCGGTGGGCGCCGGTGCTGGCGGGCAAGTCGATCGCCGTTGTTGCGCTGGCGCTGTGGGCCTCGCCTCTCGCGGCGCTCGTGCTCGCCTCGGCCATGGCGCGGCAGGACCCGGCCGTCGAGGACGCGCTGCGGCTGGAGCCCGCGGGGCCACTCGCGCGTTGGCGCGCGACGCTCGGCATGCACCGCGCGGGCGTGCTCGGCTCGGTGGGTCTCGTGTCGCTCGTGATGCTGGGCTCGGCGGTCCCGATGCACCTGGCGCAGCTGGACACGCTCGCGCTCGTCGTCTGGCGCGAGCTGGCAGGCTCGGCCCGGGACGAGTGGTGGAGGTCGTGGGTCGCGGCGGCGCCCTTGCTGCTCGTCGCGCTGGCCGGGGGATGGGTCATCGGGGGCGTGCTTGTGCGCCGCGCGCTGGCCGGTCGGGACTCGGGCCCACGGGACGCGTCTGCGGGGCGGCGGGGCCCTGGCGCGGCGGTCGGCGAGGGGGTCGTCTGGTCGCTGGCGGTCGGCGCGCCGGTGGCGCTCTTCGCGTGGGCGATGGCGGACTGGGGCTCGCTCGGGCGGTTCTGGCGGCTGAGCGGGTCGGGGGCGGTCTCGAGCCTGGCGGTTGCCGGGCTGACGGCGGCGGCGTGCATGGTCGCGGGACTGGCGCTCAGCGCGGCTCTCAGCGTCGGAGGTCGATGGGCGCGGCTTGTCGCGGGCGCGGGGGTGCGGCTCATGCTGGTGGGCGCGCTGATCCCGGGCGTGCTGGTCGGCGCGGCGGTCGCCGAGGCGACTGGCTCGGTCGAGCTGGGCCTGGGCGGCCCGGTGATGGCGTGCGTGGCGCGGCACTCGTTCGTCGTGGGGGTGGTCGCGTGCTGGGCGGCGTGGTCGGAGCCACCGACGCTGCGCGATGTGCGTGTGCAGACGGGCGGGGGCTGGCGCGCGTGGGCGCTGGCGTCGCTGCCCATGCAGGCGCCGGCGCTGGTGGGCGCGGCCCTGGCGGCGGGCGCGATGAGCCTGCACGAGATCGAGGCGAGCGTCATGGTCTGGCCGGCGGGCCGCGACTCGCTGGCGCGGCAGACTCTGGAGTACCTGCACTTCTCGCGGATGGACGAGCTGTCGGCCGCCGCGATCTGGATCACGGGCGCGGGGCTCGTCGCGGCGCTGGCCGCGGGGGGCCTGATCGCGCTGGCCGCCGCCCGTCTGCGAGCGGCGAGGCTGGGGGTGTCGCGATGAGCCGCGGAGCGGGGATCCGGCCCGCCCCTGCTAGGATTGGCCGCCCGATGGCCCCCGAGCGACGCGCATCCTGGCCCCGCCCGCGAGCCGCGTCGCGCCGCCGTCGGTCGGCGTTCCTGCCCGCGTCGCCGCTGATCCTCGCCGCCGCTCTCGTCGGGTGCGGGGAGCGGGACCCGTCGGTCGCCCGCGCGATCGAGCCGACGCTGGAGTTCGGCGAGGTCGGGCGTCAGCCGGGCCAGCTGACGTATCCCAGGGCGATGGCCGTCCTCCCTGGCGAGGACCCGGGCCTGCTGGTCGTGGACAAGACCGCCCGCGTGCAGCTCTTCGACGCCGGCACCGGCGAGTTCCGGGGCGGCTTCCGCATGCCCGAGCTGGAGCTGGGCAAGCCCGTGGGCCTGTGCGTCGCGGCACATCCGACGGACCCGACCCGCCTCGCCCTGTACGTCGCGGACACGCACTACTTCCGCGTCGCGATCTACGAGCTGCCCGATGCGTTGGGCGATGACCCGTCCGTCCCGCGCGAGCCGTTCGCGACGATCGGCTCCTACGGGACCGACGACGGCCAGTTCGTCTACCCGACCGACGTCGCGGTCCTGCACGACGAGTCCGGCCGAGCGCAGCGCGTGTACGTCGGAGAGTACAGCGGCAACGACCGCGTCAGCGTCTTCGACGTCGGCGTCGGCGACGACGGACGGTCGGCGTTCGAGTTTGCGTTCGAGATCGCCGGCCCGGGCGTGCCGGGCGAGGACCCCGAGCCGGTTCTGCGGCGCCCGCAGACGCTCGTGATCGACCACGAGCGCCGCGAGCTGCTGCTCACCGACTCGTGCAACCACCGCGTCGGGCGGTTCACGCTCGACGGCGAGCTGATCGGCTGGATCGGCTCGCCCGAGACCGCCTCGGCCGCGCCCGGCTCGTTCAAGTTCCCGTACGGCCTGGCGCTGCTCGAGGACAGGACCATCCTGGTCAGCGAGTTCGAGAACGCCCGCGTCCAGCGGATCGACCCGGAGACCGGCGATTGCCTCGGGCAGTGGGGGCGCCCGGGCCGCGGGCGGGGCGAGCTGTCCAGGCCCTGGGCCGTCGAGGTCATCGGGAACACCGCGTACGTGCTCGACTCGGACAACGACCGGGTGGTCGCGTTCCGCTCGCCGGCGCGGGGCGTGGAGGCGCCCCGATGATCGGCGCCGCCCCCGTCACGCTCGGCGCCCTGGCGCTGGGGCCGATCCAGTTCGACGAGCCGATCTGGCTCGTGCTCATCCCGGTCCTGTGGGCGATGACGCTCTTCTTGTCCCGCCGATCCATCGCGGGTCTGGACCGGGGCTCGCGGATCGCGGCGATCGTCATCCGGCTGATCGTCATCGCGATGATCGTCGGCGCCCTGGCCGAGCCGCAGTCGCGGAAGGTGAGCGAGGCGGTCGCGGTGACGGCGGTCGTGGACGAGTCGCGGTCGATCCCGCCCGCGCGCCGCGTCGCGGTGGACGAATACCTGGAGGGCATCGGCGCCCGCAAGCCGGAGACCGACGACCGGCTGGGCATCGTGACCGCGGCCGAGGACGCGTACGTCCAGGCCCTGCCCTCGGCGCGGGTTGACAGGATGGTCCGCCAGTTCGTGGGCACGACGGACGGGACGAACCTGGGCGACGCGGCGCGGCTGGCGCTGGCGGTCGCGAGCGAGGACGCGGCCAACCGGCTGCTGCTCGTCTCCGACGGCAACGAGACCAACGGCTCGATCCTCGCCGCCGCCCAGGCCGCCAAGGCCCTGGGCGTGCCCATCGACGTCCTGCCCGTCGGGTACGACTACGACAACGAGGTCATCATCGAGAGCCTGATCGCGCCGGCGACGGCCCGCGGCGGGGAGACGATCAACCTCAAGGTCGTCGCCTTCGCCGCCGCCCCGGCCGCCGGGCGGCTGGTCATCACGGAGAACGGCGAGCCGATCGACCTGGACCCGGACTCGGACGAGCTGGGCGTGATCGTCGAGCTGATCGAGGGGCGGAACGTGCTGACCGTGCCCATCGCGCCGCGGCGCGTCGGGCCCCAGACGTACGAGGCCCTGTTCGAGCCGATCGGGGCGATCAGCATCGGCGCCGAGGGCCAGCGGGTGATCTCGGGCCTGGGCGACTCGATGATCGAGAACAACCGGGCGATGGCCGTGACGTTCGTCGGCTCGGAGGGCGCGGTCCTGATCGTGGCCGAGAGCAGCGAGGAGTCGGCGCCCCTCGAGCGCGCCCTCGTCGAGAGCGAGCTGCGCCCCGAGACCGTCTCGTCCGACCGCCTGCCCCCGACGCTGACCGAGCTGAACCGGTACGAGGCGATCGTGCTGGTCAACCAGCCGGCGTACAACTTCTCCGCGGCGGCCCTCGAGAACCTCCGCCAGTACGTGCACGACTCGGGCGGCGGGCTCGTGATGACGGGCGGGCCCGACTCGTTCGGGGCGGGCGGCTGGATCGGGACTGCGATCGAGGACGCCCTGCCCGTCCGCCTCGACCCGCCCCAGAAGCGGCAGATGCCCCGGGGCGCGCTCGCGCTGGTCATGCACTCGATCGAGATGCCGCAGGGCGTGTACTACGGCAAGCAGGTCGCCAACGCCGCGGCCGACGCCCTGAGCCGGCTCGACCTCATCGGCATCGTCGAGTTCCAGATGTGGGGCGGGACGGACTGGGTGCACCAGCTCTCGCCCAAGGGCGACGGCGCGGCGGTCAAGCGATCGATCAACAATCTCCAGTT
This sequence comes from Phycisphaerales bacterium, assembly GCA_041987545.1. Lineage (GTDB taxonomy): Bacteria > Planctomycetota > Phycisphaerae > Phycisphaerales > UBA1924 > JAJRXR01. The sequence goes on along the minus strand of JBHIWH010000004.1, from coordinate 219,453 downwards.
CGGCGACATGCCCAGCTTCGACCCGTCGCTCAACCTCGCCCTCGACGGGCTCAAGGCGGCCAGCGCCGGGCAGAAGCACGTCATCATCATCTCCGACGGCGACCCGAGCCTGACCCAGTCGATCCTCGACGACTACAAGGCCAACCGGATCTCGATCAGCACCGTCGGCGTGTACCCGCACTCGCCCCGCGATTTCAACTCGCTCGAGATGATGGCCGAGCGCACGGGCGGGACGTTCTACGCGGTCGACTCCCAGGCCGCCCTCGCCACGCTCCCGCAGATCTTCATCAAGGAAGCCCAGACGGTGAAGCGGGCGCTGATCTGGGAGGGCGACGCGTTCTCGCCCGCGGTGACCAGCGTCGGCGCCGAGACGATGCGCGGCATCTCCGCCGTCCCGCCCATCACCGGCTACGTCGTCACCGCCGACCGCGAGGGGCTCAGCCAGGTCACGCTCCGCGGGCACGAGAACGACCCGATCGCCGCCCAGTGGCAGTTCGGGCTGGGCAAGGTCTTCGCCTTCACGTCCGACGCGACGACCCGATGGGGCTCGGCGTGGACCGGGTGGGACGCGTACAAGCAGTACTGGGAGCAGCACGTCCGCTGGGCGATGCGCCCCACGGGCTCGGCGAACCTCAGGCTGACCACCGAGGCCCGGGGCGACTCGACGCTGCTCGTGGTCGAGGCGTTCGGCGCCGACGGCGAGCGGCTGAACTTCGCCGAGTTCCAGTCCCGCGTCGCCAAGCCCGACGGCACGGGCGCCGCGGTCGAGATCGCGCAGATCGGGCCCGGGCGCTACGAGGGCGTCATCGACTCGTCGGACCCCGGCTCGTACGTCGTGTCGCTCCGCTTCCGCGCGCCCAACGGCGAGGGCGGGGTGATGGAGGGCGCGGCCCAGGCCGCTGTGACCAGGCCGTTTGCGGATGAGTTCCGCGCGCTCGAGTCCAACCTCGCCCTGCTCCGCCAGGTCGCGCAGGTCACGGGTGGCGAGGTGCTCACGGGCGACCCGGAGCAGGACCTGCCCTGGCGCCGGGACGGCCTGGAGATGCCCGTCTCGACCACGTCGATCTGGCTGACGGTCGCGCTCGTCGGCGTCGGGCTGTTCCTGACGGACGTGGGCGTGCGGCGGGTCCGCGTCGAGCCCAGGGCCATCGGCGCCTGGGCCAAGCGCCTGCTGGGCGCGTCGGGCGCGAGCGCCGGCGAGCAGATCGACTCGCTCCGGGCCGCACGCGAGAAGGCCCGCGAGCGGATGGCGGTCAAGAACGAGTCCAAGAAGGACCAGGCCAAGCGCCGCTTCGAGATCGACGAGGCCGCCCCGCCCCCGGCCGCCGGCCCCGTCGCCCTCGGGGGCGAGCCCCTGAGCAAGGACAAGCCGAGAGCAGCCCCCAAACCGAAGGCGCCCGCGGGCGAAGAGGAAGAACAAGGGATCTCCCGCCTCATGCGCGCCAAGCGGCGCGCCCGCGAGGAGTACGAGGACCGAGACGACAGCGAGGCCTGACGGCCCGAGCGACCGCCCCGAGCCGGGGCGGCAAGGAGTTTGCCCATGGCGACCAACCCCGAGCACGCCGAGACCCCCGCCGAGGTCAAGGAGCAGTGCGAGCAGTTCCGCAAGACCTTCTCGACGCTCAAGTCCGAGATCGGCAAGGTCATGGTCGGCCAGCACGAGGTCATCGACGCGACGCTCACCGCCCTCTTTGCCGGCGGCAACGTGCTGCTCGAGGGCGTGCCGGGCCTGGGCAAGACGCTGCTGGTGCGGACGCTGGCCGAGACGCTGCACTTGCCCTTCAGCCGCATCCAGTTCACGCCCGACCTGATGCCGGCGGACGTGATCGGGACGAACATCGTCAGCGAGGACGCCGAGACGGGGCGGCGGAGCTTCGTGTTCCAGAAGGGACCGATCTTCGCCCAGGTCGTTCTGGCCGACGAGATCAACCGCGCGACGCCCAAGACCCAGTCGGCCCTGCTCGAGGCGATGCAGGAGCGCTCGGTGACGGTGGGGGGGCAGACGCACAAGCTCGCGGCGCCCTTCATCGTCCTCGCGACCCAGAACCCGATCGAGCAGGAGGGCACGTACCCCCTGCCGGAGGCGCAGCTCGACCGGTTCCTGCTCAAGATCAACGTCGGCTACTCGCAGCTCGACGATCTCATGACCATCCTCGACCGGACGACGGGCGAGGAAACGCCGAGGCCCGAGCGCGTCATGGACGCAGACGCGATCCTCGCGGCCCAGGAGCTGGTCCGCGGCGTCGTCATCGCGCCGCACGTCAAGCAATACGCCGCACGGCTCGTGCTCGCGACGCACCCGGAGGGCGAGTTCGCGGCCGGCGGCCCCAGCGGGCCCACGAACCGGTACGTCCGCTGCGGCGCCAGCCCCCGCGCCGCCCAGGCGCTCGTGCTGGCGGGCAAGGTCCGGGCGCTGACCGACGGCCGATTCCACGTCAGCTACCAGGACATCCAGGACGCGGCCCTGCCCGCGCTGCGGCACCGGATCCTGCTCAACTTCGAGGCCGAGGCCGACCGCGTGGACCCGGACGACCTGGTCCGCGAGATCTTGAAGATGACCCCGACCCAGCCGATCGGAGCGATGGCATGAGTTCGAGCCGAGCATCCAAGACGATCCTGATCGCCCTCGCCGGCGCCCTGATCGCGGCGTCGATGTCGGGCTGCTACCGCCGCGTCACCCGCGCCAGCGGGATCGGCTCCGACGACGCGGCGCCCGAGATCCACAAGAGGCAGACCACGTTCACCCAGGACATCGGCAACGCGATCCGGGACAACCGCGAGAAGCGCCGGTGACCGGGGCGCCAACCAGACCGGAAAGGGGACTCGCCATGACCCGCACGCTGACCGTCTCGCTCGCCGCGGCCTCGGCAATGCTCGTCGGCTGCACGACGCCCTCGCTCAACGGCTTCGCCGAGTCCGACCGCGTGCTGGTCGAGGGGCTCGCGGGCGTCTGGGCCGCCGACGACACGATCGTCCGTATCGAGGAGGACGAGAAGGAGAAGGTGTACGTCCTGGCGCCCAACGGCTCGCGGCACACGATGGCGATGGCGATCGCCGAGATCGACGGCGTCCACGTCGCCGACGTCAGCCTCAACGACGACGACTCGCTGGGCACGGTGGACCCCGTCCTGCTCGCCTTCGTGATCCCGGTGCACAAGTTCGCCCGGATCACGCTCGACGGGAACACCCTCGGGCACGCCGAGCTCAAGGACGACTGGGTCGGCGCCAACGGCGGGGACGCGCTGGGCACGTTCGCGGGCGACGAGAACCTCATCACCGGCTCGCCCGCCCAGCTCCGGGCCATGCTCGCCAGGGCCGTCGCGACCGACGACGCCTGGGACGATGGCCAGACCTTCACCCGCCTGAGCGAGGCCGACTAGAGAGCCTCAGCGAGAGAGCACGTGCGCCGCACCCCCAGCCCATCCCGCCCGAAGTCGATCGACGAGCTGCTCGACAGCCGCCTGATCTCGCAGATCTCGCGGCTGGACGTCTCCAGCCGCAAGATCTTCTCGGGAAAGCTCAAGGGCGAGCGCCGCAGCAAGAAGCGGGGCGAGAGCGTCGAGTTCGCCGACCACAGGCCCTACTCGGTCGGCGACGACCTGCGGCACATCGACTGGAACATCTACGCCCGCCTCGACCACCTCTTCATGAAGCTGTTCCTGGAAGAGGAAGACCTGTCGCTGCACATCGTGATCGACTGTTCTGAGTCCTCGGATTGCGGCGAGCCGGGCAAGTTCCTCTTTATGCAGCGCCTGGCGATGGCCCTGGGCTACATCGGTTTGGTGAATCTCAACCGCGTTGCCGTCACCGCCCTGGGCGGCGAGCTGGCGGGCGACGAGCCACGCGAGCGAGACGCCGGGACGGGCTCGGTCTTCGCGTCGTCGCTGGGCGCGGAGGCCCGGGGCGAGCGGGCCTCCGCGGCGACGCTCCCCGCGTCCCTGCACGCCATCCGCGACCTCCGCGGCCGCCGACGCACGCAGGACCTGGCCCGCTTCATCTGCGCCCTGCGTCCGGGCGGGACGACCGACTTCTCCGAGGCCGCCAAGCGGATCGCCCTGACCCGCCGCGGCAAGGGCGTGATGATCGTCCTGTCCGACTTCTTCATGAAGGAGGGCTACGACACGGGCCTCCGCCTGCTGGTCGGGCGGGGCTACGACCTGTTCGCGATGCAGGTCCTGGCGCCGCAGGAGGTCGAGCCGGACATCGCCGGCGATCTGCGGCTGCGGGACGTCGAGGACTTCGACCAGGCGGAGGTGACGATCTCGGCGCCCCTGCTCAAGCGGTACAAGCAGACCCTGGCCGCGTACTGCGGCGAGCTGCGTGACTTCTGCGCGAGGCGCGAGATCACGCACCTGTCCGTGCGCACCGACACGCCGATCGAGACGCTGATCATGGACTACCTGCGGCAGAGGGGGCTGCTGCGATGAACGCGACACGCGAGGGGCGCCCGAGACGACCCGTGCTGAGTTGGCTCACCGGACCGGTGTTCCCATGGTCCATTCTGATTCTGCTGTTCGTCTATCTCGTCGTATTTCCGTGGCTCACTTCGTTCAAGACGAGGGTTGTTGTCCACAACGCGACGGGAGCGCACGCGTACGTGGTTGCGGTGTCCCCGGTCACAAGAGAGGTCCACCCGAAATGGCTGTCCCCGGGAGAGTCGTCGAGTCTGCTCGTGTGGTCTGAGGCGGAGACGATCGACGGAATCGAGGATGACCTTGTCCATGTGTTCGCCTTTGCAAGCGACGGCGAGCTAATGCAGCACACGGCGATGACTACCAGCGACTCCATGCGGCGAGACTCACCGATCGAGGTCACGTCGTCTCAGCCGGATCGCCAGCCTGCGCAGGCAGATCAGAGCGAGGTCGAGCCATGACCTGGGCGACCCCCCTCATCGCCGGCATCGCCGCGGCCGTCGCCGTCCCGCTGCTGGTCCTGCTCTACTTCCTCAAGCTCCGCCGGCGCGAGCTCGAGGTCTCGACGACGCTGCTCTGGAAGAAGGCGATCCAGGACCTGCAGGCAAACGCCCCGTTCCAGAGGCTCCGGCGCAACATCCTGCTGCTGCTCCAGCTCCTGATGCTCGCGGCCGTCCTGCTCGCGATCGCCCAGCCCGAGCGGTCGTCCACCGCGGGCGTCGGGCAGCGGAACATCATCCTCATCGACCGCTCGGCGTCGATGGGCGCGACGGACGTCGAGGCCGACGGCTCGCGCACGAGGCTCGAGGAGGCCAAGGCCCAGGCGCTGGATCTGATCGACGCGATGCGCGAGCCGGGCATGCTCGACCGGGGCGACGACGCGTCGGACCAGGCGATGGTCATCGCGTTCGACACGACGGCGGAGGTCGTCGCGCAGATGACGGGCGACAAGGGCGTCCTCCGCCGGGCCGTCGAGGGGATCGAGCCGTCCGACGCGCCCTCGCGCGTCAAGGAGGCGTTCCGCCTCGCCCAGGCCCAGCGCCCGCAGCGGTTCGTCGAGAACGAGGGCCTCGATCGCGGCCCGCCCTTCGCGTTCCACCTGTATTCGGACGGCCGCCTGCCCGACGCCGACGAGGCGATCCCGGCCGCCGACGACCGCGTCCTGTTCCACGTCATCGGCGACCAGGCCGCGGCGAACATCGGCATCACCGCCCTCCGCGCCGAGCGCGCGTACGACAACCCCGCCCAGCTCTCCATCTTCGTCGGCGTGCAGTCCACCGACACGATCGCGCGGACGGTCGATTGCGAGCTGGCGCTGGACGGCCGAACGGTCGCGGTCCGAGAGGTGGACGTTCCGGCCGCGACCGAGGCGCCCGCGGGCGACGACACGAGCGCCTCGCGCACGCCCGGCACCGGCGGGCTCGTCTTCGAGCTGACCATGCCGGAGGGCGCGATCGCCCGCGTCCGCCTGGACACCGGCTCGTCGGACAACCCGGCCGCCGACGTCCTGGGCGTCGACGACCAGGGCTGGATCATCGTCCCTCCAGCGCGGCAGACGTCGGTCGCGGTCGTGACCGACGGCAACCTGTTCCTGGCCGACGCCCTGGGCGGGATGCCGCTGGCGAGGCTGGATGTGTTCACGCCCTCGCAGTTCGAGGCCGCGAGGGACGCGGGGCGGACAGGCATCTACGACGTTGTCGTGCTCGACGATTACTTGCCGGACGTAGCGCCACCCGCGTCGCTCCCGCCCGGGCGCTGGCTCGTGCTGGGCGTCGTGCCGACGGGGCCCGACGGGCTGATCGACCGGGGCGACGCCGGCCCGGCGCAGATCCTCGTCTGGTCCCGCTCGCACCCGGTGATGCGCGATCTGACGCTCGACGCGCTGACGATCATCGAATCGCGCACGGTCGAGCTGCCCGAGGGCAGCGGCGCGATCACGCTGGCCGAGACGCAGCTGGGCCCGGCGATCGTCGAGCTGCCCGCGGCCGACTCCCGGGCGATCGTCGTCCCGTTCGACGTGATGGACACGAACTGGCCGTTCAACGCGAGCTTCGTGCTGTTCCTGGCCCGCGCGATCGACTACCTGGACCGGGACGCGGCCGACGCCGCCGCCGCCTCGGGCGCCGGGCGCCTGCTCCGCCCGGGCGACGTGCTGGCCGACCGGGTCCCGCCCGGGGCCGCCAGCGTCCGCGTCACCCCGCCCGCGCCCCAGGCCGAGCAGGCGCTGACCCCCGCCCCGGACGGGCGGATCGCGTACGGCCCCCTCCAGGGCGTGGGCGTGTACCGCCTCCGGTGGACCGGGACGGCGGGCGCGACGGACGCCCGCGACGGCGACCGGGTCACCCGCCACTTCGCGGCCAACCTCGCCGACCCCGAGGAGTCCAACGTCGCCGCCGCCCCGCAGATCACGCTGGGCACGCAGATCGCCCAGGGCGAGCAATCGGGGGCCGACGAAGCCGTACAACGCTTCTGGCCGTACCTCCTCATGATCGCGCTGGCGGTGCTCATGGTCGAATGGTGGATCTACAACCGGAAGGTCGCGGTGTGACGGGCGGGCCCCGCCCGGGCGCCCTCTTACCCGTCCTCGCCCGCCTGCTGGTCGCGCTGCTCGTCCTGGCGTCGGCGTCGCCCGCGCTGGCCCAGGCGCCGGACGAGGACGAGTTCTCCGTCCTGGTCGAATGGGGATACTCGGGCGTCCTCGTCGCCGAGCGCTGGATGCCGATCCGCCTCGAGGTCTCGTCCGGCGATCGCGCGGTCTCCGGCGTCTTCGAGATCTCCTACCGCCAGGACGCGGCCCAGAACGCGCGGATCACGCTGCCCTTCGCGACCACACCGGGGCGCGCGGTCCCCGTCGAGGCGGTCGTCTGCGTTCCGCCCGGGTGCGAGGAGATGACGATCCGGGCGATCGACGAGCGCGGGCGACGCCTGGCGAGCATGCGGATCGAGGCGACGCCCGACGACCCGCTGCGCCAGATGCCCCTGGTCATCACGGCCGAGGGCGCGACGTTCCTGTGCGTGGGCGACGACTCCCTGCTCCGGGCGCTCGACGACCTCAGAAAGACCGGCGACCCGCCGGACGACGACGATCGCGCGGCGGCGCAGGTGGACGTCGACCCCTGGGCCCAGCTCATCGCCTGGCCCGGGTTCGTCTCCGCGGCTCCCTCGTCGTGGATGGCCTACGACGCCGCCACCGCCGTCGTCTTGCCCGCGGGCCAGCTCACGGCGCTCCGCCCCGAGGCGCTCTCGGCGTTGCGGCAGTGGCTCGAGTCGGGCGGCACGATCGTGCTGCTCGCCGACGCGCCCGACGCCGACGCCTGGCGGATGCTGATGGCCCCGGGCGTGGCCGACTCGATCGCGCGCCTCGGCGCCCCGACGACGGTCCCGACGCCGGCCGCCCTCGCCGACGCCGTCGGCGACGCCGCGCCCGAGGTCGCCGCCCGCCCGATCACGCTCACCGACCGCGCCCGGTCCATGGGCTGGACGACGCGCTGGGCGGCCGGCGAGCACGCCCTGCTCGCCGAGGGGCCCGTCGGCTTCGGCTGGGTCACGCTGCTGGGCGTGCACCCGAGGCGCGTCGGCGCCATCGTCAGCGACCAGAACACCGCCGACGTCTGGCACGACGCGCTGAAGCCCCTGGTCGAGGAGTGGACCGACGCCGCCCCGGAACGCAACTGGTACCCGACCTGGAACGCCTCGGGCGCGCTGCCCCGCCACAAGTCCGCGATCTCGACGATCCTGGACCACACGCTCCGTGTCGAGACGCCGGGCATGGGCGTGCTGATCGTGCTCGTCTCGTTCGTCGTGCTGCTCGCGGTGCTCGTCGGGCCCGTGGACGCGATCGTGCTCAGGAAGCTCCGAAAGCGTCGCCTCTCGTGGGCGACGGCGCTGGCGTACACCGCGGTCGCCACCCTCCTGGCCGCCAGCGTCCCCGCCGCCATGCGCTCCGGGCGGACCGTCTACACCCGGGCCTCGGCCGTCGACGTCCTGGCCCCGGGCCTCGGCGGGGGCGCGCACCAGACCTCGCTCAGCTCGATCTTCGCCGCGGGCTCCGAGCGCCTCTCCATCGACGACCCGCCGCCCTCGTCGTGGTGGCGCCCGGTCTCGGCGCTCTCGTCCTGGTCCGAGGTGCTCGGCGGGCCCACGTTCAACACGGCCCAGTCCTCCCGCGCGACCTCGGAGGGGCTCGTCCGCGGCAACGTCCCACGCCCCTCCTCGCTCCGGCTCTGGACGCTCCGCACCACGATCGACCAGGGGCCCGCGACGCCCCCGCTCGTCACCGCGCAGCTCGACGGCGCCTCGTGCGTCGTCCGTGTGCCCGGTCTGGGCGGCATCGACCGGATCGAGACGGCGCACGCACGCCTCCCGGGCGCGGACGGCGCCGCGACATGGGTCGGGGCCGAGTGGGCGACCGACTCGGACGGGGCGCTCGTGCTCCGGTTGCCCGCGTCGCCCGGGGGCGTGGCCTCTCCCATGCCCGAGGCGTGGTCGCCCGTCCGCCCCGAGGACGAATCGAGGTACACCCCCTGGTCCTACACGGGCTACCTCGGCTACCAGCCCTCCCGGTTCTTCGACCTGCCCGGGGCGTGGAGGCGGTCCCGCGCGATCGACGCGTACATCAACGCCGGCTCGATCGCGATGATCGTGCTCGAGGTCTGGCGCGACGAGCCGTCCGTGGCGATCACCAGCAGCGCCGACACCGCCGCGTTGGAGGTCTACCGCATCCTCGTCCCCCTCCCGCCCGCCGCCGACAGCCCCGAGGAACCGACGCCGTGATCGAGATCAAGGGCCTCAACAAGAGCTTCGGCGCCCTGAAGGCGGTGGACGACCTCTCCCTCTCCATCGGCGCGGGCGAGATCTTCGGCTTCATCGGGCCCAACGGCGCCGGCAAATCCACCACGATGAAGGTCCTCTCCTGCCTCCTCAAGCCCGATTCGGGCGAGGCGACCGTCGCCGGCCTCGACGTCCGACGCGACGGCGACCGGATCCGCTCCATCCTCGGCTACATGCCCGACTTCATCGGGTACTACGACGACCTCACGGTCGACGAGTACCTCCAGTTCTTCGCCGCGGCGTTCCGCTTGCCCCGCAAGTCACGCCGCGCCACGATCGACGGCGTCCTCGAGCTCACCGACCTGACCGACAAGCGCGACGCCATGGTCGTCAGCCTCTCCCGGGGCATGTCCCAGCGGCTGGGCGTCGCCCGCGTGCTCATCCACGACCCCAAGGTCTTGCTTCTCGACGAGCCGGCCTCGGGCCTCGACCCCCGCGCCCGGATCGAGATGCGGGAGCTGCTCTCCGAGCTGGCCCGCATGGGCAAGACGCTCATGGTCTCCAGCCACATCCTGAGCGAGCTGGCCGAGATGTGCTCGTCCATCGGCATCATCGAGCGGGGCAAGCTCGTCTACGCCGGCTCGATCGACGAGGCGTACGACCGTGTCCGCGGGGGCGAGCGGCTCGTCATTCGGCTGGAGTCGTCGGAGGACGTGGACCTGGTCGCGCCGGTCGTCGCCGGCAAGCTCGCCGAGGACGAGCGCGTCGCCAGCGCCGCCCCGGACGCCGACAAGCCGGCGCTCATCCGCGTCGAGCTGGTCCCGGGCCAGCACGGGCATCATTTCCTGATCGAGCGCGTCATCGCCGCCGGCGGGCGGATCGCCGCATTCGAGCCCAGGGGCGTGAATCTCGAGGACGCGTTCCTGAAGCTGACGAAGGGCGCGGTGCAGTGACCGACGTTGGCGCGACCAACTCCGGGGCGCGGGCCGGGCGCCGGGCGTGGCCCGCGGCGCTGCTACCGTGGCGCCTGTTCTTCGGCCCCATGTTCCAGAAGGAGATGCGTGTCTCGGGGCGCAAGCTCGGGACCTACTTCATCCGCGCCGGCTACGCATTGGTGCTCGCGGTAGTCGTAGCGATCGCGTTCTTCGGCGCGTGGGAGTCGACCGCCTACACGGACTCGGCCGCCGCCCGGCTCCAGTCGCTCCAGTCGCTGGCCCCGGTCGTCATCATCTCCGTCCTCTGGTTCCAGTTCATCGCGACGCTCCTGCTCGCGCCCGTGATGACCGGCGGGTCGATCTGCGACGAACGCCGCGCCCAGACGCTGCCCACGCTCCTGACCACGCCCCTGACCGCGATCGAGATCGTCTGCTCCAAGATCGCCAGCCGCCTCACGCACCTGGTCATCCTCGCGCTGCTGGCCATGCCCATCCTGCTGGGCGTGCGGCTGTTCGGGGGCGTCCGCGCCGAGACGATCGTCGGGGGCGCCTCGCTCACCATCGCCAGCGCCATCCTCGCCGCCTCGATCGGCGTGCTCGCCTCGACGCTCTGCCGCCGGTCCATGATCGCCTCGCTGCTCACGTACGTGATCCTCGCGGCGATCTTCCTGGCCCCGCCCCTGCTGGCCATGCGCTACAACGTGCTGATCAACGACAACTTCGACTCGGGCGCGCGCCTGCCCGACGTGCTCGGCGCCTGGGCGCCGGACCTGCCCGCCACGATCCCCGGGGGCGTCATCTTCGCCTCCTCGACGCCGGGCGCGCTCGGGGCCGTCACGATGGAGGCCGGAGCGCCCGACGCGATCCGCACGCTCTGGGTCGCCTCGTCGGTGTACACGCTCGTGCTGGCGTTGCTCGCGACCGTTCTGGCCGCCGCCTCGCTCCGCCGCGCGATGGTGCGCTCGGCCGACACGCCGATCCCGAAGCGACGCCGGAAGAGAAAGAAGACTCGCGAGGGCGAGCCGCCCGAGGCCGAGCCCGTGGTCCTCCGCCACCGCCGCTCTCGGACCGTCCCCGACATCCCGGTGCTCTGGCGTGAGCTGCGCCAGCCGCTGTTCAACCGGAAGCGCACGCTCGCGCTCGCCGTCGTCGTCGTCTTGATCATCGCGGGCCTGCTCTACCCCAACAACATGAGTGATGCGGGGGTCCTGGGCGTGCCCCTGGCGCTGGGCATGATCCTGCTGGTGCTGCAGGCGGCGCTGCTGTCGGCGCCGGGCCTGGCCGCCGAGCGCGAGGCCCGCACGCTCGACACGCTGCTCACGACCCGGCTCTCGCCCTGGCAGATCATCGTGGGCAAGACGCTCGGCGCCGTCCGACGCGCCTGGTTCATCCCCGCCGTCCTGCTCCTGCACACCCTCGTCTTCGTCTCCTTCGGGCGCGCCCACTGGCTGATCCTGTTCGTCTTTCCTTTGGTCATGCTCGGCCCGGTCGCCCTGATGGCCGGCACGGGCACGCTCCTGGGCCAGAGGTTCCGCAAGCCGATCACCGCCTCGGCGGTCAACCTCGCGATCGCGCTGGCGCTCTGGCTGGCGATCCCGATCCTGATCGCCGTGCTGTTCGAGGGGCTCGAGCTCGTGCCCCACGACATCTCCGACTTTGCCGGCAGCGTTCTCCTCATGACCCACCCCGTCGGGCTCTGCGTCGTGCTCGTGGACGCCCTGCACAACGAGGCGGGCACGAGCATCCTCGACCTCGAGGTGGACATGCCCTCGGGCGACGTCAGCATGCCGGGCTTCATCGCGCTGCTCATGCTGAGCGCGGGCTTCCAGGTCGCGGTCGGGCTCGCCGCGGTGCTCATCGCCCGGGCCCGCTTCGTCCGCGACACCGGCCGCTCGTCCTAGCGCCGGCTCACTCGACGAACACCGAGATCTCGTCCAGGCCCTTGCGCTCGATCGAGGGCACGACCGCGTCGTCGGTCGGGTACCCGACGGGGATCAGCAGGTACGCCCGCTCGTGCTCGGGGCGCCCCAGCACCTCCCGCAGGAACCCCATCGGGCTGGGCGTGTGCGTCAGCGTCACCAGCCCCGCCTGGTGTGCCGCGGTCAGCAGCATCCCGACGGCGATCCCCACGCTCTCGTTGACGTAGTACGTCTGCCCGCCGTCGTCCGTCTTCTTCAGAGCGAACACAACGATCAGCCACGGCGCGATCTCCAGGAACCGCTTGTCCGGGTTGGTCGCGAAGGGCTTGAGGTCGTCGAGCCACCGCTCGCTCGCGCGCCGGCCGTAGAACTCCCGCTCCTCGGCCTCGGCGGCCTCGCGGATCTTCTTCTTGGTCTCGGGCCGGCTCACCGCGACGAACCGCCAGGGCTGCTTGTTCGCCCCGCTCGGCGCCGTCCCCGCCGACCGGATCACCCACTCGATCGTCTCCCGGGGCACGGGCCGATCGGAGAACATCCGCACCGTCCGCCGCAGCCTCGACGACTCGTAGAACGCCCGGGCGGCCTCCTCGGAGCCGGCGCCCGGGTCGAACCGGACGAGCGGCTCGTGCGGCGCGTCCTCCGGCGGCGGCCCGTACAGGGGCGCCCCCTCGCCTGCTCGATCATCCATCCGGCGTCCTCCTCGGCGGCCGCCCCGCGGCCCGGTCGAGGATACCCGCCGCGTACGCCCCGGCCCCGAAAAGCCCCGGTGCAGGCCGGGTCCCTCGCTCGCCGATACTGCTCCCATGCGCCCGCTCCGCGCCACCGCTGCGCTCGCCTGTCTCGCCCTGGCCGCGGCGTCCCCCGCCGCGCCCGCGCAGGACCTGGTCGGCGTCACGGACGGGGACGAGGCCGAGCTGTCCTTCAGCCGGTCCGCCGACCCCGCCCGCCGCCCGGACAGCGCCGGCCGCTCCATCGCCGAGTACGACTTCGAGGAGCAGCTGACCAACCCGCTGCCGGTCCCCGTCGGGTGGGTCCGGGGCCAGCACGACCCCGAGGCGCCGCGCATCCGCCCGGGTTTCCCGACCTGGAACGCCGCCACGCTCGACTACGACGCCCCCGCCCACGCGGGCGAGGGCTCGGTCCGCCTCCCGGTCAAGGGCGACTCGGCCAGTCTCGTGCTCGTCCCGGGCGTGCTCTCGGTCTTCGCCGACGGCGACTACCTCGCCAGCGTGCACGTCCGGACCGCCCGGATGGTCCACGCCCGCGCCCAGCTCGTCGTCCGCCTGCTCGACCACTCGCTCCAGCCCGTCGCCGAGTCGCGCTCGCGACTCGTGACCTCCGAGGGGCGGTGGACGCGACTCGAGGCGCCGATCACGGGCGGTCGAGAGGGCGCGGCGTTCCTCCAGCTCGAGCTGCTCGTCCTGCAGCCCGAGCAGTACGACCCCGTCCCGCCCGACGCGCAGTTCCGCGTCTCGAGCGAGGACTTCGACGCCGCCGCCTGGTTCGATGACGTCTCGGTCATCGCCGTCCCGCGGATCGAGGTCGTCCCGGACGCGCCGGGCGGCGTCGCGATCGGCGCCGCGCCGCCCGCCCTGGACATGCTCGTCCGCGACCTGGCGGGCCAGGCGATCAGCGTGGACGTCGTCGTCACCGACGCCGACGGCGCCGAGATCGACCGCATCCGACGCGACATGCCCGGCGGGCGGTTCGTCGAGACCTGGGCGCCCGACCTGCCCGAGTACGGCTGGTACCGGATCGACCTGACCGTCCATGCCGCGGACCGGGACGTTGGCTCCGCGACGTCTGCCCTCGTCTGGGCGCCCGCGCCCACGGGCGGGTCCGACAGCGGGCCCTCGGCGGGCCGGCCGGGCTCGGGCGCGCCGTCGATCGGCCTGATCGCCAGCAGCGGCTCGCCCGCGCTCATCCGCGAGCTGCCGACGCTGGCGCGCGTGCTCAACGCCGACGCGGTCGACATTTCGCTGTGGGACCCCGCGCTCCCGCCCCCCACGGGCGCCGACGCCGCCCAGGGCGTCGCCCCGCTCATCGACCGGCTCCTGCTCGACCAGAGACGTGTGACGCTCTCCTTCCCGTCGCTGCCCGAGCGCGACGCCAGCGCGCTGAGCATCGACCCGGACGACATGATCGCCTACTTCGCCGCCGACCCCGCGTCCCTGGCCGAGCTGGTGGACCCGGTGCTCGACCGCTTCGGCCAGCGTGTCGAGCGCTGGGGCCTGGGCGCGACCGCGAGCCCGGCGCCCTTCTCGCACGAGCGGCTCGCCCACGACCTCGACCGCGCGACCGACGCGGTCGCCCGGCTCGTCACGGCCCCGACCATCGGCGTGCCGTGGCGGACCGACCAGGCGCTGGACCCCGCGCTCGCGTCGCCGGGGCGGTCCGCGTCGCTGCACGTGCTGCCCGGCACGCCCGCGGCTGTGCTGTCACAGCTCGCCGAGGACTGGGCGGCCGCCCTCGCCCAGGCGCCCCCGGGCGCCGGCGCGCACACCGAGCCGGCCGGCCTGACCATCTCGCTGTCCGCGGCCGACGAGCGGATCGTCGGCGCCCGCCCCGCCGCCGCCGAGCTGGCCCGGGCCGTCATCACCCTCTGGGCCGCGTTCTCGACCGACGGCGCGACCGAGACCGCGGGCTCGCGCGTCACGATCGCGGCCCTCGACCCGTGGAGCGTCGTGGACGAGCGCCGCCCCCGCGTCGAGCCGGACCCGGCCCTGGCCGTCTGGCGCACGCTGTCGGCCCGCCTCCGCGGCCGCCGCGTCACCCGAAGCCTCCCGCTGGGCGAGGGCGTGCACGCGTTCCTGCTCGAGCCGCCCGTGCACGCGACCGACGCCGCCGCCATCGCGATCTGGTCCGACACGCCCCGCGAGTTCGAGCTGCACCTGGGCGAGCACGCGCTCACGCGCGTGGACCTGTTCGGCAACACCGCCCCGGTCCCCGCCGCGACGTACGAAGACCCGCTCGTCGCGCCCGCGGCGATCATCGAGACCTCGCCCGAGCCCGTCATCATCGAGGGCGTGGACGCGACCCTCGCCCGCATGCTCGCGTCCGTCTCGCTCACGCCCGCGATGCTCCCGGGTGACATCGACGAGCACATGCTCACGCTCCGCATGGACAACCCGTGGCCCACGACGATCCAGGGCGCCGTCTACATCCTCGAGCCCGGCGGGTTCTCAGACCCGGACACGCCCGCCGACCGCAGCTGGAAGATCGCCCCCCGCAAGATCCCCTTCGCCCTCCGCCCGGGCGAATCGCTCGAGCGAGAGATCATCCTCGCGCACAGCCCCGCCGAGCAGGCCGGCGCCAAGCCGCTCGTCTTCGACGTCGCCTTCGTCACCGACCGCGACCGGGGCGTGCACCGCGTCACCCGCGAGCTGCGCGTTGGCCTCCCCGGCGTCCGGCTCGACCTCGCCGCCCGCGCCTCGCCCCCGGGCGAGGACGAGCCCGTCGTCGCCGTCGAGGCGGTGATCACGAACACCACCGGCGCCGATATGTCCTTCGATCTGCTCGTCATCGCCCCGGGCCAGCCCCGCGTGCGGCGTCACGTCGCGGACCTCGCCTCGGGCGAGTCCATCGCCCGGACGTTCGCCTTCCCCGCGGGCGAGTCCGCCGCGGGCCAGCGCATCGCCGTCAGCCTCGAACGCACCGACGCGACCGGGCGCCTCAACCAGTCCGTCGTCGTCGAGTAGTCCGCGCCCGCCCCGCCGGACGCTCACGCCGGCCGCAGCACGTAGACCGCGTACCCGCTCGCGGGCGCCTCGACGTCCCGCCCGTCCTCCTCGACGACCGCCTCCAGCCGCATCGGCGACGCCGCGATCGCGTCGTACCACTGGCCCAGCGAGTACGCCCGCAGCGTGTACGCCGAGTCGATGTGCCGCTCGCCCGCGGGCGTGCGGACGGTCATGTGGCTCACGACCCGCTCGACGCGGTCGGCCCCGCGGGCCGGGAAGTACTGGACCACTTGTGTCACCCCCATCGAGCCCCGCCGCGCGGTCCAGACGTCCTCGCTCTCCATCTCCGCGCCGTACACGCACGTGCCCAGACCCACGGCGTACACCCCGCCCGGCGCCAGCGTCCGGGCGACCTGCTCCAGGTGGGCCAGCAGCGCCGCGTCGCTCCCCAGGTGGCGGATCGTGCTGATCAGGTTGAATGCCAGATCCACGCGCCACGGCACATGGTCGGCAAACTCGCCCATGTCCGCCACGAACATGCGCGACCGACGCGCGTGCCCCCGCCGCTTCAGCGATTCTCGCGCGTAACCAATCATGCCGTCAGACAGGTCGAAGCCGACGACACGCCGCCCCCGCCCCGCGGCGACGCGCAGGTACCGCCCCGTCCCGCACGCCGGCTCGAGCCAGACGGGCATGCCCCGCGTGCGGCCCGCGAACCGCCGCTCGATACGCTCGAGCCCGTCCACCTCGCTCGCCGTGCCGGGCGTGTGCAGCACGTCGTACACCCGCGGATCGTCGTAGAACCCCTGCGCCTCGCCCACGCGCGGCAGGGTAGCATCCGGCCGACCCCACCAGGAGCCCCGCCGTGCCCAACGCCAACCCCGCCATCGAGCAGATCGCCGTCGCCGTCGAGGGCCTGCCCGCGATGATCGACCGGTTCCTGCCCGGCTTCGACGAGTCCAACCGCGCCGCCCAGGCGCCGGGCATGCCCAACCACGTCATCTGGTCGCTGGGCCATCTGGCGTTGTACCACCGCCGTTCGGCCGAGCGCATCCGCGGCGTCGAGCCGGGCCCGCTGCCCGAGCGCGACTTCGTCTCGGGCGACGGCGGGTCCGGCGACGATTCACGCTTCGACACCGAGAGCGTGTGCTTCGGCTCGGCGCCCTCGCCCGACGCGGGCCTGTTCCCGTCGCTCGCACGGGGTCTGGAGATCCACGCCGGCGCGGCCGCGAGCCTGGCCGATGCCGTCCGCTCGCTCGACGACGAGTCGTGCGTCCGCCAGATCACGTGGGGCGCCGCCGCCGTCCCGACCACGGCCCTCGTCCTGGCGACGCGGATGATCCACCACACGGGCACGCACGTCGGCCAGATCCTCGACCTCCGACGCGCCCTGGGCCTGCCCAGGCTGATCGGCTGAGCCTGGCGCCAGAACGCCCGTTCTGAAACAATGGCGCCCGTCCGGTCGTTGATCCCCAGAGTACAGATGGCACGCCCCAAGTCATTCATCCCCGAAGAGGCGCTGCAGAAGGCCATGCGTGTGTTCTGGGACCAGGGCTACGAGGGCGCCTCCATCCAGGACCTGACCGAGGCGATGGGCATCAACCGCTTCAGCCTCTACGACACCTTCGGCGACAAGCACGCGCTCTACCTCCAGGCCCTGGACATGTACGCCGGCTGCGTGGTCAAGTCCTTCACGAAGGGCCTGTTCGAGGACGCCGGCAGGGTCGGCCCGCTCAACGCCATCGAGAACAGCCTCCTGGGCATGGTGGACCACGCCCACGAGGACGCCGACGTCTGCGGCTGCCTCTACCAGCGCGCCGTGACCGAGATGGCCAGCGCCGACCCCGAGGTCCGCAGGCGTTTCGAGCGTTCCCAGCAAAACCTGCACGGGATCTACGCGGGACTGCTCCGGGACGCCCGCGAGACGGGCGAGCTGGCCGAGGGCGTCAAGATCCCCGAGGCGGCCTGGTCGATCATCCTGCTGCAGATGGGCATCGTCTCGCTGGACGCCGCCCCGCCCCCGAGGAGGGCCGGCAGGGCGGCGGTCCGGGCGCTGATCTCGACCCTCCGAGCCTGACACAACGTCTTGCCAGGACACCGTTTCGGCCTGGTCTCGATGTTTTTCAGAACGCACGGTTGGAAATTCTCGTTCCAAATCGGAACAATCAGTTAGTTACGCCGGTTCCCGCTTCGGACCCAGAACTCACACCCGATCGAGGAGAACACCCCATGCCCCCACAAGATCTCACAGGCAAGGTCGCGATCGTCACGGGCGCCAGCTCGGGCATCGGCGCCGCCAGCGCCGTCGCCCTCGCCAACGTCGGCGCCGGCGTCGTGCTCGCCGCCCGCTCCGTCGACAAGGGCGAGGCCGTCGCGGAGAAGATCCGCGCCGCCGGCGGCAAGGCCGTCTTCGTCCAGACGGACGTCACCCACGACGATCAGCTCAAGGCCCTCGTCGGCGCCGCTCACTCCGAGTTCGGCGGTCTCGACATCGCCTTCAACAACGCGGGCACGGAGGGCACGCCGGGTCCGATCGTCGACTCGGACCCCTCGAACTACGACGTCGTCTTCGACACCAACGTCCGCTCGATCTGGAACGCCGTCCGCCACCAGATCCCCGCGCTCAAGGCGCGCGGCGGCGGTGTGATCATCAACACCTCGTCCATCCTGGGATTGCAAGGCGTGGCCAACTTCGCGACGTACGTCGCCTCCAAGTTCGCCGTCGAGGGTCTGACCCGCTCGCTCGCGCTCGAGCTCGCGGGCGCCAACATCCGAGTCAACACCGTCGCCCCGGGGCCCATCCTCACGCCCATGCTCGAGCGGGCCAGCGGGGGCAACCCCGACGTGTTCAACTCGATCATCCCGATGGACCGCCCCGGGACCCCCGAGGAGATCGCCGACGCGGTCGTCTTCCTCGCCTCCGACGCCTCGAAGTACATCACCGGGCACGCCCTGCCCGTGGGCGGGGGCGCCACGGCCGGGTTCGTCACCGGCTGAGCCGAGCCAACGTGTCCCCCGAGACCCGGCGCCGACACGCGACCCCCGGCGTGTCGGCGCCGTCTCATTCTCGCGACCAGCGCACGATCTCGATGTCCGTCGCCACGCCCCCGCCGATCTCGGGGATCGCCAGCGTCCGTTCGCTGGCCGCGTCGATCACGCGCACCTGCCCCGCGAGCGTGGGCATGTAGATCAGCCCCGTCCGGTCATCGACCGCCAGGACCTGGATGTACCCGAACAGCTCGTCGTGGATCCCGTCGAACATGAACGGCGCCACGCTGTACGACGACAGGTGCGCCGACGCGATGATGTCCGTGTGGAAAATCAAGATCCCGGACGTGGTCGTGATCGGCCAAATCGCGCTGATGTTCGCCGCGTCGATCTCGCTGAAGACCAGCCCCAGGGGCGTAAGCGTGTCCAGATCCACCTCGTCCATCCCGCCGGGGGGCCAGACCGTGTACGGGTCGGCGCCCGAGGAGCTGATGTACAGACGCCGAGGCCCTTCGAGGATCCGCATCTTCAGCCTGGGGTGCGGCCCGGCCAGCTCGATCGCCTGCACGCCCGGCGTCTGCGCGTCCGCGTCGATCAGCGTCTCGCTCGCCAGGTCGATCACCGCCAACGCCCCGCGCTCGTCGAACATCCACGGGTTCTTGTCGTCGATCCTGCGCAGCTGCACGAACAGCCGTCCGCGGTCCACGATCATCATCCCCGGGTCGGGCGTGCCGTCCGGTTCGTCCAGTTCGTTCAGGTCCACGAACGACCGGGCGATCCCGTCGCCCAGCGACACGCGTGTCACCCGCCCGTCGCGCGCCGTCGCGACGTAGACCTCCTCGGGCGAGACCGGCGCGATATCTGTCGGCGCCGACGCCGGATCGACCGCCGCCTGCCCGACGAGATTCCCGGCGCGGTCGAACGACCGGATCATCCCGCTCTCGGGCGTCAGCACGTAGAGCCGCCCGCCAAACGAGCGGACCACGCCCTCGCTCTCGGGCAGCGTCGCGATCGTCCGCGTGCTCCACGGCCTGCCGGTCTGGATCCCCGTCAGCACGCCGCCGGCGAACGTGACGACCTCGACATCCCGCGAGATCGGCCGCTCCCCGGGCCGGGCGTCTTCATCCCCGACGCCCCACCCACCGACGGTCTGCCCCGACGCGACGGCGCCCAGCGCGCACGACGCAAGCAACGCGGACAAGAATCTCGAACTCCTGCGGCACATCGCGGCCTCCTCTCGTGAACCGACGAGACCCCTGGCCCGACCCCAGCCTACCCCCGCCCGCGGCGCCCACTCAACACCGCCGAGTACGATTCACCGAGCCGCACGAACGGAGGAAACCCCATGCCCGCCAGCGACCCCGCCCTGATCCTCCTCGCCCACAACCACTGGGCCACCCGCTCCGTCCTCGACGCCTGCGCGGGGCTCTCCGACGAGCAGCTCGACCGCGAGTTCGACATGGGCGTCGGCACGCTCCGCACGACCATGACCCACGTCCTGGGCGCGATGCGCGGCTGGGGTGACCTGCTCGCCGGACGCGAGCAGCGCGAACGCCTCGAGGCCTCGGGCCCGCACACGCCGGTCGCCCTGCTCGAGCTGCTCGACGGGATCGCGGGCGAGATCTTCGAGCTTGCGACGTCGCGCCCGCACGACGAAATCGTCTCCGGCGAGCGCGGGGGCAAGACCTACTCCTTCTCCAGGGGCGCCGTCCTCACCCACGTCACGACCCACGGCATGCACCACCGTGCCCAGGCGCTGAACATGCTCCGCCGGCTCGGCGTCGACCCGCTCCCGCCTTCCAGCGTCCTGGAGTGGATCTTCATGGTCGATAACAACGCCTAGCCCGTATCCAAAGGGGGGATTCTCGTGCACATCCATGCCTGCCTCGCCGCCCTCGCCGGCGCCGCCCTCTTGCTCTCCGGCTGCTCGCGCGACGGGCCGGACCAGCTGCAAGGCGCCGAGTCGTCCGAGGCGGCGTCGCCAGATGCCGACCGTCCGACGGACCCAGTGGAGTTCGCCCGCGCCTTCACCGAGGCCGTCTCCGGCGACGACGCGGAGCGCGTCGTGACAACGTGGTTCGACTGGGAGGAGATCGGCCGCCGCGCGTTCGGGAACGACTTCAGACGCATGACGCCCGAGGAGCAGCAGGAGACCGCCTCCATGATGCGCGACATGCTGCTCTTCCCATACATCGATCCGTCTCTGCGCGAGCACTTCGGGTCGGCGACCTACTCCGACTTCGAGCTCAAGCGGACGACGCCCGTTGCCGTCGTCGCGTACATCGCCGAGACCCGGTCCCCGATCGAGGACCGGTCGATCCACAGGCTCCACCTCAAGCCGCGCGGGAAGGGCGCACCGCTCGCCGTCGACCTGGACCCGGGCCGGGGGGAGACGATCTCGGAGCGACTCGGATCGGCCTATCCGGTGAGCAAGCAGCTGGAGGGCAAGACGCCGCTCGAGTTCGTCCGGGGTCTCCACGAGATGGCCACCGAACGTCTCCGGGCGGCCCGGGAGTCGGCCGAAACGGCCTCGCCCGACCCCGCCATCCCGTGAGCGAGCCCTCCGGTTGACGCCCCCCGGGCGATTTGTCTAGAGTCATTCTAAAGAACCGCCCGGGGCGTTTGCGGCTCGGGCGCTGTCCGTCTTCCCCGCCGCGAGGAGCAGCACGATGAGCAACCGTCCGAACCTCACCACCGCCGAGGGCCGGCCCATCGCCGACCAGCACAACTCCGAGACCGCCGGCCCTCGGGGCCCGCTGCTCATGCAGGACGTCCAGCTCCTCGAGCAGATGCAGCACTTCAACCGCGAGCGCATCCCCGAGCGCGTCGTCCACGCCAAGGGCTCGGGCGCCTACGGCACGTTCAAGGTCACCAGCGACATCAGCAAGTACTCCAAGGCCAGCCTCTTCAGCAAGGTCGGCAAGGAGACCGAGGTCTTCCTGCGATTCAGCACCGTCGCTGGAGAACGCGGCGCCGCCGACGCCGAGCGCGACGTCCGCGGCTTCGCCCTCAAGTTCTACACCGATGAGGGCAACTGGGACCTGGTCGGCAACAACACGCCCGTCTTCTTCGTCCGCGATCCCCTCAAGTTCGCCAACTTCATCCACACCCAGAAGCGCGACCCCAAGACCAACCTCCGCGACAACGACATGCAGTGGGACTTCTGGTCACTCTGCCCCGAGTCGCTCCACCAGGTGACCATCCTCTTCTCCGACCGGGGCATCCCCGCCAGCTACCGCACGATGCACGGCTACGGCTCGCACACGTACTCGCTCATCAACGCCGACGGCGAGCGCGTCTGGTGCAAGTTCCACTTCAAGAACCAGGCCGGCTTCCAGACCATGACCGACGAGGACTCGGCCGCCACCATCGCCGGCGACCGCGAGTCCCACCAGCGCGACCTCTTCAACGCCATCGAGAAGGGCGATTTCCCCCGCTGGAACGTGCAGATCCAGGTCATGACCCAGAAGCAGGCGATCGAGTGGGAGACCAAGACCGGCTGGAACCCGTTCGACCTGACCAAGGTCTGGCCGCACGCCGAATTCCCGCTCATCGACGTCGGCGTGCTCGAGCTCAACCGCAACCCCGAGAACTACCACGCCGAGGTCGAGCAGGCGGCCTTCAAGCCCTCCGCCCTCGTCCCCGGCATCGGCCCCAGCCCCGACAAGATGCTCCAGGCGCGGCTGATGTCGTACGCCGACACGCACCTGCACCGCCTGGGCGTCAACCACCACCAGATCCCGGTCAACAAGCCGCGCTGCCCCGTCATGCACTACATGCGCGACGGCCAGGGCGCGACCGCCGAGACCTACGGCTCGGCGCCCAACTACTTCCCCAACTCCCGTCAGGGCACCCCCGCCGAGTGCCCCGTCAAGAAGGACCCCGCCTGGGACCTGGGCCAGACCACCGTCGACCGCTACGACTCGCGCGTCGACCATGACGACTTCACCCAGGCCGGCAACCTCTACCGGCTCTTCGACGACGGCCAGAAGGACCGCCTGACCACGCGCATCGCCGGCGTCCTCGGCGACGCACGCGAAGAGGTCCAGATGCGCCAGCTCTGCCACTTCTTCCGCGCCGACGAGGACTACGGCAAGCGCGTCGCCGCCAAGCTCGGCATCGACGTCGAGGCCGCCATGGCCAAGGCCGGCGCCCAGACCGCCGGCGTCTGACGCCGACGCCCACCCCGAGGTCTCACGCCCGGTCGCGGCCTTTCCGCCCGCCGGGCTTTTTCTTTCCCTTCTCCCCGCTTCCTATGGCGTCCCCACGCCCAGACTTGCGCCTCTCCAGGGGACGCCCGGCCCGGCCTCGTTGAGATTGAGTCTCAGTGGCGCTGGACCCGGGCCCCCCCAGGGCCTTGAATCGACCCCCGAGCCGGCCAACCCGCCGACTTGGGGCTTCATGACCACCCACCCCGGCGTTCCCAACGCCGCGATCAATCAGGCTCTGGAAGGGACGGCGACGACCGTCATCCCCTTCACCCCCTGGCGGTGGGCTCTGGCCAGTGTGGGCGTGCTCTTCGTGGCCCTCGGCGCCGTCGGCGTCGTCGTTCCCGGGCTGCCGACCACCATCTTCCTGATCCTCGCCTCGTGGTCCTTCGCCAAGAGCTGCCCCTGGCTCGAGGCCAAGCTCATCCGAAACCGCTTCTTCCGCCCCTTCCTCGTCTATCTCGAGCCGGGCGTGAAGATGCCCATGAAGGCCAAGGTCATCTCCATCGGGCTGATGTGGTTCTTCATCGCGGGCAGCTGCGGCGCCTTCCTCGCCCGGGGCGACTGGATCATCGCCCTCCCGGTGATCGCCGCCGGCGCCGTCGGCACGTGGTTCATCGCCCGCCGCTGACTCCCTGCAGGCCGATTCCCCACAACCGACGCCGATCAGCGGGGCCCGACGGTCCCTCCGCGGTCATCCCCTACACTCACCCAATCGCACGGGGCGCCCGGGCACACGTCCGCCGGGCTGAGACGCACCCGTAGAACCTGATCCGGTTCGCACCGGCGGAGGGATTGCGATGCACGCCCGTGCCCGGGCGCGCATGTTCCCGATTGCCGGCGAGCCCTCCGACAGGAGCGCACGCCATGACCACCATCGACACCAACAACACCCGCGCGCACCTGGGCGAGCACTCCCCCGCCTGGAAGGCCAACACGCTCACGACCGAGGCCCTCCGCGACGCCGCGGGCATGCGGGACGCCCTCCGCGTCGCCGAGCCGGCGCCGTGCGCCCCGAATGTCCCCTTCCCCCTCCCGATCCACGGCGCCCACATCCCCGGCTCCGACACCTCCACGACCTCTCCAGGCTCCTTCGCCCACGCCCCCGACGTCGGCGGGCCCTACGCCTACTCCTCGCCGGACACGCCGGGCATGCCGGCGCCCTCCGACAAGACCGCATGGGACTTCCTCCCCGACGGCTGGACCATCGAGCCCGCGCCCGATCATGCCAACGGCTGCCTCGGGCACAACAAGGGCGACGCGCCCATCCGCGCCGTCGCGCCGGCCGGCTTCACGCCCGTCACCCAGCTCGAGCACGCCCGCCTCGGCGAAGTAACAGCGCAAATGCGCCGCGTCGCCGAGCGCGAGCCGCACCTGACGCCCGAGCAGGTCCGCGACGAGCTCGCCGCGGGCCGCCTCATCATCCCGGCCAACATCAGGCACCTGGCCAAAAACCTCGACCCCATGGCCATCGGCCGCGCCACCAAGACCAAGGTCAACGCCAACATGGGCGCCAGCCCGGTGTCTTCGGGCACCGACGAGGAGCTGGAAAAACTCCGCTGGGCCGAGCAGTGGGGGGCCGACACCGTCATGGACCTGAGCACCGGCGGCGACCTCGACGCCTGCCGCCAGACCATCCTCGACCACTCGACGGTCCCGATCGGCACCGTGCCCATCTACTCCATGATCATCGGCCGCAAGCTCGAGGACCTCGACGAGCAGATCGTCATGGCCACGCTCAGGCGCCAGGCCGAGCAGGGCGTCGACTACTTCACCATCCACGCCGGCGTCCGCCGCGAGCACCTGAAGCTCGTCAAGAACCGCCTCATCGGCATCGTCAGCCGCGGCGGCTCACTCCTCGCCAAGTGGATGCTCACCCACTCCCGCGAGAACCTCATGTACGACATGTGGGACGACATCTGCGACCTCATGCGCGAGTACGACGTGAGCTTCTCAATCGGCGACGGCCTCCGCCCCGGCGGCCTCGCCGACGCCACCGACGCCGCCCAGCTCGCCGAGCTGCAGACTTTGGGCGAGCTGACCGAGCGCGCCTGGCGCCGCGGCGTGCAGGTCATGATCGAGGGCCCCGGGCACGTGCCCTTCGACCAGATCGAGTTCAACGCCAAGCTCCAGCGCCGCCTCTGCCACGGCGCCCCGTTTTACGTCCTCGGCCCGCTGGTGACGGACGTCTTCCCCGGCTACGACCACATCACTTCCGCGATCGGGGCCACCTCCATCGCCTACCACGGGGCCAGCATGCTCTGCTACGTCACGCCCAAGGAGCACCTGGGCCTGCCCAAGCGCTCCGACGTCAAGGACGGCTGCATCGCGTACAAAATCGCCGCCCACGCCGCCGACGTCGCCCTCGGCATCCCGGGCACGCGCGACTGGGACGACCAGCTCACCAAGGCCCGGGCCGCCCTCAACTGGCAGCAGCACTTCCGCCTCGCCTTCGACGAGGACACGGCCAGGGCGTTCCACGACGAGGACCTCGACGTCGATACTGATTTTTGCGCCATGTGCGGCCACGACTGGTGCTCCGTCCGGATCTCCAAGGAGATCCAGGACTTCGCCTCCGGCAAGGCCGACGGCTTCGAACGCGTCGGCGCCGCCGGCAAGCCCGGCGCCCCCATCAAATCGGGCGCCCTCACCCCCGACCAGCAGGCCATCCTCGCCCAGCGCGGCTACCTCCACCCCGACGAGATCCACAAGCTCGCCGCCAAGACCAAGAAGGCCGTTGGCGCCGACAACGCCAAGGCCGCCTGCCACTCCGACTACGCCGGCAACGACGAGGCCAAGCGGCTCCAGACCGTCGTCCAGCTCAACACGGCGCCGGCACACAACCTGGCGAGTGAGGATCGGGTGGTATAGTGTTGTTAGGGATTGCCGTGGCAACGACCATTGAAGAAATGCTGGGACTTCACCCTCGACGTCACAAGCTGTCGGGCTGGCAGTATCTCCACCCTCCTCGTGATTTCGCCAGCGATTGGAGCGTCGTCCTGCCGTTCCGCGAGACGTTCGCACTCGCGTTCGAGCGCATGTGTCCGGCGACAAGGACGATCGGACTGCGCGATGGGAAGGGGGGTCGCTGTTACACCTTCTTGAGTGGAACAGTTGGAGCTTCTGAACCGCCAGCAGAGGTCGTCCACTGGGGAAAGCAGATTGGGACGTTTGTGGGCATTCGGGACACCCTCCCGCTCTCGTTCGCTCTTGACTACGACTGCGTCGATGGTGATCCTGCCGCTGGCCATACAGAGCTGGGAGAAACCCGTAGTCGCGCGAAGCCATACGGCGGCGATGCGACGCCAGAGAATCATGCGGCAGCGCTGGAGTTTGTGGATCCTGTTGTTGAGGCACTTTCCAAGCTGACCTGTATGCACTGTGATGCTCTAATTGCGATGCCGCCATCGGATCCCGATCGGAGTTTCAATCTGCCTTCAATAGTGACGGCGAAGGTGGCCGAGCGTGCTGGTATCGAAGACCTCTCGTCCGCCGCTCGTACAACAACGAAGCGCCCATCTCTCAAGTCGGTCGGTCTAGACGAGAAGCTAGCGACCATCGAGGGGACGATCGAGATCGACGCCAGTGCAGTTCAAGGTCGCAAGGTGGTCATCTTGGACGATTTGTACCAGTCTGGCGTCACGATGAACTACTTGGGTGCGCAGTTGCTCGCCGAGGGTGTGGAAGAAGTCAGTGGGCTCGCGTTCGTGAAGACTTGCCGCAACGATGACAATACTGGTGGTGGGTCATGATTGATGTCGCTAGCGGCGTCGGAATCGAGTTGCTCGGTTTGATGGCAAGGCGAGGTGTGGGGAGACGAACCGTCCATCAAGTCGTTGAGACTGCGCTGCAGGCCGGGCAACTGACTCGGGATACTCTCAGAGAGTCCGCTGACACAATCTTGCGCGACAAAGGCATTGCGAATGACTCCGACAGCATTAGGGGGAATGTTGAGGAAACTGCTGAGCAACTCGCGTTGCAGTCTGTGGGACTTCTCATTTTTGGAACGGAAGAGTATCCCAGGCGATTAGTTGAGCGTCTTGGTGCGGATGCCCCCCCAGTCCTTTTCTACGCAGGGAGTCGAGACTTGCTCTCCCGGCGGTCCGTTGGTTTCTGTGGATCGCGAAGAGCAAGCGAAACCGGCTTGGCTACCGCCGCAGACTGTGCGAGCCAACTCGCATCAGAAGGTTGGAACGTCATTTCTGGGTATGCCGTTGGAGTGGATCGGGCAGCACACGCCGCAGCACTCCGTTGTAGCGGAGTGACTACTGCAGTTCTCGTTGACGGAATCACACGGTTCAGTGTGCGAACCGAACTTCGAGAATGGTGGAACGAGTTTAGCACCCTGGTAATCAGCGAGTTCCCTCCTCGAATGTCTTGGTCTACACGAAACGCGATGGTTCGGAACCGCACGATCGCGGCGTTGTCTGATGCGATGATTGTGGTTGAGGCCGGAGAGACTGGTGGGAGTATCGCGGCGGGGCGTGACGCACTAAAGCTCGGAGTCCCTGTGTTTGCGCCAGTGTACGGGGATGAAAGGGAGTCGGTGGGTAATCAGATGTTGATTCGCGAAGGGGCAGTGCGATTGCACAAGAGTCGATCGCGTGGACACGCGAATCTGGATCCGATTCGTGAGCACACTCCGATGCCAAGAGGGTTGTTTGAGTGACGGGTGCATTCCTCTCTCGCAACACGACTCCGTGTACGCAACAATGCAGTCGATTCGGGTGCTGGACTTGATGCCAGCAATTGTGACGCGATCAATTCCCCATGATCGCTACCATCACCCAGGCCCCAACTCCCCCCTCTCCCCCCCTCTCCCCTCTCCGCCCACGTCTCCGAGCCCCAGCTTCTCGCCGACGTCCTCGCCGCCGGGCCGCCCCCTCGGTAGGCTCGGCCCATGCGCACCACGACAATCCTCGCCCTCGCGGCGATCCTCGCCCCCGCACCCTCCATCGCCGCGGCCACCGACTACCACCTCTACTACCTCGGCGGCCAGTCCAACATGGCCGGCTTCGGCACGGTCGCCCAGCTCCCCGCCGACCTCAACGCCCCGGTCGAGCGCGCCCTCATCTTCCACCCGCAGCCGACGGTCGATGACGCCCCCTCGCCCGGCGGCGTCTGGGCCCCCGTCCGGCCCGGCCACGGCTGGGGCTTCGCCTGCGACGGCAAGACCAACACCCTCGGCCCCCGCTTCGGCCCCGAGCTCGCCTTCGCGGCCCGCCTCGCCGAGCTGCACCCGGGCCGCCACATCGCCATCATCAAGTACTCCCTCGGCGGCTCGTCGATCACCCCGAACTCCGACGACCCCCGCGCCCGCGCCCCCGGCCACTGGGACCCCGACTACGACGGGACCGCCAACGGCCTGACCGGCGTCAACCAGTACGACCACGCCCTGCACGCGATCGCCAGCGCGACCGCCGTCGGCGACATCGACGGCGACGGCGAGCCCGACCGCCTCATCCCCGCGGGCATCGTCTGGATGCAGGGCGAGTCCGACGCGACGACCGAGGCCAACGCCAGGGACTACGCCGCCGACCTCAAGCGGCTCATCGACCTGCTCCGGGCCGCGCTGCGTGTGGACGACCTGCCCGTCGCCGTCGGCCGCATCTCCGACTCGGGCCAGGACCCGCGCGACGGCAAGGTGTGGGACTTCGGCGACCTCCTCCGCGCCCAGCAGGCCGAGTTCTGCGACGCCGACCCCGCCGCGGTGCTGGTCACGACGACGGACGGCTACGGCTACTCCGACCCGTACCACTACGACACCGCCGGCTTCGTTGACCTTGGCCGGGCGTTCGCCGAGGCGTTGAACTCGCTGGAGTGACGCCCCGCGCGCGCCGAATGTGCGACATACCGGCGCTGCTGCTGGACCCCCGCGCGGCGGCAACTACCCTGTGGCGTCCCCCCGACGAGATCGAGACACGGGGGGAAGTGGCATGGCAACTGGGAGAGTGCTCGCGTCAATCCGTCGGAGCCTGATGGACACGAGGAGCTTCTTGGCGGAGGCTCGAAGGCTGATCCGGCGCGCGATCCGGGATCGACTCAAGCTCCGCATCATTTATGACGGTCGCGAGCGGGTCGTCGAGCCGCACCAGCTCGTCGAGGTGGAAGCCGAGGTCCGCGAGACGCAGCTCGAGTTCGAGTCCGGCGGGCAATCGTGGCTCGAGGGGAATCAGGATGAAGCGTCGGCATGGGCCGGGAGCCCGGGCCCGGACGGCCTGTGGCTCCGGTTTACGATCATCAAGATCGAGTCGATCGAACTGCTGGACGAGCACTTCCGCGTGCGCGACAGCTTCAGGCCGACGACGCCAGTCAACGGACGTGTCGAGGCGCGTGTATGACTCAGGGATCTCAGGCGGGGTTGTCCGGCCGCGCGTGCCTCGGCTCGTACACGCCAACCTCGCCCCCGCCGGGGAGGGTGATGGACGCGAGGCGTCCCCACCCCTGGTCGGTGATGTCCGAGCAGGCGACCCCCTTGGCCGTCACGTCGGCGCGGAAGCGCTCGATGTCCTCGCACATCAGGTAGAGCTCGTGCGAGCCGGCGGCGGACCCGGGCATCTCGGGGTGGACGGCGACCTCGGACGGCGGGAGGCCGAAGATCAGCCAGCCGTCGCCGGCGTCCACGTGGGGCAGCCCGAGGACATCCCGGAGGAAAGCGCGGTCGGCGTCGGCGTCGGACGAGCAGATGACGGCGTGGGCGCCGTTGATCATGGGGCGTCTCCCGATTGGTGGTGAAACGGACGGGCGTCGACCCGTGTATACAGGCAGACTGTCCGGGGGTGTGCACTCGGTCCCGGAGAGCCGGGGCACGGCGGCCGGGCCGGCCCGTTGCTCGCGAGGTGAGGTCTCATGTTGAAGCCGCTTATCGTCCTGGCGTTGAGCGTGTCCCCCGTCCTCGGCCAGGGGGTCGATCTGCCCGCGACGCCCGCGGGGGATCGGGCGGGCGAGTACCTGGCGATCCACAACGCGGGCGACGCCGAGGCGTTTGCGCGGTTCGTCGCCGAGGACTGCACGCCGGACATGCAGGCGGCCATCCCCGAGTCCCAGCGCGGCATGGCCTTCAACGCGCTCCGGTCGCAGACCGGCGAGCTGACGCCGCACTCGATCCTGGAGCAGACCGAGCACGGCCTGAGCGTGCTCGTCGAGTTCGCCGACGGCGCCGGCTGGGGGCGCCTCGACGTCGCGGTCGAGGCCGAGCCACCCCACCTGGTCAGCGGGTTCACGATCCGGCCCGCGTCCCCGCCCGGAGACGGTGCGGGCGATGACGGCTTCGGCGAGTGGGGGACGCTTGAGGAACTGCTCGGGATCGCCCGGGAGCGGGCGGGTGTGCCGGCGATCACGGGCGCCGTCGTGCGCGACGGCGCGCTGGCCGAGGCGGCGGCCGTCGGCGTGCGCGAGCTGGGGCGAGACGGCGACGTCACGGTCAACGACCGGTTCCACGTCGGCTCGGTGACCAAGTCGATGACGGCGACGATGATCGGGCGCCTGGTCGATCGGGGCGTCATCGGATGGGACACAACGATCGGCGAGGCGCTGCCCGGGGTCGAGATGCTCGACGTCTACCGCGCCGTGACGCTCGGGCGGGTGCTGCGGCACCGGGGCGGGATCACGCAGCACCAGACGCTGGGCGGCGCCGAGTTCCAGCGGCTGCTCAACGCGCCCGGGTCGGCGACGGAGCAGCGGGGGGCGTACGTCGCCGAGATCCTCATGGCCGAGCCCGCGGCCGAGCCCGGCACGGCGATGCTCTACTCCAACGCGGGCTACACGCTGGCCGCGCACATCGCCGAGGTCGCGACCGGCCAGCCGTGGGAGGAGCTGATGCGGGCGGAGGTCTTCGAACCCCTGGGCATGGCGTCGGCCGGGCTCGGCTGGCCCGCGGACGCCCAAGACGAGCAGCCCAGGGGGCACTACGGGACGCGGCCGCACGCACCCGACGCCTACCGACTGGGCGCGTTCTTGGGCCCGGCGGGGGACGTGCACTGCACGGCCTCTGACCTTGCGCGGTACCTGATCGCCCACCTCGCCGCCCTCCGCGGCGAAGGGGACTACCTGTCGCGCGCGACCGCCGAGTACCTGCACTCGCCGCCCGAGGGCGGGGAGTACGCGTGCGGGTGGATCGTGGCGCGGACGCCGGACGGGGCGGAGGCGCACTGGCACAACGGGTCGGCGGGGACGTTCTACGCGTACGCGGTGCTGGCGCCGGCGACGGGCGACGCGGTTGCCCTGATCGCCAACGCCGCGGCCCCGAACGCGGAGCCGACGATGCAGCGCGTGGCGCGAGAGTTGATGTCCCGCTGATCCGTCCGCGGGCGTGCCGGGCGCCGGGAACTTGGCGCGCGCCGGCCTGTATACTCGGCGCCGCCGCGGTCACAGGAGGTCACACATGGTTCGCTCGATCACCGCCGTCGTCGTCGGGTATCTCGCGATGTTTGCCGTCGTGTTCCTCGGCCTCTCGGCCGGGTTCATGGCCATGGGTTCGGACTGGGCGTACGAGGAGGGGACGTACGACGTCACGACCGGGTGGATCGTGCTGATGTTCGCGGTCGGGGTCGTCGCCGCGATCACGGGCGGGATCGTGTGCGCGATCGTGTCGAAGCACTCGAAGGGGGCGGTGCTCTCGCTCGCGGGGCTCGTGCTCGTCCTGGGGCTCCTGCTGGCGGTGATGCACCAGTTCGCCCCCGAGCCCCCGCCGGAGGACCTCGTCCGCGCGGGCGACGTCCCGCTGATGGACGCCGCGGGCAAGGCGCGGCAGCCGGACTGGGTCGCGTTCGCCAACCCGTTCGTCGGCGCGGTCGGTGTGTTCGTCGGTGCGATGCTCGGCTGCCCGAGGCACGGACCCGGGGCCCGCGGCGGGGACGGCGACGCTGGCTCCTGAGGCTCGGACTGGGTCCCCGGTCATCCCGCGAGGCAAACCATGACGCTCGAGATGAAGACCGCGTGCGGGCGGTGCGGCAAGACGCTCTCGCCGATCGGCGAGGCCTGGATCTGCTCGCACGAGTGCACGTTCTGCGGCCCGTGCGCCGAGGCGATGAGCCGCGTCTGCCCGAACTGCTCGGGCGAGCTGGTCGTCCGCCCCAGGCGGGCCGAGCCCGAGGGCGGGGGACGGGCGTGAGCGACGGCAGCCAGACCCGCGCGGCCGACGGCGTCGTCGTCACGATCGGCACGACGCCCTACCGGACCGAGATCCTCGCCGGCGGGCACGCGCTGGTCGCCGACGAGCCGGCGAGCCTGGGCGGCGCCGACGAGGGCCCCGGGCCCTACGAGCTGCTCCTGGCCTCGCTGGGCGCGTGCAAGGCGATCACGCTCCGGATGTACGCCGACCGCAAGGGCTGGGCGCTGGAGCGCGTCGCGGTCTCGCTGCGGCACTCGCGGCGCCACGCCGACGACTGCGAGCGGTGCGACGAGTCGGAGCCGAGGCTCGAGCACATCGACGTCGAGCTGCAGCTCGTGGGCGACCTGGACGACGCGCAGCGGGCGCGGCTGGCCGAGATCGCGGACCGGTGCCCCGTGCACCGGACGATCATGTCGGATCTGCGCATCGTGACGAGCCTGGTCGAGGCGTGAGGGCGAGCTCTACTCCCGCCCGCCTGCGGGCGGCCCCGGAGCACGGGTGATCCGCCGGCCGGCGGTGTTCTCTCCCCAGGGGGCGTGATTCGGGTGGTCGTCGTTGAGGAGCGCGGCGTCGGGCGGGTACGCTGCGCACAGCACAAGGGGCCGACAGATGAACGCGCGAGCGGCAATCGGTATCGTCCCGGCCTGTGCCATCACGGCGTCGTCGGGTGTGGTCTTCGCGCAGCAGTCGCCGTTCTCGTACGACTGGCCCCTGCCAGCAGGTGACGACACCGTGGCGATCGCTGCGGGCGACTTGAACGGCGACGGGATCGATGATCTGGCAACCGCGAACGGCATGAGCGACGATGCATCGATCTGCCTGGGCGTCGGGGCGGGCGCCTTCGAGTTGTTGACCAGGATTCCGACCAGTATCGGGCCCAACGACGTCGCGTTGGCGGACCTGGACTTGGACGGGGAGGTTGATCTCCTCGTGTCGCACGCCGAGGGGACGAGCAGGGTGCGGGTCTGGCTCGGACTCGGGGGCGGCGATTTCGGCCCGCCCGAGGACTACATCGCCGGGGCCTTGATCAGCGCTCTGACGGTCGCCGACCTGAACAACGACACCTTTCCGGATGTTGTTGTGTCTCGCCGGCAGGGGAACGTGTCGGTGCTGCTCGGCACGGGGGACGGGACGCTGCAGACCGCCGTGTCATATCTGGTCGGGCGAGTGACGACGGGTGTCGTCGCCGTTGACCTCAATGGGGACGGGAACATCGACGTCGCCGTCACCAACCGGAACAGCGCAGTTGATCCGAACGACGGCTCGGTCTCGGTCATGCTCGGCGCCGGCGATGGCACACTGGGGGCTCCGCTGGAGTACATCGTCAAAGACTCCCCGGAGGATATTGTCGCGGCTGATTTCAATGGCGACGGGGCGCCCGATCTCGCGACGACCAGCTTCTCCGAGGACACGGTAAGCGTGCTCATCGGGTTCGGCGACGGGACGTTCCAGGGCGAGTTCGATCTGGGATTCGCGGGCAATCAGCCGGAGGATCTTCTCGTCCTTGATTTCAACGCGGACGAGATCCCGGACCTGTTCGTCAACGCGACCGCGTCGTCCTCGTTCCCCGTGCTCCTGGGGCTGGGCGACGGCACGTTCGACTCGGTGCAGTTCTGTCACCTAGGCACGGACGCCGAGGCCATCGTTGTCGCAGAGACCAACGGCGACGGCCGGGCGGATCTCGTTGTGGCGAGTCCGACCGCCCTCCATCCTCTTGTCGGGTGGGACGGCCCGGGCTACGCGCTCCCCGGTTCGATCGACAACGCCGGCGCCGGCGGCGTCGTCTCGGGCGACTTCGACTCCGACGGGCTGGCGGACCTCGCGTTCCCTATCGCGGGGTCGGCGGTCGGCGTCATGCTCGGCGCGGGGGACGGGTCGTTCCTCCCTCGGGCCGAGTACACGACGCCGATCCGACTCGATCGGATCGTTGCGGCCGACATCAACGGCGACAATGTGCTGGATCTGGTCATGGGGAACAGCAGCGCTGAAGTGCTGGTCGCGGTGCTCGGCGCGGGCGATGGCTCTTTCGGTCCACCCGTGACTTCCTCGATCGGACACCGCGCGGGAGCGCTGACACTCGCCGACTTCGACGAGGATGGACTACTGGACGTCGGCGTCGAAACCGGGCAGACGGCGACCGTCATGCTCGGGGTCGGCGGGGGGGCATTCCAGGCCGACGCGACGATCACGACGACCGGGCCGCAAGACTACTTCACGTCGATCGGGTCGGGCGATTTCAACGACGACGGGCACGCCGACCTGGTGCTCGCCGAGGGCTACCTGGGGCAGGCGCGCTTCTACCTCGGATCAGGCGATGGCACGTTTCAGCATCTCTACAACCTCAACATGGGCGAGTACACGGGCAACATGGTCGTTCACGACATCGACGGCGACGGCCGTGACGACGTCATCGCGTGCAATGTCCGAGACTCTGATGTGACGTTCCGGCTGGGCGCCCCCGGCGATGCGATGGGATCGCTGCGGTCTGCTGGGCCCTCAGGCGTCTTCTATGCCCGCCTCGCCGCCGCGGACGTGAATCTCGACGGATTCGTCGATCTTGTCGTGTCGGGGGAGGCACAGCTCTGGTCGTCCGATGCCGAGTTGGTAGTGTTGCTCGGCGGCCCCGGAGAGACGTTTGTGCCGACGGAGCCCGTGCGAGCGGGGTCGGGGGCCCAGGGCGTCGCGCTGGCGGACTTCGACGCGGATGGCGATGACGACGTCGTCGCCGCGTTGTCCGGGTGCCAGGGGTCTTTGCTGCTGCTCGAGAACAGCACGTTCCTTGATGCGCCGTGCTCGGGCGCTGATTTGGGCGAGCCGTTCGGCGTGCTCGACTTCACGGACATCATCGCATTCCTCAGCGCCTTCGCGGCGATGGACCCAGCCGCGGACCTGGCGCTGCCCGTCGGCGTCTTCGACTTCAGCGACGTGCTGGCGTTCCTCGGCGCGTTCGGGGCGGGGTGCCCGTAGCGGCTACCTGTCGAGTATGAACTTGCCGCTTCCGCCGCCGAGGCCGTCGAGATCGACGATGGCGTCGAGCTTCGTGCCCAGGTTGTGGATGATGATGATCCCGTCCTCGGTGTCGGGGACGAAGACGCCGGTGGCCGAGTCGAGCCGCCAGCCGTGGGTGCCCGCGCCCGGGTCGGCGCCGTCCACGCGGAGTGTGTTCAGGCCGTTCTCGCGGTTCTTGGGGAATCGGTCGAGGTAGGGCCCGTACATGCCGCTCGCGTTCGGGTCGCCGTCCAGATCGGAGAAGTCGGTGAGGCGGAGGACGACGTCGCCGGCGGTGTCCACGCCGCCGACCGAGGTCTTGCCGATCCCCAGGCCCGCGTGCTCGGCGCTGAAGCGCTCGGCCGCGGACTGCAGCTCGCGCCAGTCCTTGAGCATCGCGGCGGCGAACGCGCCGTCGCTGGACTGCGAGAGCCTCGGGATCGCGATCGCCGAGATGATCCCGATAATCACCACGACGATGACGAGCTCGACCAGCGAGAAGGCCCGGCGTGTCGGCGAAGCGGCGCGCATCGAACCGAGACCGTCGGCCGGGGACGCCTCGGTCTGGAGCGATCCGCCCGTGTGACGCAGGGAATAGGGCGGGCGACCCAGCCCGATACCCCGGGTCCCGCGCGCCGAGGTCCGGGAACGCGTCCGCGTCTACCAGATCCGCTTCATCGCCAGCGGCGCCGCGTACCGCCCGAGCAGGACCGCGATCGCGGTCTTCAGCGCCAGCCCGGGCAGGAATGGCACGAGCCCGCCCATGACCGCCCGCTCGGGCGTGTACCCGTGCACGAACGCGTACCAGGGGACGCCGAGCGCGAAGATGACCGCGTGCCCCGCGAGGACGGCCAGGATCAGCGCGCCCCACCCGCGGACCGACCCGTCGCGCCTGCGGATGATCGATGTGATCACCGGCTGGCAGGCGATGAAGCCGACGAGGTAGCCCCCGGTCTGCGAGGTCAGGACGGCGAGGCCGGCCGAGCCGTCGGCGAAGACGCCGGCGCCGACCATCCCGACGGCCAGGTACAGCGCCATGCTCGCCACGCCCAGCCTCGGGCCCAGGCACAGCGCCGCCATCACGACGGCCAGCGTCTGCAGCGTCATCGGGATGCCGTCGGGCGGGAGCGGGATGGCGATCAGGGCGCCGAGCGAGGTCAGCAGGGTGAACAGGAGCGTGCCGAGGATGCGCAGCTCGAGCGTGGAGATCGAGAGGTCGGCGCGCGGCGCTGTGGTCTCGCGGGCGGGCATGCGAGGCAGAGGATACGGCCCCGCCCAAGCGAGTTCAGGATGGTGGGGGGGCCTGCGGATCGCGGCCGGCTCAGGCCGCGGGCGCCAGCTCGGCCGAGGCGATCGGGACGCCCACGGGCGCCAGCGCCTCGAGGGGCGTGGCGGGGATCTCGAGCAGGGCGTTGTCGATGACGGCGCCCGGGTGGATCTCGATCCGCGGGGCGCGGACACGCCCCTTGACCGTCGCCCGCTCGGTCAGGCGGACCAGCCCGCCCGAGACGACGCTCCCGTCCAGGTACCCGTGGATCAGCACGCCCCCGCCCGCCAGGAGCATGGTCGCGGTGGCGCGGGTCCGCTTGTGGATCTCGACGGCGCCGCAGGTCTCGATCTTCCCGCCCCACCAGGGCCCGCGGATGACGACGTCCTCGACGACGATCCGCTTGTAGCAGTAGGGGCACGAGGCGCTCATCGCCTTGATCGCAACGTCGAACTCGCGGGCGCACAGGTAGCAGCGGACTGGGCGGGTCGGCAGCGACGGCATCCAGGACGAGCAGTCCTCGGTCGCGTGCGGGCTCTTGGGAAGCGCGGTCATGGGGTGCGGACCCTGGGCGTGGGCGCGGCGGGGCCGCGCGGCGTGACGGTGAGTGAGCTGTCTTGCTTCGGGCTAGGCCGCGGCGATCGAGGGCTCGGTCGTCCGCCGGGCCTCGGCCGTGCGCTCGTTCTTCCACGGCGGCTTGAAGTCGATGTCCGCCGACGGCATGGTCGTCCCGCCCTCGGCCAGCTCGCTGGCCTGGGGCCCGACCTGGCAGTGGCCGACGAAGCTCGCGCCCTCGGCGACGACGAGCGTCCCGGCGCGGATGTCGCCGACGAGCCGGGCGTGGGGGCTGAGGGTGAGGCGGTCGGAGGCGTGGACCGGGCCGTCGACGCCGCCGTCGACGACGACGGTCTTGCCCTCGATGGCGGCCTGGCAGTTGGCCGAGGGGCCGATCTGCAGCTCGCCGTTGGCGATGATCTTGCCCTCGACGGTGCCGAGGATGCGTGCGGTGGAGTTGAACGAGACCTCGCCGCTGATGCGGGTGT
Organism: Phycisphaerales bacterium; assembly: GCA_041987545.1. Lineage (GTDB taxonomy): Bacteria > Planctomycetota > Phycisphaerae > Phycisphaerales > UBA1924 > JAJRXR01. The sequence goes on along the minus strand of JBHIWH010000004.1, from coordinate 182,131 downwards.
CGGGCCCGATGATGGTCATCTCGTTGTTGGGCAGCTTGTGATCGGGCATCGGGTGTTCCTTCGCGCGTGCGTGGGCCGGCCCCGGGTGTGGGGCGGTCCGGGCGAGCGTGTCGCCATCCCTGGGTGGTTGCGCGGGCTCCGCCGCCGAGTCGCCTTCCCTGGCCGGGGCTCTGGATCGGCCGGACGCGCGCGGGCGCTGCAATTCGCGGGCGGTTGGCGGGCCCGCGGCGGATCCCGGCGGGCGCACTTCTTGCGCGTCGCCTGGCGGGCGGGCCCCGGGCCGCAATACCCTCCAGCCTCACGGGCGCGCACGGAGGGCGAGATGGACGGACTGATGATGCTGGCCGAGGTGGGTGGGACGCCCGAGGCGGTCGCGTTCTTCAGCCTCGCGGGCCTGACCGCCCTCGTCTCGCTCGCGGCCCTCGAGATCGTCCTGGGGATCGACAACGTCGTCTTCATCGCGATCCTCACCCAGCGGCTGCCCGAGGAGAAGCAGGCGAAGGTCCGCAACCTGGGCCTGATCCTCGCCGGCGCGATGCGGCTCGTGCTGCTGGCCCTGGCCTGGATGATCATGAAGCTCGAGGCGGGGCTCTTCGACCTGCCCTACTTCGAGGAGACCGTCACCGACCCCGAGACCGGGCAGCGCATCACGCAGGCCATCACGATCTCGGGCAAGGACCTGGTCCTGCTGCTCGGCGGGCTCTTCCTCATCGCCAAGGCGACGTGGGAGATCCACCACATGGTCGAGGAGGGCGGCGCGCTCCGCCACGACCCGGAGACCCGCCCTGGGATAGCCGAGGCCGCGAAGGCGAGCGTCGGCGTCGTGATCGGGCAGATCCTGATGCTCGACCTGGTCTTCAGCCTCGACAGCGTCATCACCGCCGTCGGCATGACCAGCAACTACTGGATCATGGCGACGGCGGTTGTTCTGGCCGTCGCCGTCATGCTGACGATGGCCGGCCCCGTGAGCCGCTTCGTGATGAAGCGGCCGACGATGAAGACGCTGGCGCTGGCGTTCCTGGTGCTCATCGGCGTGCTGCTGGTCGCCGACGGGCTGCACCAGCACCTGGACCGCGGGTACATCTACTTCGCGATGGGGTTTGCGCTCGTCGTCGAGCTGATCAACATGAAGGCGGGCTCGCGGCGGCGATCGCGGGCCGCCGAGCCCGAGCACCCGGCGCCGGGCGGGGCCTGAGGCTCAGGCCGCCGGCGTCTGGCGGAGGAACGGGTGGCCGCCGTCGCCCGGCTCGTCGGCGACGGGACCGGGGCCGGCCTTGACCGCGCCCGCCTGGATCAGCGACCACTTGTGCTCCTGCCGGAAGTGGATGCCCCGGACGAGGTTGAACGCGGCGAACGCGCTGACCAGCGAGAGGCCGGCGGCGAGCATCTGGACGTACGTGGTCATGCGGAGCGAGTCGAGCGTCGGCACGCCGTTGACGCTGAAGTTGAAGTTGAAGTGCGCCGCCAGGCCCGCGAGGATCCAGACGCTCCACCAGAACACGACCGGGCCGGCGGGCTCGGCCTTCCAGGCCGTCGGGTCCGGGTCGCGGGTCGCGCCGCTGGCCTTCCAGATCTCGGACACCGCCTTGAAGGGCATGAACAGGTTGGCGATCGGCACGAAGAACCAGCCGGCGGCCCAGCCCGGGGACACCTGCATGCCCTGGGCGCCAAGGGCGCGGGCGTTCTTGGAGGCCCGGACGACCCAGACGCAGAAGCACACCACGGTCATGACCCAGACGATGTTGTCGAACAACAAGACCGCCAGGTGGCGCAGGCCCGCGCCGACCCAGGCGCCCTCCTGGTACATCTCCTCGCTCGAGCGATACTCGGCGAACAGCTCGAGGTCGAGCCAGCCCGAGCCCAGGCGGAGCATCGCGAAGAACGCGCACGCGCCGAGCAGGAGCGAGGTGAACGTGGTCAGGCCCTTGCTCGGGCGGTAGGCGGCGGTGATCGGGTTCATCGGGCATCCCCCGGCGGCGGGTGTCGCCGCCTTCGCGTGGGGCCTATCGGGCGGATCCTCGATCCGATCCGGGCGTCGTCGCGATCACGGGCCGGCGGGCCAGAAACGGACCCGCGGAGCCCGGAGGATCCCCATGATCGACACAGGCGTTGCTCGCGGCGTGCGGGTGCACGGGTAGGCAACGCCCACGGGCGCCTCGGGGCGCGGTCGAATCAGTCTCATAATGCAGCATTATCAGAACAATTCTCTGGAACACAGAAACCGGCGCCCGAGGTGTTGCGGAAAGCCGGGCAGTCGGGCTCGTTCTGAGTGTTGCCGTTGGGCGGCCGCGTCTGTGCGCCGCACGAGAGTGACCCGGAGTCGGATCTTGCGCTCGATCGTCGCCGCCGCGGCGTCGGGGCGCGGTCGTTCCACGACGACGGCGGCCAAACAGCCGCCGGTTGTCCTTCCGCGTCGTCGGTGTGCTGTCGGGATCGACATCATCCAGAGGAGTTGGTTCATGAACAGCATGAAGTTGTGTCAGGCGGCGGTCTGCGCGCTCGGTGTCGGCGTGCTGGTCGCCCCGGTGGTGGGGCAGTCATCGGGGCTGGCGCCCGATCCCGAGATCTGGAGCCAGGCGTGGGGGCTGGACGACACCCGCGAGTACCGCATCGAGCTGGGGGCCGAGCTGCTGGGCCAGCGTCAGGTCAGCGTGATCGACGAGGCGACGGGCGTTGTCGTCGGCGCCGGGTCGTACGCCGAGCACTCGTTCTACCCTGCGCCCGACTGGTACCAGCGAGAATTCGAGGATGGGCTCGCCCAGGTCGGCGCGTCGGGCTCAATCCTGGCCGGGGATGTGAGCGGGTGGATCATGACGTCGTCCGGCTCGTTCCCGGTATTCGGTCACGTTGACTTCACCGAGATCAACGGGGACACGGACACCACGCTGTTCGTGTTCGATGTCGCGGCGGACCTGGGTGAGGCGAAGGCGATGTCGCTTAAGATGGTCGGCCACCTCTACGAGGAGCAGTTCCGGCGTGACGCCGAGGACGGGTTCGTGGACCCCGCGAGTGCGCAGAGCGTGCAGGGGTGGGTCGGGGCGACGATCCCGATCGTGGCCGACTCGGCCGGCGCCGTGACCATGCTCGCGTGGCCACCGGCCGATCCCGCGGTCCAGCCGCCCTCGGGCGAGCACAATTGCCTGCTCGACTACGCCCAGACGGTCAACGACTGCAACGCGACCTACCAGGAGCGGATGGACTACATCGGCTCGCGCGAGTGGCACCGGAACTTCAGGGAGGAGTGCTGGCGTGCGGGCGGGGGCCCGACGGCGATCCTCAGGTGCCAGGGCCGCTGGAGCCAGCAGCTCAGCCGAGAGCGCGCTGATGCCCTCACCGGCCGAACCATCTGTCTCAGCGGTGCGTTGGCGATCTACCTGCAGTGCTCACTCATGAGCGGCGGTTGATCGAACGGGGGCGCCGCCCGGCCGAGAGGCCGGGCCGCCTCTTCAGTGTGCTCGGGCAAAGAGACCGTCGGGTGGGCGGGCGTGCTCCAAAGCAGAGGCCACAGCGTGTCCGCCCTTCGGTCCTCAGATCGAGCCCATGCCGCCGTCGCCCCAGTGCCCGTGCTCGCCGAGCCAGCCACCGAAGCGGATGAACGATCGGCACGCCAGCAGGAACACGACCACGCCGATGGTCCAGAGCAGCCAGTCGGGCATGAAGGCGATATCGGGAGAGCAGGCGCACGTGTTGAGGCGCATGCACGAGGGAGGCGCCCGAGACGGTGAATCTCGCCCGCCCCGACGGCCTCAGGCGTCGGAGTTGGAGTGCAGCGCGAGCCGGTTGCCCTCCGAGTCGGTGACCAGGGCGCGGTAGCCGTAGGGCCCGATCTGGTGGACATCCTGCGTGACCGCGCCGCCAAGCTCGGCGACCTTCTTCACCGCGTCGCGGATGCGACCATCGACGTTGTGGTAGACGAGCGGGCCGTGCGCGGCGCTGATCGCGTCGGGGTCGACGACCAGGCAGCCGCCGTTGCCCTGGTCGTGGTCGAGGATGGCGAACCTCAGGTCCTCGTACTTCTCGCAGTGCAGCGGGACGGCGAGCACGCCCGTGTAGAACGCGATCGCCCGGTCCAGGTCCGCGACCGGGATGTCCATCCAGACGAAGCGGTTGTGCTTTGCGTTGAAATCGGACACGGGGACCTCCTCGGCTCGTGCTCTGCTATGCATCCCCCGGCGCCGCGTGACGCAACGCCGCCCAGACCGTGGTCTCGGGATCACCCCCCGGCAGGGCGCCGACCGGGAAGAACCCACGCAGGTGCTTGCCCGCGAGCAACGCGACCCGCTCGTCGCCAATCGCGACCTCGGTGATTTCGCGCGAAGGGAAACGGAACAAGTGCTCTCGGTCGAGCCACTCGAACTCGACCCGGCCCTCGCCGATCCTGCACACCCAACGCCCCTCGGTGGACTCGATCGAGCCGCTGCGGCGGGCCATCGCGGCGACTTTGGCATGGAATACCCTGGGATTGAGCACCCGCACCATCCCCACGATCCCCCACACGCTGACCAGGAGCACGAACACGCCGAGCCACAGCACGAGCGGCTTGCCCACGACCAGCCCGGCCAGAACGCTCAGAGCGCCGACCACGAAGAAGACCACGTGGAGCGCCGTCAGCCCGATCGCGCGCACCCGACCGATCGGCGCCTTGAGCTTTTGTCGCGAGCTGAGCCACGCCAACATGTCGATGCCCTCGTCGCCCTCGCTCACCCACTCGACCAGGAGCGGCTGCTCGGTCGGCGGGTGCGCGGCCGGTTGCGGGATTGCGGTCGGGGCGTGCGTCATCGGACGGGTCGAGTGTACCCAGAGACCGCGGAGCGGTGACCACGGATTCGTGTCCGACCCAAGCCCCACGCGGGCCGGCGTGGCGCGGTGCAACCGCCCCGACCAGCGCCGGTACCCGGGTGGGGTCTGGGAGTCCGACGATGCGCTCGATCCGATGGACAATGGCGGCGGTATCGAGGGTGGTGCTCGTGGCCCTGGTGTGCGTCGCGGCGGGGACCGCGCGGGCGGACGTCCGGTTCGAGCCCGGGGCGGCGCACGCCGTCGAGATGCGCCGCGCGGCCACGGGCCAGCTGCTGATCAAGGCGACGCTCGCCGGTCTGGAGGAGGGCTGGTTCATCCTCGACACGGGCGCGGGGATGAACTGCATCGACACCAAGCTCGCCGAGCGGCTCGGGTTTGAGGCGGTGGGCGGCGGACTGAACCGGGGCGCCTCGGGCGAGCTCGAGGAGTTCACGCGATACCGCGTCCCGTCGCTGTCGCTCGGGCCCGCGACGATCGACGACGCCGAGTTCGGCGGGATCGACCTCTCGCGGTTCCCGCGGTTGCGCGTCATCGGGATCATCGGCCAACCCATTTTCGAGCGGCTCGTCTTCCTCATCGACGCGCGCGCACACCGCGTGGAGGTCTACGACCCGGACGCCGGCGGCTTCGCCGACGCCGGCTGGGTCCCGATGCGCGTCGGCGAGGGGCTGCCGGTGGTCGATGTGGTCTACGAGGGGGAGCGGGGCGAGTTCCTGCTCGACACCGGCGCCACGCGGGTGATCACCTTCCACGCGCACGCGGTGCAAGAAGGGGACCTGCTGGACGGGCGGGAGACGCGCGTCCGGGGGGCCATGGGCTCAACGGGGCCGTTCACGATCCGGACGGGCCTGGTCGAGTGGATCGAGCTCTGGGGCGTCCGCCTGGACGCGGTGCCGGCGGTGTTCTACGAGCACGCCGTCGGCGCCTCGTGGAACGAGCGCTGGGCGGGCCTCCTGGGCAGCGGCGCGCTCGACGGGTTCGTCGTCCTGATCGACTACAAGAACCGGCGGACCTCCTGGAGCCCGCACGAGCCGCCGTGAGCCGTGTGCCCTCTGGCCCTACGCCGGCTGCCTCGCCTCGTTGAGCTTCTTGCGGATGACCGTCTGCAGGATCCCGCCGTTCTTCGAGTACTCGATCTCGACGGCCGTATCCAGGCGGAGCGTGCACGTGAACTCGACGCTCTTGCCGCCGGGCGTGGTCGCGGTCACGGGCACGTCACACCGCGGCTCGACGGGGTCGGGCAGGTGGATGTCGAACGACTCGTCGCCCTTGAGCCCGAGGCTGGCCGCGGTCTGGCCGCCCTGGAACACCAGCGGGAGCACGCCCATGAAGACCAGGTTGCTCCGGTGGATCCGCTCGAAGCTCTCGGCGATGACGGCCCGCACGCCCAGCAGGAACGCGCCCTTGGCGGCCCAGTCGCGGCTCGAGCCCATGCCGTAGTCCTTGCCCGCCAGGACCACCAGCGGCGTGCCCGCCTTCTTGTAGTCCATCGCCGCGTCGTAGATGTACTCGACGGGCGCGTCGGCGATCGTCTCGCCCTTCGTGAAGTTCCGTGTCCAGCCGCCCTCGGGCTGGACGCCGTCGGCCGCCGCGATCTTGTTCTTGACGCGGACGTTGGCGAACGTCCCCCGCGTCATGACGCGGTCGTTGCCGCGGCGGGACCCGTAAGAGTTGAAGTCCTTCTTCTCGACGCCGGCGGCCAGCAGGTACTGGCCCGCTGGGGTCTCGGGCTCGATGCGCCCCGCCGGCGAGATGTGGTCGGTCGTGACCGAGTCGCCGACGGAGACCAGGCACCGGGCGCCGCGGATCGGCGTGAAGCCGGGGGGCGTCTCGCCCATGCCCTCGAAGAACGGCGGGTTCTGGATGTACGTGGACCTCTCGTCCCACGGGTACAGCTCGGACTCGGAGACCGGCACCGCGTTCCACGTCTCGTTCTCGTCGTACACCTTGGCGTACTTCTCGTCGAACTGGCTCCGCGAGAGGCAGGCGTTCTTGAGCTCCTGCACCTCGGCGTGCGTGGGCCAGATGTCCTTGAGGAAGACGTCCTTGCCATCAGGGGTCTTCGCGATCACGCCGTTCATCAGGTCGATGTCCACCGTGCCGGCGAGGGCGTACGCGACGACCAGGGGCGGGCTGGCGAGATAGTTCGCCCGCACCGCCGGGTGCACGCGGCCCTCGAAGTTGCGGTTGCCCGAGAGCACGGACGCCGCGACCAGGTCGCCGTCCTTGATGCCCTGCTCGATCTCGGGCGGCAGCGGCCCCGAGTTGCCGATGCAGGTGGTGCAGCCGTACCCGACGGTGTGGAAGCCCAGCGCGTCCAGGTCCTCGGTCAGCCCGGCCTTGTCGTAGTACTCGGTGACGACCTTCGAGCCCGGGGCGAGCGAGGTCTTGACCCAGGGCTTGCGGGTCAGGTCCAGGGCCCGGGCCTTGCGCGCGACCAAGCCTGCGGCGATCATCACGTCCGGGTTGCTCGTGTTCGTGCAGCTCGTGATCGCCGCGATCACCACCGACCCGTGCTGCAGCACGGCCTGCTGCCCCGGCGACTGCGGGTGCGACGCCTCGGTCAGCGTGACACGCGCGTAGCCCGCGTCCTTGCACGACTCCTTGCCGTCGGGCGGGTTGCTCGCCGCGTGGTCCGCCTTGCCACCCTCGCCCGCGAACCGGGACAGGTCCACCGCCTCGCTCGGCGCCTTCTTGCCGAACGTGTCCACCAGGTCCTTGTGGAACTGCCCCTGCATGCTGGCCAGCGCGATCCGGTCCTGCGGGCGCTTCGGGCCCGCCAGCGAGGGCTGGACCGTCGAGAGATCCAGCTCGAGCACGGCGGAGAACTCGGGCTCGGGGTCGTCGGGCGTCCAGAAGAAACCGCTCGCCTTCGCCCACGCCTCGGTCAGCGCGACCTCCTCGTCCGTCTTCGCGGTCAGGCGGAAGTAATCCAGCGTCTTGGCGTCGATCGGGAAGAACCCGCACGTGGCGCCGTACTCGGGCGCCATGTTCGCGATCGTGGCCCGGTCGGGCACGCTCAGCTCGGCCATGCCCGGCCCGAAGAACTCGACGAACTTCTCCACGACGCCGTGGGCCCGGAGCATCTGCGTGACGGTCAGCACCAGGTCGGTCGCCGTCGCGCCCTCGGGCAGCTTGCCGTTGAGCTTGAAGCCGACGACCTCCGGCGTGAGCATGTACACGGGCTGGCCGAGCATGACCGCCTCGGCCTCGATCCCGCCCACGCCCCAGCCCAGCACGCCCACGCCGTTGATCATCGTCGTGTGCGAGTCCGTGCCCACGAGCGAGTCCGGGTAGACCCAGTTCGTGGCGCCTTCGGCCTTGGTCAGGCAGCCGCGGGCCAGGTACTCCAGGTTCACCTGGTGCACGATGCCGGTCGCCGGGGGCACGGCCCGGAAGTTGTCCAGCGACTCCTGCCCCCACTTGAGGAACGTGTATCGCTCGTTGTTCCGCTGGAACTCTTTCTCCGCGTTGATCGTCAGCGCCACCCGCGTCGCGAAGTCATCGACCTGCACCGAGTGGTCGATCACCAGGTCGCACTGGACCGCCGGGTTGATCTGCGCCGGGTCGCCGCCGAGGGCCTTCATCGCGTCCCGCATCGCCGCCAGGTCCACGACGCACGGCACGCCGGTGAAGTCCTGCAGCACCACCCGCCCGGGCATGAAGGGCATCTCGACCGCGTTGACGTCGGCGGCGTTGTACGAGGCCAGCCCCGACACGTCGTCGGCCGTCACGATGAACCCGTCCAGGTTCCGCACCATCGCCTCCAGCAGCACCCGGACGGAGTACGGCAGGCGGTCGATCTCGCCCAGCCCCTTCTCCTCCAGGGCCCGGAGCCGGATGTAGGAATAGGTCGTGTCGCCGGAGGTCAGCGTGTCGCGGGCGTTGAAGGGGTCGGTGGTCATGGCGGGGCTCCTGGGTGCTCAGGAGAAGGATCGTCGCCCAATCAGCATGAATCAAGTCAATCAAGATTACCGTTTCGATCATCAATGCTAATGTATTAGCGAATGCCCGGACGCCGCTTGTCCGAGAATATCGCCCCCAGTAGGCTCCGGATCGCCCTCCGGGGGGCGCCCGGGCCCGTCCGGCCTGGGAGGAAGGGGAGCCACCATGAGCAGTTGTCCGTCGGGCGTCGGCCGGTGTCGTTGGCTGAGTCTGGGCGCCGCGTGCGCCGCGTCCACCGGTCTCGCGCCCGGGGCGCCGGGCCCGCTCTTCGACTTCATCTGGGAGGGCACGGGCGACGACTGGTCGGTCAACGGCGCCTGGGACCAGCCGGGCTGGCCCGCCGCCCCGGTAGACCGCGCGTTCCTCGGGATCCTCAACCCGCCGATCAAGACGGCGTACCTGTCGCGCGACATCGAGGTCGGCGCGCTGGACATGATCAGCAACATGGATGTGTTCACGTCGGGTCCGTACGGCTCGCACCAGCTCGTCGTCCGGGGGCCGACATGGATCGTCGAGGGCGCCAAGCTGGAAGTCTGGCCCGAGGGCGCGTCCGGCAACTCCGACTTCGACACCGACGACCTCACGCTCGGCGACGCGGGCCTCACCGGGATGAGCTGGCTGCGGCTGAACGACGGGGCCGTCGCCGAGGTGGACGACCTGCTCACGATCACGCCCGAGGGCGGCGTCGGGGGCGCCGGCGAACTCCGGATCTTTGGCGCCGCGACCGCGATCAACGACGGCGAGATCATCGCCGACGACGGGGGAGAGCTGTGGGTTCGGCCCAGCCCGGGCAACACCGCCGCCATCGACCTCGACGGGCTGAGCGAGGACGGCCGGCTGAGCGCCATCGGCGGTTACCTCCGCATCACCGCCGACCTGTCAGACGCCATCCTGAACGGGCCGATCCTGATCGCCAACGGGGGGGAGCTCTCCTTCGACGAGCCCTGGTTCTACGCCGGGAGTCCGAACCCCAACGGCAACGTACTGCAGGTCTGTTGCGACACGGGCGACGTCGGCGGGGACGGCAACGCGAGCGTCATCTCCGGCGCGGAGTTCACGCTCACCGGCAGGATGAATGTTGTGCCCGGCGCCATTCTCCGACTTGACGCCGAGACGAACTTCGGCGCCACCTGCCGCGTGCTCGTGGACGACGGCGACACTCCGGGGGAGTTCCCGTCCCTCCTCATCCTCAACGCGCCGGCGACGTTCTTTCCCGGCTCGAGCATCGACATGGCCGGCTCGACGATCGTGTTCCGCGTCCCCGCATCTCTCCCCGCCGACACGCTCGACTTCGTCGGGGCGGCATCAAACACCGTTCTTATCCAGGCCGACGTCACCATCGGCGACGGCTTCGGCTCGTTCGACTGGTTCGACTGGGACGGGTTCGAGGCGGACGGGTTCGCGTCGGCCACCAACACGGACATCGGCGCGGGCTTCATCCTGACACTCAACCCAGGCCAGATCGACCCGGGCGGGATCGGGCCCGCGGACCAGTACGACGGCATCGTCACGCTCCGCGAGGGCAGCACGCTGATCGTCAACGTCGACGCCGACTCGTGGGCGATCGGCGGGGAGATGAACATCCTGCCGTTCTGCACGGTCACCGGCGACACCGTGGAGGTCGTGGGCGACGTGAACTCCTTCGGCGTCGGGACCAGCTACATCTTCTCCGCTGCCACCAAGCCCGGCGGCGTGATCGACGTCGGCAAGAACAGCACGCTCCAGTTCTCGGAGCTCACGCTCGACGGCGGCCAGCTCACCGGCGAAGGGACCATCCAGCTCATCAGCTTCGTCGCCGAGGTCACCGACGACACCGACGTCAACATGCCCAGCGGCGTCTTCGACATCGACCCCGCGTTCCCCTCCGGGCAGCTGCTGGACATCGGCGCCAAGCTCACGATCGCGGCGCAGGCCATCACGGGCGACCCGCTCACGCCCGTCGAGGGCCCGGTCCTGATCGACCAGGGCGGCGAGCTGGCCGTCTTCCTCTCCGCCGACGACGAGTACAACCTCGACCACCTCGAACTCCGCGGCGCCGACTTCCCCGCCACCGAGGTCAAGATCTCCGGGCCCGACCGCGTCGCCGTCCACGAGACGCTCGACATCACCGACCACTCCATCCTCTCGTCACCCCTCCGGCTCGCCGACGGCGCGCTGCTCCAGGTGGGCAACGCCTTCAACTCCCTGCGTCTCAACGGCGGGACCGAGGCGCTCCCGAACGTGTTCGAGGCCGGGTCCGAGGTCCAGTTCATCCCCAACCTCCCCGGCGCCCTGCGGCTCGGAAGCTGGACGATCATCGAGGACGGCGCCGTCTTCAACTCGAACACCAACCTGTTCGTGTCCGGCTACCTCCAGCTCGACGGGGACACCGCGCTCGCGTTCCCCAACACGACCGTCACGATCATCGACGGCCCGCTCGTGCCCGGGCCCACGCCCACCGCCGAGCAGGTCTTCATCCACCGGGTGCACCAGGAGGTCACGGGACAGATCAACCTCCGCGTCACGGACACGGGCGAGGCGGACAAGATCACCCTGCTCGACGGCGACGCAAGCAGCCTCCTCGGATCGCTCATCGTCTCCCAGGACCCGGGCTTCGACCCCGAGAGCTGCGTCGAGATCGAGATCATCGACGCGACGGCCGGCCTCCCGACCTACGACTTCAATCTCGTCTCTCTGCCGGCGGGCTGGAGCCTCGTCGTGGACGGCGCGTCGGTGCTGATCCGGTACAGCGGCTGCCCCGCCGACCTCGCCGAGCCGTTCTGCGTCCTCGATTTCTCCGACGTGCTGGCGTACCTGACCGCCTTCGGCGCGATGGACCCGGCGGCCGACCTCGCCGAGCCCGTCGGCGTGTTCAACTTCTCCGACGTCCTGGCCTTCCTGACCGCCTTCGGCGCCGGCTGCCCCTGACCCGGACGCCCGGTCCCGCCTGAGAGATCCGCCCGCGGAGCGCAGAGAGGGGGCGGACGCCTCGCCGTTGGCGGCCACGGCGGGCGCCGGTACGCTCGGCCCCGGAGGGACACACGCATGAAGCAACTCTTGGCCGCCCTCGCGTGCGCGGCGTCTCTGGCCGGCCCCGCGTCCGCGATCGACCGGCTCGTCCCGTCGCAGTACCCGACCATCCAGGCCGCGATCGACGCCGCCAACCAGGGCGACGTCGTCGTCGTCTCGCCGGGGATCTACCCGGAGGGAATCGACTTCGACGGCAAAGCGATCACCGTCCGCGGCACGGAGCCCAACGATCAGATCATCATCGAGCCGCCCGCCGGCCCGGGCGTACTCTTCACCTCGGGCGAGGGGCCCGGCTCGGTCCTTGAGCAGGTGACGATCCGGGGCGGCGACAACGCGCTCGGGGGCGGCGCGGTGTTCGGCGTCGGCGCCTCGCCCACGCTCGACGACGTCAGCTTCACACAGTGCAACGCCGTCTTCGGCGCCGGCGCCGTCATCAACTCGGGCGCCTCGCCCCACTTCACGTTCTGCGGCTTTTCGTTCAACGACGCGACCTTCGACGGCGGCGGCGTCGCCTGCCTGCCGGGATCCTCGCCCACCTTCGAGAACTGCGTATTCAGGGGCAACGACGCGGGCGCCGACGGCGGCGCCATGCACATCGACGACGCCGACGTCATCACCACCAACTGCAACTTCAGCAGTGGGAACTCGGCCACCAACGGCGGGGCCATCGCCATCGAGGGCGGCACGCTCGACTACGTGGGCGGATTCGGCGCGGGCATCGGCGATATCCGCCAGAACCGCGCCGATGCCAACGGGGGCGGCATCTACGCGACCGATGGCGCGGTCGCGACCTTCCTCCGCGCCCACCCCGACGACAACTCCGCGCTCGGCCAGGGGGGCGGCGTGTTCGTCACGGGGGGCGCCTCGGTCACAATGACCAACGGCCGGATCGTGCGCAACACCGCCACCGACGGCGCGGGCGCGTGCGTGGTCGGCGGCGAGGCCACATTCGTCGCCTGCAGGTTCGAGAGCAACGACGCCGACTCCCGCGGGGGGGGGTTGCTCGTCTTCAGCGACAGCGACGAGGAGATCTCCGTCGCCAGCGTCGTGCAGTCGGGCTTCGAACGCAACAGCGCCGACCACGGCGCCGCGATCTCCGCCCGCTCCCTCTTCGTCCTCGACGGCGTCCCGAGCGTCACCCTCAACCTCTCCAACTCGATCATCTACAACAACTTCGCCCTCGACCCCGCCGGCTCGGGCGGCATCGACGCGGCCGACGCGGGCTCCGCCGGCGTCCAGACCACCATCGACATCCGCTCGTGTACGATCGCGGACAACACCGGCGGAGTGGTCAACGGCGTCCGGGGCGTCGCCGCCCCCGGCGCCCCCCAGATCATCCTGTACAACTCCATCGTCTGGGGCAACGAGAACGCGGACTTCGCCAGCGCTTCCGTGCCGCTGACGACGACCGGCTACTCGATCTTCCCCGAACTCGCGACATACCCGGGGCCCGGCAACCTCGACGCCGACCCGATGTTCTCCGACGAGGCGTTCGCGCTCTACGACCTCGCCCCCGGCTCGCCCGCGCGCGACGCGGGCTCCAACGCCCTGGCGGCGACGGACGTCGTCGACGCCGACGACGACGGCGACACCGCCGAGCCCCTGCCACGCGACTACTCCAACTCGGAGTTCCAGTCTCGTTTCGTCAACGACGGCGGCACGCCGAACACCGGCGTCGGGCCCGGGGACGTCATCGACATCGGCGCCCAGGAGGCCCAGGAGGGCACGCCCTGCACCGTCGCCGACATCGTTGTGCCCGGCGCCCTCAACTTCGACGACGTGCTCGCGTTCCTGAACCTCTTCAACGCGATGCACCCCGCCGCCGACCTGGCCCCCGCCTTCGGCGTCTGGGACTTCAGCGACGTCCTGGCATTCCTGACCGCGTTCGCCGAGGGCTGCCCGGGCTAGCCGCGGGCCCCCCCGCCGGGCCTCGTTCATCGTGATTCCGCCCACCGCGGCTGGATCACGGGCTTTCAACGTCCGATCACCGCCCCCGGGCCTCGCGCCCGGAGACGCCGCATGTTCGGACCCCAGCTCGAGCCGCCGCCCGACCCGCCGGCGATCACGACGTTCGAGCAGCAGTACGGCCCGGCCGCGTCCCGGCCGGGGAATCAGCCCGGCGCCCAGCCCGATTCCCAGCCCGGCGGGGCGCCCGACGACCGCCTCTCGGTCTCGCTCAGCCTCACCCTCGCCAGCGACTACTACTTCCGCGGCATCGCCCAGCGCAACGACCGGGCGAGCCTCCAGCCCGGCCTCGAGGCCGCCTACCTCGTCCACGACGGCGATCGTGTCGACGCCTCTGTCTTCGCCGGCCTCTGGGCCGACCTCCGCGTGCACGACCTGGCCGACGGCGGCTCGATCGGCGACCGGTTCTACGAGCTGGACCTCTACGCCGGCATCGAGCTGGCGTGCGGCCGCTTCGCCGGGCGGGCCGCGTTCACCGAGTACCTCTCGCCCACGGGCGACTTCTCCCGCATCCACGAGTTCTCGCTCGCCCTCGCCCTCGACGACTCCGGTCTCTACGGCGAGCGCTTCGAGCATCTCACCATCAACCCCGCCGTGCTCGTCGCCTTCGAGGTCGGGCCCGACGGCGCCGACGGGGGCTCCAGCGCGGGCGTCTTCCTCTCGCTCGGCATCGAGCCCACCTGGGAGGTCGGCGCCACGCACATCGGCGACGTCTCCGTCTCCGCGCCCGTCGAGGTCGGCATCAGCCTCTCGGACTACTACGAGACGCCCGCGGGCGACAAGACGCTTGGGTACGTCAGCGTCGGCGCCCGCCTCGTCCTGGACCCGGGCGGCGCCTGGCCCGTCATCACACTCGGCGCCGACTACATCGACCTGGCCGACGGCGGAAAGGCCTTGGCCGGTCGCGGCTCCGAGGTCACACTCTCGATGGACCTGGCCTGGTCCTTCTAGAGGGTGGTTCGTACGAGAGATCGGTCGTCCCGACCCCCGCTCAGGCGCCGTCGAGCAGGTCGCCCAGCGCGTCGATCGCCGGGCCCAGGCGCCCCTCGTAGTTCTTCCACCGCCCGACCGACGAGCGGTAGATCGGCTTGCGCACTTGGTCGAACGAGAGCGTGATCACCGCCCGCTTCGCCTCGTGGAACGACAGGCACGCGTCGTCCCATTCCAGCCCCAGGAACTCCACGAGCGCCCGGGTCTGCGCCTCGGCGTTGTCGATCAGCGCCTCGTAGGGCGCCTCGTGGATCGGCAGCGGAGCCACCCGCGTCCAGTGCTCGGCCAGGCGCCGCGTGAGCCGCAACTCATGGGCCAGGTGCTCCAGGCTGTACACGTACCCCAGGTTCGTCGGCTCGCCGAAGTCCTGGAAGTAACACGAGACGATCGTGTCCAAGGGGTGCCGCGTGCAGGAAACCGCTCGCGCCCCGGGCAGCAGCAGCGACACCAGCCCGAGGCGCCACACGTTGGTCATCTGCTTGTCGGCGACGCGCGACACGCCCCGCCCCGGGGCCAGCTCCAGCATCTCAGTCAAGATCTCGCCCGCCCGTTTGCGCAGCGTGCCCTGGCTCAGGCGCCCCAGTGCCGCCTCAAGGCCGGGCGTCTCCATCGACGTGACCAGCAACTCCCGCTCGGCCGCGGGCATGTGCATCCGCTCGCCGACCCCCGCGCCCCTCGGGTGCGCCGCGATGATCTGCTCGACGAGCGTCGTCCCCGACCGGGGCATCCCCACGATGTACACGGGCGTCGGCGCGTCCAGCCCGGAGGAGGGCAGCGAATCGAGCCTGGCTCGGGTCCAGACGCGGATGACCTCGTCGCACAGGGCGGTCGCGGCCTCGGGGTTGTACACCCCACCGTGCAGGCGGTTGGCCTCCTCGATCGCGTCCCACGCGTCGTCGTACTCCCCGAGCCGGTCCAGCGCCGCGGCCAGATCGAACAGCGCCGTCACCCGGTCGCGGGCGCCCAGGGAATCGCGCGCCAGCAGCCCACGCGAGATCGCGGCCGAGTCCTCATGCCGCCCCAGCGCCCGCAGGGCCTTCGAACGCGCGTTGAGCAGGCTCGCCGGCGCGCCGGGCTCGGCCGTCGCGCGCTCCAGCAGCTCCAGCGCCTCGTCGAACCGCCCGAGCGAGCGGAGCGTGCTCTCGAGGAACATCGTCGCGGTCACGTTCCCCGGCTCGATCTCCAGGGCCTTGCGGGCCTCGCGCAGCGCCTCGTCCGGCTTGCCCGATCGGCTCAACGCGCCGCACAGCGCCGCGCGGAAGCCTGCCTGCCGCGGCGCCATCCGCACGGCTTTCTTCAGGTGCAGCAGCGACTTGTTCAGCCGACGCAGCGACTGGTACGTCACGCCCAGCGTGTACTGCGCCTCGGGGGACCTCGGGTGCCTGGAGGCCGCCTTCTTCGCGATCGCCAACGCCTCGTCCGGGCGCCCGCTGACCCGGAGGCGATCGGCCTCGCGGAGCGACGCGCCCAGGTCCATCGCGCTGTGATCCTGCGGGCTCACGGGACCACTTTGTAGGCGAGACCCGGGCTCACCGCGCCGACCGCCCTCGGCGAGAGCCGGCCAGCAGCGCCCGCTCGAACGCCGCCGCCGCGTGCGAGGGCACCCGGTCCCGCCGACGCACCACCGCCAGCGTCCGCGTCAGCTTCCCGTCCAGGCAGGTCAGTCCCTTGCCCGCCGACGGCTCGGCGTCCAGGGCGAACCGCGAGACGAACCCCACCCCGACCTCCGCCTCAACCATCTGCACGATCGACTCGATCGACCGCAGCTCCATGACGACGTCCAGCGAGACGCCGTTGGCGCCCGCCGCCGCATCGATCAGCGAGCGCACCGCGCTGCCCGCCTCGAACGCGACGACCGGCTCGCCCGCCAGGTCCTTCCACCGGAAACCCCGACGGCCCTCCAGCCGCCCACCCGGCGGCACGATCAGCCGCAGCTCGTCGCGGATCTCGCCCACCGTCATCAGCTCGCCCGAGCCGGGCAGCGCCACAGGCAGTGTGACGATGCCCATGTCCTGCTCGCCCGCGAGCACCGCGCCCGCCACGGCGCTCGAGCCCGCCTCCCGGATCTGGAACCGGATGCCCGGGTGCTCGCGCCGGACCTTGGAGATCACCCGGGGCAGGATGTAGTTCACCGCCGTCGCCCCCGCGCCCACGCGGATCGATCCTCGCTCCAGGCCCACGAGCTCGCGCACCGCGCCCACACCCGCGTCGGCACGTTGGACCGCCTCCCGCGCGTGCGTCAGGAAGACCTCGCCCGCGTCCGTGGGCGTCACCCCCCGCCCCGTCCGGTGCAGCAGGTCCGCGCCCACCTCGGCCTCCAGCTTCTTGAGCATCGCCGACAGCGCCGGCTGTGTCACGCCCAGCGCCTCGGCCGCCCGGGTCATGTGCCCGTGCTCGCAGATCGAGATGTACTGGCGGAGGGGGGTCAGCTCCATCGTTGGTGAGCATATATAAGACGAAGGACGCCGACCGGGTCGGCGTCCTTCAGAAATACCACGGTGAATGACGGCCGGTCAGGGGAGAGTTACATGGCCAGAGTTCCCGGTGCGGGCGCGAATCAACTCCCGGACAAGTTCAGGAATCGACTGTCCCTGGGCTTTGGCGATGTCCGCTAGCAGTTCTTTCTGCGCGGGCGAGATCCGTGTGTTCACCTGCTCTTTGCGGGAGTCGGCTTCGTCGCCATCGTCAATTGGCGGAGGTTCGAATCCGGCTTCCAGCAAGCTTCGCACGATCATCGCACGCTTCTGAAGGAGGGCGTCGTATGCCTCCATCAAATCCGCGCCCTGAGCGCGGGCAGGTGGCAAGTAGCTACATCGCAACTCGAAGCGACCGTTCGGCGTAGGCGTCCCGATATGTGAGTAGAGATAAATCAGAGAAACGTACTTGTCAGGCAGATCAAACCCTGCCTTTCGAGGCGACGCACACCAGCCTCCTTTCTTCTTCTCTCGTCGCATGATCTCTTTGGTCGGCATTTGCAACCCCTTTCCTTCTCTTCGTCGGCAGACAGTTCTCCTGGTCATTCACCGCCTACATTGATCTGCCGAAAACCCGATGGCGAATCTCTCCGCCATAGAGCTTGTGCTTGACTATCCTCGGACACGGGACACTTCGAGCTGGGACTCCATCGCCGCGTTGGCGCTGCTCAAGAGATCACTGAGCATGCGGAGGAACAACCTCTCCTCATCCCGGCTCTCCGGGACCAGTGTCGAGCCATCGAGCCTGACAAACATCGACAAGCAGAGCCCGGCGAAGGCGAGGGCCCTCTGTTGAGACGCAGTCATCTGGTCTCCGCTCTGAGCAAGGGCCTCGATGACCTTGGTGCAGCGCAACTGTGCGATGTACTTTCCTTTGGGATATACGGCATCGTGAATGTTCGAGACATAAAGCCCGACGTCGGCATGCATCGCACAAATGTCACTCACCGACAGAGGTCCTTTGCTCGGCGCCATGGCGGCCCCTTTCCCTTTTCGCTCCGTCCATAAAGTCGAACAACCATCCCTTGGTCAGTCAGGCCCTCTCTCTGCCCGGGAGCATGATACGTAGCAAACGCTATCGCGGGTCCGAGAATTCTCAGATGTGAATAATAGGAATGTGTTCGGTGTCATTCTAGAGCAACTCAACGACGACACCCCGCGGCCCCGCGTTGATCACCCGCGACACGCCCAGCGCCTCGTCCCGCCCCCAAGAGTCGTGGATGTGCCCGCACACGACCAACGGTGGTCGCCGCGCCTCGATCGCGTCCGCAATCGCCCGCGACCCCAGGTGATCTCCCGCCGACGACAGGTCGCACACGCCCTTGGGCGGCGAGTGCGAGACCAGCACCGCCCCCTCCGGGCACCCGGCCAGCATCGCTCGGGCCGCGTGCTCGTCCAGGTCGAAGCTCCAGTCCCACGGCGTCGTCGGGATCCCGCACCCGATCCCGAAGAACGGCACGCCCGCGATCTCGCACGACTCGCCGTGCAGCACGTGCGCCGACGACCACACGTCGCACACGTCCCGCAGCGCCTCGTCCGTCTCGTTGTTGCCCGGCACGAGCACCGTCGGCACGTCGATCGACGCCAGCGCGCCGATCGTCTCCTCCAGCCCCCGGTGCCGGCTGGCGAAGTCGCCCGCGCCGACCACCACGTCCACGCCCCGCGACTGGGCGACCAGGTCCGCGCACGAGGCCTGGTCGCAGTGAACATCGGAGAACAGCAGCAACCTCATCGCCCCAGCGTACCCGAGAGCCGCCGGCCGCCGGGCGTTCACACCCGCCCGGGCGGCGCGGCGCCGCCCGCGGCCGGCCTCAGGGGGCGTGCGTGCGGATCGCCTCCTTCAGGTCCCGCTCCAGCTCGGGCGAGTACCCCGAGTGCGTGTACACCACCTCGCCGCCCGGGGCGATCACCACCAGCGTCGGGAAGCTCGTGATGTCCAACGCGTCGGCCGCGGCGTCCCCAGGGTCCACCACCCAGCCCACGTCCACCTTCATCTGCGACCACCACGTCGCGGCCGTCTCCCGCATCCTCGCCGGCGTCTGCGTCTCGCGCGAGTTCACCGCGAAGAAGTCCGCGGCCACCCCCTCGGCCTCCGCCCAGTCCGCCACCCGGTCGAACGCGGGCAGCGACACCAGGCACCCGCCGCACCACGACGCCCAGAACTCCAGCACCACAAGCCGCCCGCCCCGATCGCTCAGGCGCCATTCGTCCCCGTCGGGCCCGACGAAACGCAGGTCCGGCGTCCGCATCCCGACCTCCGGCCCCGCCCGGATGAACTCCCTCACCGACGACACCTCCCGCCGGGCTCCCTCGTCGAGAGCAAGCAGCCCGGGCCCGTCCTCCACGACCTCGGGCGAGAACCGGAGCACCGCCTCCAGCGCCCCGTCCGCGCCCGGCGGCCGCGCCGTCAGGTCCGCCCGCGTCACGAAGGACGTCTTCGGATCGACGTACAGCGACAGCGTGCCGTTGTCGGCACGGAAACCGAGCCGGTCGCGCACGGCCCCGTCCACCTCGGCGTCGCCATGGGATTCCAGCTCAAGCCCCTGCAGGATCCCGAACCCGAACGCGGTGACGAATTCATCTGGCGCCGCGTCCTCCCGCGCGAACATGTGCGGCGGCGTCGGGATGTTCAGCGCCCCACCCAGCACCCGGGCCAAGTCGCCCACGAACCGCTCCCCCCGATCGATCTTCACGTACGGCCCGGCGGGGTGCTCGTCGGCGACGTAGAACGCATCCCCCCGCGCCATCAGCAGCAGCCCGTTGGCGACGAAGCTGGCGCCCTCACCCGCGAGCACGACCCGCCCCGACCCCCGCTCCGGGTCGGCGCCCGGCAGCCGCACCTCGTACGTCATCGTGTCCACCACCGCCGGCGCGTCCCGGTAGGCGGCGATCACCCCCCGCAGCGCCTCCTCACCAGGCTCGGCGGCGAGGACGAGGGGCGCGGCGGCGGCCACGGCGAGCACGGTCAGTCCTGGCATCTCGGCGCCTCCCGGGCGGCGCCACTCCCCATCCGGGGGGCGTGGCAAGGATCTCGTTGTGTCTTTCTTTGGAAATGATACGCGGCGTTTCACCCGCGGCGGGCCCCCCGCGCCCGCGATATGCTCTGGGCCGCATGCCCGAGACCAAGACACGCCCAGGGCGCCGCCCGAACCCGTTCCGCCACGCCGCCGTGGCGTGCGCGATCGCGATCTGTACGGGCCCCGCCCTCGCCCAGTCCACGGAGATGGTCCTCGACGACGAGGGCGGGTGGGTCCAGACCCGCGCCCCCGAGCCCGGGACCGACGAGTGGACCATCGCCGAGGCCCGACGCCTGCTCGCCGACGACAAGCCCGGCAAGGCCCGCGACCTGCTCACCCCCTGGATCGAGGCCAACAAGCGGACCGCCAACCCGCTCCTGCCCGAGGCCTACCTCGTCCGGGGCGACGCCAAGGTCGCCGCCGGCAACGAGTACAAGGCGCTCTACGACTACGAGGCCATCATCCGGGACTTCACGGCCTCGGACGTCTTCGCCGACGCCGTCCAGCGCGAGTACGAGATCGGCATCCGCTACCTCGACGGCATGCGCCGCAAGATCTGGGGCATGCGGATCGAGCCCGCCCGCGCGACCGGCGAGGAGCTGATCATCCGCGTGCAGGAGCGCCTGCCCGGCTCGCGCCTGGCCGAGAAGGCCGCCCTCGACCTCGCGGACCACTACTTCGAGCGCCGCCAGATGAAGCTGGCCTCGGAGATGTACTCGATCTTCATCGCCAACTACCCCGAGTCCGAGCACCGCGAGTACGCCGCCCTGCGTCAGATCAAGGCGAACCTGGCGCGGTTCAAGGGCCCCGAGTACGACGGCGCCGGGCTCACCGAGGCCGAGCTGCTCATCGAGGACTTCATCCGCCGCTACCCCGCCGCCGCCGAGCGCGAGGGGATCACCCGCGGCATGCTCGTCCGCATCGACGAGTCCGCCGCCCTGCAGATGCTCACGACGGCCAAGTGGTACCTCAACCAGGGCGACGAGCCCGCGTGCCGCTTCAAGCTCCGCCGCCTGCTCCGCAGGCACCCCACCAGCGCCGCCGCCCGCGAGGCGGTGGACATCATGATCGAGCGGGGCTGGATGGACGAGCCGCCCGCGGACGAGCCCGCGACCGATCCGGCCCCCGACACCCCGTCCGACCAGACGCCGGGGGACGAGACGTGAGACGCGCCCCCGCCGCCGGCCTGTGCGGCCTCGCCGCGCTCGCCGGCGTCCTGCCCGCCTGCGCCTCCGACCCGACCCAGGGCTACTCACTTTCGTGGACGTACGAGGACGACGTCCGCTCCGTCGCCGTCCCGATGTTCGACAACTCCACCTTCGCCACCGGCGTCGAGTTCGACCTGACCGAGGCGCTCATCGCCGAGATCCAGCGACAGACGCCCTGGGTCGTGACCGCCGACGAGCGGGCCGACACCACGCTGACCGGCGCGGTCACCGGCGCCCGGGCGACCAACCTCTCCTCCACCCCGGGCTCTGGGCTCGTGCAGGAGAACGCGTACGAGCTGCGCGTCAGCTTCCGCTGGCGGGACAATCGCTCGGGCGACGTGCTCGTCGCGCGCGACGGCTTCTCCGCCGTCGGGACCTACGCACCGGCGATGGGCACCGGCGAACGCCGCGAGATCGGCCAGCGCCAGGCCATCCGGGAGCTGGCCCGCGAGATCGTCGCCGAGCTCCGCTCGGACTGGTAGGCCCCCGCCCCCGCGGAACATCCGCCGCCCCCGACCCGTTCTCGGTCGTGGGGAGACGCCCCCGACGCATCCCGGGCCCCGCACGCCTCGAATCCCCCCACGCGTGGCCCTAGCGTTTCAGGCCGGCGGGCCGACCGATCGATGATCGTGGGGGCCCGGCGGCGGGCGAACCGGCCGCCACGCCCGAGAGTACGTACGAGAGACCACCAGACGCATGAAGCTCCCCCGGGCCAACAAACCACGACAGGATGCGCCGGGCCTCCGGGCCGCCGCCGACGAGGGCTCCAAGGAGCCCCAGCCCAAGGACGCCAAGGGCCCGACCAAGCCGGGTGACAAGACCGCCACCGGCGCCTCGGGGCCCGGTCGCGGCCTCTTCGGCTTCGTCATGCTCCTCGTCCTGGTCGTCCTCCTCGTCATGTTCTTCTCCAGCGCCGGCGGCGGGCAGAAGATCACCTACGCCGAGTTCGAGTCCTACTTCCAGACCAACGCCGTCGTGCAGGACAGCATCGAGCTGCACGAGGACGGCATCTACGCCCGCGTCATGCCCCAGCCGGGCGCCGAGCCCGTCATCATGCGCGTCCCCGTCAACACCGCCAACAAGGAAGTCATCGCCGGCAAGCTCGGCGCGCTCACCGGCGAGAAGTACATCGCCAAGCCCGCCTCCGGCTTCGCCCCGTTCCTTATCCTCGTCCTCCCCCTCTTCATCTTCATCCTCCTCATCTGGTTCCTGATCTCGAGAGGCCTCCGCTCCGCTGGAGCCGGCGCCGGCATGCTCGGCAACTTCGGCAAGTCCAAGCACCGCACCATGACCAAGGAGATGACCGGCGTCACCTTCAAGGACGTCGCCGGCATCGAGGAAGCCAAGGACGAGGTCACCGAGATCATCGAGTTCCTCAAGAACCCCAAGCGGTTCACCCGCCTGGGCGGCCGCATCCCCCGGGGTGTCCTGCTCACCGGCCCCCCCGGCTGCGGCAAGACGCTGCTCGCCAAGGCCATCGCCGGCGAGGCCGACGTCCCCTTCTTCTCGATCTCCGGCTCCGACTTCGTCGAGATGTTCGTGGGCGTCGGCGCCAGCCGCGTCCGCGACCTCTTCAAGCAGGCCAAGGACTCGTCGCCCTGCATCATCTTCCTGGACGAGATCGACGCCGTCGGGCGCCGACGCGGCGGAGGCTTCTCCACCGGCGGGCACGACGAGCGCGAGCAGACACTCAACGCGATCCTCGTGGAGATGGACGGCTTCGCCGCCGCCGACGGCGTCATCGTCATCGCCGCCACCAACCGCCCGGACGTGCTCGACCCGGCGCTCATCCGCCCGGGCCGCTTCGACCGCCAGATCGCCGTCCCCCTCCCCGACGTCAAGGGCCGACTCGAGATCCTGAAAGTCCACGCGAAGAAGGTCAAGCTGGGCCCGAACGTGGACCTCGAGAAGATCGCGAGGGGCACGCCCATGTTCGCCGGCGCCGACCTGGCCGCCATCATCAACGAGGGCGCGATCGCCGCCACGATGCAGAACAAGGACTTCATCGAGCACGAGGACCTCGAGGAGGCCCGCGACAAGGTGAAGTTCGGCCGGGCCAAGAAGTCCCGCGTCCGCGAGAAGGACGAGAACAAGCTCGTCGCCTACCACGAGGCCGGGCACGCCGTCTTGCAGGCCCTGCTCAAGGACGCCGATCCTCTTCATAAGGTCACGATCATCCCCCGGGGCGAGGCCGGCGGCGCGACGTTCAGCCTCCCCGAGAAGGACCGCATGGGCTACGCGCTCAAGTGGCTCAACGCGACGATGCGCGTGCTTTGCGGCGGACGCATCGCCGAGCAGAGAGCCATGGAGGACGTCTCCTCCGGCGCCGCCCAGGACATCGCCCAGGTCACGCAGCTCGCCCGCACCATGGTCGTCGAGTGGGGCATGAGCGAGAAGCTCGGCTTCGTCCGCTACGCCGGCTCGGACACGCGGGACATGTACGTCCCCGAGCGCGAGTACTCCGAGGACACCGCCCGCGTGATCGACCAGGAGATCCGCCGCCTGGTGGACGAGTCGTACGCCGACGCGGGCGAGATGCTCGAGAAGAACTGGGGCAAGGTCGTGGACGTGGCCGAGGCGCTGCTCAAGTACGAGACGCTCACGGCGGACGACGTGCACAAGCTGATCCGCGGCGAGCCCCTCGGCAAGCCGACGGTCGCCGACCTCCTCGCCGCCGACCGCCCGGCCAAGAAGCCCGACGCGGCGAAGCCCGCCGACGACGCCGAGCCGGACATCCCCCCCGGGGCGATGCCCAGCCCGGCCTAGCCCAACACGCCGCGCACAGATAGTGTCCACCGCATGAGGAAGCTGTCTCCCAGGCTTTTCGCCCTGCTGGCGCTGCTTCTCGTGATCGCCACGGCATGCGTCGGGCTGATGGCCTGGGCCGGGCGCGTCACGGCGCCCGATCCGCTCCCGGTCACACACCCCGCCCAGCACGCGGTCGTCCTCTTCGAAACCCCGAACTGGATCGACGGGCCCCGCCCCCTGGGGTGCGGCGTGGTGTACGCCCCGGGCCGCGTGCTGACGGCCTGGCACGTCCTGGACAACGCCGAGTCCGCACGCGTCGTGTTCCCCGACGGCTCGCGCCGACGCATCCAGGGTGTGCTCGCCGGCGACGAGCACGCGGACCTGCTCGTCGTCGCCGTCGAACCACGCGACAACGACCCGACCCTCCCGCTCACGGACTTCCTGCCCACGCCCGGCGCTCCCGCGACGATCGTGCCTTCCCGGATGCTCTTCGGCGTCCGCGACACGTCGGTCGCCTGGGCGGGCGTTCACCCCGAGTTCGGCCTCTCGGTCAGCCTCGACACGGAGGCCATCCCGGGAATGAGCGGCAGCCCCGTGCTCGACCCGGAAGGCCGTGTGTTCGGGATCGTCACCCGAAGCGGCGCCGGGTACACCAGCGCGAGCGCGAACCACGACCTCGTTGATCCGTTCGGAGACACGAAGCCGGCCGCCCTCGCGGGTTGGTTCGCCGCCAACCGAACCGGCATCACCGCCGCTCGTGACGACGCCGTCGCCGCGCTCGAAGCCGCGTCCCAGGACCCCGCGCAGGCTCTCGGGCATGCGCACCAGGCGCTCGACGCGGCCCCGGATTCGTACTTCGTCCGGATGGTCGCGGCAGAGGTCCTCATCTCCACGGGGCGCCTCGACCGGGCCGAAGAGATCATAAACCTCACGCGCGTCCAGGCGTTCGATGTCTGGACACTGCGGCTCGAGGCGCTGCTCGAGTGCGCGCGGACCGGCGCCGACGACACCGAGGACGTCGAGCGCCTCGTCGAGGCGGCGTTCGTGCCCGCCACGGGCGAGGCGGCCTGGTACCACCTCTACTGGATGGCGGGCCGCCGCGACGAGGCGGTCAGCCAGTGCCGGGTCCGCCAGGAGCACGGGGGCGTGGAATCCGTCGCGCTCGGGCGGACGATCGACGCCATCCTGACCGAAGATCCGAGCCGAGTCCGCGACGATCGCCTGCGTCTGACCAGGGCGGTACGTCCCGAAGCGTCGGCGCCGTGATGTGTCACCGCGAGGGCCTACCCTCGCCCATGGCCGCGCCGAGCAGAGATCCTGCCGCCTTCCGCCGCCGCCTCCACGCCGCCCCCGAGCTCTCGGGCGAGGAGCGCGAGACCGCGGTGCTGATCGCAGCAACCCTCGCGGAACTCAACCCCGCCCGCCTTGAGACCGCCCTCGGCGGCCACGGCGTCGCCGCCTGCTTCGGCCCCGACTCCGACGACGACTCCATCACCCTCCGCGCCGAACTCGACGCCCTGCCCATCGACGAACAGACCCAGGCCCCGCACGCCTCGACACGCGAGGGCACGATGCACGCCTGCGGCCACGACGGGCACATGGCCTGCCTGGTCGAGATCGCCCGCCGCCTTGCCGCGAGCCCGCCCGAGCGCCGCGTGACGCTCCTCTTCCAGCCAGCAGAGGAAACCGGCGAGGGCGCCGCCGCGGTCATCGACGACCCGCGCTGGCGCCGGATTCGCGGTCGCCGGGCATTCGCCTACCACAACGACCCGGGCCGCCCCCTCGCCCAGCTCGCCGTCCGCGACGACGTCATGGCCTGCGCCTCCATCGGCCTCCGAGTCCAGTTCCTGGGCGCGACGGCCCACACCAGCCTCCCGGAGCGCGACAACTCCGCCGCCCTCGTCGCCGCCCGCTTCATCCAGCGCATGCCCGTCCGCCCGAGCGAGGGCGAGCCCCTCCGCATGACCACGATCGCCCACGCCAGCGTCGGTGAGCCGACGTTCGGCGTCTCGCCCGGCGCCGCGACGATCCACGTCAGCTGCCGCGGCCAGTCGACCCAGATCCGCGACGGGCAGGCCGCCCGCGTCCGCGACCTCGCGAGAGAGCTGGCCGCGGGTGACTTCGAGGTCCGCATCACCGAGGACAATCCGTTCGTCTCGACGCACAACGACGCAGCCTGCGTCGAGGCCGTCCGCGCCGCCGGCGCCGCCGCGCTGCTCGACGTCGTCGATCTCCCCGAGCCCCAACGCTGGAGCGAGGACTTCGGGCGTCTCATGGACGACGCGCCCGACGGCGGCGCCCTCTTCCTCCTGGGCTCGGGCGAGAACCAGCCCCCCCTGCACGACCCACGCTTCGACTTCCCCGACGAGCTCATCGCCCCGGCCGCCCACGTGCTCGAACGCTTGGCACGCGGCTGACCACCCGGCATACTGAGGCTCCTCGTGGGCGAGACCGGAGCCCCGCATGAAGCACGCCGCCGCCGTCGTCCTCGCCGCCGCCATCTGCCTCGCCCTGCCCGCCTGCGCGCCGACCGGGATCGAGACCGTCGAGTCCTTCCGCGCCGCCCGCGAGTCGGGCGATTTGGACGCCGCCCGCTCGTTCCTGGCCGACGACCCCCGTGTCTGGTACGACGCCAAGGAGGGCGATGGGCTCGAGTGGAAGCTCAACGCCGGGCGGTACAGGGCCTGGGACCAGCACTTCAACTCCGTCTCCACGCCCGGCCCCTGGCACGCCGAGGGCGACACCGTCTGGCGCATCAACGAGGAGTGGAACGACTACTACGACCTGATCGCGCGGACCGACCGCTCGCGGTACCGCATCACGTACTTCCTGCAAGACGGCCCCGACGGGGCGCGCCGCATCAAGGGCTACATGATCTCCGCCGCCGACCCCGACGCCCCGCCCCGAGACCCCGACGAACGCCGCGACCGGTTCGACGAGATCGAGGCCTGGGCCCGGGCCAACCACCCCGACGAGTGGGAGTATCTCAGGCCCGGCGGCCGCCTCGACCCGACCGGCGACCGCGCCCCGCGCACCCGCGCCCTGATCAACCGGTGGCGCGTCTCGGCCGGGCTCGACCCGGTCGAGTGACGCGCCGCCGGCCTCAGACGCCCAGCGCCATCATCGTCTCCGCGAGCTTGACGAACCCCGCCCGGTCCGCCCCGACGCCGTAGTTCGGCACGCCACCGTCCCGGGGCGCCCGCTCCAGGCACGTCGCGTGGATCGTCCGCATCGTCTCGGTCAGCCGCTCCAGCGTCCGCTCGCGGGGCCAGGCCGTGTGCGACGCGTTCTGCGACATCTCGAACCCCGAGCACGCGACCCCGCCCGCGTTGGCCGCCTTGCCCGGGGCGAACCGCACGCCCTCGCGCTCGAAGGCGTCGCGGGCCGCGTGCGTGCAGGGCATGTTCGCGCCCTCGCCGACGTACTTCGCCCCGCGCTCGATGACGGCCGCCGCCCCGTCCACATCCAGCTCGTGCTGCGTCGCGCACGGCAGCACCACCGACGCCTCCGTGATCCCCCAGGGCGTCTCCCCGTCCTTGTACGACACGCCGTCGGCCTCAAACTCACCCAGCCGCCCGCGCCGCTCCTCCTTCAGCACCCGCACCGCCTCGATCTGCTCGGCGCTCAGCCCGCCCTCGCACACGATCGTCCCGCCCGAGTCCGACAAGGTGACGACCCGCGCCCCACGACGCTCGGCCAGCTGGGCGGCGTAGATCGCCACGTTCCCCGAGCCCGAGACCGCGACCCGCGCCCCCTCGGGCGACTCCCCGGCCTCGTTCATCATCTCGCACAGAAACTCGACCAGCCCGTACCCCGTCGCCTCGGTCCTCCCCGGGATCCCGCCCGCGCCCGCGGGCTTGCCGGTCAGCACGCCGACCGGGCGGTTCGTGATCCGCAGCCACTGGCCGTACAGGAACCCGATCTCCCGCGAGCCGACGCCGATGTCCCCCGCGGGCACGTCCAGGTCCGGGCCGATGTGCCTGTGCAGCTGCCGCATGAACGACTGGCAGAACCGCATCACCTCGCCGTCGGACTTGCCCTTCGGGTCGAAGTCGCTCCCGCCCTTGCCCCCGCCAATGGGCAGGCCCGTCAGCGCGTTCTTGAAGCACTGCTCGAACGCCAGGAACCGGAGCGTGTCCTCGTTCACCGTCCGGTGGAACCGCAGCCCGCCCTTGTATGGCCCCAGCAGGTTCGAGTGCTCGACCCGCCAGCCGGTGTTGACGCGCACATCGCCCGAGTCGTCCACCCAGTCCACGCGGAACCGGACCACCCGGTCCGGCTCGAGCAGCCGCCGCACGACGCCCGAGTCCAGGAACCGCTCGATCCCCGCGAGTCCCGCGATCGAGTCGCCGACCTCGTTCATCGCCGAGCCGAGCAGCTCGCCCGCCCCGACCGCCTCGATCTCGCCGTTGATCCGTGCCGCCGCGTCGTTGCCCATGCCCGAGTCTACCGCGGGCGTCCCGCGCCGCGAACGCCCGCCGCGGCGACCCCCGCTACGCTTGCCGACGTGCCCGAGGCGCCCACCATCCCGGACATCTCCGAGATCCGCGCGGGCCCCCTCTCCCGCGTCGGCGCCCGCATCGACCACCTCTACCACGCCCTGGTCCGCCGCCGATTCGCCGCCGTCGTCCGCGCCCTGGGCGCCCATGTCGAGCCGGGCGGCGTCATCCTCGACGTGGGCGCCAACCACGGCAGGTACACCAAGCACCTGGCCGCGCTGCACGACGCCTCCTGCCGCGTCTACGCGTTCGAGCCCCTGACCTACAACCTCAAGATGCTCCGACTCGTCGTCGGCCGCAGACCAAACGTCACCATCGTCGAGCGCGGCCTGTCCAACGCCCCGGGCGCCGTCGAGCTGTACGTGCCCTACAAGAAAGCCAGCCGCCGCTACTCCCACGGCAGCGCCCACATGTCCGACGCGTCGTCCCCCGACGCCCTCGGCACCCGCACCGCCCCCGACGTCTGCAAGACCACCATCCAGACCGTCCGCCTCGACGACTGGGCCCGCGACGAGGGCCTGGCCCGTTGCGATCTGATGAAGATTGACGTCGAGGGCGCCGAGCCCCTCGTGATCGAGGGCGGGCTGGAGACGATCGACCGCTTCCGCCCCGCGATCTTCGCCGAGCTGATCCCGGGCATGCCCGAGCGCGTGGGCAAGAGCGTGGACGACGTCGCCCGCCCGCTCCGGGACATGGGCTACCGCATGCTCGCGGCCGACGAGTCCCTCCGCGACCCCCGCGAGGTGGACGCCTGGACCCCCGACGCCCGGGACTACCTCTTCCTGAGCGATCCCCGCCCGGGCGCCTGAGGCCGCGTCCGAGAACGCGCCGGCGCCCAACCCAGCCCGCGCCGTCGAACCGGGTCCCGCCCCCGCCCGGCTCGGGCGCCGGATTCCGCCCGCCACGCTTGCCAAACTCCGCTCGGTCCGTCGCGGGGCTTCTTTCCGCCCCTGCAAGTCGATAACGTGGGGTCATCTCGGACGTTGCGCCGGGAGAGGGATCCCAGCTTGCCGTGCCGCTGCCCAAACCCGCGACCCGCCTCGGCGATCGCCGCCATCGCGCTTGCCACATCCGCGGCCTCGGCCCAACCGGAGCTCGTCGAGTTCCCCGCCGCCGTCATCCGCGAGGGCGACCTGTCCCCCGGCGCCTTCCCGACCGAGACCGTCGCCGCCGTCCGCGCCGTCGAGTTCAACAGCGTCGGCGGCTGGGGCGTCCTCGTCCAGAGCCGCATCGCGCTCTCCAACGACTACCGCCACGAGATCTACGGCCAGGCCGACGCCGACGCGCCCTTCTCCCTCCTCAGGCGCGACGCCACCATCGGCGAGTACACACAGGCCGAGTTCTCCCCCCGGTACGCCCTGGCCGACGACGGGAGCGTGCTCTACTCCTGCGCCGGCGTGCACGACCCGACCATGGTCGAGATGGACACCCTGTGGCTGGGCCCGACCCTCGTCGGCGCCCAGCTCGCGCAGGTCGGCGTCTTCGCCAACACCTACTTCCACGCCTTCTCCGACGTCGCGCTCACCTCGCCCACCGACTTCCTCTTCGCCGCCAGCGTCACCCCCGGCCCCCTCGCCCCGCCCTTCAACCAGATGCTCCTCTCGGGCGCGGGCGCCGACCTCGTCTTCTTTGGCACCGACCCGATCGCCGGCCTGGCGACCCCGTCCTCCATCGGCCCGGACATCTTCGGCGACCGCCTCGCCGTCTCACACGCCGGCGCGCACTGGATGACCACCATCCGCCTCGCCGGCCCCGAGGCCCGCGACGCGCTGGTCATCGACGCCGCCGTCGCCGCGATCGACGGCGCCCCCGTCGTCGAGGACGAACCCGTCCCGCCCGACCTCATGCTCGAGGGCCAGCGCTGGGGCGATGCCATCAGCTACGACATCAACGAGGCCGGAGACTTCATCCTCGCCGCCCGGACCCGCTCAGGCATGGATACCACCCTGGAGACCTTCCCCTACCTGGCGAACGGCGACGCGGTACTGCTCCAGCCGGGCGATCCCACCGCCGACCCCGGCTCCAGCGCGATCCTCTCCGACTTCGGCGCCGTCGAGATCAACGAGCAGGGCGACTACGCCTGCGTCGTCCGACTCGTCGAGCCGCCGAACTTCCTGATGTTCCACGCGATCCTGGTCAACGGCGTCGCCGTCATCCGCGACGGCACGCCCATCCACTGGGACGACGACGGCGTCCCCGACGCCGGCTACATCCGACTGGCCAACCCCTTCCCTGGGGACACCCCCGAGGACAGCCTCATCGAGCTCTCCGACCGCGACGAGAACGACGTCGTCCGCCTGGGCCTGATCGCCCAGACGTCCATGGGCCGGGCGTACATCGCCGCCGACGTCCAGCTCGAGCACGTCTACCCGCCCTGCCCCGCCGACCTGGCCGAGCCCCCGGACCGCGTGCTGGACTTCTCCGACGTGCTCGCGTTTGTTGCGTACTTCGACGCCCAGGACCCGCTCGCCGACTTCGCGCTGCCCGAGGGCGTGTTCGACTACTCCGACGTGCTCTCGTACCTGCTCGCCTTCGCCGCCGGCTGCCCGGATGAGTAGTGGGGGACCGCCGCCGCCTCGGCGGGGCCAATCACCGTCGATCGATCGTCGAGCCGCACTCCGGGCACACGCCCCCCGCCGAACCGGACAGGTCGTAGCCGCATCGCGAGCACTCGTGCGAGCCCGGCCCCCGCCCCAGCGCGCGGGCGAACAACGTCAGCAGCACGACGAACAGGTACGCCGCGACCAGCACGACCACGAGCGCCGGGTCGTCGCCGAACACCCGGCGAAGGGCGGCGCCGACGCTCATCCCGGACGGCCGAGCGAGCACTGACCCCAAGGCGAGCACGACCATCGCGCCGCCGACCGTGATCAGCACCGAGCACAGGACGATCCAGGGAAGGCGCCTCACGCCCCCAGCCTAACGCCGCCGGTGCTGTCTACGAGGACTTCGCGCCCGGCGTGTTCGCGGGCTTGGCGCCGTTGCCATTGCCATTGCCGTTCGCCGCTGCCGCCGGCAGCCCCGCGCCCCCGGACGCCTGCAGCGCCCGCGGCGAGCCGTCCACCGGCTTCAGCTCCGTCAGCGACTTGCCCGACCGCGCCCCCGCGTCCTCGAACTTCTTCAAGGTCGGCGTCAGCCGCGAATCGATCGATCCCACCAGACGGTTGTACCGCTCCACGCTCTGGCGGATCGAGTCGCCCAGCTTGCCCGCGTGCTCGAACGCGGCGCCCGCCCGCTCGTGCAGCTCCACGCCCAGGCGGATCAGCTCCCGCGTCTCCTGCGCCAGCTTGTGCTCGTGCCAGCCGACCGCGACCGCACGGAGCAGCCCGATCAGCGTGCTCGGACTCGCCATGATCACGCCCCGCTGGTGCGCCTCCTCGAGCAGCTCGGGCTTCCGCTGCAGCGCCGCGTCGATGAAGTGGTCGCCCGGGACGAACATGACCACGAACTCCGCCGACCCGTCCCACGACGCCCAGTACTTCTTGTCCGACAGCTTCTTGGCCTGCTCGGAGACGTGCCTGGCGAACCGGTCCAGGTGCTCGTCCCGCTTCTTCTCGTCGGGCTCGTTGACCGCCTCGATGTACGCCAGCGTGTTCGTCTTCGCGTCCACCGCGATCACCCGCTCGTTGGGCAGCTTCACGACCATGTCCGGCCGCAGCAGGTTCCCCTTCGCGTCCCGCTGGCTCGCCTGCTCGACGAAGTCGCAGTAGCTCGTCATCCCCGCAAGCTCGGCGACCCGCTTGAGCTGGATCTCGCCGTACTGACCACGGATCTCGGGCTTGCTCAGCGCCCGCGTCAGCCGTGCCGTCTCGTCACGCAGCGCCGCGCTCGCGCCCGTGACCGACTCGACGTTCGTCATCAGCTTGGCGAAGCTCTCGGTCCGGGACTTCTCGATCTGCTCGAGCTTCTCCCGCGTCGCCGCCAGCGTCTCGCCGATGGGCTTGACCAGGTCCGAGTGCTCCTTGCGGGCCGCGTCGAAGACGGGCTTGGCCTGCTGGATGAACTCGTCGCGGCTGCTCTTGAGCGCCTCGGCCGAGAGCGCCTTGAACGCGTCGCTGAACCGCTTCTCCAGAGTCCCCCGCTCGGCCAACTCGCGGGCCGTCGCCTCCCGCCGCTCCTCGGCCCGCGCCAGGTCGTTCTCGGCCTGCTGCAGCCTCAGACGCAGCTGCTCCAGCGCCCCCTCGTCCTGCACGTTCCGGTCCCTGGCGTACGCCAGCTCCCGCTCCAAGGACTCGACGTTCCCGCGGGCCTCCCCGGTCTCCTTGGCGAACTGGGCACGCCCCCAGAGCGCCCAGGCCAACCCTCCGATGAGGAAGACGCTCGCGACAGACAAAACGATGATGGCGATCTCCATGGCGCCGAGTCTAACTCTGCCCCGCCACCCTGCCCGCCCATGCACAACGCGTGGAAAGCCTGCCGCTTGGGCGTTTTGGCGCGGCTCGGCGTGGCCAGCCCGCCACCACCCGCGCCCACTCCCACGCCCGACCAGACCCCCGCCTGCCAGATTGACACTCCCCGCCCCGCCCCCGCCGGGGCGCTGGCAGGCCACACCTCCCGCCGCCCGCCCCGGGGGCCCGCCAGGGCCGGCCGCCCCGGCGCCCCGGCCCCGAACCCCGCCGCCCGGACAGGCACGCCCCTTGCCCCTCCCTCTGGTCGATGCGCGAGGTATCGCTCCATCACGACGCGACCCAGGGCGGCCAGGGCCCCGCGCCCACCCCTCGCGCCCAGGGCCCCGAGGCCGGCGCGGGTGAGAGCCCCTGCCGACTCAACCTCCTCCTCTCCTACGCCGGCTGGCGACCCGAGCCCTGGGTGGACCGCCTGCCCCGCCTGCTCGAGCCCATGGGCGTCCGCTCGCTCCGCGCCGGCTCCGGCCGCGAGGCCTCGGACGTCATCCGCAAGTACCCGATCCACATCGCGGTGGTGGACCTGGGCCTGCCCCTGGCCGAGGGCCAGCCGATCACGCCCGGCGCCGAGGGCGCCAGCTACCGCCTGCTCGAGATGCTCCGCAGGCTGGACGCCCCCCCGCCGACCGTCGTCGTCCGCCACGCCCGGACGTCGCGCGACGCCCGCCGCGAGCTGGCCGCCGCGCTCCGCGCCGGCGCCTTCGCCGTCATCGAGCGCCCGCACGAGACGGGCGAGCTCGAGATCATGCTCGACGTGCTCCGCCGCTGCCTCGCCCGCCACTACGCGGGCCGCTGGCCGGGCGACGAGCCCAGGACGTACCCGAGGACCATGTAGTCACCCCCGCCGGGCGCCCCGCGTTCGGCGTCAACCCACAACACCGCCGGCCCTCCCGGCACGCATCACCAGAGGAGTCAGACCGATGGCCACCGCCACCAAGAGCAAGCTCAAGATCCGCCCCCTCCACGACAAGATCCTCGTCCGCCGCGACGAGGCCGAGACCCAGACCGAGTCGGGCATCTACCTCCCCGAGGGCGCCAAGGACCGCCCGAAGACCGGCGTGGTCGAGTCCGTCGGCGACGGCGCCCTCAACACCGACACCGGCGAGCGCACCCCCCTGACCGTCAAGAAGGGCGACCGCGTCATCTTCTCGTCCTACGCCGGCACCGAGGTCAAGCTCGACGACAACGAGCTGCTCATCATGAGCGAGGACGAGGTCCTCGCCATCATCGACTGACCACACAGGCCGGCCCTTGCCCGTTCGGAGGGGTGGGCGAGTCCACCCGACCCCGAGCCACGGAGCACACCATGCACGCCGACACCATCAAGGCGATCCTCGAGCAGGCCAGGGACCACGGCGCCCGCGTCGCCGTCGGCTTCGCCGACCGCTCCTTCTTCATCAAGGACATCGCCTCCGTCGAGACCGCCCCCGCCGGCGACGACACCCTCTTCACCGTCACGGGCCAGGTCTACGACACGGGCCACTCCCGCGACTACACCCCCGAGGCCATCTACTTCCAGGCCGGGGACGTCATCTCACTCGCCCGCCCGGCCGCGCTCTAAGGGACACGCATGAACGCCGACCAGCTCCGACAAGCCCTCACCGAACTCAACGGCGAACGCGCCGCCACCTTCTGCATCGAGAGCACGGAACTCACCGTCCAGCGCGCCATGCTCGTCCCCGAGGAGAACGACCGCCTCGTCAAGGTCACCGACGGCCAGTCCATCTACATCATCGAATCCGAACGCGTCGCCTGGGTCCGCATCGGGCTCAACGGCAAGGTCAGCAAACCGTAAACGAACCGAACCAGACACACACGACAGGGCCGACCGCCCTTCAGAGAAGTTTCAGGAGCAGACACACATGGCCGCCAAGCAGATCGCATTCAACTCCGACGCCCGCGAGCGCATCCTCGCCGGCGTCAAGAAGCTCGCCAACGCCGTCAAGGTCACCCTCGGCCCCTCGGGCCGCGTCGTCGTCCTCGAGAAATCCTTCGGCGCCCCCACGGTGACCAAGGACGGCGTCACCGTCGCCAAGGAGATCACCCTCGACGACCCCTACGAGAACATGGGCGCCCAGATGGTCAAGGAGGTCGCCTCCAAGTCCTCCAAGGAGGCCGGCGACGGCACCACCACCGCCACCATCTACGCCGAGTCCATCTACGCCGAGGGACTCAAGAACATCACCTCCGGCGCCAACCCCAACCAGATCAAGCGCGGCATCGACAACGCCGTCTCCGCCCTCATCGCCGAACTCAAGAACATGTCCAACCCCGTCAAGGGCTCCAAGGAGATCGCCCAGGTCGGCGCCTGCTCGGCCAACCAGGACCAGCAGATCGGCGACATCATCGCCCAGGCCATGGACAAGGTCGGCAAGGACGGCGTCATCACCGTCGAGGAGGGCAAGTCCCTCGAGACAGAGATCGAACTCGTCGAGGGCATGCAGTTCGACAAGGGCTACCTCTCGCCCCACTTCGTCACCGACACCGCCGCCATGGAGTGCGTCCTCGACAAGCCCTACGTCCTCATCCACGAGAAGAAGCTCAGCAGCGCCAAGGACCTCCTCCCCATCCTCGGCAAGATCGCCGAATCCGGCGAACAGCTCCTCATCATCGCCGAGGACATCGACAGCGAGGCCCTCGCGACCCTCGTCGTCAACCGCCTCCGCGGCGTCCTGAAGGTCGCGGCCGTCAAGGCCCCCGGCTTCGGCGACCGCCGCAAGGAGATGCTCCAGGACATCGCCACACTCACCGGCGCGACCGCCATCATGGAAGAGCTCGGGATTGATCTGGAGAAGCTCGAGATCAAGGACCTCGGCCGCGCCAAGAAGGTCACCGTCACCAAGGACGACACCACCATCGTCGAGGGCGCCGGGACCTCCTCGGCCATCAAGGGCCGCATCGACATGATCCGCCACCAGATCGAGGCGGCCTCCTCCGACTACGACCGCGAGAAGCTCGAGGAGCGCCTCGCCAAGCTCGCCGGCGGCGTCGCCCAGATCAACGTCGGCGCCGCGACCGAGGTCGAGATGAAGGAGAAGAAGGCGCGCGTCGAGGACGCCCTCCACGCCTGCCGCGCCGCCGTCGAGGAAGGCATCCTCCCCGGCGGGGGCGTCGCCGTCCTCAGAGCACGCCGCGCCCTCGACAAGGTCCGCAAGTCCGCCACCGGCGACGAGCGCATCGGCATCGACATCGTCTCCCGCGCCGTCGCCGCCCCCATCAAGCAGATCGCCGCCAACTGCGGCCTCGACGGCTCCGTCATCGCCTCCAAGGTCGAGGAGAACACCGCCGCCAACTTCGGCTTCAACGCCCTGGAGCAGACCTACGGCGACCTCGTCCAGATGGGCGTCATCGTCCCCACCAAGGTCGAGCGCGTCGCCCTCCAGAACGCGGCGTCCATCGCCGGCCTCCTCCTCACCACCGAGGCCGCCATTGTCGAACTCAAGGACAAGAAGTCCCCCGCCATGTCCGCCGGCGGGGGGGATGATTTCGATTACTAGATTGATCAGCTCTTGCCGGGGGATGGCTAGCGCCATCTCCCGCAATTCCGTTGCAGCTTCGCAGTTGAACTAATCTGGTTGGCTGGTGTCCTCGGATTGTGCGCCCAGATCTTCCACCGGGCTAATGTCGCGTTGAATCTCGGAGGTCTGCGGCGTCTCTATCGGCTCGCGCTCGCCCAGATTTGAGATCACCCAGGTCACACTCGCTCCAATAAGTGCCCCGAGAATGGCGGCAACGACCGCAGCGGTCAAGTTGAGAGAAAGCGACAGGCGTTGTTCTAGAAACTCCGCAATCCGAATGGACTGCACAACGGGCAACTCCGGGCGTCTTAAGAATTCGCCCTGGGCAAGTTCGCCCAGGTAGACGTTGCCTGATCGATCAAAGGTGTTCGAATGCGATTCACGTAAGTGGAGGTCATCGATAGCGCAATAAGTCTCAAAATGCACTATGTCAAACAACACATCTCGCACTCGTCTGCGGTATCTCATCGTGCGAGTAAATGACTTCAAGCCAGAACTGCCGGCGATATCGGTAAGCAGATTGCTGAGCGAATTCTGGACATCCATCCAACTCTGCTGGCGAACGTTCTCGGTTCGCACGCCGAAGTAGTAGAAATCCAACTCTGATCCGAGCTTGCTTGCGACAAGAGCGAACAAGTCGTCGATTGTCGAGCCTAGGTTGGAGTTGGTCACAGACAAGCTGACTTTGTCGTAGCCCCTTCGACTTATCAATTCAGATACGAGTGTTGGTGAATCGCTGTCTTTGGGGCGGCGAACGAGTTCAAAGTCGGCATGAAATGGACTTGGTCCCGTGAATTCAAAGGTCAAGTAGCCTGTGTCTCTAAGCTCGAACTCCGATTCCAAATGCTTGCGCGCGATGATGACCGCATTGGCTGGGCGTCTCGCATCGGGATTGTCTGGTACGCTCACAAATGCGATGGGACCGTGATGCAGGTACTGAATGAATACATGGATGACGTCGTAGGTCTCCTTTCCCGCGAGCCTAAGCGACTGTTGGGTGTCTGGTGATAGGCGCAAGTCAAAGGAAACCCGTAGATATGATTCCGGGGGAATGGGGTGGCCACAGTGACTAAAAGGACGATGGGCGTCCGGATGCGTGACACTCCAAGTGTGGCTGGATCCTCGGGACTCGACGTTGAGGTTGCTGATGCTTGGGATGGCTCGAAGCGCATCTCTAACTGTCGAAATGTACCCCTGGCGCGAGACCTCCTGTTCGGTCGGCTTGATACCAAAGTGAAAACAGCCGACCCCGAATGGGATACGCCGAGTGCCGTTGGGTGTGAGCTCATTCTTAGTATCTGACATCGCAAACCAGTCTACTCATTCGGCAGGTGGCCCGAACCCGTACCACTGACCGGTCCTCCGGTCAGTGCTCCCGTCAGCACTGACCCGAAGACGGGTCAGTGGCACGAGAAGCGAACTCCGCCTCCACCCCGCGCGCGCAACATCCCCGCCCTCCCCCTCCCAAACCTGGACGCCGCCCGCCGACGCCGTAGCGTTGGCCCATGACCGACACCGACCACCTCGACGCCATCGCCCTGACCGACCCGTCCTGCCCCCTTTCCCGCGCCCCCCAACCGGGAACGAGCGAGAGGGCTGGGGTGAGGGCTCCGTCCCCTCCTCCTACCTCCCCTCCCCACGCCGACGACGAGTCTTCGAGTCGTGGGGTTCCTGCCCCTGGTCCCCGGTCCCCGGTCCCTGATCCCCAGCAACGCTCCGCGTTGCTCCGCGACTACCTCGACGGCTGCCCCGACCTCATCTCCCTCGCCGAGCACCACGGCCTCGACCCCGACACACTCCTCGACTTCCTCGACTCGCCGCAGACCCAGTCCACCCTCGCCCGCCTGACCCGCCACGCCGAGCAGCGCGCACGGCACACCGCCGCCGCCGCCCGCGCCGAGGCCATCACCACCCTCCGCGACCTCACCCGCCGCCGCCCCAACAACGCCACCGAGACCGCCGCCATCACCCGCGCGGCCACCGCCCTGCTCAAGCTGTCCGACCCGCCCCCGATTCGCGCGCCGCGCACAAACAAAGCCGCGGCACCAGAGTCCCGCGGTCCCCACAACGCCCCAACCGAATCAGCTCACTCGACGGCCGGCTCCGCCTCGTCGTCCTCGTCGGACACCGGCCCCGGCGCCGAGCACACCGCCGCGATCGACGCCACCACCGCCACGATCGGCGCCGACGTCTCGCCCGTCAGCAGCAGCAGGATCCCCGTCGCCGCCAGCGCCCCCAGCGTCGCCCCGACCCCCATCCTCACCAGGTACGGGCCCATGGCCCCAGCATACCCGCCCCCCGCCGAATCCCAAAGCCCCCGCGCCCCGGCCGACCCTGGCCGCCGCCCCGAC
Source organism: Phycisphaerales bacterium (assembly GCA_041987545.1). Taxonomy (GTDB): domain Bacteria; phylum Planctomycetota; class Phycisphaerae; order Phycisphaerales; family UBA1924; genus JAJRXR01. Next base: position 143,204 of record JBHIWH010000004.1, on the reverse strand, counting down.
CGCCCGGTAGCCTGCGACGATGCAGCCGCAGCCGGCGCTCAAGCCGCTCCCGGGCCGGGTGACCGCCGTCGCGGTCCTCCTGATCATCTTCGGCGTCTGGGCGATCCTTGAGATCCTCGTCTCGCTCCTCCGCTTCCATCTGAACCTGAACCTCACCGCCCTGATGCTCCCGACCGGGATCGGCGTCCTCAAACGCTCAAACTCCTGGCGCGTCTGCGCCGTCGTCTTCCTCTGGATCTTCCTCGTCGGGATGCCCCTCCTGTTCCTCCTGGTCGTCGGCAGCGGCGGGCAGGCGAGCTGGCACTTCCTCGGCCGCCCGATCGCCAACCCGCCCGAGGGCCTGGTCGCCCTCGTCGTGCTGACCGGCCTGGCCGTCTACGCCCTGTGCATCTGGATGCTGACCGTCCTGAGCAGCGCGCAGACCCGGGCCTACTTCGCGGCCCAGCCGCCGGGCCCTCCCCCCGCCCGGGCCTGATGCCCGCCCCTCCAGGTACACTGGCCCCGTGCCACACAACCCAGCGCCCCCCGACGCGTCCGACGCCGACCCCTCGCCCGAGCACACCGCCCCGGACGCAGCACCACCGAGCGCCGCCCCCCAAAGCGAACAGCCAACCGGCGCACAACCCGCCGACGCCCAGCCCTCCCGCGCGGCGACCACCGCCCGATCGACCGCCAAATGGGTCGGCAAACGCCTCATCGCCCACCCCCTGGGCAAGCTCGCCGCCGTCGTCGTCGGCGCCCTCATCGGCATCGCCGTCCAGGCCGGCGTCGAGTCCACCGGGGTCCTCGGCCCCGGCATCGACGCGCTCATCGAACGCCAGGACTCCAACTTCGCCGCCCTCGACGCCAAGCTCGAAGAGCTCCGCAAGACCGATGACCCCGCCCGCGCCAGGCAGCTCGCCACCGAGATCGACGCCCTGGTCGCCCAGCAGAAGTCCGCCAGCACCCGCATGACCGAGGAGATCCGCGGCCTCACCGCGATCAACTCCCAGCTCAGGCAGGCCGCCCTCGAGCAGTCCGGCGCCTCCGCCGGCGCCGACGTCTGGCTCAAGCCCGGCGAGTCCATCACCGTCGCCGGCAAGCCCGGGAACGTCTTCGCCCTCAACAAGTTCACGTACACCGGGCGCACCGACGACCTCACGACCAATGTCTCGGGCCGGGCCAAGCGGATGATCGTCGGGACCAACGCCGACTTCCCCGCCGACGACGGCGTCTGGCGCGTCATCTACAAGCAGGCCGAGGCCCGCGCCGACGGGCGGGTCGGCTTCGACGTCGTCTTCGTGCCCGGCGAGGGGTGAACGCCGCCCCGTCCGCCGGTACGCTCGGCGCATGGCGACCAAACCCACCAGCGTCAAGGGCTACCTCGACTCCCTCCCCGCCGACCGCCGGAAGGCCGTCGATGAGATCCGCAGGACGATCAAGAAGAACCTGAACCCCGGCTTCGCCGAGGGGATCCAGTACGGCATGCCCGCGTTCTTCGTGCCCCACTCCGTGTACCCCGAGGGGTACCACTGCGACCCGAAGCAGCCCCTGCCCTTCGCGAGCGTCGCGTCGCAGAAGAACCACATCGGGATCTACCTGTTCTGCCTGTACTCCAGCCCGGGCGACATGGAGCGGTTCGTCAAGGAATGGAAGGCGACGGGCAAGCGGCTGGACATGGGCAAGTCCTGCATCCGGGTGAAGAAGCTCGAGGACGTGCCATTGGACGTGCTGGGGCGGGCGATCAAGCGGGTGACGGCCAAGAAGTTCGTCGCGTCGTACGAGAAGGCCCGCGACGAGACCTGGAGCCCGAAGCGGGCGGCCAAGAAGAAGACCGCCGCCAAGAAGAAGACCGCGACCAATAAGGCGACCCGCAAGAAGACCGCGACCCGCAAGAAGGCGACGGCGAAGAAGGCGACGTCAAAGAAAGCCGGGAGCAAGAAGGCTGTTGGGAAGAAGTCGACACGGAGGACGGCCGCCGGCAAGAAGGCGGTCAGGCGGAAGCGCTGACGGCTACGCCTTGGGCAGCTCGGCGCCGCAGTGGCGGCAGTAGAGCGAGTCGGGCTCGTGCGAGGCGTCGCCGCAGGCCTGGCAGCGGCGGATGACGAGCTTGGTCGTCCGGGAGGGGCGGGCGCGGGTGAGCTCGGCGGTCACGATGCCGGTGGGCACCGCGATGATGCCGTAGCCCATGATCATGACGATCGAGGCGAGGATGCGCCCGGGCGTGGTGACAGGCTCGATGGAGCCGTAGCCGACGGTGGTGAGCGTGACGATCGCCCAGTAGATGCCCTGTGGGATGGAGGTGAAGCCGGACTCCTCGCCCTCGATGAGGTACATGAGCGCGCCGACGACGACGGTGAAGGAGGTGACGCCGACGATGAAGACGATGATCTTCTCGCGGGCGGCGTGCAGGGCCTCGACGAGGATCTCGGACTCGCCGACGAAGCGGGCGAGCTTGAAGACCCGGAAGACGCGGACGAGTCGGAGGACGCGGATGATGATGAGCGACTGGGCGCCGGGGACGAGGACGGAGATGTAGGTGGGGAGGATGGAGAGCAGGTCGATGACGCCGAAGAAGGAGCCGGCGTAGCGGTGGGGGCGTCGGGCGGTGGCGAGGCGGGCGGCGTACTCGAGTGTGAAGAGGATGGTGAAGGCCCACTCGGCGACGAGCAGCGCCTGGCCGTGCTCGGCCTTGATGGCCTTGACGCTCTCGAGGCAGACGGCGATGACAGAGAGGACGATCGCGACGAGCAGGGCGATGTCGAAGGCCTTGGCGGCGGGGGTGTCGGTGGTGAAGATGACGTGGCCGAGGCGCTCTCGCCAGCCCCGGGGCGCGTCCGTGCTCTCGGGCATGGGGGTAGTCTAATCGGGGGCGGGGAGGGAGTGCGCGGATGACGGATGTGCGACGGCTGGGTCCGGGAGACGCGGGGGCGTACCAGGCGATCCGGCGGGAGATGCTGCTGGACTCGCCGTGGGCGTTCCTGAGCGCGCCGGGCGACGACATCGCCGAGGAGCGGGTCGTGCTCGAGGAAAAGCTGCGCGACCCGGAGAACGCGATCCTCGCGGCCGATGGCGATGGGGGCGGGCTGGTGAGCGTCGCGGGTGTGTACCGGAACACGCGCCAGAAGATGCGCCACTGGGCTCACGTGTGGGGGGTGTACACGGCGCCGAGCGCGCGGCGGCAGGGCCTGTCGCGGGCGGTGGTCGCCGAGGCGATCGGGGTGGCCCGGTCGTGGGAGGGGGTCGAGATGCTGGGGATCGCGGCGTCGGCGAACGCGCCGGCGGCGGTGCGGCTGTACGAGTCGCTCGGGTTCGTCGCGTGGGGGCGTGAGCCGAACGTCACGCGGGTGGACGCGGGGACGTTCGACGAGATCCACCTGGCGATGGAGCTGTAGCGGGGCCTCAGTCGCTCGGCCAGCGCTGGGGCACGCGGCGGACCTTGGACGTGTCGTAGCCGAGCTCGGCCAGGCGGGCGACGAGCGCGTCGATCACGCCCTCGCCCGGGTCGGGATCGCGGGTCATGATCCAGGCGTAGTCGCGCTTGGTGCGGCCGACGATCGTCTGCGAGTAGTCGTCGTCGAGGTGGACGATGAGGTACTCGGCCTTGAAGGGCCAGACGAACTGCATCTTCCACTCGGCGTTGGACTCGTCGCCGGTGACGAAGCCCTTGGGGGTCATGACCTTCCGCTTGGCGTCGAAGGCGCCGACGTTGAAGGCGTAGGTGGTCGCGATCGTGCCGTCGTCGTTGAGCCGGTAGGACTCGACGGCGTTGTAGGCCTCCTTCTCGGGGCCGGCGGGGATGTGGGCGACGACGTACCAGTCGCCCATGAAGCGGTCGAGGTCGACGCGGTCGACGGTCGGCATGGGCTGCCGCATGGAACACCCCCCGAGGAGGAGCAGGAGGAGGAGCGAGGAGAGGACGCGGGTCACGGGCGGGGGTTCGTCGGGGCCCCCGGGTGGATTCGGCTCGTGGCGGGACGCGGCGGGATCGGCCGGCGCTTGCCTGGCCGTCACGACCGGCACATTTGCACGCGCCCGGGCGTGCAGACGGGTGGCGGCGCGGCGTCGGGGGCTTCTGCAACCGATCTTTGTCACCGGAACCAATGACGGGCCGGTTGGGACGAGGAACTCCAGGCCGCCCGCGAGCACCCTTAGGAGTGAAGTCAGATGCCCACGAAAACGTCCACCAGCCGTCGCCGTCGCACCACGACCCGCAAGACCGCCAAGAAGCGCCCCGCGCGCAAGACGGGCGCCCGCAAGTCGGCCACCCGGAAGTCCACGGCCCGCAAGAGCACCGCCCGCAAGACCGCCCGCAAGTCCACGGCGCGGAAGACCGCCACCAAGGCCAAGAAGCGGACCACGGCGAAGAAGACGGCCCGCAAGTCGGCGACCCGCAAGACCGCCGCCCGGAAGTCCACCGCCCGCAAGAGCACGCGGAAGACCGCCCGCAAGAGCAGCCGCAAGGCCGCCCCGGCCGGCGTCGCCAAGATCACCGGCCCCTTCAAGGGCGACATCGTCTCGGCCGGCACGCTGCAGTTCGAGCCCGGCGCCAACGCCAGCGGCAAGATCAAGGGCGTGGACGTAAGCATCAACGGGTCGTTCAACGGCTCGGTCAGCGCCTCCAAGACCATCAAGATCAACAAGGGCGCCAGCGTCAAGGGCTCGTTCAACGCGGGCAAGTTCTTCATCGACAACGGCGCGAGCTTCGACGGCCGCGTCCGCGTGACGAAGCGCGCCGCCTGAGCCGGCACGCGAGATCGATCGCACACCGCCGCCGCGGGGCCAGCGTCCCGCGGCGGTCTTGTTTTTGGGTGGCCCGATCCGGGGCGGGCCGGGCGTGGGGGCGCCCGGGCCTCTAGAGTCGGGCTGGTTCCTCTTAGAGATGTCTGCGGGAGTCGAGAGCATGAAGACGCGGCCTTTGGGCGGTTCCGGGATCGAGGCGTCGGTGGTCGCGCTGGGCGCGTGGGCGATGGGCGGGTGGATGTGGGGGGGCGCCGACGAGGAGGACGCGGTCCGGGCGATCCACGCCTCGATCGACCAGGGCGTGAGCATGATCGATACGGCGCCGATCTACGGCTTCGGGCACTCGGAGATCGTGGTCGGGCGGGCGATCAGGGACCGGCGGGACAGGGTGGTCATCGCGACCAAGTGCGGGATGGTCGCCGGCTCGCCCGGCGGGCGGGAGTTCTTCTGCTCGACGGCCAAGGGCGGACACGAGCTCGGGCACATCCAGGTCAGCATCTACAACCACCCGGACTCGATCCGGAGCGAAGTCGAGTCGTCGCTGGCGCGGCTGGGCACGGACCGGATCGACCTCTACCAGACGCACTGGCAGGAGGAGCAGACGCCGATCGCGGACACGATGGGGTGTCTGCTCAGGCTCAAGGAGGAGGGCAAGATCCGGGCGATCGGCGTGTGCAACGCGACGCCCGAGCAGATGGACGCGTACCGCGCGGCCGGCCCGCTCGACTCGGACCAGGAGAAGTACTCGATGCTGGATCGGCGCCTGGACGAGGGCCAGCTGGCGTACTGCAAGGAGAGGGACATCGCGGTGCTCGCGTACTCGCCCCTGGCGCTGGGCCTGCTGACGGGCAAGATCGGGCCGGACCGGAAGTTCGGCGAGGGCGACGTGCGTTCGGGCAAGCCGCGGTTCGCGCGGGAGAACCTGGGGCGGGTCGCCGAGCTGCTGTCCCGCTTCGAGCCGGTGCGCGAGCGGCACGGGTGCACCGTCGGCCAGCTCGTGATCGCGTGGACGGTCGCCCAACCCGGGCTGACGCACGCGCTGGTCGGGGCCCGGAACCCGGAGCAGGCGATCGAGAACGCGGGCGCGGGCTCGATCGAGCTGTCGGCCGAGGACGTGGCGGCGATGGACGCGGCGGTCGCCGAGCTGGGGCCGGCGATCGAGTAGGCCTGATCGGCTCGTCCCCTAGCCGGGCAGGGCCACCTGCAGGATGTAGTCGAAGAGCAGGGCCCGGCGGTCCTCGTCGAGCAGATCGTAGATGCGGCGGGTCGCGGCGCGGCGCTGCTCGGGCGTCGCCTCCAGGCGTGTGTCCTTGATGTGCTGGATCACGAGCGACCGGATCGCCTCGCGCTGCTCGGGCGTGGGATCGACGGCGTTGTAGATCGCCTCCATCGCCTGGCGGTAGCGGCTGAGGCTGACGTCGTACGCCTCGCGGAGCTCCTGCTGGAACAGACCGAACTTGAGTCGCTGCTCCGTCCGTTCCCGGGCCGCGGCCAGGCGTTCGCCCTCGAGGTCGGGTCCATCGTTGAGTTCCGAGTCGATCCAGGCGGACCAGTACTCGTCGAGGAGGCGGGTTGCCTCGGCGCGCTGCTCGGGCGTGAGCGTGTCGGCGAGCTGATCGAGCAGCGGGTCACGCGGGCGGTCGGGCTCGAACTCGTCCCACATGCTGATCTGCAGCTGGCGGATGCGCTCGGCGTCGCCGCCGGCCGTGATCTCGTCGGTGATCTCGCGGACGGTGTCGATCCGGTCCACGAGGAGAATCGAGACGTCGATGGTCCGCTGGCTGATCGCGTCGGCGAGGCGTTCGCTGGTCTCGGGATCGAGCTCGAGCAGTTGCAGGGCGGCGATCTCGGGGCGGCCCTCGACGGGGACGAAGCCGCGGGTCATGCCCTGGCGGAGGAGCGTGCGCATCGCGTCGTCGGGGACGCTCGGGCCGCGGAGGACGTTGTTGGCCGGGTCGGGCTCGCTCGGGACCGTGTCGTCCTGGGCGAGCGCGGGCGGGCCGAGAACCAGGGCGGCGGCGGCCGCGAGCGCGGCGAGCCCGCGGGCGGGGCGTTGGGGGCTCATGGCCGCAGTCTACAGGCGGGGTCCCGGGTGTCAGGAACGCGCGATCCGGGGCGGTGTGCGGTGCGTACGGCTCCCGAACGGCGGCGCGGACGCCCGCGGCGGCGGGGCGCTAGAGTCGGCCCTTCCTGAGGAGGTGTAGAAATGCTGAAGCAGGCGATGATGGCGGCGGTGGCGGTCGTGGGCGTGGGGCTCATGGCGATGGCCCAGCCGGAGTCCGAGTCGGCGATGGCCGAGCCGTCGGAGAGCAAGATGGTCTACGTGCATATGAAGACGTCGATGGGCGACATCTACCTCGAGCTGAACGGCGAGAAGGCGCCGATCAGCACGGAGAACTTCGTCAAGTACGTGGAGGAGGAGTCGTACGACGGGACGATCTTCCACCGGGTGATGTCCACGTTCATGATCCAGGGCGGCGGGTTCGACAAGGACCTGAACAAGCGGGACACGCACGCGCCGATCAAGAACGAGTGGAAGAACGGTCTCAAGAACGACAAGTACACGATCGCGATGGCCCGGACGGGCGATCCCGACTCGGCGACGAACCAGTTCTTCATCAACGTCGTGGACAACCCGCGTCTGGACCAGCCGATCTCGGGCGGCGCCGCGTACGCGGTGTTCGGCAAGGTCGTCAAGGGCCAGGAGACGGTTGACAAGATCAAGATGGTCTCCGTGACGCGGAAGGGCCCGCACCAGCACGTGCCGGTGGAGCCGGTGACGATCGAGAAGGCCGAGGTGCTCGGGGCGGAGAAGGTCGCCGAGCTGGGCCTGGCGGGCGAGGGCGTCGAGAGCGACGGCTGAGCCAGATCGCCTGAGAGGATCTTCAGGGCGCCGGGGCGGGACTCGCCCCGGCGCCTTTCTCGTGCGCGGGCGGGCTTCAGCATGGACTGGATCCCGACCGAACGGGCAGGCGTGAACGGCCGTCAGTCCTGGTCGGCGTACCGGTTGCTGAGCAGGATCGCATCGCGGGCGTCCACGACGCCGTTGCGGTCGAGATCCAACTGGGGATCGCGTTCGCTGATCCGCCGGAGCAGATCAACGAAGTTTTGTGGGGTCAAGTGGGGCGGAATCGGGTCGTTCGAACCGCGAGACTCGCCCTCGCACGACGCGGATTGGCTGGGCACGGGGGACCGGAACACGTACGTCTTTCCGGCTCTGACGTAGTGTGGCGCCGTTCCGGATGGCGGGATCCCGACTCCGTCGTGGATTCTGGGGTAGAACCACGATGCGACGAGGAGATCGTCGTAGGAATCCCCGTCGAAATCGCCAGCAGTCCAGGCTCGGTTCAGGCCCTTCGAGAGGTCAGTGCCCCCCGCGCCCCAGTTGTCGATGGGACTTTCGCCGGACACGTTCGGAGCCTGGCCGTAGCCGGTCCCGGTGCTCTCGTCCTCGATCTCCCACAGTGTCGTCGCGGAGAGGGTCCCGGAGGTGTCCGTCAGCTGACACACGAAGATGTGACTGCCCGAGGACATCATGAACTCCGGAGTCATGTACACGTTGCCATCGATGTTCCCCGCCCAGCGAGCCCACTTCACATCTGATTCAGGAAAGAACTCGTACGCGTACTGCTGGCTCGACGGCCCCATCGTGCCGAGTAGATCAAGCACGGACACGACGCGGTCGCTCGGGATATCCGCGTGCGGTGACGCCGAGTTGACGTCGAGCTCCTCGATGAACTCCTGCAGGTTGAGCCCGAAGATCCTGCCGTTGTACGTGTTTCCTCCCGCGTTGTGAGTGCCAAACCGGGTCGAGAAGACGAGCTCGGCCTCGAAGTCGGTGTCGTAGTCGCCCGGTTGTGCGAACCACTGGCCGATGAGCGGGATGTTGTCCGAGGCCGTCGTCGATCTGTTGCCGCGGATGATCAGATCGGCGTCCTGGATGAGGATGCGCTCCTGGTAGTTGTTGGTCGAGAGCGGTTCGTGCATCGACCCGGAGAACTCGACCTCCTCGCCCTGATCAACATCCCAGGGGTTGCCGTACGCATCGTCCCAGTCATCTGTCCAACCTGTTCGTCGCTTGAACGCGCACTGGATGTCGTAGAGATCGGAGATGGTCGTCACGAACGATCCGCTGATGCCGGCCCCGCCGCCACCATCGTCCTCCCAGGTCCCCTCGGTCCGGTGGGCGCTGTCGGAGAGATAGATCGCGATCATGCCTCGCAGGCCATCCTCGGACTCGTCCGGGTCCTCGTAGTACGCGAGCTCGGTTCCGACGATGAGATCGGCCTGGGCGTCGCCGTCGAGATCGCCGGCGGGCTCGACCCAGTTGCCAAATGCGAGTCCGAGGCCCGGTTTCGGGTAGAACGGGGCCGGCGAGCCTGTCTGGTCGAAGATCTTCGCCGAGATCTTGAGCGAGTAGTCGTTCTGGTTCTTCAGTGTGAAAAGCGCAACCGGGTCCTTCTCGTACTCATCGTCCACGATGTCCCAGTCTCTGCTCATCTGAGCGAGGTCGTCCCAGAAATCTCCTGAGCATGAAGACTGGCAGCCGTCGGACTCGTTGGGCGGGAGGCAGTACACGAGGGCGGCGCCCTCGCGCCTCGATGCGCTGTCCATGCTGTTGGTCTGTTGGAACCCCCGATACCCCATCACGATATCGGTCTGCGCGTCGCCGTTGATGTCGCCCAGGGGGGCCACTCGGAATCCGGCCTGCGCGTTGGCGATGTCGTACGCGTCGATGAGGATGACCTGCACCCAGCGGAGCTCACTGTCGTTGCTGTCGTGGTTGTACTTGTCGGTGTACGACCAGATGCTCATGCTGCCCGTGGTGCTCTTGGTCTTGCCGAGCAGCATCTCGTCGCGGCCGTCGCCATCCACGTCGGGGAGCTTCCGAATGGAGTGGGCCATGATGTCCTCGGACTCGTAGCCCCAGATCGGGACGCCGAGCACCCCCGCCGGCGAGATCGGATCGATTAGGTCGCAGTCTTGGGGGGGGTGCGTGCTCTCCCACTTGAGCCCGTCCTCGGTGGTGCAGCCGTTGGAGTCGCAGTCGGTCCGGAGATCGCAGGTCGAGAGCGTTGTCGGGTGTGCGGTCGTGGGGTCGAAGCTGGACTCGCAGATGGTCGCGCCACTAAAGACCACGACGAACCCCGCGTTGTGGTGGTGGTTGTTCTGCGCGTCGTCCGGGTTCATACGCCGGTAGTACGTCACGGCGATATCGTCGTACCCGTCGCCATCGACGTCGCCCACGCCGTGAGCGTCGTAGCCGAGTTCGTCCCCGGAGAACTTCCAGGTCGAGCCGTTCTGCCACTCGTTCCAGGTCCCGCGGTGAGCCCAGACCTCGTCCACCCCTGCCTGTGAGCTGTGGGTCTGGGCGTTCGCGGCGGCTGCCATAGTGAGCGTGATTGCGGCCAGTCTGGTGTGCATGTGCATTTCTCCTGTGCTCGCCCAGTACACGACTCGTCCGAGACGTGGTCAATGCCGAACATAGCGTGCGATCCGCCGGACGCTCGCGATAGCCGCGCGGATTCGTCCGCGGCTCGGACATTTCAATCCACGCGAGCAACATAAATTAAGATTGGCAGCGAATGTGATCGCCCGAATTTGTTAGGGGGCGCCCGGAACAGCACGAGGCTCACGGGTACTCGAGTGTCCGAGGAAGATGACGGCCGCGGCCAGGCAGGCGCCGGTCATGTTGCAGACCATGTCCCAGCCGGTGTTGACGTAGCCGCCGACGCCGGTCTCCTCGAAGAGGAGCGTGGCGGTGAACTCGACGACCTCGTTGACGGCGCCCAGGCCCATGCCGACCAGGGCCAGGGCGATGGCCAGGCCGACCGAGACGCGCATGGGTTTGTTCGGGGAGACGGCGGCGCGGAGGCACTCGCAAGCGGCGAAGGTGGCGGCGAAGAAGCCGTAGGTGTGCACGACCTGGTCGTACTTGGGCAGCCACTCGACCGGGCGCCAGGCGTAGAGGACCTTGCCCTCGCCGCCGGTGGGGGCGGGGATGGTGCCGCCGGCCATGTGGATCAGGCCCCAGATCGCGAGCAGCCAGAGGACGCCGACGGAGAAGTGCACGCGGCGGTCGAGGGCGTAGACGCCGGCGATGATGACGAGCATGGTCGCGGCGTAGAAGAGGAATTCCTGGTTGCCCTGGGCCCAGGCGAGGATGCTCAGGGCGGGCATGTACATCAGGACGAGGATGTAGATGGGCAGGCGGGGGTTTCGCACGGCGGGTGGCTCCGTTGCGGGGGCGCGGGCGCGGCGGTCCCCTTCTCGGGCGGGCAGGATACCTGGGCGAGCGACCGGGTTGTGGGGTTCGACTACACGCCGTGAGGGCGGTTCACGCCGGGATTGGCGCTGAGGATGGATCCCCACCGCGGGGATCTCGTACACTTCATCCGAGCGGTGGGGAAGGGACTCGGATGCGTTCACAACGGGGGTTCACGCTGATCGAGGCGCTGGCGGTCTCGCTGACGCTGTTGGTGTTGGTTGCAGTCGTCGCGCCGGTGCTGGGCCAGCCCGGGCGGCTGGCGCGGCTGCAGACGTCGCGGGACAACCTGCGGTTCTGGGGATTCGCGTCGGGCATGTACATGGGCGATTTCGGCGCACGCATCCCCGCGTACTCCTGGGAGTTGCAAGAGACCTACGAGGTCGCGGGGCACGGCCCGTTGCTGATGAACCGAGGTTCGCAGGATGCGCATGCGTGGCAGAACACGGACATTCTCCGTCGGCTCACGGGACGAATCGAGGGCCCGAGCAGAATCAAGTTCATCCAGTCGTTCTATGTGCATCGACGATGGACACAGCTGGTTCTGATCGACTACATGCACATCGATCTGCTGTCCGATCGGCGTGCGATTGATCCGCGTGACCGGAATCTGCTGGTGTGGCACAACGACCCGCTTGGATTTGAACAGGCCGGGCCGTACCCCGAGCCGGATCCTAGCGAGATCGCGCTCGAGCCTGAGATCCCGCTGCTGCAGCGGTGGCCCTTCGCGTCGAGCTACCAACCTGTGCCTGCATCGTTCTCGCCGGACGTGCGCCAAGGATTCTCTGCGCGCACGATCGGCCCGACAGACACGAGCAATCTGTTTCTGGCAGCTAATCTCAATGTGCCGCTCGGGCGGCGAACAGCCTTTGAGATCGGGTTTCCGGCTCAGAAGGTCTTCATGTTCGAGTGGCACGACCGACAGTCGCCGGGACCAGCGCTCTGGTATGGCTACCCGCAGGCGCGGCCGAACAAGCTGATGTTCGACGGCTCGGTGCAGGACCGCCCGACCGGCGAGGCGGGGCTCGGGTTCGATCCCAACCAGCCCGATGACCCCGATCCGTTCGTGTACCGGTACTCCCCGCTTTCGACCGACCCGCCGGGGGTGGGGGACCCGGACGCCGAGTACCCGGTGAGCTTCCGGTTCACGCGTGACGGGCTGGCGGGGTTCGACTACGCGCCGTGAGGGTGGGCGGCGTGGCGGGGCGTAAGATCCGCATATGAGCGAGCACGATCCCAACGCGCCCGTCGTCGTTGGCGAGTTCGAGAGCGAGCTGGCCGCGTCGTTCGTCGTCGAGCGGCTGGCGGAGGCGGACGTCCGGGCGTGGACGACGGGGGCGTTGACGGCGGGGATGCGGGCCGAGGCGCCGGGGCGGGTGCGCGTGCTGGTGCGCGCCGTGGACGCGGAGCGGGCGAGGGCCGCGCTGGCCGACGGGTCCCAATAACGCGGGCGCGGGGGGCCGCCTCGTCTCGATGGCGGGCCCGCGAAACGCCACAAGGACCATCCCGTATTTGTTTTTCGAAGGGCCCGCCATCGGGGCGGTTTGGCGGCGTTGTGTGTGGAAAGAAACGGGCCGGAATTCCGAAGAATGGGGCGGCGGCCCGGTCCGCCCGCATCCCTGTGCGGGGTCGGGCGGTTTCAGAGGGGCGTTGGGGACGGAAGGATCGCGATGAAGGGCGTGGGAGTGAATCCGGGGGCGCAGCCGACGATCAGGCGGCGTGTGAGGGGCGCGGTCGCATGCCGCGTGTGCGGCGACGATACGACGAGGCTCTTCCGCGTGAAGACGGCCGAGGGCGGGCCCTGGATGGTGTCGTGCCCGATCTGCGCGGCCCGGGTCAGCGAGGACAACCCGCACTTCGCCTACGGCGGGCGTGTTGGGAAGCGTCCCCGCCGGGCGAGCGCCTGAGGCGCCGCGGCTTTCTTTGATTGAATCCAGATTGCGTTGGAGCGCGTGGCGCAAGCCGTGCGCTCAGCGGTCGCGCACGCGGATGACGAAGCGCAGGCACGACCAGGTCTGGTCGATCGCGCAGATCTTGTTGTCTACGAGCCCGGCGGCGAGGCCTGTCTCGCGCACGAGCGACTCGGTCACGTCCGTCGCCACGCCCGAGGACTTCTTGGGCCAGGCGATCCAGAGGCCGGCGGCCGGGGTCATCCGGGGGCGGAGGCTGGCCAGATCTTTCGCGAGGCCCGCGGCCTTCGAATGGAACGACATGATCACGTCGTAGGGGCTCCTCCCCCGCATCGAACGGAGGAGGGTCGCGTCGTCGGGCAGGCCCTCGAGCAGGTCCTCGAAGTTCTCGGGGGCCCGGCGGAGCAGCACACGCGCGCCGGGCTTGATCCCGAGCTTCCTGGCCAGCGGCGTCCCGGAGTAGCCCGCGCTCACGCGGGGACGTTAGCGGCCGGCGAGGGAGCGTGGGTGGGGAAGAGCTGCTCCAGGGCCTGCATGCGGTACCGGAAGATGTTCTGCACGTCCCGCCGAACGGCGATGGCGTTGACGAGCGGGGCGAGGGGCCCGCCGGGCGGGCGGTAACGGACGAGGTCGGTGCACCTGGTCTGTCCGCCCAGGTCCTCGAAGGTGTGGGTGTGATGCCAGAGGGCGTAGGGGCCCTTGAGCTGGACGTCCACGAAGTGGTGGGGGGGCGACCAGTCGAGGATCTCGGTGCGCCACCGGATGGGGACGCCGCGGACGCGGAGCTTGTAGTCGATCAGGGCGCCGTCGTGCATGTCGATGGGGGCCGGGGTGACGACGTGGAAGTTGAGGAAGCCGGGGGTGAGTTTTTCGAGGTTGTGGGCGTCGGCGAAGAAGGGGAAGACCTCGTCGCGCGGGGCGGTCAGGACCTGCTCGGCCCGGACGTGCCACTCGCCATCTGATTTGGTGATCGTGACCCCCACGGGCGGGGGTTCGAGCGTGGCGGCCGGGCCGATTCGGCAAAAAGAACAGGCCCGGGCGGCTGGTGGGGCGCCCGGGCCTTGGGTGCGGAGGCGTGAGGGAGTCCGCGTCCCGGGGTGCGCTCCCCGGGGGTGCGGGCCTGGGCCGGGGGCGGGCCGTCCTTGGCTCGCCCGTGCCGTCCTTGGTGGTCCAGAGCGGGGGTTGGCCGACCCCCGCGCTCCGTCGCGCCCTCGCTCGTGATGTCGGACGGACGCGGGGAGCCGGGCGTCCGTGCCCGTCTCGACGCGTCCTTGCTTGTCGGACCCCGGAGGGCCCTGGGAATCGGGCGCGACGGCGTGGCGGCCGTCAGCGCCCGCGGGGGGAATCAGCCGTGCCTCGCCCAGCGGGTCGCGGGCGGGGGGGTGGTTCGGATGGGCGCCGAGCACTCGGCCAGACGCCCGGGGATTCGTGAGCGCTGGTCGAGCGCTTCGGAGTGATCGGTCGTTGAGGTCAGTCGCGTCGGCTCTGCTCGACCCGGTCCACGAGGCGCCGCAGGTCGCGGAAGCGCTGCTCGCGTTGCGAGTTCCAGGCCTCGCGGGAGCGGACCTCGAGCCTGTTGCCCGCGCCCACGACCACGACGTCCCTGGGCATCTCGACCAGCTCGAGGTGCCAGGCCGGGAGTCGGACCCTGTTGTTGGCGTCGAGGTCCAGCTGTTCCGTGTTGCCGTAGATCGCCGATTCCAGGTCTGCCAGGTCCTGTGTCGGCGTCAGCTCGTCGGGGGTGCTGCCGGCGATCCGCATGGACTCGAACTGGCGCTCGGTGTAGAGCCTGAGGACCGCGTCGTGCGGCCACGGGAGGCAGAACCATGTTTTCCCATCCCTCTCGGGGTCCCAGCGGGACCGGAACTTCGCGGGGAGCGCCAGGCGCTGCTTCGCATCGATCGAGGCGTCTGCTTGCCCGGTGAACGGCACTCGAGGCTCCCCCCGTGGTCATGGATGGGATTATGGCCCACTTCGGCCCACGACGCAACACGGTGAAGCGTAATCGTGGGCCAGGAAGCGCAAAAATCCGGTCAGGGCGTCTGGAATGGGGGTTTGATCCGGTCGATCGAGGGGGAGCGGGCGGCCCGGTTGGGGATTGCGCGTGGACAAATCGCGCATCGTCTCTGTTTTCAGTGGGTTGCGGCCGTCCAGGAATGTGTGCAGGTACACTGCCGCCGAGACAGGTGACGGCGGGCCGGGGCCGGTCGTCGTTGGGTGGCGAGGAGATCCGGCTGATGGGTCGTGAAGGCGAGGGCGATCTCGAGAGAGCCCTGCGGTTCCTGCCGACGGGCTTCTTCGTGATGACCTCGGCGCACGACGGGAAGCGCTCGGGGATGCGCATCAGGTCGGTGCAGGCGTGCGCCGACGACCCGCCCCTGATCTCGGTCGCGGCCCGCAAGGGGCACGCGATCGACCCGCTCATCCGCGACTCGCGCTCGTTCGCGGTGTGCGTGATCGCGCCCGACGACAAGCTGATCGCGCGGAGCTTCCCGCTCGAGTCGTCGAACGGGACGCCGGGCGGATCCGGTGGCGGCGAGTCCGCGGCCGAGGGAGACCCGTTCGACGGGCTGGAGCACTCGTCGCTGGTGACGGGCGCCCCGGTGCTCAAGCGGGCGATCGCGGTGTTCGACTGCGAGGTGGCGCGTCGGATCGACCTCGAGGCGGACCACGAGCTGTTCGTGGGTCAGATCGTCGCGACGCGGTTCTCGGACGCGGCGGACAAGTAGGCAGATCGGCGCGGGTTGTTGGAGCCGCGCGTGCTCAGCGGAGCATGCGGGCGATCTCGGCGCGCATGGACTCGTCGAAGGTGGACTCGCTGAAGCGCTCGGCGTTGGCGCGGCAGTTGTCCTCGACGTTCTCCGGGCACTTGTGGGCGGCGGCGGCGAGGGCCGCGGGGCTGGGGTCCTCGAAGAAGACGCCTGTGCGGCCCTCGAGCACGGTCTCCAGCGCGCCGCCCTCGGCGCGGGCGACGACGGGCGTGCCGCAGGCCTGGGCCTCGACCGGGACGATGCCGAAGTCCTCGACCTGGGGGAAGACGAGCAGGCGGGCCCGGCGGTAGAGGGTCCGGAGCTGCTCGTCGCCCACGCGGCCCATGAACTCGACGCTGCCGGCGCGGCCGCGGGCCTTGCGGACCTGGCGCTCGACCTTCTTGGCGTGGGCGCGGAGGGTCGAGGCCTGGGAGCCCTCGCCCACGACGAGCAGGCGGGCGCCGGCCTGGATGGCGGCGTCGATGGCCAGGTCGGCCCGCTTGTAGGGCTCGAGGGCGCCGACGAGCAGCCAGTGGTCCTGGCGTTCTTCGCCGGTGGTCGTGAAGAACTCGGTGCGGGCCGGTGGGTAGACGAGGCGGGCCTCGCGTTTGTAGACCTTCTGGATGAGGGCGCGGGTGTGCTCCGAGTTTGCGAGGAAGGTATCGACGGCGCGGACGGACTGGACGTCCCACTCGCGGAGGCGGTCGCCGTGGCGCGCGAGGCCGGCGCGGCGGAGGCGGGCGCGGAGGCCCCGCCCCCTCGTGTACTGGTCTTCCTGCGACCAAAGGAATCGTGCCGGCGTGTGGCAGTAGCACAGGTGCGGCACGCCGGGCGGGGCGGCCAGGGCCTTGATCGCGGTCGAGTGCGTCGAGACGAGCAGGTCGATCGGCTCGTGCTCGTGCGCGCGGGCGAGCTTGACGCGGAGCGATTCGACGCCCCTGGGGTACCAGGGCAGGAGCCAGCGGCGGAGGCGCTTGCGCGCCATCGGGAGCTTGTCCAGGCTGGAGCGGACGTGCTCGAAGGCGTCGATCGCCTCGCTCATGGGTTTGCGGGCGTCGGTGAGCGTGTAGAGACCGGCGGGCTTGTGGTCGTCGAGGACGATGCGGGCGATGCGGTCGAGGACCTGCTCGCCGCCCCGCATGCCGACGAGCCAGTCGTGGGCGAGCGCGATCCGCGCGCCCTTCACGCGGCGCTGGGCGCTCGGGCGGCGGTCCATCGTGAAGCCTGGCTTGGCGTCGGGGGCTGGCGGCATCGTGGGCGGGTGTGCGGCGGGTCTGGTGGCTCTGGGGGTCGATTCGGCGGGGACTACGATCGGGGCGATGCCGGGCAAGATTGCAACGCCGACGGACAGGGTAGCGACCGCCGCCAACCGGCTTTGCCTGGACTACCGGGCGGAGGCCGCGGCGCTGGGGAGGCCGCCTGTCCCGATCATCGACGCGCACGCGCACATCAACGGCCCGCGGGCGGCGGCGATCTGGCGGGACGTGTGCGACCTCTACGGCGTCGAGCGGGTGTACTCGCAGACGCAGATGGCCCAGGCCGGGGCGATCCGGGAGGTCCTGGGCGACCGCGTCCGGTTCGTCGCGATCCCCGAGTACATGAGCCCGGACCGGAGGCACGCGTTCACGGCGGGGTTCCTGGAGCGCGTCGCCGAGTGGGACGAGCGGTTCGGGGCTCGGATGATCAAGTTCTGGGGGGCGCCCCGGTTCGTCGACTTCGCGGAGGACGCGGGGCTGAGGGCGGACGAGGTCTTCCGGTTCGACGCGCCGTGGCGCCTCAAGGTCGCCGAGGAGGCGGTGTCGCGGGGCATGATGCTGATGGTGCACGTGGCGGACCCGGATACCTGGTTCGCCGCCAAGTACACCGATGCCACGCGGTACGGGACGAAGGCGGAGCAGTACGAGTCGCTGGAGCGGCTGCTCTCGGCGTTCGACGTGCCGTGCCTCGGGGCGCACATGGGGGGGTGGCCCGAGGACCTGGAGTTCCTGACGGGGCTGCTCGAGCGGCATCCGAGGCTGGTCTTGGACACGAGCGCGACCAAGTGGATGGTGCGTGAGCTGAGCAGGCAGCCGCGGGAGGAGCTGGTGCAGTTCCTGGAGCGGTTCAGCGGGCGCGTGCTGTTCGGCAGCGACGTCGTGACGAGCGACGAGCACCTGGAGCGGTCGGACCCGGACAACGAGCGGTTCGGGGCGCTGCTGGCCTCGGGCGAGGACGAGGCGTTCGAGCTGTACGCGAGCCGGTACTGGGCGCTGCGCGTCCTGTGGGAGACGGCCTACGAGGGGCAGAGCCCGATCGCGGACCCGGACCTGGCGATGGTCTCGCCCGGGGAGTTTGATGCGATGAGCGGGCCGCGGCTGGTGGGCAAGGGGCTGGGGCGGGGGATGCTGGAGACGCTGTACCGCGGGGCGTGCGAGGGGACGCTGGACGCGTGGTACGGGCGGGGGGAGTTTGCACCAGCAGCGTCGAGGTCGAAGCCCGGATGACAGACGCGCGGAGACTCAGCCAAGACCGGTGGCAAGACTTTGGTTGCCTGTGCAACGTCTTGTTCGGATTCTCGATCGTCGGGGCGGTCTGCGGCGCGGGATACGGGCTGCTCGTGTACCTCGCCAGCAACACGTACTTTCGGTTGCTCCACGAGGACCTCGGGGAGGAGGCGTACTTCGCGGCGATCGAGGGCGCCGCACGCCTGGCGGATGTTCTGTTCGCCGCGATGGGAGTCTGCGCGGCCGCTGTGGTGGTCGCCTCGGGCTCGATGTTCATCGCCCGACGGGGCGGCTCGCGGTACAGCAGGGTGGCGATGCGGGTGTTCGTCGCCGCGGTGGGGGTCGCGACGCTGGCGGTCGGCTTCGCGATCGCGGTGTCCGTCGCCCATTCCTGGTTCTATCGGGGCTACGAGGCCGAGTTCGGGGAGAGGGCCATGAGCGTGACGATGGAGCGATCGGGCATGCTGGCGGCAGATATGGTCGTCTCGATCGTGCTCGTCTACTCCCCCGCGGCTCTTGCTGCGGGGTCGGTGATCGCCTCGCGCATGCGGCTTCGGGCAACAACGGTCCACGACTCGACGGCGACCTAGGGCGCCGACTCTGCCCGCGCCGCCTCGGTCTCCTCGACCGGCTGCGCGGCCTGGGCCATGACCTCGACGCGGCGGCCGAGCTCGTCGGCGAGGGGCTCGTCGAGGATGGCGTTGAAGGAGGCGCTGAGCTGGGCGGGGCCGAGGCGGTCGATGAAGCCTGGGGTGGCGCGCTGGAGGCGGAGGTCGGCGCGGGAGATGGAGCCGCCGAGGACGCTGGCGCCGGGCTTGCCCGAGGGGAAGAGGAAGCCGGCGCCGGAGTAGATGCCGACGCGGCCCTCGGCGATGACGATGTAGCGGACGGTGGCGCTGATCGCCGTGCTCTGGATGGGGGTGCGCCCCGGCTTGGGGCGGACGAACATGTGCATGTGGATGATCTGGCCCGAGACGCCGGATGCGGCGGGGTCGTCGAAGAGGGCGGTCAGGTCGTCGGCGGTCAGGTCGGTGAGGTAGATGTCGGCGGTGTCGTCGTCGATGGGGGCGTAGGCGCGGGTGGGGAAGCGGGGGTTGAGGCGGCCGCCGGTCTCGACGCCGACGATCTCGGCGCGTCCCGAGGGGACGCGGATGCCGAAGGAGGAGCAGGCGGGGAGTGCGAGGAGGGCCGCGGCGGCGGCGATCGCGGGGAGGGGCCCCCTCAGGAGGGACGCCAGGGGCCGGGCGCGGGAGGGGGCTTGTGGTCTGGGGGGCATGCGGGGAAGATATAGGAGACCGCGTCCCGGCGTCCGCGGGGGGGCCGGAACAGGCGCGGGGTCCGGCACGGATCGGACCGATGAGAAGGAAGCGGCCCGTCGGGGCGGCCAGCCTGCGGGCGTGGCCGAGGACCGGGGCCGCGGGGCCGGCCCGTCGTGGGGATCGCGTCAGACGCGCGGCCGACGGGCGCCCGGAGCACGAACACGATCGGGGAGCGGCATGCTGACGCATCGCGGCGCGACGAGGACGACGGCGGTCCTGATGGCCCTGGGTCTGGTGCTGGGCGCGGCGAGCGCCGCCGAGGCGCAGAACACGCGCCCGCGGCTCAAGCTCGCGACGCCCAAGACCACCGTCGGCAAGAACAAGCAGCAGGACACCCGCAAGGCCGTGGGCGGGACGGCCAAGCAGCCCACGCGGGACAAGGTCACGACCAACGAGCGGCTTCGGGACCGGATGTACGACAACGTCGTCGCGCCCGGGACGACGAACTCGACCGATCCGCTCTCGGGCCAGCAGGACCTGGACCAGCCGCCCGTGTTCGACAGTTCTGGCGAGCCGGGGCTGGTGGTGCTCGGCAGCGAGGACCTGAACGGGATCACGGCGTACGCGGTCAACGACGCGCAGCTGCTGGTCGATTCGCTCACGCCCGAGCAGCGGCGGCTGATCCACGTGATCCCGGCCGGGCAGATCGGCAACCCGCACGACCTGGTGCTGGTGGACGACGCGGCGGGGTTCCACGTGACGGTCTACGACCATCGCGGCGGGTCGTGGCACGACGGCGTGTACTACCGCTCGCGGGACTGGTACGGGCCCGAGTACCGGCCCGTGTACGTCGGCGGGTACTACTACACGCCGAGGCTGTACTGGGGTTGGGACCACGCGAGCTGGTGGGGATTCCCGCGGGGCGGGGGACGCTACTACCCGCCGGTGACGTACTCGGGTGACCGGTGGTACGTGCGGACGTACCCGTCGCGGTACTGGGGCTGGCCCACGTACTACTCGTACGACTGGTACTGGGGCCCGATCGACGGGCAGCCGTCGAGCGCGTACTACCCGCAGACCGAGCCGGGCTCCCCGGGCGCGGCGCCGACGGTCGAGCTGACCGGCGTGGAGCTTGGGATGGCCCTGCTCGAGGCGGGGGTCTTGGAGGGGGCGATCTCGGAGCTGCGGGCGCACCTGGCCGAGGACCCCGAGGACTACGCGGCGATGCGGGTGCTGGGGGCGGCGTTGATCGAGAACCGCGAGGCCCGGGACGGGTTCGCGATGATCCGGATGGCGTACGGCTCGGACCCGACGCTGGCCGAGACTCGGCTGGACGGGCGGCTGTTCGCGTCGGTCTCGCGGCTGCGGGACGTGGTGCGGGACGCGGTTCGGGCGGCGCACCGTGAGCCGTCCAGCTCGGCGTGGCTGTCGGTGGCGGTGCTGATGCAGGCCGAGGGCCGGGACCCGGTGGCCCTGAAGATGATCCAGAGGGCCAAGGACCACTACCTGAGCGAGGAGATCGCCCTGGCGATGGAGGCGGCGCTGGCGCCCTAAGCCGGATGGCCCCGGGGCGCCCGGGGTCTGATCCTGGCCGCCCGAGCGTCCGCCGGGGACCGGGGGGGAATCTGCGCGGCGGCTGGGCGCCTGCCCGTGGCTTGCTTCAGGCTTGGCTCGGGCTTGTCCGGGGCCGGGCGGGGGCTAGCATTGCCTCCCCTGGGCTGGGAGGCCCTCGGACCAATCTGAACCCGTTTGCACCACCGAGCCGGCCCCTCGCCTTGGCCGGGAAGGGCGTTTCCGGAGAGTTCCGGCGGCCGGTGGGAGGTGGAGGTGTCATGGCCAAGAAAGAACTCATCGATCAGTTCAAGATCATGGCCCCGGGAGGGTCGGCGACGCCGGCGCCGCCCCTGGGCCCGGTGCTCGGCGCCAAGGGCGTCAACCCCGGTCAGTTCATCCAGCAGTTCAACGCGGCGACGGCGCAGCTCAACGGCAAGGTCGTGGGCTGCCTGGTGCGTGTGTACAGCGACCGGTCGTTCGAGCTCGAGATCAAGTCGAGCCCGGCGAGCGTGCTGATCAAGGAGGCGGCGGGGCTGGAGAAGGGATCCGGCGAGCCGCAGACGATCGTGGGCAAGATCACGATGGATCAGTGCCGCAAGATCGCGGAAGAGAAGATGTCGGACCTGAACGCCGCGGACGTCGAGGCGGGGGCCCGGGTGATTGCCGGGACCGCGCGGTCGATGGGCGTCGAAGTGGTGGGGGCCTGATCATGCCGAAGCTCAGCAAGAGACGACGCGCGAACGAGGCGGGCGCCCCGACCGAGCCGCAGGAGGCGGAGGTCGCGTTCAAGACGCTCAAGTCGTTCAAGGCGCCGAAGTTCGACCAGTCCGTCGAGGTGGTTTTCCACCTGGGCGTGGACGTGAAGCAGGCGGACCAGATGATCCGCGGCTCGGTGAGCCTGCCCAAGGGCATCGGCAAGGCCAAGCGCGTGATCGCGTTCTGCAAGCCCGAGCAGGTCGGGGCGGCCAAGGAGGCCGGCGCGGTCGAGGCGGGCGGCGAGGACCTGGTCAACAAGATCGAGGGCGGGTGGTTCGACTTCGACGTCGCGATCGCCAGCCCGGACATGATGCGTGAGATCTCGAAGCTGGGCCGGACGCTGGGCCCGAAGGGCCTGATGCCGAGCCCGAAGAACGGGACGGTCACGCCCAAGGTGATCGACGCGGTTGGCGAGTTCGCGGCGGGCAAGGTCGAGTACCGGACGGACAAGGGCGGGAACGTCCACGCCGTGATCGGGAAGATGAGCTTCCCCGAGGGCGACCTGGTCGAGAACTTCAACCACTTCGCCGAGACGATCGAGCGGGCGAGGCCGAGCACGATCAAGGGCGAGTACATCAAGAAGATCACGGTGAGCGGGACGATGACTCCCGGCGTGCAGATTGCGCGTGCCGTGGCGGAAGAGGAGTAAGGAGCGAGCCATGTCGAAACCTGTGAAGGACATGCTGGTCCGCGACTACCTGGACCGCCTGGACGGCGTCGAGGAGGCGGCGGTGGTGTCGCTCCGCGGCGTGAGCGCGAACTCGAACAACCAGATCCGGGCCGACCTTCGCAAGAAGGACATCCGGGTCACGATCGTCCGCAACAGCCTGTTCGGGAAGGCGTTCGCGGACAAGGCGCTGGGCTCGCTCTCTCCGGTGATGGAGGGCGCGAACGCGCTGGTGTACGGCGCCGAGTCCGTGGTCGAGGTCGCCCGCGAGATCGTGGAGATCGTCAAGGAGTTCCCGGAGATCGAGCTGAAGGGCGCGATCCTGGACGGGGAGCTGTACGCGGGCGCCGAGGGCGTCGAGCGTCTGAGCAAGTTCCCGACGCGTGAGGAGGCGATCGCCGAGGACGTGGCGTTGATCCTGGGCCCGGGGCGGAAGCTCGTGGGCGCGGTCAAGGGCCCCGGCTCGCGCCTGGTGGGCGTGATCAAGGCAATCGAGGAGAAGCTGGAGAATGGCGAGGAGATCGCCAAGGTCTGAGACCGAGGTTTGAGTCTGGACATATCCGACGCTCGACTGGCCCTGGGCGCTGCGGCGCAGGGTTAAAGAGGCGGCAGAGGGCCGCCCCCTCTCGGGCGCGAGTGTGCGTCGGGCGACGAGCCCGGCGGAGTAAAGGTTGGTGACACGATGAGCGACGACGCAGCGACGGCCAAAGAGTTCGACAAGAAGATCAGCGACATGGGCGACCAGCTCGCGGGTCTGACCCTCAAGGAGGCGGTCGACCTCGGGGACTACATGAAGGAGACCTACGGCATCGAGGCGGCCGCCGGCGGCGCCGTGGTGATGGCCGGGGGCGGCGGCGGCGAGGCCGCGGCCGAGGAAGAGAAGTCCGACTTCGACGTCGTGCTGAAGGCGGCGGGCGGCGAGAAGATCAAGGTGATCAAGGTCGTGCGCGAGGCGACGGGCCTGGGCCTCAAGGAGGCCAAGGAGCTCGTGGACGGGGCGCCCTCGAAGGTCAAGGAGGGCCTGCCCAAAGAGGAGGCCGAGGCGCTGGCCGAGAAGTTCAAGGAGGTCGGGGCCGAGGTCGAGCTCGCCTGACCCCCTCGGATCGGAACACCGGGCCCCTCCCGCGGACGCGGGGGGGGCCTGTTTTGTCCGGATTGTGTTTGGACTTGGCAAAGAGGTGGAGATTCGCTTCCCGGGCTGGGGGCGGATCGAGTAGGGTGCGGCCGGGACATCCTGGCGACCGGAGTTGCATTGAGGCGGACTCTGCGGAGGCGAGGGCAGCCGAGTGGGGGCCGATCGTCCGATATCATCGGGCGTTCGGGGGGTTGCCGGTGCGCCGCGGGGGGTCTAGACTCTCGGATTCCAGGCGGCGCGGGGCCAGCAAGAAACATTGAACGAACACGGCCGGCGTGGACGGACGCGGGCGTGGTTCTCGACCCATCGTGAGGACGTAGATGGACAGGACTCCACTGCGCGAGCTTTCGCGAGAGATGGTCGTGCGCAACTTCGCCAAGCGCGGGGACGCGACCGACATCCCGGATCTGACCGAGGTCCAGGCCAGGGCGTACGAGCGGTTCCTGCAGATCGAGCACGCGCCCGATTCGAGGAAGAAGGACATCGGGCTCGAGTCGCTCTTGCGGGAGATCTTCCCGATCGAGAGCTACGACGAGACGATGTTCCTCGAGTACATCCAGTACGAGCTGGAGGAGCCGCGGTACACGCCCGACGAGTGCCGCGAGCTGCGGCTGACGTACGGGATGCCGTTCAAGATCCGGGTGCGGCTGAAGCGCGAGACGCACGGCGACCTGCCCGAGGAGGACATCTACCTCGGCGAGTTCCCGATCATGATGGGCGGCGGCGAGTTCGTGGTGAACGGCGCCGAGCGCGTGATCGTCAGCCAGCTGCACCGCTCGCCGGGCGTTGACTTCTCGATCCTCTCCAGCGAGGGCGACCGCCCGCTGCACTCGGCGCGGGTGATCCCCGAGCGCGGCTCGTGGATCGAGCTGGAGGTGACGAAGAAGGACGTGCTGGCGATGCGGATCGACCAGTCCACGAAGCTGTCGGCGACGACGTTCCTCCGCTGCCTCGACGAGTCGGTCGCGAGCACCGACGCGATCATCAGCCTCTTCTACGAGGTGACGGAGATCAAGGTCGCGGACGTGCACCCGGACGACTGGGCCGCGGCGTCGATCATCGACACGGAGACTGGCGAGGAGCTGGTGCACGTCGGTCGTCAGATCGGCGAGGAGGCCGCCGAGGCGATCCGCAACAGCTCGCTCAAGAAGATCCTCGTCGTCCAGAACCCGTCGGACAGCCTGATCCTCAACACGATCGCCGAGGAGAAGCTGGACCAGTTCGACGGCGTGCCGAACGTCGAGGGGGACTACGAGAAGGCGTTGCTCAAGGTCTACTCGCGTCTGCGTCCGGGCAACCCGCCGCAGGTCGAGAAGGCGCGGCAGCTGTTCCACGAGAAGTTCTTCGACGAGAACCGGTACCGCCTGGGCAAGGTCGGCCGCTTCCGGATCAACCGGAAGTTCGGGCTCGACACGCCCGAGGACATGATGTTCATCCGGGGCGAGGACTTCCTGCGCGTCATCCAGTACGTGCTCGACCTGCGCTCCAACCGGCTCGACCCGGACACCGGGCGCCCGGTCGCGGGCGTCGACGACATCGACCACCTGGGCAACCGGCGCCTGCGGACGCTGGACGAGCTGGGCGTCGAGGAGCTGCGCAAGGGCTTCCTCAAGCTCCGGCGGACGGTCCAGGAGCGGATGAGTGTGAAGGACCCCGAGGAGGTCACGAAGATCGCGGACCTGGTGAACTCCAAGTCCATCAGCAGCGCGATCGACTTCTTCTTCGGGCGGAGCGAGCTGAGCCAGGTCGTCGATCAGACGAACCCGCTGAGCACGCTCGTCCACGAGCGGCGCCTCTCGGCGCTGGGCCCGGGCGGCCTGAACCGCAAGCGGGCGGGCTTCGAGGTCCGCGACGTGCATATCTCGCACTACGGGCGCGTCTGCCCGATCGAGACGCCCGAGGGCACGAACATCGGCCTGATCGTGTCGCTGGGCATCTTCTCGTCGATCGACGAGTACGGGTTCCTGCGGACGCCGTACCGCGTGGTCAAGAACGGCAAGCTCTCGGGCGAGGTGGTGCACCTGCGTGCCGACGAGGAGCTGCGGTCGATCCTGGCGCCGGCGGACGCGGTGGACAAGGACGGGTCGTTCAAGGACGGGCTGGTGCTGGCGCGTCTGGACGGCGAGCTGGCCGAGGTCCCGCCGGACGACGTGAACTACGTCGATATCTCGCCCAAGCAGATCGTGGGCATCTCGGCGGCGTTGATCCCGTTCCTGGAGCACGACGACGCAAACCGGGCGCTGATGGGCTCGAACATGCAGCGTCAGGCGGTGCCCCTGATCAAGGTGGACCCGCCGTGCATCGCGACCGGCCTCGAGAAGGCCGTGGGCATGAACACGGGCATGGTGGTCAAGGCCAAGCGCGCCGGGACGGTGACGTTCGCCGACGCCGAGCGGATCATTATTGATAACTCGGACGAGTACGTGCTCCGCAAGTTCGTGGGGCTCAACGAGCGGACGTGCCAGAACCAGAAGCCGGTCGTGAAGACGGGGCAGAAGGTGAAGGCGGGCGAGATCCTGGCCGACGGGGCGTCCACGCAGATGGGCGAGCTGGCGATCGGGAAGAACGCGCTGGTCGCGTTCAACACGTTCGACGGGTACAACTTCGAGGACGCGATCGTCATCTCGGAGCGTCTGGTCAAGGACGACGCGTTCACGAGCATCCACATCGACGAGTTCGACGTGGAGATCCGCGAGACGAAGCTCGGCCGCGAGGAGTTCACGCGGGACATCCCGAACGTCTCGGAGAAGATGCTCCGGAACCTGGACGAGGGCGGGATCATCCGGATCGGCGCCCGCGTCGGCCCGGGGGACATCCTGGTGGGCAAGGTCTCGCCCAAGAGCAAGACCGAGCTGACGCCGGAGGAGAAGCTGCTGCACGCGATCTTCGGCCGCGCCGGCGAGGACGTGAAGAACGACTCGCTGGAGGTGCCCTCGGGCGTTGACGGCGTGGTGATCGGGGCGAAGAAGTTCTCCCGCCGCGTCCACATGAACGAGACGCAGAAGAAGGCGCTCAAGAAGCAGATCGAGGAGTACGAGGCGTCGCAGGACGCCGAGGCAGTCAAGATCTTCCGCGAGATGGTGGACGCGATCAACGAGTCCACGGGCTCGGAGATGGTGGACCCGATGACCCGCCAGAAGGTGGGCGCCAGCGACATCCCCGAGGTCATCCTTGAGCAGATCAAGACGTTCAACATGAAGTGGGTGAAGGGGTCGAAGGACGCCAAGGAGGCGGCCGAGAAGATCCACGCCCAGTTCTGGCCCCGGATCGAGGCGGTCGAGGTCGAGAAGCAGCGGAAGGTCGCGCACATGAAGCGCGGCGACGAGCTGCCCTCGGGCGTGCTCGAGATGGTCAAGGTCTACATCGCGACCAAGCGGACCTTGAGCGCCGGCGACAAGATGGCCGGGCGGCACGGCAACAAGGGCGTGATCGCCCGCGTCGTGCCCGAGGAGGACATGCCGTTCATGGACGACGGCACGCCCGTGGATGTCATGCTCAACCCGCTGGGCGTGCCCAGCCGCATGAACGTCGGGCAGATCCTCGAGACGCACTTGGGATGGGCGGCGCAGGTCCTGGGCTTCCAGGCGGTGACGCCCGTGTTCGACGGCGCCCGCGAGGAGGAGATCCACGCGGCGGTCGAGGAGGCCAACGAGTACGTCCGCAACCGCTGGGCGGATCTCGAGGCCAAGGGCGAGTGGCCGCACCCCCGGGAGCTGCTGGCCGAGATGCCCCAGGGCGGCAAGGTCCAGCTGTACGACGGTCGGACGGGCGAGGCGTTCCACCAGCGGACGACGGTGGGCTTCATGTACCTGTTGAAGCTGCACCACCTGGTGGACGACAAGATCCACGCCCGGGCGACGGGGCCGTACTCGCTGATCACGCAGCAGCCCCTGGGCGGCAAGAGCCGCACGGGCGGTCAGCGGTTCGGCGAGATGGAGGTGTGGGCGCTGGAGGCGTACGGCGCCGCGTACATCCTCCAGGAGCTGCTCACGGTCAAGTCCGACGACGTCGAGGGCCGGACGAAGATTTACGAGTCGATGGTCCGCGGCGCGAACCGCCTGGAGGCGGGGATGCCGGTGGCCTTCGACGTGCTGTGCAACGAGCTGAAGGGCTTGGGCATGAACATCACGCTGGAGAAGAAGCAGCTCGAGGGCGGGAGCCTGCTGTAGGCGGGCGGCTCCCTCTTGTCGGCCGGCGCGACGGCGCCGTCGTCTTCACCGGTGTTTGAGACAGATCGCATCGCTCTAGGAGATCGAGCGACATGGCTGAGAGCGTGTACGAGCGGGTGAACGATTACAGCGCGGTCAAGGTGACGCTCGCGTCGCCCAACGACATCCGCGCCTGGTCCTACGGCGAGGTCAAGAAGCCGGAGACGATCAACTACCGGACGTACCGGCCCGAGAAGGACGGCCTGTTCTGCGAGCGGATCTTCGGGCCCGAGCGCGACTACGAGTGCGCATGCGGCAAGTACCGCGGGACCAAGTACAAGGGCATCATCTGCGATCGCTGTGGCGTGAAGGTGACGCACTCACGCGTGCGGCGCAAGCGGATGGGTCACATCAACCTCGCGGCGCCGATCGTGCACATCTGGTTCTTCAAGTCCATGCCCAGCCGCCTGGGCACGATGCTGGGCATGAAGACGAGCGATCTCGAGAAGATCATCTACTACCAGGACTACGTCGTCATCGACGCCGGCGACACCGAGCTCAAGTACAAGCAGGTGCTGACGGAGGACGAGTACCGCAGCGCGGTCGAGCAGTACGGCAACGCGTTCAAGGCGCTGATGGGCGCCGACGCGATCCGGGAGCTGATCGAGCTGCTCGATCTGGACGCCGAGGCGGACCAGATCCGGGCGGACCTGAAGGCGACGCGGTCCAAGCAGAAGACCAAGGACCTGGCCAAGCGGCTGAAGCTGGTCGAGCAGGTCCGGATGAGCGAGAACGATCCGGCGTGGCTGGTGATGGACGTGGTGCCGGTGATCCCGCCGGACCTGCGGCCGCTGGTGCTGCTCGAGAGCGGCAACTTCGCGACGTCCGACCTGAACGACCTCTACCGGCGCATCATCAACCGGAACAACCGGCTCAAGAAGCTGATGGACCTCAACGCCCCCGAGGTCATCATCCGCAACGAGAAGCGGATGCTGCAGCAGGCGGTGGACGCGCTGTTCGACAACAACCGGTGCCGCCGCCCGGTGCTGGGCTCGTCCAACCGGGCGCTCAAGTCGCTGACGGACATGATCAAGGGCAAGCAGGGCCGTTTCCGCGAGAACCTGCTGGGCAAGCGCGTCGACTACTCGGCGCGTTCGGTGATCGTCGTCGGGCCCGAGCTGAAGCTCAACCAGTGCGGCCTGCCCAAGAAGATCGCCCTGGAGCTCTACCAGCCCTTCATCATCCGCAAGCTCAAGGAGCACGGGCTGGCGGACACGATCAAGTCCGCGAAGCGCATGCTCGAGCGGCGTGACCCGGAGGTCTGGGACATCCTCGAGGAGGTCATCGATCAGCATCCCGTGCTCTTGAACCGGGCGCCGACGCTGCACCGGATGGGCATCCAGGCGTTCGAGCCGGTGCTCGTCGAGGGCAACGCGATCAAGATCCACCCGCTGGTGTGCGGCGGGTTCAACGCGGACTTCGACGGCGACCAGATGGCGGTGCACCTGCCCCTGAGCGTCGAGGCCCAGGCCGAGGCGCACGTGCTGATGCTCTCGCCGCACAACATCTTCTCGCCGGCCAACGGCAGCCCGATCATCTCGGCGTCGCAGGACATCGTGATGGGCGTGTACTTCATCACGGTCATCCACGACGACACCCGCCCGGAGAAGGAGCTCAAGCGCTTCAAGGACCGGCGCGAGGCGATTCTCGCGTACGACCAGGGCAAGATCACGCTGCACGAGCGGATCATCGTCCGGCTGGACGGGTTCAGCGAGGTCGTGGACAAGCAGACCGGTCCGGTCGAGGCGCTGCCGGAGCACCGGCGGGTCGTGACGACCGTCGGCCGGGTGCTGTTCTCCGACATCCTGTTCCCGGGGATGCCGTACTACAACTGCGCGATCGGCAAGAAGGGCTGCGCCCGGGTGATCGACGACACGTACGCGTACTGCGGCCGTCCCTCGACGATCGACCTGCTGGACCTGATGAAGAACATCGGATTCAAGCAGTCCACGCTCGCGGGTCTGTCGTTCGGCGTGACGGACCTCCGGATCCCGAACGACAAGCAGGAGCTGCTGGACGAGGCGCAGAAGAAGGTGGACCGGGTCGAGAAGAACTACGACCGGGGCATCATCACGGCGCGCGAGCGGTACAACCAGCTGCTGGACATCTGGGCGCACTGCCGCGAGCAGGTGACCAAGTCGCTGGTCGAGACGCTCAAGAGCGACCGGCGCGACGAGATGGGCAACTACGTCTCGATCGAGAAAGGCGAGGGGCGGCACTACCTCAACCCCGTGTACCTGATGTCCGACTCGGGCGCCCGCGGCAACGTGAGCCAGATGCAGCAGCTGGCGGGCATGCGGGGTCTGATGGCCAAGCCCTCGGGCGAGATCATCGAGACGCCCATCCGGGCCAACTTCCGCGAGGGGCTGTCGATCCTGGAGTACTTCTCCTCGACGCACGGCGCCCGCAAGGGCCTGGCGGACACGGCGCTCAAGACCGCCGACTCGGGCTACCTGACCCGCAAGCTCTGCGACGTGGCCCAGTCGGTCATCGTCGGCGAGCACGACTGCGGCTCGAAGCGCGGCATCATGAAGCGGGCGATCTACAAGGGCGAGCAGGTGGACGTCCACCTGTCCGAGCAGGTCGTCGGGCGCGTGAGCGTCAACAACATCACCAACCCGGTGACCGACGAGACGATCGTCAGGTCCAACGAGATGATCACGCCCGAGGCGGCCCAGAAGATCGAGGAGATCGGGATCGACTCGGTGATGGTCCGCTCGCCCCTGACCAGCGAGAGCCGCTTCGGCTGCTCGGCGCTCGACTACGGGATGGACATGTCGACGGGCAAGCCCGTCGAGGAGGGCATGGCGATCGGCATCATCGCCGCCCAGTCGATCGGCGAGCCGGGCACGCAGCTGACGATGCGGACGTTCCACACGGGCGGCATCGGCACGCGGACGGTGTCCGAGACCGAGTACCGCGCCCAGGCGGGCGGCGTCGTCGAGCTGCGTGACTGCAACGAGGCGCCGACCAAGGACGAGGACGGCAACGACTGCTTCGTCGTCCTGAAGCGTTCGGGCGAGATCGTCGTCATGGACGACAAGGGCCGCGAGCTGGAGAAGCAGAAGCTCGACTACGGCTCGTTCATCTACGTGGCCAACGGCGACAAGGTGAAGCGTGGGCAGATGCTGTTCCGCTGGGACCCGCACCGGACGCCGATCCTGGCCGAGAAGTCCGGCGCGATCCAGTACGTGGACATCGAGGTGGGCGAGACGGTGCGCGAGGAGGACGCGGGGCGCGGGCAGAAGGCGCTGGTCGTCATCGAGCACAAGGGCGACCTGCACCCGCAGATCAACGTCGTGGACGCGGACGGCCAGATCCTCGACTTCCACTACCTGCCGGCCAAGGCGCGTCTCGAGGTCGCGGACGGCGAGGCGGTGGTCGCGGGCCAGATGATCGCCCGCCAGCCGCGGGCGGCCGCGGGCTCGCAGGACATCGTGGGCGGTCTGCCCCGCGTGACCGAGATCTTCGAGGCCCGCAAGCCGAAGGACCCGTCGATCATGGCGGAGATCTCGGGTCGGGTGGAGATCCACTCGGACAAGCGGAAGGGCAAGGTCACGATCCGGGTCATCTCCGACTCGGAGATCGAGAAGGACCACCACGTCCCGACGGACAAGCAGCTGCTGGTGCACACGGGCGACTTCGTGCAGGCGGGCGACCCGCTGACCGAGGGACCGCAGGTGCCGCACGACATCCTGCGGATCAAGGGCGAGGAGGCCCTCTGGGCGTACATGCTCGACGAGGTGCAGAACGTCTACCGAGCGCAGGGCGTGACGATCAACGACAAGCACATCGAGTTGATCCTGTCGTGCATGCTCCGGAAGGTCCGGGTGGAGAACCCGGGCGACACGGACCTGCTGCCGCACGAGGTGGTGGACAAGTTCAACTTCCGCCAGAAGAACCAGGGCGTGGCGAGCATGGTCCGCGTGGCCGAGGTCGGCGGGACGGACCTGCGCGTGGGCGACCTGATCCACAAGGACGTGATCAAGGAGGCCAACGCGAAGGCGGAGGCCGAGGGCAAGGAGATCGCCAAGGCCAAGCGCGCCAAGCCGGCGACGGGTCGGACGCTGCTGCTGGGCATCACGAAGGCGTCGCTGCAGTCTGAGTCGTTCCTGTCGGGCGCCTCGTTCCAGGAGACGACGAAGGTGCTGACCGAGGCGTCCCTGCGTGGCGCCGAGGACGAGCTGATCGGCCTGAAGGAGAACGTGCTGCTGGGCCACCTGATCCCGGCGGGCACGGGCTTCCGGCGGTACCAGGACCTGCGTGTCGATCACCTGGTCGAGCCCGAGGACTTCGACGGCGATGAGGACGCGATGATGTCCGAGGCCGCGGAGGCCGCCGAGGCGCTGGGCGCGGGCCGCGACGGGTACGAGGGCTCGCCGAAGGTCGAGATCCGCGACGTGATCGTGGGCGAGCAGACCGCCGAGGCCGGCCGGGATTGATCCGGCGATCTCGCTGACAGAGACCTGAACTTACAGGGCGGGCCCTTCCGGGTCCGCCCTTTCTCGTGCGCGGGGTGGCCTGGGCTCAGTCGTCCGGCGTGGGCTCGGAGGCGAGGCGGGCGCACTGCTCGGCGGTGAGCACGGCGAAGGCGGTCTCGCCCGTGCGGAGGCAGAGCCTCAGGTACGGGCGGCAGGTCGTGCAGCCGGTCCCGGCGCCGGTGCGGCGGTGGATGATCCGCAGCATCTCGTCCTCGCGCACTCGCCGGTCGGGGTCCAGCTCGTCGCGGAGGGCCAGCACCCGGGCGAAGGGCACGTCGTGGCAGACGCACCGGTTCACGGGCCGGTTCACCGGCCGGTCGATCGGCCGATCGTTGGCGTCGAACGTGCTCACCGGGACCACTCACGCCAGTTGGGGATGTAGTGCGGGTCGTTGTCCTCGCCAACCGACCCTATCGCGGCGGCGTCGTGGCGGACCCAGCCGGGCCGGGCGTGGTGGGTCGCGGCGCTGGCGTCGGCGTTGACCGCGGCGGCGGCGCCGGGCGAGCCGGAGCGCCCGCGGCCGTGGCGGAAGCTCGTCGTGGGTGAGTCGTTCTCCTGCCACCCGCCCCATGCCTGGAAGGAGCGGGGCGGCTCGAGCAGGGCGGAGTTTCGGAGCGAGCCCAGGACCAGCATCGAGTCGGCGAACAGGAAGAGCTTGTCCGGGCGGTGGATCTGGTGGAGGCGGCGCCAGGGCTGGCGGGCGCAGGCGGCGGCGCCGACGGTCGGGGGCGCCAGGCCGTAGCCGTTGTAGCCGTAGGTGCTCGTCGGCTGGGCGAACGGGCCCTGGGGGCGGTAGGTGTCCCAGGGCTGTGCGGGGCACTCGTAGGGGCTCGACTCGTGCAGGGCCGCGTCCAGGTACGACGAGATCGCGCCGGCGGCGTGGTCGACGCGGCCGGCCTCGTCGTCCTCGGCGCCCCACCAATAGGTCCGCAATGGCAAGCCGGGCACGCGGTACGGGGCGGCCAGCCCGTCGTGGTCGCCGGCGTACAACGTCCACGCGACGCCCATCTGGCGAAGGTTGGACATGCAGGCCGTCGTGCGTGCCGCCGATCGGGCCGAGGCCAGCGCCGGGAGCATGATCCCGATCAGCAGCGCGATGATCGCGATGACGACGAGCAGCTCGACGAGCGTGAAGCCGCGGCGTGCTGGGGCGCGCATCGGGCTCACGGCGAGTCCTCCCCCGCCGCCTCGGGCTCGGCCGCGCGAACACAGACCAGGCCGGCGGGGCCGATGGAGTAGATGGACTGGCCCACGACTGCGGGCGAGCCGCCGAGGCCAACCCCGGCGTCCGAGACGAAGAGCGGATCGGTCGAGGCGCGCGTCGGGTCGATCCAGCGGAGCTCGCCTGCTGGGAGGAAGAGGGCGCCGCCCGCGTCCTGCTCATCCATGGAGCCGACGAGGAGGCGGGGGCCGTCGGTCGTGCGCACGAACGCGGGGGCGAGGGTCCAGCCCCCGATGCTGAGGAACTCGCCGTTCTCGATCTGGCCGTCGCCGTCGTCGGTCCACGTGTCGAGGGCCGTGTCCCAGAGCATGAGGCCCGCGTCGCCCAGGTCCATGAACAGGGCGACGGAGGGGGCGGACCCGTGGTCGAAGAAGACGGGGTCGGGCGGGACGCCGCCGGAGACCGCGACGAGGCCGCCGGGCAGGGGCGTGGGCGCCGAGTCTGTCCGGTTGCAGGGCGCCGACCATCGGAGGGCGCCTGTGGCGGCGTTGATGGCGACAAGCTCGGCGGCCGTCTGCCCGACGCCGAAGTCGTAGGTAGCGGCGTAGACCGTCCCGCCCGCGACGCTCACCGGCCCGAAGAAGCCGTCGCCCGAGAGGTTGCTCGTGGCCCACAGTGGTGGGGGGGTGGTGTCGGCGCCGGCGTCGAAGGCGAGCACGCGACCCTCGCTGGTCGCGATGTAGATGCGCTGCCCGTCGCAGGCGGGCGAGCCGGCGATCTCGCCAGGGGCGAGCGTCGCGGTCCAGACGGGCTGGCCGGGCGCGTAGGGGTTGGTTTCGGCGTCGAAGGGATCGACGTTGACGCAGTACAGGCGGCCCGGGGCGCCGAGGTCCGTCAGCGCGTAATCGGTGATGAAGGCCCGGTCCCGCGGGCCGCGGTCGGGCGTGACGGCGGGCGAGGCGTTGACGACAGGGTGCTCGAGGGGCGCCGACCAGAGCTGGGCCCCGTCGGCGAGGTCCAGCGCGAGCAGTTGCTGGCCCGCCGCGACGAGGAGTGTGCCGTTGGCCCGGTCGATCGTGGGCGTGGACCACGAGGAGAACACGGGCGCCGGCACGGGCGCGGACCAGGCGCACGAGCCGTCGGAGGCGTGGAACGCAAGGGCGACGGGCTCGCCGCCCGCGAAGCCGAGGGTGCAGACGAGTTCGGCCGAGGCGACGACGCCGACGCCGCCGAGGAAGAAGACGGGGCGGCCCTGGTCGTCCTCGTCCGCGACCCAGGCGAAACTCGAGAGGTCGGATGTGCCCACGTCGGGGCGCTGGGCCCAGGGCGTCCGCGAGGGTGTGCGGCCGAGGTGGGTCCACGCGCCCAGCTCGGCCGGGGCGCCCGCGTTCGGGCGATCGGCGCGGGCGTCGGGCAAGGCGGTGTGCTGCGCGTTCGACGCTGTTGTTGCGGCCGTGAGAACCGCGAGCGCGAGCGCGCGCTCGGGGCGTCTGCGAGATCGGGATGTGGGTTGTCGAGTCATTCAAACGCGGCGTCGGCCTCTCGACCGCCGCCGCGGCTCTCTCCCCGAGCGGGGCTACCGCCGCCGTCGGCGGGTTGAGACCAAGCAGCCCGCGCCGAGCAGCGCGCAAGCGCCGCCGGGCGCCGGGACTGAGACGTCGGAGAACGCGTCGATCTCGAATGCCGCGTCGGAGAAGTTGCTGACGCGGACGAAGGAGATCTCGGTCAGGCCGGTGCCCGCCAGGTCGAAGCCGATACCCCCGCCGGAGCCGTCGTACAGGTCAACAAGCTCGGCGAACGACAGGCCCGCCAGGTCGTCCAGGCCCAGCGAGGGATCGACCGGCCGCGTGAAGTCGGTCAGGACCGACCCCGGAGTCCCGTCGAACGGGCCCGAGTCCTGATAGCCCAGGGTCGGGAACAGGTCGAGGGTCCGCGTGGCAAGCTCGGTCCAAACGAGCCCGTCGGCGCTGACCTCGATGGTCGCGGCGCCCCCGACGCCGAACATGGCGGGCGGGTCGCCCACCGAGCCGGCGCCGATGAAGCCGGCGTTGCCGAAGATGAGCAGGTCAACGCCGAACGGGTTGTGCACGTCGTCCACGATGGCTTCGTCGAAGCGGACGGTCAGGGAGCCGCCGACGCCGATGGAGACGATCTCGTCCATCCCGAACGCGGGGCTGAACGGGCTGACGACGCCCGGGAAGGGCGTGGACTCACCCGTGAAGCGCTCGGGCGAGCCGAGCGCGGTCGTGGGGTCGTCGAACCCGGGCGCGAAGCCGGCGCCCGCGTCGTAGGAGACGACGGCGTCGGCCCAGGGGTCGGCGCCGAGGATCCCGGAATGTGCGGTGGCGCATGACATGGATAGCACAGCAACGGCGGCGCAGGGGCCGCGCAGGTCAGACATGGGTTGCCTCTCTCTCGCTCTGCGCACCGGGTTCCACGCCGGAGCGGCAGGTGAACGTCGCCCCGGATACGCGCGGGACGGCTCCCGGAACATCAACCGGTCGCGCTCGCCGGGTTGGCCGAGGGGGATACCGCGCGGAAGCTGGCGCGGCTCACCGTCGGGCCCGTCATCGCGAGGGCGCCCACGATCGTGTCAGGGGCAGGTCTTCCGGCTCCGGGCTCGGCGTGGCCCGCCTTCCCGCCGTGGGTCGTGCGCTCTCTCGCACACCCCGGCAGTGGCTCCGCGCGTCCGGGGATCCCGTCGATCCCGCGGCCCGCACGACCCGAAAGAGCCTGGAAAACAAGGCCCGATCGGGGGCTCGCGTCGTCGCCCGTTACGGCGGCGCGTCCGCGGCGGCTTCTCACCGCCTTCCCTCTTCGCCCCTCCCCCGCCGTCAATCGGGCGGGCTCGGGGACCGCTGACGCGCGGAGCATACCGCCCGCCCGGGGGGCGTTCAACTTCCCGCGTTCCGGGGGCGTGTGGGACCTATTGGTACAGGACGACGCTCTGGACGCGTCTGGCGGGGCCCGTGGTGTCACGGACGGCGAAGGAGCCGCCCGGGCGCATGCAGGCCGAGCCGTACGCGCCGTCCTTGCGGAGGGCGTACATCGTGACGTTGAAGTTTGGCCTGCCGTCGTCGGCGAGCAGGTCGGGGCGTTTGGTCTTCTTGGCGATCCGCTCGAGCACGCCTAGGCAGGCCTCGGTGGGCGTGGCGCCGCGTTCCATGAGTTGGACGGCCAGGAAGGCGCCGCAGACCTGGATCACCGCCTCGCCGCGCCCGGTCGCGCCGGCGGAGCCGACGTCGTTGTCGACGTACATCCCGGCGCCGATGATGGGCGAGTCGCCGACGCGGCCCGGGATCTTCCAGCTCAGGCCGCTGGTCGTGGTGGTGGCGGCGATGTTCCCGGCGGCGTCGAGGCCGCCGCAGTGGATCGTGCCGTAGGTGAAGGGGATCGCGGCGGCGTCCTCGGGCGCCATGCCGGCTTCCTGCCCGAAGCGGATGATCTGGTCGTCGTCGAGCCAGTCGTCGCGGGAGTTGCCGTTGCGCTTCCAGCGGAGCCAGGCGTTGCGGGCGCGGTCGGTCAGCAGGTCCTCCTCGGGGAAGCCGTGCTTGACGGCGAACTTTCTCGCCCCGTCGCCGACGATCATGACGTGGTCGGTCTCGGCCAGGACCTTGAGCGCCACGGCGGCGGGGTGCTTGATGCGCTCGACGCAGGCGACGGCGCCGGCCTTGTGCGACGGCCCGTGCATGACCGAGGCGTCGAGCTGGACGACGCCCTCCTCGTTGGGCAGCCCGCCGAAGCCGACCGTGACGTCGTCCGGGTCGGCCTCGACGATGCCCACGCCCTCGACGACGGCGGGGGCGGGGTCGGCGCCGGCCTGGATCCGCTCCCAGGCCCGGTCGGCGGCGCGGACGCCGTTGCCCGAGGCGATGACGCACGGGCCCCGGTGCTCGTCGCCCGGCTCGAGGCGGGCGGCGCCGCGGGTCGCGGCGCGGGCGGGGACCGCGGCCGCCGAGGCGGCGGCGAGCGAGGCGGCGGTCAGGAATCGGCGGCGGTCGATCTGGCTCATCCGCCCAGTCTGACAGAACCGGCTCGCCGTGTCATCCCCCGGACGACCCGCCCCGGAACACGGATGCGCCCTGCGACCGGGGCGCGGTAGTGTGTCTCGATGGACGTCACACGCAAGTTCCTCGTCAAGCCGGGGTCGAAGTTCAAGATGGGCGACTGGGACCCGGGCGAGACGCTGGGGATGGACCGGGCCGAGGCCGAGCGCCGGCTGGACGAGAACGCCGAGGCGATCGGGAAGCTGCAGTACCGGCTGTACGCCGAGCACGAGCGGTCGCTGCTGATCGTGCTCCAGGGGATGGACGCGGCGGGCAAGGACTCGACGGTGCGCCACGTCATGCGGCACGTCAACCCGCAGGGCGTGCTCGTCACGTCCTTCAAGCGACCGACCCATCACGAACTGCTCCGCGACTTCCTCTGGCGCGTCCACCGCCAGACGCCCCGGAAGGGGCACATCCGCGTGTTCAACCGCTCGCACTACGAGGACGTGCTCGTGGTCCGCGTCGAGTCGCTCGTGCCCGAGAGCGTCTGGGCCAGGCGGTACGCGTTGATCAACGACTTCGAGCGGAACCTGTGCGAGGGCGGGACGCACATCATCAAGATCTACCTGAACATCTCCGAGGGGCGTCAGCGTGAGAAGCTGATGCGGCGCCTGACCGATCCCGACCGGGCGTGGAAGTTCGAGGCCGCGGACTTTGAGACCCGGAAGAAGTGGGACCAGTACATGCGGGCGTACGAGGACGCGATCGGGAAGTGCTCGACCGAGCACGCGCCGTGGCACGTCGTGCCGACGGACAAGAAGTGGTTCCGGTTGTTCGTGATCAGCCAGATCATCCGGTCGGCGCTCGAGGGGCTCAACCCGCAGCTGCCGCCCCTGAAGATCGAGCCGGAGGCGGCGATGCGGTTGCTGGACGGGATCGACTGAGGAACTGGCTTCCAGAGGACGCGGCCCTACCCTTGCCCCCATGCCCGCCGCCCGCCGAGTGCCGGAGCCCGTGTTGTCGATCCTGCGGGAGCGGTTCGGGCATGAGTCGCTGCGGCCCCTGCAGGCGGAGATCATCGGCCGCGTCATGGGCGGGGGGGACGCGCTGGTCGTCATGCCGACGGGCTCGGGCAAGAGCCTGTGCTACCAGCTGCCCGCGCTGGCCATGCCCGGGGCGGATGACTCGGGCCCGGGCGTGGGGCTGGTCTTCAGCCCGCTGATCGCGCTCATGGAGGACCAGGTCGCGGGCCTGAAGCGCCGCGGCGTGCGGGCCGAGTACATCAACTCCACGCTGGGCAGGAAGGAGCGCGAGGCGCGGTATGCCAGGCTCGGGCGGGGCGAGTACGAGCTGATCTACGCGACGCCCGAGCGGATGCACAAGCCGCAGTTCGTCGAGGCGCTGGCCCGAATCCCGGGCGGGGTGAAGCTGCTCGCCGTCGACGAGGCGCACTGCGTCTCCAAGTGGGGGCACGACCTGCGCCCCGCCTACCAGCAAGTCGGCGAGTTTCGGCGGGCGCTGGGCGGGCCCGTCACGATCGCCCTGACGGCGACCGCCACCCGGGCCGTCCGCGAGGACATCCGCTCGACCCTGGGCCTGGACGAGGACTCCATGCCCCTGTTCGCCTCGCCCATCGACCGCCCGAACCTGAGCCTGCGGGTCGAGCCGGTGTGGACGGACGCGGACAAGGTCGCCGCGATCGGCGCCCTGTGCGAAAGGCACGCGGGCACGGGGATCGTCTACTTCTCGCTTATCAAGGACCTGGAGCGGTTCGAGGGGGAGCTGCGGCGGGCGCTGCCCGGGCGGGAGATCGCGGTCTACCACGGGCGCCTCGACCCGCGGCAGAAGAAACGGCTGAGCCGTCGGTTCGTCGAGGCGACTCCCGACGACCACCTGCTGCTGCTGGCGACCAACGCCTTCGGCATGGGCGTGGATAAGCCGGATATCCGCTTCATCGCCCACGCCCAGGTCCCGGGCTCTGTCGAGGCGTACCACCAGGAGGTCGGGCGGGCCGGGCGCGACGGCGAGCCCAGCGACTGCGTGCTCCTGTACTCGCAGGACGATCTGGCCATCCAGCACCAGTTCGTCGAGTGGCAGAACCCGTCGGCCGACTTCCTGGTCGAGCTGTGGACCGTGATCGAGCGGGCCCACGGCGGCGGCGCCCACCCGGACTTCGACGCCGAGGAGCTGCGTCTGCAGGTCGTCGGGCGTGGGCATCGGCACGGGCGGGGCGGCGGGCAGATCGAGTACGCCCTGATCACGCTCGAGAAGCTCGGGCTGATCGAGCCGACCTCGATCCCGGGGCGCTACCGTCCGACCGAGCCCGACGACGACCGGGTCGCCGAGCACTCGATCGACGGGCTGATCGACGAGCTGGTCGATCCTGGGGCGATCGAGGAGAAGCGGAAGCGGGACCTCTCGCGGCTGCTGGACGTGGTCGGGCTGACGCAGGCCGCGGACGTGCACGCGTTCGTCGGCGAGTACTTCGACCTCACGCCGAGTTCAATCGACGGAGATGAGTAGGCGCAGAGAAAGGGCGCACCCGCGAGCAGGGGGGGGATCGCTCAACAGGTGCGCCCAATCTTCTGTGCTCGGCCGCGGCGGCCGCGGCCGGTGTGCTCTCGTGATCGTCTATCGAGTGTGCATTACTCGGCGAGGTACGCCCTGAGCATCCACATGTTCTTCTCGGTCGTGTCCCGGATCTCGTCCAGGGCGTTCTCGGTGCCCTTGTCGCCCGCCTTCACGGCACGCTCGATCGCCTCGCCCATGCGGGCGTGCACGAGAGCCAGGTCGTCGAGCGTCGAGCGCACACGGTCACTGGCGTCGAGATCGACTGTCCGCTCCTTGATCTCGGACATCTGTATCGCCTCGGCGAGCGTGCCGATCGGCTTGTGACCGATCGTCAGGATCCGCTCGGCCAGGACGTCCACGATCTCGGCCCAACGCGTGTACAGCTCCTCGTACTTCTCGTGGAGCGTGAAGAAGTTCGGCCCGCGGACGTACCAGTGGTCGTTGTGGAGCTTGAACCACATGACCGTCGCGTCGGCCAGGGCCTTGTTCAGTGTCTCGGCGGTCTCCGGCGAACTGTCGAGTTTGTGCTGTGTCTGTGCCATATCGATGGTGCTCATATTAGAACCATTCTAGCCTGTAAACGCTCTCATTTCCACCCGGCCAGCCGATCCGCCCGGGGGGCCCCCGCCCCGGTAGCATGGTTCCCCCATCGCATTCGATACCCCGAGCGGAACGGAGTCAGATGATGAGCGAGCCGGTCCAGGAACTGCAGGTCGAGGACATCCAGGTCGGCGGCGGCGCCGAGTGCCCCGCGGGCGCGACGGTCAACGTCCACTACAAGGGAACGCTCATGGACGGCACGGTATTCGACTCCTCCTACGAGCGGGGCGAGCCGGTCGAGTTCCCGCTCCGGAATCTTATCCCCGGCTGGCAGAAGGGGATCCCCGGGATGAAGGTGGGGGGCAAGCGGAAGCTGACGGTCCCCTACGCCCTGGCGTACGGCGAGCACGGCAGCCCGCCGGTGATCCCGCCCCGGGCCGACCTGCAGTTCGAGATCGAGCTGCTGGGCGTCTCCTGACGGCGGCACGGTTTGGGCGAGCGCGGTTGGCGTCCGTCAGGGCGCGGTCATGCCGTTGATCATGGCGTCCCACGCGCTCTCGGAGGCGTCCATCGCCTGCTCGGGGCCCCACATCTTGACGAAGACCAGCCCGGCGGGGGCCTCGATGACGGCGCCCCGGAGGGTGTAGTACGGCTGCTCGTTGCGGGGCCCGCCGGGCATGCCCGACAGGTACGTCCCGTCCATCTCGACGACGTGGACGCTCATGCCCGCGATCTGGCGGACGTCGGGTCGGGGGCGCTGGGCGTCGCCGGTGACCGAGTCGAGGATCTGGGCGCCCCAGCGGGCGATGTTCTGCTGCACGCCGCCCCCGGCCTGGGAGAAGGTCACGACGCTGGCGCCGAGCGGGTGGTCGACGTGCAGCTCGGCGGCCCGCATGGAGTTGGCGGGCTCGGCCGAAGCCCAGCCCTCGGGGATCGACCAGCGGAGCCCGGCGAGCTCGACGGCGTCGGCGCCCGCGAGCTGGTCGGCCAGGCCCGTCGTCGCCGCATCCCGCTGCTCGATCTGGTCGCGGAGGTCCTTGGCGGACTTGGCCGACCGCCCGAGCAGGGACTGGGGGTCGTCGGAGAGGTTGTCGAGGGGCTCGGCGGAGGCCGACGAGGACGAGCTCTCCTCGCAGGCGCCCGCGAGGGCCAGGCCGACGGCCAGGGCGAGCGCGCACGTCGTGTGTCGTGTGGTCATGGGAGGAGTGTACGCGCGGGTGGCGCCGGCCCTCGGGCGATCTAGACGCCCGCGGCGAACGCCTGCAGGAACGCGAGGACGTCCGCGAAGTCGAGCGATCCGATCGGCTCGGCAAGGTCCGCGGCGGCGTCGCTCGAGGCGAACGCGCCCAGGAACGCGACGACGTCGTTGAAGTCGAGCGACGCGTAGGGCTCGGCCAGGTCCGCCGGGCTCGCGGGGCGCCCGAGCAGCGCGAAGGCCATGTCCGTGTCGTTCTGGTCCCAGAACGCGTTCTGGGCGGCGTTGGAGTAGAGGATGTTGAGGTCGCCGTCCAGCGCCTTGAACGACCAGATCAGCTCGATGTCGCCGGTGATACCGATCCAGTACTCGCGCCCGGCCTCGAGCCGCACGGGGGGATCCATGGGGATGCTGGCGAGTTCCTCGAACCACCAGAAGTGGCCCGACTCGACCCAGCCCTCGGTGATCTGAACGCCGACCTGGTTCGCGGGGATTGTGCGCGTCGCGAGCACGGGGCCGAGCAGTTCCGAGCCATCGTGCTGATAGATCGAGACGCGGACCTCGGCCTCATACATGACGCCGAAGCCCCAGAAGCGGACCTCGTCGAGGATGGTCGCCGACTCGAGCGCGAAGGAGTCGTAGAGGTAGGTGTCGTGGGACAGGTCGGAGTAGTAGCCGCCGGAGATGCCGCCCTCGGAGGTGGCCGGGGGCTGCTCGTAGACGACCTGGATCTGGGCGTGCGCGGCGGTCGTCGCGAGCACGAGTGCCGCGGCCGTCGTCAGCGTTGTGCGTGCCATCCGTCTGCTCCCTGGCCGGCGTCGGCCGCGGCGGGGCTCCCCGTCCGGGCGCACCGGCACGGCTCCATTGTCCGCGCTCCTGCCCATCATCGCCCCCTCCAAAGGGAGGGGTCAAGGCTCGCGGGGCCCGGACGCGGCTAGAACGCCCCTGGGGCTACCCCAGGGGCGTCCAGATATCCCGGTCCATCAGTTCGACGGAGTTGCCGGCCGGGTCTCGGACGTAGATCGACCGCCCGTCGAGCCGCTCCCAGGCGATGTCCTGCTCGATGGCGACGCCCGCCTCCTCGAGCCGGCGGCGCCAGTCGTCGAGGGAGCCGGCGGCGACGAGCAGGGCCGCGTGACCGGGGCCGCGGGCGCCGTGGGACGGGACGTCGCGCCCCGGCGGGCTGCTCTGAGCTGGGTCGAAGACGAGCAGCACGCACTCGGGCGCGACGCGGAACGTGCGCATCAGGTCCGAGCCCTCGCCGATCCGTGTCAGGCCGAGGACTCCGGCGTAGAAACGTTCGGCGGCGTCGAGATCGTCGGCATAAAGGACGGTTTCGAGCACGCCGCGGATCTGTGGCATACGCCGAGCCTACCGGGGCGCGTGCACGCGTGAGGGTGCTGGCCGGCTTGTGTTCTTCGCCGGATTCCGCGGAATCTGGCGAGATCGGCGCGGCGGGCGCGTAGGGTCCCCCGATCTGGCCGGGCCCGGGGTCGGGCCCGCCGACGGGGCGGACGGTCGAGCGCCGAGCGCGCTGGGCCCGCGCGGGAGCCGCCCCGCTGCAACACGACCGCGCGCGATTCTGCACATCCCCACGGAAGGAGCCGTCATGCTCACGGTCACGGACACGGCACGCGCCACCCTCGCCGGCATGCTCGAGACGAACAACGCCCCCGAGGAGATCGCGCTGCGTCTCGCCCCCTCTCAGCAGGGAGGGCTGGGCCTCACCCCCGACAAGCCCGCCGACGCCGACACCACGTTCGACCACGGCGGCCGGACGGTCCTGTGCGTGCAGCCCGACCTGGTCGGGCAGCTCGAGGGCGTCGTCATCGACACCGAGGAGAGCGACAACGGGCCGCAGCTTGCCCTCAAGCGGGCCGCGGGCTGAGAGCCGGGGCGCGCGCGGCAGGCCCCCCGACGGCGGGCCCCTTGA
Source organism: Phycisphaerales bacterium (assembly GCA_041987545.1). Classification (GTDB taxonomy): domain Bacteria; phylum Planctomycetota; class Phycisphaerae; order Phycisphaerales; family UBA1924; genus JAJRXR01. The sequence continues at coordinate 99,624 of JBHIWH010000004.1, read as the reverse complement.
GTCGCCAATAGAAAAGCGGGCGCATCTGGCGATGCGCCCGCTGTTTTATTGCGCCTGATCGGTCGGGCGAATCGCCTTATGGCAACTCGTACTCGAGCCAGGCGATCGCCAGCTCGATGTCGGCCACGAGCTGGTCACGCTCGGGCGAGGGCTCCATCCAGTCGCGGGGCCCGGGCTCGCCGTCGAGCCTGTCGAGCAGCCGCTCCAGCGAGTTGATCGCGCCCTGGGGGTGGCACCAGGCGATCCGTGTGGCGGCCCAGCAGAGCTTGATCCTCATGGCGTTGCGACGGGCCCTGGCGGCGTTGTTGTTGGGCGCCCGGATAAGATCCAGGTCGAACATGCTCACCTCGTCGCTGAGCATCCGCACCCAGTCCTCGACGAACCCGCTGCTCGTGCCGGGGTCGGTCGGCGTGGGATCGATGGCGTCGTCCGCGCCGTCGCCGTCGGTGTCGGCGTTGCAGGGGCTCGTGCCCAGGGTGACCTCGTCGCCGTCGCTGAGCGTGTCGCCGTCGGAGTCGGCGACGAGCAGGTCCGGGCATCCGGAGCCGGAAGCGAGGGCGAGGTCGTACTCGGTGCCGTCGAGCAGGCCGTCGCCGTCGGTGTCGGGGTTGAAGGGGTCGCTGCCCGCGGAGAGTTCGGCGCCGTCGGCCAGGCCGTCGGCGTCGGCGTCGGCGTCGCAGGGGTCGAGCGCCGGGAAGAACGTGAGCTCGAACCCGTCGCCCAGCCCGTCGCCGTCGCTGTCGAAGAGGGTCGGGTCGGGGCAGCCGGCGAAGGCCTGGAGGGCGATCTCGTCGCCGTCGTCCAGCCCGTCGCCGTCGGTGTCGGCGAGGAGCGGGTTGGTGCCGTAGATCCCGGTCTCATCGGCGTCGGAGAGGCCGTCGCCGTCGGAGTCGGAGACGAGGCTGTAGAAGTAGGCGGAGCCGGAACCGGAGCCGTTATCGTCGTCGCCCGAGGCGCCGATGACGGCGGTCTGGCAGGCGGCGACGGCGACGCCCGCGACGTCGCCCAGGGCGCCGTCGGAGGCGACGAGCTTGACGTCCTCGGCCCATGCCGAGCCGTCGTACCGGAAGATGTACGCCGAGCCGGAGTTGGTGCCGGCGTCGTCGTCGAACTCGGCGCCGACGGCGGCGACGGAGCCGCAGATCGAGACCGCCGCGCCGAAGCGGTCGCTGGAGGCGGCGTCGGAGGCGATCAGCTTGGCCTCCTGGGCCCAGGAGGAGCCGTCGAAGCGGAAGACGTACGCGGCGCCCGCGTCGGAGCCACCGTCGTCGTCGAGGAGCGAGCCGACGATGGCGGCGTCCCCGCTGATGCCGACGGCGACGCCGAACTGATCGAAGGCGCCGGCGTCGCTGGCGGTGAGCTTGGCCTCCTGCGCCCAGCTCGAGCCGTCGAAGCGGAAGACGTATGCCGAGCCCGAGAAGAGGCCGTCGTCGTCGTCGCCCAGCGCGCCGACGACGGCCGCGTCCCCGCTGATGGAGACGGACTCGCCGAAGATGTCGGCGCTGGCGGCGTCGGAGGCGGTGAGCTTGGCTTCCTGGGCCCAGCTCACGCCGTCGAAGCGGAAGACGTACGCCGAGCCTGAGCTGGAGCCCGCGTCGTCGTCGTTGTTGGCGCCGACGATGACGGCGTTCCCGCTGGCCGAGACGGACCAGCCGAAGCGGTCGCCGGCTGCGGCGTCCGCGGCGACGAGCTTGGCGGCCTGGCTCCATGACGAGCCGTCGAAGTGGAAGACGTACGCGGCGCCCGAGTCGGCGCCGGCGTCGTCGTCGAGGTACGCGCCGACGACGGCGGTGTTCCCGCTGATCGAGACCGAGTGGCCGAACTGATCGCCGGCGGCGGCGTCTGAGGCGGAGAGCTTGGCCTCCTGGCCCCAGGCCAGGCCGTCGAAGCGGAAGACGTAGGCCGAGCCGGAGTCGGCGCCGGCGTCGTCGTCCCGGGAGGCGCCGATGATCGCGGCGTCGCCGTCGATCGACGCGGAGAGGCCGAACGAATCGCCGGCGGCGGCGTCGGAGGAGGTGACCTTGAAGTCCTCGTTCACGACGGTGGTCTGGGCCCCGGCGTGCGTGGATGCGAGGAGCGCGAGCGCGCCCGCCGCCGTCGCCATACGGCGCCGATCCAGTACGAGTCTCGTTCCGGTTCTCATGCGATTCCTCCTTCTTGCAGTGTCCGCCCCGAACCGGCGGCGTCACGCGCCGCGATCCTGCGAGAGTCGAAGTGTGTCCGGCCGAGCCGCCCCGGAGCGCCCGTTCCCAGGCCCGGACATGCCGAGTCTACAAGGCGTCCGCTCGGCGGCGAGCACTCAACTGGGGCCCGCCGACACCCCGACGGGTTTTAGATCGACACAAGCCGACCGCGTGATCGAATCTTTGCGATGACGTCGCGAGACGAGCTGGGACTAGGGAGTGCGCGAAGGCCGCCGGGGGCCCACGCCCCGTCCGCGGCCCACGAACGAGAGCTCGATCGGGTCACCTCCCTCCTCGATGAGGATCCGCGCGCGCCGCACGCGATCGCCGTCGCGCCACCAACGGATCGAGTGCACCCACGGGGTATGGACGGGCTCCTGGGTGAAGGTCACCGGGCGGTCGCCCGTGTGCGTCAGCCGCAGGTGGACGGCGGACCGGCAGCCCCGCTCGACCCCGGAAACCGCCCTTTGGGGCCGCGAGCGTCTCTGGTACGATCGCGGCTTCGTCGCGTGCACTGCGCGAGATAGGGGGACTGCAATGAGACTGACGATCGCCTGCGGCATCTTGCCATCGCTTTGTGGCATCGCGTCCGCTCAACTCTCGTGCGGCGAGTTCGTGGACGTGTTCCGGGCCGACCCGCCCGTGGCGAACGATTTCTTCGGTGAATCGGCCGCGATCTCGGGCGGACACTTCCTGGTCGGGATGTTCGGGCGGGACACGGTGGCGAGCGGCGCCGGCGCGGCCGACGCGTTCGCGTTCGATGGCGCTGTGTGGTCCAGGGTGGATGGACTGTTCGCGCCCGATGGAGGCGTCTCGGACTTCTTCGGCACCTGCGTCGCGCTCACGCCCTCGGGCGTCGCCGTCGCGGGCGCGTGGGGGCACGATGCGGACATCAACGGTGAGGGCGCCGCGTACGTCTTCGTCCGAGACGAGTTCTCCGAGTACGCGTTCGCCCAGAAGCTGACCGCGTCCGACATGGTCCCGAACGACAACTTCGGGTACGACGCGGATATTCATGGCGACACGATCATCGTCGGCGCGCGGGGTGTGAACATCGGGCCCCTCGGCAACGCCGGCGCGGCGTACATCTTCCGGAACATCGAGGGCGTCTGGCTCGAGCAGGCCAAGCGGTTCGCGCTCGACGCCTCCGCGAACGACCAGTTCGGGGCCGCGGTCGCGATCGGCGACGGCGTCGCGATGGCCGGCTCGGCCAATATCGCGGCAGACCCGATCGTGGGCGCCGTCTACGTCTACTCCGACAATGACTCGGTGTGGCCCGAGACGCAGAAACTCGTGCCGCCGGACGCCCCGGCGTCTCAGCAGTTCGGGTTCTCGATCGCGATCGACGGCGATGTGGCCATTATCGGCGCCCCGGGCGACGACATCGACAATCTCAACCCCGACGCCGGCGCCGCCTACGTCTACCGCTTCGACGCCGGTTCCGGCATGTGGTTGTTCGAGGACAAGCTGGTCGCGGACGATCGGTTCGAGAACGACCGGCTCGGGCACGCCGTCGACGTCTCGGGCGATCTCGCGATCGTCGGCGCCCCGGGGGACCACTTCGAGCTTGACGACAATGTGGACGATGTCGGCGCCGCGTATTTGTTCGAGCACGATGGCGGCGTTTGGAGCCAGATCGGCAAGCTCACGATCGAGGATCCCGACGAGTTTGACCAGTTCGGCTGGTCGGTGTCGATCGACGGCACGGATATCGTGGTCGGGTCGGGCTTCGTGGACCACAAAGGCGCATTCAACACGGGCGCCGCGTACGTCTTCTCCGCCGAGTGTGTCGGGCCGTGCTCGCCCGCCGACCTCGACCTGCCGTTTAACCAGTTGGACTTCTCCGATGTGACGGCGTTCCTGATCGCGTTCGGCGCCGAGGCCCCCGAGGCGGATCTGGCGCTGCCGGAGATGCAGTGGGACTTCTCGGACATCGTGGCGTTCTTGACGATCTTCGGCGAGGGATGCCCGTAGGGGCCGGGGCGGCCTGATCGGGCTGTGTAACGAGGCGACAGCGCGGCCCTTTGGAGGGATCGTGGCCGGGGGTATACTCGCGCCGACAGGGTCGGCGATGTGCCGGCCCACGCGTTTTTGGGTTGGGTCTCCCCGGAGAGGACAGTCACCCATGAACTGCAGACTCGCATCGATCATCGTCATCGCGGGGGCCTCGCTGCCCGCGGCCGCCCAGTCCTTCAACATCGAGTGGGGGTCGCCCGAGACCTCGCCGCCGGCCAGCTACGCGGCCGAGGGGCTGGCGGGGTTCTGGAATACCTTCGACTCCATGCCCACCGCCGTCGCGATGCCCCTGATGGGCCTGGACGGCGGGGCGACGCTCGTGACCATCCGCAACATCGGGTTCGACGTCGTCGAGTCGGCCGACATCCCGGGGACCAGCGGCGGCGACGAGGCGCTGCTCGACGACTGCTTCACCAGCTTCAACGACCCCATCGACGGGTGCCTGTTCATCGACAACATCGAGCCGGGCGAGTACATGGTGATCATGTACGGCCTCGCGCCCGACGACGACCTGCTCAAGAGCCGACTCCGGATCGATCAGAACGCCGAGGACCCGGTCCTCGTGGGCGGCGCCTGGTCCGGCGCGCACGAGAGCGGCATCACGTACATGGCCCAGATGGCGACCGTCGGGCTGGACCGCAACCTCGACGTGCACTCGGGCCTGCTGGGCGGCGACATCCGCTCGGTCTTGAACGGGATGCAGATCGTCAGCCTGGACGACCTGGGCTGCAACGGGGCCGACCTCGCGGACCCCCTGGGCCAGCTGGACTTCTCTGACATCGTCGCGTTCCTGAACGCGTTCAGCGCCCAGCAGCCGGGGGCGGACCTGGCCGAGCCCATCGGACAGTGGGACTTTTCCGACGTGGTCGCGTTCTTGGGCCTGTTCGCGGGCGGGTGCCCGTAGGGGACGACGACGTTTGCGTGTGTTGCTCCGAAGCCCAGGGATTCGAATCCCTGGGCTTTCTCTTTGGGAACCGGTACGCTCATGGCATGGGGGAGGCCTGGGACCACTGGTACCACGTCACGGGTTCGACGTACGGCGCGTGGTTGCCCGGGGATCCACGGGGCTTCAGGACGCGACACCACCGCGAGCACGTCGAGGGCGACTACAAGACGCCCCCGCCCGAGGGCGAGTACGACTGGAAGCACAAGCGGTCAATGTCGCTCACGAAGCGCGATCCCGTCAGGCTCATATCCAAAGCCCGACGCCTCGCTCGCGACGCGATGGCCGAGGCGCTGGGCGTTCATGGCGCCAAGGTCGCGGCGCTCGCCGTCGGCGCGACGCATTACCACATCCTGGCCCGCTTCCCGGAAGACAACCCGCGCCATGTCGTCGGGCTCGCCAAGAAGCGCTCCGCCCGGGCGCTCTCGGACGCGGGGCTCGCGGCGAGGGGCGGCGTCTGGGCGGTGCGTTCCCGGGCGCTGCCGATCAACGACCGGGCCCACGCCCGGGCGGCCCGGGCCTACATCCTGCGCCACGCGTCGAGGGGGGCGGCAGTCTTTCCTGAATCTGCGCGCCCGCAAGCCGTGGGATGAGAATCCCGCGGTCGGAGCGCGCCCGCGGGGCCTACGCCCAGCCGATCTGGCGGAGGCTGTGCCCGTCGTTCCAGATCTTGGTCATGTGGCGGATCTTGCCGCCGTCGAAGCTCATGATGTAGGCGTATTCGGCGGAGACGGACTTGCCGGTGGGGGGGACGGGCCCGCCCTCGCCCGTGTGGGTGGCGTGGAAGACGCCGCACCCGGTGACGTTGCCGCGCTCCTCGTCGACGGCGAAGGAGAGCAGCTCGTAGCGGGCGTCCGGGGCGGGGGTGTACATGCCCTTCATCCACTCGGTGTAGGCCTCGAGGGTCTCGACGCCGGCGAGGGCGTCGGCCTGGGCGGAGAAGGTGGCGCCGTCGTGGCAGAACTCGCGGCAGGCGTCCCAGCCCTTGCCGGTCTCGCAGGTGTCGAAGAACTTGAGGGCGGTGGATTTCATGGTGGGCATCGGGGGGTTCCTAGGGGGTGGCGGGGGAGTGTAGTGGGAGCGTGGTGTGGTTGGGCGGCGGCGCGTGCGATCTCGATCGCGTGGAGAAGCCGAGGACGGCGTCTCCACGGCACCCGGCTATTGCTCGCTACTCGATATGCCGAGTTCCAGCTTCATGGAGAGCACCCGGGGGTCGATCGCCCCGGCGATCGATGCGCCGGAGGCTCGCAGGACTGATCGGGCGCTCTGCAGCTCCGCCTCGGTCGGGTGGAGCGCCTCCAGCGAACGCAGCAGATGGGGCTCGACGCTCTGCCACCCGGACTTCTTCGTGGATACGACGGCACGGTAGATCAGGATCGGCCAGAGGGCGGCGCTGGTGAGGGCGAGCCAGACCCACCACGAGAAGGACGAGTACAACGCGACGACGCCCACCGCGGTTGTGGCAATGGTCACGAGTGCGAGCACCGCGCTGATGCTCTCCGAGTGACCCGAGGCGCCGCGTGCCTTGTACATGTACTCCAGCGCGCGGAACCGCTCCGCGATGCACGCAACGCGGAGCTCTGAGCCGGCTTCGTCGCTCTCGGCTTGGCGATCTTGCTCCAGCAACTCCGCCTCGTGCTCGACGCACTCGGGGTTCGTCTGCGAGACCAGCTCCTCGAGCGACGCCGCCGCGTGCACGGGCGACACGTCCAGCATCAGCCTCGGGCCGGCCAGGTACACGAGATCGCTGTCCTCACTCCTGAACTCATGAAACACCGGCGAGCCCTCGCCGAGCGGGGCCCACCAGATATGGAAGACGCGGCTGAACCGCCAGGCCTCGAAGGCCGACACGCCGCGCCGGATCGGGCAGAAGAGCGCGACTCGGCCGAGGCGTCGCTTGGTGGTCCGTCGTCCCCAGAAGATCACCGCATGTTCCCCGCAATCGGCAGGCGCCGACTACTCCCCCGTATCCAGCACCGCCATAAACGCCTTCTGGGGGATGTTGACCGAGCCGATGGACTTCATCTTCTCTTTGCCCTTCTTCTGCTTCTCGAGCAGTTTCCGCTTGCGGGTGACGTCGCCGCCGTAGCACTTGGCGGTCACGTCCTTGCGGAAGGCCTTAATAGTTTCCCGCGCGATGATCTTGCCCCCGATCGCGGCCTGGAGGGGGATCTCGAAGTTGTGGCGGTCGATCACCTTGCGGAGCCTGCCCAGCAGCTGGCGGCCGCGCATCTCGGCCTTGTCGCGGTGGGCGATGAGTGCGAGGGCCTCGACCGGGTCGCCGTTGATCAGGATGTCGATCTTGACCAGGCGATCCTTGTGGTAGCCGGAGATCTCGTAGTCCATCGTGCCGTAGCCGGAGGTGAGGCCCTTGAGCTTGTCGTAGAAGTCGTAGATCAGCTCTGCCAGTGGGATCTCGAAGGTGAGCATCTGGCGGGTGGCGGAGATGTGGGTCTGCGACTTGTACGTGCCGCGGCGGTCGAGGGCCAGCTTCATGACGTCGCCGATGTTGTCGTTGGGCGCCATGATCTCGACGCGGCACATGGGCTCGCGGATGTCGATGATCGTGCCGGGGTCGGGCAGCTCGCCCGGGTTGTGGACCTCGATGAGTTCCTCCTCGCCGCCCTTGGTGCGGCGGAGGACTTGGTACGAGACCGTCGGCGCGGTCTGGACGACGGTCAGCCCGCCCTCGCGCTCCAGGCGTTCCTGGACGATGTCCATGTGCAGCAGGCCCAGGAAGCCGCAGCGGAAGCCGAAGCCCAGGGCGTCGGAGTGGACGGCCTGGTACGTGAAGCTGCTGTCGTTGAGCGCGAGGCGGTCCATCGCGTCCCGCATCTCCTCGAAGTCCGGCGGCTTGCCGTCGTCGGAGGTCGCGGGGTAGAAGTCGCAGAAGACCATCTGGCGGGGGGGCTCGTAGCCGCTCAGCGGCTCGGCGGCGGGGTCGAGGTCGCGGGTGATGGTGTCGCCGACGCGGACGTCGCCGAGGGTCTTGATGGCGGCGACGAGGTATCCGGTCTCGCCCGGGCCGAGTGTGTTCACCTTGGTCTGCTTGGGCGTGTACTTGCCCAGCTCGGTGACCTGCCAGGTGCGGCCCATGCCCATCATGCGGATCTTCTCGCCGACCTTGAGTGTCCCGTCGAACACGCGGACGTAGACGATGACGCCCCGGTAGTCGTCGTAGACGGCGTCGAAGATGAGCGCCCGGGTCTTGTCGGTCACGGGCTTGCGGGGCGCCGGCAGCTTGTCGCAGATCGCGGACAGCAGCTCGGGGATCCCCTGCCCGGTCTTGGCCGAGACGCTCAGGCAGTCCTCGGCCGGGAGGCCCAGGGCCTGCTCGACCTCCATCGCGATCTCGTCGGGCCTGGACGCCGGCAGGTCGATCTTGTTGAGGACGGGGATGATCTCCAGGTCCTGCTCGATGGCGAGGTAGGCGTTGACGACGGTCTGGGCCTCGACGCCCTGCGACGAGTCCACGATGAGCAGGGCGCCCTCGCAGGCCTTGAGGGCGCGGCTGACCTCGTAGGAGAAGTCCACGTGCCCGGGCGTGTCGATGAAGTTGAGCATGTAGGTCTGGCCGTTGTGCTCGTGGGGCACGGTGACGGCCGAGGCCTTGATCGTGATGCCCCGTTCGCGCTCCAGGTCCATCGAGTCCAGGAGCTGGGCCTTGGCCTCGCGGTCGGAGACGGCCTTGGTCGCCTGCATCAGCCGGTCGGCCAGGGTGGACTTGCCGTGGTCGATGTGGGCGATGATCGAGAAGTTGCGGATCTGAGGGTCGGGCATGAGCCAGGATCGTAGGGAGTCTTCAGCCGGGCTTGACCGCCACCGCCTCGAAGACGGGGGGCAGGAGCAGGAACGAGTCCGGGTTCTTGCCCGCCTCGTCCCAGGCGGCCATGAACGCGTCGGACTCGGCCTGGGTCAGGTGCCCGGCCTCGACCACCCGCGGGATGAAGCTGGGCCAGAAGATGCTGGGCCAGGCCCACATCTGGTTGCAGGGCCTGGCGATCCGCTGGATCACGTCGAAGTGCGTCAGCTCGAGGCCGGCGTCGCGCAGGTGGCGGGGCATGGCGCCCATGACGTCCAGGTCGCCCGTGTCGTCCCAGAAGCGGGCCGCCGCCACGATGCCGCGGGCGAACGCGTCCGAGTGGGGCGCGAGCTTCATGCCCGAGTAGCCGAAGTAGTCCTGGATCGCGAAGCGGCCGCCGGGCGCGAGGCAGTCGGCCACGCCGCGCGTCACGCGGGCCGGGTCGTCGCAGAAGCAGAGCACCCAGCGCGCGTAGGCGACGTCGAACGTGCCGCGCTCGGCGCCCACGAGGTCGCCCACGTCGTGCACGTCGCCCTGCATGGCCTGGGCGTGGGCGAGGCCGAACCTGGCGGCGTTCTCGCGGAACAGATCGACGTAGCGTGGCGAGCCCTCGACGCCCAGCACGCGCCCGCCGGGGCCGACGAGCTGGGCCAGGTCCATGGCGGCATACCCCGGGCCGGAGCCGACGTCGAGCACGCGGGAGCCGGGGCGGACGACGGCCCGCTCCCAGATCGACGCGGCCTGCGGCGCCCAGAGGCGGTGCTGCACGCCGAGGCGGACGGCCTCGACGTCGTCGGTCCCGAGCAGGTAGTCCTCGATCGTTGGCATGGGGGGATCGTATGCGGGGGCGGCGGGGGCCAATGATGCCCCGTGACGAGCACGGACGCCGAGGACAGAACCGGGGGGGCCGCGAGGGCCGGGGCCCGCGCCCCGGTCCGCCTGACCCGGCACGTCTTCGTCTCGTTCCTGCCCAGCTCGATGCCGCTGCTCAGCCGCATGAACTACAGGCGGGAGCTGACGGCGACCTTCTTTATCCCGCTCGTGCTCGCCCCGGTCGAGGGCGGGGTCGCGGGCGTGATCGTCAAGAACGCGTACGAGGGCGTGGTCCCGGACGTGGCGCTGAACTTCGTCGTCGCGGCCCTGGTCGCGGCGCCGGCGTTCGCCAACGTCTGCTCGTTCTTCTGGGCCCGGGTGGCCCACGGGCTGGACAAGGTCCGGTTCATCAACGCGCTGCAGGTCGGCATGGTCCTGAGCGTGGCCGCGATGGCGCTCTCGCCCCGCACGCCGACCGGGCTGGTCGTGATGCTGGCGCTCGTACTCGCGACGCGGCTGTGCTACTCGGGCGTGATCACGCTCCGCTCGACCGTCTGGGGCGTGAACTACCCACGGGGGGCGCGGGCGCGGGTCGCCGGCAAGCTGACGACGGTGCAGGTGCTGGTGGTCGCGGCCCTGGGGTACGGCCTGGGCGAGGCGATGGAGTGGTGGCCCCCGGCGTTCCGGGTGATGCTGCCCGTGGGGGCGGCGGCCGCCCTCGTCGGGGTGCTCGCGTGGAGCCGCGTGCGGCTGCGGGGGCGGCGCCGGCTGCTGCGGATGGAGCGGGAGCACGGGCGCGCCGACCGACCGAGCCTGAACCCCCTGGGCATCATCGCCGTCATGCGTGGCGACCGGCGGTACGACGCGTACATGTCCTGCCAGATGCTGCTGGGCCTGGGCAACATGATGACCTGGGCGCCGGTGGTCATCATGGTCAAGGACGTGTTCCAGTACGAGTACCGGGCAGTGTCGCTGACGCACTCGATCCCGCTGCTGATCATGCCCCTGTCGATCCCGCTCTGGTCGCGGCTGCTGGATCGGCGTCACGTCGTCTTCTTCCGCTCGATCCACTCGTGGATCTTCGTCGCCTCGACGCTGCTGGTGTTCGGCTCGGGGATGCTCGTCTCGCTGCCCCTGCTGACGCTGGGGGTGGTGCTCAAGGGCTTCGCCTTCGGCGGGGGCGCGCTGGCCTGGAACCTTGGGCATCATGACTTTGCGCCCGAGGGGCGCCAGTCGCAGTACATGGCCGCCCACGTGACGCTGACGGGGCTGCGGGGGCTGATCGCGCCGTTCGTGGGCGTGGCGCTGTACCAGGTGTTCGAGTCGGCGAGGCCCGGCGCCGGGCCCTGGGTGTTCGCGGTCGCCAGCGCGATCACGTGCGTCGGCGCCCTCGGGTTCGTGGCGCTGCACCGGTCGATGTCGCGCGAGGGCGCCGAGTCGATCGGGCGGGACTTGCCCGCCGCCGGCGGGAACCCCTAAGCTCGCGCGACGGCGGACGCCACGGAGGGTCCCTTGCCCACGGCCTCGATCCAAGACGTGCTCCGGGAGACCTGGGGGCACACCGAGCTGCGCGACCTGCAGGAGCCGGCGATCCGCGCGGTCCTCGACGGGCGCGACTCGCTCGTCGTCCTGCCCACGGGCGGGGGCAAGAGCCTGTGCTACCAGCTGCCGCCCCTGATCTCCGGGCGCCCGACGCTGGTGGTCAGCCCGCTGATCTCGCTGATGAACGACCAGGTCGCGTCGCTGCGGGCCAGCGGCGTGCCGGCCGCGGCCCTGCACTCGGGGCTCGACCCCGACGAGCGTCGCGAGACCGAGCGGGCGTTTGTCGAGGGCGGGCTGAAGCTGCTGTTCGTCGCGCCGGAGCGCGTCGTCGGCGGGCGGCTCGTGTCGCTGGCGCGGGAGGCGGGCGTGGGCGCCGTCGCGATCGACGAGGCCCACTGCATCAGCCAGTGGGGGCACGACTTCCGCCCCGAGTACCGCGAGCTGCGGGCGCTGCGGGAGCGGCTCGAGGGCGTGCCCTTCCAGGCGCTGACGGCGACCGCGACGCCCCGCGTCCGCGAGGACATCGCCGCCCAGCTCGACCTGCACGAGCCGGAGGTCCTGGTCGGCGTTTTCGACCGCCCGAACCTGACGTACCGAGTCCGCGCCCGCGTCCGCCTGGACGAGCAGGTCGCCGAGATCGCTCGGCGGCACCTGGGCTCGGGCCTGGGCGAGGGCGAGGAGGGCGTGATCGTCTACTGCCTGTCCCGCAAGGACACGGAGAAGCTGGCCGAGTCGCTGACGTCGAGGGGCATCGAGGCCAAGGCGTACCACGCGGGCCTCGCGCCGACCAAGCGGACCAGGGTCGAGCGCGACTTCTCGATGGAGAAGGTCAACGTGGTCTGCGCCACCGTGGCCTTCGGCATGGGCATCGACCGCTCGAACGTCCGGGCGGTCGTCCACGCGTGCCTGCCCCGGTCGATCGAGAGCTACCAGCAGGAGACGGGCCGCGCCGGGCGTGACGGCCTGGGCGCCGAGTGCGTGCTGCTGCACGCGCCCGCGGACATCGCGCGCTGGCGGCGGCTGATCGAGATGCCGGGCCCGGACGGCGAGCCGCCCGATCCGTCATTCGTCGGCGCCCAGGTCGAGCTGCTCGACCAGATGCACCGCCTGGCGACGGGCGCCGGTTGCCGGCACGAGGCGTTGTCGGCGTACTTCGGGCAGGAGTACACGCCACCGGAGGGCGCCGAGAACGGCTGCGGCGCCTGCGACATCTGCCTGGGCGAGCTCAAGGAGCTCCCCGACGCGGGCGACGTCGCCCGGAAGATCATCTCGTGCGTCGCGCGGTTCACGCTCCACGCCGAGCAGACGGGCAGCCCCGCCGCCCAGTTCGGCGCCAAGCACCTGGTCGAGGTCCTCGCCGGCGCCAAGACCCAGCGCATCCAGGACTTCGGGCACGACGGGCTCTCAACGTACGGCATCCTGGCGGACCTGCCGCGGGACGTCATCTCCGCGTGCGTCAACCAGCTCGTCGATCAGGGCGCCCTGGGCCGGGCCGCGGGCGACAAGCCGGTGATCCACGTCACCGAGGCCTCGCGGGACGTGCTCAGGGGCGAGCGGTCCGTCCGCCTGGTCCGCCCCGAGTCGGCGCCGCGGAAGTCGAAGCGCGACCAGCAGTCCTGGGAGGGCGTGGACCGCGACCTGTTCGAGCGGCTCCGATCGCTGCGGCTGGAGATCGCGCGAGAACGCTCTGTCCCGCCCTACGTCGTGTTCTCCGACGCGAGCCTGCGCGACATGGCCGCCAGCCGCCCGGCGACGCGCGAGCAGATGCTCGCGGTCCACGGCGTGGGGGCCAAGAAGCTCGAGGACTTTGGCGAGGCGTTCCTCGCCGCCATCGCCGAGGCGGGGCCTCACTCGTAGTCGATGCCGTACACCCCGCCCGGCGTGTTGTGCAGGCGGCGGTGATGCCCGTGCCGGAGTGGGTTCGGCGCGCCAGGGGTGGCCTCGGTCGGGTCGTGCCGAGCCGCGTGCCCGTCGGCGAAGGCCATCGGCGTCGGGGCGCGGAGGTGTCCTTCGGATCGCTCGGGCTCGGGCCGGACATACGCCAGGTGCGCGTCCCAGAGCACGACTTTCTGAGCCGGGAACCGGACCTCGTGCGTCCCGGTCGGGCGGATGAGCACGTCGCGCTGCGACTCGGGGTGCGGGCGGCCGTCCCACAGGGCGGGGCGCGCCACGAACGAGTTGGAGTACCTGAGCGATACCAGCCCGCCGGCGGAGAGCGCCGACCCGGGCTGGAGGTACTCCTCGGCGGGCGGCAGCCGCGTGTCTCGACCCGGGCTGACCCACGTGTCGATCAGCCCGGGCCAGTCGTCAAGGGGCGCGATGAGCGCGGGCCACATCGTCGAGTGCTCCCAGTGCGAGCTGGTCGCGATGATGAACCCGCCGGGGTACCAGATGGCCGCGAGCGAGTCCTCGTCCACGGGCTCGTCCAGGCCCTTAGGCGTCGTCCCGGGCGCCCTGAAGGGGTAGACCGACCATTCGGCGGCGTACGCGTCGAACGAGGCCTGGGTTGTCCGCGTGTTGGCCAGCGCCCTCGTCGCCCGGGCGCGGGCGCGCACAACCGACAGGACGGGGAGGATGATCGCGGCGAGCACGCCGATGATCAGGATGGCGACGAGCAGTTCGGTGATCGTGAATGCTGGGCGCGGTCTCGGGTATCGCATCGGCGCTCCGCGTGGTGACGCGGGGCGCGGCACGCGCCCCCGGGTCAAACGCCGCGGGTGGCGCCATTCGGCGCGCATCCGGCGAGAAACTCCTTTCAGCAACCTGCGCCGGGAATACGGGCTCCCGGCGGATCACGCGCCGCTCAGTTGTAGTCGAACCCGTGCACGCCCTCGCGCGTGTTGTGCAGCGTGCGGCTGTCGCCCCCGCGCAGCGGGTTGGGCACGCCCTCGCTGGCCTCGGTCGGGTCGAGGGCGTCGGCGTGCCCGTCGGCGAAGGCCATGGGCGTCATCGCCTTCTTGTGCCCGCCGACCTCCTCGACCTCGTCGGTGATGTACGCCAGGTCGTGGTCCCAGAGCATGACTTTGGCCGCCGGCGAGCGGACCTCGGCCGGCCTGGTGGGACGCAGCTCGGCCACCCGGTCCACGGTGTCGCCCCGGTCGGGTGTCCAGAGGTTCGGGCGGGCGACGAACGAGTTGGAGTACGAGATCGAGAAGATTTGCGTCAGGTCCACATCGAACCCGTCGAGCAGCTCCTCGAGCGTCGGCAGGTGTGTGTCCTTGCCCGGGCTGACCCAGACCTCGGCCAGCGTCGGCCAGTCCTCGAGGGGCGCCACGATCGGGTACCAGAGGTTTTCCTGCTCGAAGTGGTCGGTCGTCGCGATGATGACGGCGCCCTCGGGCCACCAGCGGAACGTGATCGCGTCGGGGTCGGCCGGCTCGTCGAGCCCGGCGGGCTGATCGCCCGCGGCCCGGAAGGGGTACCGCCCATGGTCGGTCGCGTACTGCTCGAACATCTTCTGCGTCTGCGAGACGTTGGAGAGGGCGAGCAGCTGCTTGGCGCTGGCGCGGGCGCCGCCGAGGGCCGGCAGCGCGATCGCGAGGATGAGCGCGATGATGCCGATGACGACCATCAGCTCGACGAGCGTGAACGCCCGCCGCGTCCGGGTGTCGGTGGTGGTTGCGTGCGGCATTAGTCGTCCTCCTCGACCGAGTAGATGCTCTTGGAGAATCCGGCCGGCTGCCACAGGCCGCGCTCGGCGTTCCAGGCGAGCACGACGCCGAGCACGACGTCCCCGCCCTTGTTGTCGCCCGAGCGCGGGCGGACGGGCACGCGGACCTCGATCGGCGGGCGCCCCGCGGACTCGCCGTCGAGCGAGACGCCCGGGAACATCGCCTCGGTGCTCATCATCATCTCTCGGGCCGCGACGCCCGTCGGGCGGTCGCCGTCGTTCTCCTCGACGGCCGCGGTCCTCGCCACTCGCCGCGGGCCGGCTTCAGCGCCGCCGCCCCTCGCGCCCATCGGCTCGAACGGGCGGACGACGAGGCGGTCCAGGTCCGGCTCGCCGAGCCTGCACCACGCGGTGAAGCGGTCGAAGAGCTGCCGCGTGCGGTCGGCCTCCGGGTCGATCTCCGCGCCCAGGCGCCGGAGCGCCTCGAGAAAATCGTCGAAGCTGCCGGTGAAGAAGGAGCCGATCGCGTCGGTCGCCGCGGCGCCCACGACCTCCGCCGCCCCGGGCCCGAGGTCACGGACGGCGTCGATCCGCCCGGCGCCCAGGGCGACCTCGTCGCCCACCAGACGGACGGCCTCGCGGGCGTCCGCCTCGTTTCGGACGCGGGTGTAGTTGGTCTCGGCCGGCTCGCCCTGGGGCGTGACGGCGACGGCGCGCGGCTCGGGGCGGCGCGTGTCGCCCCCGCCCCCGCCCACGACCCGCCAGACCAGGACGCCGATCGCCCCGGTCATGAAGAGCCCGGCCAGGGCGTACTTGAGCCCCGAACTCTCGAACCCTCGAGACCCGACCCGCCCGGGCCGCGCCCGGTCGCTGCTCGTCTTCATGCCTGCTCCCGTCTCGGGGCGAGGAGGCCGCCCCACGGGCACGTGGATGCGCGGGGGCGCGGGGCCCGTCGGTTTCTGCGGGGGCGGGGGGCGAGAACGGTCGATCGCCCGTCAATCGCCCGCTATTCGTCTGATTCCTCGGCGCCCCCGCCGCGGATCAACTCGACGACGGCGGGCGCGTCGTCGTTGGGGATGGTGAAGGCGAGGTTGTACTGCATGATCTTCCAGCCGCCCTCATCCCGGACGAGCACGCCCGAGCCCCGGAGCACGCCGTACCTGTCGTGGTCGAGCAGCTCGTCGAACCAGGCGACGCCGCCCAGGCCCGATCGGACGGAGATGTGCCGGTCGCGGGGGCGATACTCCCAGCCCCGACCTTGCCCGACCATGATGGGGCGGGCGTAGTCCATGAACTCGGTCTTGGTCCAGCGCTCGCTCGCGTCGGTGCCGAGGAAGACGCCCTCCTCGTGCATGAGGTGGAAGTAGTCGTCGAAGCGGGCCTCGGCGGCGTACAGGTGGAACTCGTCGAGCACCTGGGCGACGTCCACCTCCGCCTGGCGGCGGGCCTTCTCCCAGTCGATCTCGATGACACGCTCGCGGTCGCTCTTGATGAGCGATCGCTCCTCGTCGAGCCGCTCGCGGACCTCGGGGTTGTCCTTCTCCTTGTCCGTCGGCGGGACGTAGGTCGGCGGTTTGAGCGCGACGCCCGTGGTCAGCCCCAGGGCGAGCGCCGCGACGAAAGTCGACGCATGCATGGCGTGCCTCCTGTGTCTGTTCCTGCGCGCAGTCTACCGCGCGTTCACCATCCACCCGCTAAAGCTCACCAGGAAGTCCACGAAGCCCTCCAGGTGCTCGGGCGGGAAGGCGTACTTGGTCTCGGCGTCCTCCAGCACGTCGCCGAAGCAGCGGAGCCACTCCTGGCGGGCGGGCTCGTCGATCTCGAAGGGCATGTGGCGGGCCCGCATCCGGGGCGGGCCGTGGCGCTGCTGGTAGAGGGGCGGGCCGCCCATGAGGAAGACGAAGAACGCCGCCGACTTGTCCGCCGCCCTGGCCCGGGCCCCGGGGCTGCGGGGGAAGAGCGGCGCGATCGAGCTCTCGCCCAGCCGGTCGTAGAAGTCGTGGATCATCCGGGTGATGTTGGCCTCGCCCATGCGGTCGTAGAGATCGCGCGAGACGCCGGAGTTGCTCGGCGGGCCGTCGGGCGGCGTGTACACCTCTCGCGTGCGGGCCATCGGGCCATGGTACGTCGGCGCCAATCTGGGGCGGGCGTCCGAGAAAGGCGTCCCTTCCTCGGCCGGGCGGGCGGCGGCGCCCGGCCCGGCGCCCCGGGCTCATCACGCGACCCCCCCGGGCCGATACCCGAGGCGCCATGAGCACGTGGGAAGCGCTGAGAAAGCTCCAGTACGGCGAGACCAAGACGGACCTCGGGGCCCGCTCGCGCCCGCGATTCATGACCAGCTTCGTCACCTGCGGCGAGGCCAAGGTCGCCGACGTCTCCGCGGGCGGCATCCGCGTGATCTCCACTTCCAAGCCGCCCGAGCCCTCCGACGAGATCCACCCCGTCACGGTCGAGAGCCCCTGGGGCTCCTGCTCGTTCGAGGTCCGAATCGTCTGGACCAAGAAGGCCGGCTTCCGGAAGTACGAGTCTGGGCTCGCGTTCGTGGACCCCGAGCGGGCCCGCGGCCTGCTACGGATCTGCTGGGACCCGATCGACGGGCCCCGCAAGTCCGCCTGAGCGGCCGGGCTTCTACCTCACGGTCAGCAGGATGCTCAGGCAGGTGGCGCTGCCCTCTGCCTTCTGCATCTCGCTCAGGCCCACCTCGTGCACGCCGAGCCCGAGCCCGCGGAGCTTCTGGCTGGTCTTGGGCGCCCCGGCCGGCACGACGACGTCATCGCCCAGGAGAACCGCGTTGGCCGACCACGGCTCGTCCGGGTCCACGCCGATCGTCTCGCAGCCGTGGAACGCGTCCGCGTCCACCCAGGCCGCGTTGACGAGCACGCGCTCGTGTCCGATGTGCGAGGCGCCGGTCTTCAGGTGCAGGCACCCGGTGACGGGGACGGCGTGCACCTCGTAGCCCAGGGGGGCGATCAGGTCCCGGAGCTGGTCGATCCCGGCCTGGTTGGTCCTGCTGCTGAGCCCGACGAACAGCCGCCGCCCGACGCGGACGACGTCCCCGCCCTCGAGCGTGCCCGGCTCGCGGATGCGGGCCAGCTCGCGGAAGGGCCGCAGCGCCGCCTCGATGCCCGGGGTCTCCCGCCGGCGTGACTCGGTCGCGGGGCGGGCGATGACGGCGATCTCGTCCAGGCAGACGACGGGGTCCTCGACGAAGACGTCGTCGGGGTGCTCGGCGCTGGCCTCGAGCGCGACGAGCTCGCGGCCGAGCCGAGAGAGGGCCTCGCGGTACGCCGCGTGCTGGCGCCGGGCCAGGGGCAGGTCGATCGGCTCGCGGTCCTTGTGGGTGAGCAGGCAGTCGGCGATCGCGTCGCTGGGGGGCCTGACGATGGCGATGTCGCGGGGCATGGCGGGCTCCGTCCCGGACGGGCGGGGCCCGTCGTGCGGGCGATCCTACCCCGGGGGCGGCGCGGCCCGCCCGGGCCAATAAGCAAGGCCGCCCCGGGTGTCCCCGGGGCGGCCGATGTTCTTGTGCATCCGGGCCGCCCGTCGGGGCGGCCTTGGATTACTTGCCCTTGGGCTTCGACGGCTTGTTGGTCGAGGTCGTGGGCTTGGAGGCGGACGGCTTGGCAGGTTTCGCCATGGTGGATCCCCGCTCGTGGCGGGGCCTCCGTGCGTTCGGGATGCCCCGGGCTTTGTCCGGCGAACCCCGCCGGCGGCCGGCCCAACCTGGGCCCGGCGTGCTGCCCGACTCCCGAACGGCGATGAGAATACGCGGGTCGCGAGGTTCGTCAACTCGGCGGATCAGAATCTTTGTGGCGACCGGCGGCGCGCCCGGGCCGCCGTCTTATCGCACCCGCCTTCCCAGGCTCCACGGCCAAGGTCCGATCCGCCCCGGGCGCCGGCGCCCGCGTGCACGCCCGCCTCGATTCGGCCGATGTGGTGGGGCGATCGAGTGGTCGGTCGGCGGGAGGGGAGTCCGGATGTGCGAGCGTGAATGGGGTGTTCTGACGGTCGGTGTCGAGCCGGGCCGTCGGCGGGATCTGGCGGCCGGGGTCGCCGCGGCGGCCGGTCTGCCGGACGTGCCGACGGCGGGCATGGACGAGGCGTGCACCTCCGGGGCGCTCAAGCTCATCCGCCGAGCTCAGATCGAGGCGTGCCCGGTCGCGGTCGTCGTGATCGACGCCGACGGCGCCGAGGGCGAGCCGGTTCCCGAGTTCGCCAGGCGCCTGCTGGCGTCGGATCCGAGCCTGGTGGTCGTGGTCCTGGGCGCGGACGGGGCGGGGGGCGCCGAGTCCCGCGCCGGCGGGCGGCTGGTGCGCGCCGACGGCGGCACGCCCGCGGCGATCCTGGGCGAGCTGGTGTGCGCGCTGGCCGCGACCTCGGGCGAGTCGCGGAGCCTGCGGACGCGGAACGCCGAGATGAGCGCGATGCTGCGCGAGCACGACGCCCCGCATCAGGGGACGCCGGTCACCGGGATGCACGACCGGATGACGGGCCTGCCCACGCGGGCCGCGCTGCTGGAGCAGATCGCCCGCGCCCGGATCCGAATGGGGGGCGCCGTCGGAAACGCGAGCTTCGCGGTCCTGCTGATCGACCTCGACGGGACCAACGCGATCAACGACTCGCTCGGGGTCGCGGGCGGCAACGAGCTGATCCGGGTCGTGGGCGAGCGGCTGCAGGGCTCGGTCCGCTCGCTGGACGCCGTCTCGCGGGGGGGCGATGACGCGGCGGCGCGGCTCGGCGGGGACGAGTTCGTGGTGCTGCTCGAGGGCATCCGGCGCGCCGCCGACGCGGGCATGATCGCCGACCGCCTGATCCGGGAAATCGGGCGCCCGGCGGTGATCGAGGGCGCCGAGGTGCGCCCCGGCGCCAGCGTCGGTGTGTACATCTGCGACGAGCCGGGCGTGGCGGCCGACGAGGCGATCCGCCGGGCGGAGCTGGCGCTCTACCGGGCCAAGGAGGGCGGCAAGGGCGGGTACGCCTACTACGACCCGGCGCTGCACGCCGAGGCGCGCGAGCGGCTCAGGCTCGAGAACCGGCTCCGCGACGCCGTCGAGCGGTCCGAGTTCGAGGTCGCCTACGAGCCGATCATCTCCGTCAGCGACGGGCGCCTCCGCGGGTTCGAGGCGCTGATGCGATGGAACGGGCCCGGCGGCGGCGGCGTGTCGCCCGGGACGTTCATCCCCGCGGCCGAGCGGATGGGGCTGATCGTCCGACTGGGTGAGTGGGCGCTCAACGAGGTGTGCGGCGCGATCGCGGCGTGGGACAAGGCGTGCGGGCTGGACGAGGGGTTCAGCGTCAGCGTGAACATCTCCCGCCTCCAGCTGGTCGAGCCGGACTTCCTGCCGCGGGTGAGGCGGGCGATCTCGCGGGCGGGGATCGAGCCCTCACGCCTGTGCTTCGAGGTGACCGAGAGCGCGGTCGTCGAGGACATGGGGGCCGCGGTGAGCGCGCTCCGCGCGGTCAAGGACATGGGCATCGGCGTGCACATGGACGACTTCGGGACCGGGCTCTCGTCGCTCGGCTGCCTGCACGAGCTGCCCCTGGACGTCCTGAAGATCGACCGGTCGTTCATCCTGAACATGCGCGACCACCGCGGGTACGCGGCCGTCGTGCAGGCGGTGCTGACGATGGCCTCGCACCTCGGCTTCGAGGTGATCGCCGAGGGCGTGGAGTCCGAGGCGCAGCTGGCGAGCCTCGTCTCGCTGGACTGCGACTTCGTGCAGGGCTTCCACTTCTCGCGGGCGTTGACGGCCGAGCAGGCGCTGGCCGTCATCCGCGAGCCCGGGGCCCTGCTCCAGGCGGCGTGAGCACCCGATCCCCGCGTTGGTCCCGCGCCGGCCGTCCTACTTCAGGATGACGTACAGCGCGTGCAGCAGACCCGGGATGTAGAACAAGATCCAGAGGATGATGTTGATGATCAGCGGCGTCCCCGCGCCCGACTTGAGGAAGACGGCCAGCGGCGGCAGCAGGATCGCGATGATGATCAGGACGAGGGTGCTGAGTTCCTTGTCGGCCATTTGATCGGTCTCCGGGGTGGTGCGACGGGGCCGAGCCTACCTGAATCGGGGGCGAGCGTCCGGCGGGGGCGGACCCCACGCGGCCCGGCGCGCCCAGCGAGGAACCGATCGGCTGCATACCCACGCCCGGATCCGCCCATGACGTGGGCGGTCTGGCCCGCAGCGCGGGCGCGAACCGGCGGCCCGCCTTCCCCAGCTCGATCCCGCTTGGGAGGCGACCTCAGGCGTTGATCGTCTTCATGTCGATTACGAACCGGTAGCGGACGTCGCTCCGCTTCATCCGCTCATAAGCCTGCCCGATGTTGCGGATGTCGAGCATCTCGATGTCGCACGAGACGCCCTTCTCGGCGCAGAAATCGAGCATCTCCTGGGTCTCGGGCAGCCCGCCGATCAGCGAGCCCATCAGCGCCCGGCGCCCGAAGAGCAGCGGCATCGCCTCCAGGGGCGGGATGATCGGCGTGAGCTGCCCGACCAGGATGTACGTCCCGTCCAGGGCCAGGCAGGCCATGTACGGGTTGAAGTCGTGCTCGACGGGGACGGTGTCGAGGATGTAGTTGAGCGTGCCGGCCGCGGCCTGCATCCGCGACTCGTCGGACGAGACGACCACGTGGTCGGCGCCGTTCCGCTTGCCCTCGGCGACCTTGGACTCCGACCTCGTGAACAGAGTCACCTCGGCGCCCATCGCCTTGGCGAACTTGATCCCCATGTGCCCCAGCCCGCCCATGCCCACAACGCCCACCCGGTCGCCCGGCTTCACGCCCACGTGCCTCAGGGGCGAGTAGGTCGTGATCCCGGCGCACAGCAAGGGCGCCGCGGCCGCCGGGTCGAGCTTGTCCGGGATGCGGACGACGAACCGCTCGGCGACGATCATCCTCTCCGAATACCCGCCGTAGGTCGTCTTGCCGTCGTGCTTGTCCGTGCCGTTGTAGGTGAACACGCCCGAGCCGCAGTACTGCTCGAGCCCGCGGCCGCAGGCGTCGCACTCGCGGCACGAGTCCACCAGGCACCCGACGCCCACCAGGTCGCCCGGCTTGTGGTTGGTCACCTCCGAGCCGACGGCCGAGACGCGCCCGATGATCTCGTGCCCGGGGACGACGGGGTAGTTCGTCATGCCCCAGTCGTTGTCCACGAAGTGGATGTCGGTGTGGCAGACGCCGCAGTAGAGGATGTCGATGGACACGTCGTCGGGCCGCGGCTGTCGGGGCTCGTACGACCAGGGCTCGGGCGTCTTGCTCTGGGCGAGGGCGGCGTAGGCCTTGGTGGGCATGGGGGACTCCTCCGGGGCGCGGCTCGCGACCCGGCGTGAGGGTAGGGAGGGGGGGGGAAGAGAGGCATCGGCGACAGGGGCCAGGGGGTGGGGGGATCGGCGAGAGGGTCGGCGATCATGCCGCAATTGTGCGGGGCGGTGGGGCGGCGTCGAGAGGGAGGGGGTGGAGGGACGGGAATTTCCGCGCAATACCGGTGCCCAACTAAGGTCAAAGTCGATCTACGAAAGCGGCGGTAGCGTAATGATTACCTCGCCAGTCGTTGGCTGAATGTTTGTGGTATCTGCGACTGTCCACTGAAGCGCGATGGCATCCGGGTGATTCTCGTCGACTTCAGCTATCAAGTCTGCAAGTACCACCGTGTCATGATGTCGCAATCTCCGAACCCGCGTATTCAGTGTGTGTTGTTCAGCGTCCGAGTCGATCTCGCATTGTGTAACGACTTGATTCAGCGCACCTGACATGCCAATGTCGGGAAGATGATAATGCTGCCGAAATGGCTCGAGATACACTGGGCGTCTGCTCGGACGCTTTGGAGGAGTTGGCTCATCCGGAGGTGTTGCCCAACGAGGTAGATCTAATTCAGTATCATCAACAAAGGGAAAAATGGTGCGAGGCAAGCGTAGCGATGCCGTGATATCTTCGCCAAGTGCAGTTCCCGAATTGCGAAGTACAACATGTAGGCTCATGTGCCGGAGAGTCTGTTTTCTGTAGTACGCGTATTCATCATAATATTTTCTACATGCTCGATAGTAATCACCTAGTTGTTCATTGTATTGTCTCGCCACCTCGGGTGAGTGCCCAAAGGGCGATGCGAGAGCAAGTAGACTGGACGGATCTGCGGCCTGAAGGGGCGGGTGGCGCTGTTCAATCTCGCGCATGAAGTCTTCGATGTGAGGCAAATCATCTATGTGATGTATTCTCCGCCAAGTTGCCTTACTTGAGACGGGCTCGCCCGCGTTGCAAGCAATCAGCACTTCAAACCGCGCTTTCCGATTTCGTTCTAGGTCTAGTGCTTGTTGCAGATTGCGGATCTTTTTCTCACCTTCAGATCGAACGGGATCTAGCTTTTCGCTGCTGGGTGGGCAGAAATGTCTCAGGCCGTGGGATTCACACTTGAGTTGCATCCCATAGTCATTTGAAACTACAGCAGCCGGAGCGCGTTTGCTGGCAGCCTTGGCAAGGTGCAGGATTTGGTCGTCAATCGAAGAAAATGCAAGTGGTGCGACAAGGTCGTCAGGAGAGAGCTCTGTTTGATCGATGGCAAGTGAAACGCCATCGCGGACTTTTCCGTCACCCGCATGCGTCGTGCGTATCTCATTCAGAACCCGCTCCGCGCGCTTGGACAGAAAAGAATCGTACTTCTTTCTGTCCAATTCGTGAATGACGGGCATGCAGACGCAGAGCGTCACGTGTTGGCAGTTGCAGACGGATACCCAATCAATCTGTCTAAACGACTTGAAATGGAGAAATATATTAGTATCGAGATACAAATTCATTTGGCTGGACCAAGCCGAAAGATGCTATCCCACCGCCGCCACAACCTTCTCCGCCGCGTCCCCCAGGTCCGTCGCGGCCTGGAGCGTCGGCAGGTCGGCGGCGGCGTCCTTGAGCAGCTGGCGCCCGGCGTCCACGTTCGTGCCCTCCAGCCTGACGACCAGCGGGACCTTGAAGCCGGTGGAGCCGTCGGGGTTCTGGTAGCCGCGGGCGGCGTTGACGATGCCGGCGGCGATGACGTCGCAGCGCATGATCCCGCCGAAGATGTTGACCATCACGCCCTTGACGGCGTGGTCCGACAGGATGATCTTGAACGCCTCGGTGACGGCTTCCTCGGTGGCGGATCCGCCGACGTCGAGGAAGTTGGCGGGCTCGCCGCCGTGGAGCTTGATGGTGTCCATGGTGGCCATGGCGAGGCCGGCGCCGTTGACGAGGCAGCCGATGTTGCCGTCGAGGGCGATGTAGGAGAGGCCGAATTTCTGGGCCTTGAGCTCGGCGGGGTTCTCCTCGGCGGGGTCGAAGAGGGCCTGGATGTCCTTGTGCCGGAACGTCGCGTTGTCGTCGAAGTTGAACTTGGCGTCGATGGCCAGGACTTGTCCCTCGGGCGCGTCGCCGGTGGCGGGGGTGACGATCAGCGGGTTGATCTCGGCCAGCGAGCAGTCCTTGTCCAGGAACAGCCTGGCGAGGTTCATCATGATCTTGACGGCCTGGCCGACCTGCTTGCCCTTGAAGCCGAGGCGGAACGCGACCTCGCGGGCCTGATGCGGCTGGAGGCCGAGCAGGGGGTGGAGCGTGGCCTTGATGATCGCGTCCGGGTTCTCGGCGGCGACCTTCTCGATCTCGACGCCGCCCTCGGCCGAGGCGATCAGCGTGTGGCGGCGAGTCGCCCGGTCGGTCGTGATGGCGAGGTAGTACTCGTGCGCGATGTCCACGCCGGCGGCGACGAGGAGCTTGGTGACTTCCAAACCCTCGGGCCCCGTCTGCACGGAGACCATCTTGTTGGAGAGCATGAACCGTGCGGCGTCCTCGGCCTCTTGCGGGGACTTGACGAGAGTGACGAAGCCCGCCTTGCCGCGGCCTCCCGCGTGGACCTGGGCCTTGACGACGGCCAGGTCCGTGCCGGCCTCGGAGGTGACCTGCTTGTAGGTGGTGGCGGCGGCCTCGATGGAGTCGATGACCTGGCCCGGCGGGACCGGGATGCCGAAGGAGGCGAGGAGGTCGCGGCCCTGGTACTCGTGGATCTTCATGGTGGGTCCCTGGGGAGGAGTGGGGGGCATCGTAGCGGGGCCCATCGGAAGTGAGGGGTCGGGGGCGGAGCGGGCGGCGGTACGCTCGTCACAGGGTCGCGAACCGAAAGGGGCAAGGCATGAGGGGCATGAGCATCGGTCGGGTGGTCGCGGGGTCGGTGGCGCTGGGTCTGGCGACGGGGGCGGCGCAGGCCGTCGACGACGTGATCACGTTCGACGAGGTCCCGGTCGGGACCGAGATCGACGGCGTGACGCTGCTGGGCTACGCCACTTTCGACTCGCAGACCCAGGCCGTCCCCTCGCCCACGGTCGAGGTCGAGGGCGTGCCCGACGACGGCGAGTTCGGCGAGGGCGCGTTCCTCGTCGGCCAGATCGGGGACTTCGTCACCATCCAGCTCGCGATCCCCGCGACGCGGGTCTCGGTGGACTTCGCGGTCGATGACACCGTGCACTCCTCGGCCCAGTTCCACCTGCAGGCGTTCGGGGCGCACGGGCAGACGCTCGCCTTCGAGCAGGGCTTCGCGCTGCAGACGAACACGTGGCCGGCGAGCCTGGGCGACAGCTTCTCGGGCCGCGTCGTGATCGAGGGCGTCGGCGAGATTTCTTCGGTTGGTCTGTCGTTCGCGGGGACGGCGCTGGCGTCGGTGTTCGCGTACGACAACATCGAGCTGACGCGGGCCTCGTGCTCGGCCGCCGACCTGGCGCCCCCCTTCGGGCAGCTGGACTTCTCCGACGTCGCCGCGTTCCTGACGCACTTCGGCGCGGGCAACGAGCTGGCGGACATCGCCGCCCCCTCGGGCCAGCTGGACTTCAGCGACGTCGTCAACTTCCTCGAGCAGTTCGGGGACGGCTGCCGGTAGTCGGCCGGCTGATCAGGGCTCCAGGTCGGGGATCGAGGCGGTGAGCGCCCGGTCGACGGCGGCGCCCGATCCCGCGTTGGCGAACACGACGACGGTCAGGTCGATCTCCGGGTAGACGCGGAAGAAGGCGGTGATGCCCGGGAAGCCGCCGCTGTGCCCGAACGAGCGGATGCCGTTGGTGTACTGCTCGACGAAGCCGTACGCGTAGCGGACGTCGGGCCCGCCCATCTCGCTGCGGCCCTTCGTGAGGGTGGCGAGCGAGTCGGGGGAGACGAGCGTGCCGTCGCGCAGGGCCTTGGAGAACCGGGCCATGTCGCCGCAGGTCGAGAACGCGCCGCCCGCGGGCCCGCCCTTGATGGAGTGGAGGAAGGTGTTCTCGCGCCAGGCGCCGAACTCGGCCTTCCAGGGCGCGTCGGTGTCGCCCTCGGCCTCCAGGTCCTCGTCCGAGACCTGGTAGTAGCCCGTGGCCAGCTCCCTGACCGGGATGTCCATGTCGAAGTGCCCGGTGCGGGTCATGCCGGCGGGCTCGAGGATGTGCTCGCGGACGTACGCGTAGTAGTCCTGGCCCGAGGCGGCCTCGACGACCAGGCCGAGGACGAACATGCCCGCGTTGGAGTAGGCGAACCGCTCGCCGGGCTCGAACGCGAGCGGCTCGTCCTGGAACAGGGGCAGGTAATCGTGCAGCGTGCGGTACGTCCGCTTGGAGCCCCCCATGAACTCCTCGGTGAAGTGCGAGCCCATGCCAGAGGTGTGCGTGAGCAGGTGGTGGATGGTGACCTTGTCTCGGATCTCCTTGTTCGGGAAGTCCGGGACGTGCTGCCCGAGCGTGTCGTCGTAGGTGAGCTTGCCGGACTCGGCGAGCTGGGCGATGGAGACGGCGGTGAACATCTTGTTCGCCGAGCCCAGGTTGAACCGGGTCTCGATCGTGTTCGGCGCGTCGTATCGGCGTGAGGCCAGGCCCCGGGCGCCCTGGTAGACGACCTGGTTCCCCCGCTGCACAAGGACGGCGCCCGCGAAGCGGTCCTCGCCCGCGAGCCGGTCGAGCCGCTCGTCCATGGCCGCGACGAGCTCGGCGTCGCTGCCGGCGCGGCTGGGCGCCTCGACGCCCGGCCCGTCGGAGGGCCGCAGCGAGATCCCGATGATGCCGTGAGGCGCCCGCGGGTGGATCTGGATGACCAGCTCGCCCCAGCCGTGGCCTACGTCGGTGTAGATCACGACCTGCTCGTCGTCGGCGCTGGCGACCGAGTGGAACTTGGGCTCCTCGTGCAGGATGGTCTCGTGCATCCTGAGGTGCGCGTCCACGCCGAACTCGTCGCGGAAGCCGGCGTCGAAGACGGTCTCGATCATGTCGCGGATGGTGTCCGGGTCGCCGGACCGGACGGCGTCGACCCAGGCCTCGGCCGCCCGGCCCGCGGGGGTGTTGGGCAGGTCGAGCGCGGGCTGGGCCGGCAGGAGCGTGGCGGCCGAGGCCGCGGCGACCGGCGCGAGGGGCGCCGGGGCGGCGCACGCGATCAGGAGGGCGGCGATGGCGGCGGCGAGGGGGCGGTGAGGCATGTTCGACTCCGGGAAGGGTGGTGCTGGGCCGGCGCGCGGCGGCTCCGCCCGCTGGATGCGCGATGGGGGCCGGCCCGTCTGATATTTCGAGAATTTGGGCTTTTGGGAATGACGCCGCGCCGAATCGGCGGAATCAGGGCCCCTGATCCGCCGGATCGTCGCCGCCCGGCTCCAGGCCCG
The DNA here is from genome assembly GCA_041987545.1 of Phycisphaerales bacterium. Taxonomy (GTDB): domain Bacteria; phylum Planctomycetota; class Phycisphaerae; order Phycisphaerales; family UBA1924; genus JAJRXR01. The sequence goes on along the minus strand of JBHIWH010000004.1, from coordinate 72,095 downwards.
GCAGCCGATTGAAGATCCGCCGGTCGATCAGGTTCAGCGTCTTCTCGTCGGGGGCGACCACGACCACCACCACCCGCGGATCGGGGTAGCAGCGGAGCATGACGTGCGCCCGCTCGGAGGCGCCCTGCAGGGAGAACGAGCGGACGCCGCCCTCGTCGATGCGTTCCTCGAACCCGCCCAACGCAGTTCGGCGGACGATCCGCGGGGAGCGGTCCAGGTCCCGACCGGCGCCGGTGGTGACGTCCTCGAGCAGGCGCGGGCGGATGTACTCGGGATCGAGGAGCCCGCGCCCGAACCGGACGAGGTCGGCCGGGTTCATCCGGCCCTCGGTCCCGAACGGCGCCTCGCAGTCGATCATCCAGAGCGGCTCGAAGACGAGCGCGTTGACCAGGCCCCGCTGGTACTCGAGCTGCGCGGGCGAGTCGCTCGGGAAGATGGTCTCGACGAGCTCCTTGTACACGGCGTGCCGCTCGCGCCGCGCCCGGTCGGACGCGATCTTCAGCTCGTGCTTGGGCTTGCCCGAGCTCGCGATCTCGTGCTCGTCCGTGATGATCCGCCGCTCGAGCCGCGACGCCGATGGAGAGGACGCGATCGCCTCTTCGGGCGGGTGGCGCTGCTCGTGGGATCGGTGCACGACCGAGAGCGGGACGGCGAGCTTGATCGCGTCGAGCACGAAGTCGATCGGCATGTCGCGGGAGAAGTCGGGCGACATCCAGGCCAGCCCCGCGTCCGGCTGGATCCCGTCGATGGAGGCGACCAGGACGGCGCCGTCCAGTCGCCCGTTGTCGTGCAGCGCCTCGAGAAACTCGACCGTCTCGCTCTTGAACGCCGCCAACGTCTTCGGCCGCCCCTGCATCTCCGGCGGGCCCTGGGACGGGCGGACGGCGACCATCGTGATGCCGTGGGGCAGCGCGTCGCTGACCTCGATCCGCAGCTGGCCCCAGACCCCGCCGTCGCGGAGGTAGTAGGTGATCCGGTGGTCGGTCTGGCTCGAGACCGAGTGGGGGAGGCTGAGCCCGGCGTCCGCGAGCCGCATGTGCATCGTCAGGTGCTGGGAGTACGGGACGCTGGCGAGGAACAGGGGGTCGAAGCGGTCGTTGATCATCGCCTCGACCCGTTCCCGCTGGCCCGAGCGGACGGCGTCGAACCAGGCCCGCGCGGCCTCGCCCGCGGGCGTGCCGGGGAAGAGATCGGGCCGCGGGTTGGTGGCGGCCGCGGGCGTTGTGGGCCCGTCCTGGGCAGTCGCGGCCGGAGTGGCCAGCGCCAGGGCGAGGGCGGCGAGGAAGACGGCGGTTCGGGTCTGCATGCGGTGTCGGCTCGATGGGTACGGATTGCGCAAGCGCGGTCGCTCCGGGATGATACAGTCATGGCGTGGCGAGATCGAAGGTCGTCAGGGAGGACGGGGGCGGCAGGCGCGTCTCGCTGCCCGTGATCGACTGCGCCTCGGGCCAGACGCCCGAGAACAAGCCGCACTCGGGCATGGGGCGGTGGCGGGCCGGCGTGCTGATCGCCGTGCACCTGGTGATCGCGGCCCACGTCGTGCACTGGGTGCTCAGCGGGCGGACGCTGAGCCCGGTCGAGCCGAGCGAGAGCATGGAGACGCTCGAGCAGGGCGTGCTCAACGCGGGGTTCATCTTCTTCGCGCTGGCGATCGTCTCCACGCTGATCTTCGGCCGCTACTTCTGCGGGTGGGGCTGCCACGTCGTGGCGCTGCAGGACCTGTGCGGGTGGTTCATGAAGAAGCTGGGCGTGCGGCCCAAGCCGTTCCGCTCGCGGCTGCTCATGTTCGTGCCCCTGATCCTGGCGCTGTACATGTTCGTGTGGCCGAGCTTCAAGCGTGTGGCGCTCGGGCCGGCGCTCGAGGCCGCGGGGCTGGACTGGCCCATCTGGCTCCGCCCGGTCGGGGACATCGAGCACTTCGAGAGCGAACTGCTGGTCGAGGACTTCTGGGCGACGTTCCCGGACTGGTACATCGCCGTCCCGTTCCTGGCGATCTGCGGGTTCGCGACGGTCTACTTCCTGGGCGCCAAGGGCTTCTGCACGTACGGGTGCCCCTACGGCGGGTTCTTCGCCCCGGCCGAGAAGGTCGCGCCCTTCCGCATCCGAGTGACCGACGCGTGCGCGCACTGCGGGCACTGCACCGCCGTGTGCACGTCCAACGTCCGCGTGCACGAGGAGGTCCGGGACTTCGGCATGGTCGTGGACCCGGGGTGCATGAAGTGCATGGACTGCATCAGCGCGTGCCCGAACGACGCGCTGTACGCCGGCTGGGGCGCCTGGGGCGTCCGCGCCAAGCCCAGGTCGGAGGCGGCGAGGGAGACGGCCAAGGACGCCGCGGCCAGGCGCTCGCGCCGGTGGGACCTGTCGTGGGGCGAGGAGATCGCCCTGGCGGTCGTCTTCCTGCTCGCCTTCATGGGCTCGCGCGGGGCGGGCGACAAGGTCCCGATGCTGCTGGCCGGGGGCGTCGCGGGCGTCGTCACGTTCATCGCCTGGATGGCCTGGAAGACGATCCGGGCCCAGAACGCGCGGATCTACGGCTTCAAGCTCAAGTACAAGGGCCGCGTGCGGCCGGCGGGCGTTGTCGTCGTCCTGATGACGCTCGTCATCGCGGCGTCGCTCACCTGGGCGGGCCAGGCCCGGTTCAGCCGCTGGCGCGGCGACACGATCTTCGGCTCGGTGGACGTGCAGTTCATGACCGCGCTCCGCCCCGAGTTCCAGGCGTCCGCGGGCGTCGAGACCCAGGCCCGGGAGGCGATCGCGTGGTACCGGGCGGCGGCGAGCCCGGCCGACGGCGGGCGCGGGTGGACGCTCGACGCAGAGCGCCGGGTGCGGATCGCCTACTTCCTGGCGCTGCTGGGCGAGCACGAGGAGGCGCTGGCCGAGCTGGAGCGCGCAATCGAAGAAGGCTCGCCCACCGATTCGCTCATCGTGCAGGCCCAGCAGGAGGCCCGTGCCGCCGGCGCGACGGTCGAGGAGCTCATGGCGCTGGATCGACGGGCGCTGGAGCTGCACCCGGAGCTGCACGGCGTGCGCGATCGGCTGGCTCGGGCCGCGCTGGCCAACGGGAACACCGACGAGGCCGAGCGGCTCTGGGGCGACGGCGAGGCGCTGGTCGAGGGAGACGTCAACGGGATGCTCACGCTCGCACGATTCCGTGCGGTGCAGGGGCGGGCCGACGAGGCCGTCTCGCTGGCCGAGGCCGCGGCGGACGAGGCGCTGCACGGGCACGGGCGGGACCACTCCGGCGCGATCGCGGCGGCCGAGACGCTGATCTCTTTCGGCATGCGCGAGCGCGGGCGGGAGGTCCTCGACGAGGTGACCGGGTCGGGCCGCGTGACGGCGTCCACGCTCGTGCACGCGGCCGGCGCGCTCGAACGCGGCGGATGGACCGCCGACGCCAGGGACCTGGTCGAGCGGGCGCTGGCGATGCCGGGCGTCCGCCCGGGCGTGCGGAGCGAGGCGGCCCTGGCGATCGCCCGGGCCGGCGACGTCGAGCGGGCGGCGCGGATGCTCGCCGAGGTCGGCGGCGAGCTGGACGATCGGCCGTGGGAGCAGTCGGCCATCGGCCAGCGCCTGCTCGAGGTCGGCCTGGCGACCGGCAACGCGAAGGCGATCGAGGACGGCGTGGCGCTCGTCGGTCGGGCCGCGGACGCGAGGCCCGAGTCGGGCACGCTCCGCCACGACTACGGGGCGGCGCTGCTGGCCGCCAACCGGGCCGAGGAAGGCGCCGCGGCGCTGGTGCGGGCGGCCGAGCTGTCCGACCGGAACGCGGAGGTCGCGGCCCGCGCGGCGCAGGTCCTCCAGGCCCTCGGGCGGGCTGGCGAGGCGGCCGAGTGGCGCGAGGAGGCCCAGCGCCGGGCGACGGCGGACTGACCCGCTCGATCCGAGCCCGAGAGCCGCCAGAATCAGCACGCCGGGGCCCGCGGAAGGCCCTCTCGGGCTGGCCCGCGATGGGGCTGCGGACCTACAGTCTCAGCCCTCGCCGGGACAGGTCCCGCGGGGGCGAATCCCGACCCTCACGACCAGAGAGAGGCGCTCCATGGCGGCAGGCACCCAGGGCTCGATCACCCAGGTCATCGGCTCCACCTTCGACGCGCAGTTCCCCGAGGACGCGCTGCCCGAGATCTACAACGCCGTCACGGTCGAGTTCCAGTCCGACGGCCAGACGCAGACGCTCACCGGCGAGATCCAGCAGCACCTGGGCGGCGGGCAGGTCCGCGCCGTCGCGCTCGGCTCGACCGACGGCCTGACCCGCGGCATGACCGCCGTGGACACCGGCGGCCCCGTCGCCGTCCCCGTCGGCGAGAAGGTGCTCGGCCGCGTCTTCAACCTGCTGGGTAACCCCATCGACAACAAGCCCGCGCCCGAGGGCGTCGGCCGCGCCCCGATCCACCGCGAGGCGCCCGAGTTCAGCCAGCTCAACCCCAACACCGAGATCCTCGTCACGGGCATCAAGGTCGTCGACCTCCTCTGCCCGTTCGTCCGAGGCGGCAAGATCGGGCTGTTCGGCGGGGCGGGCGTCGGCAAGACCGTCATCATCCAGGAGATGATCGCCCGCGTCGCCCGCGAGTTCGGCGGCTACTCCGTCTTCTGCGGCGTCGGCGAGCGCACCCGCGAGGGCAACGACCTCTGGCGAGAGATGCAGGAGGCCGAGTACACCGACGAGAACGGCAACAAGGCCCACGTCATCGACAAGGTGGCCATGGTCTTCGGCCAGATGAACGAGCCGCCCGGCTCGCGTCTCCGCGTCGCCCTGTCGGGCCTGACCATGGCCGAGAACTTCCGCGACGAGTCGGGCAAGGAGACCATGATCTTCGTGGACAACATCTTCCGCTTCACGCAGGCCGGCTCGGAGGTCTCCGCGCTGCTGGGTCGTATGCCCAGCGCCGTGGGCTACCAGCCGACCCTGTCGACGGAGATGGGCCAGCTCCAGGAGCGGATCACGTCCACCAGCAAGGGCGCCATCACCTCGGTGCAGGCCATCTACGTGCCGGCCGACGACCTGACGGACCCGGCGCCCGCGACGGCCTTCGCCCACCTCGACGCGTTCGTCGTGCTCGAGCGGTCGATCGCCGAGAAGGGCATCTTCCCCGCCGTCGACCCTCTGGCCTCGACCTCGACGATCCTCGACCCGGGCATCATCGGCGAGCGGCACTACAACGTCGCCCAACGCGTGCAGAAGACGCTCCAGCGGTACAAGGACCTGCAGGACATCATCGCCATCCTCGGCGTGGACGAGCTCTCCGAGGACGACAAGCAGATCGTCGGCCGGGCCCGCAAGATCGAGCGGTTCCTGTCCCAGCCCTTCTACGTCGCCGAGGTCTTCACAGGCTTCCCGGGCGTGTACACGTCCCTGGAGGACACGATCGACAGCTTCGAGCGACTGTGCAACGGCGAGGGCGACGACCTGCCCGAGTCCGCGTTCATGTACGTCGGCACGCTCGACGACGCGCGGGCCAAGGCCGAGAAGGCCGCGGCCAACGCCTGAGCCAGGGCCGACCTGATCCCCACGAGACCGCGTCCCCGGGACGCGGTCTTTTTCATTGGCCCCGGCGGATCACTCGGCGCCGAACTCGTACATCACCACGCCCTCGGTCTCGCGGCCGCCGGCGGCGCGGAACAGCGCTCGGGCCGGGGCGTTGTCGTGCTCCGTGGCAAGCCAGACCTTGGCGAATCCCCGGCCCTTCAGGTGGTCGAGCATGGCGTCGAGCAGCGCCCGACCGATGCCCTCGCCCCGCCGCCCCGGCGCGACGCCGATCTCGTTGATCCAGACCTGCCCGGGCTTGTCCGGGTGGAGGTACTCGTTGGCCGAGACCACGCCGACGACGACGTCGCCCTCCAGGGCCAGCGCGATGTGGTGGCCCGGATCGTCGAGGAACGCGCGGAGCGACTCGGGCCGGACCGGGTTGTCGAACACGCCCGGGAGGGGGGCCCGGAAGAGCCCATCGTCCCCAGGTTCGGCGATGCGGATGCGGATCGTCACGGTCCGCCGAGCGTACCGACGCCCCGGCGATGAGAGGGCCCGGAAGTGGACACCCCCCGTCCGTCGGCACGGCGCGGGGGGTGTCCCGTGGGGATCGTGTCTTGTCCGGCCGGACCCCGGGGGCCTGGGTCGTCTGGGCCTGCTCCGGCGCGCCGACCGGCCGCGGACACGCCCCGCGCTCGGGGGAGTCCGAGTGAGCCGGCGCCTCAGCGGCGTCGACGGGCGGCGCCCAGGCCGACCAGCGCCAGGGGCGCCAGCGTGGCCGGGGCGGGGACGTACTCGTACGTCACGGTCGCCGTCCCGAGGTGGAAGTGGTCGGTGACGTACAGGTCGAAGAAGGGCGGGGGGAACGGGATGGAGAGTGAGAGGAAGGGGTAGAGGTCGGCGGAGATGGTCTCGCCGCCGCGGAACACGCCGAAGTCGAGCGGGTCGATGTCGACCCCGCCGCTCATCTCGCCCTTGAAGCCCCAGAAGACGGAGTCGGGTCCCTCCATGGAAACGCCGTCGTTGGCGGCCAGGTCCGCCGAGAGCAGGCCGAAGCCCTCGACGTCGAGCGCGCCGAGGAACAGACCCCCGATATCGATCTGCATGAGGGTGAGGGCCTCAACGAACCACTGGTCGGAGGTGATGGCGAAGTCCTCGCCGTTCTCGGCCAGGAGGTTGAGCGAGTAGATGCTCTCGAACGAGACGTTGACCCCCGTGAGCACGCGGGAGCCGCCCATGTCGTCGAAGGCGGCGAACTCGAGGGCGACCGGCTCGTTGGCGGCCTGGACATCCCAGAGGAACTCGGCCTGCTGGGTCTGGACGTCGGCGGCCGCGGGCAGGGCGGCGGCCGCGGCGACGAGGGCGAGGAGGGAACGGTTCATCTCTTTGTCTCCGGTGTGAAGGGTCTCCGGCTGATTCGTACGGATCGAGGCTATTGGAGATGCAGATATCTCACAAGATTTCTCTAGAGATTTTTCAGACGCCTATTCCGGGCCTTCGTGGCCGCCGCTAGACTGCGGCCAGCCGCGTACACGAGGGATGTTCCTGACACCTCCTGAACAAACAACCGAGCGGAGCTTCGCCACCGATGCCTCCGGCCTGCTGCGAGAAGCTCGGGCGGCGCTGACGGACCTGCTGGGCGAGAGCGAGCTGCACGGCGCCCGTCCGGCGGTCATCGCCCGGTCGCTGGGCATCGACAAGACACTGGCCTGGAAGGTCTCGCGCTTCGTCGAGGACCCCGATCCCCTGAAGGCGGTCCGGCACATGCCGGGCAGCGGGGGGCTGGAGATCGTCCTGAAGGCGGCGGCCGCCCACGGCGTGGCGGAGGGCCGCGTCGAGGCGGTGCGGGACGCCGACGAGCGGCTGCGGGCGTTCGTGCGCAGGCGGGCCGGGGATCGGCGGTCGTTCGAGGCGATGATCGCGCGGGACGGGCGGCGCGCCGGCCGGCTGGAGCTGGAGCAACGCCGGGACTACTTCCGCGCCGGCGCCGGCATCTGGGGCGTGCGCGCACGGCTGCAGCTGCTGCTGCTGGCGCTGCGGCCCTCGGAGACCGAGGACGGGCTGCTGGACGTGATCCAGGTCGGGGGTGTGGTGGACCTGGAGCGGCTCCGCACGGACACGCCCTGGATCGTCCGCCGGCTGCGCGCGTCCAACGACTCCGAGACCGAGATGTTCCGGACGCGGCGCGAGCCCCTCGACCCCGCGGGCCAGCTGCGGCCCGGGATGCTGCCCCTGATGACCTCGTTCTGCTCGCGGCCCCTGCCCGAGCTGAACCAGTTCGAGGCCACGAACGGGTGGGTGTACGACGAGCTGGTCGCCAGCGAGGTGGGGCGGGAGGCGGCGGTGACCTGCGTAACGGGGGAGGTCCACCGAGGGGTGCTCCCGTTCCGGCGCAGCGAGGAGAACACGGCGGGCCGGTACTCGCTCACCGTTCGGACGCCCGTCGAGGCGGTGATCTTCGACGTCCTGCTGCACGAGAGGCTGGCGCACTTTGGGCCGGCGGAGCTGCGGGTCTACGGCCTGCTGGAGGACCGCCCGCACTCGGGCGGGGCGGCGGCGAATGCGCAGCCCCTGTACGAGCCGGAGCCCGCGGCGGGGCTGGGCAGGCCGGCGGTCGTCCAGACGCCGCGGCTGTCGTGGTACTCGTCGCTGGTCTCCGAGTCGCTGTCGCGCGCGGGCTGGGGCGGGACGGGGGAGTTCCGGGGGTACCGGACGGAGCTGGAGTACCCGGCGCCGCCGTGCGATCTGACGATGGCGTGCGAGATCGGCGAGCGGTAGGCCGCCGGCCGCATCATCGCGGGCGCCGCGCGGTAGAGTCCCCTGCCCCGACGCGCGGGGCAGGGAGCCCGCACACACATGAGCGTGAACACGAAGACGGCGCCCCGGCGCGAGCTCAGACTCACGTCGCTCGCCGAGCTGAGCGCGGAGCTGGACCGGATCCAGGCGGCCCACGACGCGGGGACGCTGGACACGTCGGGCAACTGGAATCCGGGGCAGATCCTCGAGCACATCGCGATCCTCATGGAGTGCGCGATCGACGGCTTCCCCAGCTCGCCACCGGCGCCCGTGCGATGGATCCTGATCCTGCTCTTCAAGAAGAAGGCCCTCAAGGGCGGGGCGCCCCCGGCGGGCTTCAAGATCCCGAAGCAGGCGGCGTTCCTCGTCCCGGGCGAGGCGACCACGTTCGACGAGGGCATGGCCCGGCTGCGTCGGGTGATCGCCCGCGTGCGCGAGGGCGGCGAGCGGTTCACGCACGACAGCCCGGTCTTCGGCCGCCTCACCCACGATCAGTGGGAGACGCTCCAGTGCGGGCACGCCTCCCTGCATCTGGGGTTCATGGCCTACGACGGGGCCTGACGGGCGGCGCCGGGCGGCGGGGCGGCGGGAATGGCCCTTCCCGGGGGGGAGGGATGTTGGTATATTGGACCGGTTCAGTGTCGGATCGCCGAGTTTCGTGGGGATAGCTCGTCGGCACTTATTCGACATTGGCGCGACGCCCGGACCGGGTTCCGGCCTGCCAAGGCCGGTTTCCGGCGAGGGCGTCGCGTCGTTTTGCGGCTCGGCGGCGCGGACGCACTCGACGAACAGGAGAGATGACATGCGGCGATCGACGCGGGCGTGTGTGGCGGCGGCGGCAATGGCGGGGGCGTGCGGCGGGGCGATGGCCGGCCCGCGCGTCGCGATCGTGGCGGCGGCGTCCAACACCGCCGACGAGCAGACCAACGAGCGGTTCACCGACCCACGCGACAAGCTCATGTCCACCGGCATCTTCGACGAGGTCGTGATCATCTCGACGACGCGGTTCGGCGGCGGGCACACGCCGACGCTCGAGGAGCTGCTCGGCTTCGACGCCGTCATCACCTGGACCAACGACAGCCACGACGACTCGGTCGGCGTCGGAAACGCGATGGCCGACTACGTGGACGCGGGCGGGGGCGTCGTCGTCAGCGTCTTCAGCAACACCAGCCTCAACCCGGACCGCCAGCTGCTCGGGCGGTGGGCCGACGAGGGGTACGGCCTGATCCCGGTGGCGTCCAACTGGGCCGGGGCCACGGCGCCCCTGGCGATCGGGGACGTGCTCGTCGAGGGCCACCCGATGCTCACCGGGGTCGACTCGTTCCGTTCCTTCGCGATGTTCTTCCCGGGCGTCGGGCCCTGGGGCGCGTTCCGCCCGAACACGACGGCCGTCGAGCCCGGGGCGCACAAGGTCGCCCTGTGGGAGGACGGCGCCACGCTGATCGTCGCGGGAGACCCGACCACGCCCGGGGGCCACAGGGTCGTCGAGCTGGGGATGCACCCGGTGTCCAGCGCCGTCAACGCCGACGGGTACTGGGACGAGGCGACGGACGGGGCGCGGCTCATGGCCAACGCGCTGCTCTGGGCCGCCTTCGGGCCCGCGGACTGGACGATGAACGGGAGCGTCGATTTCGACGACGTCGTCGGCTTCCTGAACGCGTTCAGCGCCGGGACGCCCGCCGCGGACCTGGACTACTCCGGGGCCCCGGACTTCACGGACGTGATCCTGTTCCTGGAGGCGTTCGTGGAGGCGATCACGCCCTGAGCGGGGCTCACAGTTCCTGGATGACGTTGGTGCCGGTCTCGCCGCCCGCCCAGGTGTATCGCTCGACGATGCGGACCTTGCCGTCGTCGGCGCGCTCGAGCGTGCAGCTCGAGTGCCCGCCGTGCAGCGAGCCGTCGTCGTGGACCTGGGCGTAGCGGAACTCGAGGCTGTCGCCCGAGACGACGCCGACGAGATGGCCGACGGTCACGCGTCCGCCCGCGTACCGGGCCTCGGTGATGTTCCCTGTCTGGGTGAACTCGAAGATGGTCTCGGCGTTGATGACGCCGCCCGGCGCGGTGACCGGGGCGTTCATGCGGAGGCCGTCGAGGTTGAAGGACTCGGTGGGCATGCTCGCCCGGCTCAGCACATCGTCATGCCGCCGTCGACGGTGATGGTCTGGCCCGTGAGGAACCCGGCGGCGTCGGACGTGACGTACGCGACGGCGGCGGCGATGTCCGCCGGCTCGCCCAGCCGCTTGACCGCGACCATGGACTTGACCGACTCGACCACGTTCTCGGGCAGGTCCTTGGTCATGTCGGTCGCGATGAAACCCGGGGCGACGACGTTGGCGGTCACGCCCTTCGTGCCCAGCTCGCGGGCGACGGACTTGGTGAAGCCGGTCAGGGCGCTCTTGGCCGCGGCGTAGTTGGCCTGCCCCGCGTTGCCCACGAGGCCCGACGTGCTGGCGATGTTGACGATCCGTCCGAATCGGCCCTTCATCATGGGGCGGGCCGCGGCGCGGCATGCGACGAAGACGGACTTCAGGTTCGTGTTGATCACGTCGTCCCACTCCTCGTCGCTCATGCGGAGGAGCAGGTTGTCGCGGGTGATGCCGGCGTTGTTGACCAGGATGTCCAGCCGCCCGTGCTCGGACGCGGTGTCCTCGATCGCCTTGGCGAAGGCGGCGGGGTCGGAGATGTCGCAGGCGCAGACGCTCGCGGCGCCGCCGTTGGACTCGATCTCGCTCTTGAGGTCGTTCAGGGGCGCCTCGGAGCGCGAGCAGAGGACGACGTGGCGACCTTGCGAGGCGAGCGTGGTCGAGATGGCGCGCCCGATGCCTCGGGAGGCGCCGGTGACGAAGGCGATGCGTTGGTCGGACATCGAGGAGGCTCCCAGTGGGGCTAGGGCTCGGGTGAGTCGTGCGAGACGACCTTGGTCTCGCGGCTGATGCGGCGCATCATGCCGGCGAGGGTCTTGCCGGGCGCCAGCTCGTGGAACTCGGCCCGGGGCAGGTCGCTGACCAGGAACTCGCAGCACTCGGCCCAGCGGACCGGGCACGTGAGCTGGTCGTACAGGCCCCGGCGGATCTCGTCGGGGCTCGAGTGCGGCTCGGCGGTGACGTTGGACATCACCGGGCCCATCGGCATGCGGATCGGCGTGTCGGCCAGCGCCTCGCCGAGGCGGTCGGCCGCCGGCTGCATCAGGGGCGAGTGGAACGCGCCGGCGACCTGCAGCCTCGAGCAGCGCAGGCCCATCTGTTGGGCGACGCCCTCGGCCCGGTCGCAGGCGGTGGCCGAGCCCGAGATCACGACCTGTCCCGGGGCGTTGAAGTTGGCGGGCACGAGCACCTCGCCCGCGCCCCTGGCCTTGGCGCACACGTCGTTGGCCTTCTCCTCGTCGGCGCCGATCAGGGCGACCATGCCCGAGGGCGTCGCCTCGGCCGCGTCCTGCATCGCCCGGCCGCGAAGGGCGACGAGCTTCAGCGCGTGCTCGAAGTCGAACGCGCCGGCGATGTGCAGGGCGGTGTACTCGCCCAGCGAGAGGCCGGCGGCGGCCTCGATCGAGGGGTTGTCGGGCCCGAGCCCGGTCGTCTGGATCCAGCCCCGGAAGCTGGCGACGGAGGCGACGAAGATCGCCGGCTGTGAGACGTCGGTCCGGGCGAGCGTCTGCTCGGGCCCCTCGAAGCAGAGCCCGGAGAGGGGCTTGCCCAGGGAATCGCCGAGGATCGCGTCGGCCTCGTCGAAGACGCGCCGGGCCTCGGTCGAGGCGTCCGCCCAGGCCCTGCCCATGCCGACGGCCTGGGCGCCCTGGCCCGGGCACAGGATGACGAGTTGGTCTGCCATCCGTGGATCGTAGCGGATGGCCGAGGGCGGTCGCTCAGTCCTCGGCGGCGGCGCGGACGAGCGCCTCGAGGGCTTCGAGGCGGTCGCGGAGGTCCTGGTTCTCGCGCTCGAGCGCGGCGAGGCGGGCCCGGTCGTCTGGCGCGGCGGCCTGCCTGGTGAACGCGCCGAAGAGGACGGAGACCCTGGCGCGGCGGACGCCGTCGGCGCCGGGCGGGACCGAGTCCCACTCCACGCGCTGGGCGGCCCGGGCCACGATGTGGCCGACGGCGAATCTGTCCGGGTCGTCCTTCATCGCGCACCCGGGGACATCCGAGGAGATCAGCGCGTCGCCCGGCTCGATGTCGCCGGCGCCCGAGTCGGTCACCCACATGTCCCCGTTGCCGGCGGCCATGACGAGGTGGGGGGCGAGGTCGGCGCCATCGGGCAGTGATTGTGGCGCGAGGTAGGCGCCCAGACACGCGGGGTCGTTGGGCGTCGTGGTAGGCGCGATGGCGTACACGACCTCGGCGTCGGGCTCGTCCACGAGCGTCAGGTTGTTCCCGGTCATCCGGACGAGGGCGCCTCGCTCGATGTGGGTGGGGGCGGCGGGATCGGGGATCGCGTAGTGCGAGCCGGTGAACGCGTTGTACGAGACGGTGCTGCCCGAGACGGTGATGCCGCCCCGGGTGCTGCCGAGCGCGACGAACTCGATGAGCGAGCCGTCCTCGGCCGTGCGGTTCAGCCGGACGACGGGCGAGGGGAAGATCGAATTGGCGTGCTCGACGTACAGGCGGGAGGGTGAGAGCGACTGCTCATCGCCGTTGATGTCGAGGGAGTTGGACACGCGGGCCGAGCCGACGGGGGACAGGACGATGGCGTCGCGGACCTGCCCGGCGAACTGGGTGCGGAGCGTGAGGCCGATGCTCGAAGAATCAGAGTCGTCGCGCGCCTGGAGGTACGCGGTCCCGTCCTGGCCGTCGCCCTCGAAGGCGTGGAGCCAGAAGTGCCCGCGGCCGTAGTAGTCGCCGACGTTGTGGATCTTCTGCTTGGGCGACGGCGTGCCGAAACCAATGTTGCCGTTGGTGCGGAATACGGCGGCGGTGGTCCCCGTGCTCTGTGAGTAGATGAGCAGGCGCCCGGGGCCCTCGCCGTTGGAGAGGCCCGAGGAGATGAGCGACCACGTGCTGCCGGCGAAGGAGGTGTTCTGCAGGTCGAGCCACGTGCCGTTGATGTTGGAGCTGGTCAGGCGTTGCTGGATCGTTTCGACGCCCTCGACGTGGAGGTGGACCTCGGGAGAGCTGGTGCCGATGCCGATGCGTTCGAGGGAATCGACCGCGATGCCGCGGGTCTTGAGCGAGTACGGCGTGGGCGTGATGAGCGTGCGGGGCGAGAGCGTCTGCCCGTTGACGACGACCTGGAGCCAGCGGTTGGACGCGGTGAAGGCGGATGTCCCGAAGTCGAGCTGGACGGTGAAGAGACCGTCGGTGATCGGGAGGTTGGGGAAACCCTGGGAGGACCCGATCTGGGCGCCCCCGACGGCGAGATTCCATAGGGAGAACGAGACGTTGTACACGCCGTCCGCCGGGACGCCGGACTCGTCGAGCGAGCCCTGGTATGTGAAGGCGGTGGTCTGGGCCGGGGCCGGCGGCGTCGCGATGATCGACCCGAGTACCAGGGCAACGAGCGTGCCGAGTGAGCGCAATGTCATGATGAGTCCTCCTGCGCGGTGGCGGACGGAGCGCCCGGCGCCGGAGGCGTCCCGGGACCCAGTCAGGCTACCGCCGGCCGGGGCGCGCGCATAGCAACTCGCCCCGACGTGAGAGGCCGTCGTCCGCAAGTCGAGCCCGGGCTGTCGTTTGCTGAATCAGAGCTGCCAGAGGCTCGAGCCCCACGTCAGCCCGGCGCCGAAGGCCAGGAACATGACCTTCTGGCCCTCGCCGACGCGGCCTGCTTTCTTCAACTCGTCCAGGACGAGCGGGACGGAGGCCGCGACCGTGTTGCCGTACCGGTCGATGTTGACCAGCAGCTTGTCCTCGGGCAGGCCGAAGCGCTCGCGGGCCGCGGACAAGATCCGGGCGTTGGACTGGTGGCAGACGAAGTGGTCCACGTCGGCGGCCTCGAGGCCCGCCTTCTTGAGCGTCTCGTCGATGAGGTTCGGGAAGGTGGAGACGGCGAACTTGAAGACCGCCGGCCCGTTCATCTGCACGACGCCCAGCTTCCGCTCGTCGTAGTCGGCCTGCTCGAAGAAGTCGGTCTGGGCGCAGGGGATGAACAGGTGCTTGGCCCGCCCGCCGTCCGAGTGCATCGCCTGGGCGATGAGGCCCTGGGCGGGGTTGTCGGAGGCCTGGAGGACAACGCCGGCGGCGGCGTCGCCGAAGAGGATGGCGGTGGAGCGGCCGTAGGTCGAGTAGTCGGCGAACTTGGTGAGGCAGTCGGTGCCGATGACGCCGACGTTCCTGTAGCGGCCGGTCTTGATGAGGTCGTGGGCGACGTTCATGGCGAAGACGAAGCCGCAGCAGCCGGCGCAGATGTCGAAGGCGCCGATGGGCCCGGCGCCGAGGTGGTCGGCCATGAGCGAGGACACGGAGGGCGTCGGCATCTCTGGCGTCATGGTGGCGACGACGAGCAGGTCGAGGTCATCGACGGACCGGCCGGCGTCCTTGAGGGCGGCGTCGAGGGCGCGGGCGCCGTGGTAGCTTGCCGTCTCGCCCTTCTCGGGCTCGTGGACGCGCCGCTCGCGGATGCCGGTCCGCTGGACGATCCACTCGTCCGACGTGTCCATCATCGTCTCGAGGTCGGCGTTGGAGAGGACCTTGTCGGGGACGGCGGCGCCGACGCCGGCGATGCGGACGCCGATGTTGGTGGGGAGCGTGGTCATGCGTGCTCCCTGGCGCGCTGCTCGAGGTCGGCGACCTGCGAGAGGCGGGCCTCGATGGCCGCGTTGACGCCCGCGTTGACGTGGTCGCGGGTGTTGCGGATGGCGGCGCGGATGGTCTTGGCCTTGGACGATCCGTGGGCGATCATCATGACGCCGTTGACGCCGAGCAAGGGCGCCCCCCCGTACTCGTGGTAGTCGTTCTTGGCGTAGATCTGCTTGACGATCGGCTCGAACTGCATCGCCAGGTTCGGGTCGTGCTCGAAGATCTCGGTCGCGATCGCCTCGAAGAGGCTCTTGGCCAGGCCCTCGGCCATCTTCAGGACCGTGTTGCCCACGAACCCGTCCGTGATGATCACGTCGGCGGCGCCCGCGAAGAAGTCGCGCCCCTCGACGTACCCCGTGTAGTTCAGGTCGGGGGTTGCCTTCAACAACTCGGCGGTCTGCTTGACCAGGTCCGAGCCCTTGGACTCCTCGGCGCCGATGTTCATCAGCGCGACCCGCGGAGAGGCCATGCCCAGCGTGTGCTTGGCGACCACGTCGGCCATGACGCCGTACTGCCAGAGGTGCGTCGCCCGGGGCTCGGGGTTGGCGCCGGCGTCGCACAGGATCACCGGCCCGTGGAAGGCGGGGATGGTGACGCCGATGCCCGGGCGGTGGACGCCCGGCATGCGCTTCATGTGCATGATGGCGGCCGAGACGCACGCGCCGGTGTTGCCGGCGGAGATCACCGCGTCGCAGGGCTCGCCGTCCTTGCCCGCGCCCAGGCGGGCCATGCGGACGATCGAGGACTCGGTCTTGGCCCGGACGGAGGCGGCGGCCGAGTCGTGCATCGCGATCACGTCGGGCGCGTGGTGGATCTCCAGCCGCGGATCGCCCTTGGCGCACTCGTCGATGTACTCGCGGATGATCGATTCGGGCCCGACGAGGACGAGGCGGTCGTCGTCGGCGAGGAGTTCGAGCGCGTCGATGCAGCCCCGGAGCACCGCGTCGGGGGCGTTGTCGCCGCCCATGACATCGATGGCCAGGCGCATCGGCGGCGGGTCCTCTCTTCCCTATTCAGTCGTTGGAGACGCCGATGCCCAGCTTCGGCACGGAGATCCGCAGCCCCGGGCGCACGTACCCGGACTCCTTGCAGGTCCGGTGGTGCTGCTTGGGCATGCCCGAGAGCGGGCAGATCGTGGGCTTGAACGGCTTGAGCGAGTCGTGGGCGCGGCGGCGGCGGCTGCGGCCGTGGCTCTGGCGTTGCGCGGGGAGCATGGGTCGATTCTCCGTCTCGCCGCCCACCCGGGCGGAGTCTCGTGGCGCCCCCTGCTGGGGCTCGCTCGTGGACAGCTACGGTAGGTCCGCGCCCCCGCGAACGTCAATCGGACGCGGGGATGGGCTCGGGCGTCCCGGCCCCCCAGTCGTTGACCGGCTCGGGCGGCGGATCCCAGCCCGCGGGCCAGTCCGAACGCCGGAACAGGCCCAGGGCGTAAGGGCCCGAGCGGCCCTCGCCCGTCCCGGCCCGGGTCTGCTGGATCCGGTCCGACCGGAGGACGGGCTGCGGCCCCTCCTGGTCCTCGGCCAGGGGGTCGATCGGCAGGACCACCCAAACGGCGCCCGACAGGTTCTGGGCGGTCGGAGGTCCGGACCGGACCCGCCGCATCATGGTGGGGATCGGGTCGTCGCCCGTGCGGACGAACACGACGGCATCGGCGCCGACCAGCTCGCGGGCCTCGGCGGCGAACGCCCAGGCCCGATCCCCGGCCCGGGTCTTGGCGGCGCGGCTGAGCAGCATCTCCCGCCCAACGACCAGGGCCGCCACGAGCACGCCCGCGACCGCCAGGGCCCTGGGCGACACGGGCGATCGCCGGTGGAGCAGGACGAACGTGGCGAGCACCGCGCCCGCCGGGTACGCCGGCAGCAGGTACGACGCGCCCCGATACCGGATCAGCCCGGTCACGAGCATCACCAGGAGCATCCAGACGATCGCGGGCGCCATGGGGTGCGTCCGCCATCTCGTCGGCGGGACGACGACCAACGCCGCCAGGGCCGCGATCGCCCAGGGCACGAACCGCTCGACGAACCAGCCGGGGATCTGGGGCGCGGTCTTGATCAGCGCGATGGGCCCGCCCCCGGTCGCGCTGCCTTCCAGCCTGGAGAAGAACTCGAACCCGACGAGCGAGCCGCCCACGTGCTCGGGCTCGGCGACCCACGCGGGCACGAGCCAGAGGCAGAAAATGCCCAGGGCGAGCGCCGGCCCCCAGAGCCAGGCGTGCCAGGGCAGATGCCGCACCGGGCGGACGACGATCGGCGCCAGCAACGCGTACGCCGGGACGAGCGCGGCCATCGGTCCCTTGGTCAGCAGGGCCAGGCCGACCATCGTCCACATGAGCGCCGCCCATCGGGCCCGGGCGGCGCCCGGCTCGCCGGCGCGGATCGCCGCGTACCAGCCCCAGGCGAGCAGCGCCGCGAAGAGCATGTCCGGGCGGCAGAAGTACGCGTGCTTGACGGCCGAGGGCGAGGCGACCCACAGCAGGCTCGCGCCCAGCGCGAGCCCCGCGGGGGCGGCCGAGGCGATCGCCCGGGCGTCGGGCCGCAGCTCGTCGCGGGCGGCGCCCAGGAGCCTGGCCGCGATTGCGCCGACCGCGGCGAACGCCGCCAGCGCGCCCAGCAGCGAGGGCAGCTTGAACGCCCACTCGCTCCAGACGCCGGCCATCACCAGGGGCGCCGCCACCCAGTTGGCCAGGGGCGGCTTGTGCGTCGGCTCGCCCATCGAGTCGATCGGCGTCAGCCAGCGACCCTCGAGGACCATGTCGGCGGTCAGCGCCATCGTCTTGGACTGGTCGAGGTTCTGGCCCAGGTCGCTGGGCCCGAACACCCGGGCGGCGAGCACGAGGGCCAGCGCCAGGACGGCGGCGCCCGCGAGCCAGGCGCCGTCCCCCGATCGGCCCGCGGGCCGCGGCGTCGTGGTGGGGGAGGTGGTCCGCTCGGCGTTCACCCGGCGAGGCTACGAGGGCGTGGGCGTGCGGGCAATCTGGTGTGGACGGTGGACCATCCGAGCGGCGACGAGCTAGAATCGTCCGTCGCAGCGCCGTTCCAGGCGCCGCACGCCTCCCTAGCTCAATCGGTAGAGCAGCTGACTCTTAATCAGCGGGTTTCAGGTTCGAGTCCTGAGGGGGGTATTCGTGCGCATCAGCCGCGGATCTCGATGCCCCGGAGCAGCCGGCGGGCGTCGGGGGCGTACCACACGTCCAGGAACCGCTCGATCGACTCGGGGTCGCGCTCGGCCATGCGCTCGGCCCGCTCGCGGCGGAGCAACCACTTGAGCCCGGCGAACGCGCCGGGGTTCTCCGCGAGCGTCGCGGCGCGTGCCACGGCCAGCTCGACCAACTCGCCCCCCGGCACGAGACGATCCACAAGGCCCATCCGGTGCGCCTCGGCCACCGGGGAGAGCTCGCCCGAGTAGAGCATGCGCTCGGCCGTCCGGTCTCCCACGGCCTGGGCGAGCATCTCCACGCACGAGCTGAACAGCGATGCGCCGATCAGACGCTCGTTGAGCCCGATCCGCCCCCGCCCCTCGGCGGCGATCCGCTCGTCGGCGGTCAACGCCAGGATGCACCCGCCCGCGGACGCGTGCCCGTTGAGGGCGGCGATCACGGGCTTGGGGAATGAGAACAGCCGCCTGGACAGGGCGCAGAAGGCGTAGAGGAACTCGCCGAACGCCTCGCGCTCGAGGTCGTACATCGCCGGCACGTCGAACCCGAACGAGAAGAACGAGCCCGAGCCCGTCAGGACCAGGCCTCGGGAATCCTCGTCGCCGCCTACCCGATCAAGGTGCTCGTCGAGTTCCTTGACCACGTCCAGCGTCAGCGCGTTCACCTTCCCACGCCTCAGCTCGAGGAGTGCGACGGCGCCATCGGGCCCGGCGCGCTTTGACAACACGGCGGGTCCGGCGGTGGGCGCCTCGTCGGTCCGGGTCGTGGGCATGTCGTGGCTCCTGAGTGGCCGTGAACCGTGGCACGGGCTGATTCCGAGCGGGCGGCCGCCCGGTTGCAACTGGCGGCCGTCGTCCCGGCATGGAGGCGAGCCGGGCGGCAGACAAGGCCGAGTGTGGCCAGCAGGGGCCGCATCAATCATGATCGAGCTGACCCATTGAAACTCAGAGGCTGGCACGTTGCTTGCATAATCATGTGCCGACGTCGCCCTCGCGGCCGGGGGCGGCGACGGAGTCCGCCGTGCGTCAGATGCCGCCCGAGCCCGATCCGAGAGCGCCCCGCGGGGGCGATGGGGTCCGCGCGGGCGGCGCCGGTCGGGCCTGGCGTACCCCCGGCCCGGTCGGATCGGCCGGGCCGGGCTTGCTCGGGCTGGCCGCCGACAAGTTCCTGACCACACTCGTGTCCGGGCGTTCCCCGGGCGGCAGAGACGTGCCGTCGCCCGCGGGGCGCCCCGGCTGAAGGAGCCTCGCATCTCGTCGCGCTGACACTCCCCCTCCCCGCGCGGCGTCAACGCACCATCTTCAAGAGTCCCCCCCTCGCGAGGGCCGGTTCGGACGGAGCCGGCCTTCGCTGTTTTTGGGCCCGGGCGGCCAATACTGTGGCCTGACCGGCTCTGGAGGGCGAATTCGGCGCTCGATGTGGAACTGGGCGATCCGCCTGGCCCCCCCTGGCGGATATTATTGGCATCGGTCACGGAGCCGCACTCGCGGCGAGATGATGAGACAGCAGGCGGCACATCTTCGTGGGTCCGGGCGGGGGTTCACCCTCGTCGAGTTGATCGTTTCGATCGGCATCGTGGCCCTGCTCATCGCGATCCTGCTGCCCGCCCTGGGCTCCACCCTCGGCTCGGCACGCGGGTTCAAGTGCCAGATGTCCCTGCGGGCGACCGCGTTCGACTTCTCCGTCTACGCCGACCCCGCCCTCCACGGCGACCGGGGGCACGACGACCGCCTCGCCGGCGACCGGTTCACCATCGAGACGTTCCAGGAGAGCCAGTACGGCGTCGACGAGTTCTGGCGCTACGGCGAGGGCGAAACGCACACCATCCCCGACGCGCTGGGCAACGACCCGATGCGGTGCCCCGAGATCAGGGGGCCCCTGCAGCTGCGCCCGAACGCGCCCTGCTCCGGCGGCGCCGTCGCGCCCCCAGAGAACATCTCCTTCGCCTTCAACATGCGGCTGCACAAGGTCGAGTACACCCACCCGCTCATCGGCACGCCGCGGCTGGTTCCCGTCACCCTGACCGAGCGGGTCGCGGACGAGGGGGACGTGCCCCTGGCGCTGGACGTGGACGGGGCGGCGGCGAGATCGGCGCACGCGAGCGCGCTGTACACCGCGCCGGCGACGACGCCCGACGGGCCCTACTCGGGCGGGGGCTTCTGGTTCCCCTCCGCGAGGCACAACGGGCAGGTCAACGTCGCGTTCGTGGGCGGGCATGTTCTGTCGTCGGAGGATCCGGCGGGCGAATCAGTCTGGCGTTGGGACTACCAGCCCAGACGGTGAGCGACGGACGCCGTAGCCTGACGATCGAATGAAACTGCAGTTCAAGTTCCTTTGCCTGATGGGGTTTCTCGGGCTGGCGGTCGGCGCCAACGTCGGGACGGCGTGGTGGGCGATCCGATCGCTCGAGCGCGAGCTGACCTGGCCCCTCAACTCGATGCAGACCGTGCTCGACGGGCTCCGCGAGGCGCGCTCCGGCGTCGAACGCCAGGCCGAGGCGATCGGTCTGCTCCGCGGCGCGGGCGGGGCGCGGGTCATGCCCGAGACGGCGAATCCCGAGGCCAGGGCGGCGTTCGACCAGGCCTGCGACGAGGTCGAGGCGAGGTTCGAGGCGCTCGAGGCCCTCCCGACCTTCCAGCTCCGCTCGGGCGTCAGCACCACCCGCAATCTCCGCGAGCGCATGGGCCGGATCAGGGATCTCGGCGACGACTGGTTCGGCGGGAACACGAGCGTCGGCGACGAGCTGGGCTCCCAGGTCGTCCGCATGCTCGAGCTCATCGACCGCGTGCAGGGGCGGATCATCACCGACGCGGCCCTCGCCGTGGACTTCGGCGAGGACCTGCGGCGGAGCGTGCTGTTCGTGCTCGGGATCTCCGTGCTCATCACGCTGGTGTGCGTGGCGCTGGGCGTGCTGTTCGTGCGGCGGTGGGTGCTGCGGCCGGTGGACCGGCTCCGGGCCGCGGCGTTGCGGTACGCGTCGGGCGACCTGTCGCACCGGGTGAACGTGACCGGGCGGGACGAGCTCTCGACGCTCGGCGCCGAGTTCAACGTCATGGCCGAGACGATCACATCGATGCAGCGCGAGCGCGTCGAGCGCGAGCGCCTGGCGGCGGTGGGGGAGATGGCCAGGCGGATCGTGCACAACCTCCGCTCGCCCCTGGCCGGGATCCGGTCGCTGGCGGAGGTCTCGCGGCAGGAGGCGGACGAGGGCTCGGACATCCGCGAGGCCCAGACCCGGATCGTGTCCACCGTGGACCGCTTCGAGGTCTGGCTCCAGGACATGCTGCGGGCCTCGGCGCCCCTCGAACTCGAGCCCTCGGCGTGCGAGCCCCGGCGGTGGCTCCGCGACGTCGTGGACGCCCAGCAGGCGACGGCCGAGGGCAAAGGGGTCTCGATCGAGCTGGACGATTCCCGGGCGCCCGGGTCGGCGGTGTTCGATCGGCGCCACCTCGAGCACGCCCTGGTCGCCCTGATCGCCAACGCGATCGAGGCGACGGACCAGGGCGGGCGGGTCGGGGTGGGGGTGTTCTCGGACGAGGCGGGGGGCCGCTGGTCCGTCCGGGTGGCCGATCAGGGCCCGGGCGTGGGCGAGGGGGAGGCCGAGCGGATCTTCCGCCCGTACTACACGACGAAGGCGGGCGGGACTGGCATCGGACTTGCCCTAGCTCAGCGGGTCGCCAGGCAGCACGGCGGCGAGATCCGGGTGGCGAACCGCCCGGGGCCGCCCCAGGGGCCTGGCGGGGCCGAGTTCGTGGTCGATTTGCCTCTCGACGCCGGGTGGGTAGTGGCTCATACTGGCCAAGGATCCGACGTCAATGGCCAAGATTCTGGTCATCGAGGATGAGGAGAACATCAGGTTCTCCGTGTGCAAGGCGCTGTCGAAGCGCGGCCACGAGGTCGAGGAGGCGGGCACGCTGGGCGACGGCCTGGACGCCGCCCAGCGGCTCGCCTTCGACCTGGTCCTGACCGACCTCCACCTGCCCGACGGCGACGGGACCACCGTCGTCGAGCGACTCCGGGGCGACGGGTTCGACGGGGCGATCGTCGTCATGACGGCCTACGGCACGATCGAGAGCGCCGTGCAGGCGATGAAGCTCGGCGCCGACGACTACCTCCAGAAGCCGGTCAGCCTGGAGGAACTGGTCATCCTCGCCGACCGGATGCTCGAGCAGCGGGCCATGAAACGGCGCCTGCGGCTGCTCGAGCGGCAGGCCAGCGCGTCCAAAGCGCTCGACCGCCCGCTTGGAGAGAGCGGCGTCTGGACCAAGACCCTGGAACTCGCGGAGCGCGTCGCGCGTCTCCCGACGCCCACGCTGGAGGAGAGCGGGGGCGACGGCGGCAACACGGTCGGCGGCGGTTCGTCGCTGCCGACCGTGTTGCTCGTCGGCGAGACCGGCTCGGGCAAGGGCGTGCTGGCGCGGCACATCCACCGGGCCGCGTGCGAGGACCCGGAGAAGGAGCCGTTCGTCCACGTCAACTGCTCGTCCCTGCCCGCGACGCTCGTCGAGTCCGAGCTGTTCGGGCACGAGAAGGGCGCGTTCACCGACGCGCGGACCGCCCGCGAGGGCCTGGTCGAGATGGCCGACGGCGGCACGCTCTTCCTCGACGAGATCGGGGACATGCCCCTCGAGATGCAGGCCAAGATCCTGCTCTTCCTGGAGCACGGCCGGTTCCGGCGCGTGGGCGGGACGCGGGAGCGCTCGGCCCGATGCCGCGTGATCGCCGCGACCAACCACGACCTGGAGACCGAGGCCGGCGAGGGCGAGTTCCGCTCGGACCTGCTCTACCGGCTCAACGCGTTCACCGTCGAGGTCCCGCCCCTCCGGGAGCGGGGGGGCGACGCGCTGCTGATCGCCGGGGAGATGCTCGCGCGGTTCCGGCGCGAGTACGGCCTTGGCGAGATCGAGCTCTCGCCCGAGGCCGAGCGGGCGATCCGCACCCACGCCTGGCCCGGCAACGTCCGGGAGCTGATCAACGCGATGCAGCGTGCGGCGATGCTGTGCGAGGGCGAGAGCGTGAGGCCCGGCGACCTGTCGCTGCGGGGGGCCGCGGGCACGGCGCGGCCGATCGCGACGGGCGGCAACGGGGCGCTTCATTTCGACTTCGAGCACGGCATCCACCGGGCCGAGGACGTCGAACGGGAACTCATGGTGCAGGCCCTGGAGGCCAGCCGCGGCAACGTGTCCAAGGCGGCCAGGCTGATCGGGATGCAGCGGAGCAGCTTCCGGTACCGGGTGGAGCGGTACGGGCTGGAAGAGAAGATCCGGGAGATGGCGGAGAGATGAGGGGTGGCATCGCGTTCATCGCCGCCCTCGTCGGCGCGGCTCTCGGCTCCCCGTCCGCGCGGGGCGGGGAGACCCTCTGGACCGATCCCAGGGGCGACGTGCTCGTCCGCCGAACCGACCCGGGCGCCGACGGCGCGCTCAAGCCCGGCGCCACCATGCCCGACCTGATCTCCGCGCGGCTCTCGGGTTGGGAGCCGGACGAGTGCGACCCGTACGAGGGCGAGGTCGATCCGTCGAGCACGCCGGATGTCCTCAGGATCGCGCTGACATTCGCGGGGCTGATCAATCCGCCGGGCGTCCTGGACCTGGACGGGCCGGGCGGGCTGCCCCACGATCCGTTCCGGTTCGGGCCGAGCCCGGTGTTCGGGTTCCTCGAGATCGACGTGGACGACAACCCGAACTCGGGCGGCGAGTTCCACCCGATCGCGCTGACGCGGTACCTCGCGAACGTCGGCCGGTTCGGGCGGACGCCCGTTGGGTTCCCGAGTGACCGGGCCGTGCTCCGCCAGGGCGAGACGGACGACGACTTCTTCGACGGGCCGTACTACGAGCGGTCTGGCGCCGACTTCGCGCTGGCGATGTGCGGGTGCTACGACACGGTGCTCGTGAGCGAGTGCGGCGACGGCGACGGCCAGATGCAGGCGGGCGAGCGGATGACCGTCCGGGGCCGGTTTTTCCAGCTGATGCTCGCCGTCGAGGACTACGCGTGCTTCGGGGGCACGCAGTTCGAGGACGGCCCCTCGATGAAGGGGCACTACGACCCGCCCGTCGATCTCCGATTCACGCACGACGACGAGCAGAACGTCACGCTGGTCGAACTGATCTACCCGATCAGCATGCGCGGGGCGGCGATGCTCACGGGCGAGCCGCAGCAGTTCATCGGCAGCAGCTTCGGGGGCGGCGATCACTACGCGCTGCAGGAGGCGCTGCGTGAGCTGAACTTCGTCGCGATTCTGGCCGACGCGCTCGAGGAGCAGGAGCTGCTGGTCCTGGTCGATGGCTGGAAAAACCAGGCGCCCCCCAACTTCAACGACCCCGGCGAGTGGCGCGTGACGGCGCTGTTCGGGACTGCCTACGACGTCCCCGAGCCTGTCGCGACGTTCGCCTGGACCGACACGGGATTCGGCGAGGCCTTCGGCGATTTCAACGGCGACGGCGCCTCCGACTACGCCGATCACGAGCTGGTCGGGTGCGAGATCGAGGATCTCGACGGCGACCCGGTCCTGGACTCGGACGGCACGCAGAACGGTGCGGTGGGCATCCCCTCGTTCGGGCTGCTCTTCTCCGCGTTCGACATGAACTACTCGGGCGGCGTGGACGCCTTCGACTCGAAGATCACGCCGCCCTGCTGCTCGGACCTGGCCGAGCCCATCGGCGTGCTCAACTTCTCCGACGTGCTTGCGTTCCTCGACGGGTTCATGTCGATGAGCGACGTCGTGGACTGCGCCGAGCCGATCGGCGTGCTGAACTTCTCCGACGTCCTGGAGTTCATGACCTCGTTCGGGGGCGGGTGCTACTGATCGGGCCCGGTCAGGCGCCGCCCGTGGGGGTCGCGGCGCCGGTCGTCGTGCCGAGGCCCGCGGCGACCCAGGCGTTGTACCCGCCCGCGAGGTTCGAGACCCGGTACCCCAGCCGCTGCAGGTACGACGCGGCCCGGGCGCTGCGCCACCCGCCCAGGCAGTGCACGACTAGCTCCGAGTCCCGGGGCGCCTCGTCCAGGCGGGACGGCAGCCGCGTGTGCGCGATGTTGATCGCGTCCTCGAGATGACCGGCGGCGAACTCGGTGGCGCGGCGCACGTCCAGCACGCGCACGCCGGGGTCGTCCATCCTGGCGCGAACCTCCCGCGGCGACAGGTCCTCGATCGTGGCCAGCTCGTGGCCCGCGCCCGCGAACGCGTCCAGCTCGCCCGGCTCGGCCCAGGACTCGATCCGGTCCAGGCCGATGCGCGTCAGCAGACGGACGGCCTCGTCGAGCCGCGGCTCCTCGATGATCAGCGTGATCGGCTCGTCCTCGCTCAGCAGCGAGCCGGCGTCGGTCGGGAAGGGCTTGCCCAGGGGCAGGGAGAGCGAACCCGGGACGTGCCCGGTCCGGAACCGATCCCACGGGCGCGTGTCCACGACGGCGGCCCTGCGCGTGTCGAGCTCGGCCAGCTGCATGTGCCCGATCTGCGTCGGCGCCGGGAGGGATCCCAGCACGCCCGGGCCGAGCTTGTTGTCCCGCTTCATCCGCGCGAAGTACAGGGGCGGCTCGGGCTGGCCCGAGAGGATGAAGTCCACGAACTTCTGCTCGCCGGTCGCGGCCCGCAACGCCGGGTTGAAGCGCTTCTCGTAGCCGATCGTCGAGGTCGGGACGGCGCCCAGGGCCTTGCCGCAGGCGCTGCCCGAGCCGTGCCCGGGCCAGACCTGGACGTACTCGGGCAGCCTGTCGAGCACGTCGAGAGAGCGGTAGAGCCTCTTGGCCGACGGCTCCATCGCGCCCGCGTGCCCGGCCGCGGTCTCCAGCAGGTCCGGGCGCCCCAGGTCGCCCACGAACAGGAAATCCCCCGAGACCAGCCCGATCGGCTCGTCGGCGCCCCCGCCCCGGTCGGTCACCAGGTAGCAGACGTGCTCGGGCGTGTGCCCGGGCGTGTGCAGCACGCGGAACTCGATCGCGCCGACGCCGAACGTGTCGCCGTCGCGGAGCAGGACGTGGTCGTACGACCCGCCGCCCCGCTTGTCGTCCAGCCACTGGTACTTCCAGTCGGCGTCGCCCTCGTCGGAGAGGTAGACCCGGGCGCCGACGCGCTCGGCCAGCTCGCGCGAGCCGGAGAGGAAGTCGGCGTGGATGTGCGTCTCGGCGGCCGCGACCAGCCTCAGGCTGTTGGCCTCGGCCAGGCCGATGTACCGGTCCACGTCTCGCTCGGGATCGAACACGATCGCCTCGCCCGTGCGCTGGCAGCCGATGACGTACGCGGCCTGGGCCAGACTCTCGTCGTAGACCATGCGCATGAACATGGGGTGTCCTCCTGACGGCTCGCACGCGGGCCGTTGGATTCTAGAGGTCGCCGTCCCCGTCGCGGCGGGGCTCGGGGGGTTGTCAGGCAGGGGCCGCCGCGGTCCGCGGCTCGAGGCGCGTGACGCTCGGCGCCGGCTGGTCGGCGGGGTGATCGACGCCGCGGTAGCAGCGCGAGGGCGCCCGCTCGCTCAGGCGGTCGGCGTTCGGGCTCTCGTGCCAGTCACCGGGCGCACGGGTCGGGTGGAACTGGTGGAAGGCGGTGATGGTGTCCACCGCGATGACCGGTCGCACGCCCGCCTGGTACAGCCGCCGCCCGAGGTCGTCGTCCTCCTGGCCCCAGCCCTCGTACGTCTCGTCGAACCCGTTGACGCGGAGGTAGTCGGAGAGCGTAACCGAGAAGTTGGCGGACAGAAGTTTGGGCTTGTGCGCCTTGGCCAGGCCCCAGCGGCGCATCCGCGCCTGGCGGCGCAGCCGCCTGGCCCGGTGGGCAAGGGCCGCGGTCTGCTCGTTGGTCGGGCTCGCGGGCCACGCGCCCCGGCGCAGCGCCTCCTCGTCGAACGACTCGGTCTGGGCCTCGGTCAGCTCGTACCGGTGCGAGATGACGACCAGGCCCCGCCCGCCCTTGTCCAGATGCTTGGCGACCAGCTCCGGCTCGGGCACGCAGTCGGCGTCGAGGAAGACCAGCAGCGCGTCCCGCGGCGCATCGCGCTCCAGCAGCGCCCGGACGGCGTTGTTGCGGACCTGGGCCGAGCGGGAGACGCCCGCGTGGGGCCGCGCCACGAGCGTGATGCGGACGCCGAACTCGTCGCACGCATCCTGGGCGGCGGCGCGGATCGCCTCGTCGTCGCCGTCGCACGAGAGCGTGATCGACTCGGGGGGCGTCGTCTGGCAGGCCAGGGCGAGGAACGTGCGGCGCAGGCGCTCGGGCGTGTGCGTGACGAGGATGACGTGCGGGCTGGCCGGGGCGCCGGGCATCGGGCGAGTGTAGATGCCGGGGCCGGCCGCGGGCGGGGCCCCAGGCGCCTAGCCGGCGGTCTTCGCGGTGGCCGTGTGCTGGGCGATGCGGCGGGCGCGCTCGAGCAGCCCCGCCTCGTCCCGGTGGATCATCAGCCGGTTGTACGAGATCCAGCAGACGTGCTCGTACCCGTTGGCCGCCAGGTGGTTCAGGATCGCCGGGTCGCGACCGAGGTTGTGGTCCTCGATCAGGATCACGCGTGGGCGGAACCGGTCCAGATCGAACCCGTCGAGCAGGTTCATCTCCCCGCCCTCGACATCGATGACGACCAGGTCGATCGCGCCCTGGTGCTCGGCCAGCAGGTCGGACATCGTCGTCAGCGGGACCTCGACGTGCTCGACGTTGGTCTTGGCCGGCGGCCGCTTCGAGAAGCCCCGGGCGTCCGGCTCGTCCAGGTAACTCGACGCGTCGTAGTCGTCGGCGCCCGAGCCCAAGATATGAGTAAACCGCGCCGTCCCCGTCGAGCCCCGCCTGGACAGGGCGGCGTTGACCACCCGCGAGCCCGGGCGCCGGGCCTCGGCCTTGGCGTGCAGCGAGGGCACCGGCTCGATCAGAAGGCCCGACCAGCCCACGCTCTCCAGCGCGTACGTGACGGCGTACGTGTACCCGTCGTACGCGCCCACCTCGATGAAGAAGCCGTCCTCTTGGCCGTCGAACAGCTCGTCAAGGAACAAGTCCTCGCCGAACTGGGATCGGAACTCGACCGACATCCTGGGCGAGCGGCCCGAGTCGTCGAGGCGCCGGCGGGCGCGGTTGGCGTACATCGGCTTGATCGCGTGCAGAAGCTCCATCTCGCGCCGCTCGGCCCGGGCCAGGCGACGGCGGAGCCGCTTGTGCCGCTTGTCGGCGCCCACGCCCACGAACACGAGCGCGACCGCCAGCAGGATGATGAGCACCAGTTCCATGCGGGCGGAGAGGATACACGCCCGCCCGCCCCGGCGCGCGGGCTAGGGCGCGTCCGCGGGCGCCTCCTCCGGGAGGCCCTCGAGCATCTCCGCCTCGCTCGGCTCGGGCTCGGGCTCGGCCGGGGGCGCCTCGTCGGGCACGTCGATCAGGGTCTCGCGGATGAACGAGAGCCGGAGGTCCTGGAAGTGGTCCCCGAACCCGCCGTGGCGAGCGCCCGGGTAGACCATCAGCTCGAACTGCTTGCCGGCCTTCTGGAGGGCGGCGACGAGCTTGATCGTGTTCTGGAGGTGGACGTTGTCGTCCATCGTGCCGTGGGCCAGCAGCAGGCGCCCGTGCAGGTCCTTGGCCGCGCGGGTGATGTCCGTCCCGTCGTACCCCTCGGGGTTGTTCTGGGGCGTGTCCATGTACCGCTCGGTGTAGATCGTGTCGTAGTCGCGGAAGCTCGTCACAGGGGCGCCCGCGATGCCCGCGGCGAACAGCTCCGAGTGCGTCAGGGCGTACGCCGTCATGAACCCGCCATAGCTGTGCCCGGCCATCCCGATGCGGTCCGGATCGACGAACTCGTGGGTCTTGAGCCAGGCGATCAGCTCCTCGATGTCCTCCATCTCGCGCACGCCGAACTGGCGGTAGCACGACCAGGCGCTGACGGCGCCCTGGCCCGACGCCGGGTACGGGTCGGCCCGGAAGACGACCATGCCCAGCTGCGCGAGCATCCGGTCGTACGCCCGCCCGCCGCCCCAGCTGTCGCGGACGGTCGGGGCATGGGGCCCGGCGTAGGTCATGAACCAGACGGGGTACCGCCTGCCCGGGTCGAAGTCCGGCGGGGTGAGCAGGGCGCCCTGCAGCGTGACGCCCTTGTCCGAGTCGATCTGGACGAGCTTGTAGTCGCCCAGCATGTACGTGTCGAGGTCGCGGACCGGGTTCGTGTCGATCCAGCGGACCTGGGCGCCCTGGGTGTTGCGGAGCGCGACGCGGGTGGGCGTGTCGAAGCTCGACCAGCGATCGACGAAATACTTGGCGCTCGGCGAGAGGGAGACCGAGTGCGAGCCGCCCTCGCGGGTGAGCCTCTCCACGGCCGAGCCGTCGAGGCGGGCGCGGTACAGGTTCTCGGCGATGTGCGAGTCCTTCGTGCCCGAGAAGTACACCCAGTCGTTGTCCTCGTCCACGTGGTGCAGGGTGCGGGCCTCGTACTCGCCCGAGGTGATCTGGGCGATCAGCTGGCCACCCTTGTCGTAGTGGTACAGGTGGCGCCAGCCGTCGCGCTCGGAGGCGAGGATGAACGAGCCGTCTTCCAGGAACTCGGCGTCGAGCTGTGAGCTGACCCAGGCCTCGGTGGTCTCCCGGAACAGGACCTCGGCCTCTCCGCCCCTGGCCGGGGCCATGACCAGGTCGAGCCAGGTC
This sequence comes from Phycisphaerales bacterium, assembly GCA_041987545.1. Taxonomy (GTDB): domain Bacteria; phylum Planctomycetota; class Phycisphaerae; order Phycisphaerales; family UBA1924; genus JAJRXR01. The sequence goes on along the minus strand of JBHIWH010000004.1, from coordinate 42,348 downwards.
TGGGCGCGGTCCTGCACGTCGAGGCGCAGGCGGGCCGAGTCCGGCGTCCACTGGACGTGGCTGACCAGGTACGCCCCCTCGTCGTAGTCGGACAGGTCCACCTCGCGAAGCGCGCCGCCGGCGCGATCGACGATGTGCACGCGGACGTGCGGGTTCCGGTCGCCCGGCTTGGGGTAGCGGACGGTCTCGGCCCGCTGCGGCTCCTCGCCGTCGTGGATGATGGTGAAGTGGGGGACCGAGGACGAGTCGGTCTCGAAGAGGGCGAGTTTCTTCGAGTCGGGCGACCACCAGAAGGCGCGCCAGTTCCGCCAGAAGATCTCCTCGTAGTAGACCCAGCTGGCCTTGCCGAATCGGTGGTCGTCGGCGCCGCCGGTGGTCAGGGCGCGCTCGGTCTGCGTGTCCAGGTCCACGACCCAGAGGTTGTTGTCGCGGACATACGCGACAAACTGTCCGTCGGGGGACAGATCAGGAATCTCCTCGCGCTCGGGAGTGGCCGTGAGCCGGCTTGTCCCCGAGCCGTCGGTCCTCGCGACGTACAGGTCGCCCGCGTGGGTGAAGACGACGCGGTCGTGCTCGGGGTCGGGGTCTAAGAACCAGCGCCGGGCGATCGACTTGGCGTCGTCGGCGTCGATGGTCGGGTAGTCGTCCAGGTTGTCGGCGACGGCGTCGGGGTCGGTGTCCGCCGGCTCGGTCCTGCCCGTGGCGGCGTTGACCTTGTACAGCCGCCCGTCCTTGCGCTGGAGATAGTGCTCGTCGTCGAGCCAGTTTGTGATCCGCACGGGCGAGCCGTTGAGGTCCACGCGCTCCTCGCCGTTGCGGCCCCAGAGCGCGTCGGGTGTGATCGGCTTGTCGTACTCCCGGTCCTCGGGCAGGGGGTGGAGGGGAACGGTCAGCAGGGGCTGGTAGTCCGGCACGCGCCAGACGGGGAAGTCGGCGCCAGGGGCCAGCTGCTCGTCGAAGAAGTTCCAGGCGACCAGCCCGTCGCTCGCCTCGGGCTCGAGCAGGTAGCCGGCCAGCGCCCCGAGCTTCTGGTCCGTGCGGACGACCATCATGCCCGGCTCGGCTCTGGCGGTCCTCGGGACGGCCGCCGCCACCACGCCCCGGATCATCTCGTGACCCTCGAACGCGGTCTCCGCCCGCTCGAACGAGTCGATGCGGTAGACCTCGGCGTCGATCTCGATGTGCTCGCGCAGCTCGCCGACCTCGATGCCGTGATGATGCAGGTTTTCCGTGACATGCGTCAGCTCGGCCGGGTAGACGTACGCGAACGCCCGCCGGACCGAGTGCGTGGGGACGAAGTCGTTGATCAGCTCGACCTCGTACTCACGCGGCGGCTCGTCGCCCGTCCACTCGGTCCGGTTCCCCTCTTCGTCGTACTCGTCGTAGCCGAGCACCGTGACCTTCTCGTCGAACGCGCGGGCCTCGACGCGGAGGGCGATCGTGTCCTCCCCCGTTGGCTCGCGCCCGGCGTCGATCGTCCGCCGATCGGCGGCCCGGACGAGGTCCCGGATCTCGCCGGCGCGGGCGGCCGACTCCTCCAGCACCGCCCGGCAGAACTCCAGCGTCCCGAGCACCCGGTCCTCGTACGGGGCGTAGCTGTACGCCTCCGAGAGGATCGACACGCGGTTGCGCAGGCCCCTCGACGACGCGCCGTACCGGGGCTCGGCCGGGTAGGTCGTCCACCGGGTGTGCCCGCCCTCGAAGTTGCCGTAGAAGTACGCGTGCCAGTCCGTCGCCGCCTCGAACCGCCCGTCGATCGCGGGCAGGAACGTGTCGCGCGTGAACGAGACCACCTCGGCGTCGCCCGCGGGGTGGCGGGGGCCCATGTACGTCATGAGGTATCGGTGGTGCGAGCCGTTGGTCGTGTGCGTGTCCACGACGACGCCCGGGTCCCACTCGTTGAGGAGCTTGGCCAGGGCCCGCGTCTCGGGGGCTTCGAGCTTGATGTAGTCGCGGTTCAGGTCCAGGCCGTCGGCGTTCTCGCGCTCGCCCATCTCGGCGGGGCCGAGCTGGCCCGGGCGGTTGCCGGGGTCGAACGCCTCGTTGCCGTCGGCGTTGTAGATCGGCGCGACGAGCAGGATCAGCTCGTCCAGCATCGGCGCCTCGTCGGCCAGCGCCAGCTCGCGGACGAGCATCGGCAGCGCCTCCTTGCCGCAGACCTCCCCCGCGTGGATGTTGCCGAAGAGGAACACGACGAGCTTCTTGGACTTGGCCGCCGCCGCCGCGTCCTCGATCGGCGGGTCGGCGACGATCAGCAGCGGGATGTCCCGCCCCTGGCCCGAGGCGCCCATCGTGGACAGGATCACCCGGTCGCTGGCCGCGGCCAACTCCCCGCACAGGGCCATGACCTGCTCGTGCGTCGCCGTCCGCGTGTACCCGCTGGTCTCGGCGATGGTCAGGAGGTTGCCGGGCACGCCCGCGGAGGCTTCGGGCTCGCCCTGGGCGAGCGCCGGCGAGCAGGCGGCGATGAGCGCGAACACGAATCGGAGCATGAGACCTCCCTGGGCGCCTGGGATCGGATCCTGAACCTGTATACCGGCAGAGCGTGGACCCGGCCAAGCCCGCTCGAGAATCACCTCGCGGGGTACGGCACAAGCACACTCACGCCGGATGGCGGGCACGGCAAGCCGCGCGGTCTCGAACAGGTCCTGGACCGGATCCTCAATCCGATGGTGGGCATGACGCGGATCCGCGTGCGCAATCGGCACGAGGCGCTCGAGCCGCGGCGTCTCGGCCCGCCGCTGGACATACCGCCGAAGGCGCTGCGAACACCCGGCGGGACGGTCCCGGGCGCGCCGGCGGTCGTCGCGACGATGATCGTGCTGGCGGCCGCCTTGAACCCGCTGGCGACCTGCCCCGGCCGTGCCGGTCCCGGCGTTCATCAACCGCGACCGGCTGCTGGCCCTGATCGGCGACGCGCTGTCACTCGGATCGGTCGGGCTGGCGTCGTATGCCCTCATGCAGTCGAGCGCGCGGCTCGTACGGCAAACGTGAGCATGAACGGATGCCGCACCACGCACTCGTTCTTGACCAGTTCTTGACGTTGGCGTATATCATTGCTGATCGACCGCACTGGCTCGTTGAGGCGGGGGCGCGGCCGTGGCGCCGGTCTGGCGCTTCGGGGAGGGTCCGAACAATGCGTCCGAACTTTGCTCGTGCGGGCGGCCTTGCGCCGCTGGCGGTTGTCGCGTGGCTGTCTGTCACTTCGGACGTCGCGTGGGCGCAGCCGGCGCACGACTCGTGCGCGACGCCGCTGCCGCTCAGCGGGACCGGCTTCTTCCCGTTCGACAACTGCAACGCCACGACGGGCGTCGAGGGCCAGAACAACGCCGCCTGTTCCAACAGCCCGGTGGGCCCGGCGATCTTCTTCGACCTCTGGTACTGCTGGACGGCGACGTGCGATGGCGTCGCGACCGTATCGACGTGCGGCCTGACCATGGGCGACCCAAAGATCGCCGTCTACGACGGGTGCGCCTGCCCGGTCGCGGGCGTCGGCGCGATCGCCTGCGACGACGACGCCTGCTCGCCGCAGGCAGAAATGAGCTTCGACGTCCGGTGCGGGGAGCAGTACCTCATCCAGATCGGGTCGGGCATCGACATCTGCTGGCAGGGCGAGTTCCTGATCGAGTGCAAGGGGACGCCGTGCGACTCCCCGCCCGTGGACTGCGCCGACTGCTGCGGCAAGGCGCCCGAGTTCACCGGATACCCCGGCGCGGTCGCCGTCGTCACGCAGCAGGGACAGCTCGGCGGGCTGTCCTCGCTCGAGGTCGTGGACATCAGCAACCAGGGTTCGGCCCCGATCGGGTCGAACTGGAACGCCGCCCCGCTCTACTCGGTCTCCAACAGCACCAACTGGACGTTCTCCGACCTGGGCTCGGTCTTCGGCGTCACGCTCGACGACGAGGGCAACATCTACGTCGCCCACTCGTCGGTCTACGGCAGCGCGAACAACCAGTGCGCGCCCCCCCAGATCTTCGCCGACGGGCTGGGATCGCTCTCGGCCAACGGCGCCAACCCCGGGGGGCGCCCGGGTTCGATCTACAAGATCAGCACGGCGACGGGTGTCGCGTCGTTCTTCGCCGCGCTGCCAAACGCGTCCGACCCGGTGTACGCCGTCGGCCCTTACCCGGTCAACGGCTCGGAGTCGTACCCCGGTCTGGGCAACATCTGCTTCGACTGCGGCAGCGCGAACCTGTACGTCTCCAACCACGAGGACGGGCGGATCTACCGCCTCAACAAGACGGGCGCCGTGCTGAGCACGTACAAGCACTCGACCGGCGCCGTCGCCTCGGGCGGCGCCCCGGACGCGGGCGACCCGGGCCCCGGGTTCATCCCCTTGTCGCCCCACCCGGTGACCGGGCGGGGCCAACGCGTCTGGGCCGTCCAGACCAGCAGCGGGCGCCTCTACTACAGCGTCTGGCGCGAGCAGAACTGCCCGCCCACCGACGGCTCGTCGTGGATCGGCGCCAACGAGGTGTGGTCGGTCGATCTCGTGGACTCCGGGCCCAACGCCGGCGAGTTCATCCCGGGCACCGAGCAGCTCGAGCTCGACATGGCCAGCTACCCGTACGTCGGCTCGGGCGTGGGCGGGAGCAGCAGCCCGATCTCCGACCTGAGCTTCTCGCCCGACTGCTGCATGCTCGTGGGTGAGCGGAGCATGTCCAACGACACGATCTCGGACGCGCACGAGAGCCGTCTGCTTGAGTTCTGCTACGACCCCGGGCTCGGGACGTGGGTCCCCTCGACCAACGTGTTCCAGGCCGGCGATGCAGGGGCGCCCACGTCCTGCTCGGGCGGCGTGGACTACGACTTCGACACGACCAACTCCCTCGTCAACGTGTGGACGACCGCCGACTACATCCAGGGGCCGCCAACGTACGTCTACGGCATCCTCGGGATGCCCTTCGCCGGCGGCTCGCCCCTCAACGGCATCTGGGTGGACATGGACCAGAACTTCATCTCCCACGACAAGTGGCAGCAGGGCGACGTGGACATCTCCTGCCCCGAGCCCTGCGGCGAGCTCAACGAGGAGCGGATCGAGTGCGTCGGCGGGCCCGACGGCTGGACCGGGTGCTACGACTACACGTTCACGTTCACCAACAACTCGGGCGTGCCGGTGAAGTACGTGCTGATCACGGACCCGAACGTCACGCCGCACCTGGTCACGCTCCCGACCGCCGTGCCCCACCTGGGCACGTCGGGCCCGATCACCGTCCAGATCTGCCCCCCGGCCGACGGCGCGCCGTGCTACCCCCTGCATATCGCGTTGGCCGACGAGTTCCTGGAGGAGTGCTGCACAATCGACACGTGCATCGAGCTGCCGGACTGCGACTGCCTCGTGCTCACGCAGGTCTCGCTGGTGGGCCCGAGCCCGGATCTGCTGAACTACTCGCTGACGTTCACGGTGCAGAACATGACGCCGGACGTGGTCGAGCACATCTTCATCGTGCCCGAGCCCTCGGGGAGCTTCGGGATCGTGCCGGACTACGTGGACGTCCCGACGCTGCCGCCGAACGCGGTGTCGGGCCCGATCAAGATCAACATAGGGCCTCTGGCGCCGGGACAGGAATACTGCATCCGGGTGAGCATCCACACGCAGGCGTTGGAGGAGTGCTGCTCGTTCGACTACTGCTTTGTGACGCCCGAGACGCTGGGCTGGGAGGGGTGCCCGGGCGATCTCGCCGAGCCGTTCGGGCAGCTGGACTTCTCAGACGTGATCGCGTTCCTGGCGGCGTTCGTCGCGATGGACCCGCGGGTGGACTGCGCCGAGCCGTTCGGCCAGTGGGACTTCAGCGATGTGCTCGAGTTCCTGACGCTGTTCGCGTCCGGCTGCCCGTAGAGGTCTGAGTGGGGGAGTAAGACGACCTCCGGCCCGTCCGCCCAGATCGGGGCGGCCGGGCCGCGTCGTTTGAATGACCCCGACGGGATTCGAACCCGTGTTACCAGGATGAAAACCTGGTGTCCTGGACCTGACTAGACGACGGGGCCCTGTGTCCGCGGGCATGGTAGCCCGGATCGCCCGTAGCATCCGATCCGGTGGACGCGGCCCAAGACAGCCCGGTTCCGGTCACGCCCTGGCCCGCGGGCGAGGGCCCCGCGCTGCTGGTCGGCGGGACTTTCGACCCGCCCCACGAGGCGCACGCGCGGCTCGCCGCGCTCGCCCGCGATCGGGGGATGGGCGACGACGCGTGGCTCGTGTTCGTCCCCGCGGCCAGATCGCCCCACAAGGACGCGGGCCCGACCGTGTCGGACGCCGACCGCGTCCGGATGCTCGAGATCGCCATCGACGGCTTGGAACGGGCCGTCGTCTGGACCGACGAGATCGACCGCGCCCGCGACGGCGCGGCCAGCTACTGGATCGACACACTCCGCCGCGCCCGCGAGGCGTCCGGCGGCGCCCCGCTCCGCTTCCTGATCGGCGCCGACCAGGCGATCGCGTTCCACCGCTGGCGCGAGTTCCGCGAGATCCTGGCGCTCGCCGAGCCCGTCGTCCTGCCCCGGGGCGAGGTGGCGAGCCCGGACGCGCTGGCCGACCGGCTCCGGCGGGCCGGTGTCTGGACGCACGACGAGGTCGCCGCGTGGCGCGGGTGGATGGCGGACGCGCCCATCATGGACGTCAGCGCGACCGAGATCCGCCGGGCGCTGGCCGACCCGGAGCGACGCCCGCGGCCGATCGAGGGCCTGGGCGACCGCGTCCGCGCGCACATCGAGCGCGAGGGCCTGTACCGGGGCGCGTGAGCGTCGTCGGCGGCTAGCTCGCGGCGCTCTTGAGCGCGTCGGCCTTGTCGGTCCGCTCCCAGGTGAACAGGTCGCCCTGGGGCTTGCGGCCGAAGTGCCCGTGCCGCGCCGTCGTCCTGTAGATCGGCTTGCGCAGGCCCAGCGTCTCGATGATGCCGCGCGGGGTCAGGGTGAACGTGTCGCGGATGGCCTTGGAGATCTTGGCCTCGTCGACCCTCGCCGTGCCGTTGCAGTCGACGTGCACGGACGTCGGCTCGGCGACGCCGATGGCGTAGGAGAGCTGGATCTCGCACTGGTCCGCCAGGCCGCCGGCGACGACGTTCTTGGCGATGTACCGGGCCATGTACGCGGCCGAGCGGTCGACCTTGGTGGGGTCCTTGCCCGAGAAGGCGCCCCCGCCGTGCCGCCCGCGACCGCCGTAGGTGTCCACGATGATCTTGCGCCCGGTGAGCCCGCAGTCGCCGTGGGGCCCGCCGATCTCGAATCGGCCGGTGGGGTTGACGTGGACCTTGATCGACGGGTTCCACCACTCGCCGAGCACGGGCTTGAGGATGGTCTCGGTGACCTCCTTCTTGAGCGCGTCCTGGCGGTCGTTCCAGGTCCGGTCGTGCTGGGTGGAGAGGACGACGGTGTCGACGGAGACCGGCTTGGCGCCGTCGTACTCGACGGTGACCTGGCTCTTGGCGTCCGGGCGGAGACCGGCGATCGCGCCGTCTCGCCGGACGTGGGCCTGCCGCTCGACCAGGCGGTGGGCGAGCTGGATCGGCAGGGGCATCAGCTCCTCGGTCTCGGAGCAGGCGAAGCCGAACATCATGCCCTGGTCGCCCGCGCCCTCGCGGTCCACGCCCTGGGCGATGTCGGGGCTCTGGGTGTTCAGGGCCTCGAGGACGGCGCACGAGTCGCAGTCGAACCGCATGTCGGCGCTCGTGTAGCCGATCTCGCGGATGGTCTCGCGGACGACATCCTTGATATCCACGTAGGTCTGCGTGGTGACCTCGCCGGCGACGACGACCAGCCCGGTCGCGACCATGGTCTCGCAGGCGACGCGGGAGTGGGGGTCGTCGGCCAGCATCGCGTCGAGGATGGCGTCGGAGATCTGGTCGGCGACCTTGTCGGGGTGCCCCATCGAGACGGATTCGGACGTGAAGAGGTGCGAGGGCATGCGGGCTCCTGCGGCTGGGCTTCTCGAGTGCGAGGGGCATGGTATCCGCCAGGAATCCGCCGGCCAGCGGGGCAAGTTGTCCCCCGCTCTACGGCGTATCCTCCGGGCATGGCCAAAGGGAGCGGGCGGTCCGGCCCGGGCAAGGCGGGTCTGACGTACGCCGACTCGGGCGTGGACATCGAGGCGGGCGACCGGTTCGCCGCCTCCATCCAGGCGGGCATGCGCCGGACCTTCGGGCCCCGCGTCCTCGACCGCCCGGGCGGCTTCGCCGGCCTCGTCCGACTCGACTACAACGAGTCCCTCTTCAAGCACAACTACAAGGACCCCGTCCTCGTCGCCTGCACCGACGGCGTGGGCACCAAGGTCCACCTGGGCATGGAGCTGGGCGCCTTCGACACCCTCGGCATCGACCTGGTCGCGATGTGCGTCAACGACCTGGTCGTCGAGTCCGCCGAGCCCCTGATGTTCCTCGACTACATCGCCGTCCAGAAGGTGGACCAGGCGATCCTCTCCGAGCTGATGAAGGGGATCGTCAAGGGGTGCGAGATCGCCGGCTGCGCCCTGATCGGTGGCGAGACCGCCGAGATGAACGACCTGTACCGCCCGGGCGAGTTCGACCTGGCCGGCTTCAGCGTGGGGGTCGTCGAGCTCAGCCGCGCCACCGACCCGACGCGGGTCGAGCCGGGCGACGTCGTCCTGGGGCTCGCCTCGAGCGGCGTCCACTCGAACGGGTACTCGCTCGTCCGCCGCATCGTCCAGCACGCGATGCTCGACCTGCACAGGGTCTACCCGGAAGTCTCGGGTGACAACGGGGACTCGGCCAAGACCCTGGGCCAGATCCTGATGACCCCGACCCGGATCTACGCCAAGCCGATCGTCCGCGTGCTCCGGGCGTACAAGGTCAAGAAGGTCGTCACCGGCATGGCCCACGTCACCGGCGGCGGGCTGGCCGGCAATCTCGAGCGGGCGCTGCACGACAAGGTCGACGCGGTCCTCGACGCGGGGTCTTGGGACGTGCCCCCGGTCTTCCCGTTCCTCCAGGAGCGCGGCGGGGTGAGCGACAAGGAGATGGCCCGCGTGTTCAACATGGGTGTCGGCTTCTGCCTGATCGTCCGCCCCACGTTCGCCGACTCGATCGCCAGGCGCCTCGAGAAGCAGGGCGAGACGGTCTTCAGGCTCGGGAAGATCACCAAGGGCAAAGGACGCGTCCGGCTCAAGGGCGACAAGAAGAGCGAGAAGAGCTAGGCATGGCCGGCGGACGCGAGTACTCCAGAACGCAGCGGAAGATCATCGACCGCTACTACCAGCACGAGGACACGATCGTCGCCCAGCGCCTGGGCGAGATCGTCAGCGAGCTGTTCCTCGCGATCGGCAACGACAAGAAGACCGCCCAGCTCTGGGCCCGGGCCGAGAAGGCGCTGGCCAGGTCCGGTCTGAATAAGTCCAAGATCGAGAAGGTCCTGGCCGAGCGGGACCTCGAGGGTCTCGGGCGCTTGGCGGGCGAGTTGGGCGGGCCCGCGAAGCGATAGAGCACCCTCCGAGACATAGCCGCGAGCGTGAGCTCGCGAGCGCGCAGGGAATGACTCGCGAGCTCACGCTCGCGGCTCGGTTGGGCGGCGCCGCGCGACCGCGGTCAGGCCCTGCCCTGCCTGGTCGCGGCGGGCGACTCGGCGCCGGTCGTCAACGCCGCCAGCTTCTCCAGGTACTCGACGCACACCACGACGAACGTCGCGTGCGACCACGTCAGGGGCGAGACGGAGATCGGCTCGCCCGAGTACGGGTGGTACTGCTCGGCCAGCACGCCCGACTCGTGCGCGCGGTCCACGCACCAGCTCAGGTGCGCGAGCACGCCCCGCAGCTCGTCCACGCTCGACGCGGTCGCGATCTCGTGCTGCGCCTGCCAGAGCGTGCAGATGATCCAGGGGTTGCCCGGGACGTTCTCGATGTCCTCGGACTCGACCTGGTGGTAGTAGTCTCGCTCGTACCGCGCGTGCCCGCCGACCCTGGTCTTGACCAGCAGCCGGTCCCGCGTGCTCGCCATCTCGGCCAGCACCTGCTCGTCGTCGGGCTCGAGGCCCGCGATCGAGAACATCGCGAAGCTCGCAGAGTCCCGCGTCATGTCCAGGCGGTACGTCCCGTCGTCCAGGGGGGCGGCCATCCGGGCGAAGCACTTGCGGTCCGGGTGCCACATGTGCCGCCTGACCGCGCCCTTCATCCGGTCGGCGCCCTCGCGGAACGCGACGGCACGGTCCGGCTCCCCGAAGTCCTCGGCGAACTGGGCCGCGGCGTACAGCGCGCCAATGGTGGACGCGCACGTGAACAGGTGCACACCCCGACGCTCCTCCCACAGGTCCCACGAGGGCTGGGGCAGCCCGTTGTGGTCCCGGTACGAGAGCATCCACTCGGCCGGCCTGGCGACCAGCCGCGAGTACAGGGGCTTGATGAACTCGACGTCGCGGAACTTGTCGTAGTGCCGACGCAGGGCCCAGAGCACCAGCGCCGTCTCGTCCTGCTGGATCGGGAGGATCTTCTTCCCGTCGAGCATCCAGGGGTGCCAGCTCGAGGCCAGCGCCCCCTCGGGCGTGTACTTGTGCAGGAAGTACCCCTCGTCCTCCACGCACTGCTCGGCGAACCGGAAGAACGCGCGGCTCAGCTCGCTCTGGCCCGACAGGATCAGCGCGTTGGCCACCAGCGCCCCGTCCCGCATCCAGCAGTACGAGTAGTGGTCGCCCGCGAAGTGCGTGATGTCCGAGTCGTTGGCGGCGATGATCGCCCCGCCGTTGTCGATCTGCGTCCGCAGGATCAGCTGCGACCGGTAGTACAGGTCGCGGATCGGCTCGGGCAGGGGCGAGGTGTCGATCGGCTCCTTGCGGCACCACAGGCGCCAGTACGCCTCGGTCCGCTGGAGCATCTTGTCGGCGCCCTTGGTCCAGATCCGGTCGTTGAGCGTCCGCACCTGGTCGTACGAGTGCCCGCAGGCGATCCAGCTGGTGACGTGCGACTCGCCGTTCTCCGGCACCATCAGGTTGAACCCGACCGTCGCGTCCACCGAGCCCTGGCTGATCGCGTTGCGACCCAGCTGCCCGTCCTCGGCGTCGCGCCACGTGCCCTCCGCGCCCCCGACCCGCTTGGCGCCGATCGCCCAGTGGTCGATCCCGCACTTGTGCCGGTCGCAGGCGTTGATCAGAAAGTACGCGTCGTCCTTGTACAGCACGACCGAGGACGTGCCCGGGTCGTAGTTGGCCGTGTCCCCGACCGCCGACCCGTTGATCGACAGGTCCACGTGGAAGAACAGCCGCACGTCCCGGGGCTTGCCCTTCAGGTCGCGGACGCAGAAGTGCCGGAACAGCACGGCCTCGTGGAAGTCCACGGCGTCGTGGCAGGTGATCTCCAGCCCCAACTTGTCGTGGACCAGGCGGACCTCGGTCACGAGCGTGTCGGCCTTGTACCGCAGCTCGCGTGTCCAGCCCTCCTCCTCGACCCAGGCCAGCGAGCCGTCGGCCCAGACGCCGAACCGCTGCACGTGCCCGCCCGTGTGGTTGTGCTTGCCCACGCGGGGGAAGTACAGATCCCGGATGCGGTAGAGGTGATCGAAGGTGACCAGCAGGTCGCCGTTGCCGACAGGGATGTCGCGGGGCATCGGGTGTCTCGCGGCTGTATTCGGTCTGTGTTCGGGCTCTGGGGCCCACTCTCGAGGACGGCGCAGACTATCGGCGCCGAGCACGCCCGGCCGCGATCGGATCCGGCGATTGGCCCCGATCGGGGCCGATGCGGGATCGTGCGGACCGTCCGAGAACGGGCAAACTGCGGCGGCGCGACCGGAACCGGGGCGCCCGCGTTGCGGATCGGGAAGGCGTCGGTAGACTCTCCGAGGGGCGGCTGCCCGCCCCGAACGTGGTCTCAGGCCGGGCCCGATCGGGTCCCGGCGGCTTCACCCGCCGGCGTTCTTCTGTCGGCCGAGCACATCCAGCACGAGGTTGTCCCCATGGCACGTTCCGGGCGACGAGCGTTCACGTTGATCGAGCTTTTGGTAGTCATCGCGATCATCGCGCTGCTCATCGGCATCCTGCTGCCCGCGCTGGGCCAGACCCGACGCTCGGCCCAGAACCTGATCAGCCAGGCCAACCTCCGCTCGATTATGCAGGTCCAGGTCCTCTACGCCCAGGAGACCGACGACATGCTGATCAACCCCTTCCGGGGCGAGGCCCAGGGCTTCATCCTCGGGTGGGCGACGGTCCGCAAGGAGACCGGGCTGCTCTTCCACTTCACGGGCCCGCAGCAGTGGTACTCCGAGATGTACGCCTTCCACTGGTACAGCCTCATCGGCGCGTGGCTGAGCGCGGGCGACTGGGCCTCCGAGGTCCAGTTCTCCCCCGCCGACCCGGCGCCGCGGCAGCGGTTCGAGGACATCGAGATCACGCACCCCAACACCAGCTACGACAGCTGGATCTGGGACACCTCGTACGTCTACTCGCCGACCTGCTGGTTCTCGTCCGAGCGGTACGCCAACGACGTGCGCCCGAACGCGCCGTCGCAGAACCCCACCAACGCGAAGTTCAGGCGCAACCGGGTCAACGAGGTGCAGTTCCCGTCCAACAAGGTGATCTTCTGGGAGCGGTTCGACACCACCCAGCGGCAGCGGACCGAGAGCCGCGTCATCCCGGGCATCAACGAACTCGTCACGTTTGGCAAGGTCGAGCTCCCGCCCCTGTGGGCCAACCCCCAGGCCACGCCGACGGTCGCGACCGCGGACGGCAGCGTCGCCCGCGTGAACATGTCCGAGGTCTACGCCCGGGCCAACTCGGACACGCCCGCCGAGGCCGAGGCGTTCACGCCCACCGACGACTGGACCCCGCCCCAGACGTTGCTCCGCAACTACGGCATGGACCAGGACGGGCTGGAGAACGGCTCGACGGTGAACCGGGGCGCCTACCCCGCGTTCTTCTGGGCCACCCGCGACGGGATCAAGGGACGCGACATCATCCGCTAGCGGGCGCCCGCCGGGCGTCCGAGAAGGGGTCTCACGATGGACCGCAGCAAGGGAATGCTGATCGGGCTTCTTGTCGTCGCCGCGCTGCTCGCCGGCTTCCTCGCGTGGCGGTCGTTCCGCCCGCTCCCCCCCGCCGAGATCGACCAGTCCACGCAGGAGACGCTCGAGGGCATCGCGAAGCGGACCGGGGGCGACCCCGAGCTGGCCGCGTACCTCGCGGACCACGACGCGGCCTCGCTGTCCGAGGAGGAACTGGCCGAGCTGATCGACCGGTTCCAACGCGAGCGTGACGCGGGCGAGTCCGACGCCGAGCCGGGCTCGGCGTTGCGCGCCGTCCAGGACTAGGCCGCCGCGGCGTCAGCCCGCGAGCAGGTGATCCGCCAGGTCGTCGAGGTTCGGCTCGCCGCCCTCGGAGCCCCCGGAATCGGACTTCGGGCCCATCGCGCGGACGCGCGTCTCGGCGGCGCCCACGAAGCTGACCCGGACGCCGAAGTTCTCCCCGATCTTGACCGCCCGCCCCGCCCCGATCTGGCGGTTGTTGACGAGCACGTCAAGCTCCTCCTCCGCGCTCTTGGGCAGCTCGATGATCGACCCGGGCACCAGGCTCAGGACCTCGCGGGTCGGCATCGCCCGCTCGCCCAGCCGGACGACGATCGGGACCTCGAGCTTCAGGACGCTCTGCAGGGGGGTCGGCATGCGGTCTCCATCGGCGAGGCGGCGGCGGGCCTTCACGCCCGGCGCGCACTCAGGGCCCGCCCAGGAATCCGCAATCGGTGTGCCAATGGGGAGCGGGGAGGGGCCGCCGTCCGGGCGCCCCGGCCCCGGCGGGGGCCTAGCCGTCGTACCGCCCGATGATGAGCGTGACGTTGTGCCCGCCGAAGCCGAACGTGTTGTTCATCACGTACCGGATCGGCCGTTCCCGCGCGTCGCCCGCGACCAGGTCGATGTCGAACCCCTCGTCGGGCTGGTCCAGGTTGATCGTGGGGGCGATGATCCCGTCCTTGACGGCGTGGATGCACGCGATCGACTCGACCGCGCCCGACGCCCCCAGGCAGTGCCCGATCATCGACTTGGTCGAGCTCATCAGGACCTTGCCCTCGGCCTTGCGGGCCCGGTCGCCGAAGACGCCCAGGACCGCCGCGACCTCCGCCTTGTCGCCCAGGGGCGTGGACGTCCCGTGCGCGTTGACGTAGTCGATGTCCTCGGCGTTGAGCCCCGCGTCGGCCAGCGCCCACCGCATGGACCGGGCGGCGCCCAAGCCCTGCTCGTCCGGCGCCGTGATGTGCCCCGCGTCGCCCGAGTTCCCGAACCCGACCAGCTCGGCCAGGATCTGGGCGCCCCGGGCCCTGGCGTGCTCCTCGCTCTCGAGCACGAAGATCGCCGCCCCCTCGGCCAGGACGAACCCGTCCCGGTCCTTGTCGAACGGACGCGACGCCTTCTGGGGCTCGTCGTTGCGGGTGGACAGGGCACGCATCGTCGAGAATGCGCCCACGCACAGGGGCGTGATCGCGGCCTCCGAGCCGCCCGCGAGCATGACGTCGGCATGCCCGGCGCGGATGTAGTTGGCCGCGTCCCCCATCGCGTGCCCGGAGCTGGCGCACGCCGTCGCGTGCGCGTCCACCGGGCCCTGCAGGTGGTAGCGGATCGAGACGTTGCCGGCGACCGCGTTGACCATCAGGCGGGGCACCGTGAACGGGCTCATCCGCGTCCACCCGCGCTCGTTGAGGACGTGCATGCCCTCCTCGATCGTGCGGATGCCCCCGATGCCCGAGCCCACGACCGCGCCCCGGCGGGTGTGGTCGCCCGACTCGAAGTCCAGGCCCGACATCTTGACCGCCTCGTCGGCCGCGACGAGGCCGAAGACGGACGTCTGGTCGAGGCGCCTGGCCTCCCGCGTGTCCAGCACGTGCGACGGGTCCAGACCCTTGACCTGCCCGGCGATCCGGACGGCCCACTCCTCGGGGTGCCGATCGAACATCGGCTCCTCGAGCGGGGAGATCCCGGACCGTCCCTCGCGCATCGCGGCCCAGGTGTCCCGGGCGTTGTGCGCGAGATTGGTCACCGCCCCCATGCCGGTGATGACGACCCGGCGTGGGGCGCTGCTGGATGCGTTGCTGGTGCTCATGGGTGCGTCGGGGCGGGCGCCCGATCGGCCCCGCCCGCCCGTGCGGGCGCGATCAGTCGACGCCCTGGGCCTGCTTGATGAAGTCGATGGCCTGGCCCACGGTCCGGATCTTCTCGGCCTGGTCGTCCGGGATCGAGGTCTCGAACTCGTCCTCGAACTCCATGACCAGCTCAACCGTGTCGAGGCTGTCGGCGTTGAGGTCCTCGACAAAGCTCGTGTCGCGGTTGATCTTGTCCTTCTCCGCGCCCATCTGCTCGGCCACGATCTCGATCACCTTTGCTTCGATCTCTTGCTCGGTCACGCTGGTGTCTCCGCGGGTTCTCTCGCCGCACCAGGTCCCGGGAGACGCCCGCGGGACCGATTGTCTGACGACTGGCGGCGATTCTAGCCGGGCCTCGCAGGCGCCGCCAAGCGGGCGCGGGCGCTCTGGATAGCCGCCGCCGAAGCTCCCCGGGACCCGCCGGAGCCCCCAGAACCCAGATCGGACGTTGCGGGGGTCGGGGTCGGGCCGGATGCGCCGCGAGCGAGGGCGTGGGGGGGCCCGCCCGGGACCGATCGCTTGACCCGCCCCCGCCCCGCGTCGATGGGCCAGCCCAGGCCGCCGGTTGGAGCGCGGCGGAGGAGAGGCCCGGCCCCCCGGGAGGGGGCCGCAGCGACGGAGGTGGGCATGGCGCACATGCCGATGGAGCCGGAGGCGTTCGCCGAGCAGGTCGCGACCCTGGTGCGCCGTTTGCAGCCCGGGTACAACATCGAGTTGACCGGCCCGCACGAGATGCTCGTCAACGGGCGGCGCCTGGACCTGGAGAACCTCTACCGCATGGTCCGCCACGAGCCGGACCGCGGCACGGAGATCGTCGAGCACTTCCTGGACCAGCTCTTCGCCGGCGACGCGCTAGACATGACCGACGTCCCATTCGAGTTCGCCAAGCCCCGGATCATGCCCCGGATCCAGCCGGAGTCGATCTTCGAGCACCTCTCCCGGGAGCTCGTCGCCCACATCCCCTTCGTCAACGACACCGTGGTCGTCTTCGTCACCGACCTGCCCCACATGACCGTCTCGATCACCACCGAGCAGGTCATGAGGTGGGGGATCGACATCGAGGAGCTCGAGCAGATCGCCCGGGCCAACCTCGACGAGTACGCCCCGGACATGGAGATGCAGGTCATCGAGTCCAAGGAGGGCGGCAAGGCCGTCATCGTCGCCGAGCAGGACGGGTACGACGCCGCCAGGCTCCTGATGTCCAACCTCTTCCGCGAGCTGGCGCCCCGACTGGGCGGCGACTTCTACGTCGCGACCCCGGCCCGCGACATGTTCATCGCCCTCTCCTGCGAGCCCAAGCCCTTCCTCGACCGCCTCTCCGGGCGCATCGAGGACGACTTCCGCCGCATGCCCTACCCGATCTGCAAGAACCTCTTCTACGTCACCCGCGACGGCGTCGCGGGCACCATCGGCATGGGCGAGGCCGGCGGCGAGCAGCAGAGCGCCGAGGACGCCGCCTGATCTCGGGCTCCCCGATCACGGCTCGCCCCGCAATGCCTCACGCCCCATCGGCATCTCGAACCGATCCCGAGTCGAGCAGTAGGACCGACCGCCCATGCGGCCGATGGCGCCCAGCGCGTCCGGATCCACGTGCATCCGCTCGTTCACGACGCCGTCGCGCACGAAGACGTGCACGACGCGCCCGATGACGATGTTCCCGCCGGAGGGCGATCCGGGGTTCGTCCGGATGACCTGTTCAGTCTCGCACTCGAAGCAGACGGGCGACTCGGCGACACGGGGCGGCCGAACCGCAACGCTCGGCGCCTCGGTCAGCCCCACCAGCGCGAACTCGCTCTGCCCACGGGTCAGAGCCTCGGCCGCCCCCGCGACCTGACGCCGATACGCCTCGGCCGCGATGTTCACCACGAACTGCCCCGTCCCGCCCTCATCGACCGGCTTGGCGTTCGCCAGCGTGTCCTTCTCCGAGCCGTCGGGGTTGTTCGCCGGGCAGAAGAGCATCGTCATCGGGTCCGAGCCGACGGCGTTGAAGAACGAGAAGGGCGCCAGGTTGGGGCGCCCGTCCGGAGAGACGGTCGAGACGAACGCGATCGGCCTGGGGACCACCGCCCCGATCAGCAGCTTGTACCGCTCGGCGACGCTCAGCTCGGCCGGATCGAGTTCCATGTCCCACGGTAGGGGCGGGGCCCCGCCCTCCTACCCTCGCTTCGATGGGCGACGACGCACGCGTGCTGACCTGGGCCACCCTCCTGGCCAAGTGGACCGACTTCGCCAAGGCCGCCGTCGCGCTGCCCAAGGACGGCGACGGCGGGCGCTGGCGCGACGCCGTCGCCCCGATCATCACCCTCCAGGCCGTGACGCACGCCCTCGGCGAGCTGGACGAGATCGACGACGCCGACCGACCGGCGGCGCTCGACCGGGCCGAGCTGTCGTGCAAGGACGCCGCGGGCCGCCTGCACGAGCTGTGGCGCGGCGAGTCTCTCCCGAACGAAG
The DNA here is from genome assembly GCA_041987545.1 of Phycisphaerales bacterium. Lineage (GTDB taxonomy): Bacteria > Planctomycetota > Phycisphaerae > Phycisphaerales > UBA1924 > JAJRXR01. The sequence goes on along the minus strand of JBHIWH010000004.1, from coordinate 24,842 downwards.
TGGCGGCCCTGATCGAGGACTCGCGGGTCGCCTTCGAGATGGCCGCCAACGCCGGCCTCGAGTGGCTCGTCGCCTCCGACTCCCTCCTCGCGCCCCACCCGGGCGACCTGGCCGAGACGCTCTCGCGCCACGGCTTCGCGGGTGACCTCTTCCTGCCCTCGCCGGGCGTGCCGGTCTTCAAGAACTCGGTCGCGGCGTTCGCCAGAGGGCCCGGCGGCGCCGCCCCCGACGACGGGGCCATCAAGGCGATCGAGTCGTTCCTGGAGCGCCGGGGCGGCAGGCTGTCGGCCCCAGAGCGGATCGCGACCCCCCGGCAGGTCTACCGCCAGCTCGACTTCGCCACGGGCGCGATCACGCGGGACCTGGTCGTCCCGATGAACGAGGACCTGCCGCCGGGCCAGCCCCTGCTCGTCCTCGCGGTGGACGCGGGGCGCCCCTGCCTGGTCCCCCCCGAGGCGCGTGGCGCCGACCGGATGGACCCGGTGCGGGTCGAGGTCTTCGAGCCCGCCGGCGACGCGGGCGAGTCTGCCTAGCATCGAGGCCCCACACCGAATCGGCTCGAAACCGGAGGACAGAGGACATGCCGCAGCGTGCGAAGATCAGCGTCATCGGGGCCGGCAACGTCGGCGCCACCTGCGCCCACTGGGCCGCCGCCAAGGAGCTGGGCGACATCGTCGTCCTCGACATCCCCGACAAGGAGGGCGTCGCCAAGGGCAAGATGCTCGACCTGGCCTGCTGCGGCCCGATCGAGCGGTTCGACTCGAACATCGTCGGCACCAGCGATTACAAGGACATCGCCGGCTCGGACGTGGTCGTGATCACCGCCGGCCTGCCCCGCAAGCCCGGCATGAGCCGCGACGACCTGATCGAGACCAACGTCAAGATCGTCCGCTCCGTCTCCGAGAAGGTCGCCGAGTTCGCCCCCGAGTCCAAGGTCATCGTCGTCTCCAACCCCCTCGACGCGATGGTCTACACCGCCTGGAAGACCACCGGCTTCCCGACCAGCCGCATCATGGGCCAGGCCGGGTCTCTTGATGTCGCACGCTTCTGCACCTTCATCGCCTGGGAGATCGGCTGCTCGGTCGAGGACGTGAAGGCGCTGCTGCTCGGCGGGCACGGCGACGACATGGTCCCCCTGCCCCGCTGCACCGCCGTCCACGGCATCCCCGTCTCCGACCTGCTCCCCAAGGACAAGATCGACGCCTGCGTCGAGCGCGCCAAGGGCGGCGGCGGCGAGGTCGTCAAGCTCATGGGCACCAGCGCCTGGTACGCCCCGGCCGCCGGCACCATCCAGATGGTCGAGGCCATCGTCAAGGACAAGAAGCGGATCATCCCCTCGGCCGCCTACTGCGACGGGCAGTTCGGCGCCTCGGGCCTGTTCGTCGGCGTCCCCGCCCTCCTGGGCGCCGGCGGCGTCGAGAAGATCGTCGAGTTCAAGCTCGACCCCGAGGAGCAGAAGCTCTTCGACGAGTCCGCCAGCCACGTCAAGGACCTGGTCGACACCGTCGTCAAGATGTTCCCCGACCTGGCCTGACCCGCCGCCCGACAGCCGAGTGAGTTCATCAGCTGCCCCCGACCCGGGGGCGGTTTTTTCTTGTGCACACGGCTCACGGCCCCCGCAGAAGCATTTCTAGAATATTTCGGGCAAAACATGAGAGATCTTGGCCCGGGGCGCAGTCTCCTCGCAACGGCAGCCACGTCGGCCGCCCGCCAACACGCCCGCCCGGCCCCGCCCGGGCTCTTCAGAGGAGACTCGACATGACCACCCAGACCCGCACCCTCGCCGCCGCCGCCGCGCTCACCCTCGCCGCCGGCGCCGCCCTGGCCAACCCGGTCAACGGCTTCTACTTCGACGGGCCCATGTGCGATTCCCACGGCGACCGGGTCTTCACCGAGGAGCTGGGCACGGGCCCGCTCTTCCCCGCCGACGAGCTGATCTCCGCCACCTTCTCCATCACCCAGACCACCGCCTGCCCGGTCACCGACGACCCCACGCTCGACAACTTCCTCGTGGAGATCACGAACCTGACGGGCGACGCCTGGACCGACCTCTTCTACGTCGCCGACCCGGACAGCGCGTTCAGCAACGTGGACGGCCTGGCGGTCTCGGCCGCCGCCCCGGGCGCCGTCGGCGAGGCCGTCCGCATCGACATGCTCGGCGTCAACCGCGTGCTGATCTTCGAGTCCATGACCACCGACGGCGTGTTCGAGATCGGCGAGACCTGGGCGTTCCTGCTCCAGGACTGGTCCAACGGGTTCGGGCTCGGCCCCGCCGATATGGGCTCGCTCGACTTCGCGGGCGCCTCAGCCGGTGATTCCCTCTCCACCGGCAGCATCCTCGCCACCCGCGTGCCGGCGCCCTCCTCGCTCACACTCCTCTCGGCCGGCGCCCTGTGCATCGCCAGGCGCCGACGCTGATCCGATCGACCGGCTCTCTCTTCCTCTCTCCCTCGTTCTCTCTCTCTCTCTCTCTTGGTTCTTCCTCTCTCCTCCTCTCCTCCTCACCACCGCGTGCCGGCGCACACACCGGCACGCTCAGCGGCGGGGCCCCGACGGGCCCCGTCGCTTCTTCGTCAGCAGCGCGGGTTGAAGGACGGGTCAGCGGTCTCGCCGGGCGGGCTCGTCGTCGTCGGCCGAGACGCCACGCCGCAGCTGCTTCTGCTTGTGCTCGTCGAGGATGTTGTCCGCGTCCTCGCCGAGGCTGGTCAGCAGGCGGTAGGCGTACGGCGCCCCGGCCAGCCACTTCCTCCAACGCAGGAAGAACCAGAGCAGCGCCGGCGGCGCGACGACGCCCGCGACGATCAGCGACTCGGTCGTCTGGTACGCGATCGCCCAGGCCGCCACCCCGAGGGCCGCGGCCATGACCACCAGCCCGATCACGAACTGCCCGCCCTCGCTCGTGACCTGGCGTCGGATCGTCTTCCGCTGCGAGACGTTGACGTGGTGCGCCTCGGGGTCGAAGCCCTCGAGGAGCATCTCGCCCCCCTCCAGCTCCGAGTCGTGGTCGCCCGCCCGGGTCCGCGGCTCGTCGATCGTGTCCAGAGACTCGTCCAGCTCGACCTCGGCGACGGTGTCGTCCAGGGCGGGGTCGGTCTCCGTCAGGTCGATGTCCTTCTCGTCGCGTCCGTCGCTCACGCGGGGTTCCCCTGCCGGGACAACGCTCGCCCGGGCCTCGGAGTTCACCAGAACCCGGCCCGGAGCAAGAGTGTATTGGGGGAGGGCGGGCGCCGACTGTCACGGGCGTGTCAAGTCGGGGCTCATCCGGCGGCCGGGACGGGCCCGGTCCCGGCGGTCCAAAGCCCACCCGGGCCTATACTTCCCGCCCTTTCCAGACGATACCGAGAGCATCCGCTCGCTCGTGGCGGACGACGGAGGACACACGACCATGCGACGACTGCTGACCATTCCCGCGATCGCCCTCCTGGCCGGCGTCATCTCGCCGGCGATGGCCCAGGGCGAGATGGAAGCCGCCGAGGCCACGCAGGCCGAGGCCCAGACCTGGAGCCCGAGCTGGTCCGACGACGGGATCGCCCGCGTCGCCTCGATGCTCGCCGGCTCCTGGAAGACCAGCACCCCGGTGGGCGAGATGGCCGCCGACGGCCAGAGCGACATCGTCATGACCGTCGCCCCCGTCCCGGTCGAGGGCATGAGCAACTCGATGTACGTCGAGACCGCCCGCGCCGACCGCCTGTGGGAGCCCTACCGCCAGGCGATCTTCCAGCTCTACCGCTACAAGGGCAAGGTCCGGTTGCGGACGTACGAGTTCATGTCCGACGCCGAGTCTCGGAAGGTCTTCGCCGGTCTCGGCGTCGCCCCCGAGCTCTTCCCCGCCGTCTCCCGCGGCGACCTGATCGCGACGCTGGACGTCGAGCTGGAGGAGAAGGGCGACGGCTTCGCCGGCAAGACGCCCTACCCGTACCCCACGGGCGTTGGCGGGGCCGTCGAGATGACCAGCGAGGTCACGCTCACCGCCGACGCGTTCACGACCGCCGACCGCGGGTACAACGCCAACGGCGAGATCGTCTGGGGCGCCGGCGCCGGCGCCGCGTACACGTTCGAGCGCGTCGAGGGCCTGCTGGTCGCCGACCGCCGCGCCCGCGGCGTCGTCGTCATCGACTTCAACCCCCCCAGCGACGACGAGCTGATCGCCGGCGACCGCGTCCACACCCACTACGTGGGCTGGACCGGCGAGGGGAACAAGTTCGACGCCTCCCGCGACCGCAACCGGGCCTTCATCTTCTCGTACCCGTCGCCCCCCGGGCGCATGATCGAGGGCTGGGACATCGGCCTCGAGGGCATCACCAAGGGCCAGCACCGCAAGGTGTTCCTGCCCTGGGACGTGGCCTACGGCGAGCGGGGCAACCCCAACGCCGGCATCCCCGCCCGGGCCGACCTCATCTTCCAGATCGAGTGCCTCCTGCTCGAGCACCCCGAGGACGAGTCCACGGACTCGGGCATGGGCGGCGCCGAGGGCGGCGAGGCCGCCGACGACCACGACGACCACGAGGGTCACGACCACGACTGACCCGATCTCGTGATCTCCCACGAGGGCGGCGTCCACCGGGCGCCGCCTTTTTCGTGCGCCCATACGATCCGGGCGTGCCGGCCAGAGATCTGTACAGCGTGCTGGGCGTCAAGCGGGGCGCCTCCGACGAGGAGATCAAGAAGGCGTACCGCGCCCTGGCGCGCAAGCTCCACCCGGACGTGAACAAGGCGCCCGACGCCGCCGAGCGCTTCGCCGAGGTCCAGCAGGCCTACGACGTCCTCTCAGACCCCGACAAGCGCCGCCTCTACGACGCGGGCGGGCGCGACCCCTCCGCAACCTTTCGCCAGGCCGGCGCCCGGGGATCGGGCGGAGTCGAGTTCGACATGTCCGACATCGGCTCCATCTTCGACACGTTCTTCTCCGGGCGCGACGTCGGGGGCGCGCCCGGGGGCGGGGGCTTCGGGGGGTTCGGCTCCCAGACACGTGCCGCGCCACGCAAGGGCGCCGACCTCAGCACCCAGACCACCATCGACCTCGAGACCGCCGCCACGGGCGGGACCCAGCGCCTCCGCGTCGGACGCGACGGCGACACCCGCACCATCGACGTGACGATCCCCAAGGCCATCGCCGACGGCGCCAAGCTCCGTGTCCGGGGCGAGGGCCGCGCCGGGCCCGGCGCCCAGCGGGGAGACCTGATCCTGACCGTCCGGGTGCGCGAGCACGACCTGTTCAAGCGGTCGGGCCTCGACCTGAGCCTCACGCTCCCCCTGACCATCGCCGAGGCGACGCTGGGCGCCAAGGTCCAGGTCCCGACGCTGGGCGGGCCGGTGGAGCTGACGGTCCCGCCCTCGACGCCCAGCGGCGCCCGCCTGCGGCTGCGGGGGCGCGGGCTGGCCGACGAGAATGGCGCGAAGGGCGACCTGTACGCGGTGATCGCGATCGTGCCACCCGAGGCGTCGGCGGTGGACGAGGACCTTCGTGCGTCCCTGGCCGCGCTGGGCCAGAGGCAGCCGAGCCCGCGTCCGGGCGGGGTGTGGGGCGGGGGCGGCCGGGCCGACCCGGGTTGACAGCGCGGGCGGATCCGTCAATAGTGCCGGCCCGCGGCCGGGGCGCGCCCCCGACGGGCGCGCGGGAGCGAGCGTGCTCAAGCAACGCCACCAGTTCTTCGTCGTCATGTTCTGCGTCGCCGACGGGCTCATCGTCATTGCGGCGTGCATGATCGCGTGGGCGGCGCGTCTGTACGTCTTCGGCGAGCCCCTTCCCGGCGAGTGGGAGGACTACTTCAAGGGCCCGCTCGTCCTGTTCGCGCTGCCCATCGTCCTCTACACGATGTCGATGATGAAGCTGTACCGCCCCCGACGTGACCGGAGCATGTGGGGCGAGCAGGGCGGGATCCTCAAGGCGACCCTCGTCTCGATGGTCCTGCTCATCGTCGCACTCTGGGCCGTCGGCTCGGACTTTCTCACGAGGGGCCAGGTCGCCAACGCCACACCGGCCGGCATCGGCTGGAGGCTGATGGCCGACCCGGCGCGCCTGCAGCTGCTCGTGCTCGCGATCCTGCTGCCGTCGCTGCTCGGCACGCAGCGCGTGCTCGTCCGTTCGGCGCTGCGGGCGGTCCGCCGTCGGGGCTTCAACCTGTGCCACGTCGGCGTGATCGGCGTCGGGCGCCTCGGGCAGATCGCGGCCCGCACGCTGGAGCGCAACGCCTGGACCGGCATCAGCGTCGCCTACTTCGTCTCGCACCACGACCACCCCCGCCAGGACCGGTGCCTGGGCAAGGCCGTCCTCGGCGGGCTGTCCGAGCTCGAGTCCGTCCTCGAGACCAACCGCGTGGACGCCATCTACCTCGCGCTGCCCGGGGCCATGAGCGGGCGGACGGCGGAGATCCTCAAGAGGCTCGAGCGGTTCGCGGTTGACGTCCGCATCGTGCCCGACGTGCACCCCCGCTACGTGCCCCAGAGCATGACCGTCTCGGAGCTCGAGGGCATGCCGATCCTCAGCCACCGGGAGTCGCCGATCACGGGCCTGGGCGGGTTCACCAAGCGGCTGCTGGACATCGCCGGAGCGGGCACGGCCCTGGTCGTCTTCTCCCCGATGATGCTGGCGATCGCCGCGGCGATCCGGCTGACCAGCCGCGGGCCCGCGATCTTCAGGCAGAAGCGGGTCAGCCTCGGGGGCGAGGTCTTCGAGATCTACAAGTTCCGGACGATGCGGCACACCGACGACGAGCAGCCGGGCGCCGGCTGGACGCGCCGCAACGACCCCCGGATCACGCCGCTCGGCCGCTGGCTCCGCCGCACGAGCCTGGACGAGCTGCCCCAGCTCATCAACGTCCTCAAGGGCGACATGGCCCTGGTCGGCCCCCGCCCCGAGCGGCCCGAGCTGATCGCCCGTTTCCGCGACGACTGGCGGGGGTACATGCTCCGCCAGCACGTCAAGGCGGGCATCACCGGCTGGGCCCAGGTCAACGGGCTCCGGGGCGACACCTCCCTCCGCAAGCGGCTGCAGTACGACCTGTTCTACATCCGCCACTGGTCGATCTGGTTCGACATCCGGATCCTGTGGCTGACCGTGTTCCGGGGCTTCGTGCACCGGAACGCGCACTAGGCGCCCCCGGCCGCTCTCTCGGCGCCGGTTTCCAGAAATCGACGGGGTCGCGTCCCGCCCGCGTTCTTGCGTCGGGGGCGCCCAGTTCATATAACGAGGTCGTTCGAAACCCAATCTCCGCCCACGCTCTCACGGGGTCTGCATGGGGGTCCGGAGTCACGACATCCTGGGCACGCGTCGCGCTCGGGGGTTCACCCTCGTCGAGTTGCTGATGGTGCTGTTCGTGATCGCGCTGCTGATCGGGCTGCTCGCGCCGGCGCTCGGCCGCGCCCGCTCGATCGCGCGGGACATGGCGTGCAAGTCGAATCTCCGCCAGCTGGGCGTCGCCTCGGCGACGTACTCGACCGCCTCCCCCAACGACGAGATCCCGTCCTTCTGGTGGCAGCCGGGCGTCACGCGCAGCGCGTACGTCGACGTGGACTTCGCGATGAACCGCCCGGGGGCGACGCAGCTCGCCGCGGCCCAGGCGCAGGAGACGGACATCCTGCGGCGGAGGACCGGGCGGAGCGAGGGGGCGGCGCCGCGGAAGATCAAGCTCAACTCGCTGCGCTACCCGCACCGACGATTCACCCACCTGGTGCTGCTCGACCAGATGTCCGTGCCCTTCCCCGACCCCAGGGCCGCGTGCCCCGAGGACGAGGCCCTGCTCCGCTGGGCCGACGACCCGATGGACCTGTCCACCGTGCCGACGGTGGGGGACGACGACTCGACGACCGAGAGCCGCGTCGAGATCCGCCAACGCTGGGCGTACTCGTCCACGTACCAGGCGGTGCCGGCGTCGTGGTCGCCCGATACGCGTCAGGGCTCGGCGCTGACCGTCGGCCCGGTCGAGCGTTTCTACAACCTGTTCACGCGGATCGACCCCTCGCTCCGCCTGGGCGGGCGCCGCATGGGCGAGGTCCTGTTCCCGGGCAACAAGGTCTTCTTCTTCGAGTTCCACGACCGGCACTCGTCGGGGCGGCCGATGTTCTACGCGTACCCGAAGGCCAAGAGCAACCAGCTCTTCTTCGACGGCTCGGTCCGGGCCGAGCGGACGGGCGACTCGAACCCCGGCTTCGACCCCAACAACCCGACCGGTGTGGCGCCGGCGGTGGTCTACGACCCCGCCCCGGGCGCGGCCGACCCACCGCCCCTCTACAACCCCATGGGCGACACCCTGAAGGGGCACTACCGCTGGACGCGTGACGGGCTCCGCGGCGCGGACTACGGCGGGGGCGAGGTCGATTCGTCGAATCCCGGCTGATTGGCCGAGTTCGAACATATTCCTATCAGAATTCCATCGGGCCTCTGGCGGCTTGGATCGGGCCGCACGAGCCTTCTCACGGCCACGATCGTGCGCGGCGGGCCGCCGGGCCTGGAACCGGGTTGCCGGGGCGTCCGAAAAGGGGGATACTTCGGGGAGCGAGCGCGATCGGAGCGAAGACCCCGCGCCGTGTGCTCACCCACCCCGAGGGCGCCCGCCCCGATCGGTGCGGAAAGCCCGCTGGAGGTATCTCAATGGCACGGAATCGCAGAGCATTCACACTGATCGAGTTGCTGGTCGTCATCGCGATCATCGCGTTGCTGATCGGCATCCTGCTGCCCGCGCTGGGCG
>JBHIWH010000004.1:0-16056 GCA_041987545.1 Phycisphaerales bacterium | reverse complement strand
CGACCCGAACAGCGAGTACTGGGTCCGCTACCGCTTCACGCGTGGCGGCCTGCGGGGCGTGGACTACGGCGGCTCGGAGATCAACACGGGCCAGGACCCGAACCAGGATCCGACACCCTGCAACTAGCCGCCGGGTGAGGGGAGTCCCTACCGATGGCCCGCTGCTGAGAATCCCACGCCGCCCCGCCGACCGCGGGGCGGCGTTTTTCATTCACGTGCGCATCGTGCGGGCGTGGCGCGGGCCTCCTCTTGCACCCGGGGGAGGGATCGTGGACAATACCCCGTCGGGGTTCCTCGCCGGGGTCGGTCCGTACCCGTCGCGGGGCAGCCGGACCCCGCGCACGATTGAGCGAACGGAGACACGCCCATGGCCCGCCGACGAGGCTTCACTCTTATTGAACTGCTGGTCGTCATCGCGATCATCGCGCTGCTGATCGGCATCCTGCTTCCGGCCCTCGGCGCCGCACGCCGGTCGGCCAGGCGGGCCTCGTGCACGACGCGGCTGTACCAGTACGGCGTGCTGATGGCCGGCTACGCGACCGACTTCCGCGACGCCCAGTCCGCGTACTCCTGGGAGCCGGGCAACTACCGCACGCAGTTCCCCGACCTGTACTCGAACGACTTCAACGAGACCGCCGCGATGCAGTCGATCGACATCATCCGCCGCCTCACCGGGCGGACGGACTTCCCGGTGATGACCGACCGGTACCCGCAGCGCCGGTACACGCACCTGGTGCTCATGGACTACCGGGGCGAGGCGTTGCCCGATCCCATCGGGGCCTGCCCGGAGGACAAGTTCCTGCTCGACTGGCAGGAGGACCCGATCAACTTCACGCCGGTGCCCCTCGAGCCGGGCGGCTCCGAGCCCTGGAAGATGATGTGGCCCTACAGCTCGACGTACCAGATCGTCCCGTTCGCCTGGGCGCCGGACACGAAGGGCAGCCAACCCGGGCAGCGGACGGTGGAGCAGGTGCCGGGCGGGCATAACTTCTACAACCCCGCCCGCGGCATGCGCCTCGGCGCGCGCAAGATGACAGAGGTCGCGTTCCCGGCCAACAAGGTCGCGTGGTTCGAGTTCCACGACCGGCACAGCAAGAGCCTCGGGATCTTCCACGCCTACAAGGAGGCCAAGGCCTCGGTGCTCTTCTTCGACGGGCACGTCGAGGCCGCGCAGACCGCCGACTCCAACGAGGGCGGGAAGCCCAACCAGCCTCGGCTGGCGGCGCCCACGACGTACTACTACAGGCCCGACCTCACGTGGGAGCCGCCGACGCTCAGCGGAGAGCCCAACGAAGAGGTCATCGGGCACTACAAGTGGACGCGTCTCGGCCTCAAGGGCATCGACTTCGGCGGCTCCGAGGTCGGCACGAGCGACCTCATCGGGGCGCCGTAGCACCCGCGGGCACGCCCCGCAGGGCGCCACCCAGGCACAAAGGAGGCCCCGCGTCGTCAGGACGCGGGGCCTGTTCTTTGAAGTCGATCGCTCGCCTGCGCTCGGCCGAGGGCGCGGCCTCCCGGGCCGGAGCCGGACGCGCTGGCCTCAGGGGCCGTACAGCAGCTTCGTGCGGTACTCCTGGATCTGGCGGTCCACCCACTCGCGTGTGAAGTCGCCCTCCCAGCTGTCGGAGATCAGGTCGGCGTAGGGCGCCATCTCGTACTCGTCGGCGTTCCGGGCCAGGCGGTCGTAGCCGATCATGTCCTTCTTGATCTGCTCGAGCGCCCGGATGGCGCCGCGGAGGTACTTCTCGTTGCCCAGCCTCGACCAGCCGGCGACGATGCTCGCCCGGCGGCTGAGCATCTCCCTGCTCATGTCGTTGCACTTGTCGGCCCACTTCTCGACCAGCTCGATCCCCGCGTCGCCCGCGCTGTCCCACTCCTCGTAGCCGAGCGCCTCGCGGAGGTGATCGACGTCGTTGCTCTCGAGCTTGGTCGCGATGCCGTACTTGCCGGCCTGGTCGGCCGTCAGCGTGAGGATCGTGTCGGGCCCGTCGATCATGTAGTAGTCCAGGTTCTCCTCGCCCGAGGGCCTGGAGGAGACCAGCTCGTACGTGCCGTCGCCGTTGCGGACGGCGTACAGCTCCTGGTCCGTGATCACCATGCACCGGGCGACCTGGCCCGGGTGCCCGCTCTCCTCGGCCTGGGTCGCGAGCTTGGCCATCCGGATCGAGTTGAACTTCATGTCCACCTCGAACTCGCCCGTGTCCGCGTCGTGGGTGAAGATGACGGCGCCGCCCACCGTCGAGCGGGGCGCCATCGAGATCGTGTCGCACGTGAACGTGGGCCAGATCGCCGCCGAGATCGAGTCCTCGATCAGCGCGTGGTACCGCAGCCCGTCCCGGTGCTCGTTCATCAGCTCGACGATCCGCTCGGCGGCCCAGACCTGCCCGCCGGGCGACTCAATGCGGAACACGACGTCCGTCACCTCGTTCTCGTGGGCCCACTTGAGCGACTCGACGATCCCCTTGGGGTAGACCGCCTCGCCGAACGTCCCCTTGATCGGGACCTCCAGGAACAGCGGCACGCCCTCCCGCTTGACGACCTCCCGATCGGCGGCGTCCTTGGGCGTGTTGACCTTCCGGAGCTGGTCGGCCGTGAACGAGCCGATCTCGTCGGACTCCTCCTCGCCCGAGGCGACCTCGGCGCCAGGCGTGTGGTCGTCCAGCTCGAGCGACGCGATCTCGGAGCGGGCGAAGGTGAGCGTGGTCTCGAAGCCGTGCAGCGTCGTCTTGAAGACGATCTTGGACGCGGTCTGCTCGACGACCTGGCCCTCGTACCGCCTGTTCTTGGTGGTGACGAGGATGTCCTCGCCGACCGCGAGCCCGGAGGCCATCGTGAGGGCGAGGGTCGCGGAGATCAGCGTCGTGCCGGTGCGCATGCGGGTCGCTCCAGATCGGGTCGTCGCCCGGTCAGCCCGGGCCGGGCGGATTCCTCCCCACAGACTACCGCCCGCGTGCCCCAGGGCCAACGGGGCCGCCTCGACGCCCGCCCAACGCCCCCCGATCCCTAACATTGCGGCGTGGAGCGGCGTTCATACCGGGTCATCGTGGTGGGGGGCGGGCACGCGGGCGTCGAGGCCGCCTGGGCCGCCGCGTCCCTGCTGCCCGAGCCCGCCTCGGTCGCCCTGGTCACGCTCGACCCGTCCAAGGTCGGCGTGATGAGCTGCAACCCGGCGATCGGCGGGCTGGCCAAGGGCCAGCTCGTCCGCGAGATCGACGCCCTGGGCGGGCTCATGGGCCTGGCCGCCGACGCCACCGGGATCATGTTCAAGACGCTCAACACCTCCCGGGGCCCGGCGGTCCGGGGTCCCAGGTGCCAGAGCGACAAGCACGCCTACGCCGAGGCGGTCCGGACGCTGGTCGCGTCGCGCCCCGAGATCGAGATCGTCGCGGGCGCGGTCGAGCGGCTGCTCGTCGAGCGGCCCGGGCCGGGCGCCGATCGCCGGATCACGGGCGTCGAGGTCCGCGGGCCCTGGGGCGAGCTGCGGCTGGAGGCCGGCGCGGTCGTCATCACGACCGGCACGTTCATGCGCGGGCTCATGCACACCGGCGACCGCCGCACGCCCGGGGGGCGGCACGGCGAGGCGCCCGCGTCCTCGCTCTCGGCTTCTCTCGAGTCGCTGGGCTTCGAGCTCGGGCGCCTGAAGACCGGCACCTGCCCGCGCCTGGACCGGGCCACCATCGACTGGGCGTCGCTGCCCGAGCAGACGGGCGACGCGGCGCCCGCGCCCTTCTCGGATCTCACGCCCGCGGGCTGGGCCGCGCCCGGGCTGGTGCTGGACCGATTCCCCAGGCTCGAGCAGGTCCCCTGCCGCCAGACTCGGACGAGCCCCGAGGCCCACGAGCTGATCCGGGCCAACCTGCACCGGGCGCCGATGTTCTCCGGGCAGATCGAGTCGGCCGGGCCCCGGTACTGCCCGAGCATCGAGGACAAGGTGGTCCGCTTCGCCGACCGCGAGTCGCACGGCGTCTTCCTCGAACCCGAGAGCCTCCGCGACGCCAACGTGTACTGCAACGGGATCTCGACCTCGCTGCCCGAGGACGTGCAGGACGTCGTGGTGCGCACGATGCCCGGGTGCGCGAACGCCCGCATCGTCCGCTACGGGTACGCCGTCGAGTACGACATGGTCCGCCCGCACCAGATCCGGGCGACGGGCGAGACGAAGCTCGTCGGCGGCCTGTTCCTGGCCGGGCAGATCAACGGCACGAGCGGGTACGAGGAGGCCGCGGCCCAGGGCCTGATCGCGGGCGCCAACGCCGCCGCGCGGGCCCGGGGCGAGGGCGAGCTCACCCTCGGGCGGGACGAGGCGTACATCGGCGTGCTCATGGACGACCTGGTGACCAAGACCCCCCGCGAGCCCTACCGCATGTTCACCAGCCGGGCCGAGCACCGGCTGCTGCTCCGCCCGGACAACGCGGCCGACCGGCTGACGCCGATCGCGATCCGGCTCGGCCTGCTCGGCTCGACCGATCTCGGGCGGGCCAGGTCGGGCCTGTTCGACAGGCGCCGCGCCGCGATCGAGGAACTGCAGCGGGCCATCGACGAGGCGACGCTCGACGGCGAGCCACTGGCCCGGGCGATCCGCAGACCCGGCTTCAGCATCGAGGATCTGCGGGCGAGACTGCCGGGCCTGCAGGTCGACCCCGCCGTCTCGCGCGGCGTGTGGGAGACGGTCCACGCCGAGCGGGTGTACGAGCCGTACATCGCCCGCCAGCGGGCGCAGATCCGCCGCCAGTCCGAGATGGAGCGACGTCGACTGCCCCGCTGGGTCGAGTACCGGGCGTTGCCGGGCCTGCGGGCCGAGGCGGCCGAGGCGCTCGAGCGGTTCCGCCCGGACACCTACGCCCAGGCCGGGCGCCTGGAGGGCGTGACGCCGGCGGACCTGAACCTGCTGAGCGTGCTGATCTCCCGGGGCCCGGGGCCGGCGGCGCAGGCCGGCGCGTGACACGCAACAATCTCCCCGTGCAGGACCACTGGTGCAGGACGCCGCCCTCATGATGCCGACGATGACACTCGCCGCCGGCGCCGGCCCCGGCGCCCTCGCGATCGACCTGCTGCTCATCCTCGCGTGCGCGGGGTTCGTCGCGCTCGTGTTCGGGCGCCTGCGCGTCGCGGTGATCCCCGGCTACCTGGTCGCCGGCGCGATCATCGGGCCCCACGCCCTGGGCCTGGTCGGGGGCGACGAGACGATCGAGGGGATCGCCTCGCTGGCGACCGTGCTCCTGATGTTCGGCATCGGGATGCACCTGGACGTGTCCGTCCTGCGCCACGGAGCGGCGCTCATCGTGACGGCGGGGCTCGTGACCACGCTCGTCTCCGCGGCGTTGATCACGTTCGCGGTCCGGGCCATGGGCCTGGGATGGGGCGAGAGCGCCGCGATCGGGATGGCGATGTCCCTCTCGTCGACGGCGGTCGTGCTCCGGATCCTGCAGCAGCGTCGCGAGCTATTCACCGCCGCCGGCCGCGTCAGCCTGGGCGTCCTGCTCATGCAGGACATGCTCGTCATCGCGATGCTCGCCTCGATCCCGCTGCTCGCCAGGGCCCAGGGGGGCGGCGGGGAGGACGGCGCCGGGCTCATGGACGCCGAGAACCTGGTGCCCATGATCCAGAAGGCGGCGCTGAGCGTCGGAGTGGTGCTCGGGATCGTGCTCGCGGGCAAGGTGCTGCTGCCGCGGCTGATGGTCGAGGCCTCCCGCTCGCCCTCGCCGGAGATCATGCTGGTGATCGCGGCGGCCTCGGCGCTGGGCGCCGCGGTCGCGACGGCGGGCGTCGGCCTGAGCCCGGAACTGGGCGCGTTCATGGCCGGCTTCCTGCTCGCCGGTACACCCTTCCGCTACCAGCTCGCCGGGCAGATCACGCCACTCCGCGACCTGTTCATGGCGGTGTTCTTCACCACGGTCGGGCTGAAGGTCTCGATCCCGGAGCTGGCCGACGCGTGGTGGGTCGTGGGGTTGGCGACGCTGGGCGTGGTCGTGCTCAAGGCGGTGGTGATCGGGGGCGTGTCGTGGGGGCTGGGCGCCTCGCCCATGATCGCGGGCCGCGCCGGGATCTGGCTGGCCCAGGGCGGCGAGTTCTCGCTGGTGCTGCTGTCGGTCGCGTCGGCGGCCGGGGTGCTCTCGCCGTCGGCCGAGGCGCGGACGATCGGCGTCGTCGCCTGCACGCTGGTGATCACGCCGGCGCTGATCACGCAGGGCGTGGTGATCGCCCGCGCCATGTCGCACCTGCCCATGGCGCCCTGGGGCGCGCGGACCGGCCTCCGCGAGACGCCCGCCCTGTCCGACGCCGAGCACGAGGGCGAGGAGGGCGCGCCCACCCCCGAGTCGCCCGGCTCGGACAAGCCCCGCGTGCTGATCGCGGGGTTCGGACCCGTCGGCTGGGCGTGCGCCGAGCGGCTCGAGCAGTCGGGCGCCGAGATCACCGTCATCGAGCTCAACGCCAAGACGGTGCGCATGCAGCTCGACCTGGGGCGCCACGCGTACTACGGCGACATCACCAACCACGACGTGCTCGAGCACGCCGGCATCTACTCGGCTTCGGCCGTCGTGCTCACCATGCCCGACGAGGAGGCCATGATGCGGGCGATCCGCATGATCCGCTCGCTCCGCCCGGACATCTTCATCGCGGCCAGGTCGGGCGTGGTCACCAAGGCCGCCCAGGCCCGGGAGCTGGGCGCCGACGAGGTCGTGGTCGAGGAACTGGCCAGCGCCGAGGTCATGGCCAAGCGCGTGCTCGGGCGCCTGCGGACACTGCACGCCTCGATCGCCGCCGATGACGAGCCCGAGCAGGACGCCGGCTATTCCGGGGCATGACCGCGCCCTACCCGAGACCTAGATCGGCTCGTCGGGCAGCATGCGCAGCTCGTCGCGGAGGATGGCGGCAAGCTCGTAGTTCTCGGCCGCCAGCGCCTCGCCCAGCCGCTGACGCAGCTCCGCCTTCTGGCTCACGGGCAGCTTGGGCACCAGCGCCTCGCGCATCGAGCGCAGAGCCGCGTGCTCGCGCGACGCCTCCAGCTCCTCGGCACGGCCCGTCTCCTCGAAGTGCCGCTTGAGGGCCTCGAGCCCCTCGTCGATCGCGTGGATCGCCGCCTTGGGCTCCGAGTCCTTGATGGCCTGGCTGGCCAACGCGCGGGCCCGCATCATCAGGATGTAGGGGCGGAACTGCTCGAGCGCCTCGCGGTCGTACTCCTCGCGGGCGTGGTCCCGGCACAGGTCGAGCACGCGCAGGTTCCGCGTCGTGTCCCGGATCACGCCGTCGTACTCCTCGAGCACCAGCAGCGCCACGTACCGGTGGTAGTACTGCAACGCCTCCTCGCGCAGCTCGCGGCAGTCGTCGGGCGAGAGCACCCTGGGCCCGCCCGCCTCGGCCTCGGCGTCCTCGTCTCCCCCCACGGGGGCGGCCCCCCCGGTCGGCTGGGCGGCCTCCGGCCCGGGGGGCGATTCCTCGCCCTGGGGGGCGTCGGGGTCGGTGGGGGGCTCGACGGGCTCCGGGGCGGCGTAGGGCCCCGGAGGCGGGGTATCGGGCCCGCCCTGGGCGATCTGGTCGATCCGGGCCTCCTGGTACTCCAGGAACGAGCCGTAGCCGTGGGGGGTCAGGCCGTCCGGGCGGCCCTCGGCGAGCATCTGGAGGAGGCCCAGGTCCACGCGGACCTGGATCCTGGGCTCGCCGTCGGCGCCCTGGATGAGTCGGACGTTGATCTTGCCCGACTCGTAGGGCCACTCATCGAGAAGTTCGGAGAGGTCGCGTTCCATGCGTTCGGGAGTCGGCCGGGCTGTGCCGAACCTGACAGTGTGCGCCGGGTTTGGGGGTCGGCAAGGAAAATTCCGGATGGGTGGGTGAGATTGTTGACATTCCCCACCAGGCGGTCCAGGCGGGCCAAACCATCGACCGAACCGGGCAAAAAAGCCTGCGAAAGACGGGCGTATTGACTGGAAAACCCTGGAGGTCGATGAACCGGCGTGGATATGCTCGCGAATCGACAGGTGAGGAACTCGGGCGAAAGCCCGGGAGAGATAGGCCGCGGCAATCGCTGCGGAAAGGTGGGTAGGAAAAAGTGAGTCGTTCGCACGCTTCCACTGCGCGTGGTAGAGGTCTGCAGTCCGATCTGCAGGTCTACCTGAGAGAGATCAACCGCGTTCCGCTCCTCACGGCTGATGAGGAGAAGGAGCTCGGCTGGCGCATCATCAACGACAACTGCCCCGAGGCGCGGGAGCGGATGATCCGCTCCAACCTCCGGCTCGTCGTCTCCATCGCCAAGCACTACACCGGCAGAGGCCTCCCGATCACCGATCTGATCGAGGAGGGCAACATCGGTCTGCTGCGGGCGGTCGAGGGGTTCGACCCGGCTCAGGGAGCCCGGTTCAGCACCTACGGCTCCTGGTGGATCAAGCAGGCCATCAAGCGGGCCCTGATCAACGCCACCCAGCCGATCCACATCCCGGCCTACATGGTCGAGCTGATCGCCAAGTGGAAGGTCGCGTCCCGCAACCTCGAGAACGAGCTGGGGCGGTCGCCGACCATCGAGGAGCTGGCCGAGCGGATGGAGCTGCCGGTCAAGAAGGTCCGCATCATCAAGCGGGCCGTCAAGGCCTTCAAGACGCCCAACCAGGAGCCGACGAACGCCGACGGCGACCTGGTCGGTCTGGGCGAGCTGATCGCCGACGAGAAGGTCGGCACGCCCGACGACCGGACGCTGCACACCGAGGAGCTGGACATCCTGCGTCGCCTGATGGAGACCATCGACGATCGGGAGGCGCGGATCCTGCGGCTGCGGTTCGGGCTCGACGGGCAGGAGCCCCTGACCCTGAAGCAGATCGCCGACCACGTCGGCATCTCGCGTGAGCGCGTGCGTCAGATCGTCGAGGAGGCGCTGGAGCGCCTGCACGAGCGTCTGACGGACAAGAAGCCGAGCCAGTTCTTCCGGCGGGACGCGATGCCCGTCGAGGACATCGACGATTCGAACGATCGGCCCGTGCGTCGGGTGGGTGACGCATCGGTCGGGGGCTCCTTCGGCGCCGCCTCCAAGGCGGGCTGAGACAGGTTCCCGGGGGAGACCCCGGGAGGAGTCTTGAGCGGGCCGGCGCACGTCGCCGGCCCGCTGTCGTGCGCCGGGCTCCGGCCCCTACCATCGCCCCCGGGAAGATTGAGAGGCCCGGGGCTGTTCCTCCCTGACCCGAGCGGTCGGGGCGCGATGGAGGACGCCGCGTGAGCGACAACGACGTCAAGAAGCTGGTCATCATCGGCTCGGGCCCCGCGGGCTGGACCGCCGCGATCTACGCCGCCCGCGCCAGCCTCGACCCGGTCGTGTTCGTCGGCGTGCCCAAGCAGGACCCCGGGCCCGTCCTGCCCGGGGGCCAGCTCATGCTCACGACCGACGTCGAGAACTACCCGGGCTTCGCCGAGGGCATCGGCGGGCCCGAGATGATGGCCCAGTTCCAGCAGCAGGCCCAGCGCTTCGGGACGCAGGTCATCGGCGAGGACGTCGAGCGGTGCGAGTTCTCGACCGACGGCTCCCCGCACACGCTGCACATCTCCGACGGCTCGACCGTCCGCGCCCACGCCGTCATCATCGCGACCGGGGCGACCGCCAACTGGCTGGGCCTCGACAGCGAGATGCGCCTGGCCCAGGCCGGCGGGGGCGTGAGCGCCTGCGCCGTCTGCGACGGCGCCCTGCCCATGTTCCGCGACCAGCCCCTGGCCGTCGTCGGCGGGGGCGACACGGCGATGGAGGAGGCGAACTACCTCACCAAGTTCGCCAGCACCGTCTACATCATCCACCGCCGCGACGCCCTGCGGGCCAGCAAGACCATGCAGGACCGGCTGCTGTCCAAGGACAACGCCAAGGTCCTGTGGAACAAGGTCGTCGTGGACGTGCTCGCGCGGACCGACGACATGGGCGCCGAGAAGGTCCGCGGCGTGATGCTCGAGGACACCCTCACGGGCGAGCGGAGCGAGCTGGCGGTCGGAGGCCTGTTCGTCGCGATCGGGCACACGCCGGCGACCAGGTTCCTCCAGGGCTCCGGCCTCGAGTTCGACGGCTCGGGGTACATCGACCTCAAGAGCCGCTCGAGCCGTACGAACATCCCCGGCGTGTACGCGGCGGGCGACGTCGCCGACGCGACCTACCGCCAGGCCGTGACCGCGGCGGGCATGGGCTGCCAGGCGGCCCTGGACGCCGAGCACGACCTGGGCGCCCGCGGGCTGGCCTAGCCGTCCGAGCGGAATCGCTCGATGTCCGCGCGGATCCGGGCCGCCGACACTTCGTCATCCGGGTCCGCGGCCCGCAACGCCTGCTCGCCCAGCTCCACAGCCCCCGCCGCGTCCCCACCCATGAACGTCGCGAGCGCGTGCACACGGATCACTTCGGCGTTGCTCCACTCGGTCAGCTCGCAGGCGAGGCGGCTTCCGCGCTGGGCCGTGTCGAGATCCCGCCGGTCGTCGAGCAGCGGGTGGGTCAGCACCGTGTCCATGAGGGAGGCCAGGTACAGCCCCTCGTGGGCCTCGGCGGCCAGCGACAGCGCGGCGCACAGCTCGTAGAACCGGGACAGATCACCCTCGGCGTTGCCTTGCACCGCGGCTTGGTTGATCGTGCCGCCCAGGTGCTGCACGCGGGCGGCGGCCAGCTGCCGCTCCCGCGCGGCGTCCGTGTCGTGCGTGCCCGCGACGACGGCGCGGACGACACCGTCAAGCGCATCCGCCTCGCCACCGATCCACGCCAGCCGCCCGTCCCGATCGACGACGGCGTACGTCGGAAGCGAGGATCTGCCGGCCGCAGCGATCCACGCGGCGTCCATCGCCCGGTCCCCGATCGCGACCGGTGTCCGCAGCCGCTCGCCCGCGTCGGCGATGAACGCATCCACCATCTCGGGGGCCGCCGCGTCGAGCATCCGCCCGGACTCCGGGTCCGCCTCGCGGACGTTGACCGCCACGAAGTCGGCGGCTTCCGAGAGCTCCTCGCTCAGCCGGCTGAGACCGGGCATCGCGGCGACGCAGGGCGCGCACCAGCTCGCCCAGAAGTCAACGACAAGCACCCGGCCCCGCCCGAACCTCGGCCCGCCCCCGCGGGCCCACGAGACCGGCTTCAGCTCCGGGGCCTGGTCCCCGACGACCAGCTCGGGCGGCTCGAACGCGTCGCGGACCTCGGCGAGGATCTCGACGGCCGACTCGGCGTTCACGTGCGGCGCGAACGGGCCCGTGTCCTCGGCGGGCGGGGCGGGGTTGGCGGCCGCGACGAGGATCGCGGCCGCGAGGGGTTGCGTGTACATGTTCACCTCAGTACAATCAATGTGAACAATAGTACCACAGGCAGGCCGTGGGGATGCGACGAGGGGCCGCCGATCGGGCGCGGGAGTCTGACGATGCACACGACATCGATGTTGGTCGTCTTGCTGTCGCTTGCGCGCGTGGGCGGCGCCGCCGACCTGCCCGAGGCCCGGTTCCTGACGCGCGAGGCGGGCGTGTACGACGTCTGGCCCGCGATCAGCCCGGACGGGGAGCGAGTCGTCTTCTGCCGCACGACGGACCTGGCCTCGTTCGAGCTGATGTCGATCCCGATCGGGGGCGGGGAGGCGGAGGCCGTGCTCAAGGCGCCTCCCCCGTTCCAGCCGACCCGCCCGAACTGGCACTGGGACTCGAACCGGATCCTGCTGACCGGAATGAACGAGGGCGGCGAGGCGCGCGTCCGGATGATCGACGGCGGGGGCGAGGCGCTCAACGTCCCGCACCCCGACGCGGTCGCGTCCCACGCGTTCTACCCCTGCTGGGCGCCCGACGGCGGGTCGTACATCGTCACGGAGTTCGACGCGCAGTTCCGTGGCGTGATCAAGCGGGTCACCATCGCGACGGGCGAGGTTGAGGCGCTGACCGACCCGGACGAGGTGCTCGCCGGGCGGGCGTGGGAGTCGGTGGACGGCTCTATCGTCTTCGCCGGTCAGTTCAACGAGCGCGGGGCGTACGACCAGACGCAGAATCAGATCCTGCGCCTGACGCCGGACGGGGGCGTCGAGGCGGTCTCGCCCGGCGTCGGGCGGGCGCCGTCCGTTTCGCCGGACGGGCGGTGGATCGCCTACGAGTCGCCCGAGGGCGGCGGCACGGGGCGGTACGCGATCTTCGTCGTCGCCAGCGCGGGCGGCGAGCCGATCCGGCTCACCGAGTACGCGGACGCGCAGCACCCGCTGTGGACGCCCGACGGATCGTCCATCGTGTGCTTCATGCGTCTGCCCGAGGGCGAGCCGGGTTTCGGTCTGGTCGTGCTCGAGGGTGTCGAGCTGCCCTGAGTCGCCCGGCTTTGGGGCTCTGGCTACGGCGCGGCCCGGAACTGCTCGAGGCGGTCCTCGAGCATCTGCTTCGTCCGGTCGTTGTCGGCCAGGGCGATCGCCCGCTCCTGGGTCTCGATGGCGCCGTCCGTGTCGCCGTTGGCGAAGAGGGCCAGGGCGAAAGTGTCGAGGACGGCCGGGTCCTTGCTCAGCTCCTCGTCCTCGGCGGCCTGCCGGGCGAGGACGAGGGCGAACGCGGGGTTGCGGTGCCGCACGCGGGGGTGCTCGAGCACGAGCCTGGCCATGGCGTGCAGGTACTGCGGGTGCTCGCCGAACACCTGGACCGCCAGCGCCCGGCCCAGCACGTACGCCTCGCCAGCCTTCGCCTCGTCGGGACTCGCGACACCGGCCATGAACTGGCGGAGCCCCATCGGCGCGATGGACTGGAAGAGCGTGTCGCCGCGGCCCTTCTCGTACGTGTACGTCCCCTCGACGATGGCCTCGAGCGCCTGGTCCATGCCCATCAGGGGCGTGCCCACCCAGGCGATCTTGCCCGCGCGGTCGACGATGATCGCCGAGGGCAGCGTGTTGCGGCCCGCCGCGACCTTCCACGTCCGGTTGGTCATGTCCCGGTTGTCGGCGGCGACGGTGTAGCCCATCCGATCGCCCTGGTTCTCGACGAAGGACGCGACGCGGGCCTGGACGACCTGGGGCGTGTCGCCCCGCTGCCGGCGCTCGCCGACGTTGATCCCCATCACCGTCACGCCGTCGTCCTCGTACTTCTTCTGGATCTCCGACAGGTGGGGGAACGCGTCGATGCACGGCTTGCACCAGGTCGCCCAGAACTCCACCACGTAGACGCGGCCCTCCTCGAGCGACTCGATCGGCTCGCCCTTGTAGAACCCGGCGAGCTGCAGCGGGGGCGCGTCGTCGCCCACGAGCAGCGAGGGCTTGATGTAGTTCGGGATCATCGCCCCGAGGTCGACGCAGCACTCCTTGTAGCACTCGCCGTGCCCGTTGTCCTTGCGGGCCGACCGGTCCGGGACCGAGCTGTCGAGCATCTGGGCGCTGGACGCGCTGGCGGCGAGCAGCATTGCGGCGAGAGCGCCGAGTCGCGGCGTGAACGAAGCCATGGGGTCAACTCCTGGGGCGTCCGCCGGCCCACGAGCGGGGCGACGGTGGGGGTCCCGATATACGTCGCGGGCCGGCGCCCGGATCGTCTCGTGTGAGATCGACCGTCGGGCGGTGGGTATTCCGTCCGCTCAGGGATGCTAGGGGCCTGTCAGGAGCGGTTCAGACGGCGGGCAGGTCCGCCTCGCCGAACAGCGTGAAGCCCTTCCGCCTGAGGATCTGCCCGCCCAGCGTCGGGTCGTCCACGGCCAGGGCGATGGTCGCCACGCCCCCCGGCTTGCCCATCAGGGGGTAGGCGAAGTGGATGTTCAGCTCGGCGCCGAGCAGGCACAGGCACATGCTCGACAGCGAGTGCCCCTCGCCAAGCTCGACGACCAGGACGTCGTGCTCGGAGAACGGCAGGCCGTCCTCCCGGAGCAGCTTCTTGGCGTGCTGGGCGTTGTTGGCGATGATCCGGACGACGGCGTGGTCCGACGCCTCGTGGACCGAGATCGCGCAGATGTGGCAGGGGGACTCGTCGAAGTTCTCGACCAGGTCCAGGAGCTTGCCGACCTTGTTGGACAGGAAGACGCTGAACTGCGTCACGGTCGGGGGCGCGAATCCTCGCGCGGTCTCGGGCGTCACTGCCTCGCTGCTGCTCATGCGACCCTTTTCGGCTCTGGACCGACCACCCCGCCCCGCCGGGCGCGCTTCCTCGGGCGCCCGAGCGGGGCCCAGCGATGATCTCCCTCCCGGGCCACCGGTCCTCGATGGCGGCGCCGGCTGACCGATCAACCCCCCAATCTACCCAGGGCGCCGCGACGCGGACAACCCCGAGACGGGCAAAATCACGCCTCGCGCCCCGGCCCACGCACGAAAAAACGCCCCACGGGGGCGTTTGAGAGAGGAGATCGCTCGGTCCCGGCGTCGCCGGGCGGGCGGAGAGTCTGGTCCGGTCAGACGGCGAAGCTCGAGCCGCACCCGCAGGAGGTGGTCGCGTTGGGGTTGTTGAAGACGAAGCCGCGGCCCATGATCTCGTCCTTGAAATCCACGGTCACGCCCGCCAGGTAGAGCAGGCTCTTGGGGTCGCAGATGACCTTCACGCCGTGCTGCTCGAAGACCTCGTCCGAGTCCTTCTGCGTCTCGGTCAGGTCGAGGATGTACGAGAACCCCGAGCACCCGCCGCCCTTGACGCCCACCCGGAGGCGGACCTTGTCGGCGTCGAGCTCCTGCTCGGCGATGATCTTCTTGACCTCGCGGGCCGCGCCCTCGCTCAGGATCACGTCGTTCTGGGTCGTCTCGGTCTGCGTCGCCATGCCAACTCCTTCGCGGCGGGGCCTGTCGCACGCCCCTGGCATCGATTCTACGCCCCGCAATCGCCCGTGTTCGTGGGGCGGATCACCCGAACTACGCCTCGGCCTCGCGTTGAGCCGGGGCCCCGGTGTTATCGGCCAGCGGGAGGGGGCACGTCGAGCGCCCCCCGGGCAGCCGGTGTCGATTCCGGGCGATCCGTGTGTACGCCCAGTCGCGGATCGGTCGGGGGACGAGGATGAACACCCAGGCCAGGGACCACGGGAATCCGAGCCGTCGCGCGATCCGCAGCGAGCTGTCGGACCGGAACCAGAACCGCTCGCCGACCGACAGGACCATCGTGTTGGGGTTGTCGGTGTCGTAGCCCAGGGGCCGGAGTCGCGCGACGCCCTCGTCTGACTGGACCGGGACGAGCCTGAACTGATTCCTGCGGTCGCGTTTGCGGATGAACGAGGCGATCCCGGAGCAGACGCCGCACGATCCGTCGTAGTAGACGGTGGCGCGGTCGTCGGTCACGTTCTCGCCGGTCTGCACGCGGCCCCCGGGTCTCGGGTCAGTGCGAGGCCTTGGAGGCCTCCTCCACGCCGTTCTTCTGCTTGTAGTCGGCGATCGCCGCCCGGATCGCGTCCTCGGCCAGGACGGAACAGTGGATCTTGACCGGGGGCAGCGCCAGCTCCTCGACGATCATCGTGTTCTTGATCCCCAGGCCCTCGTCCAGGGACTTTCCCTTGAGCCATTCGGTGGCCAGCGAAGAGGAGGCGATCGCCGAGCCGCAGCCGAAGCACTTGAACTTGGCGTCCTCGATCTTGCCGTCGTCGTCGACCTTGATCTGGAGCTGCATGACGTCGCCGCACTCGGGCGCGCCGACGAGGCCGACGCCCACGTCCCGGCGCTCCTTCATCTCCTTCTGGGTGCCGAAGGTGCCGACGTTGCGGGGCTTCTCGTAGTGGTCGATGACTTTGCTGCTGTATGCCATGCTTCACCTCTCGGGTGATGGGTTCGTTCTGCGGCGAGCGCGGCTCAGTGGGCCTGCCACTCGATCTTCGTGATGTCGATGCCCTCGTTGTGCATGTCCCACAGGGGGCTCAGCTCGCGGAGACGCCCGACGGCCTTGGCGATGTTCTTGACCGCGTAGTCCACCTCTTCCTCGGTGGTCCAGCGGCCCAGGCTCATCCGGAGCGAGCTGTGCGCCAGCTCGTCGCCGACGCCCAGGCCCTTCAACACATAGCTGGGTTCGAGCGAGGCGCTCGTGCACGCCGAGCCCGAGGACATCGCGATGTCCTTGCACTCCATCATCAGGCTCTCGCCCTCGACGAAGCCGAACGAGATGTTCGTCAGGTGGGGCAGGCGCCGGTCGGCGTGCCCGTTGATCTGGACCTCGGCGATG
>JBHIWH010000003.1:0-467327 GCA_041987545.1 Phycisphaerales bacterium | reverse complement strand
TGGGGCGGCAGCCTGCTGCTCGGCGCCCTCGTGGCCGGGGTGGTCACGGCGGTCGCGATCGGGCTCGTGCTCCGGGCGGCGATCGGGCTGTCTGAGCGTCGCGGGCGGTTCGTCAGCGCCGTGACCCACGAGCTGCGCACGCCCCTGACCACGTTCCGGCTGTACGCGCAGATGCTGGCCGACGGGATGGTCTCCGACGAGGACGCGAGGCGGGAGTACCTGCTGACGCTCAAGCAGGAGTCGGGGCGGCTGTCGGGGATCGTGGAGAACGTGCTCGAGTACGCGCGGCTGAGCCGTCGGCGGGGCGGGCCCGAGCAGGTGCAGGAGCTGACGCCCGAGGCGCTGCTCGTGCGGCTGCGCCCGACGCTGAGCCGCAGGGCCGAGCAGAGCGGGATGGACCTGATCGTCTCGGCGGACCTGGACGAGGCGACGCGCGCCGGCGTGACGCTGTCGGTCGATCCGCACGCGGTCGAGCGGATCCTGATGAACCTGGTCGAGAACGCGTGCAAGTACGCGGGGCCCGGCGAGGGCGAGGACGACGAGGAGATGGACCCGCGGATCCACCTGGACGCGCGGGTGCACGGCGGGCGGCTGGAGATGCTGGTCGCCGACTACGGGCCGGGCATCGCGCCGCGGGACCGGGCGCGGGTGTTCGGCGAGTTCCAGCGTGGCGGCTGGCGCGCGACGCGGGCCGGCCTCGGGCTCGGGCTGGCGTTGTCGAGGGGGCTGGCGCGCGAGGCGGGGGGCGACCTGCGGCTGGTGGTCCGCCGCGGGCACGGGGCCGAGTTCCTGCTCTCGCTGCCCGTCGATGACTCGGGCGTGAGCGAGTCGGCGGGCGGGGCGGCGGCGACCGCCGAGCGGGGGGGCGGGGGGTATACTCCCGCCCCGGGCGAGGCCCCGGCGCGGGGCCTGTAGCTCAGCTGGCTAGAGCGCACCCCTGATAAGGGTGAGGTCACTGGTTCGAGTCCAGTCAGGCCCATTGGGACGCCCGCGGACGCGGGCGTTTTCTCTTTTTGCCGGGGGCTGATGGTCGTGGGGTGTATCGCGACCCGGACGGGGCGCGAACACGCGGATGGGCGGTCAGTAGAATCCCAAGGGCGTGTGGGGAGCGGGGCTTCGGCGCGGGCGCCGGGGCGGGTTCGGCGACAGGGAGGCGGTCGAGCGGATGGCGCACCACACGACGTTCGAGGGTGACTTCAGGAAGTTCTTCGGGCGTGGGCTGGCGATCCTGCTGCCCTCGGTGCTGACGCTGTGGATCCTGTGGCAGGCGTTCGTGTTCGTGTTCCAGAACGTGGCCGAGCCGATCAACTCGGGGACGCGGACGGTGGTGCTCTGGGTCGTGCCGCGGGTGGTGGACGACGCGGACCTGCCGGACTGGTTCGTGGTGTCGCGCGAGGAGATCAACCGGGCGCGGGCGTCGGGGAACTTCCGTGCCGGGGCGGACGACGACGTGATCCGGGCGGGGCTCCGGCGGGAGTACCTGCAGAACTACTGGGACACGCACTGGTACCTGAACCTGACCGGACTCGTCGTCGCGATCCTGCTGATTTATTTGGCGGGCGTGCTGCTGTCGAACCTGATCGGCAAGCGTGTGTACGCGAGGGTCGAGCGGCTGATCAGCCAGATCCCGGGCTTCAAGCAGGTCTACCCGCACGTCAAGCAGGTGGTGGACCTGATCCTGGGCGAGAAGAAGATGGCGTTCCGGGACGTGGTGATCGTGCAGTACCCGTCGGAGGGGATTTGGACGATCGGATTCCTGACCGGGACGTCGATCCGGGAGATCGACAAGCCGGCGGGGGAGGCGGTGTCGAGCGTGTTCATCCCGACATCGCCGACGCCGTTCACGGGGTTCACGATCAACGTGCCGCGCTCGAAGATCCACAGGCTGGACATGAGCGTGGAGGAGGCGTTGCGGTTCGTGCTGACGGCGGGGGTGCTCACGCCCGAGGACCCGACGGGCGAGTCGCTGCCCCAGGCGGCGTCGGTCGCGGAGCTGGCGGCGGAGGTGGACGCGGGCGGGGGCGGGGCGGACGCGGGCGGTCGGCGGGAGCCGGGGGCCTGACGCGGCGCGGGCGCGGGGGCGTCGGCTATGCTGTGACATCATCAGGAGCGCCGCCCGCGGACGGATCGAGGGCGGCCGGGCTCACATCCCGAGGGGAGTTGTGCATGCGTATCGACGTGGTCGGGAGGCACATCGAGGTCACGGACGCGATCCGCGAGCACGCGGAAGGCAAGGGCGCGAAGCTCGTCAAGTACTTCGACAGGATCCAGCAGATCACCTTCACCGTGTTCGATCCGGACAACAAGGGCGAGTTCAAGGTGGAGGTGGTCGTGGACGTCGAGCACCACGACGACTTCGTCTCGCACGCGACCGGGAACGACCTGTACGGGACCATCGACCAGGCGACGCAGAAGGCGTCGCGCCAGCTGACCGACTACAAGGAGAAGCTCAAGCTGGGCCACCGCGGCTGACGCGGGCCCCGGCGCGCCGGGCCTCGGCCCGGGCGGGAGCGGACTGCACCCATGAAACTCAGAGACATCGTCGTCAGAGACGCCATCGTCGCGGACCTTGAAGCCAACCAGCGCGACGACGTGATCCGCGAGATGGTCGGGGCGCTCGTCTCGGCCGGGGCGGCGCCGGACGGCTCGGAGGACGAGCTCGTCGAGCGGCTGCTCGTCCGCGAGCGGAAGGGCTCGACGGGGTTCGGGCGGGGGGTCGCGGTGCCCCACGTCAAGCACCCCTCGGTGACGAAGATGGCCGCCGGCATCGGGATCAGCCAGGGGGGCGTCGAGTTCGAGTCGCTCGACCGCCAGCCGGTGTACTCGGTCGTGATGCTCCTGAGCCCCGAGGACCAGCCCGAGGAGCACCTCCAGGCGATGGAGTCGATCTTCAAGAACCTGAGCAAGGACACGTTCCGCCGATTCCTCCGGCAGGCGGGCAGCGTCGAGGACGTCTGGTCGCTGCTCGAGGAGGCGGACACGCAGCAGCTCGGCGGGTGAACGAGGGGTCGGGTCGCCCGTGGGGGCGGAGGTCGGGCGTGGCGGACCGGTGCGCGGTCATGGTGACGATCGTCAACGAGCTGGGGCTGCACGCGCGCCCGGCGACGGCGCTGGCCGACACCGCCTCCAAGTACGGCGCCTCGGTCCGCGTCCGCAAGGGCTCCGACGAGGTGGACGGCAAGTCCATCATGGAGATCATGATGCTCGCGGCGACCAAGGGCACGCAGCTCGAGGTCATCTGCGAGGGCGACGACGCCCGGGCGTGCGCCGAGGATCTCAAGGCCCTGGTCGCGCGGGGGTTCGACGAGGACAAGGAGTGAGGCCTAGGCGGCGACCAGCTCCTCGGCCTTGGCGCGGGAGATCCGGGCGCCCACGCGCTGCAGCCGTTCTTCCAGCCGCTCGTACCCGCGGTCGATGTGGTACACGCGGTTGATCGTCGTCCGGCCCGTCGCGGCCAGGCCCGCGAGCACCAGCCCCGCGCTGGCCCGCAGGTCCGAGGCCATCACCGGCGCCCCGGTCAGCTCCGGCACGCCCGAGACGACCACCGTCGAGCCCTGGCGGAACAGGCGGGCGCCCATCCGAGTCAGCTCGGCCACGTGCAGGAACCGCTCCGGGAAGATCTTCTCGGTGATTACCGAGTTGCCCTCGGCCAGGGCGACCAGGGCCATCAGCTGCGCCTGGGCGTCGGTCGGGAAGCCCGGGTAGGGCTGGGTCGTGATCTGCACGGGCCTCGGGCGGTCCACGGCACGAACGCGGCAGACGGCGCGCATCAGATCCGTCTCGTGCGGGCCGACGCTGACCTCGGCGCCCACGTGGGACAGGCAGTCGGTCACCGCCAGCAGCGCGTCCACGGGGCAGTTGTCGAGCGTGAGTGAACCCCGCGTGATGGCGGCGGCGGCCATGAAGGTGGCGGCCTCGATGCGGTCGGGGATGACGGTGTGGTCCGCGCCGTGGAGCGACTCGACGCCGTGGACCACGACGCGGGGCGAGCCGGCGCCCTCGATCCGGGCGCCCATCGAGGTCAGCAACCTGGCCAGGTCCACGACCTCGGGCTCGCAGGCGGCCGACTCGATGATGGTGGTCCCCTGGGCGAGGGTGGCGGCGGACATGACATTCGCCGTCCCGAGCACCGTCGAGCCGAAGGACCCGCCCAGGAAGATGGTCGCGCCGCGGAGGCGCCCGCCCCCGGCGAAGTTGGGGATGCGGGCGACGACGTCGCCCGAGTCCAGCGTGACGTGCGCGCCGAGGGCCTCGAGGCCCCGGAGGTGCAGGTCGATGGGTCGGTCGCCGATCGCGCACCCGCCGGGCATCGAGACGCGGGCGACGCCCCGCCGGGCGAGCAGGGGTCCGAGCACGCAGACGCTGGCCCGCATGGTGCGGACGACGTCGTAGCGGGCGTGCGAGCGGGACTCGTCGCGGGTGTGCAGGCCGAGGGTGGACGGCTGGTCCGGGTCGTCGGGGTCGTGCCGATCGCCCTCGCACCCGAGCTCGTCGAGCAGGCGGGTCATGTTGCGGATGTCCGCGAGGGCGGGGACGTCGCGGAGGGTGACGGGCTGGTCGGTGAGCAGGGCGGCGGCCATGAGCGGGAGGGCCGCGTTCTTGGACCCATTGACCCGCAGGCGCCCCTCGAGGCGCACACCACCATCGATGTGAAACACGTCCATGCGGCTCCCCGTCCGTGCGGAGTTCTCGGTCGGCCCGGGCGCATCCGTCGCGCCGGGCGTCGAGCATACCGCGCCCCCCGCGGACGCGCCGGGCGATCGGCGCCCCGTTCCCAGGCGGCGCACGCGCCCCAGGCCCCCCAGGGCGTCGCCCGGGGCGGGCTATTCGCGCCGATCGCGGGCGCCAACCCTCGCGGCTTGTGACGCTCGGGGGACCGGCGCGTGCGAGTGGGTCCGTCGTGGGTCATCACCGGCGCCCGGAGGGGTAGACAGGGACGCGCCGCGGCGCGGGAGAGACACGGAGCCGCTCCAATGGACACGAATAGCAAATGGCGGACGAGCAAGCCTCGCCTCGGCGCGATCGTCGCGGGCGGGGGCATCATCGCCTTCGCGCTCATCCAGGCGCCCTCGACGGCCAGCGCCGCGGGCGACGAGGACCAGTTCGCCCACCTGCCCCCGACGCTGCAGGTGAACGCCATCGTCCGAGATTTCCGCGCCAAGGAGGACCAGGGCGGGCACCCGGACTTCCAGGCCTACGCGGGCTCGACGACTGTCGGGATCGTCGGCGACACGCTCGACGACGACGGGAAGCCCTACGCGATCGATCGGCGGGGGCAGAAGATCTACGAGGAGTACACCGACTCCGAGGGCAGGAACATCAACCCGGCGCTCTTTGACGAGGCCCGGGGCGACCGCGAGGGCCAGCTCGGGGCGGGCTCGGCGACCAACGGCGTCTACTCCGAGGACTCCTTCGCCCAGTGGTACCGAGACGTGCCGGGCGTCAACGCCTCCACGCTCATCCCCCTCACGCTCGTGCGCGAGCCCGGGACGAACAAGTACGTGTTCGACTCGGCGACCGACCAGCCCTACGCCGACAACGACGGGTTCTTCCCGATCGACGGCGAGCTGTTCGGCGACTACTCGGACACCGGGCACAACTTCCACTTCACGACCGAGATCCGGACCGACTTCGTGTTCCAGCGGGGCGTCGGCCAGGTCTTCAAGTTCACCGGCGACGACGACGTCTGGGTCTATATCGACGGGAGGCTCGTGATCGACCTCGGCGGGCTGCACTCCAAGAGCGAGCAGTTCCTCGAGCTCGACCGGCTCGACTGGCTCCGCGATGGTCGGGTCTACTCCCTTCACATGTTCCACGCCGAGCGGCGGACGACCCAGTCCAACTTCCGCGTCGAGACGACGCTGCAGCTTCGTCGCGTGCAGATGCCAAGCGTGTCGTCCATCTACGACTGAGCCTCGGGCCGCGAACAGGGCGCCAGCGGGGCCCGCCCGGCGCGGGCCCCTTTTCTATGCGCCGAGCCGGGGGCCCGCGCACGCGGCGCCGCCCGCACGACCGCCACGCCGGACGCGGTTCTCCTCGCAAACCGGTGTGCAAGTCGCCGCCGTGAATCGCACGGTTGATGGTGAGCGACCGCGGGTGTGCCGCGGGCGTCTCACGGAGGACGCGAGATGCAGGACCGACAGGACAGCGAGGGGGTCGCCCGCCGGGGCGGACTCTCGAGGCTGGAACGAGTGTTGATGGGGGCAGCGATGGCGGTCGGCGCGGCGTGCGTCGTGCTGTCTTTCTTCGGGACGCAGGACTCCGTGACGGCGATCACGGGTCTGCTCGGATCGTAACGCGAACGCGGAGTAGCACCGCCCCGAGGGGGGCAGCGACGGCGGGCACGCCGGCGTTGAGTTTGAGGAGAGCACCATGACGAATCAGCGACGAATGACGAAGCTCGGGATCATGGCCGCGGCCGGTGTCGCGATGGCCGCCACGCCCGCGATGGCGCAGTTCAGCAACCCCCAGGTGGACCCGTACGCGGACCTGCCCGACGAGATCACCCTGTCGGGCATTGTCCGGGACTTCCACGAGCGGAGCGAGGACGCCGGGCACGACGACTTCGAGCGTCAGCCCAGCTCCGGCTTCGGGCACTACATGTTCATGGTCGAGGACGAGCTGGACGGCCGCGGGCTGCCCGTGTTCCGCTCGACCGGCAAGAAGGTCAGCAGCAACTGGCGTGACGCGCAGGGCCGCAACATCATGGCCCCCCGCGAGTACATCGCCTCGCGTGACGGCGACACCTCCGGCTCGGTCAGCTCGAGCCAGACGGGCGCCTCCACCACCGCCGAGAACTTCTCGATGTGGTTCCAGCCCGTGGACGGCGTGAACTCGTCGGCGCCCCTGAGCCTCACCCTCGTCCGCGAGCAGGACTCCAACGTCTACGTCTTCGACGACAAGGACGATCCCTTCTTCGCCGACCGTGGCGGGTTCTTCCCGATCAACGGAGAGCTGTACGGCAACTCCGACGGCGAGAGCAAGAACTTCCACTTCACCTTCCACCTCTCGACCGAGTTCGTGTACGAGGCGGACGCGGGCCTGAACTTCAAGTTCACCGGCGACGACGACGTCTGGGTCTTCGTCGATGGCAAGCTCGTGATCGACATCGGCGGCGTCCACTCGGCGGTCAGCCAGACCATCGACCTGGACCGCCTCGAGTGGCTCGAGGACGGCGAGGTCTACACGCTCGACTTCTTCTTCGCCGAGCGTCACCGGACCCAGTCCAACTTCCGGATCGAGACGACGCTGCAGCTTCGGAACGTCGAGCTGCCGGCCACCTCGGCGCTGTACGACTGATCCTGTCCCGGGGGGCGTCCGAACGCACACGTCCCCCGGCTCGAACCTCCGTGAGCGCGCAAGCTCTCGCGCCCCGGTCGCCGAACATCGGCCGGGGCGTTTTTGTGCGCCGGTTGGGCGTGGGGACTCAGCGCCGGTATGGGCGGTACGGCGCGTGCCGCCAGACCAGCCAGGGGCGGCGGGACGAGTAGATGAACCGCTCGGGGTCCGTGCTCGTCCGCCCGGTGCGCTCGAAGTCCAGGTCCGGGCGCCAGGGCTCGGGCCATGACGCGCTTATCGCGTCGATCGCGCCCGCGGGCGCCGCGCCCAGGTCGGCGTCGTTGCGCCAGCGCTCGGGCGCCCAGGAGCCGTAGCGGAGCTCGTCGTGGGTCACATCGGGCGGGGGGAAGACCGCGTCCCAGCGGATGCCCGCCGGCGTCGCCTCGCGGCGGCGGCATGGCACGGACCGGGAGTGCCGGGGGTGCACGTCGCACGAGCGGCACTCGCGGCAGGGGCGGGGGTCGTTGGTCGAGAAGCCGATGCGGATCGAGTCGCGCGTCTCGCAGACGACCGGCTCGGCCCGCAGCGTGTGCGTCGAGCAGCCCTGGAGCGCCGCGCCCGCGAGGGCGGCGCCGACCAGCATGACCGGGGCAGAGCGCATCACCCGAAACCTACCCCGGGCGGGGCCCACCGCAAGGCAACCGGGCGCGTCGCGGCGCCGATCGGCGCGGGCCATGTCCGAGAACGCGCCGCGCAGGTCCGATCAGGTGTTCATCGCGTCGCGGAGGCGACCGCCCGCACGCTCGAGGGCGGCGATCGCCCCGTCGCGATCCAGACCCCGGGCGTGCATGACGAGGGCCGTCTTGACGTGCCAGCCGGCGCGGGCGAGCAGGTCGAGCGAGGCATCGCGGTCGAGCCCGGTCAGCTCCGCGACGATGCGTGCCGCCCGGTCGCGGAGCTTGTCGTTGGTGGCCCGGAGATCGACCATGAGGTTCTCGTGGGTCTTGCCGAGCCGGACCATGAGCGTGGTCGAGATCATGTTGAGGGCCATCTTGGTCGCGGTCCCGGCTTTCATCCGAGTCGAGCCGGTGAGGACCTCGGGGCCGGTCTCGAGCAGGACCAGCTCGTCGGCGTCGGGGGGGCGATCGATGGGTGAGCAGCAGAGCAGGGCGGTGGCCGCGCCCCGCGACTTGGCGATGCCCAGGGCGCCCAGGACGTAGGGCGTGGTCCCCCCGGCGGCGATGCCGATCAGCGTGTCGTCGGCGCCCAGGCCCAGGCGGTCGAGCTCGGCGCGGGCGCCGTCGGGGTCGTCCTCGCGTCCCTCGCTCGAGACGCGGAGGGCGGCGTCGCCCCCGGCGATGAGGCCCACGACCAGGCCCGGGTCGGTCTGGAACGTCGGCGGGCACTCGCTGGCGTCGAGGACGCCGAGTCTGCCCGAGGTGCCGGCGCCGATGTAGACCATCCGCCCGCCGGCGCGCACGCCCCGCTCGGCCATCTCGACGACGCGGGCGATCGCAGGAATCGCGGCGCGGACGGCGCCCGCGACCAGGGCGTCCTCCCGGTTGATTAGTTCAAGACAGTCCTCGATGCCGAGCGTGTCGAGGTCCATCGACCTTGGATTGCGCTGCTCGGTGAGCAGACGCCCGCGGTCGGGCGGCGGGTTCACAGGCTGGGTCGCGTGTTGATCCATGCGCCACTCAAGGGTACTTGCGGGGCGCGGGAGGTGACGCGGGGGAGGGTCACCGGGACGCCGTCGGCGGCGAGCAGGGCGAGGACGGCGATCGCGACCGACTCGCGGGCCTGGGGGGCGACGCCCAGCTCGTCGAGGGGGCGGGCGCCGGGGATCGCGGCGACCAGCGCCGCGTTGCGGGCCCCGCCCCCGGCCAGGAAAGAAGCGCACCCTCGGGGCGCGTCGAGGCCCACGCGTTCGTGGATGACGCGACCGATGCTGGCGGCGGCCGTCGCGAGCAGGTCGGCCGGTGTGAGACGGTCCGCCCAATCCTCGAGCCAGGCGCCCGCCTCGTCGCCCGTGCCCAGCGAGCGCCCCCCCTCGGCCTGGGCCCGCAGAAGCTCGGCCAGGGCTGCGCCCGCGTCGTGGTCAGGCTTGCCGGAGAGCGCGACCCGACCGCCGTCGTCGTAGTCACAGCCGAGGACGCGCCGGGCGGCCGCGTCGAGTAGCTGGTTGCACGCGCACACGTCGAACCCCTCGACCTTGTCGGGCGTCGCGCCGGCGGCGAGGACGGTCGCGTTGCAGAACCCGCCCAGGTTCACGATCGCGCGGGGCTCGGTCGCGGAGCGGAAGAGCGACCAGTCGGCCAGGGGCGTGATGGGCGCGCCCTGACCGCCGGCGGCCAGGTCGGCGCCGCGGAGATCGCTCACGACCGGGCAGAAGAACCGGTCGGCGACGGGCCAGGGGTCGACGAGCTGCCACGAGTCCGGCGGGTCGTGGTGGACCGTCTGCCCGTGCAGCGCGACCAGGGTCGGGCGGCCCAGCTCGGCGTGCTCCTCGAGCAGGAGCGAGACGGCGTCGGCTTGGGCGACGCCGAACGCGCGCCGGGTCCGGGCGATCTGAGCCGCCGTCAGAGCCTCGCCGACGCACAGGCGGCGGAGGGAATCGCGGACGTCGCCCGAGATCGGGAGGCTGACATGCCCGAGGGGGTGCGCGTGCAGCCCGAGGCCGGCGCCGACGGCGTGGACCGCGGCGGCGTCGATCGCGTCGAGGCTCGTGCCGGTCATGCACCCGATGGCGAGGCGGGGTGTGCTCATGGTGCGGGTCAAGCACGCCCGGGAGGACTCGAACCTCCGACCTGCGGTTTAGGAAACCGCCGCTCTATCCTGCTGAGCTACGAGCGCGTCTCGGGGAAGGATAGCGGTCGCGGCGGGCGCGGTACGATGCCCCTTCGCCCGCGCGTGGGCGGCAGGGGCCGCGGATGGAACTGGCACTCGGCATCGTCGGCGCCCTGCTGCTGATCGACATGGTCTTCTCGCACGCCTGGCTGCGGGCGGGGATCGCCCGGCCCGCGCCGCCCCGACGCACGCCCCGCGACTGGCCCTCGATCAGCGTCGTCCGGCCCGTCAAGGGCGCAGACGCGGGGCAGCTGGAGAACTTCAGGGCGGCTCTGGACACGGGGTACGCGGGAGACGTCGAGACGATCTTCGTCTTCGACGACCCGATCGATCCGGGGCACGCCAACGCCGAGGCCGTGATCGGGGAGCACGCAGGCTCGGGCCGGCCGGGCACCGCGCGGATCGTGATCGCGGGCGAGCCGCCGGCCCACAGGACGGGCAAGCTGCACGCGATGATCGTCGCGGGCGAGGCGGCGACGGGCGAGCTGCTCGCCTTCGGCGACTCGGACACGCGGCCCGGGCCGGGCCTGCTGACCGACCTGGTAGAGACGCTGCTGGCCGATGACCAGATCGGGTGCACGTTCGCGCCGGCGGTGGTGACGTCGGGCCTGCGGACATCGGGCGACGTGGGGTACGCGACGCTGCTCAACTCGATGTACGGCTCGATGGCCGCCCGGGCCGCGGGACGCTCGGGCGAGCTGCCCTTCATCATGGGGCAGATCATGGTCTTCCGCCGGGCGGCGCTCGACGAGGTCGGGGGCGTCGCGTGCGCCGAGGGCGAGCTGGTGGACGACATGGCGATCGGTCGCTGCCTGCACGCCGCGGGCTGGCGGAATGTAATGGTCACGACCGTCCTG
Organism: Phycisphaerales bacterium; assembly: GCA_041987545.1. Classification (GTDB taxonomy): domain Bacteria; phylum Planctomycetota; class Phycisphaerae; order Phycisphaerales; family UBA1924; genus JAJRXR01. Next base: position 456,345 of record JBHIWH010000003.1, on the reverse strand, counting down.
CCCATCATCGTCGAGCGGACCGGGTTCTCCGAGTTCCTGAAGCTGTACCGCAAGTGGATGTTCTTCGGGCGCAACGGGCTTTCGATCCGGTTCACATGGCCGATCGTCGTTCGGTCGCTGGAGTACTTTCTCGCGTGGGCGGCGTTGATCGTGAGCGTTGCGCTGGGCGCCTGGTGGGGGTGGGCGCTGTCGCTGGCGACGGTGCTGGCGATGGGGCTGAGCAACGCGGGGCTGCACCTGGCCCTCGGCGGCGGGCGGATCGGGTGGCGCGGCGCGTGGATGCTGTGGGGGACGCTGCTGCTGGCGCCGTTCGTGTACCTGTCGATGCTGCGGGGGGGCGTGCGCTGGCGCGGGCGGGCGTACGCGCTGGGCCGGGGGGCGGCGTTGAGCGGCGGCCCGGGCGCGACGGACGCAACCGGATCCGGCTGAGGCGGTACTCGATCTCGGCGCCCGCGGACCCCGGGCGCGGCCAGCCGAGAGGGCGACCCGATGCGGATCTTCATTTGCGCGTTCGCGCTCGCGGCCGGTGCGGGCCTCGCGGGGGCGGACCGGGATCGGCTGGTGTTCATCGACATCACGGACACGGCGATCCCCGCGGGCGTGACGCAGACGCGGAGCATGGACGCCGAGCCGATCGACATCGATGGCGACGGCGACCTCGACCTGCTCGTCGCCTCCGAGTTCGCGCGGAACATCCTCCTGATCAACGACGGCGACGGCGTCTTCTCCGACGCGTCGGCCGCCCGGCTCACCAACTCGACGCTTGACACCGAGGACATCGCGCCCGCCGACTACAACGGCGACGGGCGCCTGGACGTCGTGCTCATCTCCGAGGACAGCCCGGCCGACGAGTTCCTGCTCGGGACCCCCGCCGGCCCATTCATCGACGCGTCGGCGGCGCTGCCGGCGGGCGCCCGGGCCAACGCGGCGATCGTCGCGTTCCTCGACGGCGACGCGCTTCCCGACGTCCTCGTGGGCGTCAACGGGCAGAACGCCGCCTGGCTCAACGACGGCGCGGGCGGATTCACCGACGCGACCACGACGTACCTGCCCGCGATCACCGACCCGACCCAAGACCTGGAACTGGGCGACGTCAACGGCGACACGCTGCCCGACCTGGTCGTGGGCAACGAGGGGCAGAACCGACTCCTGATCGCCATGCCCGGCGGGGGGTTCGAGGACCAGACCGCGGCCCGGCTGCCCGACGTGGCGCCGCGCATCACACGCGAGGCCGACTTCGGGGACATCGACGGCGACGGCGACCTGGACCTGTTCATGGCCAACGTCTCGGCGCCGGGCGTCGGGCGGGCCGACCGCGTGCTGATCAACGACGGGGCGGGGTTCTTCACCGACGAGTCCGCGTCGCGGCTGGCGGGCATCGCGCCCTACGACTCGTTCGACGCCGACCTGGTGGACCTGGACGGGGACGGCTCGCTGGACGTGGTCTGCGCCCGCGGGTTCCTCGTCGGCGGGGCGCGGGTGCTGCTCAACGACGGGCTGGGCTGCTTCCAGGAGGCGACGGCGGAGATGATCCCGTCGAACCTGACGACGGTGTGCGTGGACGTCGAGGTGGCGGACTTCACGGGCGACGGCGTGCCGGACCTGTACGTGTGCAACTTCCAGGGGCGGGACCGCCTGTACGAGGGCCGGGTCCAGTGCACGCCGGACCTGGACTCGAGCGGGGACCTGAACTTCCTTGACGTCATCCTGTTCCTGTCGGCGTTCGGGGACGGGAGCGTCTTCGCGGACCTGTCCTGCGACGCGGCCCACGACTTCACGGACGTGCTGCTGTACCTCCAGGCGTTCGCCGACGGGTGCGGCTGAGCCCGGCGGGAGGCGGTTCCGGTCTGTCAGCCCGCCCGAGGCCGCCCTGGACTATTTCCTTCGAACGTGAATCCGGCCCGAGAGAGCGGTCGAAAGCGGTCGCGACACGACGCGGCGCGGTCGCCGCGCGCTGGAAGTAGACCACTCGGCGGCAGAGCCGCCGGCAGAGCGGCGAGCCCGCCGCGCACGAAAGGAATGTCGAGATGAACCGCCTCGGTCTGGTAACGGGTCTTTGCGGAACGCTCATGGTCGGGGCCGCGTGCGGCTTCACCGGTGAGCGGCGGGACGTGGCCCGGAAGACGGTCGTCACGGCCGAGACGCGGGCGGACATGACGCCGCGGGACATCCTCGCCAAGATGAAGAAGGGCAACGAGCGGTTCGTCGCGGGAGAACTGACCCCCCAGGACTACCGCGCCCAGGTCCGCCAGTCGGCGTCGGGCCAGTACCCCCTGGCGGTCGTCCTCAGCTGCCTGGACTCGCGGGTGATCCCCGAGGCGGCGTTCGACATGGGCATCGGTGACCTGTTCGTGGGCCGCGTCGCGGGCAACTTCGAGAACACCGACATGCTCGGGAGCATGGAGTTCGCGACGGCGGTCGCGGGCTCGAAGGTGATCGTGGTGCTGGGGCACTCGGCGTGCGGCGCGGTCATGGGCGCCGTCGACGGGGCCGAGCTCGGCAACCTGACCGCCACCCTGGACAACATCGAGCCCGCGATCGAGACCGCGAGGCGCCGGGGCATCCCGGGCGTGGCGGACAGCTCCAACACGGCGTTCGTGGACGCGGTCGTGGAGGCGAACGTCCGCCAGACGATCCGGGACATCCTCGATCGGAGCGACGTGCTGCGGGGTCGCGTGGACTCGGGCCAGCTCCTGATCGTCGGCGGCGTCTACGATCTGGACTCGGGCCGCGTGGACTGGCTCGGAGAGTAACGCCGGGCCGGATAGGGCATGAGCCCGGGCCGTGCGTCGCTCTCCGGGGCGGCACGGCCCGGGTTTTTTCGTCGTTGGGCCCGCGCACCACCTCGGTGCGTTGCGGGGGCCGAGCCCGTCGCGTCCGGATCCGGAGTCGAGCCCCATGGAAGCAGGCATCGTCGGGCTGCCCAACGTCGGCAAGTCCACGCTTTTCAACGCGTTGACCGCCGCCGGCGCCCTGAGCGCCAACTACCCGTTCGCCACGATCGAGCCCAACGTCGGCGTCGTGCCCGTGCCCGACGACCGCCTGGCGACGATCAACGAGCACATCGAGACTCAGAAGGTCATCCCCGCGAGCCTTCGTCTGGTGGACATCGCCGGCCTGGTCCGGGGCGCGTCGCAGGGCGAGGGGCTGGGCAACCGGTTCCTGTCACATATCCGCGAGGTGGACGCGATCGTGCAGGTCGTCCGGTGCTTCGAGAAGGTCGCCGGCGGCGAGGACATCACGCACGTCGAGGGCTCGGTCGACCCCATCCGGGACATCAAGACGATCGAGAGCGAGCTGATCCTGGCGGACCTGCAGACGCTCGAGGGGGCGCTGGGCAAGGCCGAGCGGGCTGCCCGGGGCAAGGAGCCGGGCGCCGCGACCAGGGTCGCGGTGATCAAGGCGCTGACTCCACTCATGGAGGACGGCGCGACGGCGCGCAAGTACGAGCCCAAGAACGCCGACGAGGCGGCGGCGCTCAGATCGCTCGGGCTAATCACGACCAAGCCCGTGCTGTTCGTCGCCAACGTGGACGAGGACGACCCGATGGGCGAGGGGGCGCTAGCGCAGCGGGTACGCGAGCACGCGGCGGCCGAGGGGTCGGTGATGATCCCGGTGTGCGCCAAGATCGAGTCGGAGCTGGCCGAGCTGGACGAGGCGGACACGCGGGAGATGCTCTCCGACATGGGCATGGACGAACCGGCGCTCAACAAGCTGGCCCGGGGGGCGTACGAGCTGCTGGGCCTGCAGAGCTTTTTCACGGCCGGTCCCAAGGAGATCCGGGCGTGGACGATCCCCGTTGGGACCCGGGCGCCCCAGGCCGCGGGCGTGATCCACACCGACTTCGAGCGGGGGTTCATCCGCGTCGAGGTCTACTCGGTGGGCGACCTGGTCGAGCTGAAGAGTGAAAAGGCGATTAAGGACGCGGGCCGGATGCGGGTTGAGGGCAAGGAATACGTCATGCGGGACGCGGACGTCTGCCACTTCCTCTTCAACGTGTGAATGATCGGGCGGACCGGAGAGGGAGGACCGCGATGATCGGTGGAGTGATCGTCTCGACGATGTTGCTGATCGGCGCGGGCCCGGAGGGCGCGGCGCCGGGCGCCGGCGAGAGCCCGGCGTGGACGGTCGAGTTCCTGGACTCGACCACGATCACGCCCGACTGGACGCGGGGCGAGCACGCCGACTGGCCCGCGACGGAGCTGAGCGGGATCGAGGCGCTGCCCCGCGGGTGGTACATGGTCGTCAGCGACGACCGGGGCAAGGACGGGCCGCCGCGGTACGGGTTCCTGCGGATCGACTTCCGCGCCGACCCCGCGACGCGCGAGCCGCGGCTGCGGGGCGTCGGGCGGATCGACCTGCACCCGTTCCTTCGTAGCGACGGGCAGATGTTCGAGCAGAACATCATCGACCCCGAGTCGATCCGCCTGATCGGCGAGGAGAATCGGTCGCGGCAGTTCCTGGTCGCGAGCGAGGGGTACGCGATGAGCGGGCTCGGGCCGCGGCTGTACCTGTTCGACCAGCTCGAGGGCGGCGCGTCGCTGGACCTGACGCCGCCCGAGTTCGACCCGACCGCCGACCGGGGCATCCGGCACAACCGGGGCTTCGAGGCCCTCGGCGTGACCCCCGACCGGGCGTGGGCGTACACCGCCAACGAGGAGCCGCTGGCCCAGGACGAGCCGACCGGCCTGGTCCGGATTATCGAGGTCGATCTGGCCGAGCGCTCCGTGGCCGGCGTGTTTGCCTACGAACTGGGCCCGCCGACGCTGCGCGACGACCCGCTGCAGCTGGGGCTGGTGGAGCTGGTCGCGCTCGAGCGCGGGCGGATGCTGGCGCTGGAGCGGGACGAGGACGGCGAGGGCGGGTTCGACGGGCGGCTGTACCTGGTCGAGACCCAGGGCGCCGACGACGTCTCGGGGGTGGACGCGCTGAGCGCCGAGACGACGCCCGTGCGCAAGACGCTCATCGCGACCTTCAGCGAGCTGGGCGTGCCGACCGCCAACTACGAGGGGTTCTGTTTCGGGCCCGCGGTCGAGGGCGGGCGGCTGCTGATCCTGGTCTCCGACGGGGACACGGACCCGGCCAACGCGGCCCGGTTCACGCTCCTGCGGCTGACGGGCGAGGGCGCCGCCCCGCCGCCCGCGCCCCGCGACTGAGTCAACCCGGCGGGTCAGTCGCCCGACCGGAGCTTGGCGAGCAGGCGGAGGACCTCGACGTAGATCCAGACGAGGGTGACGAGCAGGCCGAAGGCGCCGTACCACTCCATGTGCTTGGGCGCGCCGTTCTGCACGGACTCCTCGATGAACTGGAAGTCGAGGACGAGGAAGAGCGAGGCGAGGCCCAGACAGAGGACGGAGAAGCCGATGCCCAGGGGCGAGCTGCTCCAGAAGAGGTTGGGCAGGCCCAGGCCGCCCAGGCCGTTGAGCAGGAAGAGCCCCAGCGCGTAGAGCACGAGCCCGATCAGAGCGGTCATCATGACCTTGGCGAAGACGGGCCCGATGCGGATGAGGCGGGCCCAGTAGGCGACGAGCATGCCGGCGAAGATGGCGAACGTGAGGCCGACGGCCTGGGCGATCAGGCCCGTGTCCGGCTCGCCGGTCTTGGTCGGGACCCACGTCGCGGCGACGAAGTACGAGAATCCGGCGAGGAACGCGCCCTCCGCGGCGGCGTAGACCGGCGCGAGGAAGGGCGCGGTCCGCGGCTTGAAGCTGATCACGACCGCGAGCACGAGACCGAGCAGCCCCCCGCCGAGCCACGAGCCGTACAGCAACGCCGGGCTCGGGCTGGCGGTGATGAAGTGCCAGAGCGTGACCGCCGTGATCGCGCAGAGGGCGAGCAGGACGGCGGTCGCGTTGACCGTGCCCGTGAGGGTCATCACCCGGGGGCGGTCGCGGGCGTCGGCGGCGTCCTCCCAGCGGGTGGTCTCGAAGGCCTCGTCGCGCAGGGTCGGGTTGCCGGAGTGGAACATGCGTGTGTCCTGTGGGGTGGGCGTCCGGGCGGATGATACGTCGGGGCGGGGGATCAGCGCTCGTAGCCGTAGCGGTCCAGGACGGGCGCGAGGCGCTGGTTGAGCGCCTCGATCGTGTCGGGCCGGAGCTTCTCCCGGTGGTCGCCCGGGGTGACGCGGCGGATGTGCTCGTCCGGGCGCTCCTTCTTCGGGCGGAGGTCGAACGCGTCGGCGATCCGGCGCCGGGCCTTGGGCGGAACGTCCCAGCCGAGCGTCTCGCACAGCTCGTCCACCCAGGCCCGCTTCTCGAAGACGACGTCCTCGTATCGGAAGACGCGCGTCCGCGGGGCCGGGGGCAGGCCCCGGGCGTACCCCTCGTGCCAGTGATTGAAGAACTCGGCGTTGGCGAGCACGTGCTCATCGATCGGGCTGGCGCCCACGCGGTCCCGCTCGGCGAGCATGCCCCGCCTGATCTCCTCGGGCGCGTCCTTGGGCTCGGGGTGGCTGTTGGCGACCGAGAAGTAGTGCGACACGAGCGCGTCCCGCGGGTCGCGGACGAGCAGGATGCAGGGCGAGTCCGCGAGGATCGGGATCTCGTACCGCCAGGGGAACGAGCGGAACACGCCGTAGCAGCACGAGCGGGGCCTGAACACCCGGGCGACCTCGGGCGGGGTCTGCTCCGGGCTCACGCCCCGGTCCCAGAGCATGGACTCGAGGGGGACCATCGAGACGCCGGCCTTCGGGGCCAGCGCGTTGAGGATGAGCTGCAGGAGCGTGCTGCCCGACTTGTACAGCGAGAAGGCGAGGGAGCTGGGGACGTCGGCCGCGCCCGGCGGGATCCGGGGGAGCGCGACGGACTCGTCGTCGTGCCCGTACACATCGCTCGGCAGGTCCGGGTCCGCCTGGACACTCTCCCACGAGGGCGTGCGTCGCACGACACGGATCAGCGTCCTGACGGGGCCGGGGATCATGGTGTGCCTGCGGGACGGTCTGGAGAGGCGTCGGAGACCGGCCGACGACGAGTCCGCCTCACTCGCCCGAGTGCCCCCAGGAGTAGTTGGGCGACTCCTTGGTGATCCGGATGTCGTGCGGGTGGTTCTCGACGACGGTCGCGCCCGAGACGCGGACGAAGCGGGCGTGCTCGCGCATCGCCTCGATGGTCGGCTGGCCGCAGTAGCCCATCGAGGCCCGCAGGCCTCCGACGAGCTGGTAGACGAACTCGGCCAGCGAGCCGCGGTACGGCACCAGCCCCTCGACGCCCTCGGGCACGAACTTGGCCTTGGCCCGGCCCGTGCGCTCGTCGACCTTGTCCGCCTGGCGGTACCGGTCGGCGCTGCCCGCGTTCATCGCGCCCTCCGAGCCCATGCCCCGGTAGGCCTTGAATCGGCGCCCGCCGGAGATGACAAGCTCGCCCGGCGACTCGTCGAGGCCGGCGAACAGGGAGCCCATCATGACCGAGTCGGCGCCGGCGGCGATCGCCTTGGCGATGTCGCCCGACAGCCGCACGCCGCCGTCGGCGATGACCGGGACGTCGCGGCCCGAGGCCCGGACGCCCTCGACGACGTTCATGACGGCGGTGATCTGCGGCACGCCCACGCCCGTCACGACCCGCGTCGTGCAGATCGACCCGGGCCCGATGCCGACCTTGACCGCGTCGGCGCCCGCCTCCACAAGGTCGATCGCCGCCTGGGCGGTCGCGATGTTGCCCGCGATCACGTCGATCGCGTGCCGCTCCTTGATCTGGCGGACGGCGTTGATGACGTTCTCCGAGTGCCCGTGCGCGGTGTCCACGACGACGACGTCCACCTCGGCGGCGAGCAGAGCGTCCAGCCGGTCCATCTGCCCGGGGCCGATGGCGGCGCCGCACCGCAGACGCCCGCGGGCGTCGACGCACGCGCTCGGGAACCGGCTGGCCCGCTCGATGTCGCGCATCGTGATCAGGCCCGCGAGGTTCCCCTTATCGTCGCAGAGCAGCAGCTTCTCGACCTTGTTGCGCGACAGGACCGTCTCGGCCTGCTCGAGGGACGTGTCGGGCGCGCCGGTGATGAGCCCCTCGCCGGTCATGACGTCCCTGATGCGGGTCGCCTCGTCCTCGACGAACTTGAGGTCGCGCCGGGTCAGGATGCCCAGGAGTTTGCCCTTGGAGCGGAGCTCGTGGGCGCCGTCCTCGGTGACGGGGAAGCCCGAGACGTTGTGCTCGCGCATGAGCTGGCGGGCGCGGGCGACGGTGTCGTCGGGGCCGAGGGTGACCGGGTCGGTGATGACGCCGTTGGCCGACCGCTTGACCTTGGCGACCTCGCGGGCCTGGGCCTCGACGGGCATGTTCTTGTGGATGATCCCGATCCCGCCCTCCTGGGCCAGGGCGATGGCCAGGGCGGACTCGGTGACCGTGTCCATGGGGGCGGACACGAGGGGCGTGTTCAGGCGGATGGTGGTGGTGAGGCGGGTGGAGACGTCGGCGTCGGCGGGCATGACGGCCGATCGCGCCGGCAGGAGGAGGACGTCGTCGAACGTGACGCCGTCGGCGACGATCTTGGGCGTGGGTGGTGTCTGCATCGATCGCCCCCGGGGCGCGGAAGAGACCGCGGGGCTGGTCGAGGAACCGGCCTGGGTGCTGGTCTGGGACTTGGGCTGTGACTGGGGCTGGGACGCGGGACGCGTGTCGGGGAGGGTCGCCATGAGAGAGTGTCGCAGGGGCTCCGCGGGGTGTCAAGCTGGCGGGCCCGGCCCGCGTCCACGCCCGCGCCCGAGGCCCTAGTCTGCACGCGATGACGAGCGCGCCCGCCCACGCCGACGTCCTGCCCCCGCTCATCGCCCGGCGACCGGCGGGCGACGCCGGCGCGCCTGGGCCCTTGTGGACGGAGTGGACGCTGACCAACGGGGTCGGCGGGTACGCGATGGGGTCGGTGCTGGGCGTGCCGACGCGCCGGTACCACGGGCTGCTGGTCGCCGCGGCGCGGCCGCCCGTCGAGCGCATCGTCACGCTCGCGGCGATCCACGAGACAGTCATCCTGCCGGGCGACGACGGCGCCGAGCGGCGCGAGCACCTGACCCCGTTCCACTTCGCCGGCTCGACCGAGCGGGCGGTCTGGGATCCCAGGCTCGCCCGCTTCGAGCACGGGCGCGGCTCGTGCGAGTGGACGTACCGCATCGACGCGGGCCCGGGCGGGCCGCTGGAGGTCCGCAAGCGGGTGCGTCTGCTGCGCGGGCGCCAGGCGGTCGCCGTGCGGTACGAGACCCGCGGGGCGTCCTGCCGGCTCGAGTTGCGCCCGCTGGTCGCGATGCGGGGGTTCCACAGGCTCGACGAGGGCGCCGACCCGGGAGAGAGGTTTCATGTCGAGCACGCGGACGAAGAGGTCCGCATCGAGGACGGCCCGGTCGATCTGCGGCTGTGGGCGCCCGGCGCCGAGGTGAGCCCCGGGGACGAGCGGTGGCGGTCGATCGAGCACGCGTGGGAAATCCGAAGGGGGCTCGAGGCCGTCGAGGACCTGCACGCGCCGGCGATCGTGTGCGCCGAACTGGCGCCGGGCGGCTCGGTCGAGCTGCTCGCCGCGGCCGACGATGGTCCGAGGCCGGACGCCGACGCCGACGAGTCGGCGCAGGCCGAGCGCGACACCGCCCTCGTCGAGCGGTCGCTGGATCTGGCTGGCGTGGACCGGGCCGACGCGGAGGCCGCCGCCCCGATCGCGAGGCTGGCGCTGGCGGGCGACGAGTTCGTCGTCGCGCGCAGCAGCGGCGTGAGCGTGATCGCGGGGTACCCGTGGTTCGCCGACTGGGGGCGTGACTCGATGATCTCGCTGCCGGGCCTGCTGCTGGTCACGGGGCGGCTGGGCGAGGCCCTGGACGTGCTGCGGACGTTCGCGGGCGCGCTGCGTCGGGGCCTGATCCCCAACCGGTTCGACGACTATGACGCGCCCGCGCACTACAACACGGTGGACGCGCCCCTGTGGTTCGTGCACGCCGCCCATGAGTACCTGGCGGCGGGCGGGGACGGGCGCACGTTCGCGGGCGAGCTGCTGCCCGCGTGCGTGGAGATCGTCGAGGCGTACCGGGCGGGCACGGACCACGGCATCGGCATCGACCACGACGGGCTCGTCTTCGCCGGCGACGCGGGCACGCAGCTGACCTGGATGGATGCGCAGCGCGACGGCGTGACCTTCACGCCCCGGCACGGCAAGGCCGTCGAGATCAACGCGCTCTGGTACAACGCGTTGCGCTGGCTCGCCGGCTCGCTCCGCGGGGATGACGCGACCCGGGCGGGCGAGTGCGCCGCGCTGGCCGACCGTGTGCGTGATTCGTTCCGGGCGGCGTTCGTGACGTTCGAGGGCGGGCTGATCGACCACAGGACGCCGGGGCCCCTGGGCTGGGCGCCGTCCGGGGGCGTCCGCCCGAACCAGGTGTTCGCGGCCAGCCTCCCCCACTCGCCCCTGGACGCCGAGCAGTCACGGCGTGTGCTCGACGAGGTCCGGCGCGAGCTGCTCACGCCCTTCGGGCTGCGGACGCTCGCCCGCGCGGGCGATCCGGGGTCGGGCTCGGCGGCGGACCCGGGCTCGCCGTACCGCGGGCGGTACGAGGGGAGCCTGTTCGAGCGGGACGCGGCGTACCACAACGGGACGGCGTGGCCCTGGCTGATCGGGCCCTACGCCGAGGCGGTCATGCGGGTGGGCGCGTTCTCGGCTGAGTCGCGGGCCGAGGCCCGGCGCGCGTTGGCGCCCCTCGTCCGCTGGCTCGAGGACGGGTGGTCGCCGGGTCAGCTTCCCGAGATCTTTGACGGGGAGGGGGACGAGCGCGCGCCGCAGCGGCCGGACGGGTGCCCCGCGCAGGCGTGGAGCATCGCCGAGGTTCTGCGTGTCTGGGTGATGACGATCCGCGGGAGCTGAGTCAGCTCCAGTCGCAGTTGCCGCCCTTGGGCTTGGCGGCCAGGAGGCGCTCCGCGTCCTCGGGGGTCATGGAACCCTCGGCGACGTAGGCCGCGATCTCGCGGCGGGACTCCTCGATCTGCTTGCGGTCGTGGGCGCCCTTGAACATGCTGCCGACGACCGCGACGAGGCCGATGAGCAGGCCGCCCGCGATCGCCACGATGGGGATCATCTCGCCGTCGATTGAAGCCAGGACATTGGTCATCTGCTTGTTCTCCGCCGCGCGGGCCAGAATCCCGGGCTAGCACTCCATCTTCTTGCCGGCCTTGATGATGCGCTCGCCCTGGTCGGGGGTCATCGATCCCTCGGCGATGTACGCGGCGATCTCACGCTTGGTCCTCTCCCGGCAGGAGGTCGTGCACACCTTGGCGATCGTCGCGCTGACGATCCACACACAGGCTACGCACAGCCCCACCACCAGCATCAGGCTGTCCTCGTCGGAGACGATCTGCTCGACGATTGTCATGGCGAGATCCCCAGTCGGGCCCGATCGCCCGGCGGAACGGGCCCGGTCCGCGGGCCCTCCCGGAGCCTCCTTGGGATCCGCCCGTCGCCGATTTCAGGGGGGACGGTGCGGGGCCCAGCGGACACAGCAGTCTACCAGCGGGCGCACCGGCGGCCGAGAGTCTCGGGCGAGGGCCTTTCTGGGCGAGCCAGGGCCCCCGGGGGCGCCGGAAGAGAGGAAACCCGGCGTCCCTGCGCGGCGCGTTCGGAACTCGCACGCGCGCAGTTGTTGCGCGAGTCCGGGCCCGTGATCCGGGCCGGCGCGCTCGCGCTCACATTTCCTTGACGCGTTGTTAACTCATGTTCTCTTCACACATGTTCACGCTCTCTTGACCGTGTGCTAACTCACGCTTTCTTCGCGCAAGTTGCGCCGCGTCTTGACCGTCATCGGGGCCGCGTACTTCTACTCTCTGCTCCCACTCGGCGGGGAATCGGCGCGGGATCGGGACGCCGGCCGAGCGGATCCACCTCTCTTAGCGACGGAGCCACCACATCATGCGGCACGAGCGACCTCGGCACGCGTTCACGCTCATCGAACTCCTCGTCGTCATCGCGATCATCGCGCTGCTGATCGGCATCCTGCTGCCCGCCCTGGGCGCGGCGCGCCGCAGCGCGTGGACCGCGATGGCGCTCAACAACGCCCGCCAGGTCAACCTCGGCGTCGTGACGTACACGACCGACAACAAGGGGTTCATCCCGCCCTCGTACGTCTACCCGAAGTCCGAGGAGATCGACGACTACGGCTGGGACATGAGCGACCAGCGCGACCCCCAGCCCAATCGTCAGTACGGGTACATCCACTGGTCGTACGCCCTGTTCGGCAACGGCGAGGTGCCCGAGGAGGCGTTCGAGTCCCCGGTGCTGCTCAACGGCGGCGCACCCCGGACCAACCCCGGGCCCGACCCCGAGAACTGGGAGCCCGGCCAGATCGACAAGGCCGACGGCGCCACCGCCGAGAGCGCCAAGACGACGGACCGCCAGGTCGCCCGTCTCGCGTTCGGCGGCAACGGCGCGCTCTTCCCCCGCAACAAGTTCAACCAGCGCGAGTTCGGCGGCTTCCGCAACTACGTCCTGGTCAAGGACAACGTCGTCGAGTTCCCCGCCAAGACGATCCTGATCGCCGAGTTCGGCGACAGCGACAACGACTGGCGCCTGCTCGCCCGCGAGGTCAGCTCCTCGGACGACGGCAACTGGACGAGCGGGAGCCACCGCCCGTTCACGCCGTTCATGTCCTTCTCGGGCGACGGGCTCGGCGACCCGACGAGCGTCGGCAACACCTCGAGGGCCGCGTTCCGCTACATGTTCGGGTCCGAGATCCTGGACGTGGACAACGGCGACCGCATCCAGGCGGGCATCTTCTCCCGTGACAACGGGCTCAACGTCTTCTCCCGCGAGCACAGCGGCAAGGGCGTGACCGGGTACATCGACGGGCACGCCGAGCTGCGGAGCCTGCGCGAGACGATCCTCGGCGAGGAATGGGGCCGCCGGTTCTACTCGATCAGCGGCAACAACGACGTGTGGACGCCCGACGAGATGATGCGAGAGGGCGTCTGGGAGGACAACTGAGCACACGCACGGGGCCTCGAGAGGGGCCCCGTGTTGTTTCGGGCGGCAAGGACGCCTGACAACTCGACAGGCAGGTCGGAACCCCAGGCCGCGGCGATGAGGGGACGGGTGTCGCGGTTGCGCGATCGGTTTGCGCCCCGGGGACGCGAGGAGGACCCGTCCGGCGTGCAGGGATCACACGAGTGTTTCTTGGGTTGAAACCCACAAGGGAGATCACACAGATGAACCGTCAGAAGAAGATCATGCTCATGGTCGCGGCGTGCGGCGCCGCGGCGACCCCGGGCCTCGCCCAGCCCTTCGTCATCACCGGCTCGGGCGCGACGCTCCAGGCCAACTACTTCCGGAGCCCCGCGGCGACCAACGACTTCATCGACGTCGACGGGGACCTGCAGGCCGGCTCGCTCGGCTCCATCTTCCCCGACCAGCTCGCCCCCCTCGCCGGCAGCGGCCACTGGTTCCTCCACTACCGCATCCTCGGCTCCGGCAACGGCATTCGCGAGCTGGACACGTTCGCGACCATCTTCGACCAGAACCCCGACGAGACCGACGACGACACCGACGGCGAGACCTCCGACGACCAGGGCAACTCCTCGTTCACCGACGACGCCCTCTGGAACCGCAACGACCTGGTCATCGCCGGCGTGCTCCAGCCCCTCGGCAACTCCAACCACCGCTCGGGCATGCCGTTCGTCCCGAACGCCGACAACGACTACGCCGCCCAGCTCCTGAACCTGGGCGATCCGGACAACGGGTTCACCGTTGACTTCGCCGCCGCCGACGTCCCGGTGAGCTGGTTCGCCATCCAGGCCGGCACGCCCCGCCCGGAAGCGACGCCCAGCTCCTCCGGCTACGGCGCCAACCCCCGCTTCACGACCGACAAGACGGGCGTCGACACCGACCAGACCAACCTGCTCCGCCCGCTGGCGATCCTGAACACGAACACCGCCTCGCCCGACGCGAACACGGTGTACGAGTACGCCCTCGCGCTGACCCCGGTCGCCGCGACGGTGAACTACGGCGTCGGCTACTCCGAGATCCACATGTCCAGCCTCCGCCACCTGGCGGGCACGGGGCGCCTGCTCACGGGCGAGAACCTCGAGAAGATCTGCCGCGACTCGGGCTCGGGCACGCGGAACGCCTTCATGAACGGCATCGGCATCGACCCGTCGTACGGCGTGGGCGAGAACGTCGGCCGTCGCGCCGACAGCAACAGCGCCTCCGACCGCGTGGGCGCCAACTACCAGCCCTCGAGCAAGAGCGGCTCGAGCCGCATGGACGCGACGGTCAAGAACGCGCGCCTGGCCGTCGGCCACACCGGCGCCGAGCGCGGCGTGAGCAGCTCCGGCTGGCTGGTCCTGAACCAGAACGACCTGCTGGGCGTCATCGCCGACATCAAGGGCGGCGTCATGGCCGCCCGACCGACCGAGGACACCACCAACGACGGCGGGCCCGACGGGTACAACATCATCGGCCCCGCGTCGGTCTCGACCCGCGGCGACTACCGCTCCGTCGCCCCCGAGCTGGGCGGCTGGGGCTGGGACCCGTCCGAGGTCGGCCCGATCCCCGGCTCGTTCGGCCCCGCGTGCCCGAACGAGCAGGCCGGCGCGTTCGTCAACAACATCCGCCGCTCCGTCGCCGCGTTCGTCGCGGTCCCGGGTGGTGACGAGACCGAGTTCATGCCGGGCGAGCGCCTCGCCCAGCTCTTCCTGCTCAACGCCTCGCCGGACTTCGTCCCCGAGAACAACCCGAGCAGCGCCACCCAGCCGATCCCGGTGATCGCCAACCCGGACTTCAACATGAACGTCCAGGACGCGTCGCTGAACGACCCCAACAACGCGCTGGCCAACGCGGCGTACGACTCGTACGACTTCGCGGCCACCGGCACCGTGCCCTTCCGCACCACCGGCCCGACCTACACCGACGGCGTGGTCGGCGGCGGCAGCTACATCTCCCAGGGCGGTTCGGTCATCAACTACGGCGGCGACAACTCAATGCCCCGCCGCAACAAGATCGCCTACGACTTCGACGGCGACGGGCTCCGCACCGCCGCCGACGCGACCGACATGCTCGAGGCCATCATCGACCGCGAGGGCGGCGCCGCCTGGGCCGCCCCCGCCGGCTCGGGCGCCCTGCTCGACACCGACGGCGACGAGTCGCCCAACGGCGGCGTCACCGCCCCGGGCGCCGACGCCTGCCCCGAGATCCTCGGCGACGGCAACAACGACGGCAACTTCGACCGCGAGGACGTCCGCTACTGGGCCGACGGCCTGGTCCTGGCCGACAACGGGCTGGACATCCTCCCCGTGCTCGGCGTCGACAACGAGGGCGGCGACGGCATCATCGACTCGTTCGTCGTCGGCGACGGCTCCAATGACCTGACCCTCGACCGGGCCGCCGGCTTCGAGGCCGTCGACAACGCCTGGTTCGCGCTCATGGGCGACAACAACTTCTTCGGGACCGTGATCGGCGACGGGTCGATCGCCTACACCGTCGGCGCCAGCCGCGCCGACGTCGCGGGCGCCGCCGGCACGACCCGCGGCTGGGCCCCCACCGGCGCCGACGGCGTCGTGGACCAGGCCGACGTCGACTACATCGAGGCCAACTTCGGCGACTGGACCGACCTGTCCCAGGCGGTCAACATCGACCTGTCCTGCGACATGAACGGCGACCTGGTCGTCGATCAGGCCGACGTCAACTACGTCCTGGGCCTGCTGGGCGACCTCGGCTGCAACGGCGCCGACATCGCCGAGCCCTTCGGCACCCTCAACTTCGACGACGTCATCGGCTTCCTCAACGCCTTCAGCACGATGGACCCGGCCGCCGACCTGGCCGCCCCCATCGGCGTCTTCAACTTCGACGACGTGGTCGCCTTCCTCAACGCCTTCGGCGCCGGCTGCCCGTAACGCCCCGGCTCGTTTGAGCTCTATCCGTTCCCGGCCCGCGGCCCACCGGTCGCGGGCCGGTTTCGTTTCTCACCCGTCGCCGTTGCGGGACGGGGCGTCGGCGCCGGGGCGGGCCGGCTCGCCCGCGCCCGACTCGTCGAGCATCCGGTCGGGCGGGGGCCAGGGCAGCTCGCCCGCCTCGACCCGCGCCAGCACCGGGGCCGGCAGCGCCTCGAACTCGATGTGGAAGTGGATCGGCTCGACGAACGTGCCCGGGACGCCCGAGCCCCACGGGTCCTGGAGGTGGCGGAGGGCCGAGTACGGGAACTCGCAGACGAGCGTGAGCGAGCCGTCGGGCTCGGCGGTGATCGTCGTCGTGCCGTGCCCGGGTCCCCCGCCCGCGAGCACGCCCAGCCGCGCGTCCTCGCCCGGGCGGATGCGGCCGTTGAGCGTGTCGGTCGGGCTCGCGGTGTTGTACTGGTCCCGGGCGTCGGTGGGCAGCGAGCAGACCTCGAGCTGTTCGGGCGCGAACTTCAGGTGCTGGACGACGGTCTCGGCCAGGGCGCCCGCGGGCTGGTTGAACCGGACGCCCGAGACAACGACGCGCACGCGCCCGTCCTCGGCGATCGCATCAAAGAACGGCCTTGTCGCGACGGCCTTGTAGAACCCGACGCGGACGATCGCGCCCTGGGGCCTGCCCGCGCCCTTGGAGAGCCTGGTCCCGCCGACAGCGACGAAGCTCTCGATGTTGCGGCCCATGGGCGTCCTGCCCCGGTCGCCGCCGTAGGGACGCGCGCCCCGCAGCTCCACGACATCCCCGCCCCGCGTCGTCCAGGAGACCCGGACCTCGGGCTCGTGCTCGAAGTCGGCGAGCAGCACGGCGGGCGGCGCCGGGTCGCCACCTTCCGGCGCGGGCGCGGGCGGGGCGCCGACCAGGAGGGCGGCGAGCGCGATGGCGGTCAGGGTCGGCATGGGCCCCCGCATCTTCGGGCGCCCGCGGCCCCGGGTTCGACTGGGGGGCCAAACACGGGCAACCAGCCGGGGACCGCGTCCGTATCCTGGGGCTCTCGGGGCTGATCCCGGGGCCCCTGGGCACTCTCTGCCCGCTCGGCGCCCTCAACTCGAAGGATGTTTGGAATGCAGCAGGGTCATCGGATCGCTGGGCCGCTTCGTCTCTCCCTCGCCGCCGGCATCGTCCTCGGCGCCGCGACCCAGGCCCTCGCCCACGACGAGGACTGGCGAAAGCTCGTCGCCCTTCAACCGCCCGTGCTCGGCGAGCTCTGGACCCTGGACCAGGCGGTCCGCGAGGGCACGGACCCGAGCCGCGGCTTCGCGGCCAGCGGCATCACCCTCTACGCCCACCTCCCCCTGAACACGTTCCCCGGCGGGCACACGACCGGCAACGACTGCTGGGGGTACGTCTCGGACTCGGGCCGCGAGTACGCGATCATGGGCCTGGAGAAGGGCGTCGCGATCGTCGAGGTCACCAACCCGACGAGCCCGGTCGTGCTCGACACGATCCCGGGCCCCGACAGCCTGTGGGGCGACGTCAAGGTCATCGGCGACTACGTGTACGCCGTCACCGACGTCGAGGCGGGCTTCGGCGTCCAGATCATCGACCTGTCGGATGTGGACAACGGCAACGTCCGCCTCGTGGGCAACACCACCGCCGGCGGGTTCACGCTCTGCCACAACCTCGTCGCCAACGAGGAGTCCGGGCGGCTGTTCCTCGCCGGCGCCAACGTGGGCAACGGCGGGCTCGTCGAGCTCGACCTGTCCAACCCCGAGGCCCCCCAGATCGCCAGCGCCTGGACCCAGTTCTACGTCCACGACGCGCAGGTTGTCAGCTACACCGAGGGCCCGTTCGCGGGGCGCGAGATCGCGTTCTGCGGGTCCGGCCTCGACGGCGGGTTCACCTCCACCGGCATGCGGGTCGTGGACGTCACGACCCCCGGCGCCTTCTTCACCGTCGCCACGCTCTTCTACTCCACCCCCAGCTACTCGCACCAGCTCTGGCTCAGCGAGGACAAGCAGTACCTCTACCTGAACGACGAGCTCGACGAGATCGACGGCCTGGTCTCGCAGACCACCACCCGCATCATCGACGTCTCGGACATCAACAACCCCTTCCAGGCCGGCACGTTCTCGAACGGGCTCGGCTCGACCGACCACAACCTCTACACGATCGACGACCTCATCCTCGAGTCCAACTACCAGACGGGCCTCCGGATCTTCGACGCCTCCGACCCCCTCAACCCCGTCGAGATCGCGTTCTTCGACACCTACCCCGCCGACGACCTGACCGGGTTCAACGGCGCCTGGAGCAACTACCCCTGGTTCCCCTCGGGCACGGTCATCGTCTCGGACATCAACCGCGGGCTGTTCGTCCTCGGACCCGACGCGCTCGGCCCCCGGCTCCGCGTCCAGATCGTCGGCGACGCGCCCGAGACGCTGCCCAGCCTCGGCGGCGCCACCATCGAGGTCTCGATCGAGGAGATCGGGCTCGACGCCGACGAGGGCACGATCGAGCTGAACATCATCAGCCAGAGCGGGCAGGCGACCATCGGCGCCTCGCCCACCGCCCAGCCCGGCGTCTACTCGTTCACGACCCCGCCCCTCGGCTGCGGGTCGGCCAGCTACTGGGTCAGCGTGGACGCGACCTCGGGCCAGTCGTTCACGGTCCCCGCCGGCTTCCCGTCCTCGACGTTCTCGGCCGTCGTCGCCGACTCGCAGGAGTCCGTCTTCCAGGACGACTTCGAGTCCGACACGGGCTGGAGCGTCTCGGGGAACGCCTCCGACGGCCAGTGGGACCGCGGCACGCCGGTGGGCGGCGGCGACCGGGGCGACCCCGCCGCCGACTTCGACGGCTCGGGCCAGTGCTACCTGACCGACAACCAGGACGGCAACTCCGACGTCGACGGCGGCTCGACCATCCTGACCAGCCCCGCCCTCGACGCCTCGGGCGACGAGACCTACCTGACCTACGCGACCTGGTTCTCCAACACCGCCGGCTCGGGCGCGGGCGAGGACACGATGCTCGTCGAGATCTCGAACAACAACGGCGGCTCGTGGCAGACCCTCGAGACCATCGGCCCGGGCGGGGTCGAGGCCTCGGGCGGCTGGTTCGCCAAGAGCTGGCGCCTGCAGGACGTCTTCGCGGCGCCCTCGGACCAGGTGCGGGTGCGGTTCACCGCCGGCGACCTGGGCACGGGCTCGGTCGTCGAGGCGGGCGTGGACGCGGTCGAGGTCGTGCGGTACGCCTGCGACGAGACCCCGCCCTGCCCCGCGGACCTGGCCGAGCCCTTCGGGCAGCTCGACTTCTCCGACGTGGTCGCGTTCCTGACCGCCTTCGGGTCGATGGACGCCGCCGCCGACCTGGCCGAGCCGTTCGGGCAGTGGGACTTCTCGGATGTGCTGGCGTTCCTGGCCGCATTCGGGGCCGGGTGCCCGTAGGACGTCCTCAGCCCCGCTCGGGCGGAGTTACGCGGACGCGAAACCGACGCCGCTCGGGCTCCCTCGGCGGTGTCGGGTTGCACCGGTTCCACCGTTTGCGCCATTTTCTTTGGGATTCTGGAATAGGCGGGGTAGCATGAAATCGTGGCGGTGGCCGGCGATCTGCGCGGCCGCGCCGGCGCCTGGCTTTCCGTGTGGGGAACCGGGCCGGATGAGAGTGATCCGCACGCAAGCACAGGACGGACGAGAACATGGGTAACTCACGAGACATGGGCGCCGCCCGGACGCTGACCATCGCGGCCGGGGCGATTGCCGGGATGATGTTCGGGGGGGCCGCCCAGGCCCAGGTGATGGAGTACAGCCACTCCGGCAAAGCCAAGCGCGGCGGCTACTACGTGCACAAGGTGCAGAACCCCGACGGCTCCTGGACCCAGGTCCCGAGCCGCGGCGAGGAGGACCACTCCATCGCCCGCACCTGGAACGAGGAACTCCTCTTCGCCATCCGACGTGACAACTCCCGCCCGACCGTCCACGCCCGCAACCTCTACCACACGAGCGCGGCGATGTGGGACGCGTGGGCGGCGTACGAGACCACGCCCGACCAGATCTTCCACCACGAGCGGCAGACCGCCGTGGATGTGGACGCGGCCCGGCATGAGGCGATCAGCTACGCGATGTACCGCCTGATGAAGCACCGCTTCGCCAACTCGCCCGGCGCCGCTGAGATCCTGCCTGACCTCGACCTGCTCATGGGCGAGCTCGGCTACGACATCAACGTCGACACCCAGAAGGGTGACACGCCCGCCGCCCTCGGCAACCGCATCTACCAGACCATCAAGGACTTCGGCCTGGTGGACGGCTCCAACGAGGTGGGCAACTACGGTAACCTGGTCTACGAGCCGATCAACGACCCCCTCATCATGGACCTCCCGGGCAACCCGGAGATGACGGACTGCAACCACTGGCAGCCCCTGGCCCTCGACTTCTTCATCGACCAGTCGGGCAACCCCGTGCCGTTCGGCGCCCTCAACGCGCTGAGCCCGGAGTGGGGCCAGGTCCCCGGGTTCTCGCTCCGCCCCGAGGACGCGAACGTCTACCAGCGGGATGGCTTCGACTGGTGGGTCTTCCACGATCCCGGGACGCCGCCCCGCATGGGCGACTTCGAGTCGCAGACCTACTACAAGTGGGGACACGAGTGTGTCGTGACCTGGTCGGGCCTGCTCGACCCCGCGGACGGCGTGATGTGGGATATCTCCCCCGCGTCCTTCGGCAACTACGGCGCGAACCCCCCGCCCGTCGATGACTGGGCCAACTACTACGACCGCCTCGAGGGCGGCGGCACGTACAACGGGTACGCCGTCAACCCGGTCACGGGCCTGCCCTACACCCCGCAGATCGTGCCGCGCGGCGACTACGCCCGCATCCTCGCCGAGTTCTGGGCCGACGGCCCCGACTCCGAGACGCCCCCCGGGCACTGGTTCACCATCATGAACTACGTGTTCGACGCCCCCGGCTTCGAGCGACGGTTCCTGGGCGAGGGCGACGAGCTGCCCCAGCTCGAGTGGGACGTCAAGTCCTATCTGCTGCTGGCCGGCACCATGCACGACGTGGCGATCTCCTGCTGGGGCGCCAAGGGCTGGTACGACTACGCCCGCCCGGTCTCCGCGATCCGCTGGATGGCCGACCGCGGCCAGTGCACCGACCCGCAGCTCCCGAGCTTCAACCCCTTCGGCATGAACCTCATCCCGGGGCACATCGAACTGGTCACCGCCCAGACGATCATGCCCGGCGAGCGCCACGAGCATCTGGGCGCCTCGGCCGTCAACGAGATCGCGATCAAGGCGTGGCGCGGGCCCGAGTTCATCAGCGACCCCGACACCGACGTCGCGGGCGTGGGCTGGATCCTCGCCAAGGAGTGGTGGCCCTACCAGCGGCCCACCTTCGTCTCGCCCCCGTTCCCGGGCTTCTACTCGGGCCACTCGACGTACTCGCGGGCGGCCTCCGAGCTGCTCACGCTGCTCACCGGCTCGCCGTACTTCCCGAACGGCATGGGCACGTTCGTCGCCCCGCAGAACGAGTTCCTCGTCTTCGAGGAGGGCCCGAGCGTCACCGTCGAGCTCCAGTGGGCCTCGTACCGCGACGCGTCGGACGAGACGTCTCTGTCGCGGATCTACGGCGGCATCCACCCGCCCGCCGACGACCTGCCGGGCCGCCAGATCGGCAAGATCATCGCCCCGGACGCGATGGCCCACGGCCGCCGCATCTTCAACGGGCAGGTCTCCTGCCCCGCCGACTTCGACGGCAACCGCATCCTCGACTTCACCGACGTGCTCGGCTACCTCACCGCGTTCCAGCAGGGTGACCTGCTGATCGACACGGCGACCCCCTACCGCACGCTCGACTTCTCCGACGTGCTCAACTTCCTGACGTCCTTCGGCGCCGGCTGCCCGTAAGCCGACCGCCCGAGCCATCCTGAAACGCAAACGCGGCCCGCGCCTCCCGGCGCGGGCCGCTTTCGTTTTGCCGTCCGTGGCCGCCGCTTCGCGGGGCGCTCGATCGATCCCCGCCCCGGGCCCTACGGGCAGCCGGCGCCGAAGGCGGTCAGGAATGCGACGACGTCGGAGAAGTCCCACGCGCCGAACGGCTCGGCCAGGTCCGCCGCGTCGTCCATCGCGCCGAACGCGGTCAGGAACGCGACGACGTCGGAGAAGTCGAGCGTGCCGTAGGGCTCGGCCAGGTCCGCCCCGTTGCACGCGTAGTCGAGCGTGACGATCCAGGCGCCCGTGCCGGCGGAGTGCCCGATGATGACCGTCCCGTCGGCGGAGATCGCCTGGCAGACCTCGAGGCTGATCCCCTCGGGGATGACGGCGCCCAGGGACTCGATGTAGGCGCGCAGCTCGACCATCTGGGTCTCGCCCTCGGGCACGATCCAGGCGCGCCTGCTGCCGATGAGGATGTCGAAGCCGACGATGACGCCGTTGTCGGCCACGTCCATCGGCACGCCCGCCCAGCCCGGGATGAGCGAGCCCTCGCCGATCTTCTGGGGGACGCCGCCGACGATCATCCCGGCCTCGTAGGCCAGCTCGCCCATGTTCCACTCGCCGAGGATGATCGAGCCGTCGTCGCTGATGCCCGTGAACTCGCCCTCGAGGTCGCCGTTGGGCGGGTCGAAGAGCGTGCCATCGAGCGTGTCGCCGTCCCACATCGCGGGGGTCCGGTTAAACGTGCCCTGGGCGAATCCAGCGATGACCGTCCCGTCGCCCGAGAGCACCGACGCGCGGTTGCTCCCGTTGGCTAGGTTCTCGAGCTCCTGCATCCCGGTGGCGGCGGTCCAGCGGAAGCCCCGCCCCGAGCACCCGTCCCACGAGAGCCCGACGACGACCGTGCCGTCGCCCGAGATCTCGTACCCGCTCGAACGGCTCGGGCAGACGCCCGCGTTGGGCAGCCAGCCCAGGCCCTGCCACCCGCCCGCGTCGGTCCAGATCGCGGCCTGGTGCGAGAAATCCTCCACCGACAACTCGGGGATATTGCCCACGAGCACGGACCCGTCGTCGGAGACGGCGAGGATGGTGTCCACGCCCGTCGCGGTCCCCACGCTCGGGATGATGGTGAAGGTGTCGGTCATTCGGTCCCAGCGGTACCCGTCGTCGGGGAAGAAATCGCCGTTGGTGTCGTAGCTGCCCACGACAAAGCGCCCGTCGGGGGTGATGTCGTTGGCGGAGGCGACGTTGGGGATCTGCTCGAAGGTCGCGGAGACCTGCGCGAGCGCCGGGGCGCCGGCGAGCATCGCGAGGACGGCGGCCGACCGGGTCGGGGTGTGGTTCATCGGGTTCTTCCTTCGTTCATCGTGTGTGGTGTGCGGTGCGTGCCCCGCCCGGCGCGGGCGCGGGCGCTTCTCGGGCGATCGAAACGGCGGGCGCCGCGGTTGGGCGGCGCACGCCGGAGGGGAGTCGAGGGCTCAGCGCCTGCGGCGCGGGAGTGTCATCGCGCCCAGGCCGAGCAGGGCCGCGGCGCCGGGGGCCGGCACCGCGTTCCAGGAGAGGTTGTCCACGTGCGTCTGCGGGAGGAATCCGAAGCCGAGGATCCGGACCTCGTCGAAGACCATGCCGCCGGTCGTGGTGACGTCGAACCACTCGTCGCCGAGGCCGCCCCAGGCGGGGGTGGTGAAGAGGTTGGCCACCTCGACGCCGTCGTTGAAGACGATGAAGTTCAGCCCGCCGCCGAAGAAGTCGGGCGGGCCGGAGGGGTCCCAGACCTGGGTGGAGAACTCGGTGAGGTCGGTGTCCCAGGAGATGAAGACGCCGAAGTTCCCGAAGAAGGCGTTCCCGTCGCCCAGGCCCCAGCCGCCGTTGGGCGTGTCGAGGTCGCCGACGAACGGCGCGCCGTCGCCCGCCTGCATGTCGCTGATGCCGATCGAGGCCCAGGCGTCGGTGGAGACCGCGCCGGTGGGTCCGCCGACCTCGTCGAAGTTCAGGGTCGTGGCGTAGGCGCCGGCGCTCGTGCCCTGGGTGATGGTGATGTCCGCCAGGGCGGGCGAGGCGACGGTCGCGGCGGTCGCCAGGGCGCCGATCGTGCAGATGCGTGAGTCCATGTCTGGCTCTCCTTCTCGGGATTCGGGGGCCGCGGAACGGCCCCGCGGTCGTGGTCAGGTGGCGACGGTATCCCGCCCGAGAACTCCATACAAGTTTCCATATGGAAAATCATTGAACTTTTTGCTCGGGGCTTCCATCGCCCTCCACAGCCGCTATGCTTGCCCCGTCGGCTGGGGGCTGTTCGCCCCGGAAAGGGCCTCTCGGCATGGATTCCGCCACCATTAGCACCTTCGAGGCCGACTGCCGCGAGTGCCTCGACGACCTCAAGGCCTCGCTCATCCGCCTGTACGCCGACCTCGGGCTGGACCCGTCCAGCCCCCAGGAGGTCTCCCGCCGATTCAAACTGAACAAGACCCTGACCTGGAAGCTCTCGAAGGTCATCGGCTCGCCCAACGACCTGGCGGCGGTCGCGCACGTGCCCGGCTCGGGCGCGATCCAGATCTTCCTGAACAAGATGCGTCAGGCGGGCGGGTCGCCCGAGGCCGTCGAGGGCGTCCGCCGATCCGCCGAGCGGTTCGAGGAGGTCATCGAGCTGCACGTGGGCGACCGCACGACGCTCGAGCTGGTGCTCGACGGGATGGCGCCGGGCTCGACCGACCGCCTCGAGGTCAGCCGCAAGCTGGCGTACCGGGGCAACAGCGGCGTGTGGGGCGTGCAGGCCCGCTCGCGCCTGATGCTCAACGTCCTGCTGCCCAACGCCGACGAGCCGGACAAGCTCGACATCGCGACCGTGCGCGGGTACGTCGGGTTCCGACGGCTGCGCCCCGCCGTCCGGTGGCCCTTGTTCCAGGTCCGCGAGTGGAGCACGGGTGACGACGCGATGTTGACCAGCCCGCGGTGGTCGCCCATCGAGGAGGAGGGCGCGGGGCCACCCGGCGCGAACCTGATGGCCTCGTTCAGTTCCGAGACGCTCCCGGACATCCGCCCCGAGCAGACGCCCCACGGCACGGACTTCGTCCTCATGCCCGGCGCGGTCGGGAACTTCGGCGCGATCGACTGCTTCCAGGGCGAGATGATGCGGGGCGCGGTCAGCCGGTACCGGGACGACGTTGACGACGTCGGCGAGTTCGGGGCGGCGATCTCGGTCCCGGTCGAGACGCTGATCATGGATCTGGTGGTTCACGAGGACCTGGCCTTCGCGCTCGACGCGCGGGCCCTGGTGTTCGGCCGGATCACACCCAGCGGCCAGCACAGCCCGGGCGAGGAGGACATGTCGGCCCTGCCGATCGTGGACGAGGTGCGCGAGCTGTCCGGGCGCCCGCCGGCGATGGCGACGCCGCGGATCCCGAACTACCCACGGCTGATGGCGCAGGTCTGCGAGCGGATGGGGTGCGACCCGGCCGCCCTGCGGGCGGTGCGGCTGGAGATGAAGTACCCGCCGCTGGGCTCGCACGTGGTGATGCGGTTCGAACTGCCGGAGCGCGGCGGGGCGTGATGGAGCGGGTGGACTCGAACCCTTGCAGGTTCGGGTTTTCCGGCCCATCAACTGTGCATGACCCGCGGATAGCCACGCGGCCCTCGGGCGACGGGCTCCGATCGGGGATGCGCGCCCGCCTCAGTCGCGACGCGGCTCGACCCGCGTCCCATCTCGCACGCGATCGCTCGGATGAAGGACCACCTCGGCGCCCTCGTCGATCCCGCCGAGGATCTCGACCACAAGGTCACTCCGCCGACCGATCTCCACGGGCTTCTCCACCGCCCGTGCGTCCTCGACCGCGAAGACAGACCACCCGTCGTCGCGCCGGAAGACCGCGCTGGCCGGGGCC
This sequence comes from Phycisphaerales bacterium, assembly GCA_041987545.1. Taxonomy (GTDB): domain Bacteria; phylum Planctomycetota; class Phycisphaerae; order Phycisphaerales; family UBA1924; genus JAJRXR01. Next base: position 430,716 of record JBHIWH010000003.1, on the reverse strand, counting down.
TGCACGACTGCCTCTGACTCCCAGGTCACGATCCTCGCCTCCACGCGGAACGCGTCGCCGAGGGCTCGACGCTCGCTGGCGGGAGTCAGGAAGTCGACGATCACATTCACGCGCTGCTCCTCGATCCCCAGCGCCGAGACTTTCGTGAACGCGGAGGGCTCGACGAGCCTGACGACACCCGCGAGCGGCTGGTCGCCGCCCCAATGCTCGATGACGACCTGGTCACCGGGGGTGATCCGGACTCCATCCGTCGAGAGGACATCGACGACGACCTCGAGATCCCGGGGATCGCCCAGCTCGAGCAGCGGCGTGCCCGGAGAGACCACGGCCACGCTCTCCTGGAAGACCCTCAGGACCGCGCCGGTGATGGGCGACCGGATCCGCAGGCTCCCGGGCGCCTCGCTGTCCTCCTCCCCGGTCGCGTAGAGCAGGGCGCTCCTGGCGAGCTCCAGCTCGTACCGGGCGATCTGCTCGGCGTGCTCGGCCGCCCGCGCCGCCTCGATCGCCAGGCGCTCCTCCGCCCGGGCCTCCACCAGCTCGAAGTCCGTCGCGGCCCCCTGGTCGAACATCTGCTCGACACGGGTGAGGTTGGTCTCGGCGAGCCCCGCCGTCGTCTGCGCGCCCACGGCGTCGGCCGTCGCTCGGGCCACGGTCGCCTCCGCCGCCCGCACGCGGGCCTCGGCCTCGGCGAGCGCTCGCGCGTCGAGCAGCTCGGGGTCGGCGGGCTCGATCACCGCCAGCACCGTCTCCTCGGCGAGCACCTGATCGCCCGGGTCGAGCGTGATGCGGCCCAGACGACCGGACAGGGGGCTGGACACGACGTACCGCTCCCGGATCCGTGTCTGCCCCTCCTCGTCGACCGTCAGCCGCATCGGCGCGACGCGGACTTGGGCGACCTCGACACCGACGGGCGCGGGGATCGACGCGTAGACCAGACCGCCGGCGATCACACCAACGACAATGACGAGGACCGCCCACCGAAGCAGCTTCTTCACGAGGGTCTACTCCCGTGACTTGAGGACCGAGACCAGGTCCAGTCTATGGAGGATGCGCGCGATCAGGGCCCCGGAGGCGACCGCCGCCACGATCACGCCGACGGCGCCCAGCACGAACGTCGACCGGGTGACGATGAAGGGCATCCGGAACAGCTCGGTTTGTGTGCCCACCGATGTGATCCACGCGAGGGCGTACCCCAGGAGCAGGCCGAGCGGCACGCCCACGCCCGTGACGATCGCCAGCTCCCCGAGCTGGATGACGCCGATCTCCCGACGCGTGAACCCGAGCACACGGAGGGTCGCCAGGTCCCGGCTCCGCTCCGAGAGCGAGATGCGAGCCCCGTTGTACGTCACCCCGAACGCGATGATGACCGCGAACGAGACGAGGACGCCTCGCATCAGGCCGAGATTCTCGGCGATCGTGTCGCGGAAGCTCTTGAGCGTGGAGGACTTGACGTTGACCGCCGCGATCCTCGGGGCCTCGTACAACTCGCGGTACAGGCGGTCCTGCAAGGCGGGGTCGGCGCTCAGGTAGGCGCCGGTGATCGAGTTCGGCTCGCGCATCAGGCGGTTTACCTCGTCCAGCCGCATGTAGGCCGCCAGGCCCGAGAAATCCGAGATGGTGTCGGCGACCCGGGTCTCGATGACGGGGCGCCGTCCCTCGAGCGCCTCGAGCGTGACCGGATCGCCGACCTCCAGCCCCAGGACCTCGGCGAGCGTCTCGGAGAGCACGACCCCGTGCTCGGGCAGCCGAACCGGCTGGCCGTACATGCTCCGGAGGTTGAACAGGCCGTCCTCGCGAGTGAGCGCGAGCACACCCGTCCGGCGCGACCGGTTCGCGGATCGGACCCGCACGGGGAGGGCCCGGTACGGCTCGACGCGGTGCACGCCCCGCATGTGCGCGAGCGCCGAGACCGCCTGGTCGTCGGTGCGGTCGAAGAACACGACATCGATGTCGTACCGCTGGATCTCTTCAAACTGCAGCCTGATGAGGTGCTCGGTCGCGTCCTCGGTGTAGCTGCCGACGACGAGGATGGCGGCGGCCATGGCGACGCCGAGGCCCGAGAGCGCTGTCTTCAGGGGCCGCCGCTCCAGCTGCCGCAGGATCATCCGACCGCTGGGCGGGATCACGCGGTGGGCCCCCAGGCGCTCGACGAACGTGGGGCGGAACGAGGCGGGGGAGCGCGGGCGCATCGCCTCCGCGGGCGGGAGTCGGACCGCCGCGCGCACGGCGCCGAGCACGCCCCCGACGCTCGCGACGATCGCGACGGCGAGCGCCAGCATCACGATCCAGGCCCGGAGGCGGTACTCGAACGTCGGGAAGTTGAAGAAGTCGGCGTACATGGCCGTCAGGCCGACGCCCATCCGCGCGCCGCCCACACACCCCACGACGACGGCGCCCACCGCGATCAAGAGCACGAACGCCAGGTAATGGCGCCCGATCTCCCCCCCGGTGTAGCCCAGGGCCTTCAGCGCCGCGATCTGCTCGCGCTGCGAGTCCACCATCCGCGCGAGCACGATGTTGAGCAGGAACGCCGCGACCCCGAGGAAGATCGCGGGCACGAACACGGCCATCCCCCTCAGCTCGCGGAGCTCGTTGGCGAGGATCTCGTGCGAGGGCTGGTCGGCTCGCCCGTACGCGCCGAGCCCGCCGTATCGCTCCAGCAGCGCATCGAGACGATCGATGACCTCGGGCTCGCTCGCCCCGGGGGAAAGTCGCAGGATCACATCGTTGAACGCGCCCTCCATGTCGAAGACGGCCTCGATCTGGTCTCGGTCCATCCAGAAGACGGCGTACCGCTCGTCCTCGGGCAGGATCCCGCCGGGAGGGATGAGATAGATGAACTCCGGCGAGAGGGCGATGCCGACGATCCGGAGTGTCTCGAGGCGCCCGTTGAGGACGACCTCGACGCCGTCGCCCGGGCGAAGGCCGTGCACGTCGGCGAAGCCCTCGCTGATGAGGACCTCGCGCCGCCGGCCCCGCTCTGGCATCCGCCCCTCCCGCAGGTGGATCTGGTGCAGACCTCGCCGGCCGTTCTCGGGCAACGAGACGATCTGCCCGGAGGCGGGGGCGCCGCGGCCCGGGACACGCAGCGTGACCGACTCCACGACGCGAGTCTCGAGCTGCGACACGCCCGGGATGTCCACCAGCCGATCGGCCAGGCGCAGGGGCGCCCGTTTGACATGCGCGAACACATGCGCGAACCGCGACCGGTCGTAATAGACGTCGAGCGTCGTCTGGAGCGAGTCGAGCATGCTCAGCGCCATGACAAAGGTGGCCACGCCGCAGGCCATGACCAGCACGATCGCGACCACCTGGCTCCTGAGGCGCCAGAGATCCCGCCACAGCTTGCGGTGGATCGCTCTCACCAGGAGAGCCCCTCGGCCGCGACCCGGGACTCGTTCCGCTCGACGCTGGCGATCTCCCCGCCCGAGAGCCGCACGACGCGGTCGGCCATGGCCGCGATGACGGCGTTGTGCGTGATCACCGCGGTCGTGGTCCCGAGCTCGCGGTTGACGCGCTCGATCGCCGCGAGCACGACCACGCCGGTCGAGGAATCGAGCGCGCCGGTCGGCTCGTCGCAGAGCAGCACGTCCGGGCGTTTGGCGATGGCACGCGCGATGGCGACGCGCTGCTGCTCGCCGCCCGAGAGCTGCGACGGGAAGTGCTCCGCCCGGTCGCCCAGGCCGACCAGCTCGAGCGCCTCGCGCGGGTCCATCGGGTCGGCCGCGATGTCCGTGACTAGGGCGACGTTCTCGCGAGCGGTCAGGCTCGGGATCAGGTTGTAGAACTGGAAGACGAAGCCGACGTGCTCACGCCGGAACAGCGTCAGGGCCGCGTCGTCGTACGTGCTCAGGTCGTGATCGAGGTAGCTCACGCGACCGCTCGTCGGCGCGTCGAGGCCGCCGAGGATGTTGAGCAGGGTTGACTTGCCACTCCCCGACGGCCCGAGCAGCACCACGAGCTCGCCCGAGTACAGATCGAGGTCTACCCCCCGGAGGGCGTGCACCGTGACGTCGCCGACGCGGTAGCTCTTCTCCAGGCCGCGAGCAACGAACACAGCCCGCCCGCCGCTGTCCGCATGCCGGTTCAACTCGCTCGGCCCTCCGGCGCGGGATCGGGAAGACCTCGGCGCTCGTCAGTCCGAGGACGCGCAACAGCCTGTGATCGGGTCAGCTCGTCGCGATGCGTCGCGAACCGACGGCTCGCGCCGCAAACAGCGAAATCAATGGAGCCGGGGGGATTCGAACCCCCCAAGAAACGCGATTGAGTGTACGCGAGCGGGGTATGACGCACAAATGGACGCACAAAGTTGGGACACCGGGAGTCGCGAGCTGTCACTGGTCGTCGCGAAGTGGCCCGAGCTCCCGGATTGGGCACGCCGTGCGATCACCGCGCTCTGCGAGACGTGATCCGGTCAAGGTGGTTGGTGGCTGTGGGATCTCCCAAGGCAACTCCCTCCACGGACCATCGAGGTGGATACCTGATCGCGCCGGGTAGTTTCACCCGGCTCTGCCGGATCGGAATCACCGTCGGGGTCTCGTCGGATCCCTGACCCCGACGGCGAGGCCGCAGAGGCGCGCCGCCGTCACAGAAGCTTGGAGGGGCTGCCGGACGGTTTGAACCCGAGGGGGTCCTACCGATACCCCCCTTCAAACCTGCGTCCTGGAGAGCGCGCCGCCCGCGACGTTGGGTACCGATACGCCGCTGGCGAGATCTAGAGGTTGCCGACGTACGCGAGCGGGATGAACACCATCAGCGAGACCCCGGCGTAGACAACCAAGGATGCGTACACCTCCAACAGACAGCTCACGGTAATGCCATACAAACACGAGCAAACGGCCCTTGCGCACGCGCGACATCTCGACGGCCTTGACGGCCGACCCGAACGACGGTTCTTCATTGCTAGGTTCCAGCTGCTGGCCACAGGTCCCACTCGACCCGCGAGCCGGTCTCAGCGTTGAGCACGGTCGCGGACGTCGAACCGGATCTCCTGCGAGGGCAGGAGCGCCACCCGGCTCAACTATCGAGTCTCGCCCATCGGGGCGAAGGGCTGCCGTCTATCCGCACTGACGCGAGGTGGGGATCCAGGACACGTGGTCCCTCACACCCATGCAAGGGACCAAGACTCATTACCTTGACACAACCCGCACAAAATGCTATCCGATCGTAATGGCCCACAACGGACGCAGAGACGTCACCAACGTGACCGTCGTGATGACAAGAGAGCTGCGCGAGTGGACTCGGGAGCGGGCGCAACAGCTCGGGCACAACTCAGTGTCTAGCTACTTCCGGAGCCTCGCCGTGGCAGATCGGGAGGGCGAGCGATGGCTCCGAGCACTGGATTCACTTTGTCGCACTCGCGACCAGGACGAGACCATCGTGCCGCCAGACCGATCTGCCGGGAACAGCCCCGAGCGCAGATAGGCCGTCTTCACACCCTGGCCCCATGTCAAAGTGGACAGTTTGGGGGTTGCACGACACGGCGCAGGGTTAGCTACGCTTTCGTGGCCGATGCCGATGAGTGCAACTCAAAGAGGGGACTCCGGCCGAATTGATCCACATCTTCCCCTCTATCTGGCCTGGAAGGCGAAAACCGCAAGAAGAGCATGGATCGGGCGGTTTCCTTGCTGTAGCGTGGTATCTTTGGGATTGAGCTCTCAGGATGAGAGAGAGTCTGCGCTTGTGGGACTTGACAGGGGATGGTCCCAGGCGTATGTAATCGCGCGCCCGCGATTTTGAGGTTTTGGATGAGCTCGGACCGAACAAAGAGATAGCCCCCAACAAAAATCGGCCTCCCTCGAGAAATCGAGGGAGGCGCGATTCCAGTTCTCCGTGCGGCTTGCGCCGCTGTGGAGACTGGCCACAAGGGACCCGGCACGCGGCTCGCCAGCCTCGGCCGGGTCTCTCATTTCAGTCAGCATACACTGCGACCGGGCGAGACCCAAAGCCCAAGGCGCGACGGGACGACCCAGTAGCCTACAGCAACGATGAGGCAGTAGGTGCAAAATTCCGCTGGCCGGACATTCGCAGGTCTTAACTGTCGTCGTGCTGTGCGATACGTCCCGTTCTAGTCGCCAAGAACGCCATTTGAGGCCGTAAGGGCGGCATCACGTCGAACCCCTCCCCACATCCGCTGTCTCAGCATCGATTTTCGATGTCTGCTCGGGGCGCCTTCTTTGCAAGATCTCCACGTGCACGTCGCATCTGTCGTGCACGGAACATGCCAAGCGTCTCTTGCGATCTTGTGTGGCACTATCCGTGGCGAAGACGCCGGGTACGTTGAGGAAGTCCGCAAGACACCCATCGAGACAGAACTCCCTGTCTGGTCCGACGAGCGATCTGGGCAGTCAGCGAGGGCGAGAATGTGGGCCGGGACGAGCGGGTGATCCCGTTCAACCCGAGGCGTTCGAACGACTGACCCTGGCTCATGTCATCGTCTTGCCATTGCCCGATCTCAATCACCTGGTCCGGGCGGGCCCCATGGGCAGCCTTCGCGCCTCGATCCTAGTAGTCCCGCGCACTAGCTGGCTCGGCAGTCCTCCATGCAGCGAGCGTTGCGGAGACAGATGGCACTAGAAATGCGCCAACGCTTGCGCCGTGTCAACCCCGAGATTCTGGTTCTCTTGTGCCGCGGCCCGCACACTCGGTGTGGAATTCGATCTCGTGTCTGCCGGATCGGAATCGCCGTCGGGGTCTCGTCCAAGCCTGGACCCCGACGGCGAGACCGCGGAGGCAGCATCGCCGAAGACCTGCCGGACGGTTTGAGCTTGAGGGGCCTTCAAGCCGATCGCTGAGAGTTAATGTGCCCCTCCGCAAAGAACACGGGACTTGCTTCGAACCATGACCTGTGATAGTGAGTCCTGGAACGCGAAAGAAGGAGTAACTTCCACAGCAACATGACCGAGAGCTATCTACTTATCCCCCGCGCGCAAGAGACCATCCAGGTTGGCATGCGGCGCTTGTTCAGGCGACTAAGCCGGGGCGAGTACACTGGCGTCCCAGGTGCACTTGGCTCGGGACCGTACGGCTCATACATCCATGATGAATCCGATCTGTATAGGCTCGTGCGTGCTTGTCAGGGAACGAGCGGCGAGCACGTGTACTTTGAACTCCACGGGGAGTCCTGCGGGCGGTTTCGCTTGTATCCATCGGATCTCCAAACGCGACAGGAGATCCTCAATAGGCGGCTGATTCGGCCCTCAATCACCGTGGATCTGATCAAGAAATGCAGGATCGCCGAGGCGCACTCGGTGGAAGAGACCCCGATCGTGCACCGCTTTCCCAGACCGTTGTGACTTACTTGGCCTCCATGTCGAACAAGTCCTCGTATTGCTTTCTCCAACGGCGGGCCTCGTCCCACAGCGGCGTGGGCGGCGAGTTGCCCTGCCTGATGGCCGGAATGGCGATCTCCGGATCAAACGAGATGAAGCGGGTCGCTGATGTCCCTCGAAGGGCGAGGCGGTGATCCAAGCTTCGACTGGATCTGGTTCGAGCGCTAAGACAGAGCGTGTGCACGCTGGCGGTGTCGTCCCTGATTCGCACTGGCTTGAGGATCACATTCTCGCTGATGCCGCTGATAACGATGGCAGCGTCGTTGGACATCACAAATTCGCGATGGGACCACACGGGTCCCGGCTCCACAAAGAACCGCTTCTTCACGCCGTAGAGTGGAATGGCGATGAGACCACCGTTCAACGCCCTGGCGGCAACGCTCGCGTGAATGGCATGGATGTGCCGGGTGATGGCCAGCGAGCAGTCGAATCCGTTGTGCGGAAACTGCGCGGCGAGCGCGAGGGCGATCGAGGACCCGACGAACACCCTCTTCTTGCAGGCGGGAGTGCAAGCGCGCTCCCAGCCCTTCATCTCCTGGGGCTCGTCCAGGACGGCCAGCGCTCCCCGGACAGAGATTGGAACACCGCCGGAGCTGGCGCCCCCCGCACCCGGGTGCTCGAATAGCTCATAGATGAGGTCGCTGACGCCCTTGCCTCGAGTTCGGTCAGCACAGCTCTGCACGAAGTCCCTCAGGTTGTCGAAGGACCCGCAGCGATCCACGAACTCTGAGCTGCCGCACAAGACGAGCCACGGGGGGCTTCGATCGGCATCGGAAGGTTTGCCTTGAGGGGGCTTCCAAGCTCCGCGCGATCGGGGGCTGGCAAACGCGGATTCCACCCCACGCCTCGCTGCAAAGCACAGAGCGGAGGCCGTCCCGCCGGTTCGACCGGCCGAGAGGGCGTGCTTGCCATCCACGGGAGCGCAGCAGAAGTCGAGAGACATCTCTGTCTCACGATCTTGGTCGGCATCTGACTCAATCGCGTGCCAGAGAACTGTGGGATCGGTCGCCGGGCTGGAGCGGGTCTCCTCGCGTTCGTAGATCTCATCAAACACGGGAAAGCGGACCCGAAAATCTGACTCGGACAGGTACCCCGCCATGACCAGCGTCGCAAACTTGGCCAGCTGAGCCCTGGGAATACCCCGACCTTCCGCTCCCGCCATGAGCACTGCGGTCTGCTCGGTACACCGCATGAGGTCGAGCGTTCCGAGTCGCATCCCCTTGTGAGTTCTCAGGTGATCGCCCATTGGTGTCCCTCCGTTCGGGCATCATACGAATGCGATGGGCTCGGCATTCCACGTCATACGAGTTTGCACTTATCCAATGTCAAACTGGATTTCTCAACGAGGAGGAACCTCGGCGCCCACCCCAGCGTTTGTCATCCTGTGGCGAGAAGCTCAACCAAGTGAGGGGCAAACGCGATGGCGTGGCTCATGTTGAAGCGGAAGCACAGGTGCGTGGCGGTGAGCCGAGGGTTCGAGGGGGTAGGCCCGATCCGGAGGTGGTTGACGGACCTCGTGCTGATGACCCTGGTCATCACCGCAATCGCTGGTGCGTACACGACCGGTGATGCCGGAGCGGCGCTGTTGCAGGTGCTGGTGATTGTCGGCCTGTACGGGGTGTTCCTCTCGGGTTGGTCGGTTCTGGGGCTGAGCATCGAGATCTGGCGTGCCCGTCACCTCCTCCGGCTGCTGGAAGCGAACGAGCTCGGCGCGGTGCTCGACCGGCTGCGTGGCCGCCGGTGGCTGCTGCTCGGTGCGGTGAGGGGCCTGTATCAGCAGTGGGCTTCGGGCGTCCTAGCCCCTGATCGGGCGCCGCTTCTTGATGCGCTGGAGATGCGGCTGAGCGAGACGAACGGCCGCGTTCGGGACCTTGGTGACGTGCTGCTCACGATTGGTCTGGTCGGCACGATCCTCGGCTTGATGATGATGATGACAAGCCTCACCGGCGTGATGGGAACGACCGTCGAGTTGGGCGGGGCCTCACTCGTGCAGGGGATGTTCGGCGCCGGGGGCCCGATGGTCGGTCTGGGCACCGCGTTCGAAACGACTTTGGCGGGCAGCGTGTTCGGCGGCTTGATCCTGCGGGTGCTCTCTGCCTCTACCGCACGGTCGATTGATCGCTTTGTCGTCCACTCGGATGAGCTGATCGTGCGCCGGGTGCTCCCGGCTCTCAGCCGCACCCACTCGAACGACAAGCGTGCCGAACGAGAGGCCGCATAGGCGTGAACGACATGAAGGCCCCGAGGGGACCGTGCTAGCAGAGGTTGCCTCGGCACGGGTGCGCGGGGGAGAGAGGTGAGGCTCATGACCAGATCCCGGCGGAGCTATCGCGGCGGCCAATCCGATGGCATGGCCCCGATGATGAACGACTTGCTGCTGAACACGCTGCTGGTCGTCGTTCTTGTTCTGATGATTGTGATAACGGCGATCGGGATTCCGGACGTGTCGGCGGACTTGCTCCGCAAGTACCAGGCCCGCGTGAGCGCGCTCCGAAACCAGGTACAGGGGCTGACCATGGACCTTCGAGCCGAGGCTGCCGCCCACCAGCAGGCTCTGCAGGCTCGAGATGACGCGCAGCACGCACGGAAGGCAGCCGAGCTGGAGCGGGACAGCGCTGTGGCTCGGGCGGATCGCTCCGAGCAGCTGGCGGACGATGCGAACCGTCGCGCACGGCTGGCGGAGGCTGGGAAACGTCAGGCTGATGCAGGCGCAGCAAGGGCGCAGAGCGAACGGGACATGGCGATCGATGAGGCGAACAAACTCCGTCCGAAACCAGTCGATGTGGTGCTGGTGATCGACGGGACCGAGAGCATGGACCCTGTCCTCGATGAGCTGGCTTCGGCGAGCAAGTCCGTTGCGGAGATCGGTTCAAGGCTCTCGACGCGGTTTCGGCTCGGCATCGTCGTCTATCGAACCAGCGGAAGCGTGAGCACGTTCCCACTCACCGAGATCACGGAGACGATCGATGGCCGCCCGAGCGAAGGGATGCGAGCGCTGACACGGTTCACCGACGCGAAGACGAAGCGCGTCAATATCGTTGCCGGAAGCAACGGCGAGATCGGGGGGAAGCCCACGGGCAAGACTCAAATGGTGTCAGAGTTGGAGGGGCTCTTGTCGCTCGCAGATATTGAGTCTGGCTTGAGCGCCGGCGTCAGGATGCTGGAATCCCGTCGAGCGACGGGCACGAGGCAGGTGATGATTGTCATGGGTGATGTAGGTCCGTGGGAATCCGATGGAGAAGCAGGCTCGATCAGCCGCGCGGATCGACAGAGCGCCCAGAGGTGTCTCGCCAGCGCCCGCGGCTTCGCTCAGTCGGGTGAGGACCGGCGGATCCTGGCGATGTTCACCGGGAAGACGCTCCAGAATCTGAGGCATCGAGGGGAAACCGTCGAGTTCTTCCGGCAGCTGGCGGCTCAAGCCGGCTCGAACGGAGCCTACAGCGATGACACTTCGAAGATCGCGGCGTCAGTGGTTGACGCAGCGGTGGGCCCATAACTCGAAGGATCAAAGTAGGGGAGAGAGGAGAGCATCGAGATGAACATGGCAGACGGGCGGGCGAGAGCGATCCCACCGGTGGTCTTGGACGAGGCGTATTGGTACGAGCCCCGGCCTGAGACCTTGTCGGGAGTCGTTGTTCGACGTGGCGCCCGGTGGTGCAGCACTCTCCTGCGTGCTGCTGTCAGGACAATTCCGAAGATCCTCGGCATCGTGGCGCCGTACGCGATCTGGTGTGTTGTGCTGTACATCGGCTACCGCGCTTGGTCGTGGGTGTTCCATCTCGTCTGGTGAAGGCCGTGTAGCTCAGGGAATTCCCTCCGCAGCCATGGATTGCAACTCTCTCATCATGCCGCGCGACCTACTGGGTTCGCAAGATGGGGATCGGCGCTTCAGCTGTTCACTGTTGCTCCCGGAGCCCAAGAAGAAACTCGTGCTGATCCTCGTAGGCCCGTTGCAGGATCACCGGCCCGGTACGCGGCAGGAACACCAGCATCCGCTGCAGCGGGTCGTCCCGATCGAAGAACTCGGCGATCTCGGCCGCGGTCATGAGCGGGTGCGGTTGGACGGTGTAGGACCGCCCGAGCTCGCCCTGCTGCTTGGCGGCGTCGAGCGTCGGCGCCTGATGCGCGGGCGAGTAGACGAGCGTGGAGCCGAGACGCCGCTCGATGTACTCCAGAGTGAACTGGTCGTTGTTGCCGAAGAACGTCAGCACGGAGGCGTTCCCGATGAACGACTCCCAGCGTTTTCCGAACGTAGCGGCCGTCATATTGAGGTCTTGCCAGATCGTCCAGAGCTTGACGCCGAGCCCGGCGACCTGCCCGATGGCCGCTTCCAACCTCTCCATGCGACCGAGGACGTTCGCCTCATCGAGGATCATCAGCACGCGGTGCCCCCCGCGTTGGTGCTGGAACGCTCGCCGGCCCTCATTGGCCTCGAAGGCGTTGAGCGCGAGGTTCACGAACAGCCGGAGCCAGCCGGCGCAGTTGCCCATGTGCATCGCGGGCAGCGAGAGGTAGAGCGTCGAGGGCTCCCTCTGCAGCACTCCCAGATCGAAGGGCCCGTCGTCCAGGACATCCTGCATCTGACCGTACTTGAGGAAGTGCACGTGCCTGCGGAGGGTGGAGATGACACCGGAGCGTTCCTTGTCGCTCTTGGAGTAATACCCGATCGCGCCCATGACGACGGCGCCGTCCGCGGCCTCGCTGCCCCCCATCCGATCGGCGAACTCGTCGCTCTCGACATCGACCATGATGATCTGGTTGACGGTCTTGAGTGTCCGGCGGCCCTCGTACTCCGGGGCGGTGCAGACGTGCAGGATGACCGCCTCGAGGAACTGCTTGGCCGTCTCCGACCAGTGCGGGTCGCGCTCGGAGGAGGACACGACCAGCGCATCGGCGATGAGCGAGGCCGCCATGATCATGCCGTCCACATCGGCCGGGTCGATCCACTGCAGCGGATTGAACGAGACCCGATGCTCGGCCCGGATCCCGGCCGCCGCATTGAAGGGGTCGAGCACGAACACCTTCTGCCCGAGCACGCCCGCCCTGTGGGCGGCGGTCTCGATGGCCAAATCTCCCTTGGGGTCGATCACCAGGACGCTGCCCGGGTACGTGAGCAGGTTGTTGATCAGCAGGGCGCGGCTCTTGCCGGCCCGGTTGCCCGCGACCGTGCACAGGTGGCGGTCGTCGGTGAACCCGATGAGGTCTCCCCCCACCGCCACCCTGCCCGTCCGCCCGTTGGGCATCTCGACCCGCCGGATGTCGGCGTTGGCGAGCCCGAGGAAGATCTTGCCTTCCTTGTTGGGCCAGGTGAACCGCAGCGCGGGATCGGCCGCGAGCTGCTCGGGCGTCGGGAATCGCCGCACCGCGGCGGAGGGCGCCACGCCCGTCCCGCGCCGCAGCCCCGTGAACACCGACGGCACCGTCCCGGCGCTCTCCCGCTGTTCCCTCCGCTGCTTCTGTCCGAACGGCCTCATCCGCGTCCTCCTGCTCATACCACGGGGCGTCGATTCTGGCAGAAAGCGAGCAACCATGCGCCTGACCGGTGAACGTCGCCCCTACCACAACTGGCCGAAGGTCAGGGAGCACGGCGCCGACGGGTACTCGGTGCAGGGGTACTGCCCCACGGCCGCGGGGTTCAGAATGCACCGGCGTCTGGGCTTCATCGCGATCACCGGCGTCGGGCTCATCCTGCTCGCCTCGGCGACCATGGGCGTCTGGGGGCCCGCCGCGTTCGACGCAACGGAAGGGACCCAGGGGTTCGTGGCGCTCAAGCGGCTCGCGTCCGTCCAGTGGTGCTTCCGGGACCTGCTCACCGAGCGGTACCCGGGGGTCGGCCGGTCCATCGGGTACGGGCACAGAACGGGTATCGACTGGCACCTGGGCGTGCTGGCGGTGGTCTGCCTGGGCGGGCGACGCATCCTCACCGATCTGCTGGCAGACTGTTTGGGCTTCATCACGCGGCCCCTCACCGCGAAGCGTGTGCGGATCATCATCACGCCCGACCACGTGCGGCTTGGCGGACGGCTGTTCGGGAAGACCCTGGAGCGGGACGACGACGGTCCGAACCCGATCCGGTTCCGGCTCGTCAGCGCCGAGGCGTACTACCTGCCGTCCGACCAGGACGATCTCGCGGGGACTGCCCAGGCCAGGCCGGCCCGGGCGGCGCCCCCGGCGGTGGTCGAGGTCACGCACGGGTACCGGCGTCACAAGCTCGTCATCGCCAGACGCGAGGACCAGGCCGAGGCGGTCGTCGACCGGTGCAACGAGGTCATGAAGCAGACCGAGCGTCAGATCGACGCCCCGATCGCGTGACCAAAACACAGGAGAATCCGATGAATGACGAGCACGACAGCCAGCCGATCCAGACGGAGATCGATCTGACCAAGGAGTTCGGGGCCGCGGCGGCACCGGAGCGGAAACCAGAGCACACCAAGCCGGTGTTGAACTTCGATCCGCCGACGCCCGCCGGGCCCGGTCTGGGCGGGATGGCGCCCGGAGCGCCGAACACGCACGACCGGAATGTCTCGCCCCAGCTGCGCAACGATGAGCCTTCTACGCCTCCGCGGCTCCGCGACCAGTTCAACATCGAGTCCGGCAAGAAGGCGTTCCGGGAGATGTTCAACCGCAAGGCCAAGGAACGAGGGAACGAGAACGGGATGGAGCGCTAACGCTCCAGCAAGCGACGTCCGCGTTGCACGCGATGATTCGCACGAGGTCATGCCCAGCGTGCATGCAACAGAGGGGCTTGTCTCCGTAGACGTACAGAGGCCTTGTTGGCCGACTGAGTCCGCGCGCTCTCCTGCTGGCCGGTCTTGGGACAAAGCAACTGGGTCAGAAGCATGTCGAGAAGGTCCCTCGTACTCTCGCGCTGATGCGGGACGTCGAGCCATGCGGAGGCAGCGCGCAAGGGGTTTGAGATATGGAGCGTCCAAGACCCACGACAGCGCTCTACCACCGCCTCTGCTAGAGCGATGAGACGTGCGAGCGGCCTATGCCAGCCACGAGTCGATCAGCCTCGAGACCGGAGTAGAATCTGGGGGTGTCGGGCGAACGGGGAATCGAGAACGGATCGGCCGAGACGGGTCACAAGACCGGCGCCTAGCGACCGTGGGTCAGCGCGAGGACGACGCGCTACTCGGTCCGCAATGTTGGCGGGATTGGTGGGGTTCGAGTTGGAGGATGGACAAGGGGGTGGATGGCTGATGGCTTGGAGAGCAAAGTACGACATTGAACACTTGGCGCGTCCTCCTAGCCAAACGGAGTCGGATGCGGCGACGAGCACATACCGCCAAGTACGCCAAGCAGTCGAAGCGGAGGGAACATTTAGGAATCGCTCTCTCGATATCTTCTTACAGGGCTCCTACGGCAATAGCACAAACATCTCAGGGTCTAGCGACGTTGATGTCGTTTCCCGACTCGGCGATACCTTCTATCACGATTTTTTCTCCGACGTTCCCGATGACGCAATCCGGAGCATCCGGGGGAGACACAGCTCCCCCGCTACGTACGACTGGGCAGAGTATCGCCGAGACCTCCTCGCCGTCTTGCACAACCGATTTCCAAGCGCCGTGCAGGACGGGAGTAAGGCGATTACAGTGTTGGGCACGCCCTCTCGTAGCCGACTCGACGCCGATGTGATTCCCTGTGTCACGTTCAGGATGTACCGCGCAGATGGTACTTACGAAGAGGGCATCTGCTTCTGGGCCAAAGACGGAAGCGACCGTATCGCCAACTTCCCCAAGCAACACCGTGAGAACTTGAGTACGAAGAACGCTGCTTGGCGAGCGGGCCCGAAGTTCAAGGGGATTGTCCGCGCCATCAAGCGATTGCGAGACCTAGCGGACCCCTCGAAACAAGGTGCGGCAAAGAACGCAGCGTCATACTGGATTGAGTGTTTGGTCTACAACGTCCCCGACTCCTACTTCAAGGGGCAGTACAATGACATCTTGCTGTCGGTTCTCGTGTATCTCTACGGCGCGTTAAAGGAAGGAGGCACTGATGCCACGGGCCGCTTCATGCAGGCAAACAGCATCTACTTCTTGTTCCATCCACGGTTCTGGGATACTGCTTCGGCTTTCCGCCTAATCGACGCCGTCTGGGACGAGGCATACGCGAGAGCATCGTGATTGAGTTTCGCCCAAGCTGGAAAGCGGTCGTAGGCGCGCTCGCGCTACTTGCGGTCGCGTCGAGCGCCGTCCTCTATGGCTGGGCGAGCAAGGACTGGAAGGTCATCTGGCCAGTCCTCGCGACGGCGTTCACTGTGAGCGGGGTAGTCGGCTTCGGTTGGCTGTTCTTCAACCGCTGGTTATGGAGAGTCGAGTGCAGAAAACACCGAGTCCTCGGGTTTCTCGCCCCCCAACCCGACCTCAATGGGCGCTGGGTTGGTGTGATGCGCAGTCCCCACATCGAAGCACTGATTCCAGTCGCCATCGAGGTATGCCAGACCTACGCCACGATCGACTGCCAAATCTGGACAGGCAGCAATCGGTCGTTCACCCTCTCTGCATCTCTCCTCTGCTCCCAGGAACGCCGGAACTTCCGTTTGCTCTACACGTTCTCAGCAGAAGCTTCGGCTGGATTCGAATCTGATGACCACAGGCATATCGGAACGGTCGTGCTTGAATTAGCGGGACCGCGCCGAGACGCACGCCTGGCTGGCTGGTACTTCACTGACAGGAACATCCCCGAATCATCACCCGCAAGGCGCACAAGGGGCGAGATGTTCCTCATGTTTGAGAGCAAAAAGACAAAGGGGAGCCTCGGCGGCATCCAGGCCGAGGCCCTTGCCTACCTATGCCCGACTACTCTGTAGGCGCTAGACGCCCTTGCTAGCCTCGGCCATTGCCTGCCTGAACTTCTTGAGCGACCTCCGCTTGGCCTTGTACTTCTTGCCAATCGCAGACGTGAAGGTCAGTGTACGAATCTGATGAGGCTCGGTGTCCCTGCCGAATTGCGCAACGTCAATGCCCAAGAGCGCCTGATGACCAGGTTCGATTGTCCGAGGCCACTTTCCACCATCGAGAATGACGGGGTACACAAACCACTGCTTCGTCTCCGTGTCCCGCTTGACGATGCCTCCGATCATGCCGCCGAACACAGCCACTCGCCCTACATTTCCTATCTGAATGGTGTGAGCATGGGCGGGCCGAGCTCCCTCCTGCAACAGGTGGGTCTTGTCGAATTCTACACGGATACGTGGTCTTGAAATGCTGCGCTGGTGGACGGCGTTGAGGATACCTAGGGTCAGGCCCCCGATACCGGCTGCCATGCCAGTCCAGATACTGGCCTGTTGAAGCAGCGTCAGGTCTGCCATGCCCAACATGGTACGTGAAACTCCAACTTGCAACCCTCTCCCAATCTGCGGAAGCCAAAGTAGGAATGACGAGGCAGCGCAGAGTCGCAAAGCGCAAAGGAGAATCGTC
This sequence comes from Phycisphaerales bacterium, assembly GCA_041987545.1. Taxonomy (GTDB): domain Bacteria; phylum Planctomycetota; class Phycisphaerae; order Phycisphaerales; family UBA1924; genus JAJRXR01. The sequence goes on along the minus strand of JBHIWH010000003.1, from coordinate 413,963 downwards.
CCAAACCCAATATCGCAAACCGTCTCGAATGGGCTGCCAAGAAACACGCCTAAGTTCTGGTGGATTGAAGTAGTTGCGCCTGTATGGCTCTTCGTGGTATCGTATAGGATGTCCGATCTCGACAGTCCGCGTACCGAAGCGCTGCTTCAGCTTCAGACCCGGCAGGTCCCGATGCCGGGCGGGCGGACACATGAGCTGACGTACACCATCCTCTTCTGGCGCGCCCTCGAGTACCTGCTCGACCGCGAGTATTTCACGATCGAGTACCTCGTCGAGCTGGCCAACGTCGACGGCTGGCCGCCCCACACCCCGTTCGAGATGCGGCTCTCCGCGGTCGTCGCCTACTGGACGCGGCGCAACGACGCGGCGCACCGGGACTTCTCCGACTACTGCGAGGGCAAGCTCTGAGCGGTGGTCACGCCGAGTGCGAGTGCTACCGGCCGCGGGCGTCCCCACCCCGGCCCGGGTCGTTTTCGCGGTCTCGCTGAGACCGCTCCTGCTTGCGCCGCCGCATCTCATTGAACGCGTCGATCATCTCTGAGATCGCTTGCGGCGGCTCTGTGCCCGGCGAGAGACCATGTTCCGCGGTGGCCTGCCTGTCGTTCATCCGCTGCCTCCACTCCGCCCGGATCTTGGCATCCTCGAGCGAGCAGCGCAGCACGAGGGATGCTCGCTCGGCCTGGAAAGCCACACGTGCCGACGCGAGACGTTTCTTGGCGGCTTCGCGGATCCCTCTGGCCGCCACAGCCTCTTCCCGCCGCTGCTGGGCGAGGAGCCTCTCCCTTTGCCTTTCCTGATCACGCTTGAGCCACGCTCGTCGTTCGCCGGACGAGGACAGGGCGTTGAAAGCCTTGCGGAGCGCCTCTGACCTGTTCGCGCCACCGATCAAGCCGCGGAAGTCCAGAGCGCGGAGTCTGTTGTTCATCCGGCCCAGGAATCGCGTCTCGTTCCGCTCGAATGCCCGCGTCTCGGCCTGTTGCGCGTGGTGCAGAGCTCGCCACTGGGTCTCGCGGTAGTCCTTCTGTATCAGAGCCACGGCACGCCCGGTCTGGGTCCGCTGGTCGGCCAGGATCCCGAGACGCTTGGCCCGGTGGTCGTCCATGAGCTTCGCCCAGGCGGCAGACTGCCGGTCACGGGTCTGGCGCTGCCGCTTGCCGACGTCCCGGTCCTTCTCTCGCTGCCTCCGGTGACGCTCGGCGCGGTTCGGCCGGTTGTCGTTGGCCAGGTGCTGCTCGTAGATGTGGCGCGGCACGTCCTTCTCGCCCCGGACGTATTCGCCCCGGTCGCGGGCGGCGTTGTTGATGGCTCTCTGCTCGCACAGGACGGCCCCCCGCTCCTCCTCGTAGGCCTGCGCCCACCGGCTCAGTTTGAGCTTCTCATTTGAGCTGCTGAGCATCCGACCGTCCTCGGGACTGACCCTCGAAATGACGACGTGCGCGTGTGGCTGCTGCTCGTCCGAGTGGGCGACGATCAGCGCCTGCCGATCCTCGGCGCCCAGAGCCCGGATCGCCTGCTCAGAAGCCCGCAGCATCTCCTCCTTGGTCAGCTCGTCCGCCTCGTCGGGATGCCAACTAAGTGTTAGGTGAAGCACGGCGTCCTTCGACTTGCGGCCGGTGTTCTTGACTCGTGCCTTGGCCTTGAGGCGGTCGGCGTCCATCGCGGTCGCCGCGAGGAGCTTCCACGCCAGATCCGGATCCTCGGTCGCCAGGTTGCGCGTCGCGGTCCACGCGACACGATCCGAGGTTGTCGCACGGTCCTTGTCGTGCAGCAGGTACCGCGCGATCCCCTTGAATGAGCACCCCTTGGCGTGGATCTTGGGCACCATCAGCGGTCAACCTCTCGTCGTGGATCCGCCTCCAAGAGCTCCCCGGAAGTGAGCCTGTACATGACCGTCTCCAGCTGTCGGAGCCGACTGTCGATGTCCTTTGCAACCCCCTCCCATGCATCTCGCGAGCGACGCTCAGTGTGCGTCGAGACGGCAAGCTGATTGACGTTGGTGCCGATCGGCTTCAGCCGTTTCCCTATCTCGTTTAGCTCGGTGAGCACGCCAGCAATCCCATCACGCTTCCACGGGCTGGCCGGCACGACGTACCCGAGGGCCCGGCGACGGAGGTACTCCGCCACGTCGAGCCCGGCCGCGTCCGCCTGGCCGCGGATGTACTCGTGCTCGGCCTGCGTGAACCGGAGGTTGTGCCGCTCGGTGCGGCGCTCCTCCGGGCGCAGCTTGGGTCTGCCGGTCTGGGTCATGCTCGTCCTCCTGCAAGCACCGGTCCCGGGGCCATCCCCCGGCCGGGCGCAACGCCGTCCCCCACAGGAGGACGCTGCTCGTGGTGGAGCGCCGAGACGCTCCTCGCCGTGCACGGGCGAGACCCGTGCTCGATGGGTCCCCAGGGAGAGCGAGATCGCCCTGGGCCCTGATCCACCCGGGCCGAGGTGGTCCAGGGGAGAGGTTCAGGAGAGGGGGAGGCGAAGTCCCCCACTCCTGATCGGATCCAACGCCGAGGCGTTGGCCAGACCCCGTGAGGGGCCGCGATGCGGATGTTTTTGGGCACCAAAAACACATCTGGCTATTCTCATGCCACCGTACTTTGCCATAACGCTCCAATGATTGCAAGTCTGTGCCACATACAACCGCATGCACCCCGCTGTACGCGCGGTTCACCGGCGCGTCATGACAGGTGAGTGCGCCTCCGGGACGCGTGATCCAGGCCCACGGGTCAATCGCTCGATGCGGCCTCGTGCCGTCGCTCCGCCGGGGAAGCCGGCAGGGCCAGATCCAGCAGCTTCCAGCCCAGGGCCGCGGCCACGATGATGACCACCACGCCGATCACGAGGGCCGGCCCCCCGGATACCGACGCTCGCCACGAGGCGCCCTCCACCTCCACCCTCGCTGGGTGGCCGTGAGGCTCCCGCAGACTCACGGCGCCCCTCCTTCCTGCCGCCGCACCCACTCCCGCGCCCACCCCCGGACCTTGTGGAGCTTGCGGTAGAGGGCCTGGCGGTGCGGGTACCGCAGCAGATGGGCCACGTCCTGGATCTTCATGAGCGTGAACGGCCTCACGACGTAGCCGTAGCGTTCCTTCAGCTCCCGCCGCTCCTCGCTCGTCAACGCCGCCGGGCAGTACGAGAGCTTCACGGCGAGTACGGTGCGGGGATCGATCCGGGTCGAGACCGTCAGGTACCGCAGCAGCTCCGGGGCCCGTACTGAGCCCCTTCCGCCTGTCAGGCCCTTCAGGTAGAAGCTCACCGCAACCATCTGGAGGTACTTGCGGGCGGTGAACGCGGCGTCGCGCCGGCCGGCGTCGAAGTTGCTCAGAAAGACGTCCCCGATGGGGTCCATGACCCCGCCGACGTACGCCGCGTAGTCCTCGGCATCGCCGAGGATCGGCCCGCGGACACTCAGGCGGCTTCGCCGGGCCATCTTGCGGATGGAACGCTCGAATGACCTGTGATCCGAGGAGGCGATCAGGGCCGTCAGGAACGGGAGGAGTTCCCGCTCCCGGGCGTCGGTGTGCGACCAGGAGATGGTCCGCATGCTCTGGCCCTGGTGCGCCAGGGCCCACCGGTGGAAGAACTGGTTGAGAACCACGCCCTGGGCGTAGGCCACGCGTGCCTCGAGCCGGACGCGGCCGCCCCGACGCCGTTGCAGATCGGCGACGGCGTCGGCCACGGTCTGGCGCGGATCGACCCCGTGCCGCGACAGCCACCCGACCGGCCCGTGCATCTGCGGGTCATCGAAGAGCCTCGCGTACTCCGGCACGAGTTCTACAAGTGTGTGGTCCGACATGTGAGTGCTCCTTTCATTTTTCTCGTGCCTCTCATGAGGTACAAGTACAGGAACACCTAGAAATCTCTCCACTCAGGTGGGGCGCATCCCCCTGTGCGGGCCGCCTCCGGGGGCGGCTCACACTCGTGCGGGACCCGTGAACGCAGCCGTGAGGCCGCCTCGGACGCGCCCTCTTCCAGCCCCCGGTCGGTAGGCCTGGCGACGGCTAGGGGGTGGGTCGGGAGGCCCGGGGGCGCCGCTTGGCCGGCGCCTTGACCTCCAGGTTGAGTCCGAGCGGCTTGCACGCCCGCGCGATCGCCTCGGACGCCTCGCGCACCCGTTCGCGTTGCGCCGCCTTGTCGGCCGTCTCCAGCGCCCGCAGCGCGTCCGAGAGGCCGGTACCACCGAGCTCGCCCTTCAGCTTCTCGATCTCGGCCCGGAGCGCCTCGATCCGCCCCGATGTCTCGCTCGGGCTCTCCAGCCAGCCCTTGAGCTCGTCAGTGAAGCGGTCGAGGATTGTCTGGAGCTTCGCGTCCATGGACAGACCATAGGAACGGGCCGGTGCCGCGTGACGCCGGCCCGCGGGCTAGTGCTCGGAGGGCAGGTAGAGCGTCCAGTGCGCCCCGTCCCAGCCGGCCCAGACGTCGATCGACTCGAGCGGGAAGTCGGTGAACTCGATCGTCTGCGTGATCGCCGGCTCGACGCCCGAGTCCGCGCGGCACGTGGCCACCGCGGAGTGATCCTCGGCGACGTCCAGGCGCCAGAACTGCAGCGAGCCCAGCCGCTCGTCCTTGGCGACGGCCGCGGCCATCTCCCGGGACGCGATGTGGCTGGCGATCAGGTCGATGAGCCAGTAGGCCCCGGCCCGCTCGGCCACGTGCCTCACGCCCGGCGTGTAGATCACGCGGGGGTTGAGGCCGTGCCGGTAGCGTTCCAGGTCGCCCGTGAACTGGCGCAGCTCCTCGTGGGTGAGTGTGGGTTCGTTGGTCATGGTTGTGCTCCCTTCGGGTTGGATCCGGGGCCGCGGCGACCGTCGCCCTTGCCCCTCACCCGCGGCGGGGGCAAGGGGGACGCAGCGACGCGGCACACGCCGAAGGGACCGCGCTGATCGAGACCAGGTCCGCTCAGCCGGCGCAAGAAAAAGGCCGACCCCCCGCGAGGGGGGCCGGCCCGGCATCGGGACGGCGAGCGGCTAGGCGCCGTTCTCGGCCGGCGTCTCGCTCTGACGCAGACGCGAGGTCTCGTCGTATGCGAGGCCCGCGAGTCGGGCGACCCGCAACAGCTCGGCCCCGGTGAACCGGTCCGAGTCGTGGTAGTTCCCCTGCTCGTCCCGGTACGTCCGCGTCAGCCTCACGCTGTAGAACGTCCGGCCGTCCTCGCCGGGGTTGGCCCACACGGTCGCCTTCAGGCTCCCGTCGCGGATCGTGCTCACCGGCTTGTTGGTCGTGGTCTTGTTCATCGGTGTGTCTCCTTTCGTGTTTGGTTGACCGATGCCGACCAGACACGCACGGAGACAGGGAGGCGGGGCAAGCCAAACTGCGGAGGGTCCGCCGTCGGCGTCAGCCGGGCGGAAACCGTCGTTTTGCTGGCACCGCGACCGGCCGTGCGAAGGTCGCATGGAGGGCAACAGCACGAGAGGAGCGCAGGCGAACCACGTACCCATCATGACTCGGCAAAAGGCGATTCAGAAGAGACAGAAAGGGCCGTGCGGGATGGAACCTGTGGGCAGCTTACTCAGCTAGGGAAGAGCCCCGAGTGGACGAACCGGGCGAGCGATACCACGGAATCGAGGGCCTCGATCACCTCGCGTTCATCGAGGCTCACGTCCCTGCCTTCGGCCTCGCCTGTGCTGACGCGGTCCAAGTACTTGCGGTCCACGATGCCGAGGTTATGGGTGATCGGGTGTCGTTTCTCCAGGGTCCGCACGAGCTTGGCCGCGTGGTCCTGGGCGAGGGCCGCCGAGAGGTCGAGCCCGAACAACTCTGCCAACGCTTCGCACGCTCTCTCGTAGCTCTGGAATCGGTTCCGCACTTTCTTGACGAGGACGGTTTCCGCCTCCTCGGGAGAGGCGCCGTCCGCGAGCAATCGGCGTCGGCACATCGCCTTGAGGGCGGCCTCGAGGATCGAGACCGTGTCCTCCAGGCCGTTCTCGATATCGCGCGCCGCGACGCGGGGACCGAGCTCCCGGCTGCGACGGTCCACGTCCTGGAGCATCGTGCGGACGACCGCACACTCGGCCTGAACGTGAGTGACGAATATGTCCTGCCCGCAGTCGGGGCACCAGACCGCGAGCCCGTACACGGCGTGCTCCAGCGTGCAGTGCGGGCAGGTCAAATCACGTCTGAGCTGCTCCTCCCACGGACGACGGACCGGCGGTCGTCGACCGGGCTTGTAGCTCAGTTCAATGCTCACGGGGCCGGAGCCGACCTTGCGTCGCGCAAGAGGACCAGTGCCGAACGCCTTGCTCAGCATCCGCTCGATGCCACCAGCGGCCTCGTTCATGACGACGTCCTCGACGTAGCGGGCCTGTTCAGGCGTCATGAAGTCGTTGGGGTCCGCGGACCGGCGGCAGTACGGGCAGAACGCCTCGGCATGCTCGATCGTGATGCCCGTCCCGCACTTGACCTTGAATCGACCGGGCGAGCAGGCCGAGTCCGGGCAGGCCCTGCCTGTCATCCCCGCTCCGTCTGCGGGGATCTTGATGTCCATCGAGAACTGGTCCGGACCGGCACGCCGGATGTTGTGGGGCCCACCTTCGCGGAAGACGCGATCACCCATTTCGGTCACCTCAGAGGATTATTCGCTCGACCTCGTCGAGGGTCGCCTGCTGCTCCCGCCGGTCGTAGAGCTTCGTGGTCCTTGGGCTGGCGTGCCCGGCCATGTACTGCGCCCGCTCCAGGGCGCCGTCGTTGGCGAGGTAGGCCGTGATCCCCGTCCCCCGGAACGTGTGGCTGCTGTAGCGGTTCCCCAGACCGGCGGCGGCCGTGCGACGCTTGACCATGGCGAGCACCTCCCGGCGATCAAGCCGGCGCCGTGTGAACCCGGTCCGGCTGCGGTTCACCGAAAGAAACATCGGTCCCTCGCCCTGACCAAGCACGTCCAGGTAGGCATCGAGGTGCTCGATCAGCGTGTGGTGGACCGGCATCTCGTGCTCCCGGCCGCCCTTCTCGCGGAGTCGCAGACGCATCCCGCGGCCGACCTGGGAGTAGTCCCCCACGTCCATCGCCAGCACCGCCGACACTCGCCCGAACGTGTACACCATCGTGGCCAGCAGCGCCCGGTCGCGGAGGCCGGCCGGCTTCGACGCGTCGATCGAGGCGAACAAGGCCCTGGCCTCGGCTCCGGTCAGCACGGGCGTCTTGCCCTCGCGGACGACATGCCTGGGTCCCCTGACCTCTGTGGCGGGGTTGCGGGGCAGGACCTGCCTGACGACCAGGAAGTCGCCGAGCACGCGGATCGCCGCGAGGTGCTGCTTGACGCTCGCGACGGCGAGCCCCTGGCCACCTGTCGAGGCCGGGCGGCCCAGATCCTCGACGTACGCGGCGACGTGGAACGGCTCGACGGCGCCGAGGGCCACACCGCGGGCCCGGGCCCAGCCGAGGAAGCGGGCGACGTTGCGGGCGTACGCCGCTCGCGTGTTGGCGTTGCGGATCTGTGCGGTGAAGAAGTCGAAGAACGCCCGCCCGGCCTGCCCGCCCATCTCAGCGACCGCCGGCGGCAGCGTGACAGCCGGCTCGCGCCGCGTGATCGTGCTCATGCCCGCCCTCCCCTGAGAAACTCGATGGCGGCCGCGGGCTCGAGGATCTCGATCCCCTCGAACGAGCCCAGCCCGATCAGACCCCGCTGATCGCCGCTGACGATGAGATCGGCCCCGCCCGCCAGGGCGGTCGCCAGGATCATGTCGTCCTGCGGGTCGGGCGAGGCCCGGACCTCTGGCAGCGGGCTCTCGTGGATCTCGGCGACCCCGTCGATCGAGGCGAGCATCTCGGCGGCGGCGCCCGGCAGCACGTACCTCTGGAGCCGGGGCCGGTCGAGGACCGCCTGCAGCTCGGCGAGCTGGGCCGTGGACGTGATGAGCGTGAAGGCGCCGAGGATGGCGCCGTCGAGGAGTCTGGCAGGCGGACGCCGGCCCGGCGTGATCAGGCCGCTGATCAGGACGTTCGTGTCAAGGACGATCCGCACGGGCCTCTTGCAGGGCCCGCTCGATCTCGGCCTCGATCTCCGCTGGGTCCACGCCGTCGTTGAAGGCGCGGGCCGCCCGGACCTTGTCGTCGAAGATCACCCGACGCACCGCGCGATCGACGAAGCGCGACAGGTCGCCCTTGCTCATCCCACGCTGCGCGAGGAAGCTGCGGACGAGCCGGTCCGTGGTCTCGTTGATGGTCAGGGTCCACCGGGTCATTCGGTCCTCTTGTTCTGTGTGCTCCTACACACCGAACGTATCACGGAAGTGGACCAAATGGCAAGAGTCTGGTTCGTGGCGCCGGGCGTATCCCATAAATGGCATTATGGGATACGAATGCCAAGCTAGAGCACGGCCGTCGGCATGGCCACAATCGTCAGACTAGTAGGCCGTCTTCGAAACAACGCTGAGAGTAGCCCAATGCCATCACTGTCAAGGCCGGAAAATCGTGACATTTCCGGAACGAATACATGCTTGCCAGCAACCAAGACCACTCCCTGAAAGGTGCTCTTGGAAATCCACAGCCCGTTGAATGCGAGACTCGCATACTCAATTGCAAACAAATGAACGTCGTCAGCTGATACCGGTGAGAATCGCGCCAATCCCGCCCACGACGTTCGCACATCAACTCGCATGTCATGGTCGCTTCTTGTCACGGAGATAGACCTGCGAAGGAACATCCTCGAGAGGCTCTCTACGCCAAGTCCGATGCCCACCGCTAGGCACAGAATCCCAGTTACCGCATCAAGGCTAAGAGAATTGCCAAAATGTGACCCGGCTAGCACGAGCAATGCCCACGCAGACACGAGGCAAATGCTTGAGAGCATCGCGATCGCAAGTGCCGAGCGCCCGTACGACTCATGGATGATCCGGCCGTGCCCACTTCGGAGGCTGCCGTACGACAAGGCAGAATAGCTGCCATACTTGGGAGTGCGATTCAACCAAGCGATGACTGCTGCGCCTCCAGGATTCGACTCAAACCCAGACGATCTGGCACTGCGTAGCAACACTTTGGCGAAGCGCGCATCGAAACCCAGTCGGAGCAGACTCATACGCAGAGCCTAGCAGGGATGGCGGATACCCCGCACCTACCGGTACGGGTCGGGATTGTCCGGCAGGCAGCCTGATTGCTCGAATTTCTGTCCGCGCTGTTCAAGTTGCTGTCGCAAGAAATCGCACTCCCCATTGCACTCGGGATTCTCGCCCTTCGCGATTGCGAGTGCCGTTCGGTACTCGATGTACGTAGCCGCCAACTCGCCCGCGATTAGAATCACGCCTGCTGGAGGAAACACGGTAGTAAGCGCCGGGCCAGCCACACCCGCGATAGCAGATGATCCTGAGGACACCGCCCCGCCTACGTCTCCCTTGGATGCTGCATCGAACGCATCTTTGCAATCGAAGTAGCAACCGGCTGTACCAAACACCGCGCCGCCAGCATTAGAGAAGGCCCCTCGTATCGCTCGCCGTCGTGCCTGTGCCTCAAGAGGAGCAAGCGCACGTCTCCGGGCGGCAGCAGGAACGCGATCACGAACGAACGTGCCATTTAGTCGTTTGATCTCGGGCTCCAACCCCCACTTGTTGAGTGAACCATCTGCTGCAGCGAGGCCCTCTGCTGGGAGTCCCAATACGTCAAACATCGTTCCGATGTGTGAATCCGGATCGAACAGTCCCATATCGGCTCCAGTATCTGGGCAGTGCTGCCGGATTGAGTCTGCAATAGAGTTGAGTCGATCCAACTGCTCTTGGCAGTCCATTATGTGGATCACTGTTGGAGATACCGGAGGATAGAGACCTGTTGGATCAGAGAAATCAACTGGGTCTGAACGCACATATCTATACCTGTTCTGCCCGTCGGGGAACCCGAGCGGATCTCGCTGCAACCACCGCCCGAGTCTGGGTGCATAGTGTCTGTACCGGACGGAATACGTTCCTGTTTCAAGATCCGACCAGTACCCCGCGAACCCCACCGAGTTGTCCGACGCGACGTCCGCGCGGTTCGGGTCCGACAGCCACGGGCTCGGCATGGAGGTGTCGTAGCCCGCGTTGATCCGCGCTGCCATCTCGCTCAGGTCGTCGAAGTCCAACACCCCGTCGTGCACGAGGTCCGCGTCGGCGATGTAGTCGCTCGCGCTGATCGCCGTCTGCAACGCCGAGATGTCCCCCGTGCCCAGCACCTTGTCGCCGTCCAGATCCCCCGCGTACCGGTGCACCGCGATCGGATCGGCGCCGTAGGCCGAGTAGTCCAGATACTCGATGATCGACGCGTCCGAGTTGAGCACGGCCCGCACGCTGAACAGCGCGTCGGTCAGATAGGCGTAGACCGCCTCGTAGTCGCCGTCGGCGTCCAGGTCCATCCGGCGCGACACCGCGTCGTCGATGTACCGCACGCCCCAGACCTGCTGGCCGACCCGGTCCATGCTGCCGCTGTCATCGTCGTCGATGTGCTCCTCGAGCAGCTGCCAGGAGGCCGAGTAGTAGTACCGGCGTTCGGCGTCGATCCCGTTGTAGGCGGCCTTGCTGTCGTCGTAGCGGCGGACGGTCCGCCAGCCCAGGCCGTTGTACTCGTACTCGCCGATCAGCGTGCCGCCGGGGTTTCGGTGGACTTCGACCAGGCGGTTCCAGGCATCGTAGACATGGACGATATCGGCCACATTCCCGCCCGCTGTGCGTCGAGCGCGTCTGAGATTGCCGTCGTCGTCGTACTCGTAGGTGAGCGTGGCGCCGCTCGTGCCCTGGGTCGGGCCAGCCGGGATGATGGTGATCTCGTTGGCCTTGTTATGAGATCGCTCCTCACTCTCGATGGTGTCGGCATAGTCCTCATCGCCGTTCTCGTCGCGCTCGAACTTGTCCCAGTTGCCCAGCATGCCGAGGGTCCACGCCTCGGAGCCGATCGACGCCACCCAGTCGGCCGCTGTCCAGGCGGCGCCATCGGCGGGCGTGTCGGTGGAGCTCGACGCCCGCTCGCCGCGGTGAGCCTCGGCGAGCCGGTCAAGGGGGTCGTACTCGTACCACCAACCCTGGTCGTCCACCTCGGAGCCCGGGCGGAGGTCGATGTCCATGAGGCGGTTGGAGGCCCGGTCGTAGGCGTAGCCCCGCGAGAGCAGCGGGTTGGGGTTGGAGGAGCCGAAGTCGTCGTTGACCCAGCTCTGGTGGGCGATCCGGCCGAAGCGGTCGAAGCCCGGGAAGACGGTGGCGCCCGTGACGGTAGAGGCGTCGGGCCGGATCTTCCGGTCGAGCCGCACGTCCAGATGCTCGTACAGGACCTTGGTCACCATGCCCTGCCCGAGGTATGTGTACGCGGCCAGAGCCCCGGTGATCCCCGGCTGGTCGATCGAGCTGACGCGGCTGATCGTGTTGTCGATCCCCGTGTCGTACGTGTACTCGACTGTGGCGGTGCTACCGCCGGCCTCGGCCGGGTACCTCATCGCGGTGATCCGGCTGTGGTTGCCGGAGCCGACCGCCGGGCTGGCCGTGTAGTCGTACTCGACCTCCTCTTCCGCCGAGGGCGTGGCGCTGTCGTGGTTCTGCGCGACCGCGGTCACCTGGTGCAGTGTGTTGTACTCGAAGCCGACGAAGTTGACCTCGTCGCCACCTGTAGCGGCGTTGTAGGTGCGGACATCCTCCAGGCGCCCGTGATCGTCGAAGTCCGCCGAGATCCGGCGGACATCCACCGCGATCGGGTACGTCGCCTGGTCGTCGTAGTCGGCGACCCTGTCGTCGGTCACCCGCCCGAGCCCGTCCCGGTCGTAGGTGTGCAGCGTGCCGTTCTGGTCGGTCATCCCGATCAGCTCGCCCTGGATGTTGTAGGCGTAGGAGACCTTGTAGGCATCGGTCGTGCCCGGGGCGCCGGTGGACTCGTCAGGGTAGGCGACGGTGTCCAGCAGCCGGCTGGAGGCCACCAGCGAGTCCATGCTGCCCGGGCTCGCGACCGGCTCCGAGGTCCCGTAGGTGTACTGGGTGATCTGCGTCGTGTCGTCGTTCAGATGCGCGACACGCTTGATGACGTTGGAGATGCCGTCGTACACGAACGTCGTCACCCGGTCCTGGTCGGGCGGGGCGCTCATCGGCCACGCGACGTCCCAGAGGCCGCCGGTGTTGTCCCACGTGATGTCTTCCGCAGGATCAACATCTGATCGCGCCTCAACCACGGCCACACGGCGCGAGAGGTCGTCGAACTTGTACGCGGTCTCCGTACCCTCGGGGTCGATCGAGACCACGACGCGACCCCGCTGATCGAACCCCACCGAGCTGATCAGGGCCCGGGTGTTGGTCGATCGGTCGGTCCCGAAGTCTGTCGATGGGCTCGGCGCCGAGGTCCCCACGCCGAACTCGTTGGCGTCCGAGGGCCCGTTGTTGGTCCCGAACCAGAGCGAGTCGGTCATCCGGCCGGCGGCGTCGTAGACGAGGCCTCTGTGCGTCGCCAGGCTGTTCGCGCCGGTCAGCGGTCCCGGCCCGGACCCCGCAGGCAGCCGCATCCGCGTCGTCACCAGTTCCAGCAGCCCGGTGTCATTCCCCGAGCCGTCCGTCTGGTAGCTGTACTCGACCTGCTCGATCACGGTGTCGCTCGTGAGCGAGGCGTCCGTCGCGTGCGTCCAGTTGTCCGCAGCGCCCGGGGCGTCGTCCCCGCCCCGATCCGTCGTGTAGACCGTCTCGGCCCGGCTGTGCGGGTCGTAGGCTGTCTTCACGCCGGGACCGTTGGGGGCCCAGACCGCGGCCTGGCGACCCTGGACGTCGTACCAGTAGTTGGTCTCCAGGTATGAAGTCATTGAGTCCGTGGGATCGACGGCGACTCGCTCGCGGACAAGCTGCCCTCGCCTGTCGTAAACGAACTCGTTGACGACGCTCAGAGCGGAGCTGCCCGGGCCGGTGGCCGTCGGCGGCGTGCCGCCCGACCACGCCGTCCAGCTCAGCATCGCCGTCACCCGGCTCTGGTCGTCGTACACGACGGTCTGGTGCGGCGGCTCAGGATTCATGACCCCGATCACGCGGTCCCGGAAGTCGTACCACCGCTTCACGTCTCGAAGGACGGTCTCATCCGCGGGCGTCGTGTTCGGATCATCGTTCCGGATCGGCATCCGCTCGAGCGTCAGGTTGCCGTTGCCGATCGCGAAGTCTGTGTTTTGGGGCGAGTCGTAGTAGTACTGGGCGGTGATCGTCCCGGACGAGTCGCCGTCAACGTACTCCTGGACCTGGGTCACCCGGTCGAGCACGTCGTAACTCATTTCCCGGACACCGTCCTCGGCGTCGATCGTCTTCTGCAGGCGCCCGAGCGCGTCGTACACCAGCTCGGTGGTGTCAATCTCCCCGCCCCCGGTGCGATCGCCCGAGAGATCGTTCCATGATCTCGTCTTGACCACGCTCCCAGAGATCGAGATGTCGTTGATGGTCCTGGCAACATCTCCATCGGTATCGATCAGCGTGTACTTTGTACTCGCCGATGTGCCGTCCACGGGGTCGTAGTCCGCGGACCGATTGACCAGGTAGTCGCTCACCCGGAGCGTCCTGCCCGCGGCGTCCTTCCACGTCAGCGTCGCCGCGCCGTCAAACCCATCCGTCGCGTTGAAGAAATGCGGCAGCGAGACCGTCACCATGTGCGGCACGCCGCGCGCCTCAGCCCCAAAGTCCATGTCGGCGTACCGGACTTCGCGCTGGATGTAGTGCATAGCGCCCGACGGGTCTGTCGTGGCCACAAGACGGCCCAGGACGTCGTACTCCATCTGACGGATCATCGGCGCACCAGTGGCGCGTGCCCATGAAGTGGCGAAGGAAGCCGAAGGGAAGTTCGTTGTATTCAGCTCGCCGTCCGAATCGACGTACGGATCATCCTTATCGGCATTGGAAACAATAAGCGTCACGCGGCCGGTCAGCGCGTCGTACTCACGATACTCGAGCGTGCCGTCTTCGCTCTTGACCCAACGAAGCTGACCCTTCTGGTCGTACAGCTCGTAGGAGATGGCGTCCGCCGGAGTAGTGTCGGTCGATGGCCCGTTGTTGCCAACGTCTGCCATCTCTTGCGTCCGCTTCACCCAGACCATGTCATTGTCACCGTCGGTGCCGTACTCAAACTCCGTGACGACATCGGCGCCGCCGGTCGTGATGGCCGGCTCTTCCCGCAAGGTGACGCGGTAGTTCGGTCCCTCGTACCGCTCGTAGAGGGTCGGGACCCATGAATTCGTATCGTCCTTGTCCTGGACACCCAGGACTTTCCCGACCATGAATCCGCTCGTCGTTGTCTCCCAGCCGAACGTGTTGACGAGGCCATGGGTCTCGTTGCCCGCAAACGAGATGTTCCGGACGCTTGACGCGCCCACGCCTACGGGCTGCCATTCCGTGGCGGACGCCGGGGTGACGACACCTCGGAGGTACTTGAATCCGACCGTCTCCCCCGAGGCCTCCGGGTGCGTGTAGTCCTGCGTCACGTCCATGTGCCAGAGGTTGACCGACGACCAGACATGCGGGATTGTGTCCATCCCTACTGTGCTCTCCACGATGTCAACATTGTCCCCGTTGTCGGGAACGGTGTACGGGGCTTCGCCCGCGTCGAGCTCGGCGAGCGATTCCGACATCTTGTAGATGGCGAACGTACCGCCAGGGTTCTGCGCTCGGACAAAATCATGGAATCGCGCCCGATACGGCTTGTAGTCGTCGCTCCCGACCCGATGCGACTCGATGACACGCATCGAATGCCCCGGCCAGAGCGACGGATCGCTCGCACTCGCCGTGGTCACACCGTTCCAATACATGGGCAATACGGCATAGTCGTACCGCTTGCCCTCGGACCCGCTCGGCCCCGCGCAACCGCAGTCGCCCAAGATGAACTGCGTGGTGACACGGAAGAGGTGGTTATCAGTGTCATCCAGTTCATCGTCGTACGGATCGGCCTGAGAGCCGTAGCTCACGAGCTTCGACGCGAGGTCGTAGACGTATGTCCAATGATCGGAGGTTGGGAACTCGCTTGACGTCCCCTCCAGAGTCATGAGCTCGAGACCCCGGAGATCCTCGGCGGCGGTTCGGGCTGAGTCGTGGCCATGAGTACCGCCGGTCTCATCAGCATAGAACGCGATCTGTGCGGGAGAGAAGACCGCCTTGAGTTGGTGGCTTGTGCCACTCAGGCTCAGCCCATCGATCTGGACGGTCGTCCCGTTTGGGTGATAGCGATACTGAGTTACGTCGTGATGGAACAGGTCGGTCGAGTCCGCGTGGTTGGTATCGACCCTGACCGATCGAATGACCTCGCACAGATCGCCGTTTGTTCCAAAGTTCGCCGCGAACAAAACACTGTCGTCCGCCGTCCCGTCACCGAGGACGTCCTCGTTGTAACCGCCCGAGAGCCAGTAGAGGTACACGACCCGCTGGGTCAGCACCGATCCGGATCCTCCGTCGGGCCGATAGACCTCGACTGATCGCAGACGCCCACGCAGGTGCAGGCTCGCTGAGGTGTCAAACCACGTGAACTCGACAGTCGCCGCGGGGCCCGAGCCGACATTGGGTTGGCCGTTCAGGTAGATCTTCGAGACCCGGGTGCGAAACACCTCGGAGCCGTCCATGATATCGCTGTAATCGTAGAACCACTCGTTCCCGAACTCGTCGGTCTCGCGGACGAGCCGGCCCTGGATCCCCGCCAGGGGAACCGGAGTAGCGAACTCATCCACGCCGAGCGCGAAGAAGTCCATCTCGCGTCCGCCGTCGGCCTTGTATCGCCAGACGTACATTCCTTCGATACTGTTGAAGTAGGTGCTAGACGTGATGAAAGGGTCGTACTCCGTTGTCACGCGCTCGATGTACCGTCTGGATGCGCCCTCCTGCCGGTAGATACCGCTGCCGGCATTCGTGAATATCCGCGTCGATGCAAGCGGCATTCCCACCATGTACAACTCATCGGGCGGGCTGTCCCACAGGGCGCCGCCATCGCCCAGCACGCGTAGCGACGTGCCGAGAACCCAGTTGGCCCCGACTTCTCCTGGCGCGACCGAGGCGCCAGCCCCATAGAGCAGATCCGGATCGCTCGAGTACTCGCGCCGAAGGAGGAAGTCCCTGCCCGGCAGGGCCACGCGGAGATCGGTCGCACGCTCGATCTTGTGACCTGTGACGAGCGCGACTGGTTCTTCGGATTCGTTGGCGACCTCACAGGATTCGGTCTGATTGAGGAGCTCCGTCAGCGGATCCTCGGTGATCGGCTGGCACGGGATGGGAGTGTCTGGATCTGCCGGTGCGCACCCACCGGCCTCAATCGACAGGCTGATCGTGAACTGATTGTCTTCATCGCAGCCTTCAGACTGCGTACCTCCCGTGCACAACACCTCGCCCTCAATGCAGTCCTCCTCATTGGAGATGTCATAGATTGTGTACGGGTTCGGGTTGTCGCTCCTGTAGATCTTCCACTCGCCACTCACCCATTGCACGGCAATCCCGATGTACTCTGTAGTGGCGCCCTCGGCGCATGTGCCTTCCTGCGTGAGCTGTCCTACTCCGACCAGGTAGCACTGATTGCACCCGGCGAGTTGCGCAACGATCTTCTCGACGCACGGATCTGGGTCACCCGGTGAGATATCTTCGATCTCAAGCGAGCCGCGCGCCATCAAGGAATGCTCACCCTCCGCACATATCGTGGAAGGACTCGCGCAGGGACATGTCTCTTGCGCCGCCGCGAATGAAGCGCATGCCGCCACGCTGGCAGCGGTCAGGCACGCCCGGCTCGCGGCGCCGATGATGTTCATGTGTAGGTGACCTTGCACGGCTCGGATCCTCCCGTTGCTCTGGTCCCGTACGCGTGCCAGCACGGGTACGTTCCGAATACGTTACTTTCCGTCTCTCGTTGCTTCAAACCCGATCTCAAGCTGGTGACACGTGGCCGTTTGTGCACAACATGTGAGCAACATCTAGGCTCGCACGAGTTCGTGAATCGCGAGGCCCTGAGGCAATCTCAGATTGCCTGTCTTGGCTTAGCCCGATCTCGGGTAGGCTCCGCTTGGAGCATCGATGAAGGAGAGCACGATGGGTGTCCCTGCAGGGCTGGCGATTGCAGTCACATTACTCGCATCGTTTGGCAGAGTGGACGGAACGTCGATGAACGAGTCGGTTGTCGCGGACGTGGTCCGACTGGGACTAGGTCCGCGGACACCGTCAACCCTCGGCGTCGATGGCGGCGAAGCCTTGACAGTGCTCCAGCGAGCCGCGGAGCGAGAGGCCGGATTCGATCAGCTTGAGGCCTTGCAAGCCTCACTGGTTGAACATCGCCGCAGCCTGGCGGCAGCCAACGCCGCGGCACGAGACGCTGTGTCGGATGCGGATCTGTCCCAGGCAGAGTCCGCTGCTGCCGAGTCGCAGCAGCTCATCGGGTCCACGACGACGCAGATTGGCACTCTAAAGGCGGCTCTGCTGCAGACCCTCCTTGCCGGCATCGCCGACGCGGCGAGTGCCGAGCGCGTGTCACAGGCAGGTGGCATTCGAGCGCTCCTGCCCGCCGAGTTCCGAGCGGTTGATCTGTCTGATGACGAAGCCCTGACATTGCTGGGCGCAATCGGCCGCGAGCGGGCGGCCCAGCGGGCAGACGTAGATCCTGATGCACAAACCCAGGCGATCCTGAGTGGGTACCGTGCCCGCTCGGATGTCTCGCAAGCCATCGCGTGGCAGGACTCCCTGACCGCCCTTGTGCAAGGCGCCTTCGACTCGTACGGTCAATCGCCGTAATCCTGAGCCGGTACCGGGAGCTGGGTCCACTGCCTCGACTTGAATCGGTGCTGAGCCTCTTCCCACTGGGCTCGTGTCCACCCCTTGTACCGCCTGGCCACGTGGTACGGATCGTCGATCCGGTACTGCCGAGCGACATGCAAACAGACCCGGACGGTCGTGTCGTCCTTGTGCTGATCGAAGACCCGATCGGCGTCCTGGGCACGATCTGGACGCTCCGCCGAGCCCTCCCTGTGCTCCCTCAGTCTCCTGGCGGCCTCCTCCTCGTCTGAGTGCGTGACGAACTCGGTCTTGCGCTCCCGCAGCAGCCACAGGAACAGCGCCCCCGGCCGCCTGCCCCGCCGCCGAGCCCGCTCGGCCATGGCCACAAACTCGAGCCGCCCCGCCTCGCTGTCGCTGGCCAGCCCGAGACCGACCGCCTGCTCGTAGAGCTGCAGCAGCCTGCCCGTCTCACGGAGGTCGTGGCCCTGCACGTCCCGCATGCTGGGTCTGGACCTGTCGCGCTTCGGGTGACGCCGCCCCCTCCCCGGCGAGCATGTCGAGCCACCAGACGGTCCTGCCCGCGTGAGGGCGGAGGTTCTGGTTTCTTGATTCCTCGAAGAGGAAGTGGATCTGTTCTGATCAGGGCTGGCGAGACTGCCCGGAGAATTGCTCCGAGGGCTGGCGAGACCACCTGCGTTGTCGTTGGCCTCCCCTGCCCCGCCGCAGTCGCCGGCCGACCAGTCGGTGTTGATCCGGTCATGGGCGCCGTGGCGGTTGAGCATCCACTGCGGGGTGTCGAGCGGGACGAGCCAGCCGATCTCGATCAGCCTGGCCCTGGCTTCTGTGATCGAGCGGGGGCTGATGCCGAAGGCGCCAGCGACCCACTCGCGTTTCGTCCGTCCGTCCACGCGATACCTCCCCTCCTGCTTGTGCCAGAACAGGGACCGGATCAGCGTGGCGAGCACGACGGCGGTCATGCCGGTGGTCATGCCGCCGGCGAGCGCTCTGAGCACCCGCCTCGGCGCCGGGACGACACGATTCTGGTGCGGAAGAGTGTCCAGGGCGTCCTGCAACCCGCTCGCATCCTCGATGTTGATGTGTTCGATGCTTTGGGCGAACACGATCGTGTGCTCGGCGATCGTGACGAGGCCGAGTCTTGCCAGCTCCCGGGCGTCGGCCGCCAGCTCGGCCCTGGCGGTCTGCGACCCCCTGCCCCCGACGAGCTTCTGCAGCTCGTCGATCCCGTAGCTGGGCTTCCGCTTCTGCCGACCGGCGCCGTCGGCGGCCTTGGTGTATCGCCGCCGCTCGGCCATCTCCTGGGCCGCGAACCACACCCGCAGCTGCCGCTTGGTGATGTGGCGTGTTCGGTACAGCCACCACGCCAGCATGAGCTGCGCCGCGGGGATGCGCCTGTACGAGCCGGCGATCCGGTCCACGTAGACGCCGGTGTTGGGTGTTGGTGATTGCCGCTTGAGTGCGGGCCTTGCGAGTGTTGCCATCGCGGTCTCCTTCCCGCGCCGGCACAGCGGTACCGTTGGCCGAATCCACAAGGGATTGACGTCGAAGACGGCCCGTGCTAGCGTGAGACTCACAACTCAAGATGCACACGCCGAGCGCCGAGCTCGGCTCAGAATGACCGCCCTGCCCCCAGGGCGGTTGTTTGTTCTACGGCTCCGCTACGCCATGCGCGTCTCCTGTGTTAGTTGACGTGCCACGGGCCGAGGACCGGCCACGCGGCGCCCGCGAGCGCGGGCAACTCCACGATGCGCCGAGTCGCCGGAGCGCGTCAAGGCGCCGGAGAACGCCCGCGTTGCTTCCATCGAAACCGCGAGGTCCCGGTCGATCGGGACCCACCCGGAGGTCCCAGGCGATCGGGACCGGACGCGCGGTCCATCTCGTGTGGTCCTCCTCTCGCGGTCCCGAGGCTGTGGACAACTCCCCATCCCCCATTGACCCGGATGCGCCTCGCGTGGCAGTGTGAAGGAAGGACCGCTCGCGCGGTGCGGGTCGGTCGGTCCCACCCGGCCGGGCCCGGTCTTGCGGCACCCGACGGGAGGTCCCACCCGCGCGGTCCCGAACAAGGAGAACACCCCAACAACAAACCTGTGGAGAAGTGCATGATGAACAAGAAACACGCCACGACCGCGGTCATCGCGGTCGGCAATCAGAAGGGGGGCGTCGGCAAGACGACCACCACCGTCAACCTCGCCGCGGCCCTCGGCACGATGGGCAAGAAGTCGCTCATCGTCGATCTGGACGGCAACCGCGGCGCGACGCGCGTGCTCGGCGTCCCGCCCGAGAGCTACCGGGGGACGTATGAGGTGCTGCTGGGCGACGAGGACCCGGTCGCGGTCGTGCTGGAGACGGACCCGGAGGAGGGGATCGACCTGCCCGAGGGGGTCAGCCTGATCCCCGCCAGCCGCGACCTGGAGAGCATCGACGTCGAGCTCATGAAGGTCCATCGGTTCACGGACTACAGGGACTGTCTCCGCAAGCCGGTCTCGAAGCTCGTGGCGACCGGCCGGTGGGACTTCGTCTTCCTGGACACGGCGCCGAACATCTACGCCCCCACCGCCGCGGCCTACCGCGCGGCGGAGTGGTTCATCCTCACGGCCACGCCCGAGCGGCTGGCGATCGAGGGGCTCAACGACGCGATGAGCGACATCGACACCGTCCGCCGCCACGGGAACGCCGACCTCAAGCTCCTGGGCGTGGCGCTGTCCTGCGTGAACCGCCGGACGCTGCTGGCCAAGCGGATCCTGGGCTGGGTCGAGGAGACGTTCGAGGAGGCGGGTCGGTTCGGGGACTTCCAGACCCGGATCAGCACGTCGGTCGCGGTGCCGATGGCCCAGGACTCGGGCAGGACGATCTTCCAGACCGAGCCGGAGCACAAGGTGGCCGGCGAGTACCGGCGGTTGGCACAGGAGTTTCTCGAGCGGCTAGAGACCGCGGCGAAGGCGGAGGAGGGGGGCGCTCATGGCGAAGCGGCGTGAGGAGCCCCCGGTCAACCCGCTGCTGAAGAAGCACGTCGCGGCCATCGTCGGCCCAGCCCGATCGGCCGAGGCTCAGGCGGAGCCGGGCGAGCGGGCAGGGAGCGCCGGTCGTGCCCGGCCGAACAGGCCGGCGAAGGCGTCTCGAGCCAACGGCGTGCACGTCCAGGTCAAGGCCAGGTTCACGCGGGAGGAAGCAGAGGAGATCAGACGCTTCGCCCGCACGCTCTCCTCGTACCTGCAGGCGACGGTGAAGGGATCGGAGGTGACGCGGGCGCTGTGGACGCTCGCCCTGCGGTCACAGGACCAGCTCGCCCAGCTGGCGGCCGGGGCGCCGAACCTCGACCGGCCCTCGAACGGCGACCGGCTGGCGATGGCCCAGTACGAGGACGCCATCGCGGAGTTCCTGCTGCTCGCGCTCAAGCACACGCCGAGGGGGTAGTACCAGATTCTAGATGCTGAACAACAAGGCGGACCGCCCCTCGCTCGGTTGCCCTGACCGACTCAAGGAGCACGCCAAGCTCCGTCGTCCGCCTTTGGCTCAGGCTGCATATCGTCGCGACTCGCACTGCACCTGAAACACACGCTTGTATCAAACTTGGGTTGTCAGGTAGTATCAACTACAATACCTGACTGAGAGGGAATGATCATGGACCTGCTTACCGCCTTGGCCACTTGTGTCATCGCGATTGCCACAAGCCCAGCCGCGGCAATCGAAGCCCCAAGTGGCGTGCAGGTTCGTCTGGTCAGGAACCCTGACAGTGCACGCTCTGAATTGGCACTTTCGAATTTGGTTCTCATAGACATTGAATCGCTCTCATTCGGACCCGGCGATCCTCCCGGCACTCTCAGCGTTGGCATTTCATGTCAATACGACAGCACTGCACCGGACGCCATCATCGAGAACTTCTCAGCGCGTGAAGGCCCCGTCCTTTCTGCCTCAGCACTGGGATTCGGAAACCTAGACGAGCATTCGGACTTTCCGCCCGTCTTGTCCGAGTTCTTTTCGAGATACCCACACATTGAATACGCCGTGTACTGGTTCACGACTGGATCTGGGCCCGCGAGCTACAGCCAGAACATCTCCGCGCCCTTCGTCCATCTTGGGCGAGAAGGGCGATGTGCGAATGCCAGTACTTTATCACTGTCTCAGAGCATAACCGGATCACCCAACTTGACCGATGGTGTCGCGGGTGTCGATCTGCTCGGCGTTGTCACGCAGAACGAGCTCTGCTTGTATGTGAACACAGACTTCCCGTTCGGACACGCCTTTGTTTCACTCCAGGAAACCAAAGAGCAAGCCAGCTTCCATGGCTTCTATCCAATGACGAAACTGGATGTAGCGGCGTGTGATACTGGGCGATTCAATGATGACTCAATGCAACCATGGGATCATCGGATCTGCTGGCTTGTCACGACCGACCAGTTCAATGCGGCAAGTCGTTTCGTTGCGCAGTCCAGGGCGTCAATACCTACGTACATGCTGTGGGAGGGCCAATTTGACGAGAACAAGGACAACTGCACAAGTTGGGCGGCCGACGTTCTGCGGGCGACCGGCCTAGGAGTCCCGAACGTGCTGGATTCTCATTCAATCGCAGCCCCGAGCGCTCTTGACGCCACGCTGTCTTCCCTGTTGTCGAGTGGCTCATTGTTCGTAGACTGCGGCCTGGTGGAAGCGAACAGCAATCCGGCCCCCCCAACACCCGATAGAGGCGAAGGCCCGATTGACTTGGATCCCAGTGGAATCTCGGTTGCCGTTCTCGATGATCCCGGCGAGTTGGGAAACCAGCTTGGCTTGCCCGTCGTTGATCAGTCACTTCCGACGGTTGTCCTCAGCACGCTCGGGGAACTGACGCTGGTCTTTCAGTCACCCCCTAAACAGGCCGTAGTGAATGTTGTCGATTGGGGGGACGGCAGCGGCACCGATCTGATCCTCGACGGCCAATCAGCGTCCCATGTCTACTCCAGTCTGAACTCCGCCCACGTAGCTGTTGGCGTATTAGAAGACGGATCTGTTCAGCGGTACAGGTTTGTGGTCGAGTTTGTATCAAGCGGTGTCCCGACGGCCACGCAGTTTGTTCCAATCAAGGACTACAAAGCATTCTCGGAGGAGAACGGCCCGTTCGTCGATCCTGGCGATCCGCCCGTCATCGATGTCTTCAGTTGCTTCACAGATTGCAATTCGAACGGAGTCCCTGACTGCGAGGAAGGCGAAGCTCCTCTCACGCTAGACTGCAACGGAAACGGCATTCTAGATGCGTGCGATATCGCGACAGGTCAGAGCGCAGACGTGAACCTAGACGGAATCCCTGACGAGTGCGCAGGCCAATGTGCCGCGGACTTCGCAGAGCCGTTTGGGGAACTGGACTTCTCCGATGTTTTTGCGTTCCTGATCGCGTTCAGCGATCACGACGCATCCGCCGACCTGGCAGATCCCACGGGGGTCTTTGATTTTTCTGACGCACTCGCGTTCCTGCAGGCGTTTGGTGCGGGCTGTCCCTAAAGCGCCGATGGTGCAAGTACCAGGTATCTTTGCACCTCGGCGATACCGGCAAGGTCGAGACGGCAACAGCTGTGATTGAACCCCATCGATGGTACCCGAACGTGCATTTGCCTGGTTGAACCACGGGGTCTCGCGCCCATTAGGGAAGGCCCCGAGCGGGGGTGAGCCCACTCGAGGCGCAGGGCTGTGTCAGCCTTTGGGCTTGGGCTGCGTCGTTCCGGCCGCCTCCCCGGCCTTCCGCGCGTCCGACTTGGGCTTCGTCTCGTGGGGCTTCTTCGGGCTTCCACCGTTGGTCATGTCTGCGGACTCCGTGTCTGGGCCGAGCAGGGACGCCGCCCGGCGGTAGTACAACTCCAGGGCACTCCGGGACCCGGCAAGCAGGACCGCCTCCAAGGCGATCAGTGACGCGTCAATCCACCCGAGGTCGTTCCCAACCTCCGGCGTCGTCGCCCTCCAGACCAGGGCGGTGAAGAACAGGGCAACGGCCGAGTTGCCGTAGAACTGGTAGTAGCGGTAGTGGTTCTCGATGATCCAGGTGTACCCGGCGATGCGCTCGTGCAGTGGCTGGTCGGACCATCGGGGACGGGTCAGGCCTGTGAGGTGGTGGATTGTGTCCACCACAAGCCACCGGACGGCGCTTGCCGTCATGCCGAGCCCGATGGAGGCAATCGTGACGTAGAGGAACCCGCCGATTGTCGGGCCGGCCTCTATCGCCGGCCCCGAGAGCCACTCCGCCACGCGGTCGTCCACGAGCCCGACGCCCCAGAGCACGATGAAGCCGGGGATGACGTAGGCAATCAGCAGCCCGAAGTTCCGTCCCGCCAAGTCCTGCACTGCGCTCTGCTCGGCCCTCCTTCCCGCCTGGATGGCGATAGGGCAAGCCTAGGGCTTACAGCGTTTTCTTGTCAAGCAGAATCCGCGGGACATTGGCCCGATGGGAGCACGGGCCATCCACCACCGCGATTACGCGCCGATCCCGGACCTGTTGCGGCAGATGCGGGAGGAAGCGGGCCTGACGCAGCGCGAGCTGGCCGAGAAGCTCTTGCGTAAACAGCAGTCTGTTTCGACTTCCGAATCAGGAAGCCGGCGGGTGGACTTGGGTGAATTCTGCAGATGGGCGGAAGCGTGCGGTGTAATTCCTAAGGAAGCTCTCTCTGTGTACCTAGCGCGGCGCCCAA
This sequence comes from Phycisphaerales bacterium, assembly GCA_041987545.1. Classification (GTDB taxonomy): domain Bacteria; phylum Planctomycetota; class Phycisphaerae; order Phycisphaerales; family UBA1924; genus JAJRXR01. The sequence continues at coordinate 389,671 of JBHIWH010000003.1, read as the reverse complement.
GGCAGGCCAAGCGCCCTTAGGCGCTATCGCCTGCCGGCTGCAAGCCAAGGTTTGACGAGAGACACAAGGACCGATGTGATCGGCGCCGAAGTGGGCAGGAGACGGGTGCTGGTAGATCGCGCTCGGGCGGGCAAGCTGCCGCCACATCAATCCTGATGGCTTGCCGCCCAGGTGATGTGCTTGGTCCCTGGACTCATCAATCGCTATGCCGACTAACGTAGTGGGGTGACGAAATCGTCCCGCATTCGATAAGCCCCTGACGACCCGACGTCCACAAGACAGTCCAGGATCGATAGCACAGCTCTGCGCATGGACTCGCGCTCCTTTACAGCTCGCGGCTGGCCGTACACCATGCGGCGCAGAATCGACTCGAGATCGAAGACTGAATTGGTGCTTCGGAGCATCAATGCTGGGTGGCCCTTCTGAATCCGGTTGTCGACAAGCACAAGGGCGCCGGGCAATGACCGGCCCCCTGCGGTCGCAAGAAACCGCAGGTACGCTTCGAGTACGGGAGCACTTGATGGCAGTCGCATCACAAGATCCTCGATCCGGTGCGCTTCGCCTTCGAGCCGGGTCCAGTGGCGCACTTCCTTTTTCCATCCAGTAGCAAGAAATACCTGCATCAGAATGTCCGGCACATAGGCATCCCGTCTGCCAGTCAGCCCCCTCGCTAGCCCGGAATCGGCGAGGCGATCAGCGAACATCTGCCACAGTGGCCAGAACGCCGTTTGTTGGTCAGCCGCGGTGCGATCCTCTTCGCATACGAGATCGTGAACAAATGTAGATACTTCTCTGCCTTCAACGTCAATCGAATTCGCGATAGGCTCACAGACCTGACACGCCACGTCCGCAGGGAGCAATAGGGCGTAGCGCGCCGTCCGCCTCATGAGTTCGTGCTCAAACGCGAAGTCGCGGCTTCCATCACCTTGTCGGTCTCTTGCCCAACAAGAAGCAAGTGATCGCATGCAGTGTGCCATGAACTCGCGGACACTCGCTTCGCCTCTGCAGTTCGCCGTCATAGCAGCTATTGTCTGCGTGGCAGCTCGGCCGCTCCAAGTGTCTAGCTCGAGTCCGCTCAGTCGGCCAGCGTCGAAAGGCCTGTTGGAGCACATTGCCTGACGGACGTCTGGCGCCAGATCACGTTTCAACTCGAGGAACTGTCGCCTTTCTTCATACGGCTTCTCATCCTCGGCTTGCACTAACTCCGTTAGTCTTGCCGCGCCATCGGCGAGCGCCACCGCCATCCGCAGAATCGCCTCTGTTTCAGTCTCTCCGATGAAGTCGGCCACTCCGTCCGCAGCGTATCTGACCATCTCGTCTATCGGATGTGTGAGCGCAGTCGCAAGTACATCTAGCAACTGACCGTCAAGCCCGTCGAGACCGAGCCGCGAAACTACTGCCGCGCACACATACGCGCATGGACGTGAGCTATCGAGCCCACTTCTCTGGATCGTCGTCAACTGGTCATAGTCGTCCGCTCTCTGACGCACCCTGGCCACCATGGTCTCAACGCACCAATCCTGCTCCTCCGCATTCATCTCGCCCCAACGATCACGGATGCACACGCACGCAATAAACCCTGCAGCGTGGCGAACAGGCTCGTACGTGTCGCCCCCGTCGTTGCTGGTTGCGCGATCACGCACCCTCCCGAGCATGTCACGCCAGCTCGACGAGTCGGCCTTGGCTTCCCTCTGCCACGCGCCGACTCCCCAGTTCCATAGAGATAGACCCGCGCTCTGTCTTTCGAACTGTGGCTGGCTCTCGGAGACAAGCTCCTGCAAGTCTGTCTCCATCTCTCCAGGCCCGAGGATGATCTTGCTCACCTCGCCCTCATCTTCGCCCTGTTCCTTTGCCGCAGCCGCCGGCGTACCAAGTTCTGCGACCTCCTCGCCAGACAACTGCCGGAACCCCCGGATGTCCATACGGCGGAGGCTCAACCGCCAGAGCTTGTCGACCTCTGTCTGCTCGCCTTGCTCAGGAAGTGCTGCCTTGTGGGCGTCGAGGATGGCCCACACTGATTCTCGCTCCGAACCGAATTGAAGCTGTACCGCGAGATACTCTAGATCTCGTCGTCGATGCTCTAGAGCATCTGATTGCTTGCGTTCATTCTCAAAGAGCTCCATGTGGAAACCGAATGCAGGAAGAAACCCAGCCAGGCTGCCCGCCATCTCGCTTACCATCCGCGAGCGATCCATGAAGAAGAACTCACGATTGGACAGAACGGCAAGACCCGCCTTGCCAGCTCTCGCTGGATACGCGATGCACACAGACGCAACGATCGCCGTTGTGGCCACGTTATTGCTATCTCGAATGCACTTTAACAGCCACCCGTCGAGATGCTCGCTCCCAGATTGTGCCAAATCCAGCAGCCATGCCTCCAACGCCATCAGCGCGCTCTGCACCACCTCTGGAGCAACTGACTGACCGCGATAGGCTCCCCAAAATCGACCGTTTGCCCACTGAGTTACTTCTTCTCCGTCGACTTGGACTTGTGCATCGAAAACCGGTTCGAGGCTGAAGCTCGGCCATCTCTGCTCCGCGTACCAAGTCGCGGAGTGATTCATGAAGTCGAGTATTGCCTCTACGCCCGTCGCCGGATGATGCTGGAGCAATGCTCGCCAAGGATCACGAAACGAGCTTGCTGGAAAATAGCCAAAGTGTACTGAGCTTGGAATGCCGAACATCGGCTCGATGCCGGTCCCCGCGCCCGCCCGATACTCACTACGCACATCGCCTTCTACTAGCCGAAAGTGCGACTTAGTGAGTTCGACCATCTCATCTGGAAAATCTCGACAGACGAACCCCCCATCGATACCCTTCAGTAGCACATCCGCAAACTCTCTGGCTGCACGATCCTGCCTATCTCCAAGAGTCGCCCGCCGGATGAGGTCTTCACACGCATCACGCTTTGCCAAGGGCACTTTCGCGATGACCTTGAGTAGCCGCGTACGCAACCCGTCACGGTCGTAGCCGTTGAGGTGCGGAAGACACTCGAATAGCAGTACTCCCGCATCCTCGAACCCAGCGGGCGGCGGCGACCACCAGTTCACCTGCGCAGCCCAATCTTCAACCAATCCGACGACCAGTGCGACGTGGTCTGGCAACAGAGTTGCCGTTCCCCTCCGGACCAATCGAAGAATGGCCGGCCACGCATCGCCCTTTGGAACCAGTAACGTTGACGGCAAGTCACGCCCACCTCGAATCCAGGGCGCTGGTTCCTTGCACGCTACACGGAGCAAGTGCACCGCGTCCTTCAACAGGTCGCACTCGTTCTCGAGGAACATGGCCTGGTGCGTTTGAAGAAAGTTTGGCGCATCCGCGCCAAGCAGCATTGCAACCATCGTGTCGTCACAGAAGTACTTCGGCAACGTTGGATCCTGGACCGCGTCAAACACGAACTGGGCCGCACGCAGCGGCTCTCCCGAGAGCTTCTCATTCATCCACATACGGAACGCTCGACGGATCGCGGGGTATCCCTCGACCTTCGCCGCCATCGACGCTGGGTCGCCGCTATGTGTTGCCCATGCAGATTCAAGCCACTCAATGATCGCCCAGTCTTCAAGAACATCGTGCGCTGGCGCTACAGTATGATCATTGGGCGAGAGCACGAGATCGCGCGAGCGAAGTTTGCCTATCGCTTTCTGATCTAGATCATCGCAGGCCACAAACACCGACAGGGCTCTAGCTCGTCGGACTGCAATCTCGACAAACGTGTTGTCGCGACGTCCAGGGAGGCCCTCCGCTGCGTCAACGTCCTCGCGAACAACCTCGCACCAGAATTTCCGTCGAAATCCGTGCTCATCCTCTGGCGGCAATTGTCCTTCTGGCCAGTCCATGAGCGCAGCCTTGTCAAGCAGGTAGGGACTCCGAAGCAGCTCGCGAAGACGCAGACTCCCAAGCGGGCGTCTCAGCTGAACGAACTTGCCCTGCGCAAGGGCGAGCTCGTCGTCCGTAAGACCCGGAACCTCTACTTCTAAATGTCGCAGGCCCGCCTGTGCAAGTAGGGCACTGCGAACCGTGTCCATCGAGTAGCTGCGACAGGTGAGTATCAAACGCCAGCTCTCATCGTTCTTCACGTACTCCAACAGATCTAATAGCCCTTCGCGTGTAGATGCCTCTAGAAGACGCTCTAGGCTGTCGATGAGGAGGAACTTGCGACCTTGAGCGGAGAGCAGCGAGAAGAGGCGTTCGGCGTTGATATCCAACTGAGCGCTGCTGAGCGTGACATCGAGATGCGGTGTTTCAAACTCTTCAGCTCGAAACGCGAAGGCGGGGTGCTGTCGAGCGAGAGCCTGCCATGCCGACTGAGCAACCACTGACTTCCCAAATCCTGCAGGGCCCGTGATCAGTACTACACGACACTCTTCTAGAGCCTCGAGCACCCGCGCCATCAAATTGCTTCGCGGCAGTGAAAGAGAATCACCTATGGTTCTGGACAGGCGGCGCATGATCGTGGCTGAGTGCTCAGATAGCGTCTCAAGGCTGGAGGTTGCTGCGCTAGCCACTTCGGCATGCCGCTGCAGCATCCTCTCTGGCAACTGATCTCGCCGCAGGCTCGATGCCGTCGACTTTGCTGTGGCAGCTAGATCCAAGAGGTCCGACCAAGTCGTCGATGCGGCGCCAGCTGGATCCGGTTCGCTTGATGTATGTGACAGCAATGTCCGTATCCACGCCTCTGTCTGCCTAGTCGAGGTCGCTAGGTCGAAGCTCAGGACATGGATGACTCGCAAGAAGCTCCAATACCGATCATCCGAGACATCCTCTCCCTCATGGCCCGCAAGTAGGGTGCGGAGTGTTGCCGCTTGTTTCTTTGAATCACTGTGAAGATAGCCGTCTGAATTCAGACGTTGCACAAAGTCTTCGGCGCTAATCGAAGCGCGAGCACAGTCGAGAAGTGGTACAAAACGCCTGAGCAGGACATTCGTGCCCCGCAATGTGATCACGGCAAGAGCATCACGTCGTGGATCAAAGTGCGTCGCGTTGTTGAAGTCGGCCCAGAATGCGCCAATCGTCTTCTTGCACTCTTCATTGCTACTGCTGACAGTGAACGTCCGCTTGACTTGAGCAACTAGCTTGTGGTCGTTGCCCTCGCCGTCGGTGGTGACCGCCAGCAGGTCGTCGGTGCGCCAACCGAGATGTTGGGTCTGGAAGTGCAGCTCGCGAACACGGCACTTGGGGAACACAGGCGGCACACCAGCAACGAGTAGCACCGCAAGGAAAGCAGCGTCGACGTGCTGCTCAAATACCTCGCCTGGACCGCCAGTAGCTTCAGGACTTGAGACTCGAGTCGATCGTGATGTCATTCGAGATTCCTTGAGTTGCCGCCGCTCGGATTCTAGTGACCTCCATGTGACGGATGCTGGGCCCTCAGGCGAGACGGACGATCAGCAACCCGCATGGCCTTGCGCTACAAGCGCTTGCGCCTGGTAGCTATGCAGGCCCTCAGTCGCCGTTTCCGGACCGCCTGCAACGACCAAAGATCCGCGCAATTCGCAACTCAAGCGTATAGAAGACTCATCCGAACTCGGTCGTGCTGGCTCTTGGATCAAATACTCGCCACGGTCATCGAGCAAACGAAATCGAGGTGGCATGCTCTGATTCTAGAATACTGTGAGATGGAGTCTGCGCTAGTTCAGATGGCCCGTACCGCAACAGTCACTTGAACACAGCATGAGCATGCTGTGGCCGCGAGGTTTCTACGGGCATCCGGACCTACTCCGGTCATGCTCTCGCTTGCGATGACGCTGCAGCGCGTGGCTGTCGTCTGAAACGTCGTCCGGTCGGAATGAACACTCAAGACCCAAGACGTAGAACCCGTATGGGTTCGGACAGGGATGCCCGCTTCCCCTGAATCATCTTTGAGCCGGCTTGGACGAGCCCAAAGATGATTCACGGATCAGCACAGTCATCTTCCCGCCTTCGCCCGAACCATGCTTGGGCGAGAGCGCCTCGAGCCTCGGATCGAGGAATACACGGCGAGCAAGGCTCGCCTGCTGTTGTCACAGCACACCATGAATCTCCGCTCCACGCGCGGAGCAGACACAGAGGAGTCCACTCCCTAGATGACATCATGACCGCGTACCCACTCACTGATTCCCTTAGCCGAGAATCACCACCCGCAGCGCAACGACAGTGAGTCCCTCATGAACAACAAGTCTTCGATCACCAAGACACCCGATGTTCCTGACCAACTCTTGACCCTCGAGCAGGCGGCCGCGATACTCGCGATCAGCCGCCGCACCCTCTACCGCATGATCGCCGCAGGAGAGTTCCCAGCGCCTCTTCGCGTCGGCGGCGCCCGCAGGGTTGCGGCGTCGGACCTCACGGCGTACCTGACCAGGCTGAAGCAGAGGAGGGCGTAAGCCATGATCCGAAGCGTCTTCAGGCCCAGCCGCATTCGAGGCGGCAAACGCGTCCGCTCTCGCATTTACTGGGGGCAGTACCGGCTCTCCCCCGACGAGCCGATCACCCGCCTCTCCCTGCAGACCGCCGACAAGCGCGTCGCGGAGAAACGGCTCGATGAGCTGATCCTCGAGCTGGAGCACGAGCGAGCGGGCATCTCTGCCCCCCGATCAATTCGAGACGCGGCGGAGAAACCGCTCGCCGACCACCTCGCGGACACGCTCGCGGACCTCGGTGCACGGGGGCGATCACCCGGGTACACCCGCAAGATCGACAGCCGTATGCGGGCTCTTATCAAGGCCTGCGCCTGGAACCGACTCCAGGACGTCTCCGCCGACAGCTTCCTTGCCTGGCGCAATACGGCGGACCTTTCGCCCCGCACCCTCAACCACTACTTCGACGCGGCCCAGGTGGTTCTTTCCTGGCTCGTCGCCACCGACCGGCTGCAGGACAATCCACTCCGCGGTATCCGGAAGGTGGAGACGCGGGGGCGGGGCACGATCGGGCGGCGGGCGTACACGGACGACGAGGTGAGGCGGCTCCTGGCCATCGCCGGACCCCGGCGGGCCATCTACCTCACCGCCGTGCAGACAGGGCTCCGCTTCAGCGAACTCAAAGCGCTCCGCTGGGGCGACGTCGAGTTGGGCGGGCCAGGGGTGTTGCCTGCGATCACGCTCCGGGCCGAGACGACGAAGAGCCGTCGTGGGGACACGATCCCGCTGGGCATCGACGTCGTCGCTGCCCTGGAGGCATTGGCGCCATCCGGGCTCTCCCCCGCGGACAGGGTATTCGCCGGAGGCATGCCCTCGCACCACACTCTCGCTGCCGACCTGGAGCGGGCGGGGATCCCACGCACCGATGGCTCCGGCCGCCGGGTCGACTTCCACGCCTTCCGCGTGACCTTCGTCACCAACCTGCAGCGTGCGGGCGTCGATCGCCGCGTGGCGATGGCGCTCGCCCGTCATACGGACGGACGGCTTACGGACGGAACCTACACCGATGTCTCCGCGCTGCCGGTGGCGGACGCCGTGACCCGGCTGCCTCGATTCGGGGAAAGCCCAGCTACGGATGACGCACAAATAGACGTACAAAGATCGGTCTCGGCCGGTCTCCGGCTGTCCCCCGCTGACGCACTTGACTGCACAGGAAGCGAGTCACAAGTCCCTACAACACCAACGTCTTGCGAAGAAAAAGCGTGCCGTGGTGGGTCACACCGCGACACGCCTCAGAAGTGGAGCCGGGGGGATTCGAACCCCCGTGCCGGGACAGTCAGCAGGGCGCCTCTACGTGCGTAGTCGGTGGTTTGATCTCGTCCTCGGGTCGGGCGCCGACACCCTGCCCTTCGGACCAGCCGCTCGAGTTTTCTCATCCGCGCGCCAAGCGGCGCCACGCGCGGACCAGCCCGATGATCGTGATCCCCCGCCCCATCGGGCGTCAGGCGGAGGATCGGAGGCCTGTATTAGGCCGCCAGAGCAAACTGCGTGTTGGCAGTTATCAAGTGTTGCGTGCTTTTTACGAGGCCAGCACGCCCCTCGGCACGCCACGCCAAGCCTTCCCTGCCCGGTCGATGCCGGATCGGCCCCAACTTGTCAAAGGCCGGCGCGGGGCCGGCCGTAGAGATAGTACGCACGCCCGCCGCCAGAGTTCAGTCGGCCGAGACCGCGGGCCCGGCCGAGGGGCAGCCCGAGGCGAACTGGCCGAGGAAGACGAAAACGTCCAGGAAGTCGAACGCCCCGAACGGCTCGGCGAGGTCGGCGGATGGGTCGGAGGCCGCGAACGCCCCGACGAATGCCAGCACGTCTGTGAAGTCCAGCATGCCGTCTCCGGTGAAGTCCGGCGTGCACGAGGTTGCCTGTCCAGACACGTTGCGCAGGAGACGAACGTGAGAGATGTAGGCGCCGACCGCGAGCTCGACCCGCCCGTCGCCGTCGAGGTCCCCCACGCCGACCCCTCGGAGGTCTCGGTCCCGTTCCGTGCCGGGGTAGAACCCGGCGTGCGAGAAGTAGCCCTCCCCGTTCCCTCGCAGCACCTCGATCAGCCCGTCGCGGCCGACGATGATGTCGATGGCGCCGTCCGCGTCCAGGTCCGCGAGGCGGACCATCGCGGGCCGCCCGCTCCCGGGGAGATCGAGGGCCGTCAGCTGCTCGACCGGGTGGAACCGCGGGCCACGGTCCTCGTCGATGTAGCCGTACTGGATGAACACGGAACCGGCGTCCTCGAGCGCGAAGGCGACGTCGAGGACGCCGTCCCCGTTGAGGTCCGCCGCGTCGAAGGACACGACGCCCCCGAGTTCCTCCGGGTAGCCGACCTCCGCGCACAGGACGGCGCCGGCCCCGTCAACGCCGTAGCACAGCCAGAACTCGGCCTCGTCGTCGGGTCGTGCGACGAGGAAGTCCCGCCCGCCGTCGTCGTTGGCGTCGCCGATGATCGTGAGGGGCGGGCGTGCCTCGCTGATCCACTCGACCGGCCCGAACGTGCCGTCGCCCTGTCCGATCAGCACGCCGAACTCTTGCTCGTGCTCGATCGTCTCGACGATGACGGCCAGGTCCGCGTGCCCGTCGCCGTCGAGGTCCGCCGATTCCAGGGCCCACACCGCGTCGCTGTACGGGCCGAGCGAGTCGCCCGGCCCCGCGTACTCCGCCGAGCCGTCCGGCGCCCGCAGCAGGACCCGGATCCCCTGCTCGTAGAACTCGGGCCCCGGGACGATCGTATGGAACGCCACGTCCGGGACCGAGTCGGAGTTGAAGTCCGCCAGGGTGAGCGGGCCCGGCGAGAACCGGAACTCGTCGTGCATGAACCCACCCTCACCGTCGCCGAGGAACACCTCGTACACCTGGTACCCGACACTCACGATGTCCGGCAGGCCGTCGGCGTTCATGTCGGTGATCAGCGCATTGTCGGGGTACCCGTCGTAGTCGGCCAGAAGAACCTGCTCGGGGACGAACGTGCCGTCGCCCGGACCGTCGAGGATCGAGACGCCGTGTTCGTGACGGCGTGCGAGTTCGTCCATCCCGTCCCCGTCGAAGTCGGCCAGCGCGACCGCGTCTTCGACCACGAGGGTGAATCCGTCATCGACGGGGGTGAACGTCCCGTCCCCCGCCCCGATCAGCGCACGGAACCCGCCGCACCCGGAGGCGGCGATGTCGAGCACACCGTCTCGGTCGAAGTCGCGGACGACGATCCGGTCCGTGCTCGACAGGCCGGGATAGTGCGCCGCCGCGCCAAGCCCGCCGACCCCGTCGCCCAGCAGCACGGCGACGAACACGGCCTCGTTCGAGCAGTTTGTTTCCCCGGCGACAATGTCGAGGTCGCCGTCGTTGTCCAGGTCCACGGCCGTGAGCCCTCCGGCGTAGTCCTGGAGCCCCAGATCGTGGACCGTCGGCGGGCCGAACGCCCCACCGCCCAGGCCCGGGTACACCTCGAGCGTCCCGCCGTCCGAGTCGAGATTGAGCAGCTCGGGGATGGTGTCCCCGTCGAGGTCGGCCGCGGCCAGCTCGTGCGATCGTGCGACGAACCCGAGCTCGATCGGCGCCCCGAACGCCCCGCCGCCGAGCCCGGGGATGACGATCGGGCTCTCGGGCGAGTCGGTGACGAGCAGGTCGACGATCCCGTCGCCGTCGTAGTCGCCAGCGGCGACCCAGTTGGACACGTCGCCCGCGTCGAGGTCCGCGACCTCGACGAACGCGCCGGCGCCGTCGCCCGCGTAGACGGTGACACCCGAGCCGCCCAGGGCGATCACGTCGGGGCGTCCATCGCCCGTGGCGTCGGCGAGCGTGGCCCAGCCGTTGCTCCCCTCGTCGCTCGTGACGCGCTGGGAGAACCCGCCGGCGCCGTCGCCGAGGAGTGCCGTGATCGTGCCGCCATCGACGTCCCAGGTGACAAGGTCGGCGAGCCCGTCGCCGTTGACGTCCGGGGCGCCCAGGATCCGCGGGTCGTCGCCCGTCCGGTGGACCTGTGGGTAGAAGATCGGGTCGTCAACCCCGGCGAAGACCGGCGCCGTCAACGCGAGTGCGAGCGCGACCGACGGGGCGCGGAGCGCATTCCTGTCTATCCGGGCACAGCAGCGCATCCTGAGACCTCCGGGCCTTCGCCTCCGCGCGTCGCGGGGGGCCGAAGCGGGGCGGCCTCCCTCTCTCGCGTCGCGGGCGGGGGCGGCGTCGCCGGCGTGCCGGGCCGCCCCTGCTTCGGGCTGAGTGTACGGGCACCGTCCCTGGTCCCCAAGCCCTGACACCCAACAGCGAGACTGCCCCTCGGCACATGCCTCGGCGTCTCCGCGTGGACCGAGAACCCGCCGCGGGCCGGGTACGCTTGCCCCATGCGGATCTGCGTCATCATCCCGGCCGCCGGCGCCTCGCGACGCTTCGCCGGGCGGACCCAGGACACCGTCCTCGCGCCCCGCTCCAAGCTCGACGAGGACCTGGGCGGGCGCCCCGTCCTGCAACGCACCGTCGAGCTGTTCAACAAGGACGACCGTGTGTCGTCGATCATCGTCGCGGGCCCGCACGCCGACGACGCGTTCGCGGAGTTCAAGCTGCGGCACGCCGACCGGCTCTCGATGCTCGGGGCAATCCTCGTCCGCGGCGGCCAGACGCACCGGTACGAAACCGTCAAGGCGGCCCTGGAGCACGTGCCCGGGGACGCGACGCACGTCGCCGTCCACGACGCGGCGAGGCCCGCGGCACGCCCCGAGCTGATCGACCGCGTGTTCGACACCGCCGCCAGGCACGACGCCGTGATCCCCGTGATCGACGCGCCGGACACGGTCAAGCGCGTGGGGGCCGAGATCGAGGACGACGCCGGCGCCGACCCCCTGGCCGCGATCCTGGGCGAGGGCGGCAAGAAGAGCACGATCCGCTCGGTGGGCCAGACCCTGGAGCGCGAGGGCCTGGTGCTGGCCCAGACGCCGCAGGTGTTCACCCGTGAGCTGATCGTCCGCGCCTACGCCCAGGATGATCTGACCAGCACCGACGACGCGTCGCTCGTCGAGCGCCTGGGCGAGGCGGTCGCCTGCGTCGAGGGCGATCCACGGAACGTGAAGATCACGACGCCGGCCGACGTGCCCCTGGTCCGAGCGATCCTGGGGTTCAAGCCCCCGGCGGAGCGGGCGACGCACAAGAAGTTCTGACAGCTCGGGCGCCGCAGAGACGCCGCGGACGCCCCTCACCCCGGCCCTCTCCCCCTTGGGGAGAGGGCCGGGGTGAGGGGCTACCCCTTCTTCCCCTTCTCCGTTGCTTCGATCCGCTCCCGCGACACACGCAGCAACGTGTCCAACACCCCGTCCAGGTTCGTTGCAATCTCACGGGCCGAGATGCGTACCACGGCGTGCCCCCGCCCCTTCAACTCCCGATCCCTGGCGGCGTCTTCCGCCCGCCGCCCATCGTGGTAGCTGCTGTCCACCTCAACCACGAGCATCGCCTCGACGCAGCAGAAATCCACGACACACGTCCCGATCGAGTGCTGGCGCCGAAACTTGAACCCGCCCAGGCGCCGATCCCTCAGGCGAGACCACAAGACACCCTCCGGCGGGGACTGTCCCCGACGCAGCGACCGCGCTCGGTCCGTGCGGTACTCCTCTTCACGAGGCATGGAGGGGAGTGTAGAAGACGGAGCCCCTCACCCCGGCCCTCTCCCCGGAGGGGAGAGGGAGCGGAGCAATCGGCGCCTCAGGAGTCCTTCGCACGAGACGAATGCACAGGCTGAACACGTGATCCCTCATCGGCCACCACATTGAGAAGTGCTGCCGGCACGGCGACCAGCCAAGGCAAGAACGCGCCCACGAGCAACAACCTCGTCACGACGCGACTCCACAGAGCATGCCCACGAATTAGCAACACGCAGCAGACGATGGCAGGAATCGGGCATATGACGCCGATGATCGGCGCCCACCAGACGCTCGCGTCCGAGCCGAACTCGGAGGCCCACGCCCACACGAACATCGTGCCCAGGACTCCGAGCACGAAGATCACGGCGTTCACCACGAGCAACAGCACGCTCAGCTGGCGGAGCCACGATTCGAAATGAGACGTCATCAAATGTGTTCTTGGGTGGCCGACGCCCTTGATGTTACAGCTTCTTGAGCGCATCGACGAGTTTGTCAATGTGCTCGCCCGTGTGCGCCGCCGACATCTGAATCCGCAGCCGCGCCGTCCCCTCCGGCACGACCGGGTAGCCGAAGCCGATCACGAAGACGCCCAGCTCGAGCAGCCGCTTGGACATGCTGATCGCCTTGGCGGTGTCCCCGACGATGATGGGGCAGATCGCCGTCGGCGACTCGAGCACCTCGAAGCCGGCCTCGCCGATCTTCTTGCGGGCGGCCGCGACGTTGTCCTTGAGCCTCCGGACCCGCTGCGGCTCGTCGAGGACGATCCGGATGGCCCGGTTGGCGCTGCACGCGACGGTGACGGGCAGGGCGTTGGAGAACAACGTCGGGCGCCCGCGCTGGATGGTCAGCTCCGTGCCGCGCTTGGGGCCGGCGATGAAGCCGCCCGCGCCCCCGCCCAGGGCCTTGCCCAGCGTGCCGGTGAAGAAATCGACCGTGCCGTTGGCCTCGTCGAAGCTCGGCGAGCCGGGCGCCATGCCGTAGTGCTCGTGCGTGCCGCGGCCCGTCTCGCCCATCACGCCGTGCCCGTGCGAGTCGTCCACGACCAGCATCGCGTCGAACTCATCGCAGAGCTTCCGCAGCCCCGGCAGGTCGGCGATGTCGCCCTCCATGCTGAACACGCCGTCGGTCACGAGCCAGACCTGCCCGGTGACCTCGGGGTCTGATCGGGCGGCCTCCAGCTTCTGCCGCGCGCTGGCCAGGTCCGAGTGCTTGAAGACGCCCTTCTTGACGCCCTTCTTGATCACGGGCGTGAGGCGGATCGAGTCGATGATGCACGCGTGGTTGAGTTCGTCGGAGAGGATGTAGTCGCCGGCCTCGCAGAAGGTCGGGAACAGCGCCTCGGTCGCGTTCCAGCAGGAGACGAAGGTGTAGCTCGCCTCCGTGCCCATGTACTCGGCGATCGTCGCCTCGAGCGTCTCGTGAGGCTCGAACGTGCCGCAGATGAAGCGGACCGAGGCCGTCCCGGCGCCGTACTTCCTCAGCCCCTCGATCCCGGCCTCGACGACCCGCGGCTCGTTGGCCAGGCCCAGGTAGTTGTTCGAGCAAAAACACAAGACCTCGCCGTAGCCCCGCATCTGGACGACCGCGTCCATGGGCGACTCGAGCATGTGCAGATGCTTGTACTGCCCGCCGTCTTCGAGCGTCTTGAGGATCTCGTCGGTCCGGGCGTCGAAGGGTCGGGCGGCGGTCGTGGGCATGGCGGGGCTCCGTCCAGATGGTCCTGAGGCCCGATCCTAGAGAGGACAGGGCTGGGCCGCCCCGCCCGGTCTTCACGCGAGGCGCCGGATCCCGCCGGTCGGCCGCCCCGTATCGTCAGTCCGAGGAGCAGGCGGCGCCCGCCGCCCGATCGGGCCACCGTCCCGACGCGGCCGGGCCCAGGGGTCCACGAACGAGGGAGGTCTCACGATGCACGCTCGCCGCGGGCTCACGCTCACCGACACCGCCGCCGCGGTCACCGTCTTCGCCCTCGCCTCGGCCGTTGTCATGGTCGGGCTGGGCGGCAAGGGCGCCGCTTCGGGCGGGGCGACCTCCGCGCGCCTGCACGCGGCGCTCGGCCAGGCCCAGGGCGTCTACATCGGCGACCACGACGGGGCGTACGCCGGCGTCAACACCAGCGGCGCGCCCTACCAGGCCCGGGGCATCGATCTCGACATGGGCGGGATCGTCGAGGCGGCGGACCTCTTGCTCGGCGACACATCCTCCTCAACGCCCACCCAGGTCCAGGACTGGATGAGCCCGATCCTGGGCGACACGCTCCCGCTCAGCCCAAACCGCGCACAGCGCACCGCCGACCTTCTCAACCGACTGGGAGATCCCCGAGCCGTCCGGATGAACGACCTGCTGTTCGGGAACGCCGACGACGCGACTGACTTTGAGCAGGTCATCGTCTCGTCGGGCTTCCGCCAGGTGAGCTTCCTGCAGCCGCGCTCGTTCCAGGTCTACTCGAGCAGGAGCGACAGCGTTCCCAATGCTCCCACGGATCTGCTCGGCGATGTTGACTCGGTGCTCTCGCGCCCGCTCCGCACCGAGCACCCGCTATCGTCGGCGCTCGTCCCGGTCGATTTCGCGCCGAGCATCGATCACGTCGGTGTCTCGCCCTCGATGAAGGTGATGCACGCCGACGGCACGCGGTACCTGGCCGGCGCTATCCTCGACATCAGCATTGAGACCAGTCCCCAGACCAACGGCAACTTCATCGACACCGGCCCGATCTACCACGCCTCGGTCGCCTACGGCCGAGCGAACTCCTCGGCGCCCGGCAACCTCGAACTCAGCTTTCGGGGCCTCGACGGGTCGATGCTCGCGACCATGTTCGACGGCTCGGTCCGCGCCTTCTCCCGCGCCGAGGCCTGGACCAACCCGATCCCGTGGTACCCCTCGGGCAGCCTCTTCACCGGCTCGGACGCGACGCCCGAGTCAATCGAATTCGCCGCCAAGAACCTGCCCGACCACCCGGGCGGCGGGGGCAAGCTCATCCCCTGAGCCCCCGAGTCAACTCGACAGCTTGCCCTCCTCGGCCTCCGTCGTTCGGCGCCAGTCCAGGCCCGTGATCAGCCGCGCCCCGCGCTCGAAGAAGACGTAGTTCCACGCCCAGTCGATCATCGTCAGCACCTTCGAGCGGAACCCGATCAGGTAGAAGATGTGCACGCCGGCCCAGAGGAGCCAGGCGATCATCCCGCCCAGCCTTCGCCCGCGGACCTGCGCCACCGCCCGGTTGCGGCCGATGGTCGCCATCATGCCCTTGTCCCGGAACCGGAAGGGCGCCCGCGCCGGCGAGTTCCGGCCCGCGGCCCGGGCCCGGGCCTCGCGCTCGATCACCCGGGCGGCGTGCTCGCCCATCTGCATCGCGCCCGGCGCCATCCCCGGCACCTCCTCGCCCGACGCCGCGTCCACGACCCGCGCCAGGTCGCCGACGACGAACACTCCGGGCAGACCGGGCACGCTCAGGTCCCGCTCCACCTCAACTCTCCCGCTCTTGTCCGTCGGCGCCCCGAGCATCGCCCCCAGCGGGCTGGCCCGAACGCCCGCGGCCCAGACGACGTTGGTCGTCTCGATGCGGGACTCGTCGCCGTCCCGCTCGACGACGACGCCACCCTCATCGATCGACGTGACCATCGACGAGAGCATGACCTCGACACCCAGGTCGCGCAGGTCCGCCAGCGCCCGCGCCGACAGGTCCTCGTGGAACTGCCCGAGCAGACGGTCCTGGCCCTCGACGAGCACGATCCTGGCCGTCGCGGTGTCGACGGCCCGGAAGTCCCGCCGGATCGTGTGGTCCGACAGCTCCGCCATCGCCCCGGCCAGCTCGACGCCCGTGGGCCCGCCCCCGACGATCACGAACGTCAGCGCCGCCCGGCGCGAGTCGTCGTCGGGCCCGATCTCCGCCCGCTCGAAGGCGGCCAGGAACCGCCGCCGGATCTCCAGCGCGTCGTCGATCGTCTTGAGGGGCGGCGCCAACGCCCGCCAGTCGTCGTGCCCGAAATAGCTGTCGCGGGCGCCCGTCGCGAGCACGAGCCAGTCGTAGGCGTACTCGCGGCCCCCGACGCGGATGACCCGGGCGCCCGTCTCGATCGCCGACACCTCCCCCATGACGACGTCGATGTTGCCCTGGCCCGAGAAGACCTTGCGGATGGGCTGGGCGATGTTCGCCGGCGAGAGCGCCGCCGTCGCGACCTGGTAGAGCAGCGGCTGGAACAGGTGGTGGTTCTGGCGGTCGATCAGCGTGACGCGGACCGGCGCGCGCCGCAGGCGTCTCGCGGCCCTGAGCCCCGCGAACCCGGCGCCGACGATGACCACCCGGGGCAGATCCGGCACGCCCGCCTCCCGTCCGACCAGCCTAGGGAGCGAACCCCCGCCCGGGGCGAGGCGTTGGGGGCGGCGCCCGCCCCCGCTACACTCACCCCGTCGTGTTCCGCCGCTTCCTCAGCCAATCCGCGTTCGTCCGGTCCGCCGGCGCCCGCTTCCGGCGCGAGCATTCCCGCTGGCTGACCCGGGCGGTCGAGTCTCCCAAGCCCTACCCCCGGATCCCGACCCGCCGCGCGACCGACGGCGGGTACGAGCGGATGATGCGGCTCGAGCACGGGCCCGAGCGGGCCCGCAAGTGGTGGAGCCTCGCCTCCGAGCGGGTGGACTCGCTGGACGCCTGAGCGGGCTTGCCGGGGCCGGCCGACCTCATATCCTCCCCCGAATCTGGCCGATAGGAACCCTCTCCGGTCCCACGACTCCACCCCCGCACCGGACACGACCGCCCGGCGAGGACACCATGCCCGACACCGACGCCCAGCAGAAGAGCACCATGAACCGCCCGTGGATGCTCAAGATGCTCATCTTCATCGTGGTGCTGATCGGCTTCGGCACGTGGGGCCTCTACGACGCGGCGATCAAGTACCCCGCCTCGGGCGAGCGCTACGCCGAGTGGGCCGAGTGGCAGTACCTGCTCAAGGCCCGCGAGGCCGACGGCGAGGAGTTCGGCTTCTTCCTCAACAACGCCAGCGTCCCCAACCCGCGGGAAGAACTCGAGCACCTCTCCGACTCGGAGACCGCCCGCAAGAACCTGGAGGCCGCGGAGAACCCCGACTCGACCCGCCGCCTCCGCGCCGTCGCGGAGATCCAGCGCCGCAAGTGGCTCGAGGGGCTCCGCCTCGTCGGGCAGATGACGCCCGAGCGGACGACGATCGAGAACCCCCGCGCCCGGCTCGAGGAGCTGACCACGGCGTGGGGCACGCGCCCCCAGCCGACGGCGTTGCACGGCTACGACATCCCGATGCAGTGGGGCATCATGGTCGTCTGCTACGCGGGGGCGCTGTACCTGCTCGTCCTCTTCGTCCGCGTCGCGGGCAGGACGTACCGCTGGGACCCGGCCGAGCAGCGGCTCACCCTCCCGGGCGGCTCCTCCATCGTCCCCGACGACCTGGCCGAGATCGACAAGCGCAAGTGGGACAAGTTCATCGTCTTCCTGAACATCAAGGACGGGCACGAGAAGCTCGGCGGCCAGGAGGTCCGGGTGGACACCTACCGGCACGCCAAGGTCGAGGGCTGGATCCTGGAGATGGAAAGGACCAGGTTCCCCCCCGAAGAAGAGGACGATGACGCGGCCCCCGACCAGCCGGACGCGACCGCCGAGGGCGATCCCAGGCCCGAGAACACGGTCCGCGACGACGCCTGACCGCGCCCGGCGCTCGCCCCGCGGGGCCACCGCATGATCTACGTCGCCGGCTCCATCGTCGCGCTCGCCGCCCTCGTCGGCGTCCTGCTCACCGCGATCACCCTGCCCGGGATCTGGTTCATGATCCTGGTCGCCCTGGCGATCGACGTCCTGTGGCGCCCCGACCTGCTCTCGTGGTGGACGATCGGGATCGCGATCGGGCTGGCGCTGCTCTCCGAGCTGGTCGAGCTGGTCGCCTCGGCGGCCGGCTCCAAGCGCGCGGGCGGGACCCGGGCGGGCGCGTGGGGCTCGATCGGGGGCTCGCTCATCGGGCTGGTGCTCGGCTCGATCTTCATCCCGATCCCGATCGTGGGCTCGCTCATCGGGGCCGTCGTCGGCGCCGGCGTGGGCGCCGTCATCGCCGAGCGCGGCTTCTCCGAGCGGACCTGGACCGAGTCGGCCAAGTCCGGGGGCGGGGCGGCGGCCGGGCGGCTGCTGTCGGCGATCATCAAGACCGCCTTCGCCGTCGTCATCGCCTTCATGCTCGTCGTTGACGCCTTCTGGAACTGAGCCCGGGAGGGGCGTCGGCCGCCCCCCGACTCGGTATGCTCGGCGGGGAGGATCACCCGCGCACCCCCTGGGCCGCGCGGGCGGACAAGGAGGTCTGGTCCAGATGGGCGATCGCGCCACCGACGTCCCGCCAGAACGCACGCAGGACTCCCCGGGCGCCGGGCGGGGCGCCGCCCCCCGACGCGCCGGCGACGACGCCGCCCCCTCGCCGGGCGAGCGGGCCTCGCGCGCGGGCGCCTCTCAGGTCAAGCACTTCGTCCTGGACACGAACGTCCTCCTTCATAATCCCGGCGCCCTGTTCGTCTTCGAAGAGAACCACGTCGTCATCCCCTACCCGGTCATCGAAGAGCTGGACACGATGAAGCGGCGCGAGGACGACATCGGCCGCGCCGCCCGCGAGTGCATCCGCTACCTCGACCGCCTCCGCGAGCTGGGCAAGCTCACCGAGGGCGTCGGCTGGGGCGCGCTCGACCTGCCCGCCTCGGCGCCCGGCTCGACCTCGCCCACCGGCAGCGTCGGCACCGTCTCGATCGACGTCAACGAGTACGAGCGCCCCCCGGTGATCGCCGAGGAGACGCCCGACAACAAGATCATCGCCGTCGCCTGGCGCCTGCACCAGCAGGAGAACAAGCACGCCGTCTTCGTCTCCAAGGACCTCTCGGCCCGGATCAAGTCCGACGCCCTGGGCATCCGCACCGAGGACTTCGAGAACCAGAAGGTCGACGCCGACCGCCTGTACACGGGCTACGTCGACATCGACGCCGAGCGCACGCTCATCGACGACCTGTACCGCGACCGGATGCTCCCGATGGACCGGCTCGCGCCCTCGCTGACCGTCACCCCCGACAACGGCGAGCCCTACACCCGCGAGCTGGCGCCCAACCAGTTCGCCATCCTGCACGACATCGAGGACGAGGCGCACTCCGGCCTCGGCCGGCGCCTGGCCGACACCGACCACCTCATCCCGGTCACGGGACAGAAGCGCCCCACGTTCGGCGTCATGGCCCGCAACGTCCAGCAGACCATGGCCCTGGACCTGCTGCTCGACGACGAGATCCAGCTGGTCACGCTGCTGGGCGCCGCGGGCACGGGCAAGACGCTGCTCGCCCTCGCCGCCGGCATGGCCAAGGTCTTCACCGAGAGCCGGTACGACAAGCTGCTGGTCGCCCGACCGATCATGCCCATGGGCCGCGACATCGGCTACCTGCCGGGCGACAAGGACGAGAAGCTCTTCGCCTGGATGCAGCCGATCTTCGACAACCTCTCATACCTGATGTCCACGCGTGGCAGCCCGAACCAGAACGCCGAGTCCATCGGCGCCGAGCAGCGGATGGACAAGCTCATCGCCGACGGCAAGCTCGTCCTCGAGCCGCTCACGTACATCCGGGGCCGCTCCATCCCCCACCAGTTCATGATCGTGGACGAGGCGCAGAACCTCACGCCCCACGAGGTCAAGACGATCGCCAGCCGCGTGGGCGAGGGGACCAAGCTCGTGCTCACGGGCGACATCGGGCAGATCGACAACCCGTACCTGGACCGCTCGTCCAACGGGCTGTCCTACGCCGTCGAGAAGATGCGGGGCGTGGGCGTCGTCGGGCACGTCACGCTGGCCAAGAGCGAGCGCTCCGAGCTGGCCAGCCTCGCCGCCCAGCGGCTCTAGATTATCGCGGGATCGGGCGAGACAACTCTCATCGCCAGAATCTCCATCGGGGTCTCTCGCGCGGGCGAATCGCCAGGGTCTCTCCGACGCGCCCGGCGCGCACTGTCGGCCCGCGCAGCCCGTTCTCGATCACGTTGTAGTCCACCACGAGGCTGCTGACCGATCCATCCGCGGCGTATCCCCAGTACGCCGTGTACAACCCGTCGCCATACCCCGAACACCAGACGACGACCGGGATCTGCCCGTCGATCAAACACACACCCCACGGTCGATCACGGACGCACACCTCGTCAAGTTGACGCTCGAACCCATCCGGCGCGTCCGCATAGCGAGAACGCAACTCGGCCGAACACCCAGCATCGATGACCGCGACCATCCCGTAGTCGACGGGTATCCCGCCCTCCATGTCCTCGGTGATCTCGTCCGGATCCTCGTCCTCGGTCAGCGCGAGTCGGTATCGGGCAGCCGGCTGCCGACCCACCTGGAGGACCGAGAACGCGATTCTTCGAGCGCCGTCCGAGGACTCGGCGTACACCGCCGTCGCGGAGTGGCGCCCGGGATCGATCACCTGACGTAAGGGGACGCCGTCATGAAGCGAGTTGATGACGGCGTCGCCCACGATGAGCCGACCCGTGGGCAAGTCAACCACTTCGGGTGTGTCGTACACGAGGCGGACGCCGATCCGAGGCCGGACCAGTTCCCGCCCCTTCATATCGACGACGCGTTGACGCATCGGCGCCAGGCGGACGACCGAGCCGTCCGCGAGCCGTCGGGTCAGCGGCGGGATGGTCGTTTCACCCATCGCCCGACGCGTAGTCGCGCCCGGCCTCGGAGCGCATCTGCGCCTCGACCCGGAACCGCTGCCGCTCGAAGAACGTGCGCCACTCCGGGTCCTTCTCGCGGAGCAGGCCCCTGCGGATGTAGTCGAGCGTCCGCTCGTCGGCGTGGGCGAGCATGTCGGCCGCCACCGCGTGCCCGCGCAGGGCCTCCTGCATGCTCGGGTCGCGCTCAAGCGCCTTGGCGTAGTTGTCCAGCGCGTCCTTGGCCCAGCCGACGCGCTGGTAGACAAGGCCCGTGTTGTACAGGGGCCTGGGGTCGGTGGGCACGAGGCCAGCCGCGACGCCGAAGGCGCTGACCGCGTCGGCGTAGTCGCCCCGCCGCATGTACAGCTCGCCCAGGTTGTTCCACGCGCCCTGGAGGTCGCCCGAGAGCGCGATCGCCTCCTGGTACTTCTCGATCGCCTCGTCGAGCCTGCCCGCCCGGGCCAGCCGCTCGCCCTCGCGGGCCGCGCGGACCGCGTCGGCGTGGCGACGCTCCTGCGTCACCTCGGGCCCGGCCCGGTGGGTCGATGACGAGCACCCGCTCGCGACGCCCAAACCGACGACCCCACCCACAAGAATCAGGCGCCCGACTCTCAAGGTCATTCTCGTTCGCTCACGCATCAGCCTGCCTGCTCCCATCTCGCGAACACGACCTCCAGGCTCCACAGGCGCCCGGCGGGCTTGATCTCGATCTCGTGCACCCACGCGCCCCGGTACTCGGCCAGCACCAGGCGCACCCACTCGAGCATCGGCTCGAGCGTCTCCTCCCGCACCGTGTACCGGTACCGCCGACGCACCTCGTTGTTCGACGCGTCCGAGCGGACGTCCGCGAAGGGCGGCACGCTCGTCATCCCCGCCCGCGTCGCCAGCTCCCTCACGCGGCTGTCGGGGATCCGCCCCTCGTCGCCGCCCCCGTCCTGGGCCGCGTCCAGCTCGCGCTTCGCGACGATCTCGGACGCCAGACGCCCGATCTCCTCGAGGTCCCGCTGCTGCCGTGCCACGACGGCCGCCGCCGCCGCCCGCGACCCGAACGCGACCACCAGCAGCCCCAGTCCGATCACCAGGATCACACCCCCGGCGATCAGCAGGTGCTTCGGGCGGTTGCGCCGCTCGGCCGCCTTGGCCTGCGCCGCCAGGTCGTACCGGTCGTCGGCGCTCAGCGTGATGCTCCCGTCGTACATGCTCACGGCGAGCCCCCAGACCGCGCCCGGGCCGACCACGTCCCCGTGAGGTTGCAATCGACCGCGCCCGCGCGCTCACGCTTCTCCATCGGCGTCCACTCGAGGAGTCCGGCCGTGATCGTCAGCACGCTCTGCTCGAGCTGCTCGGCTGTCACCACGTCGGGCACCGTCACCCGCACCTGCACCGCGGTCGAACCGACCTTGAGTGTCACCAGATCCCAATCCGGATTGCTCAGCGAGAACGTCAGACGATCGAACGCGTCCATCACCGGCATGATCGGCTCGGTCCGGGCCGTCTGCTGCATGTACAGGCCGGCGTGGATGCTCTCGAGCTCGAGCCGCGCCTGCCCCCACTGCTGCCGCTCGAGCCCGACCTGCTCGAGGATCTCGATCCTGTTGCCCGCGATCCCGATCATCTGCCCGCCCAGCTCGCCCGCCGACGACCAGTAGCGGTACGCCAGCGCGCCCGCCGCGATCCCCGCCAGCGCCAGCGCGCCCGCGGCCCAGACGTACATCGACCGGTGCGCCCGCCCGGGCCTGGCGCTCAGCCCGCCCAGCTCGCCCGCCTCCCGCGCGTCGCCGCGCTCGGCGAGCATCGCCAGCGTCCGCCCGATCGGGTCGTCCTCCTCGATCACGTCCACGCTCGCCCCGGGCCAGACCTCGGAGAGCGCCCGCCCGGCGCCGCCCGCGTCCAGCACGCCCTCGACCGTCTCGTCCGGGCGCGCGAACGGCCCGACGCAGACCGCCCGCGAGGGCGTCCGCCCCAGCTGGGCCGACCAGCTCAGCCACTCAAGCCCGAGCCTGGACACGTCGCGCTCGCTCAGCGTGCTCGACGCCTCCTCGCCGATGCGTCCGAGGCCCTCGTCGCCGCCGCCCCGCGCCCGGGACAGGCGGATCGACCCGGCGGCGACCGGGCCGCCGTGGTCCGACCAGACCCACAGCGCCCGCGCGCCCTCGGGATCGACCGCGATGATCGCGCTCAGGGGACGCTCGTCCGCGACGACCCGGTCGGCGCGCATCCCGCCCGAGGCGCCATCGCCAGAGTCCCACGCCGCCGCCAGCGCCTGCCAGACGGACATCACCCCGCCGACACGCACTCCAAGCGCATCCAACTCGTCGAGCAGGAGCCTCGCGGGCACGTCGGGCGTCGCGATGACGCCGATGCGGGGCGAGGCGCCCTCGCCGCCGTCGCGATCGACCAGCGGCTCGTACTCCGTCTCGTCGGGCAGGTCGGGGAACCGCGCGCCCGGGGTCGGCCCGCCGGCGTCGTCGTCGAGCGCGCCGGCGGCGCCCTCGATCATGGCCCGGACCATCCGCCGATCCGAGCCCGTCGCGCTGATCCAGGAGCACGCGGCCCCATCGGCGTCCAGGCAGACCCGGTCGAGCACGCGGGCCGACCGCCCGTTGCTGGCGGCCAGTGCGATCAGCCGATCACGCACCCACTCGGCGCCCGACCCGACGGCGCGCCTCGGGTCGGTCGACGGCGCCGCCCACGCGTCGTTCGTCCGCTCGCCCACGAGACGGAGGCCACGCACGACGGCCCCTCGGTCGCCCCTCGACATGTAGCAGATCCGTCCGCCCACGCGTCCCTCGGCTAGCGGTTGTTGTTTTCCCGCTCACGGTCCTCGCGCAGGCGCTCGATCCGGTCGAGCATCCGCTGCGCGTCTTCCTCGTCGATGCGGCCCTCCGCGAGGGCCTTCTGGATCGCGTCGTACCGGCGCTGCTCGAAGTCCTCCCGCGGCGTCGACTCACGCCCCGATTGACCCGACGCGATCGTCGCCGGCGAGTTCCCGGGACGGGCCTGGGGCGTGGGCGCCACGGAGGACGGGTCCACGAGCGTCACGCTCGACCCGCCCCGCGACGATTTTTCCACGCGCCGACGCTCCCGCCCCTCGCTCAGCACGACGTAGTCGGCCTGCACGCTGAACAGCTGCAGCTCGCCCCCGCCGGGGAGCGTGATCGTCGCGCCCTGCGGCACGATCCGCTGCACGCCGTCAATGTTCAAGAGCGCCGACCGTCGCAGCCCGACCGCGATCATGCCCAGGTACTTGACCTCGCCAGAGGTCTCGGCCACGTCCTGGTCGGGGTCTTCGCCCCCGCCGCTGGGCGTTTCGACGACCGGGTCGGGCCTGGGCGCGTTCTTCATCTGGTCGAGGCGCATCGCGATGCCCTCGAAGTCCACCGATGACTGGTCCGGGACATTGCCCGAGGCCTGGGGCGCGGCGTCCACGCCGCCGGCCAGCGTGGGCTCGATCGCGACGCGCTCGCCGGAGGGCGCCCCGCTCGTCGGTGCGCCCACGACAATGACGACGACCAGGGCCACCGCCATCAGCGCAGCCGCGCCCTGAGCCCCGATCGTGATCCGTCTGACCTGAGTCCGGTTGATCATCGTGCGCCTCCTGGCGCGGCACAACGCCCGACTCCGTCCGGGCTTGCCGCAGTCTACACCATCGTTACCCGCCCAGCCCCGCCCGGTTCGCCGGGCTCGCCGGATCCAGCGCCGGGTCCGCGAGCTCCTCCCAGGTGAGGAACTTGCCCGTCTGGGTCCCGGCCTGGGTCGCCGACGACCCGATGTACGCCAGGCCCCCGTACCGGGCCGAGACCCGCCGCGAGCCCCTGGGCGTCAGCTCCACCCAGATGAACCACAGGTCGGGCTGGTACGTGAAGACCCGGGCCAGGGCGGTCTCGGCGCCCTCGCTCACACCCGCCTCCTCCAGCGCGTGCTGCACCTCGGACCGGGTCATCCGCTCGGCCCGCCGCCCCTCGATGATCCGAGACACCGCCGACGAGACGGTCGCCTCGTCCTCGACCCGCGAGGAGATGACGGCCCGGAGCACGACCGCGTCCGCCGCGTTCGGGCTGATCTGCCACGATCCCACCCGCCGCGTGCTGTTCCGGTACGTCTCGACGTCGGAGGTCGCCAGCAGCCGCTCGAGGATGCGGGCGGCGCCCTCGAGGGCCTCGCCGTCCAACGCCCCGAGGCTCGCCAGCGCCTGCCCCTGCCCGTCCCGGACGTACACCCGCGCCACGTCGCCCCCGGGCAGGAGGATGTCCATCGCGTGCCCGTCCTCGCCGATCGCGTCGGGGATCTCGCGCGAGCTGAGGCGCCGGAGCCAGGCGCCGATCGCCTCCTGCAGGCCCCGTCCCGCGTGGTGCTCCTGGTATGCGAGTACCTGGCGGGCGACGGTCCGGTTCTGCACACCCTGCCGCGCGAGGAACACCCCCACCGCCAGCCCGACGACCAGCGTCAGCAGCACCACGATCGGCATCGCGAACGCGCGGCCGCGGCGTGCGCGGGACATGCGGGGGTCGCGCCGGCTCACGGCTGATCCTCCGGCGGCGGCGGCCTGGGCACGCGCCGGCCCATGCTCGCGTTGTCGCGCCGATCGAACTGGCCGCCGTCCCGCAGGCCGCCCCGGCCCCGCCCGCCACCGCCGCGCTGGAAGTCGCCGCCGCCGCCCTGCAGCGTGCCGCCACCCCCGCCGCCATCGGCGCCATCGGTGTCTCCGTCGGCGTCGCCGTCCGTGGTCTCCTCGTCCTCGGACGGGTCCACGCCGACGCGCCAGCCGACCTCGAACATCCAGTTCACGTACCTGCCCGTCGTCGTCCGGATCACGAGCTCGAAATACGCCGGCAGCTGCTTCTGGGCCAGACCCGCGTACGTCTCCAGGCGCTGGTTGTCGTCGAAGACCTCCCAGCGGAGCTCCTCGATCCCGCGGACCAGCGGGTAGGCCCGCATCAGCCGCTCCTGGCCCTCGGGGCTGGCGACGTCGTCGGGCTGGATCTGCCCGCCGGCGGTCAGCTGCCCGATCTCGACCGCCGAGCACTCCCGCCACCACAGCGTCCAGCCCGCGTTCGGGTCGTCCTCGGCCCGGACGGGCCAGTCCCGGGCGGCCAGGCCCACGGACCGCATCAGCCGCTCGCGCACGCCGTCGGGCCGCAGCTCGAACACCCCCCGCACGCCCCCGGTGTCCTCGCCCGCGATGTCGGCCAGCGAGAAGTCCATGGCGTCGGCGGGCGCGCGGCTGGCCCAGCCGGCCGCCGGGCCCAGCAGCGCGTCCGGCACGGGCGGGGCGTCCAGCACCACCTCCAGCCGCTGGATCTGCGCCGCGCCAAGCGGGCGCGACACATGGCCGGCGGCGATGTACGCCTCGGCCAGCGGGTCGGGCGTCAGCAGGATCCGCGCCCGGGGCGGCAGCTTCCCGTCCTCGACCTTCGGGGCGCCCTCCTCGTCGATGCTGGCGTTGTCGGCCATGACCAGCGAGAGCATCGCCCGCCGGATCGTCAGCTGGAGCCACGCCATCTCGTTCGTCTGCTCGAACCGCGCGTCCAGCGTCCGCTCCACGCGCGAGATCGTCAGGAACATGCTCATCGCCGCCAGCAGCACCAGCGACGCGACCGTGCTCGCGAGGATCGTCTCGAGCAGCGTGAACCCGTGCGCACTGTGCCGGGAGCCCCGCGTCATGGCGACTGGCCCCCGCCCTGCTGCTCGCCCGACTGCGTCCCGCCCTGCAGCTGCAGGATCGTGTCGAGGACTTCGCGGATGCCCTCCTCGGAGCCGAGCTGCCTCGCGGCCGAGTCCGGGCTGTGGTGCTCGAAGCCCAGGGGGTCGTACAGCCGGGTCACCGTGATCGACGGGACCGACGTCGTGTACAGGTACGAGCCGCCCGACTCCTCGCTCAGCCAGGCGCGGACGATGATCATCCGGATGCGCTCGAGGCCCAGCCCGCCGCCCCGATCGGCCTCGTTCTCTTCGGCCGCCGGGTTGAGCTTCAGCTCGACCGGGACCTCGTCCAGCGACCAGCGGAACCGCATCCGGCTGTAGTCCACGGGCAGGGAGTCGGAGGGCAGGAGCTTCTTGTCGTCGATGTACTGGAGCACGATCCGGTTGGCGACCTCGGCCGCCCCCAGCCGCTGCGACTCCCGCGACGCGGCCGCGTGCATGTACGAGTGCGACGTCAGAAACGTCGCCGCCAGCAGCGCGAGCAGCACCACCGCCAGGACCACCTCGAGCATCGTCATGCCCGGGCGTGACCCCCGCGTCGCTGTCCGTCGCGTGCGCATGCTCCGACCGCCTCCGAGCGATCAGGACCGGCGACTCAGTTCTCCTGGTCGATGGTCCAGACGCTGATGTCGTCTTCCGTGCCCGGCTGCTTGTCGGGCCCGTTGGAGATCAGGTTGTACGGGCGCTCCTGGTTCGTCGCCGTGACGCTGTAGTAAAAGTTCTGATCCCACCCGTCCTTGAGCGCCGTGTCCTCCAGGTACTTCTCGGCCACCAGCACGCTCAGCGTCTGCGGGGGCGTGCCCGCGTGGTTGAGCTGGTAGTCCTTGATGGACGTCTGGATCGTCTTCATCGAGATCTTGGTCGTCCGCGTGCGGGCCCGCTCGGCGCCGCCGAGCAGGTTCACCGCCGCCACCGCCATCAGCATCCCGATGATCACCAAGACCAGCGTGATCTCGAGCAGCGAGAAACCCGGGCGGGCGAGCCGTGCGGCGCGGGTCGTCCCCCGCTGGCGTCGCGTCGTCATGCCTGAAACTCCTGTCACGCGCCCCGGGGTGGGGCGCCTCCCTGCAGACTTCATCCTGGCTACCGCGGCGCCCACGCCCCGGTTCGCCCAATCCTACGCGCCGCCCCCGGATCCGTGCGGATCCCGAACGACGCCAGACCCATCCGCGACGCCCAACGCCCTCGCCGCGCCGGCATTGCCCGTTCCAGGACCGATCGCCCGGCCCCCGGTCCGATCATGCCCGAACTCGACCGGGGCGGCTCACCCGACCTGGTTCATCAGCGAGAGCATGGGCCAGAAGATCGCCATGATCAGCGACCCGATGATCAGGAACATGAAGATGATCAGCGCCGGCTCCAGCGCCGCCAGCGCCCGCTCGGTGGACCGGTCCACGGCCTCGGCCATGTCCGCGGCCAGCGCGTCGAACGCCGTCTCCAGATCCCCCGCCTGGTCCGCCGCCACCAGCAACTTCCTCGTCGCCAGGGGCAGGGACTCGGCCTTGTTGACCAGCGTCCGGAACACCCCGCCCTCGATCAGCTTCTGACGCAGCTCGCCCAGCTCACGCCGCAGCGTCGGGTGCCCGATCGCGGCGTTGGCCACACCGAGCGCGTCGGCCAGCGGGATCGCCGACCGCGTCATCGCCGCCATCACCGAGAAGAACCGCGCCTGCTCCTGCGTGAGCACGAGCCCCCGCGTGATCGGCAGGCGACGCATCAGCCGCATCCCCGTCTCGCGGATGGCGCCCCGCATCAGGATCAGGCCCACGACGAGCACGGCCACGATCGTCAGCGAGATCAGCCAGTTGTCGCGGACCGTCGTGCCCGCCGAGATGACGAGTTTGGAATAGAACGGCATCTCGATGCTCGCCTCGAGCAGCGCCTGGCCGATCATGGGCACGACCACCGTCAGCAGCGCCGCCGCCGCAACCAGCGTCACCAGCAGCACGATCGCCGGGTAGATCATCAGGCTCTTGGCCTTCTCGACCAGCCGCACGCGGCGCCGCGCGTCCCGCGCCAGCTGCTTGGCGGCGCCCGCCAGGTCGCCCGTCCGCTCTGCCGCCCGGTAGACCGCGATCGTCACGTCGTCGAACGAGCCGACCTTGCCGCACGCCTCGGCGAACCCCGCGCCCGACGCGACCAGCTCCCGCATCCGCTCGACTCGGTCCCGGTTGGCGTTGGACACGACCGACGCGGTCACCTCCAGCGCCTCGACCAGGGGCACGCCGCGGCTCAGCAGCTGGGTCAGCTGCTCGTTCAGTTCCGCGTGGTCCTTGAGCGACAGCTCCCGCCCCGCGCCCAGCCACTCGGGCAGGCGCCAGGTCCGTAGGAGCACCATCCGGTCCCGGCGGAGCGTCTCGGCCAGGGCCCGCTCCGAGCGGGCGGCGCGCATGCCGAGCTTCCTGCCCCCGCCCGGCTTGGCGGCGACGAACACGAACGACCCGGACGCCACCGATGCTCTGGACATCACGCTCCCGCCCGCCTCTCGCGGGCTTCCCGGGGCCCTCTCACGCCGACGCCGCCCGGACGATTGATCGGACGCCGCCGGCCCCTCAACAATACCGTCGGCCGCGGGCCCCTCGCCCGCCCACACTCCCGACCCGAGCGGAGCATCCATGGCATCCACCAAGACCGAGCCGGCGACCGCCCAACGCACCAGCCCCGCCGGCAATGCCCCCCCCGAGGTCATGCCCGCCCTGGTCAAGCACCACGCCGGCGAGGGCCTCCGGCTGGACGAGGCCCGCCCCGTCCCCGAGGTCGGGCCCCTGGACGTGCTCATCCGCGTGACCAAGGCCGGGATCTGCGGCACGGACCGGCACATCTGGCAGTGGGACGACTGGGCCGCCTCCCGGATCCCCGTCGGGATCGTCACCGGGCACGAGTTCGTGGGCGTCGTCGAGCGGGTCGGCTCGGCCGTCACCCTCGTCCAGCCCGGGCAGCGCGTCAGCGCCGAGGGGCACATCACCGCCGGCACGGACTACAACTCGCGGACCGGCAACGCCCACATCGCCAGGGACACCCAGATCCTGGGCGTGGACCGCGACGGCTGCTTCGCCCGGTTCATCGCGGTCCCCGAGTCCAACGTCTGGCCCGTGCACGACGAGATCCCTGACCGGATCGCCGCGGCCTTCGACCCCCTGGGCAACGCGGTGCACACCGTCACCGCCGCCGGCGTGAGCGGGCGGAGCGTGCTGATCTCGGGCGTCGGCATCATCGGCCTCATGGCCGTCACCGTCGCCCGCGCCGCGGGCGCCGCCCGGATCTACTGCACGGACATCAACCCCCCGCGGCTGGCCCTGGCCAAGAAGCTGGGCGCGGTCGAGGCCTTCGACGCCCGCCAGGGCCAGGAGTGGATCAAGCACGTCCGCCGCGAGACCCACGACGAGGGCGTGGACGTCCTGCTCGAGATGTCCGGCTCGCCCAACGCCTTCGACGAGGGCTTCCGCGCCCTGCGCAACGGCGGCGTCGCCGCCCTGCTGGGCCTGCCCGCCAAGCCCGTCGCCTTCGACTTCAACACCAACATCATCTTCAAGGGATGCACGGTGCTCGGCATCAACGGCCGCCGCATCTGGGAGACCTGGTACCGCATGGAGGAGATGCTCCTGGGCAAGCGGCTCCAGCTCGACGAGATCATCACCCACGAGTTCCCCCTCGCCCAGTACGAGAAGGCCTTCGAGACCATGATCTCGGGCGAGGGCATCAAGGTCCTGATGAACGTGGACTAGAGACACGCCGCCCCGGCGGCCAGGGCGAGGTGAGAGCATGCGTCGATTCCCGATTGTGGCCGCCTCGTGGTTGCTCGGCGTCCAGGCCGCGGCCGTCCAGCCCGACGCCCAGCCGGACGCCCACCCGCGAGCGCCCGACGCTCGGGCGACGGACGCCGAGTCAGACGGCGCCGCCCCGCCAACCACCCAGGCCGAGCTGAACCGACGCGCCCGTGCGTCCGAGTTCGACGCGATGTGCGAGGCCTACCGACGCCTGCACGACGGCGAACTCGACGCGGACGTCGAGCGGGCCTTCGCCGACTGGGCGGACTTCGTCGCGCTCCGGACGGCGTGGCCCGACGCGATCCGGAACGACGACGGCACTCTCCGGCGTCACGACGACCCGATGGTCCGCGCCTCGGCGTTGACATACCTCGTCCTGGCCAACAGCCCTGAGGACCTGGCCGAGGAACTCAACTCGACGCTCGACGAGCTGATCGCCGACCGGTACCCGCCGGTCCGCGTCTGTCTCTTCGCCCGGACGCTTCACACCTACTTCAAGCGCATCGGCGACGGGGTCCAAGAGAATTGGGCGTGGAACGTGTACATCGAGCAGTACATCCTCGCCTGCGCGACGCCCGAGATGACGACCGCGATGCGCCGCTACCTCTACGCCAAGGCCGGGCGCGAGCTGGCGGGTGACAAGGGCCTCGACTTCGGCGAGTGGTTCGTGGACCGCCTTGATCAGACCGAGGGCGTGGACCCGTGGATCCTGGCTCAGTGCCGGGCCGTGTTCCTTTGGGACGTCGCGTACGCCGCCCGTGGGTCTAGGTTCTCCTCGGAGACGACTGACGAGCAGTGGGCGGAGTTCGAGCGCCTGTCCGGGCCCGCGGTCGCAAGCTTCGTCGAGGCCATCCGCATCGATCCCGCCTGCCCCGAGGCGGCGACGGAGCTGATCACCGCCGCCAGGAGCGGCAAGGCGCCCGGCGACACCGACGTCTACCACTGGTTCGACCGAGCGGTCGGGGCCCAGATCGACTACGAGCCGGCGTACAACACGATGCGCAGCGCGATCACGCCGCGCTGGGTGGGCAGCTACGACGAGATGGTCGCCTTCGCCGAGCGCTGCGTGCGGCCGGAGCTCGCCGGCACGAGGATCCCGTTCCAGCCGATCTTCATGATCGACACGTTCTACGACGAGATCAGGTACTGGCCCGAGGACGACTACGTCTGGACGCGACGCGACTTCCTGCTCGCTGTCGAACGCGCCTCGGACATGCTCCTCGAACTCGATGACACGCCCAGTATGCGGTCGTACCTGGGCACGATCGGCGCGTACGCGGCCTACAAGCGGGGCGACCTGCCGACCGCCGAGCGTCGGCTCCGCGCATGCGGCGGCGAGATCAACCGCAACGCCGCCGAGATCATCCGGGCCCGCGACCAGAGCATCCCGGGCCTCGTCCTGCCTCTCGCCGCCGAGGACCTCGGCGTCCGGGCACGCACCGCGAGCATGTACGAGCGGGCCGGGGACTGGCGGCGCGCCGCGGGGCTCTGGCGGGAGATTCTCACCGACGTCCCCCCGGAAGACACGCTCCTGCTCGACGCGACCACCGACCGCCTGCGAACCGCGTCCTGGAAGGCCGAGTTCGAGGCCGGCGACTGGGTCGAGCTCTCATTCGACGAGGACCTGACGGGCTGGCGCACCATCGACGGCGAGTGGGAGCGTGTCGATGACGGGGCCGTCCGGATGCTCGGGCGGGGAGACTACTCCCAGCTCGCCCTCGGCGTGGACCTCGGGCGCCGATACGAGCTCGAGGCCCTCGTCGCACCGCCCGCATCGCCCACACCCTCGTTCCGCTTCGGCCTGGTGCACGCGTCCAACATCCGCCGTTCCGACGCCCAGCGCGTGTACCGGAGCTTCAGTGTCCACCCGGGCGATGGCGCCGCGCGCTGCTCGTGGTTCTGGAGCGTGCGGGACCACGCTGCGCCGACGGATACCCCGCTCGACGCCCCCATCGTCATGCGCGTCACCCAGGACGAGGACCGGGTCCGCTGCCACCTCGCGGACGAACTCGTCCTCGACGTCGACCTGGTCAACCCTAGCAGCTACGGCGAGTCCCCCGACTCGCGCGTCGGCTTGGGCGGCTTTGGGGTAAACGGCGGACTCCCGGTCGAGTTCTCGAAGGTCCGTGTCCGCAAGCTCCCGCCACGCGACGAGTGACCGACGGACTTGCGGCCGCCCGACATACCGCCGCGAGACTGACCCGGGGAGGAGCCGGCCCATCAGAGCGGCCCGTGCTACGCCCCCGACGCGATCGACACGATGATCAGCGTCGCCACGCCCAGCGTGATCAGCGACACCAGCGTGCCGCAGATGATCCCGACCCACGCGTGCGCCACGCCGTGCACCGCGGGCGCCGCCTTGTGCTTCTTGAGGCCCTTGACGCCCAGCACGATCGCGACAATCCCCATGATCAGGCCCAGGGGGGACAGCACGAGCCCGATCCACGAGCCGATGCCGACGTAGTACGACGCCAGCGCCGGCCCGTTCTTGTACGGGATCAACCCGCCCGTCGCGTCCCCCTCGGGCTCGGCCCGGACGTGGATCGGCGCCGTCGGCGGCGCCCGCAGGATCGGGCCGATCTCGGCGTGCTCGATCGCCGGCGTCTCGGCGCCACCAGACTCGGCGACCAGCACCGCGTCCCGCGGCACCCGCCCCTCGATCGCCCACCGGCGGAGCACGTCCTCGGCCACCGGGCCGTACGCCTCTCCCGACGACACCCGGACCGAATAGCGCTCGCTCATGGACGCACGCTACCCGGCGCCCCCGCCCCACGCAATTGCCCCGCGCGTCGGGCCGCCCGCGTCAGATCGCGTCGCTCAGTTCCGGTACTTCGAGTGGCAGGCCTTGCACGTGGCGGCCAGTTCCTCGAAACCCGCGTCCACGCGCGCCCGCGGCGCCCCCGCGACGATCAGCCGCTCAAGTTCCGACGCCGCCGCGTGCGACTCGCGCATCCACGCGTGGAAGTCCGACGGCTTGTCCGCGATCGAAGGATCCCCCATCGAGTCACGCAGCGCGTCGGCCAGGATCCCCGCCTCGGAGGCCGGGACCAGGTCCGGGTGGTCCGTCGGCGCCGCCCACCCCGAGTCGCGGCACAGCCTCAGGTTGTCCCACGCGTGGTCCACCACGCTCATCCCCGCGACGAAATCGGACACACGGGCCACCGGGGGCGCGACCGGCGCCGCGTCGAGCTCGGCCGACTCCAGCCGACGACCCCCGCGCACCGCCTCCCACAGCCCCGGGTACGAGGGGCTCGTGCCGGCGGTCTCGAGCAGCGCCAGCCCCTGGCCGTTGTCGATCTCGCCCAGCGCGATCAGCCCCGCGGCGGCCGCCGCCGGCCCCCGGTGCTTGCCGTGGTGGCAGTGCACGTACACGGGCCGCTCGACGTCCCGCAAGGCCCTGGCGATCTGGTCCAGCTCGCCCTCTTCAATCCCCGAGTACCGGATCGGCACGTGCGAGTACGACATGTCGCACGAGGCCGCCCCCTCGATCCCAGGGCGGGCGCCGTCAACCGAGATCACCGACCGCACGCCCAGCGCCGCCAGCGCCTCGAACCCGCCCGCGTCCTCGGGCATCGGGCCCGAGTACACGCCGGGCGCCACCTCGTGCACGCCCTCGGGCAGGGCGGCGCCCGCCGACGACCGCGACGACACGACGGGGACCGATCGCGGCGCCGAGTCGCACGACGCCGCGACGAGCACGGCGCACATCAGCACAGCCAGCACGGGGCGCATCGGCCGAGTATACGTCCGGCCCGCCGCCGACCCGACGGATCAGTCGTCCGAGACCGCCTTGACCTCGCGCCACCGCGTCACGCGGAGCGATCCGGTCTTGCCAGTGATCGTGAGCATCTGCGGCACGGTGACCGCGCCGAACGTCGTCGAGACCGCGCCCGGCATCACCTCCTGCACCGTCTCGTCCCCGCCGGGCCAGACGACCCTGACGTTGTACGTCAGCCCGGGGTCCACGCCGCCGAAGTGCGCCCACACCGGCTCGGACCCGCCCATGCCGCGGGCGACGCCGATGTCCCGCCTCGCCATCACCGACGTCATCGCCTGGTCCCACAGCTCGACGCGGACGCCCGCCTGCTCGATGTCCGCCCCGCCCACGGTCCGCAGCACCCGGACCTTCAGATACGCCGCGTCGTCCGTGTCGTTGCGGAGCAGGATGTTCGTGTCGTCCTCGCGGGTGACGGCGATGTCCAGGTCCCCGTCCGAGTCGTAGTCGACGAAGCAGACGTCCATCGCCTCGCCCCCGACGCCCGCGCCCTTGTCCACGAGCTGGAACGTGCCGTCGCCCTGGTTCTCGTACAGGTGCAGGGGCTCGCCGTCGCCCGTCGCGATGATCAGGTCCAGGTCCCAGTCGTTGTCGAAGTCGCCCCAGGCGGCCGAGTTCTGCTGGACCGAGTCCGTGATCCCGGCCGAGGCCGCGACGTTCACGAACACGCCCCCGTCGTTGCGGTACAGGCGCCCGCCCCCGTCGTAGACGGGGATGTACAGGTCGAGATCTCCGTCGTTGTCGTAGTCGCCCCAGGCAGAGCCGGTCTTCTCGTCGTTCCCGGTGTCGGCGACCGGCGCGGGCGTCGCCCGGGCCCAGGCGCCGTCCCCGTCCGAGAGCAGGAGCACGCCCTTGTTGTAGTGGTAGAAGAAGTCCGTGTACCCGTCGTTGTTCACGTCGCCCGAGGAGACGAACGCGCCGTTGCCGACCGTGCCGCCCGGGTTGAGCCCCCACGCCGGGTCGTCGCTCGCCTCGAACCGGGGCGGGTCCTCGCGGGTGTTGGTCAGCACCCAGTTCCCGTTCTCGGAGAACATGACCAGGTCCGTCCACCCGTCGTTGTCCATGTCCGCCGCGGCCACGCCCTCGTTGTTCGAGGGCGAGGTCACGCCCGAGCCACCCGCGTACGAGAACGCCCCGGGCCACGTGTTCGTGTACAGGCCCTCGGCGTAGTACGAGTTGTCGCACCCGGCCCAGAAATCAAGATCACCGTCGCCCTCGGCGTCCAGCAGCGCCCCACCCCGCCACAGACCGCCGCCCCCGATGGTCGCGGCCGCGAACGTCTCCGCGTTCGCGTCGAACCGCATCACGCGGCTCGACTCGCCCGTGATCACCGCGTCCATGTCCCCGTCGCCGTCCAGGTCCCCCCAGTGCAGCCCCGAGGCCCGCTGCATCTGCGCCGAGTTGTACACGTCGAACCCGGACGCGGACGACACGTTCGTGAAGATCGGCAGATACGCCTGCGCGTCGTCCTCGTGCAGCACCATCACGTCATCGAGGCCCCACGACTCGTTGTTGATGTCGGCGGTCATGTCCGACTCGAAACGGATCACCGCCGTCCCGTCGTCGGCGACGAACGAGAGGTAGATCCGGCTGTACGTCGAGTCCACGTGCGAGTCGTACCCGATGTTCGTCCCGCTCTGCTCGGGCGTGCCCGGGTAGGTCTGCGAGCCGGTCGCGTTGTCGAAGGTGTAATCGAAGACCGCCAGCCCGTCGATCGAGATGGCGAGATCGTCCTGGCTCGAGCCCGAGCCCTCCCAGTTGTCCAGGACGTACAGGTCGAAGAACAGGTAGTACGTCTCGCCCGCCGTCATCCCGTCCACGTGCAGCGTGGTCGAGTCCTGCTCGCTGTACCGCCCCAGGTACTGGGTGAGCGCCGAGAGGGTCGTCGTCGTCCGGTCCGACCACTCCGCGTCGGCGCCGGACTCGAAGTCCTCGATGTACGGCACGGACGCGAAGATCACCGCGTCCGTGTACTCGTACGCGCCCAGGTCGAACGCCGAGCCGGTCGGGCGCGACGTCCCCACGATGTCCTGGCTCGTGTACGAGGACATGTCCAGCCCGAGATCGACCGCGCCAGAGGTCGAGAGGATCGAGAAGTCGCCCCCGCCCTCGTCGGCGAACTCCGGGTCGAATGTGTACTCGTTGGACGAGTTGAACCCTGAGGTCCGCGAGCCCCCGTACTGGTAGAACAGGTTCGTGTCCGCGTCGAACTCCGAGCTGTCCCCCTCCATGCAGTTGTCGCCGATGTCGGAGAAGATCGTGTTGCGGACGGTCGTGTCCCCGTCCTCGGCGTCGATCCCGTCGCCGTCCACGCCCCAGATCGTGCAGTTGATCACGAACACGTCCGACGAGCTGTTGGCCACCGTGATGCCGTCGTCCATGTTGCCGTCGGCGATCAGCGTGTTCACGATCGTGCCGTCCGCGTTATTGACCACGATCCCGTCGTCGCCGTCCAGGATGCGGCACGAGTCGATCAGGAAGCCCATGCCAGACTCCACGCTGATCGCGTTGTCGCCGATGTTTGTGAACGTCGTCGAGATGACCGTCAACGTATTGGACGAGCCGCCGGCCGCGTCGATCCCGTCGTCCGGCGCGTCGTCGATCACGCACCCCGAGATCGTGACCGTCGAGTTGCTGATGTCGAAGATGTCGTCGGCGCCCGAGATGGTGCACCCCTCGAACCGGATCCCGTCGCTCGAGTCGATGTCAACGCAGTCGCCCGAGCTGGTCGTCGCCGTGATCGTGAACCCGCGGAACGTCCAGTAGTCGTCGTTGTCGATGCGGATCACCCGCCCCGATCGGCTCAGCGTCACCGCCCCCGCGTCGCCAGTCTGCGCGCCACCCGTGTCGGCGATGACCACGATCGGGTCGTCGCTTGTCCCGTCGCCCGAGGGCGTGACCTCCTCGTTGTACGTCCCGGCGCCGACGTAGATCGTGTCCCCCGCCGACACCTGATCCACCGCGTACGCGACCGTCGCCCACGCCTGGCCCGGGCTCGTGCCCGAGGCGCCGTTGTTGCCCGTCGTGCGGACGTAGTACGTCGCCTGCCCCCACGCCGGCGCCGAGGCCGCCGCCAGCGCGCCCGCGACCACCAGACCCCGCACCCGACTCGGCTCGTTGCGCATCGCGACCTCCGGGAATCGATCCCGGAGGGCAGATCGGACGCCCGGGCGCCCCGGCGCCGTCGCGTTTCTCGATCGCCCCGGACAGACCCCCGCCCCGCCGTCACAGCCGGACGGACCCGCACAGACGGTCGCGCCCGCTAGGCGTCCTCGCGCAGCGACGCCGCGATCGCGACCTCCTGCAGCCGCACGCTCGCCTCGTCCAATCCCTGCTTGGCCCTTTGGAACTCGCCCGGGTCCACCGACCGCCAGTCCGCCTCGCCGGCCGCGATCATGCCGCCCAGCGTCTCCAGCCGCGCGCGCAGTTCGTCGCGGTACGCCGGCTCCAGCTCGCCCCCGTGCCGCTCGAGCCGCTCCCCGATCCACTTGACGTCCAGCCTCGAGTTGGCGATCAGGTCCACGACCCGGTGCCGGGCCATGTCCTCCCGCGCGTGCTCGAAGCTCTCGGCCTCGATCCGCTCGACCTCCTCACGCGTCAGCCCGTGGTTGGGCACGATCTGCAGGCCCGCCCGCTTCCCGCTCCGCCGCTCGACCGCGCTCACCGCGAGCACGCCGTTCGCATCGACCAGGAACTCCACCTCGACCTGCGGCACGCCCGCCGGCATCGGCGGGATCCCCGACAGCTCGAACACGCCCAGCGACCGACAGTCCGCCGCCATCTCCCGCTCGCCCTGCAGCACGTTCAGTTTGATCGACACCTGCCCGTCCACGCTCGTCGAGAACATCTCCGTCGCCCGCGCCGGCGCCGTCGAGTTCCGCACGATCAGCTTCGCCATCGCCCCGCCCACCGTCTCGATCCCCAGGGAAAGCGGGATCACGTCCAGCAGCAGTTGACCCCTCGTCTCACCCGACAGGATCGACGCCTGCACCGCGGCCCCCAGCGCCACGACCCGGTCAGGATCGAGCGCCGTGTACGGCTCGACCCCGAACCGCTCGCGTGCGCGCGCCCGCACCAGCGGGATCCGCGTCGAGCCCCCCACCATCACCACCGCGTCCACACCGCCCGAGACCGCGTCGCCCGCGTCACGCACCGCCCGGTCGCAGGCCCTCATCGTCCGCTCGACCCAGGGGGCGATCATGGCTTCCAGTTCTTCGCGCGTGACCGTGCGCTCGTACACGCGGTCCTGATTGGCCTGGATGGCGACGCTCGCCGAGTCCTCTTCAGAGAGCCGGCACTTGACCTGCTCGGCGAACGCCTTGAGCGCCCGGCGCGTCGCCGGCGGGAACGACGACAGATCCGCCGCCCCGCCCCCATCCCCGCCCGCGCCCAGCATCCCCCGGATCTCGCGCACGAACAGCGACACCAGCATGTGATCGACGTCGTCGCCCCCCAGCCGCGTGTCCCCGGCCGTCGAGAGCACCTGGAAGAACGAGGTCCCCCCCTCCCCCTCGGCCGGGGTCAGGCGCAGCACCGACACGTCAAACGTCCCGCCCCCCAGGTCGTAGACCACGACCGTCCCAGCCCCGGCGCCGCCCAGCCCGAGCCCGTACGCCAGCGCCGCGGCCGTCGGCTCGTTGACGATCCGGACCACCTCCAGCCCCGCGAGCCTGCCCGCGTCCCTGGTCGCCTGCCGCTGCGCATCGTCGAAGTACGCCGGGACGGTCACCACCGCCTTCTGAACGCCGTGCCCCAATGCGTGCTCCGCCCGGGCCTTGAGATCTCGGAGGATGACCGCCGAGACTTCCTGGGGAGAGACGACCCTCGGCGCGTGCTCGTCGAGGCGCAGCTCGACCCGGACCTGCGCGTGCTCGTCCTCGACCACGCGGTAACCCAGGTACGGCGCGTCCCCCGCCACGTCCGCGAGCGAGCGGCCCATCAGCCGCTTGACGCTCGCGACGGTCCGCTCCGGGAACTCGACCGCCCGGTCCTTCGCCTCGGCGCCCACGACCGTGCGCACGCCCCCGGGCGCTCCCTCGTCGCGCTCGTACCGGACGACGCTGGGCACGATCGACGCCCCGTCGGCGCCCTCCAGCACCCGCGGCCCCCGCTCGTCGCAGACCGCGACCAGCGAGTTGGTCGTCCCCAGGTCGATCCCCACGATGACGCCTGTCTCGCCCACGCCCCACGATAGGGATCGCGTCGCCCGAGCCCCTCTGCCGCTTCTCAGTCGCCCGCCGGCGCCGACGCCCACGACACGTCCGGCTCCCACGCCAGCGCCGCCAGGCGGTCGAGCAGCGCCTCGACTTCGGGCGAGCCCCCGCCGAAGGCCAGGGGCGCCCCCACGTGCACCCGGTGGCCGTCGTGCGTCACCGACAAGATCGCCGACGCCCCGATCGGGGGCGGGTCCCAGGTCCCGCCCCACGAGATCCGCCCCGGGACGTCCTGGCCGAGCAGCCCGGCGTCGCGGGCCAGGCGCCAGAGCCCGTCCCGCTCGCTGGGCGTGAGCCGCCGTGCCAGCGCGGGAATCGTGTCCGGCCCCACGCCCACGCCCAGCGCCGCCCGCAGCGACCCGTCGGGCTCGAGCTGGTACCGCGCCGGGCGCCTCGCCCGGGGCGTCGAGGGCGATGGCTCGGAGCCCTCGGGCACGAGCACCAGCGCGTCGAGCGAGAAGTCAGCCGGCGCGATCGTCGCTCCCCGGGGCACCGACGCGGCGCAGCCCGCGAGGCCGGCGAGCGTCAGGCCCGCCGCGGCCAGTGCTGCCCGGGCTGTCGCGAGCGTGCGCATCATCCGAGAGCCTATCCAGGGGCGTCTATCCTTGCCCCCATGGATATCTCGCTGCACTGGCTGAACAAGTACCTCGCCCCGGGCGACGTCACCGCCGACGAGGCCGACGAGGCCCTCACCCACGCCGGCTTCCCCATCGAGGCCCGCGAGACTCTGGAGGGCGGCGACGTCCGCCTCGACGTCGAGGTCACCTCCAACCGCGGCGACGTGCTCTCCCACCTCGGCTGCGCCCGCGAGATCGCCGCCTCGGGCGTCGCGGCCAAGCCCCGCGACCTGATGCCCCCGGCCGTCAACGACCCCCCCGCGGGCCCGCCCGTCGAGAAGGTCTTCACGCTCGAGAACCGCGAGCCCGCCGTCTGCCCCCTGTTCACCGCCCGCGTGATCCAGAACGTCAAGGTCGGCCCCAGCCCCGACTGGCTCGTGAGGGCCCTCGAGAGCGTCGGCCAGCGCTCGATCAACAACGTCGTGGACGTGACCAACTTCATCACCTTCGAGCTGGGCAACCCCTGCCACGTCTTCGACCTGAACAAGCTCGACGGGGCGAAGCTGGTCATCCGCTACGCGAGCGACGGCGAGACCCTGACCACCCTCGATGACAAGCCCCGCAAGCTCGTCAAGACCGACCTCGTCGTCGCCGACGCGACGCGACCACAGTCGCTCGCGGGCGTGATGGGCGGCGCCGACTCGGACGTGGACGAGAACACCACCGACGTCGTCTTCGAGATGGCGACCTGGGACCCGGTCACCATCCGCACCACCGCCCGCCGCCTGGGCGTCCGCACGGACGCGGGCTACCGCTTCGAGCGGGGCGTGGACCCGCGGACGATCGAGGACGCGGCGAGGCGCGCCGCCGCGCTCGTCTGCGAGCTGACCGGCGGCATACTCTGCGAGGGTGTGCTCGCCGAGGGCGCCCCGATGCCCGAGGACACCGTCATCACCCTCCGCCCCAGCCGGTGCGAGCGGCTCATCGGGATCCCGATCCCGGTGGGCGACATGATCGAGCGGCTCCGGGCCCTGGAGATCGGCGTCGAGCAGGAGGGCGGGGACGAGCTGGCCTGCACGATCCCGCCGTGGCGCCTGGACCTGACCCGCGAGGTGGACCTGGTCGAGGAGGTCGCGCGGACACGGGGCCTGGACGCGGTGCCCATCCACGAGCGCGTGCAGGCCGCCGTCGCCCCGCCCCAGGAGGACGAGCGGGCGATGCGCGAGGTCGCCGGCCTGCTCACCGGGCTGGGCTTCTACGAGACGGTCACGTTCAGCTTTGTCTCGCCCGACGCGGCCAAGGAGTTCCTGGGCGATGGCCTCGCGCTGGTCGAGGTGGACGACGAGCGCCGCAAGGCCGAGCCGACCCTCCGCCCCAGCGTCGTCCCGAGCCTGCTCGCCTGCCGACGCGCCAACCAGGACGCGCAGGCCAGCCCGCCCGGGGGAGTCCGCCTGTTCGAGACCTCCGCCGTCTTCGCGCAAACGAAAGGCGGCGAGTCGAGGGAGCGCCGCACGCTCACGCTGCTCGCCGACGTCCCGGGCCAGGGCGCCAAGCGCTCCGCGTCGGACACGCAGGACGGCGTCCGCCAGCTCCGCGGCGCCGTCGAGGCGATCGCCCGCGCGACGTTCGGCCCCGGGGCCCGCGTCGCGCTCGAGCCCGCGAAGCCCGCGTGTCCCGGCTGGGACGCCGACGCGTTCGCGCGCGTCACGATCGACGGCGCCGACGTCGGCTCGCTCGGCCTCGTCTCGGGCAAGTCGCAATCCAACGCGGGCATCGACCTGCCCGTGCTCGCCTGCGAGCTGGACCTGGACCCACTGCTCGACGCCTACCCGCCCCGCGCCAGCGCGCACGCGCTGCCCGCCTTCCCGCCCATCGAGCGCGACCTGTCGCTCGTCGTCCCCGAGTCCCTGCCCTGGGCGAGCGTGGAGTCGCTCGTGGGCGGCGCGGACCTGGAACGCCTGGAGGGCTGCTCGTTCGTCGGGACGTACCGGGGCAAGCAGGTCGGCGAGGGCAAGAAGTCGCTCACGCTCCGCCTCCGCTTCCGCGACCCGGGGCGGACGCTGCGGCACGAGGAGGTGGACCCGCAGGTCGAGGCGCTGGTGGCGGCCGCCACCCGCGAGCTGGGCGCCGAGGTCCGCTCCTGAGCCGCGCGAACCGGGTCGGCACGCCGAACGTCCCAGATCCACGCGGCTGAGGCGGCCCGGGGTCCAATCGCACACATGTTCGTAGTGTGATCGTTGTCTGTTTGCTCCTTGATAGCAAAAATCGAACCGATGAGAAGCGCCGACGGTAGAATGGGCCCCGTCGGCGCGGCCGCGCCAACGCACGGAGGACCGCCGATGAGCCAGACCACCTCAAGGACGACCCCCATGCCCACCCCCGCCAGCTCGCCCGCGGGCGCCGCCTCCGACCCCACGCAGGACCGCCCGCTGATCTGGGTCAACGGCAGGCTCGTCCCCAAGAGCCAGGCGATGGTCTCGGTCTACGACCACGGGCTGCTCTACGGCGACGGCGTCTTCGAGGGCATCCGCGTCTACAACGGCAAGATCTTCAAGCTCGGCCAGCACATGGACCGCATCTACCGCTGCGCCGAGAAGCTCTTCCTGGACATCCCCGTCTCCCGCGAGGAGATGATCGAGATCCAGCGCGAGTGCGTCCGGGCCAACGGCATCACCGACGGGTACATCCGTCTCCTGGTCACCCGGGGCGAGGGCACGCTGGGCCTCAACCCCTACCACTGCCCCACCGCCGGCGTGATCTGCATCGCCGACACGATCACGCTCTACAAGCCCGAGATGTACGAGAAGGGCATGCGGGTCGTCGTCGCCAACCGCCCCAAGACGCCCATCGAGTGCCTCGACCCCCGGATCAAGAGCCTCAACTACCTCAACAACATCATGGCCAAGTGCGAGGCGATCCACCTCGGCCGCAAGCTGGGCATCCAGAAGGCCGAGGACCAGCTCCTCGAGGTCATCATGCTCAACATCAAGGGCCAGATCACCGAGGGCTCGGGCGACAACATTTTCATGATCAAGGACGGCAAGGCGTACACGCCCCCCAGCGAGGCCGGCATCCTCGAGGGCATCACCCGCCGCTTCGTCAAAGACGAGCTGTGCCCCGCCTGCGGCGTGCCGATCGAGGAGAAGTACTTCGGGCTCAACGAGCTGCTCGAGGCCGACGAGGTCTTCCTGACCGGGTCGGCCGCCGAGATGATCGCCGTCCGCGAGGTGCTGCGGCACAAGGACCTGGAACTCACCTCGACGCACACGATCTCCGACGGCGAAGGGCCGATCACGAACCGGATCCGTTCCAAGTTCCGCGAGATCGTCACCTCGGACAACGTGCCCGAGGACTGATCCGAGGCTTGTATTCGCATACTTGAGCCGCCCCTGACCGGGGCGGTTTTTCTTTGGCGCACGCCGGGCCGCTACGCCGCGATGGGCGCCGCCCGCAGCGCCTCGGCGCCCTCGCCCGCGACGAACAGGAACTCACGGTTCCGCAGCTTCTTGACCTCGCCGACCCGCTCGCCGCCGGGGTTGTAGATCCCGATCTGCGCGCCGACGTAGCGCCGGTCCTCGCGCTCCACGACGACCGGCCCGGCGTCGAACCGCTCGGCGAGCATCGACTCGACCTGCCCGCGGCTCAGCGCCCCCTCGTCTGAGAACGAGACGATCATCGTCCGCGCCCGGACCGCCGCGACGACCTCGGCCAGCGCCGGGCCGATGCCGCGCTTGGAGTTGAACCGCGAGCGGCGCTGGCGGCAATCGACGCGCTTGCACGCGACGCCGTAGGTCTCCGGCTCGTCGCCCCGGGCCAGCGTCTCCCACACGTGGTAGTTGCCCAGGTACGAGTGCTGGTTGTAGGGCGGGTCGAGGTACGCCAGGTCGGCCTCCGGCGCCTCGTCCGCCAGCGTCCGGGCCGCGTCCAGCGCGTCGGCCCGCAGCGCCCGCCCCCTGCCCGCCGCGGCCCGGGGCAGCACGGCGGGCACGCGGAGTTGCAGGTCCTTGCCCGCCCGCGGCGCCCAGGACTTGAGGTAGGCCATCTGCACGCCGGTCGTCGAGTCCACCCGGTCGGCCGCCTCGATCAGGCTGGTCAGCACGACCGCCTCCAGCTCGGGCGGCAGCGAGAGCGAGCCGATGCGCGAACGGATCGCGTCGATCCGCTCGCCGTTCTTCGGGTGCACGTACCGCGCCCGCTCGCAGAACGTCCGCGTGAAGTACCCGGGCGACCCGGCGAGCGAGTTGAACTCGGCGACAAGCCGCTCGGCGTCGCCCAGCACGCCCTCCGCGTCGGCCTGGACGTAGCACGTCGCCAGCGTGTGCGCGTACGTGTTGTGGTCGTTGGCAAGGACGCGCCAACCCCGGGCCTTGAGCGCGTGCCCGACGCGGCTGGTGCCGCTGAACAGGTCGATCGCCGTCCCGGGGCGCCCGCCGTGCGCGCGCTCCACGAGCCCGAGGATCGTGGGCAGGAGGCGGCGTTTGGAGCCCAGGTACTTGATCACCCAAGCCAGATCGGCACGTCGGCGGCGCCAGCGCCAGCGGGCGGCCTACGACGCCGCCCGCGCGACCAGGGCGCTCTGCCCGGGCGCGGGCAGGACACGCGCGTCGACCAGGCCCGCCCGCACGCACGCGTCGAGCAGCCAGGCCCGCTCGTAGGCGACGGCCGCCTCGGGGTACCGCTCGTTCTCGATGAACGCCGGGCCCCGCCGATGGGTAAAAGTCCACCGCCCCCCCAGCACGCCCAGCTCGCGGAGGTCGTCGAGGCAGAAGACAGTCATCCGCATCGCCGCCCCGGGCGCCAGCACGCGGGCGGTCTCCCGCAGGTACCCCTCGACGTCGTCGGCCAGCAGGTGTGTGA
The DNA here is from genome assembly GCA_041987545.1 of Phycisphaerales bacterium. Classification (GTDB taxonomy): domain Bacteria; phylum Planctomycetota; class Phycisphaerae; order Phycisphaerales; family UBA1924; genus JAJRXR01. The sequence continues at coordinate 345,118 of JBHIWH010000003.1, read as the reverse complement.
ACAGGCTGACGCTGAAGACGAAGTCCTGCGAAGCATCTGGCACGTCCAGCCTCGCCGCCGCCTCCCCGTCGGCGTCCGGGTGGTAGACCTCCGACCGCATGGGGACGGCCAGGAACGTGAACCGGTCGGCCGGGAAGCGGCGCCGACACCAGGCCAGCATCTGCTCGTCCACGTCCACGCCCGTGTAGTGACCCGTGAACTCCACGTGCCCGGCGAAGCGTGAGCCGGCCAGAACCGATGCGTACCGCCCGCACCCGCACCCGATGTCCAGGATCCGCGAGTCGAGCCGGACCGATCCCTCGCTGATCCGGTTGAGCCAGAAGCCCACACCCATCTCGCGGTGCTGGACCTGGTTGAAGAGCAGCCGATTGCCCGCGCCAACGCGGACGCGGAACCGGTTGGGCGGCATCTCGCCCGCGACGCCCAGGGCCCTGGACACGAGCCAGTCCATCGCGTCCAGCGGCGCCATGAGGAGGCGCGAGCGCGAGAGCACGGGGACCGAGGGCGCGACGCGCCGGACGGCGGCGTCCACCCGACCGCGAAGCCGATCGGCGCTGGGCGAGCGGGCAGCGGGATCGGGCGGGTGATGGGGCGCGCTGGAGGCCTGCTCGGTCACGGCCGCACGGTATCCACGGCGTGGGTAGCCTGCGCCCCGACCATGGCGAGCAACGGCTCAACAACGTCGGGCGCGGCGGGGGGCCACTCCCGCGTGCGCTGGGCCGGGCTCATCGCCGGCCCGCTGGTGGCGGCGCTGCTGTACCTGGTCCTGCCCGGCGGTGACGACGGGCTGAGCGCCGGCGGGCGGGCGACCGCCGCGGGCGCGGCGTTGATGGCGACGTGGTGGCTGACCGAGGCGATCCCGCTGGCCGCGACGGCCCTCGTCCCGATCGTGCTCTTCCCCCTGATCGGCGCCCTGGGCCTGGGCGAGACAACCGCCCGGTACGCCCACCCGCTGATCTTCCTGTTCATGGGCGGGTTCCTGCTCGGCCTGGGCATGCAGAAGTGGGACCTGCACAAGCGGATCGCGCTGACGACGATCCTGATCGTCGGGACGCGCCCAAGGCGCCTCATCGCCGGCTTCATGATCGCGACGGCGATGCTCTCCATGTTCGTCTCCAACACGGCGACGGCGATCATGCTCGTGCCCATCGGGCTCAGCGTGATCGACTTGGTCGATCGGCGCCTGGACGAGTCGGGGCAGGGCGCGGGCGCCGCCGGCCCCTTCGCGACCGCGCTGATGCTCGGCATCGCTTACGCCGCCTCCATCGGCGGCATCGGCACGCTCATCGGCTCGCCACCCAACACGCTGCTGGCCGGCTTCGTCGAGGATCGGTACGGCGTGACGGTCTCATTCGTCGGGTGGATGAAGATCGGGCTGCCCGTGGTCGTCGTGTTCCTGCCCATCGCGTGGGTCTACCTGACGCGTCTGGCCCACCCTGTGCGGCTGGCCGAGATCCCTGGCGGGCGGGCGATGATCCGCGAGCGCCGCGCGGCCCTGGGCCCCATGAGCCGCGGCGAGTGGGTCGTGTTCGTCGTGTTCACCATCACGGCCCTGGCGTGGATCACGCGGCCGCAGCTCGTCGCGGTCGGCGAGACCGCGCGCGAGATCGAAGCGATGCTCGCCGACCAGGCGTGGGCGTTCGGCGGGGATGCGTCGGGGGCCGTTGTCCTCCTCCTCCGGGCGTTCACGCTCCTCTCGCCCTTGGCGGCGCTGACGGACACCGGCATCGCGATGCTCGGCGGCCTCGCGCTGTTCGTGATCCCCGTGAACCCACGCCGCGGCGAGTTCGCGCTCGACTGGAGGACCGCCGAGCGCATGCCCTGGGGCGTGCTCCTGCTCTTCGGCGGCGGGCTGGCGCTGGCCAAGGCGATGGAGTCCAACGGCGTCGACGTGTTCATCGGCTCGGCGTTCACCGCCGCGGGCGCGCTTCCGCTGATCATCCTGATCGCGCTCATCGCCCTGGTCGTCATCTTCCTGACGGAGCTGACGAGCAACACCGCCGTCACCAGCGCGCTGCTGCCCGTGCTCGCCGGGGCGGCGGTCGAGCTGGGCATGGACCGGCCGTCGCTGCTGCTGCTGCCCGCGGCGCTGGCGGCCAGCTGCGCGTTCATGCTCCCGGTCGCGACGCCGCCCAACGCGATCGTGTTCTCCTCGGGGCGGCTGAGCATCGGGCAGATGGCCCGCGCGGGCCTGGCGCTGAATCTTGTCGGCGTCTTGATCGTGACGCTCGCGGTCTGGCTGCTGGCGCCCCTGCTGGGTCTGGAGTCGGCGGCGCCCGGCGGGTGAGCGGGCGGGCCCGACCCGGCGAATCCGATGGGTCGGCTCGGGCGACGCGGGGCCTAGCATCCGTGAACCATGACCTCCCCGGGCGCGACCAGTGTGCGTATGGACGAGTCGGAGCCCGATGCGTCGAGCGGTCCCGGCGGCACGCGCCGCCTGACCTGGCTCGTGTGGCTCACCCGCGTGCTGATCGCGGGGGGCGTGCTCGTCGCGGCGATCGTCATATTCGTCGTGCTCTTCGTCCTGCGGGCAACCCCGCCCAAGACCGAGCAGACCGGCCCGGCGCTGCTGGTACGGACGGTCGTCGTCGAGCGGATCGACATCCCGCGGGTCTGGGAGGGCTTCGGGACGGCGCGGGCGATGAACGCCGCCGACGTGCCGGCGCAGGTCGGCGGTCGGATCGTCGAGCGCCCGGATCGGGTCGAGGCGGGCGCCGAGGTCCGCGAGGGTGACCTGATCGTCCGCGTGGACCCGACCGACTACGAGCAGCGGGCGCTGGCGAGCCAGAAGCGGGCCGAGGCGCTTGAGTCAGACCTGTCGGCGCTGGAGATCGAGGAGGCGGCGCTGCGCGAGCAGGTGCGCCTTGCGGACAACGAGGCCGAGACGGCGCAGCGGGACTACGACCGGTCCGTCGAGGCCGACCGGGCGGGCGCGGGCTCGGCGAGCGAGATCGACCTGCGGCTGGCCGCCCTGCGCCGGGCCCAGCGGACGCTCGAGACGCTGCGGCAGCAGCTGGGCGTGGTCCCGGCCCGCCGCGCGAGGCTCGAGGCCCAGCTCGAGGCCGAGCTGGCGACGCAGCGGATCGAACGGGAGAACCTGTCGCGGACGAGCATCACCAGCCCGCTCGACGGCGTGCTGCAGCGCGTCGACGTCGAGCGGGGCGAGTGGGTCTCGGCGTCGCAGACCGTCGCCCGTGTCGTGGACATGACCCGGATCGAGATCCCGCTGCGGCTGCCCGTGTCGGCCAGGGGCAGCGTCTCGCCGGGCGACCGGGTCGAGCTGCGGCCCGACGGGCCCGACGAGGCGCTGTGGTCCGGACGCATTGCACGGGTCGCGCCCGAGGCGGACACCTCGACGCGGACGATCGCCGTCTTCGTCGAGGTGACGCAGGAGCCGGGCGGCGCGGGCCCGCTGCTCACGCCGGGCCGGTTCGTCGTGGGGCGCGTGCTCTCGTCGCGCGAGCACCCGCGCGTGCTGGTGCCCAGGCGGGCGGTCAGCGGCGACCGCGTTCTGCTGGCCGAGGCGACGGACAACGACGCCGAGCGCGTCGTGCGGGGCGTGGGGATCCGCGTCGAGCACTACTACTCGGGCACGATCCCCGGGCACGGGGCGAGCGAGCGTGAGTGGGCGGTGCTCGAGCCGGCCGCCTCCATCGAGCCCGGGTCCGAGGTCGTCCTGTCGAACCTCGACCAGCTCGTCGACGGGATGCTGGTCGGCGTGCGGGGGGACACGGGCGATGCCGGCACGGGCGTGGCGCGCGACGGCGAGGCGCCCGACGCCGCGGAGACCGCCGCGGGGGGAGGCTGACATGGGCCTCCCGGAGTTCGGCGTCCGCCGCCCGGTCGTCGCCAACCTGGTCATGCTCGCCATCGCGGGCGCGGGGATCATCTTCGGGCTGACGCTGCGGCGCGAGTTCTTTCCCGAGATCGCCCCCTCGCTCGTGGCGATCAACGCGCCCTACCCGGGGGCCGCCCCCGAGGAGGTCGAGGACTCGCTGGCGATCAAGATCGAGGACCGCGTCGCGGACATCGACGGCGTGGAGGAGGTCACGTCCACGATCGTCGAGGGGGCGGCGTCGGTCCGCGTCGAGTTCGCCGAGGGCGTGCCCATCGACGCGGCCGTCGCGGACGTCAAACGCGAGGTGGACGCGCTGCAGGACCTGCCCGACCAGGCCGACCGCATCACCGTCCAGAAGATCGAGCCGAACCTGCCCGCGGTCGTGCTGTCGCTGTACGGCGACGCGCCCGAGCGGGACATGAAGCGGGCGATCCAGCAGATCCGCGACGACCTGCTCACGATCCCCGGGATGGGCGACGTGGTGCTCTCGGGCGTGCGGGGAGACGAGATCCGCGTCGAGGTCCGGCCCGAGGCGGTCATCGAGCACCGGCTGGGCCTGCCCGAGATCGCCGAGAAGGTCGCCGCGGCGATGCGCGAGCTGCCCGGGGGCTCCGTCCGCTCCGACAGCGCCAACGTGGCGGTGCGGGCGGTGGGCGTCGAGGAGCGGGGCGAGCACATCCGCGACATCGTCGTCCGCGCCGACCCGTCGGGCCAGGTCCTGCGGCTGGGCGACGTCGCGGACGTGACCGAGGGCTTCCGCGACGTGGCGCTGGCCAGCCGCCTGAACGGGAAGCCCGCGGTGAGCCTGACTGTGTTCAAGGTCGGCGACGACGACGTCGTGAAGATGGCGGGGCTGGTCAAGGCGTACGCCGCCGGACGGCGGGGCGAGGAGATCGAGCTGAGCCCGGGCGAGAAGCTGGCCTCGATCGCGCCCCGCAAGCCGGGCGACGACTCGCCGCTCTCGGATCGGATCGCGGCCTACGAGCTCGGGCTCTCGCGGGCCGAGTCCGGCCCGCCGCCGGGCGAGCTGATCGTGACGACCGACCTGGCCCGGTTCGTCCAGCAGCGCTTGAGCCTGCTGTCCAAGAACGCGTTGTTCGGCGGGGTGCTGGTCTTCATCACGCTCGTCCTGCTGCTCAACTGGCGTATCAGTTTCTGGGTGGCCCTCGGGCTGATCATCTCGCTGCTGGGCACGCTGGCCGTCATGAGCCTGCTCGGTCTGACGCTGAACTTGATCACGATGTTCGGGCTGATCATCGTGATCGGCATCCTCGTGGACGACGCGATCGTGGTCTCGGAGAACATCACCGCGCGCCACGAGCGGGGCGAGCCCGCGGACGAGGCCGCGATCAAGGGCACGAATCAGGTCGCCTGGCCCGTCGTCTCGACCGTGCTCACGACCATCTGCGCGTTCCTGCCCCTGGCGCTGGTCGAGGGGCAGCTGGGCGACTTCATGCAGTGGCTGCCCGCGGTCGCGGCGTGCGCGCTGATCGTCTCGCTCGTCGAGTGCCTCTTCATCCTGCCGTGCCACATGGCACACTCGCTCCGGGCCCACGACCAACAGGAGAAGACGGGCGGCACGACCAAGCTCGAGGCCATCGAGCTGAAGTTCGACCACGCCCGCGACCGGATTATCAACAAGAAGATCGTCCCGTTCTACATGAAGACGTTGGAGGTCGCGCTCCGGCGGCGGTACCTGACGGTCTGCATCGCGGTCGCCGGGGTCATCGTCTCGGCGTCGCTGTTCGCGGGCGGGATCCTCAAGTTCGTCTACTTCGAGACCGAGGACTCGGAGACGATCAACATCTCGCTCGTCATGCCCATCGGCGCGCCGGCGGCGGAGACGGACTCGATCGTCCGCCGGCTCGAGGAGGCCGCCCTCGCCCAGCCCGAGGTCGCCAGCGTCTACGCCGTCTCGGGCGGCATCGGGGACATCAACGGCGAGGGCAACGACAGCACGGGCGACCACCTGGGCCAGCTCATCCTCGAGCTGAACCCGGTCGAGACACGCGACCGCACAAGCGAGCAGATCCAGATCGCCATCCGCGAGCACGTGGGCGAGCTGCCCGGCATCAAGTCGCTCCGGATGGAGGGCATCGGGGGCGGGCCGGGCGGGCCGGCGCTGACGTTCACCGTCACGGGAGAGTCGCAGGAGCGGATCGACCGCGCCGTCGCACAGCTCGAGCGGGAGATGGCCTCCCGCAAGGGCGTCTTCGGGGTCGCCAACGACGCGGATGCCGGGCAGCGCGAGCTGCGGTTCACCCTCCGCGACGGCGCGAGCGAGCTGGGCTTCACGCGGGCCGGGCTGGGCCAGCAGATCCAGGGCGCCGTCTTCGGGCTCGAGGCGTTCACGTTCGCCGGCGAGCGGGAGGACGTGGACGTCCGCGTGATCATGCCCGAGCGCGTGCGGCGGAGCCTGGGGGCGCTCGAGTCGATGCACGTGATCTCGCCCTCGGGCGCGCCGGTCCCGCTGAGCGAGATCGCCAGGATCGAGGAGGGTCGCTCGTACGCGACGATCCGCCGCCTGGACCGGGAGCGGGCGGTGACGGTGACCGCGGACGTGAACCCGAGCATCGCCAACCCGGAGGAGATCGCCGCCGCCCTGCAGGCCGACATGCGGCGGATCCAGGCCGACAACCCGGGCATCGCGATCCTGGAGCGCGGGCGCCAAAAAGAAATGGCCGAGAGCTTCGAGACGCTGCCCATCGGCATGCTCGTCGCGATGGGGCTGATCTACGTCGTGCTCGCCTGGCTCTTCCAGAGCTACCTGCAGCCCCTGATCGTCATGAGCGCGATCCCGTTCGCGACGATCGGCATGATCTGGGGGCACCTGATTCTCGGCTTCAACATGACGTTCCTGTCCCTGATCGGGTTCATCGCGCTGGCAGGCGTCGTGGTCAACGACTCGCTGATCTTCATGCAGTTCTTCAACGAGCGTCGGCGCCTGGGCGAGACCGTCCGCCAGGCGGCCCTCGACGCCGGGCGGGCCCGCATCCGCGCCATCCTGCTGACCACGATCACGACGGTGCTCGGGCTGCTGCCCCTGATGCTCGAGCAGAGCTTCCAGGCCCGGTTCCTGATCCCGATGGCGATCACGATCAGCTTCGGGCTGATGAGCGCGACGGCGATCATCCTCGTCGTGCTGCCCTGCTTCCTGATGATCCTGGCCGACCTAAAGCGCTGGGCCGCGATCGCATGGACGGGAAACCTCGACCTTCCCGACGACCGGGGCGAGGACCGGGCCCCGCGGCTGCATGCGCCGCCCAACCCGGCCTGAGCACCGGCCTCAGACCGGGCCCGCGCTCAGCGATCGAGCGAGAGGTCGATGTAGCCCAGCCGCGAGCCGCGGATGACGTTGACTCGGATCCCGCCCGCCAGGTCCCCGGCGCGCAGCGCCCGGACGAGGTCGTCGGTCTCGCGCAGGGGGGCGCCGTCGGCGGCGGTGATGACGTCGCCCGGCAGGAACCCGCACGCCTCGGCGAGGCTGCCCGACGCCACGTCCTCGACCCGGAGCCCCGGCTGGTCCACCCCGCCGTCTCGCCCGGCGGTCATGTCGATCCCCGCCGGCTCGAGCTCGAGACCCAGGAGCCTGCCGCCCAGCTGCTCGGCGACCTCGAGGAACCGGTCGGCGAGCACGACCGTGCCCTCGCGCCGCTCGCCGTCGCGGTAGTACACGACCACGGTCTCCATCTCGGGCGGCGTGATCGCGATGATGTTCCGGAAGCGGTTCCACCCGTCGACCCGGCGGCCGCCGAACGCGGTGACGACGTCGCCCGCGCGCATGCCCGCGTCGTCTGCCGGGCTGCCCGGCTGCACGCGCGTCACGATCGACCCGTCGGCGCTGGGCAGGCCCAGCTCGTGGTACCGGGAGGGGTTGATGTCCGTCGCGGCGATCCCCAGCCAGCCGCGGGGCACGTACCCGTGCTCGATGATGCCGGACATCACGACCCTGGCGATCTCCGAGGGGATCGCGAATCCGAGGCCGTTGGACCCGCCCGAGCGCGAGGCGATGGCGGTGTTGATCCCGATCACGCGGCCCTCGAGGTTGACCAGGGGCCCGCCTGAGTTGCCCGGGTTGATCGCCGCGTCGGTCTGGATGAACTCCTGGAGCGTCTCGGCGTCCTGGGGCGCGCGGATGTCCTCGGGCGTCCGCCCCTTGGCGCTGACGATCCCCGCCGTGACCGTGTTGTCGATCCCGAACGGGCTGCCGACCGCGATCACCCACTCGCCGACCTCCAGCGACTCGGAGTCGCCGAACTCGGCGGTCGCGAACCCGTCGCCCTCCATCCGCAGGACCGCCAGATCGGTCGGGGCGTCCTGGCCGACGACCTCGGCCTCGAACTCACGCCCGTCGGCCAGGCGGACCAGGTACGTCTGCCCACCCTCGACCACGTGGTTGTTGGTCAGCACGTAGCCGCGGCCGTCCACGATCACGCCCGAGCCCAGGCCCGTGCTCTGCAGCCGCGGCTCGCCCACGACGCGTCGGCGCCCCATGAAGTCCCGCCGCACGGGCTGGACGAGGCGCGAGCTGGTGATGTGCACCACCGCCGGCTCGATCTGGCGCGACGCGTACTTGAACGCGTTGGACAGTCGCCGCGCGAAGGCGATGTCCGCCTCCGTCTGCGGGCTCATCGGCTCGTCTTGGGCGATCGCCGAGGGCGCGGCGCCGCCCAGCGCGAGGCCCGCGACCACCCCGAGGAGAAGGCTGCTCTTCATCCGTGCCATGAACTCGCTCCGTTCTAGCTGCCGTACTCGGCCCACGAGCTGGACGTCTCCCCCACGCGGACGCGCTCGACGCGGACGCCTCCGGGGAAGCGGTACTCGGCGCCGTCGTCGTCCCGGACCGCCCCGCCCGAGGCCAGCAGGCCCGTCACGTGCTCGTAGATGCGCCGGGCCAGGGCCTCCGTCGTGGGGTCTTCGCCCTGAAACACCACCACCCGGTCGCCCGCGACGGACTTGACTTGTTCGAGGCTCGGGTCGTCGCTGTTGACCGCCATCGCGTGGTCCCACGCGTCGAGCAGCTCGCCGACGGCGAGCTTGATCGCCTTGAAGTCACACACCATGTCGTTGGCGTCCAGCGTCTCGCTGGCGAGGACGACCTCGATCCGCCGCGAGTGCCCGTGCGGGAACCGGCACCGCCCCGGGTGCTTGGAGAGCATGTGCCCGCTCTCGATCTCGAAGGACTTGCAGACCCTGTAGACCATCGCCAATCCTACCGCCCGCCCCGGCCCGCGGTTCGCGGGGCTAGGTCCCCCGCGTGTCGCCGAACAGCTCGATGTGCAGGCGGTGGCAGTACCGCCAGCCGCGCTGCACGCACGCCTCGGCGACCCACCGCACGCTCGACGGCGCTGGCGTGGACACGCCCTCGGGCATCAGCATCACGTCGCACGGCTTCAGACCCTCGACCCGATCGAGCACACGCCCGATCTCCGCCAGATCCTTGGGATCGCTGACGACGAACTTGAGCTGGCGGTCCGCGAACCGGCCCACGAGGGCATTCAGGACGCCGAAATCCAGACGCCTGGCCTCGTGCCGCTCGGCCCAGGCGCCGCTCGGGTCGCGCGGGTCGCCGACCGGTGTGGAGTTGGAGAGTTTGGGGGAGACGCTCATCAGGTCGGCGTGCACGCCGGGCTGATCGACGGTGCCCGCGGTCTCGATCGTCACGTGCAGGCCCGCGTCGCGGAGGGCGGCCGTCAGCGGGATGACCTGCGGGAAGATCATCGGCTCGCCGCCCGTGAGCACGACGTGCCCCGCGCCCGAGGCCCGGGCCCGCGCGACCAGGGCGTCCAGGCTGAACTTCTCGCCCTCGGGCGCCCAGCTCGCGTACGGCGTGTCGCACCAGACACACCGCAGGTTGCACCCGCTCACACGGATGAACCACGAGGGCACGCCCGTCAGCTTCCCCTCGCCCTGGATCGACAGGAACTGCTCGGCGATTTTGAGTTCGTGTGCGGCCCCTTCGCTTGCACGAACGCCCTCGGCTTGCGGCAACTCGGCGTTCATCACGCGACCACGCCGGGCGCGTACCGCGTCGGGTCCGCCAGGCCCGCCTCCTCGAATCCCCGCCGACGCAGCGTGCACGAGTCGCAACGCCCGCACGCGCGGCCCTGGGCGTCCGGGTCGTAGCACGACACCGTCGCCGCGTAGTCCACGCCCAGCTCCGTCCCGAGCCGCACGATCTGTGCCTTGCTCAGGTGGATCAGGGGTGTGTGCAGGCGGAAGCTGTCGCCCTCGACGCCGGCCTTCGTCGCCAGGTTGGCCGTCTCCTCGAAGGCGCTGACGAACTCGGGCCGGCAGTCGGGGTATCCCGAGTAGTCCACGGCGTTGACGCCAATGAACAAGTCCCGCGCCCCGATCGACTCGGCGACACCCAGCGCGATCGACAGGAAGACCAGGTTGCGGGCCGGGACGTACGTCGAGGGGATGCCCGAGGCGATGGCGTCCTCGTCGCGCCCCTTGGGGATCTCGCCGGCGCCCGTGAGCGCACTGGCCTCGAAAGCCGACGGATCGAGCGGGAACACTCTCAACGGCGCGCTGGCCGCCCCCGCCACGCGAGCCGCGGCGTCCAGCTCGACCTTGTGGTTCTGCCCGTACTCAAAGGCTAGGCACATCGGCTCGAAGCCGTCTCGTCTGGCCACCGCCAGCGTCGTCGCGCTGTCCAGCCCGCCCGAGAGCAGGACGACGGCTCGCCTCGCAGCCTGGCCGCCGGTCATGCCATGTCTCCGTCGCCGAGCTTCCGCAGCACGCCCGCGTGGAAGGAGCGCCCCTCGACGCGGAACTTGCGTTCAAAGTTGGTCCCGACCAGTTCGCCCTCGCCCGCCGAGCCCGGGCGATCGAAGGAGACCAGCTCGAACGCGGGCGCACCGCCCGTGGCCTCCGCGATCCGCTCGTCCGGCGGCGCTCCCCCCGTCCACCGCTCGAAGTGCGCCGTGTCCCACGCCCACAGCTCGTCGTGGTCGGTGACGACGCGCAGCTCGCCCCCGGGGCTCAGCACGCGCCAGACGTCCGCCAGGAACCGGTCCTGCACAACCCGCTTCTTGTGGTGCTTGGTCTTGGGCCAGGGGTCGGAGAAGTACAGGTGCACGACGCGGGCGATCCCGGGCGGGCAGCGCCAGCGGAGGAACTCGGTCGCGTCGGTGTGCAGCAGGCGGACATTGCCCAGCGAGCCGTCGGCGTCGCGTCGCCTCCGGACCCGGTCGGCCGCGTACGCGTAGAACTCCCGCGCCCACTCGATCCCGAGGTAGTTCACGCCCGGCTCCAGCTCGCCCTGCTGGATCAGGAACGTGCCCTTGCCCGAGCCGATCTCGATCTCGAAGGGGCGCCCCGGCTCGGGGAACCAGGCGCGCGGATCGACGCGGCCCGAGTCGGGCTCGTCGATGATCGTGTCGGGCAGGGGCGGCAGCTCGTCGGGGCCGACGCCGACCCGCCCGACGGCGGGATCGAGGGCACGCCCGTGCCCCAGGCCGAAGGACATGCGCGATCCTACGCGCCCGGCCCCGATCCGCCCCAGATCGAGCCTCTACGGGCAGCCGTCGCCGAAGTGCCCCAGGAACGCCAGCGCGTCGTCGAAGTTGTACACGTCGATGGGGGGCGCCAGGTCGGCGGCCGGGTCCCCGGCGCCGAAGGCCTGCAGGAACGCCGACACGTCGGCGAAGTCCAGCACGCCGTCGCCCGTCAGGTCCGCCCAGCAGAGGCTCGCCCGCGAGACCGTGCCGTAGAGCCCGAAGCCCTCGCGGATCGTGCGGATGCGTTGGCCCGTGCTGGCGCTGTGGACATACACCCCGGCGTTGAACGACACGCCCAGCACGGTGCCCTCCTCGAGCGCGAACAGGCCCTGGCCCGCGTTGCCCAGGCCGGACATGACGAAGGTCGTGATGGCGCTGGTCTCGGTGAAGAGCGTGACCAGCCCGCCGAACTGGAAGCCGTAGTAGGTGCCCGGGATGTGCCCGTCGCAGATCTGCGTCGGGAACGGGCGCTGGTAGATGGTGCGGACGGGCGTGCCGTCGGCCTCGTAGAGCGTGACGCCGGTCTGCAGGAAGCCGTCCACGTTGTTGATCAGGAACCGGCCTCCCGGGATCGGGTGGATGTCCCAGGCCGAGACGTCCGAGCCCGGGGGCAGCAGCGCCGTCTTCTCCTGCCCGTCGGGCCCGAAGCGGAGGACCGCGACGTTCTCCCTGTCGATGTTGGAGCCGATGCTCGGGTTGTTGGCGACGAGCAGGTCCTCGCCCTGGAAGGCGATCCCGCGGACGTTGTCCAGCCCGTCGGCCGCCCCGACGAACTCGTCGACGAACACGCCCCGCAGGTCGTAGCGGTACACCGCGTCGTTGACCGAGTCGGAGATGTAGATCAGGCGGTCGGGCCCGAGGATCGCCGAGTTCGGGAAGACGATCCGATCGGTGTCGGGCGGGACGATGTCGCCCAGGTACGAGCCGTCGTGGGGCGAGTACATCCCGATCGAGCCCGAGCCGGCGACGGGCGGGTTGCCCACACCCCACGGGATGAGCAGGAATTCGCTCGGCTGGGCGGCGGCGGGCGCCGAGCAGGCGCACAGGACAGCGGCAACGATCGCGCGGGTCATGGGTTTCTCCTCTCGCGGGATTCGCGGCGCCGAGCGTGGGGGTCTCGTGGGGCTCGGACGCCGTCCGTGTTCGGCCGCGCGCGGTGCGGGGCGAGCTGTGCTCGGACGCGCGGCGGGCGATCCGCGCCGGACCGCCACCCGGGGCGTACCGCCGAAGCGGATCGCAGGTTTCCGGATTGGTTGCAAAACCCCCGTGGGAAGGTCAGCCTTGCGATATCGGGGGCGGTCCACGCCGGGCCGCGGCGAGGCGTCCCAGAACATCGGCCGCGGCGGCGACGTATGTTGGTGGGGTCCGGGCCAGGCCGAGAGGCGGCGTGCGGGCCTTCTCCCGATGCCCGGGGAAACCGGACGCCGGCCCCCGGGCTGGCCGATATCGCGTTGAACCGCACGCGCCGTTCGGGCGCGGGCGGCAAGAGAAGGCACGGAGGGCCGCCCTGTGGATCACGAGCACACGAACCAGCCGTTCGGCCAGCAGCAGGGCCCCTCGGGCGACCTCCTCGGGCTCATCGAGTCCCGCCTCGACCGCAAGCAGTTCCAGGACCACCACTGGACCGGCTCGTTCTGGGACTACCTCGCCCTGTGCGAGAAGAACCCGAGCGTCCTCCGCAACGCGTACCAGCGGCTCTACGACGCCGTCCTCAGCCAGGGCTGGGACACCTACAAGCTCTTCAAGAAGGACTGCGTCCGCTACCACTTCTTCTCAGACCCGTTCGACAACGGCGCCGACGGCATCTTCGGGCTCGACTTCGCGCTCATGCAGCTCGTGGACGTCCTCCGGTCCGCCGCCGAGGGCTACGGCACCGACAAGCGCGTCCTGCTTCTGCACGGCCCTGTCGGCTCCTCCAAGTCCACCATCGCACGCCTGTTCAAGAAAGGCCTCGAGGCCTACTCGCGCACGCCCGAGGGCGCGCTGTATTCCTTCTCCTGGATGCTCGACGAGCGGTGCGAGGTCTCGCCCGTCGAGGGCAACCACCACCTCGCCCAGCGCGACCACGCCTTCCCCAGCCCCATGCACGAGGACCCGATCGTCCTCGTCCCGCGCGAGGCCCGCGCCGACCTCGTCGAGCGGTTCAACGAGGGGTACAAGCCCGAGCACCACGGCGGGCGCCTCCGGGTCTACGGCGAGCCCGATCCCTTCAGCCGCAAGATCTACGGCGACCTCATGGCGTTCTACGACGGCGACTGGAAGAAGGTCATGGAGCACGTCCAGGTCCGACGCATCGTCCTCTCCGAGAAAGACCGCGTCGGCATCGGCACCTTCCAGCCCAAGGACGAGAAGAACCAGGACTCCACCGAGCTCACCGGCGACATCAACTACCGCAAGATCGCCCAGTACGGCTCGGACTCCGACCCCCGCGCCTTCAACTTCGACGGCGAGCTGAACATCGCCAACCGCGGCGTCTGCGAGTTCATCGAGCTGCTCAAGCTCGACGTGGCCTTCCTTTACGATCTACTCGGCGCAACCCAAGAACACACGATCAAGCCAAAAAAATTCGCCCAGACGTACATCGACGAGGTCATCATCGGGCACACCAACGAGCCCGAGTACAAGCGGCTCCAGTCCAACGAGATGATGGAGGCCTTCCGCGACCGCACCATCAAGATCGACATCCCCTACAACATCCGCCTCGACGACGAGATCAAGATCTACCACAAGGACTTCGGGCCCGAGCGCATCCGCAACATGCACATCGCCCCGCACACCCTCGAGGTCGCTGCGATGTGGGCCGTGCTCACGCGCCTCGCCGAGCCCAAGAAGGCCGGGCTCACGCTCATGCAAAAAATGAAACTCTACAACGGCAAGTCCATCCCCGGCTTCACCGAGGACTCGGTCAAGGAGCTCAAGGAAGAAGCCCCCCGCGAGGGCATGAGCGGCATCAGCCCCCGCTACATCCAGGACAAGGTCTCCAACGCCCTCGTCTCCCGCCAGGCCATCGAAGAGCACACGATCAACCCGTTCATGGTCCTCAACGAGCTGGAGGCCGGGCTCGGCCACCACTCCCTCCTGACCGACGAGGAGACCAAGAAGCGGTACAAGGAGCTGCTCTCGGTCGTCAAGGACGAGTACGAGGACATCATCAAGGGCGAGGTGCAGCGGGCGATCAGCGCCGACGAGGAGGCGATCAAGCGCCTGTGCGCCAACTACATCGAGAACGTCCGGGCGTACACGCAGAAGGAGAAGGTCGTCAACAAGTACACCGGACGCGACGAGGAGCCCGACGAGCGGCTGATGCGCGCGATCGAGGAGAAGATCGACATCCCCGACAGCCGCAAGGACGACTTCCGCCAGGAGATCATGAACTACATCGGCGCCCTGTCGCTGGACAACAAGAAGTTCGAGTACAACACCAACGCGAGGCTGTACAAGGCCCTGGAGCTCAAGCTCTTCGAGGACAGCCGCGACACGATCAAGCTCAAGAACCTGGTCTCGTCCGTCGTGGACGACGAGACCCAGCAGAAGATCGACGTCGTCAAGCAACGGCTGATCAAGAACTTCGGCTACAATGAGACCAGCGCCACCGACGTGCTCAACTACGTCGCGTCCATCTTCGCCCGGGGCGACAGCAAGAGCGGGTGATCCGGCGCCCCGGCCGGCGGGCGGCGCCCGGTCGGGCTAGCGTCTACGCGTGAGTCCAGACCACGCCAACGACTTCGACCTCCTGACCTCGACTCTCGACGCCGTCTGCGAGGGCGACCTGGCCGCGGCCAGGGACCTCACCCTCGAGCTGGCAACCCTCTGCCGCGAGGCGGGCGACGCCGACGACGCGCCGGCCCGCGACCGCGTCGCCGAGCGGATCGCCTCGATGCCGACGGCCGCCCTGGCGTGGGTCCTGCGGTACTCGACGGCTCGGTTTCATCTGCTCAACAAGGCCGAGCAGTTGAGCATCGCGCGGATCAACCGCGAGCGCGAGCGCCGGGCCTCGCCCGAGGACCCCCGGGCCGAGTCGATTCTGGACGCCGTCAAGACGCTCCGCGACCGGGGCGTGGACCGCGAGGGCGCCCTGGACCTGCTCTCCCGCATCGAGGTGATGCCGACCTTCACGGCCCACCCGACCGAGACCCGCAGACGCGCGATCATGCACAAGCAGCGCGAGATCGCCGGCAGCGTCCAGCGTCTCCGCAGGACGGACCCCACCCCGCCCGAGCGTGACGAGATCGAGAGCGAGCTCCGTCGCGTCATCGCGCTGCTGCTGGTGACCGACGACGTGCGCACGAAGCGGCTGGGCGTCCTCGACGAGGTGCGCAACGGGCTGTTCTACCTGACCGACGCGGTCTGGGAGGCCCTGCCCCGCTTGGCCGCGGACATCGAGGACGCGGTCGGCGCGATCTACGGCCCCGGGCCCGTCCCGCCCCTGACGCCCCTGAAGTACCGCACGTGGATCGGGGGCGACCGCGACGGGAACCCGAAGGTCACCGCCGAGGTCACGCGCCAGGCGCTGGGGCTCATGCGCGAGGCCGTCGCCGCCCGACTGGCCGACGACCTGCTCGCCCTGCGCCACGACCTGAGCGTCTCGACGCGGCGGGCGCCGATCCCGGCGTCGTTCGTCGAGACCGTCGAGGCCGCGGGCGCCGAGGGGATCGACGACGAGAGCTTCGTTCAGCACGCGCGGTTCGAGCCTTTGCGCGTCCGGGCGATGCAGATCCGCGCCAGGCTCCTGCGGGGCGAGGCGTACACCGCGGCGGGGCTCCTGTCGGACCTGGACGAGATGGACGCCGTCCTCCGCACGATCGGCCTGACGGAGGTCGCCTCGCGCGGGCGCCTGGCGGCGCTGCGGCTGCGCGTCCGCGCCTTCGGCCTGCACCTGGCGACGCTGGACATCCGCCAGCACTCCCGCGTGCACGAGGCCGCGGCCGCCGAGCTGCTCCGCCTCTCGGGCGTCGCCCCCGACTACGCGTGCCTCGACGAGGAGGCCAAGGTCGCGCTGCTCTCCAGGGAACTGACCAGCCCCCGCCCCCTCGTCGGCGCCGGCGGCTCGCTCTCTCCCGAGACCCGCGAGGTCTTGGACGTCCTGGCCGTCGTCCGCGATGCGGTCTCGCGCGAGCCGCACGCCGTCCGGTCGTACATCATCTCGATGACCGACTCGGTCAGCGACCTGCTCGAGGTGCTGCTGCTGATGAAGGAGGCCGGGCTGTTCCGGGTCAGCGCCGGGGGCGGCGCCGAGAGCGACCTGGACGTCGTCCCCCTCTTCGAGACCATCGACGACTTGGAACGTGCGCCGGCCCTGCTCGCGCAGATGTTCACGAGCGAGGCCTACCGCGCACAGCTCGACGCCCGCGCCCGGGACAACACGCCCGCCGAACAGGGCCCGTTCCAGGAGATCATGCTCGGCTACTCCGACTCCAACAAGGACGGTGGCTTCCTCATGGCCAACGCCGCCCTCCACAAGGCCCAGCGCGAGATCGCAAACACCTGCAACGAGCACGGCGTCGCCTTCCGCCTCTTCCACGGCCGCGGCGGCACGGTCGGCCGCGGCGGCGGCCGCGCCAACCGCGCCATCCTCTCCGCGCCGCCCGCGTCGGCCAACGGGCGGATCCGATTCACCGAGCAGGGCGAGGTCATCTCGTTCCGCTACGCCATGCCAGAGATCGCCCGGCGCCACCTCGAGCAGATCGTCCACGCCGTCCTGCTCTCGACCGAGCGCGCGGGCGACGCGAAGCCCCACCCCGGCGAGGAGCTGCTGAGCGAGATCGCCGAGCACGCCAAGCGCGCATACCGGCAACTCATCGACGACCCCGGGTTCTGGCCCTGGTTCGCCGCCGCGACCCCGGTGCGCCACATCGGCGGGCTCCCGATCGCGTCGCGCCCGGTCTCCCGCGGCGGGGGGTCGCTGCAGTTCGGCTCGATCCGTGCCATCCCCTGGGGCTTCAGTTGGATCCAGACGCGGTACCTGGCGCCCGGCTGGTTCGGGCTGGGCTCGGGCGCCGGCGCCCTCGACGATGCGCGCCTCGACGCGTGGCGCGACGCCTACGAGACGTGGTCCGCGATGCGCACGATCATCGACAACGCGCAGCAGGAGATGGCGCGGGCCCGCCTGCCCATCGCCGCCCGGTACGCCGCCCGCGCCGAGCAGGAAGCCGAGTTCCATGCGCGCATCGCAGGCGAGTTCGCCCGCGCCCGGGACGCCGTCCTCCGCATCACGGGCCAGCAGCGCCTTCTGGACAACGTCCCCGTCATCCAGGACGCGATCGAGGCCCGCAACCCCTGGACGGACGTGCTGAACCTGATCCAGATCGAGCTGCTCGCCCGCGCCGACCGGGCCGGGTCCGACGAGGAGCGTGCGGCGCTCACGCCCGTGATCCTCGCGAGCCTCAACGCCCTGGCCGCGGCGATGCAGTCCACGGGCTGAGCGGCCGAACTGTCCGACGCCGCCCGCGTATCGAAACGGCATGGACGATCGGCCCTCGTTCTGCCCCAGATGCCGCTACGACCGATCGGGCGCGCCCGACAGAGAATGCCCTGAGTGCGGCGAGACTCGCCCGGGCCTCGAGTACCTCCCGGCACGCACGCCCCCGACGCTCCAACTCATCATCGTGATGGCGCTGTTTCTCCTGCCGATCCTGCCGATCACGCTGCTCGGGGTCCTCGCGTCGCTGCTCGCCCTGTGAACCGCCCGTGGCCTTCCGGTAGACTCGCCCCCTCTCGGCTCCAGGGGAGGGCGGGCGGATGGGCCTCTTTGGCGATCCCGGTTCGGTGTGGTCCCAGATCGGCTACGCGCTGCTGTTCATGTCGCCCGTGACCCTCGTCCAGACCCTGGGCATCGTGCTCGCGCTCGTGTTCATGAGGGGCCGCGTCGGCCCGGCCCTGTGCGTCCTCGCCGGCCTGGGCATCGGCCTCGTCTTCTCGATCGCCGGCATGGTTGGGCACGAGCTGGTCCGCCACCACGGCTTCGTCACGGGCGAGATCGGGTTCGAGCAGGCCCGGACCTACCACGCCGCCATCGCCGCCGTCACCTCGCTCGCCCACGCCGCGAGCCTCGTCCTGCTCGTCGTCGCCGCACTCGCGTGGCGCCGGCGGGTCTCGCACGCCTGACCAATCGGCCCTCGGCCGCAGACCCAAAGGGGAAGCCAGCCCATGCCAGCCATCAACAAGAACATGTTCCTCGGACTGATCTTTGGGCCCTACGCGCTGTCGTGGGTCCTCTCGCTCGTCAGCCTGCTGCTGAGCTTCTTCGGCAACGACAGCCTCGCGCTGGCCGCCGCCGGCCTGTCCTGCTTCGGCCTTGTCTTCACGATCGTGATGATCGTGATGGTCGCCGTCCTCGTCTACAAGCTCTGGGAGACGATCCAGGACGGCAGCCCTCGGACCACGCCCGGCAAGGCCTGCGGCTTCCTCTTCATCCCCTTCTTCAACCTGTACTGGATCTTCGTCGCCTATTGGGGCTGGGCCAAGGACTTCAACGCGTACATCAAGGACAAGGGCGTGAGCACGCCCGAGATCAACGAGACGATCCCGCTCGTCTTGTGCATCGCCGTCTGCGTCATGATCATCCCCAGCCTCATCCCGTTCGTCGGGCTGTTCTTCGGGCTGATCACGGTCGGGTTGCTGTTCCTGTTCTTCCTCAAGGCGATCGACGGCGCCAACGCGGTCCGCGCCACCAAGGCCCCCGCGCCCGAGCCCACCGCCTGAGCACACACCCCGCCGGGCCAGACCTAGACTCGCCCGCGATGACGATCGACACCAAGAAGGCCGAGCGCCGCGATCTCTCCCTGCGCACGCTCGACGACCTGGACGCCGAGCTCGACCGGCTCGAGCGCGCCCACGGCGCCGGCGCGCTCACGCACACCGGCAACTACTCACCCGCCCAGGCCCTGCACCACCTGGCCCGCTGGGTCGAGCGGTACGAGACCGGTGACCTGCCGAAGAAAGTCCCGCTCCCGGTCGCGGCTTTCGGGCGCATTCTCAAGGGCCGGATCCTGCGGAAGGGCTTCCCCGCCGGCCTGCCCGGCCCGGAGGGCAAGACCCAGCCCGAGCCGGAGATGCCCTTCGACCAGGCCCTCGCCGAACTGCGGTCCAAGGCCCGCGTCCTCCGCGAGACCGACCTGGCGCACAAGAACCCCATGTTCGGCTCGCTCACACACGCCCAGGTCGTCGAGATCCACCTGCGTCACTCGGAGCTGCACCTCTCGTTCCTGCACCCGGGGGACGCCGCGTGAACGATGCGCCGAGCCCGGAGCGCGACGTCCCGACCCACGGCGCCGTCCGCCTCCGCGTCCGCTACGCCGAGTGCGACCCGTTCGGCGTTGCGCACCACTCGTCCTACGTCCCCTGGCTCGAGGAGGCCCGGACCGAGCTGCTCCGCGACACCGGCGTCACCTACGCCCAGCTCGAGAAGGCGGGCGTCTTCCTGGTCATCACCAAGCTGGACCTGAGGTACCGCCGCCCGATCCGCTACGACGACTTGCTCGAGGTCCGCACGCGGGTCGTGGGCGGCTCGAAGATCAAGATCTGCCACGAGTACGAGGTCGCGCTGGTCGAGCGGCTGGGCGGGAAACCAGACCCCGAGGACCCGGCGGTTCCCGCCGACGGCGTCTGCGCCATCGCCTCGACCGAGCTGGCCTGCGTCGATGCGACCGGGCGCCCCCGACCCCTGCCCGCGTGGCTCTCTCAGGGATGAGCGACCGCGGCGATCATCCGCGGGCGCGGCACGTTCGGCACGCGGACTGCCTCGGGTGCGGGTACCGGCTCGACGGGCTTCCCCTGGCCGACGACACGGTCCGCTGCCCGGAGTGCGGCCGATCCAACCCGTTCGATCCCGACGCGCTGCTCAAGCCGCACACGCCGCGCCCGATCCCGGTCCTGCCGTTCTCGCGCGTGCTGTTCGCGACCGGGATCGTGGACGTCACCGTCGTGTTCATCATCGCGCTGGGCGCCGGCTGGTACGCGTCGCTGATCGCGGCTGCCGTGGTCACGCTGGCCAGCGCGGCGATGCTCTGGCTCCACCGCGCCCGGTGGCGGGGCCGGCCGCCCCGATAATCACAGGGCTCATCGCCCGCGGCCCGCGCATCCCGCACGACCCCCCGTACGCCCGGCGCCCGCGCCATACCCCCCACAACCGGACCGCGCATTTGCCGCGCACGCGTTGCGGCGCCCTCTTCTCGTGGCATCGTTGACGTGGACGGGCGTGCAAGCCCGCCCCTCACAAAGAGAGAGACACGAGGAGAGACGAGATGAAGACCGCGACCCTGCTGTGCGCCGCTGTTGCCGGCGTCATGACCTGCTCCGCCGCCAACGCCGACGTCATCACCTACCTGGACCTGACCGAGGGCGTCTCCAGCCAGACCCTCTTCGTCGACGGCGTCCAGGTGGACGTCTCGACCTGGCCCCGCGACATGCAGCTCAAGACCGTCAACGGCGTGACGGGCATGGGCATCGAGCGCGGCGCCGTCGGCGGCGAGATCGACGGCTACGAGCACATGAAGTTCGAGTTCCACGAGGACGTCGTCATCAACTGCCTCGAGGTCGCCTTCCTCTACGACGAGGGTGAGTTCGGCGACCGCTGGGCCGAGATCGCCCGCGTCCTCACCGACATCTCCGACGACACCCTCACCGTCACCAGCGACACCACCGCCGTCTGGACCAACTCCGGCACGGTCATCAACCTCTCCGTCGCCAACGAGTCCGGCGGCGGGCACTGGCGGGTCGAGGGCGACGATATCTTCGGCGGCGCCGTCTCCAGCGTGAAGCTCAAGAGCGGCAACCCCGGCTTCAAGGGCAAGTACGCCGACTTCGCCTTCGTCAAGATGGGCGTCGTCCCCGCCCCCGGCACCGCGTTCCTCTTCGGCGCCGGCGCCCTCGCCACCGCCCGACGCCGCCGCCGCTAACCCGCGACCGCCTCGCTCGGCTCCCCATCGGCGCCCGGGAACCCGGGCGCCGTTTTCTACGCGCCCGACCGGACGCGGGCCTTTCCCAGCCCGCCCAGCTTCGCGCGCGGCGCCTCCGCGACCCACGCCGCCGCAACTCCCACCCGGCCAGCGTCGTACGACCTGTGCGGGCGGCGCCACGCCGCCCCCGGCCGACCCAAAGCCTCCGGACGCGACGTCCGACCCTGGGGCCCCCGCACGGGACCCGGCCACGCAGCACGCGGCGGCGCACAGCCGGCCCGCAATCCCGCGCAGAGCCCCCGATTCGTGGTCAGATCGCCGCGCACATGCTGTGTCTGTGGATGGGCCCGGCCCGCGCGGGCCCCGGCGCGACGCCGGGGGCGCCCGCGTGTACCATCCCCCCCTCGCCGCCCGCGTTCCCGCGGCCCGGCTCAAGGGCGACCATGACCACGCCCCCCAGCTCCAATCCCGGCGCCCGGCGCCCCACGCCAGACCCCCAGCGCGAGGCCCGCCGACGCGCCCGCCGCGAGGGGATCTCGCGCAAGCGCCGCTTCTTCCGCCTCGCGCTGCTGACCCTGGCCCTGGCGGTGGTCTTCCTGTTCGTCGCCGCCCGCTCGGGCGTCGCCCGCTACGCCGTCCTGCCCAGCATCGCGTCCAACATCAACGCCGACATCCAGGCCGACCGCGTCGTCGTCGATCTCGACGGCTCGATCGTCCTCCGCCGCGCCCGATTCACCGCCCCCGGCGAGACCGGCGTCGCCTCACGATTCTTCGAGGTCGAGCGCGCCCGCATCTGGGTGGACTGGGGCGGCGTGCTCACCGGCTCGCCCCGCGTCACCCGCGTCGAGCTCGACCGTCCCCACCTCCGCGTCAGCCAGTCCATGCAGACGGGGCGGCTCAACATCGCCGACGTCTCGCTGCTCGGCCTGGGCGGCGAATCCGACTCCTCCGGGTTCACCCTCCCCACCCTCGTCGCCCGCTCGGGCATCATGGAGATGGGCGAGCACGGGCCCCAGGGGTACCAGACGCTCCGCGCCCTGCCCTTCGCCGGACTTCTCGAGCCCCGCACCCTCAACGGCCTCCCGGGCTACTCGTTCCACATCCAGCAGGTCCGCGAGGCGTCAAGCCCCGAGCGCCAGCCCATGGAACTGTCCGGGCGCATCGACGAGGGGGGCATCGACCTGATGCTCCACGGCGTCAACCTCGAAGACTGGACCGCCGAGGCCATCCCGTCGCTGTACCGCGACGTGTACGAGCGCCTCGAGCTGGTCGGCCGCGTCCGCCCCACGACCTTCCACATGGACCCGGACGGGTCGGTCCGCGCCACGCTCTCGCTCGACGACGTCGCCGTCAACCTGCCCTTCGACGCCCAGGGCAGCTTCACGACCCAGGGCCCGCTCGCCCGGATGACCAACACCTCGGGCAGCCTCACGTTCGACCGCGACCGCGTCTTCGCCGAGTTCCGGGGCCTGCTGGACACGCTCTCGTACAGCGTCAGCGTCGAGTACCTGGGCACGAACCTGGACTCGGCGTTCCTGTGCACGCTGGACACCCAGTTCCGGCTCGAGGAGGACATGGACGTCTTCCTCTTCGCGCCCGACATCGTCGTCGAGAAGCTCGCGATGTTCTCCGGGCCCACCGCCGACGTCAGCGCGACCGTGGACGTCATGCGGGGCGAGCCGGTCGGGGGGAACCCCTCGCCCGTCGAGGTCTCGGGCGACGTGACGATCTCCGGCGCCTCGGGCGCCTTCGCCGAATTCCCCTACCCGTTCCACAGCGTGGACGCCTTCGTGGAGTTCGACCGACACTCGCTCCGCATCTCCAGGCTCGAGGGCCGGGGAGAGTCGGGGGCGCGGCTGTCGGGGCGGGCCTCCTTCGAGCCCCTCGGCGAAGAGGCCGCCGTCGAGATCGACCTCCGCGTCGACGGCGCCCCGATCGACGACACGCTCCGCCGCGCCCTCAACGAGGACCGCCTGGAGATGCTCGACGCGCTGTTCAGCACGCAGCGGCACGAGGAGCTCCTGGCCGACGGACTCGTCACGCCCGCGGGCGGCGGGCCCTGGGGCCCCGACCAGGCCAGCCTCGCCGACGACGCCGACGCGCCCGCATTCGAGCTGGGCGGCGTCGCCGACGTCACCATCGCCCTCCGCCGACACCCGGGCGAGCCCGGCGTCGACGACGCCGACTGGACCAAGCGCATCGTCGCGAGCATGCCCAGGGGCGGCGTCCTGCCAGAGCACTTCCCCCTGCCCATGCTCGTCAACGACCTCAGGCTCGAGATCACCGACGAGCAGACGACCCTGGCCGGCGGCGCCTTCCGCCCGCTGCGGGGCGGCGAGGCCAGCGTCGAGGCGCACGTGGACCACTCCCCGGGCGCGCCCCGCGTGCCCGTCATCTCGATCGAGGGACGCGACGTCCCCGTGGACGACCTGGCGCTCAACGCCGTCCCGGGCGTCAGCGCCTCGCGGGGCGTCCTGGCCGACCGATCGGGCGTGCCCGGCTCGCTCGACGAGCTGATCGCCCGCCTGAACATCGACGGCCGCGTCGACTGCTGGGCCGACATCGCCCCCCGCGACGACGGCCAGCTCGGCTACGACATCGAGACCACGCTCACGGGCGTCCGCACCGTCCCCGACCCGATCAACGAGGCGCTGCCCCCGCTCGAGCTGCAGAACGCGATCGGGACCATCTACGTCCGCGAGGACGTCATCATCGTGGACCTGGAAGCCGACGCGCGCCCGATCGTCGAGGGCGAGGACCCGCCCTCCACCCGCGTCGAGCTGTTCACGCAGATCGAGTCCATGCCCGGCTCGCGCTGGGGAGACGAGTCGGCCGACGACCGGGGCCCGGCGCTGTTCGCCGAGGCCAGGACGCGGCGCCTGAACCCCGAGGTGCCCATCGAGCACTTCGTGGGCGTGTTCTCGCCCGAGGCCGCCGAGGCCCTGGCGCAGCTCAACGCCGCCCACAGCCCGCGCGGGCGCCTGCCCGTCCGCGCCCGCGTGGTCGGCGAGCTGGGACAGCGGGTCAGGCCCGAGATCCGCATCGGGCCCGTCGGCGAGCTGGAGTTCGTGGTCCGAGACCGCGAGGTGCGCCTGGAGTCGGGCGAGGGCGTGCTGCGGGTGGACGCGGGCCCGCGGGCCGCCGTCCTGGCCGAGGGCCTCAGCGCCGATGTCGTGGTCGGGGGCGAGGCGGGCGGGCGCCTGGAGATCAACGGCTCGCTCCCGCTGCTCCGACAGGGGCAGAACGCCCGCGACGCCGGCGCGCACGAGCTGGTCATCAGCCTCGACGAGGCGCCCGTGGACTCGGCCCTCGCCAGAGCCCTGGTCGCCGAGGCCGTCGGCGACGAGCTGCTCGCCCTCTACGACGAGCGCGAGCCCGCGGGGGTGTACTCCCTCGACCTGCGGCTCACGCCCGACGCGGACGCGGACGACCGCGTCGCCGAGGGCCTGGGCATGCCCGAGCTCTCGCTGGCCGGCGCCCTCGAGCCACGCTCGCTCTCGTTCGCGACCGACTCGGGCCGCGTGCAGATCGACCGCGTCGCCGGCCGCTTCGCCCTGAGCGACACCGGCGGGACGATCGAGGGGCTCGAGGCCAGCGCCAAGGGCTGGTCCCTCCGGCTCGACGGCGGGTGGGACCGGGCCGACGACGGCGGCATCCGCCTCGACGCCGACGGGCGCCTCCGCACCGCCGGCCTGCCCCAGGACATGCTCTCGCTCCTGCCCGCCTCCGCCCGGGCCGTGCTCGACGACCTGGGCGTCCGCGTCCGGGGCGGGCTCAACGCGCCCGACCTGAAGCTCGCCGTCACCCGCGAGGGCGAGGACGGACCCGTCTCCTTCGACCTCTCGGGCGCGATCGACGTCCGCGACGCCAGCGCCCGCATCGGCCTGCCGATCACCGACGCCTCCGGGCGTGTGGACTTCGAGGCCCACTCGACCGGCGACGCCGAGCCCGCGTTCCGCATCGACGTGCTCGCCGACCGCCTCCGCGCCGGCGGCGTCCGCCTCACCGACGCCCGCGCCCGCTTCCGCTCGGGCGAGCGGAGCGACATCGTCCTCGTCCCGATCATCGAGGCCAACGTCCACGGCGGGCGCCTCGCGGGCACCGCGCAGATCCACGAGACCACGCCCCCGACCGACCCCGAAACCCTCGACTACTCGTTCGGCCCGCCCGAGGCCCTCGCCGGCGCGACCACCAAGCGCAAGTACTGGGCGGACATGCAGATCTCCCGCGCCCGCGCCGCCCCGCTGCTGGCCGACCTCGGCTCCAGTGCACGCCCGGCGCCCCGCGACGGATCGTGGTCCGAGCCCGGCGACCTCTCGCGCGGCCTGCTCGACGCCAGCGTCTCCATCTCCGCCGAGATGGAGAACGAGGACTCACGCGTCGGCCGCGGCTCGGCGATCGTCTCCGGGGGCGAGGTCGTCGAGATGCCCCTCGTCCTCCAGCTCATCGAGTTCTCCAACCTGCAGGCCCCCCTCGGCCGCTCGCTCGACTTCGCTCGCGCCGACTACTTCATCCAGGGCGACCGCGTCACGTTCGAGACGATCAGCGTCTTCTCGCCCTCGGTCGAGCTGTTCGGCTACGGCACGATGAACTGGCCCGCGTCCGACCTGGACCTGGTCTTCCGCTCCCAGGCCGTCAGGCCCGTGCCCCTGCTCTCGGACCTGGTCGAGGGGATCCGGGACGAGCTGGTGACGACGCGCGTCCGGGGCACGCCGCCGAACCTGGAGATCACCGCCGAGCAGTTCCGCGCGACCAAGGGCGTCGTCCGAGCCCTGCTCGGGGGCGAGGACTCGGAGCAGCAGCGCCGCCTGCAGCGCATCGAGCGGCAGGCCCGCCTCGAGCACGAGCGCGCCCGGCGCGACGCCAGGCGCGTCTCCTCGGCGATGGACACGCCCGACTCCGTCGGCGCCCGCCTGCCCGCGGGCCAGCGCGGCTTCGAGCACATGGACGGCGGCGCCGACGACGAGGCCAGCGAGGCCCTCGCCACCGAGCCCACCGAGGCGCCCATCGGCGAGGGCGACTAGCCCCGCGATCGAGCCCGCCCCCCACGAAAAAACGCCCCGCTCACCGCGGGGCGCCTGTCGCAAGTTGGGGATCTGAGACTCGAACTCAGACTAACGGAATCAGAATCCGTCGTGCTACCGATTACACCAATCCCCAGTTCGGCCCGGTCTCGGGCGGGCCAATCCTAGTCGCCGCCCCCGCCCGGGCAAGGGTCGAGGGCGGGGGCCACCCACCCGATCGGCGCCCGTAGGCTTGGGCATGAGAATCCCCGCCGCCCTCCGCCGCGCCGGCGCCTCGATCGCCCTGGCCGCCGCCCTCGCCAGCCCGGCCCCCGCGGCCGCCCACCCGGAAGACACCCAGCGCCACGCCGCGCTCGACGCCCTCATGGACGAGATCCTGGAGGCGACGCTCGAGCGATTCCCCGAGCAGGTTGGCCCCGCCCTGGGCGACGACCGGTACAACGACCGCCTCACCGACAACTCGCCCGCCGCGGTCGCGGCCTGGACGCGGCGCCAGGGCGAGTGGCTCGGCCGCGCCCGAGCCCTCGATATGGGCGGCGCGAGCGAGGCGGACCTGCTGGACCGGGACCTGCTCGTCTACCAGCTCGACTCGGCCGTCCGACTCGCCGAGCTGCACCGCGAGCAGATGCCCGTGAGCACGATGGGCGGCCCCCAGATCTGGCTGCCCCAGCTCTGGCAGCGCGTGCCCTTCACCAGCCCCGACCACGACGAGGACTACGTCCGCCGCCTGGAGCGGGCCGCCAACCAGATCGGCGACGCGCTCGACCAGATGCGCGCCGGGATGGAGGCGGGGCGCGTGCCCCCGCGCGTCGTCGTCGAGCCCACGGTCGAGCAGGCGATGGCCCAGGCGACACGCAGCATCCGCGCCGACCCGACGCTCAGCCCGTTCTACACGCCGCTCCGCGACCTGGACGACGACGACCGGCTCGCCCGGCGCGCGCAAGATGCAATCCGCGATCGGATCGTCCCCGCGTACGTCGAGCTGGCGCTGTTCCTGCAGAACGAGTACCTGCCCGCGTGCCGCGCGACGTATGCGATCGCCGACTCGATCGACGGCGTCGAGGCGTACAACCTCGCGCTCAAGGAGCACACCACCCTCGACCTGACCGCCGACCAGGTGCACAAGACCGGGCTGTCCGAGGTCGCCCGCATCCGGGGCGAGATGCTCGAGGTCATCGCCCGCTCCGACTGGCCCGGCAACGACCAGCAGTGGGACTCGGACGCCGAGAAGTTCGCGGCCTTCGTCGGCTACCTCCGAACCGACCCGCGGTTCTACACCCAGAGCGCCGACGAGCTGCTCAGGGGGTACCGCGAGGTCGCCAAGCGCGTGGACGCGGAGATGCCGCGGCTCTTCGGCCTGCTCCCGCGCCTGCCCTACGGCGTCCGCCCCATCCCCGCGTTCAGCGCCAAGGCCGCCCCGACCGCGTACTACTACCGGGGCTCGCTGGAGGGCGGGATCCCGGGCTACTTCATGGCCAACACGTCCGCGCTCGACCAGCGGCCGACGTACGACTTCATCGCCCTCACGCTGCACGAGGCCGTCCCGGGCCACCACCACCAGATCGCCCTGTCGCTCGAACTCGAGGGCGTGCACCCGCTGCGGCGACTCGCGGGGTACTCCGCGTTCGTCGAGGGCTGGGGGCTGTACGCCGAGCGCCTGGGACTGGAGATGGGCCACGACGACATCGACGACGGCGTCGATCGCGGCCTCTACGCCGACCCCTACGACGACTTCGGGCGGCTCAACTTCGAGATATGGCGCGCCATGCGCCTCGTCGTGGACACCGGCATCCACACCAAGGCCTGGAGCCGCCAGCAAGCGATCGACTACATGCTCGCCAACAGCGCTCTCACCGAGCGCAACGCCGTCTCCGAGGTGGACCGGTACATCGGCTGGCCCGGGCAGGCCACCGCCTACAAGATCGGCCAGCTCAAGATCCTCGAACTGAGGGAGCGGGCCGAGGACGCCCTGGGCGACGCGTTCGACATCCGCGCCTTCCACGACGCGGTCCTCGACTCGGGCGCCCTCCCGCTGCCCGTCCTCGAATCCAAGATCGACCGCTGGATCGAGTCCCAGAGGGACTGAGCCGACGGGCTAGCTGTGCAGCCGGTGCGTGAGCACCCTGCCGTCGCCGAGCACGACGACCACGAACACGTCGTCGTACGCGTCGTCGGCCAGCATCGGCTCGTCGCACGAGCCGCCCAGACGCCGGACCAGGTCGGGCGTCGTGTTCGAGTGCCCCACGAGCACGACCACGCCCCCCTCGTGCGCGCGCCCAATGCGGGCCAGCGCGCCAGCCGGGTCGCGCGGGTCGTACAGGCCCGGCTCGACCTCGGCCATCGCCGCGATCGGCGCCGCGGTCTGCCGCGTCCGCGCGTAGTCGGTCGAGTACACGCCCGCCACACCCATCGAGCGCAGCATCGACGCGAGCCGCTCGGCCCGCTCGCGGCCGGCCTCGGTCAGCGGTGGATCCTGCGTGCCGTCGCTCGCCTTCTCGGCGTGCCGAACCAGGATGTACGTCGTCGCGGCCGGCTCGACGTCCGGCTCGCGGGCGCCCAGGCCCGGGAGGACGCACAGGGCGAGCAGTGAGACGATCAGGGCGGCCGAGGCGCCCAAGGTGGAATGTCGTGTGCGCATGACCGGGGTACCGCCCAAGGACGGCCCGGGTTCAGCGGGGATCTGGATGCGAGGGGTGACTGTCCGGCCAGCTCAGCCGACGGTCTCGTCCAGGCCGCGGCCGGCGCCCTGGTTGGGCTTGGCCCACGCGCCGGTCGAGTCGCCGGTGCGGCGGAGCGGGCGGGCCCGGCCGTACTTGGACTGCTGGCGGGGGGGCATGCCGGCGTTGGGGCCGTTGGGGTCGGGTGAGCCGTTGGACTCGCCGTTCCCGTTCGAGGTCGCGGGCTCCTCGGCCCGCTGGGGGCGGATCGGCAGGTCGTCGTCGCCCAGACGCTTGTGCCGGGCCTCGTCGACCTGCCGGTCGAGCTTGCCCAGGATCGCCTTGATCTGATCGAACGACTTGCCTGTAGATGCCATGATCGAGCGCCTCCGGCGTGCGTATCGGCCCAAACATGCTCGGACTTGCCCAACGCGGGGCGAACGCGTCGGCCCCGACGCAAGCCGTAGCATCTGTGCCGGCTGGGCGAACGCCCGCCCGACACGTCCGCGATAAACGCCCGAGGCCAGGGAGGCCCCGCGATGACGCGAGAGATCGAGCGACAGACGCCGGGCGCAACGGGCGCCCAGGAGGACCCCCGCCTCGTCGAATCGAGGCGTGAGGTGTTCTGGCAGAACGTGCTCCGCGAGATCCTCTCCGCCCTCGCCGTCGCCGCCGGCTCGGGCGGGCGGCTGAGCCCCTCGGCCGCCGGAGCCGCCTACTCGCCCGGGCCCATCGACGAGCTCTTCGACGGGCGCCTGGCCGTCATCACGACCCTCGGCCAGCGGATCCCCATCGCGGACATCTACCCCGTCTTCGCCTGCTCGGTGCCCGGCTCGCCGCGGGCCCGGACGCTCTCGGGGGACGTCCAGTGCACGATCTACCAGATCAGGACCCCCCAGGGCGAGATGTTCACGCTTCCCCTGAGCCAGATCCGGACCGTCCACTCCCTGTCCGAGGAGCTGGTCCGCCGTCTGGAGACCGCCACGATGGCCCAGGACGACGAGAACGGCGATGGGACCCGCCCGTTCGGGTTCGCCGCGTTCACCTCGATGGCCCGCGAGGAGCCTGGCCAGGCGGCCCCTGGCGGGGCGTCGGAAGGGGCATCCGAGGGCGCCTAGGGCCCGAACCGCCGAATCCCGGCCCGCCGATGGGATCGGCCCGGGGCGTGGGCCCGCCGGTCGGGCCTTCTAGAGTCCGTGTGCCCGGGCGAGGATGAAACGCCGGCCCGGGCGGGTTGTTGCCGGGGGCCGCCGCCCGGATCGGGCGGGCTCCCCCTGGAGGAAGTTCCATGAAGACCCTGGTCGCCGTCCCCGTGTTCAACGAGCAGGCGTACGTCGAGGGCGTGCTCCGCCGCCTCTATGGGCACGCCGAGGACGTGCTGGTCGTGGACGACGCCTCGACCGACCAGACGCCCCAGCTGCTGACCGACCTCCAGCCCGAGCTGGGCTTCGAGCTGATCCGCCACCCGGTGAACCACGGCTACGGGCGATCGCTCCGCGACGCCTTCGCGTTCGCCGCCGGCCGCGGGTACGACTGGATCATCACGATGGACTGCGACGAGCAGCACGAGCCGGCGGCGATCCCCCGGTTCGTCGAGGCCGCCGCCTCGGGCGACCTGGACATCATCTCCGGCTCGCGGTACCTCATGATCGACGAGGACTCGGACTCGCCGCCCGAGGACCGGCGGGCGATCAACTACCGGATGACCGCCGAGATCAACGAGCGGCTGGGGCTCACGCTCACCGACTCGTTCTGCGGGTTCAAGGCCCACCGCGTCGAGGCGATGCGCGGGCTGACACTGTCCGAGGACGGGTACGCGTTCCCGATGCAGATGTGGGTCCAGGCGGTCGCCGCGGGCCTGCGGATCGGGGAGATCCCCGTGCGGCTGATCTACAACGACGCGACGCGGACGTTCGGGGGCGGGCTGGACGACGCGGCGATCCGCGAGGGGCATTACCGCCGCGTCCTGCACTGCGAGCTGGAGCGCTGCGCCGACCGCCTGCCGGCCGAGGCGCTGACCGACGTCCACGCCGGGTGCCGATGTCGGTGACGCTCGCCGGCTCCGAGCGCGACGACGCCGACACGGGCACGGGCCACACGCCCGGCCGCGACCTCGGTCTGGTGATCGACCCGCCCGCGAGCAAGTGGCCCGAGTTGGTCGGCTCGAGCGACGTCGGCGAGGCCGGAAGACAGATGCGGCGTGAGCTGGGCCTGCCCGAGGACCGCCCTGTGGTGATGAGCGGTCACCAGGCCGAGTTCTGGGGGCCCGGGATCCTGGCCAAGTGGATCGCCGGCGTAGTGGGCGCCGAGGCCCTGGGGGCCTGCGCCGCCTGGCTCGTCGCCGACCAGGACGTGGGCGACGCGGCCCAGATCCGATACCCAGACGCCGACGATGACGGCTCGACCCGCCCCGGCGAAGCCCGCCTCGACCCGGCCCGGGCCCCGGGCGAGGGCGCGAAACCGACCTCGCGTCAGGCGCCGATCGACGCCGGACCCGCAACGCCCGGGCCACTGAAGCAGATCGCCTCGGCCCTCCGTGCCCACGAGCAGGAGCCGGACGCGGCCCGCCAGGTGCAGGCGGCGTTGGCGGGCCTGGCCGAACCAATCTGCCCCCCGCCCCAAGCCGTCTTCGCGCGCGAGCTGTCCCGGACGACGCTCTTCGCCGAGCTGGTCGACCGCATGCGGCAGGACCCCGCCGCGTGTGCGCGCGCGTATAACGACGCGGTCGCGCGCCACCCCGACGCGGGCGTCCGCCCGCTCGTCGAGACCGATGAAGCCCGGGGCGTCGAGCTCCCGCTGTGGCTGATCGACGAGGGCGGCCGGCGCCGCCGCGTGACCGCCGCCGAACTGGCCGACGCCACGCCAGAACAGCTCGCGCCCCGCGCGCTGCTGCTGACGGCCCTGGTCCGCCTGGGCGCGTGCGACCTGTTCATCCACGGCACGGGGGGCGGGGCGTACGACCAGATCATGGAGGATTGGATCGGCGCGTGGCTCGATCGGCGCCCGGCGCCGGCGGCGGTCGTGACGGCGACCGTCCTGCCCGACGTGCCGGGGGTGGACCTGGGCGCGGTCGAGCGGGCCGAGCGGGCCGCGTGGCGCGCGCACGCCGCGGCTCACAATCCCGGTCTCGTCGGCGACGAGCGGGCCGCGGACGCCAAGCGCGAGCTGGTGGGCCAGATTGAGGCCGCCAAGCGCGCCGGCCTGGACCCGGCCCCCCACTTCCGCCGCCTGCACGGGCTGCTGGCCGAGTTCCGAGGGGCGAACTCGTCCGACCTCGGGGCTCTGACCGCGGAGGCGGAGCGCCTGACGGCCCAGGCCGCCGGCTCGCGCCGGGCCGCCCAGGTCGCCCGGGACAGGACGCTCGCCTTCCCGCTGATGCCCCGCGAGCGGCTGCTGGCCCTGCGGGACGCGATCCGCGGCGAGTTCGCCCGGATCGGCTAGCCTCACCGCCGTGCGCCGCGTGATCCTCCAACTCGCCCTCGCGCTGCTCGCCAGCGCATCGCTCTTAGCCGGATGCGAGCGGTCGTCGTCAAGTCCTGTGGGCTCGGCGACGGCGGGCGGGGGCGACGAGACGCAAGAGCTCCGCATCGTCGCGCTCAGCCCGGCCTTGGCCCACATGCTTGTCGAGCTGGGGCTGGAGGACCGCATCGTCGGGCGCCACGACTGGGACATGGTGCTCCGCGAGCAGGTCCCGGCCGTCGGCAGCCAGGACGGGATCGATTACGAGGCGCTGATCCGCGCCCGCCCGACCGACGTCCTGCTCGAGTGGGGATCGCGCCCGCTGCCCGAGCGGCTGGGCGCCCTGGCCGACGAGCACGGCTGGACGGTGCGGAACTTCGGCGCCCTGCTCACGCTCGATGACATCGCCGAGACGCTCGATGACCTGCACCTGACCTACGCCCGGCCCTTCGCCGAGGCGCCCGACGACGCGGACGTCATGCGCATGGCCGACGTCGATCCGACGGCCCGGTTCTCGGCGCCCCTGCCCAGCGAGAAGCTGGCCAAAGCGTGGCTCGACCGTGGGCCGGGCGTCGCACGGGCCGGGCGGGTGCTGCTGCTGGGCATGACCGACCCGCCGTCGGCCATGGGCCCGCGCTCGTTCCACCAGCAGATCCTGGAGCGGATCGGGGGGACGCCGGCGATCACGGGCGGGGCGGCGTGGCAGGAGTTGGACGCCGAGGACGTGCTGCGGCTCTCGCCCGACTCGATCGTGCTCGTCATGCCCCGCACGCCCAGCGAGGACGACGCGTTCGCCGAGCCCGAGCCGCCCCCGACGCCCGCGCTGATCGAGCGACTGGGCGCCATCGGTCGCCTGGACATCCCGGCGGTCCGAGCCGGCCGCGTCGCGCTGATCGACGACCCGCTCGTGCACCTGCCGAGCACGTCGATGGCCCGTTTCGCCGACGAGCTGGCCGAGATCCTGACTCGCTGGGGGCGCGAGGCGCCGGCGGATCCCTAGACTCCGCCCCATGCCCGACCAGACGGCGACGATCGACCCGGTGGCCCTGCTGGACGCCCGCTTCTCCGCCGCGATCCGCGCGGCGTTCCCCGACCTGGAGGGCGACGCCGACACGCTGATCACGCCCAGCCGCCAGGAGAAGCTCGGCGACTTCCAGTCCAACGCCGCCATGCCCCTGGCCAAGCGCGTCGGGATGAACCCCCGCGAAGTCGCGGGCAAGATCGTCGAGCACGCGGACCTGTCGGGCGTCGCCGAGCCGCTCGGCGCCGACTCGATCGCGGGCCCGGGGTTCATCAACGTCCGCCTGCTGCCCGGGACGCTGGCCGAGTGCCTCGGGCGCCTGGACACGCAGGCCCTGGGCGTGCCGACGCCCGAGACGCCCAGGACCGTCGTCGTGGACGTCTGCGGTGTGAACCTCGCCAAGCAGCTGCACGTCGGGCACCTCCGGGCGACCGTCATCGGCGACGCGATCGCCCGGGTCTTCGAGCGGCTGGGGCACAACGCGATCCGCCAGAGCCATGTCGGCGACTGGGGACTGCCCATCGCCATGGTCGCGTGGCGGGTGAGCGAGCAAGCCGAGTCGGGCGGCACGCCGATCGAGGAGCTGACGCTCAGCGACCTGGAGCGTGAGTACCGGGCGGCCCAGGCCGAGTGCAAGCCCGAGACGCGGGCGCTCGAGCTGGTTCGCACGCGTGGCGGGCACCCGAAGGCCGAGTCGGAGCTGGAACTGCGGATCGAGGAGGCAGAGCAGGCCCGGACCGCGTCGCGCGGGTTCCTCGTCAAGCTGCAGGGCGGGGACACCGAGGCGTGGGGCGTGTGGCAGGCGATCCGCGACATCACGATGGACGAGTGCCTGCGTCTGTGCGCCCGGCTGCACACGCGCATCACCGACGAGCACAGCGCCGGCGAGAGCTCGTACCGCGAGGAGCTGGGCCCGCTGGTCGAGGACCTGGTCGCCCGCGGGATCGCCGAGCAGAGCGAGGGGGCGCTGGTCGTGCGCGTGGACGGCATCGCCGAGCCGGCGCTGATCCGCAAGGGCGACGGGGGCTTCCTGTACGCGACGACGGACATCGCGGCGGTGAAGCGGCGCGTGCAGGTCCTGGGCGGGGACGAGCTGGTGTACTGCGTCGATGCGCGGCAGAGCCTGCACTTCCGCCAGGTCTTCGGCGCCGCCGAGAAAGCCGGGTACACGACCAGGCCCGACGGCTCCAAGGCCCGGCTCGAGCACGCGGCGTTCGGGACTGTGCTCGGCGAGGACAACAAGCCCCTCAAGACCCGCTCGGGCGAGAACGTCAAGCTCGCCGACCTGCTCGACGAGGCGGTCGAGCGGGCCGCCCGGACGGTCGCCGAGAAGAACCCGGAGCTTGGCGAGTCCGAGCGGCGCGAGGTCGCCGAGGCGGTCGGGATCGCGGCGATCAAGTACGCGGACCTGTCGGGCGAGCGGATCAAGGACTACGTCTTCAGCTTCGACCGGATGCTCGCCTTCGAGGGCAACACGGGGCCCTACCTGCAGTACGCCCTAGTCCGCGTGCGGAACATTCTCCGCAGGGCGCGGGACGAGGGGATCGACGTGGAGGCGGCGCTGGGCGCGGACCTGCTGATCGCCGAGGCGCCCGAGAAGCAGCTGGCGCTGCTGCTGCTGCGGTACCCTGGCGTGCTGGCGGCGGTCGCCCAGAGCCTGGAGCCGCACCGCCTGTGCACGTACCTGTACGACCTGGCGACGGCGTACAGCTCGTTCTACGAGAACTGCCACGTGCTCAAGGCCGACACGGACGCGGCCCGCTCGTCGAGGCTCCGCCTGTGCTCGATCACGGGCCGCGTGCTGGCCGACGGGCTCGAGACCCTGGGCCTGCCCACGCCCGAGCGGATGTGAGGCTCAGAAGAGCAGCTGGAGCTGGATGACCAGCGCCACCTGATCGCCCTGGGCGTCGGCCAGGATCGGCACGCTGTCGGTCAGGCCCACGACCCCCGCCAGGTCGCTGGCGGGGTCGATGTACCAGAGGACGTTGGCCGTGAGCTTGGCCGCGTGCGACTCGGGCAGGAAGTAGTAGTTCACGCCCGCGGCGATGGTGTGCAGCTCGTCGCCCGTGAGCATGCGGGCCGAGTCGGCGAAGACGGCGTCCCAGCGTGCGAACAGCTCGGCGTCGGCACTCACGAACACGCCACCCTGGACGCTGGCGCCCAGGTCGTCGAACGTCGGCATCATCGCCGCGTCGGTGCGGCGCCAGACGAACGAGGCGAACGCGTTCCACCCGTCGCCCTCGAGCGAGGCGTCGGCGGTGAGCGTGAGCGCGTCCACGTCCGCGTTCATGCCCGAGGCGGCGCTGGGGTTGGTCTCGCCCGCGGACTGGAAGTGGACCGCGGCGCCGAGCATCGCGTTGAACGACGAGCCGCGCCACGACGTGAAGTCCTTGAAGCGCTTCCAGTCGCCCGCGTCGCCCAGGAGGACCTCGACGCGGCCGCCGATCCCGAAGTCCGCCTCGGCCGCGGCGTTGTAGGTCGTGTTCGCGCTGCCCAGGCCGTCCGAGACCATCGCGGCGAAGCGGACGCGGTCCGAGTCCCACGCGATCTGGGCGCCCTGCATGAAGCCCTGGTTGAACGTCTCGTTGACGATGGAGCGCTCGACGAGCATCTGGGCGGTGCTGGAGACCAGCTCCTCGCGGAGCAGCGGGCCCTTGAACTGGCCCACGCTCAGCGTCCAGTCGTCCGTGATCTTGAACGCGACCAGCGCGTCCTCGAGAACGAACCGCCCGGAGCCGCGGGCGAAGGCGCCGGTGAGCTTGTAGCTCAGCCGCTCGGTCTTGTCGGTCCCGTCGAGCTTGATCTTGGTCCGCCGAATGACGAAGCCGGTCGTGACGTCGTTGTCGGCGCCGATGACGGCCGGGTCGCTGTCGCGGAACGTCGCCTGGTATCGCACCTGGAGCTGGCCGCTGAAGTTCAGGCGGTGATCGCCCGGGTCGTCGGCGAGAAAGAACTTGCCGTCGTGACCGACCAGGGACTGGGCCGGGGCGGCGGCGGCGAACAGGGCAAGGGCGAGCGTGGCGGCGGCGGCTCTTCGCGCGATCATGGCGGAACCGTAATAAACCGTGGCGTTCCCTGCCCGAGAGCAGGGGCGTCCAAACCCGGTCTGCATCAAACCTTCACAAATAGGCCCCGGGAGGGCCCGACGTTCGAACCGTGGGCGCACGAAAAAACCGGCCGACCCAGTGGGCCGGCCGGTCGGAGTTGATGAGAGTCAGACTCGCTCGATCAGAAGACGAGCTGCATCTGGAGGCGGAGGAGGACCTCGCCGTCGCTGGCGGGATCGCCCTGGAGGCCGGTGATGGCGTTGGGCAGGACGCCGAAGCCACCCGCGGTGCCGACGCCGGAGTTATTGAAGGCGTAGACGATGTCGCCGGTGAACTTGGCGGCGTGGGACTCGGGGATGAAGTAGTAGTTGATGCCGGCGGTGAGGAAGTAGAGGTCATCGTCCGCGCCGGGGATGGCGCCGACCGGGCCGGTGGCGCCGGTGATGCCGCTGTCGAGCCAGATGGCCTCGAAGCGACCGAAGAGCTCGACCTCGGGGGTCAGGAAGACGTTGCCCTGGACCATGAGGCCGAAGTTGTCCAGGTCGGCGATGCCGGACGCGCCCTGGAAGTCGAAGTGGTTGCCGACGAAGGCGGCGTAGACGCCCCAGCCGTTGCCCTCGTACGAGCCGTCGATGGTGTAGGTGAAGAAGTCCTCGATGGGGGTCGAGGCCGAGCCAGCGAAGGACGGGTTGGTGTCGCCCATGTGCTGGTAGTGGAAGGCGCCACCGATGCGGGCGGCGTTGTTGGAGTTCTGCCAGCTGGTCATGTCGGCGAACTGCGACCAGTCACCCATGAACTTGAAGTCGACGCGGCCGGTGATGCCGAAGTCGGACTCGAGGTTCGCGAGGGCGGTGTTGTAGGTCGAGTTGGGGGTGTTGGCGCCGTCGTTGATCACGCCCGCGAAGCGGAACTGATCGGAGTTGTACCCGACGGCGATGCCCTGGGTGTAGCCGGCGGTGAACAGCTCGTTGACGAACGAGCGCTCGACGGCCATGCCGTGCCAGTCCTCGACGCCGAACTCCTCGTAGAGCACGGGGGCCTTCATCTGGCCGAACTGGACGTACCAGCCCTGGCCGTCGCCCTCGAACTCGTACTTGCCCCACGCGTTGTGGAGCTCGAAGAAGCCGGTGTTGGAGCCGGCGGTGGCGCCGGTGAGCGGGGCGGCGGCGCTGTTGGTGTTGTCAGCGAAGTCGCCGTCGATGCGGTAGGAGAGGTTCGGGTTGTTGATGGTGCCCTGGAAGATCAGGCGCACGCGGGGAACCTCGAAGCCGATGGTGGTGTCGTTGTCGGCGCCGAGCACGGCCGCCCCGCTGTCGCGGAAGCTGGCCATGTAGCGGAACTGCATGACGCCGCCGATGGAGAGCAGGTTGTTCCCGCCGTCGGACAGGTGGAAGCCGTGCTCGTCGTTGTGGCCCGAGCCACCGACGGGCTGGAGGAGGCTGGCGCGGTTGGCCGCGTCGGCCCGGAGCTCCGCCGCGTACGCCCGGTCGAGATCGAGATCGCTCGCGAACGCCGTCGAGCTCGCGCTCAGCGCCGTCCCGGCGAACAGCAGAACCGTGGTCTTCCGACTCATCTTCAAGACTCCTTCGCTTGCGGGGCCTTGTTGACCCCGCCCAGATGCCCGACGTGGGCAGTACCGTTCGTGTTCGCGCCCGGGGGGAACCCCTCCCGATGTCCCGGGCAGGCGGGAGGTCGGCTCGCCGACTCCGCCCGTGTTCCTTGACTCAGTTGTGCGCCCGGTGATCCGGGCCCTGCCTTGAACTCACGCCCGCCGCGTCCTGCGACGTGCGATCTCGAATCCGAATCAACGCCGCCTCCGGCGACGCGCTGCACGATCGGGCGGTGAGCGAAGAACGCTCCAGAAGACCCGACCGGTTTTCCAATCCCCGAACTCTCGGGGCTTGGGCGGGGAGTATACCCCCGTCATTAGCAAGTGCCAACTCCGCGATCGGTCCCCCACAGAGCCTCCCAATAGGAAATTCTCGGACAATCAGGCCCGGGACCCGAACAATATACGAGTATGCGGCACTTTTTGCGCGGCCGCCCCGCCCAGGGATTGCCCAGGCGGCGCCACCCCTCCCGCGGACCTCCCGCCGCCCCAGGACCGGGGCGAGGGCGTCCAGTGTTCGGAATCCGTCAATTGTGCGCCCCCGGGGCCAGCGCGGGGGGCGTCGTTCATAGCCTTGCACCCGCCCCGCACCGGAGACCTGCCAGTGGCCCCCACGCGACGGATTCTCGTGGTCGATGACGAGCCGGACCTCTGCGAGCTTGTCGCGTACAACCTCGAGCGGGCGGGGTACGAGGTGGAGACGGCCAGCGACGGCGGGGAGGCGCTGGACGCCGTCGCCCGCTCCAGGCCCGCCCTGATCATCCTCGACCTGATGATGCCCCGGGTCTCGGGCCAGGAGGTCGCGCGGAAGCTCAAGCGGTCCGCGGCGACGAGCACGATCCCGATCGTGATGCTGACGGCCAAGACCGAGGAGCTCGACGAGGTCCAGGGCCTCGAGCTGGGCGCCGACGACTACATCACCAAGCCCTTCTCGATGAAGGTGCTGATGGCGCGCGTCGAGGCCGTGCTCCGGCGCGTGGGCGAGGCGGCGCCGGCGGCCCCGCTGACGCTCGGCCCGCTGACGATCGACGAGCAGTCGCACCGGGCGACGGTCGACGGCAAGCCGATGAAGCTGACGGTGACCGAGTTCCGCCTCCTGGCGGCGCTGGTTGAGAACTCCGGCCGCGTGCTCTCGCGCCGGGCGCTGATCGCCCGGGCGATGGGCCCCGGCGTGACCGTGACCGAGCGGACGATCGACGTGCACGTCACGTCGATCCGCAAGAAGCTCGGGCGCGAGGCCTCGTCGATGATCCGGACGGTGCGGGGCGTGGGCTACCGCGCGACGCTCGGCGACGAGGACGCCGGCGGCGAGGAGTCCGACGAACCCCGACACGCCGCCGCCGAGGCCTGACCCGCCAACCCACTCGGGGGCGTCCGCGCGGGGCGGCCCGCGCCCGGCCCGTCGCCGCGGGTAGTCTGTGTGCCGGGGGCCGAGGGTTCTGATGAGCACGCCGACGCGTCAACGAGCGGACCAGCCGGGGCTGGTGCGGGGGCTGCTGATCGCCGCCCTGGCGCTGCTGGCGGCCGGCGGGTCGATGCTGCTCGGGCTGACGGCGGCGGGCTGGGCGTCACCCCTGATCGTCGTGGGCGTGTCGGCGGCGCTGGTGTGGTACCTGCTCGAGCGGGCGGCGCGCACGCGTCGGGCCGAGATCGGGCGGATCGGGCGGCGCGTCGCGCGGATCGGGGCGCCCCTGATCGACCCGATCGAGGGCGGGCCCGCGCCCAGCCTGCCGTCGATCACCGCCGCCCTCGACCAGCGCGACGAGGCGATCACGCGGGCGCTGAACGCGATGGAGGATCGGCACGGCGCCGCCCGGGCGGTCATCGACGCCATCCACGAGCCCGTCGTCGCCACCGACCCCGAGGGCCGGGTCCTGATCTGCAACGGGTCGGCGTCGGCGATCTTCGGGCGCGCCGCCCGGGAGGCGATCGGAGCGCCGCTCGAGGACCTCGTCGCCCACCGCGAGCTGCTCGACCTGCACGAGCGGGCCCGCGCGCACGGCTCGGCCCGCGCCCGCGTCCGCCTCCCCCTCGACTCGGGCGCGCAGTGGTTCGACGTCTCGCTCGCGACGTTCGGCGCGGGCGGGCCGGGCGGGGACGCCTCGGCGCCGGCCCGCTCGGGCGGCGTGGTCATCACGCTCCTGGACGTGACCGAGCTGGCGACCGCCGTCCAGCTCAAGACCGACTTCGCCGCCAACGCGAGCCACGAGCTGCGCACGCCCATCGCCTCGATCCGGGCCGCGATCGAAACGGTCTCGGGCGTGGACGACGCCGACCCGGCGATGCGCAAGCGCCTGCACGGGATGATCGAGGCCAACGTGACTCGATTGGAGGAGATGGTCTCCGACCTGCTCGACCTGTCCAAGCTCGAGTCGCCCGAGCTGTCCACCCGGCGCGAGACCATCGACCTCGGGGCCCTCGGCGCCGAGCTGGGCGAGACGTACGACTCGCGCTGCGCCAAGCGCAACCTGGAGCTGCGGTTCGAGATCGACCCCGCGGCCCGACGCGTCGTCTGTGATCCCAACCTGCTCGAGCTGATCCTGCGGAACCTGATCGACAACGCGGCCAAGTTCGCCTTCGAGGGGACGGCGATCCGCGTCGTCGCCGAGCCGCTCCCGCCTTCCGGGGTTCGGATCCGCGTGATCGACCGGGGCGAGGGGATCCCGCTCAAGCACCAGCAGCGGATCTTCGAGCGGTTCTACCAGGTGGACGAGGCCCGCTCGGGGGGCGTGAAGAAGCGGGGCACCGGGCTCGGGCTGGCGATCGTCAAGCACGCCGCCCGCCGCCTCGGCGGGTCGATCCGCGTCGAGAGCGTGTGGCAGCAGGGCACGACGATGATCGTGGACCTGCCCGGCGCCGCGGGCGGTGTAGAAGAAGGTGGCCCGGGGGCCCCCCCTGGGCGTCCGGCGAGGCGGGAGCCCGCGTAAGCGCAAGTCTTGCCGGATCTTGGGCTTTGGGGTCTCGGGCGGGGCGGGGTGCACCATAGGATTCGATCGGTCGATAGTGGCGAGGGCCGGCCCCGGGTGTCTCGGGGCCGGGCGCCTCCGGCGATCAGGAGCCGACCCGCTTTGGACGTGACCATCCGCGTGCCCCAGGGCCACGAGCAGCAGGGCGTGCTCGGCCCGACGCAGCGAAACCTCAAGATGCTCCGCGAGACACTCGGCGTCGAGATCTCCAGCCGCGAGGGCGTCATCCGCCTCAGCGGGGACCGCCCGTCGGTGGTCGTCGCGCGCTCCGTGCTCGAACGCCTGCAGGACATGTCGTCCCGCGACCTGACGCCCTCGCGCCAGGACGTGCTCGACCTGATCGCCGACCAGACGACCCGGATCCGTGAGGGGGGCGCCGAGTCCCTGGCCAACGGCTCGGGGTCGTGGGACGGGGAGATCCGCGTGTACGCCGCGGGCCGCGCGGTGCGCCCCAAGACCGAGAACCAGAAGGCGTACATGGAGGCGATCCGGACCAACGACCTGGTCTTCGGGATCGGGCCGGCGGGCACGGGCAAGACGTACCTGGCCGTCGCCGCCGCGGTGCACATGTTGAGGGAAGGCCGCGTGCAGCGCGTGGTCCTGGTCCGGCCGGCGGTCGAGGCGGGCGAGAAGCTGGGCTTCCTGCCCGGGGACATCGAGGCGAAGGTCGATCCGTACCTGCGTCCCCTGCTGGACGCGCTGCACGACATGATGGACTACGCGTCCATCCGCCGGTTCATGGAGACGGGCGTGCTCGAGGTGGCGCCCCTGGCGTTCATGCGCGGGCGGACTCTGAACAACGCCGTCGTCATCCTGGACGAGGCGCAGAACACGACCCGCGGGCAGATGAAGATGTTCCTGACGCGGATGGGGCAGGGCTCCAAGATGGTGGTCACCGGGGACACGACGCAGATCGACCTGGAGGACCCCCGCGAGAGCGGCCTCGTGGACGCCGCCAGGCGCCTGGTCCGCGTCAAGGGCGTCTCGTTCGTCACGCTGACCGGCCGGGACGTGGTGCGGCACTCGCTCGTGCAGCGTGTGATCGAGGCGTACGGCGAGGAGGACCGGGGCGGGGCCGGGGCGCGCGAGCTGCGCGACGCCCTCGAGCGCTCCCTCGGCGACGAGCGGCTGAACCCGGACGCCGACGCGGGAGGGGACGCGGATGCCTAAGGACGGCGCCAAGACGAGCAAGAGCGGGGCGAAGCGCTCGCGGCCCCGGCGGGCGGTCGTCCGCGTCCGCGGGCTGACGCTCCGCCAGCGCGTGTCCAGGCTGCTCGAGTCCCCGGCGTTCGGCTGGGGCGCGACGATCACGCTGATCTTCGCGATCCTGTGCGGCGTGCTGGTGGCGTGGGCGCGGGAGCAGCCGCGGGTCGCCGTCGGGCGCGTCGTGACCGAGACCCGCACGGTCCGCGTGCCCTTCACGATGGTGGACGCCCAGCAGACCGAGCGGGACCGCGAGGCGGCGCGCCAGCGCACGCCCAGGGTCTACGCCTCGGCGCCCTCCATCCTGGAGGAGATCGACTCGTCCCTGCGGACCCTGCCCCGGACGCTGGCGGGCGTGAGCGGGGCGGGCGAGGTCGCCCCGGACATCCGGGCGCAGTTCTCTCTCGACGACGAGCGGGTGCGGTCGCTGCAGGACTTCAGCGTGGACGACGACGCCTACCGGGCGTGGACCGGGCGGGTG
Source organism: Phycisphaerales bacterium (assembly GCA_041987545.1). Lineage (GTDB taxonomy): Bacteria > Planctomycetota > Phycisphaerae > Phycisphaerales > UBA1924 > JAJRXR01. Next base: position 302,412 of record JBHIWH010000003.1, on the reverse strand, counting down.
GACTCGCTGATGCGCCTGCTCCGCGAGCACCCGATGCTCGACGCCCAGACATGGCAGCGGGCGCTGCAGGAGACGCTGGCGTCGCAGATCGAGCTGCGGATCGGCGCCGAGCGGACGCTCGTTGACAAGAACAACGCGATCAACATCTCCGACGCCGAGAGCATGACGACCGAGGTCGCCCAGCTCGTGCGTATCGCCGGCTTCTCCGGCCCGCCGGCGGCGGTGATCGAGCACCGCCTGACCGCGGGCGTCGTGCCCACGTTCACGTTCGACGCCGAGGCGACGGCCCAGGCCCAGGAGGCCGCGGCCTCGCGCGTGCCCGACGTGTTCACACCCTTCCCCGTCGGGCAGCGGATGTTCGAGCGGGGCGACGTGCTCACCCAGGCCCAGCTGGACGTGGGCATGGCCGAGCGGGAGGCGTTCTACGACTCGGCGCCCTTCTGGCTCATCTGGTCGAGGCGGGCCGGCGCGTTCGTCGCGGTCGTGCTCCTCTCGCTCACGCTGGCGGGGTACCTGGGCACGTTCTGCAAGCGGCTGGCGACCCGACCGCCCCGGATGGGGTGGATGGCGGGGCTGCTCGCCTCGGCCCTGGCGCTCTCGCTGGTGGGCACGGCCCTGGACCCGAAGCTGTTCATGCTCACCGCGATCGCGCCCACGCTGCTGGTCGCGGTGCTGATCGCGATCGCCTACGACCAGCGGACGGCCGTCGCGGTGGCCGCGGCCCTGGCGCTGCTGGTCGCCCTCGGGCTGCAGATGCCGACCGACAAACTCGCGCTGCTCATCCTGGGCATCGCGGCGGGCGTGGCGCGGCTGGCCGAGCTGCGCGATCGCCGGGCCCTGGTGTCGCTCTCGCTGACGCTCGGCGCCGTCCTGCTCGTCTCCGCCCTGGCCCTGGCCGCCATCGACCGCCCGATGACCAAGCCCGACTGGCGCCCGTGGGCGATGCAGACCGTCCGCGACGCGGCGCTGGCCGGCTTCGGCGGGCTGCTGGTCGGCGGCGTGACGCTGTTCATCCTCCCCGTCGTCGAGCGCGTGTTCGACATCACGACGGGTATGACGCTGATCGAGCTTCGTGATCCCAAGCAGCCCCTGCTGCGGGAGATGCTCCAGCGGGCGCCGGGCACGTACAACCACTCGCTGAACGTGGCGTCGATCGCGGAGACCGCCGCCGACGCCGTCGGCGCCGACTCGCTGCTGACCTACGTCGGCTCCCTCTACCACGACATCGGGAAGGTCAACAAGCCCGAGTACTTCGTCGAGAACCAGTCGGGCGGGCCCAACAAGCACGACAAACTCGCGCCCGCGATGAGCCTGCTCGTCATCGTCGGGCACGTCAAGGACGGCATCGCCATGGCCCGCGAGCACGGGCTGCCCAAGAGCATCCAGCACTTCATCGATGCCCACCACGGGACGACCCTGGTCGAGTACTTCTACAAGCGGGCCCGCAAGCAGGCCGTCGGCGTCGATGACGCGGGCAAGACCCGCCCGAGCACGGGCGAGCCGGCCGTCGAGGTCGAGGGCGAGCGTCTGCCCGAGGAGGTGGACTACCGCTACCCCGGTCCCAAGCCGCAGACCAAGGAGGTCGCGATCCTCATGCTCTCGGACGCGGTCGAGAGCGCGACGCGGTCGCTTGCCGAGCCGACGCCGGCGCGGATCGACGCGCTGGTCCGCGACCTGGCCAACCGGCGCCTGATGGACGGGCAGTTCGACGAGTGCGACCTGACGCTCCGCGAGCTGCGGACGATCGTCGAGTCGATCTCCAAGACGGTCGCCTCGATCTACCACGGGCGGATCTCGTACTCCGACGAGAAGAAGGGCGAGACCCGCAAGGCGCCCAAGACCGACTCGGGCGAGGCCCGCGAGAAGCGGGCGTAGCGCCCACTCGGCCGGGTTCGCCCTCGATCAATCGGGGAGAGTTGGCGTGCGGATCGTCGTGCAGCGAGTCACCGGCGCCACGCTCGGCGTCGTCGAGAACGATCAAGAACGTGAGTACGCGCGGATCGGCGCGGGGCTCGTTGCGCTGGTGGGCATCGAGTCGGGCGACACGGACGCCGACGCGGCCTGGGGCGCCGACAAGCTGGCCAACCTGCGCATCTTCGAGGACGGGGCGGGCAAGATGAACCTGTCCGTGCAGGACGTCGGCGGCTCGGCGCTGCTCGTGCCCAACTTCACGGTCGCGGGCTCGTGCCGCAAGGGGCGGCGGCCCTCGTTCGACGGCGCGATGGCGCCTGCCGAGGCCGAGCCGTTCTTCGACGCGTTCTGCGAGCGCGTCCGCGCCCTGGGCGTGCCCGTCGAGACGGGCGTGTTCGGCGCGCACATGCGTGTCCGGATCGAGAACGACGGCCCGGTCACGATCTGGCTCGACTCGCGGGGCTAGAACCGGCTCAGCGCTTGGACTTCTTGTTCCGCGGCTTGGCCTTGGCCTTGCCGCCGCCCTTGCCGGGCAGGTGACCCGACCTGTGCTTCTCGGCCATGCCCGTGATGATCGCGGCCAGCAGCAGCAGCGTCCCGAGGCCCACGATAATCAGCACGATGACGAGCACAACGTTCACGCGAGGGCCCTCCGGGTGACGCCGCATTGTCCACGATCCACGCCCGCCCGTCCAGCGCCGGAACGGCCGAGGATTACCCGCCGTGGGTCCGGCGCATCCGCTCGTTGAACTCGCGCGTCCCGCCCGGCGGGAGGGTGAACCAGACCCACCGGTCCGTGCCCACGAGCTGGCGGGCGATGACGTTGATCTGCCCGACGTGGAAGGCGTAATGGTCGAGCTGGCGTGCGATGGCGGCGTGGACCGCGTGCGGGGCGCCGCGGATCGTGACGGTCCTCGACAGATCCGCCTCGGTCAGCCCGTCGAGCGCTGCGAGCAGCGCCGCCCAGCCCCGGGCCCAGACGTCCATGACCCGCGCCCGCGCCTCGCGCCGCTGCTCGGGCGTCATAGATGGGGCGAACGGCGCCAGCTCGGCGTCGCGGTCACGGGTGTCCTTCTCGCCGTCGGTCGTGAGGAAGTCCGTCCAGCGGCTGAGCATGTTCCCGCCCATGTGCCGCGCGATGACGGCGACCGAGTTGAGCCCCGGCGCGACGACGGCGAAGAACCGCTCGTCGTCGAGCTGCTCGAACGCGTGCTCGGCGAAGGCCCGCTGACGCTCGAAGACCGCCCGCCAGGTCGAGACCAGGTCGCCCGCCAGGCCCGACTCGTAGCCCGCCTCAGCCATCGGATAGCTCCCGGTCGATCCGCCGCCGGAGCCGGTCCACGTCGCCGGGAGTGACGTCCCACTGCTTGTGGATCACCGTGCCGTCGGTCCCGACCAGGAGGAACGCCGGGAGCTGCCTGATGCCGTACTCAGCGACGACGCGCGTGCCGTCCGCGATGACCTGGAAGCCCATGCCGTGCTCGGCGGCGTACTCGGCGGGCGTGGCGCGGCGGTGGTTGTCGTCGAAGTGCACGCCCACGATCCGCACGCGGGGGTCGCCCGCGTACCGCTCGCTCAGGGCAACGACGTTGGGCGTCGCGACGCGGCACGTCGGGCACCAGGTCGCGAAGAAGTAGAGCCCGGTGACCTCGCCGGCCCGGATCGAAACGGGCTCGCCCGCGGTGTCGGTCGCGATGATCGCGGGCGCGGCCGCCCCTCGCTCGGGCCCGCCGATGCAGCCGGCCAGCGCTGTCAACAACCCCACGATCGCGAGCATGACGATCGCCCTCACGTCGTCCCCCCGGTCTCGACGGGCTCGGCGCTGTAGTGCTCGTCAAGCACCCCCCGCCACTCCCCGAGCGTCCGGCACGCGATGAACCGCCTGCGCACCGCCTCTCCTTCCGGATGATGCTCGGCGAACCGGATCGCGAACTTGCGCATCGTCCTGGCCGTGTGCTGCTCGGCCCGCTGCTCCCGCGCCTCGCCCTCGCCGCGGACCCAGAGGCGGTTGACGTCCATCGCGAGCTGGAAGTGCTGGAGCAGGACGTCCCGCTGCTCGGCGATCGTGGGCGCCGCCGGCTCGCGGCCGGCCAGGATGTCCCGCGCCTGGCGGAAGATCCACGGGTTGCCGATGCACCCCCGGGCGACCGAGACACCCGCGACGCCCGTGTACGAGAGCATCCGGAAGATGTCCGCCACGCCCCAGATGTCGCCCGAGCCGAAGATCACGCGCTCGGGGTTGCGGCGGACCAGCTCGCGGATCGGGTCCCATCGGCTGGGGCCGATGTACTTCTGCGTGACCGTCCGGCCGTGGACCGTGACCCACGCGCAGCCCATGTCGTACGCCGCGTCGAAGATGCGGAGGAAGTTCTCGCGCATCTCGTCGGTCTCGTCGTACGCCCGCCGCATCTTGACCGTGACCAGGATTCCATCTGGCACCGCCTCGCGGACCGCCTCCAGGATTCTGATCGCGCCGTCGGGCTTGGTCAGCCAGTGCCCGCCCCGGGCCTTCTTGGCGATCTTCTTCACCGGGCAGGCGAGGTTGACGTCGATGGCGGCGAACGCGTGCCGCTCGTCGGGGGTCTCGACCCGCCCGCCGCCCTCGCTGACCATCGCCCGGTACTCACGCTCGCGCCTGGCGCCCTGCTCGACCATCTTGATGGCGGCGGCGGCCATTTCGGCCGGGTCCGAGCCCATGATCTGGCCCGCCAGGGGCGCGTCCTCGCCCCCGCCCGGGATGTTGTCCTCGATCTCGCCCAGGTCCGCCTTGGCGAAGCCCCGCCCACCGGCCAGCAGGGTCCGGTCCAGGAGGGCCTCGGTGACGCAGTAGGGGCAGCCGTGGCGGCGGGCGATGATCCGCATGGCCGCGTCCGAGTACCCCGCGAGCCCGGCCTGGAAGAACGGCCCGTCGAAGGCGGGGACCAGACCGCGGACGCGCGGGTCCATCCCGCCCTCGCCGAGGCGCGAGACGAGGTCCTCGGCGACGCGTCTGGCGTCGATCTCGCCCGCCCCGGGGGCGATCGCGGGGCTGGGCGGGGTGGCGTTGTTGCCGTCGCAGCCCATGCGTGCGAGGATAGGTCGTGCCCCACCGACACCGAACCCCGACCGCCGTGCGCGCCCTGGGCGCGTGTTCCCTGCTCGCCGCCGCCCTCGCCCTGCCGGCGTGCGGGGCGTTCTCCAAGTCCGACGTGGACTACGCGAGGGCGTACCCGTTCGAGGCCGAGCGGGAGGACGTGCTGGACGTGCAGGTCTTCCGCGACGGGACCAAGATCCGGATGACCAACGCGACGGCCCGGAGCTTCGGGCCCTCGACGCTCTGGGTGAACCAGCGGTTCAGCCGCCCGATCGAGGGCTTCGCCTCGGGCCAGACCGTGACCGTCAGCCTGCACGAGTTCCGCGACCAGTACCAGGACCAGTTCCGCGCCGGCGGGTTCTTCGCCATCCGCGACCCGGACCCGGTCGTGCTCGTCGAACTGGAGCCGGGGGACGCCGACGCGGGCGCGCCGCTGTACGGCTTCGTTGTCGTTGACAACAAGATGAACTGAACGCCATGCGGATCCTCGTTGTCGGCCCGCACCCGGATGACCAAGAGCTGGGGATGGGCGCCACCATCGCCCGCCTCGCCGCCCAGGGGCACGACGTGCTCTTGCTGGACGTGACCGACGGCGAGCCCACACCCCACGGCGACCACGACACGCGCTCCAAGGAAGCCGCCGACGCCTGCCGCATCCTCTCGCCCGACGCGTCGGCGACGCCCGGCGCCAAACCCGTCCGCCGCATGCTGCTCGGCCTGCCCAACCGGATGGTCGAGCACACCATCGAGGCCAGGCACAGGATCGCGGGCGTCATCCGCGCCTGGCGGGCGGATGTGATCTTCACGCCGTACTTCGAGGACGCGCACCCCGACCACCGCGCCGTCACGCGTATCGTCGAGGACGCCCGCTTCGACGCCAAGCTCACGAAGATCGACATGCCGACGCCGACCGACGCGTGGACGGGAGAGGCGATGACGCTGGGCGACCCCACCTACCCGAAGTGGCTGTTCTACTACTACGCGACGCACCTGCGCTGGGTCGCGGACCCGAGCTTCGTCATGGACGCGACCGGGTACGTCGAGACGAAGATCGCCTCCATCAGGGCGTACCACACGCAGTTCGTGCTGCCCGAGAAGAACCGGCGGGTGGTCGAGTGGGTCGAGGCGTCGGCGGTCTACTTCGGCTCGCGGATCGGGACCGCCGCGGGCGAGCCGTTCTTCACGAAGGAGCCGGTGGGGCTCGCGGGCCTGGACTCGCTCGTCGGCTAGCGGTCGAGATTCTCGGCGGCTGAATCTCGACGCGGGGCGGCGGCGAATCCACACGTCGGGAGGGGAGTCGGACGGGCGCGGCTCGCCCGAGTCCGCCCCATCCAGCACGAGCGACGGACGGGCCTGGAATGCAACGATCGATCCTGCTGACCGGGGCGACCGGATACGTCGGCGGCCGGCTGGGCCCGAGGCTTCTCGCCGAGGGCGCCCGTCTGGTTTGCCCCGTGCGTTGTCGCGAGAAGCTGCTCTCCAGGGAATGGGCCGGCGCTGATTCTGTCGAGGTTGTCGAGACCGACCTGAGCGACGAGAGCGACGAGGCGCACGATCGCCTCGTCGATTCGATGCGCGGCTGCGACGCCGCGTACTACCTGGTGCACTCGATGGTCTCGGCGGGGGACGAGTACGCCGAGCGTGACCGGGTCATGGCCGAGCGCTTCGGTCGGGCCGCGGGCGAGGCGGGCCTGCCCCGGATCATCTACCTCGGCGGGCTGGGCGAGCTGGGCGAGGACCTGAGCACGCACCTGCGTTCGCGGCGGGAGGTCGAGGACGCGCTGGCCTCGGGCGGCGTCCCGGTGACGGCGCTGCGGGCCGCGATGATCATCGGCTCGGGCTCGGCGTCCTTCGAGATCCTCCGGTACCTGGTCGAGCGGTTGCCCGTCATGGTCACGCCCAGGTGGGTCCGGACCGAGTGCCAGCCGATCGCGATCCGGAACGTGCTGGGCTATCTCATCGCGTGCCTCGACACGCCGGAGACCATCGGCCACGACCTGGACATCGGCGGCCCGGACGTGATGGACTACCTCGGGATCATGCGGATCATGGCCGAGGAGCGCGGGCTGCCCCGGCGCCTCGTCGTGCCCGTGCCGGTGCTGACCCCGAGGCTGAGCTCGCTGTGGATCGGGCTGGTGACGCCCGTGACGCCGCGGATCGCCCGCCCGCTGGCCGAGGGCCTGCGGAACCGTGTGGTGTGCCGGGACGACGAGGCCTCGAGTCTGATGCCCCAGCGCCTGCTGAGCATCCGCGAGTCGATCGCCGCCGCGCTCGGTCAGGCGGGCGAGGGGAAGGTCGAGACGATCTGGTCGGGCGCGGGCCCGATGCCGGGCGACGAGGCGTGGTCGGGCGGGACGGTGTTCGAGGACGCGCGGCAGATCACGATCGGCGCGCCGCCCGGGGCGGTGTTCGCCGCCGTCCGCCGCGTGGGCGGCGGGAACGGGTGGTACGCGGCCGACTGGCTCTGGCGCGTCCGCGGCGCGATGGACCGCGTCGTCGGGGGCCCAGGCCTGCGGCGGGGCCGGCGCGACCCGGAGCAGCTGGCGATCGGCGAGGCGCTCGACTTCTGGCGGGTCGTCGGCGTCCGCGAGCCGCGCTCGCTCGACCTGGTCGCCGAGATGAAGCTCCCGGGCGAGGCCCGGCTGTCGTTCGAGATCGAGCCGCTCGACGAGGGGCGATCGCGCCTGCGGATGGTCGCCCGCTTCGCGCCCAAGGGCCTGATGGGCCTCGCGTACTGGTACGCGGTCCTGCCCCTGCACGGCGTTGTGTTCCGCGGCATGCTCAACGGGATCAGGCGGGCCGCGGAGGACCGATCGCCCGCCGGCGAGGTCGGCGCCGCCTAGTCCTCGCCGAGGCGCACGGCGAGCCCCGTCCGCGCCGACTCCCGCGCCGCGGCCAGGATCTCGACCACCACCAGGTTGTTGCCCAGTGACATCAGCTCGTCGGGCTCGGCGGCGCCACGGACGATCGCACGCAGCATCGACCACTCGTCGGCCTCGGGATAGGGCAACGGGTCGAGCGCGATCGGCTCGGGCTCGGCGTCCGGGCGGCGGACTGTCATGCCCCCCCACTTGCGGCAGTGGATCGAGGCCCGATCGGTGTACACGTCCATGTCCTTGTTGTCGTGCGTCCACGCCCACGAGGCCTGCACGACACCGACCTCGCCGCCCGGGTAGGTCAGAACGATCGTCGCGTCGTCGTCGACGTGGGGGTAGATCTCGGGCTTGAGCGTGCGGGTGGTCGCCATCACGCGCACGGGGCGCCGGCCGTCCATGAGCCAGGTCATGATGTTCGCCCCGTAGCACCCGAAGTCGAAGAGCGCGCCGGCGCCGTTCTCGACTGGGTCGCAGAGCCACTCCAGGAACGCCTCGGAGCAGCCGATCTCGCGGGGGCCCTTGTGCCCGTGCCGGAAGACGGCCCGGCGGATGGGCGTGGCCCACGCGCCGTCGCGGGTCAGGCGGTGGGCCTCGCGGACCGAGGCGTACCACGAGGTCTCGTAGTTGGTCAGCACGTGCACGCCGTGCTCCTCGGCCAGCGACGCCATCGCCCGGGCGTCGGCAACGCTCGTCGCCAGGGGCTTCTCGACCAGCGCGTGCACGCCCCGGGGCGCGCACGCCTCGACGGCCATCAGGTGGTCCTTGGTCGAGGTCATGACGCTGGCGGCCTCGGGGCGCGTCGCGTCGAGCATCGCGCCCAGGTCGTCGTAGTAGAGCGAGGCGTCCAGGCCGTGCCTGGCGGCCATGTGCTCGAATAGCTCGCGGCTGGGGTCCCAGACGCCGACGATCTCCAGGTCGTCGCGCTCGCGGGCCTGCCAGAGCACGCCCTCGACGTGCCCGTGGACGAGCCCGATGACGGCGAGGCGCAGGGGCTCGGCGCCGCCGGCCCGCCCGTCCCGCGCCACGCCGGGCCCGGCGGGGAGCACAACAGCAAGGACGAGCAGGACAATCCGGGCGAGGGTTGGTCCGGGTGGGCGCATGACTTCGGCCTCCGATCGGGGCCCGAGGATAGCGGCGCCTGTGGGCGCGGCGACCCCGGCGTACGCTTCGTCCCGTGCAGACCCCCACCGCCGAGCTGCTGACCCCGGACGTCCGCGAGCTGATCGCGGCGGGGCGCCTGCGCGACCTGCGGGACGCGCTCGAGAAGCTGGAGGCGGCGGACGTCGCGGAGGTGCTCGAGTCCCTCGAGCCGGCCGAGGGGGCGGTCGCCTTCCGCGTCCTACCCCGCGACGAGTCCAGCGAGGTCTTCGCGCACCTGGCGCCCGAGACGCAGGAGGCGCTGATCAGCGAGTTCGGCGACAACCGCTCGGTCCGTCTGGTCGAGTCGCTCGACCACGACGACCGGGCGAGACTGCTCGAAGAACTCCCGGTCGAGGTCGCCGAGCGGATCATCGCGTCGCTCACGCCGCAGACGCGGCGGATCACGCAGGCGATCCTGGGCTACGACGAGGACTCGATCGGGCGGCTGATGACGCCCGACTACGTCAAGGTCCGCCCCGAGTGGACGATCGCCAAGGCGCTGGAGCACATCCGCGAGTTCGGGCACGACGCCGAGACCGTCAACTGGATCTACGTCGTGGATCAGGAGCGGAAGCTGATCGACGACCTGCGGATCCGCCAGTTCCTGCTGGCCGACCCGGGGGACACGGTCGAATCCATCATGGACCACGACTTCGTGGCGCTCAACGCCGCCGACGACCGGGAGGAGGCGGTCCGGGCGATGAACCGGTACGACCGGATGGCGATGCCGGTGCTCGACTCGCGGGGCCTGCTGCTGGGCATCGTGACCTTCGACGATGTGGCCGACGTCGCCGAGGAGGAGGTCACCGAGGACATCCAGCTGCTGGGCGGCATGGAGGCGCTGGACCAGCCCTACATGACCACCCGCTTCTGGGAGATGATCAAGAAGCGGGGCGGGTGGCTGGCCGGGCTGTTCGTCCTGCAGCTGGCGACGATCGGCGTGATGAGCACGTTCGACGAGCACCTGAGCAAGGCGGTCGTGCTCGCGCTGTTCGTGCCCCTGATCATCTCGTCCGGGGGCAACACGGGGACGCAGGCCGCCTCGCTGCTCGTGCGCGCGCTGGCGCTGGGCGAGGTGGGCTTCGCCGACTGGTGGCGGGTCGTGCGCCGCGAGCTGGGCACGGGGCTGGTGCTGGGCTCGGTGCTGGGCGTGCTGGGCGCGGGGACGGTGATGGGCCTGAGCGCCGTCGGGATCGCCAGCACGCCGCACGCCGCGCCCCTGGCCTTCACGGTCGGGACGGCGGTCGTGGGCATCGTGATCTGGGGCACGCTGCTCGGCTCGCTCCTGCCCCTCGTCCTCGACCGGATGGGCCTGGACCCGGCGACCTCCAGCTCGCCCCTGGTCGCGACGCTCATGGACGTCAGCGGGCTGACGATCTACTTCGTCGTCGCGCTCATCGTGCTGCGCGGCACGCTGCTGTAGCGACGCCGACTGGTACTCTGCGTCCGTGCGTGTCCTGCTCCGCCGAGTGGCGCCGGTCGTGGCGCCCGCCACCATCTTTGCAGTGCTGCTCCGCCCGGCGTACCTCGCCGAGTGGTACGCGATGCGGGAGCTGTTCCGGGCCCTGATGTCCCTCGGCGTCCTCACGCCCGGCTCGAACTACTGGGGCCAGATCCACGGCCTGAACATCCCCACGCACTCGTGGGCGCTGCACGCCCTCGTCCGCACCGGCTCACTCGCCCTGACCTTCGCGCCGCTGACGGCCCTCTGCCTCCTGCTCTGGTACCTCCTGCGCATCGCCCCGCCCTGGGGTATTCGGCGGCGCGTCACGCTGGGCCGCGCCGCGGTCCTCGCGCTGCTCGCGTCCGCGGCGATCGCGCTCGTCAAGGATCGCGTCGAGAGTCTTGTGACCGACTGGGCGTTCCGCGCGGGCGAGGCCGCCGGGTGCGAGTACATCGCGATCAGCGTGCTGTGGGTCGGGCCCGACGGCCCGTTCACCGGCGGGCGGTGGGCGTGGCTGTTCAACGCCCTGTACATGCACGGGCACTGGGTGCTTGCGCACGCGCTCGCGTTCGCCCTCGCCTGGACCGCGTTCGTGGTCCTGAGCCGTCGTGACCCGCGGCCGAGGCGGGGCCAGTGCCCCCGGTGCGGGTACGCGCTCGAGGGCCTGACGCGTTGCCCGGAGTGCGCCTGGGGCGGGGGCTAGGGCTTCGGGCTGCGCACGAATCGCTCGACGATCCAGTCGCCGATCATCCGCAGCGCGTCCTCGTCGAATGTCTCGCGGAGAGTCTGGTACTCGCTCATCGCGCCCGTCTCGGCGTTCTGGAACAGGTGGTTCAGCCCCTCCAGCTCGACGACGGTGAAGTCCTCGTTGCCCGCCTCCTCGAGCGCCTCGCGTTGGGCGCTCAGGTTCAGGTCGGGCAGGACCTGGATGTCCAGCGATCCCGTGATCGCCAGCGTCGGCTGCGTCATGCGGGACAGGAAGTCCCGCGGGTCGATCGTGACCAGCTCCCGCCCCCACGCGTTGTTGAACGCCCGCAGCGCCTGCTGTGTCTGCGCCTCGACCTGGGCCTCGCCCATCATGCCCAGCCCGTCGTGGGCGACCAGGGCGCGGGCGCGCTCGAGCAGCTCCTCCTCGCCCAGCTGCTCGCGGATGCCGTCGAGCATCAGCTCGCGGAGCCGGTTCGATTCCTCGATGAAGTGTTCGGGCAGGCCCCGGAGACGGAACATGGCGGCCGACTGGCTGGTGAGCACCTCGTCGCCCCGGACGGCCATCCCCGCGAGCAGGACGACAAAGGCGACGTCGTCGTTCTCGGCCGCGACCAGGGGCGCGGTCAGCCCGCCCTCGGAGTGCCCGAGCAGGCCGACCTTGCCGTGGTCGATCTCGTCGCGCGTCAGCAGGTACTCGACCTGGGCCCGGGCGTCGGCGGCGAAGTCGGTGCACGCCGCGGCCCGGTAGTCGCCGCCCGATTCGCCCACGCCCCGGTCGTCGCAGCGCAGGCTCGCGACGCCGCGGCGGGCCAGGTGGTCGGCGATGACGGCGAAGGGCTTGTGCTCGTAGATCGTCTCGTCCCGGTCTTGGGCGCCCGTGCCCGAGATCGTGACCACGCAGGGGTACGGCCCGTCGCCGAACTCGCCCGGGTCCGGCAGCGTGAGCGTCCCGGCCAGCTCGTGGGCGACCTGCCCGTCAACCTCCACGGGCACGCGGACCTCCTCGGTCCGGTACGGGAACGGCGGACGGGGGGTCTGCGGTCGGCGCTCGTTCGCGGCGGCGGCGAGGGCCTCCTCGCTCGTGCGCTCGAAGCGCGCCACCATGTGCGTGCCCGCCTGCGTCGCGATGCCCTCGGCGGTCTCGCCGTCCACCTCCAGCTCGAAGATCGGCAGCGCCGCCTCGGGCGCGCCCGGGATCAGCGGGCGGAAGGCCATCCGCTCGTCCGTGACCTGGAGCCGGTCGAGCGGGACGCCCGCCAGCGCCTGGCCCGGGACGTCCAGCGTGCCCGCCCAGGCGCCCTCGTCGTCCTGGTCCAGCCGCAGCACGAGCTTGATCTGCTGGCCCTGGGCGTTGATCGAGCCCGCCCAGACCTGCGGCTCGGCCATCGCGAGCGGGACAGAGACGAGAACCGCGACCGCCGCGGCGATCGCTCGCGCGACGTTGATCGTCGTGTGCATGCGTGCTCCCCACGCGGGCCGCGGACGCCCGCACTCTCTCGTTGGCGCCGGGGCGCCCCGGATTACGCCGGCTGCGCGCCGCCAAGGCGGCGGATCGAGCCCTCGCGCCGCTCGCGCCTGGGGGCGGCCGCCGCGGCCTTGGCCTCGGCCTCGGCCTGGTGGAAGTCCTCGCCGAAGCGGAACAGGCGGAAGCTGTTGCCCACGACGAAGATGTCGGGCGCGAAGTGGAACAGGGCCGCGAACCCGACGCCGATCGCCCCCGCCTCGGCGAACGTGCCCGTCGCCGCCAGCGTGAGGCCCACGATCGCCATCAGGATCGACGCCGCGATGTTCTGCACGACGATCGCCCGCGTGCGCCTCGCAAGCTCGATCAGGAACGGCAGGCGGTTGAGCTCGTCGGTCATCAGCGCGACGCCCGCCGAGTTCGCGGCGATGTCCGAGCCGGACAAGCCCATCGCGACGCCCAGGTCCGCCTCGGCAAGCGCCGGGCCGTCGTTGATCCCGTCGCCGACCATCATCACACGCTGGCCCGACGCGGTCATCTGCTGCACGAGCTTGAACTTCTCCTCGGGCAGGCACTCGGCCTCGATCTCGTCGGCGCCGACGGCGACCCCGACACGCTTGGCCACGCTCAGCCGGTCGCCCGTGAAGATCGCCACCGACCGCACGCCCAGGTGGCGCAGGCGGTCGATCACCGACGACGACGCGGCCCGGACCTTGTCCTCCAGGCCGACGGCGCCCAGGTACTGCCCGTCGCGCAGCACGTGCACGCCCGACATGCCCTCGATCTTGGCCTCGACGGCCGTGATCTGCTCGCGGGCCGTCGGCGCCAGCTCGCGGATCCAGCTCGCCCGCCCGACGCACAGCTCGCCCCGCGCCGTCCTGGCCCGCACGCCCTGGCCGTGCAGTTCCTCGGCGTCAGGGGTCGCCGCGACGTCGATCCGCGCCGCCCGGGCGGTCTGCACGATCGACTGGGCGAGCGGGTGGTTGGAGCCGGCCTCGGCGGTCGCCGCGGCCTCGAGCAGGTCGGCGCCCTCGACGCCCTCGGCGGGCGCCAGACGCGAGACCTCGAACTTGCCCGTCGTGATCGTGCCGGTCTTGTCCAGCACGACCGTGTCGATGTTGGACGCGGCCTCGAGGTAGTTGGTCCGCTTGATCATCACGCCCAGGCGGGCGGCGGACGCGAACGCCGCCACCATCGCCGTCGGGCTGGACAGCAGCAACGCCGTCGGGCAGGCGACGACGAGCACCGTCACCGCCGTCAGCCCGGCCTTGTCCACCGTGCTCTCCTGGCCCGACTGGGAGACCAGGAAGAACACGAGCCCGGCCAGCGCCAGCGCGACGGGCACGTAGAACCGGGCCACCTGCTCGATGAGCATCTGGCGGGGGGTCTTCGAGCTCTCGGCCTCGCGGATCAGCGAGGTCACCTTGCCGATCGTCGTGTCCTCGCCCACCTGCGTGACGCGGAGATCGATCGAGCCCGTGAGGTTCGTCGTGCCCGCGTAGACCTCCGAGCCCTCCTGCACCTCGACGGGCATCGCCTCGCCGGTGAGCGAGGCCTGGTTGATCGTGGAGCGGCCCGACGCGACCCGGCCGTCGACCGGCAGGTTCTCGCCCGGGCGGACGCGGACGACCTGCCCGACCTCGATCTCGGAGACGCCGACCTCGCGCTCCATGCCGTTCTCGCCCACGACCCGGGCGACGTCGGGCGTCAGCCCGATCAGCGCCTCGATGGCGCGCTGGGCGCCGAACGCGGTCCGGCGGACGATCTGGTCGGCGACGAGCAGCACGAACGCCAGGAACGCGGCCGTGATGAACTGGCCCAGCGCCATCGCGGCCAGGATCGCCAGCGCCGCCAGCGAGCTGCTGGAGACGCGCATCTTCAGGATCTCCCCGCCCGCGGCCAGGAACAGGGGCAGGGCGAGCATGATCGACCCCACGACCGCCGGGAGCACCGCCGCCTGCTCGGGCGCGCCGGCCCACTTGGCGATCCAGCTCGTCAGCGCCAGCACGCCGCCCACCAGGTAGACGACGATCCACCGGTCGATCTCGAGCTCGTGGTGCGAGCAGCAGTCCAGGTTGCTGGCATGCTTGTGCTCGTGGCCGTGGTCGTGAGAGTGGGTCGAGGCCTGGCTCATCGGCGCAGTCGCTCCGAGGCGGCCCGGGCGAGCCGGGCCTGGGGACGGATCTGGGTCGAGGGGGGCCAACTCTAGACCGAGGGCCCCGCCCCACGCCGCTAGGCTTACGTCCCGCTCACGCCGACGGTTCTGATCCCAAGAACCCCCCAGAGGCCCGCCCAGAGACCCGCATGAACGCCCCCCACCCCCACGACGGGCCCCACGACGACCCTCCCAACCCCGGCGAGCAGACCTTCTCCAGGGTCGTCGTCCTGGGCGTGGGCCAGATGGGCCTGGTGTGCGCGGCGATGCTCGCCGGCGAGGACGGCGCCCTGCCCCGGCCCCAGGTCGTCTGCTGGGGGCACGACGAGGACGAGATCGGGCGCCTCGCCCAGACCCGCGTCTCCGACCGCCTGCCCGACCTCACCCTGCCCGGCGAGGTGCGGCTCGCCCTGGGTGACGCCGAAGCGCTCGAGGGCGTGGACCTGATCGTCTCGGCGATCCCCGTCCAGTTCATACGCGAGGCTTGGACCCGCCTCCGCCCGCACGTCCCGCCCCGGGCCGGGGTGGTGAGCGTCTCCAAGGGCATCGAGAACGAGACGCTGCTCCGCCCGTCGCAGATCATCGCCGACGTGCTCGCCGGCCCCGGGGGCGACGACCCTGACCGGGCGCCCAGACCGATCGCGTGCCTGTCCGGGCCGACGATCGCCTCCGAGCTGGCGCGGCGTCTGCCGGCGACGATGGTCGCCGCCAGCGACGACCCCGAGTTCGCCGAGCGGATCCAGGCGGTGTTCAGCTCGAGCTGGATGCGCGTGTACACGAACCAGGACCTGCTAGGCGTGGAGCTCGCGGGGGCGACCAAGAACGTCATCGCGATCGCGGCGGGCATCCTCGACGGGCTGCGGGCCGGGTACAACGCCAAGAGCGCCCTGCTCGCCAGGGGCCTGGCCGAGATCGCACGGCTCGGGGCGGCGATGGGGGCGGCGCCCGAGACGTTCTACGGCGTCGCGGGCGCGGGCGACCTGGCGACCACCTGCTTCTGCCCCGAGGGCCGCAACCGCTCCTGCGGCGAGGCCCTGGGCCGGGGCGCCCGGCTCGACGAGTACCTCTCGTCCGCGACGTCGGTCGTCGAGGGCGTGGCGACGACGCGGTCCGTGGTGGACCTAGCCCAGAAGTACCGGGTGGACATGCCCATCACGGGCGCCGTCAGCCGCGTGCTCTTCGACCGCCTCGACCCCGTCCGGGCGATCACGATGCTGATGAGCCGCCGCCTCAAGGACGAGCGCGTCGAATAGGGGCCGTCAGGGCCCCGAGTTCTTGAGTCCCATCCCCGGATTCGCCGATGAGAGCCGCCCCAGAGGCCCGAGGCTCATCGTGCATCCCGGGGGGGACGCCGTCGCTCTCCCCCAGCCCGGTCCACCACACCGAGCGACCCGACAGGGTCAGGAGACTCGACACATGACCACGTTCAACACGCCGTTCAACGGCTGCAACACCACCCCGTTCACCCAGTTCAGCACCCCGTTCGGCGGCCAGTTCGGCGGCCAGTTCGGGAACCAGTTCGGCGGCTTCGGCCAGGGCCAGACCTTCCCCTGGCAGAACATCCCCTTCCAGAACTCCTTCATCCAGAACACCCCCTGGCAGAGCACCCCCTTCTTCGGCGGGTTCAACGGCGCCCCCTTCGGCCAGGGCTTCAACCAGAACATCCCCTTCGGCTTCAACAACTCCCCCTTCGGCAACACCCCCTTCAACAGCACCCAGTTCAGCAACTCCTTCGGCGGCTCGTTCGACGGCTTCACCCCCTGGAACAACACCTTCCAGAACTCCACGCCGAACTTCCCCTGGAGTGGCTTCAACCAGATCGGGTTCAACACCCCCAGCTTCGGCGGGTCGTTCATCAACCAGAACTGGAACACCCCCTGGTCCGGTTCCTGGCCCATCGGCGGGTCCACGAACTGGAACTCCATCTTTAACACCCCCTGGAACTCGTACAACACCCCCTGGAACTCGTTCCAGGGCGGCATCTTCAACAACCCCTTCGGGGCCATCCCCTTCGGCGGCTTCGGCCAGTTCCCCGCGGCGCCCTGGTCCGGCACGGGCGCCTTCCCCTTCGGCTACAGCACGCCGACCTTCGGCGGCCCCTTCCAGTCCACCCCCTTCTTCAACTGGGGCTGGAACGGCGCGATCCCCTTCGGGTTCATCAACGGCTGGAACAACGCCGGCTGGAACAACACGACCACCACCCAGACCAAGAACGGCACGACCGAGAGCAACTCGTCGGTCAGCGCCCCTGTCCAGACGCAGGGCGTCCCGTTCGGCTTCCCGGTCATCGGGCCCTACACGCCGTGCGTCCCCGTGAACGGCGACACCGCCGGCACGTCCCGCAGCGCGGCCTGAGCCAGAACACCTCCCGTTTCGCATCGCGACCAGGCGGGCGGCCCCAGGGCCGCCCGCTGTCGCGCGCCCAGGGTCCGATCACGCCGCCCGGATCCGCCCCCGTCCCCGCCCCGTACCGCCTGTTGCGCGGCGCGGGCCTTGCCGGGGACCCCTCGTTTCCGCGATGATGGGGCGGCTCGGCCCGCCCGAGCCCGGGAGGGCGGCCCCCCTCCCCGTTTCCAGTCCGTGCACCGGGGAGAAGGAGTTCGTCCCGTGACCAACCCGTTCATCCGTCGCCGGCCCGCCCTCGCGAGCCTGGCGCTGTCGAGCGTCCTCGTCCCCGCCGCCGGCGCCCAGGTGCTGCCCGCGTCGCCCGTCGGGTTCGTGAGCGAGGACGGCGGACGCATCGTCGGCGTGACCGAGCGCCCGGCGCCACGACTCGACGCCCGGTTCGTCGAGCTCGAGACCGTCAAGCCCATGGGCGTCACGACCCTCGGCCTGCGGATCATCGACGAGAGTCTCGAGGGCGGGTTCGGGCGCGGCGACTGCATCGAGCGCTCCGCGTACGTCGCCGACCTCGACCCCGGCGGGTACAACGCGCAGGCCGGCTTCGCCGAGGGCGAGATCATGGCCGCCCAGTTCGTCCTCAGCCCGTCGGACTTCCCCATCAAGATCGAGCAGATGAACGGCCTGTTCGCGACGGCGGGCACGAGCGTGACCACGACCACCGAGTGGTCGATCCTCGTCTGGGAGGGGCCGCCCAACACCGGCACGCTCGTCGCCTCGTTCTCCTCCGACGACATCATCCTCCCGCACCTGGTCATGCCCCCGGGCAACGGCGGCACGGAGATCCAGGTCTCGGTCGACCCGGGCGACCCCGAGCAGATCATCATCGCGAGCAACCCCACCAACTCGTTCACCATCGGGTTCCGCATCGACGAGCACAACAACCAGACGCAGAACCCCTGCTTCTTCGCCCCGCCCGCGGGCTCCAACGCCTTCCCCACGACCGACACCGACGGGCTCGCCTCCTCGGCCAACAACTGGATCTTCGCGGTCGATTGCGGCCCGCTCGGCTGCCGCGCCGGCTGGAGCCGCTTCAGCCAGTTCGCCCCCTGCACGCCCTCGGGCGACTGGGGCATCGAGGCCCTCTGGTCCAGCATCAGCTGCGGGCCCTCCCTCGGCGCCTGCTGCGAGGACGGCGACTGCTCCATCACCACCGAGGCCCTGTGCAACGGCGTCTACGGCGGCGACGACACCACCTGCGACGACATCGTCTGCCTCGCACCCGACGAGGCCTGCTGCTTCGAGGACTCGGGCGGCTGCCTCGACCTCCCGCCCGAGCAGTGCATGATCGCCGGCGGCATCCCCGGCGGCCCCGGCACCGAGTGCGCGACCTTCGTCTGCTTCCCCGAGGGCGCCTGCTGCCTGCCCGACGGCTCGTGCGCCGACGGCATGTCGCCGGAGGACTGCGCGGCGGCCAACGGCGTCTTCCAGGGCGACGGCACGGTCTGCGGCCCGGACACCTGCCCCGAGCCCGAGGGCGCCTGCGCCTTCAAGGGCGGCGGCTGCCTCTCGCTCACCGAGGGCGACTGCGCCATCGCGAGCGGCCAGTGGTGCGGCGCCGGCTCGACCTGCGACGACGACGACGGCAACGGCACGCCCGACGACTGCGAGGTCTCCTGCCCCGCCGACCTGGCCGAGCCCTTCGGCACGCTCGACTTCTCAGACGTCCTCGCGTTCCTGACCGCGTTCAGCAACATGGAAGCCGCGGCGGACCTGGCCCTGCCCATCGGCACGTTCGACTTCTCCGACGTGATCGCGTTCCTGGAGTCGTTCGGCGGGGGCTGCCCGTAAGACCCGGCGGAGCACGCGCGAGCCCCGCGCGGCGCGCCCGCACCCGCCCCGCCGCCCGATAAGCCCCGCCGCCCCCCCCTCGGCGGGGCCTTTTGCCTTGCAGATTCTCGGCCCGCCCGATAGCGTCTGACCGGACGCCTCGGGCGCGGGCCTGTCGCCCCCGCCCGGCTTTCTCGGCCCCCAGATCCGGCCACCGGGACCCACGACGCCATGCTCAAGACATCCACGCTCGTCGCGGCGATCGCCATCGCCGCCCCCGCGCTCGCCCAGAACATGAACGCGTCCCTGGACGCCGCCGAGGACCGCGTCGGGCACGACGCCGAGCTGATCCCCCCGCCCAACTTCCAGGAGGACTTCGTCCCGGTGGTCGGCGACTCGGGGATGGTGTCGGCGCCCGCGGGCGCGGCCGGGCTCGTCCCGGTCTACGCGATCGAGGCCGGGCACGCCGGCGCCCCGTGGGTCCGCGTCCGCTTCGACGAGGTCGTCCTGTCGGGCGCCGCCCGCGCCGACGACGGCGCGATGCTCCGCGTCACGTCGATGGCCGACGGCGCCGTCCAGTACCTCGACGCCGTCTCCATCAGGCAGTGGAACAACCACACCGCGTACTTCAACGGGGACACCGTCCTCGTCGAGCTGCTCTCGGCGCCGGGCGCCGGTCCCAGCCGCGTCAGCATCGACGGCGTCATCGCGGGCGTCCCCATCGAGGGCGAGCCCCGCTCGCTCTGCGGGACCACCGACGACCGGGTCCTGTCCAGCGATCCCCGCATGGGCCGCATCATGCCCATCGGGTGCACCGCGTGGCTCTTCAACGGCCGCTCCAACTGCATGATCACCGCCGGCCACTGCGGGCCCGCGACCAACCAGGTCATCCAGTTCAACGTCCCCCTCTCCACCGGCGGCGGCACGCCCGTCGCCCCGCCCCCCGAGGACCAGTACCCGGTCGACCCGGCCTCCATCCAGTCCAACGGCGGCGGCGGTGTCGGCAACGACTGGTCCACCTTCGGCGTCTTCGACAACTCCAACACCTTCCTCTCCCCCCTCAAGGCCCAGGGCGGCGCCTCGTTCACCCTCGCCGACGCGGCGCCCCCGGTCGCCGGCCAGACCATCACCGTCACCGGCTACGGCTCGACCTCCGCGCCCGTCCCCGCCACCTGGTACCTCGTCCAGAAGACCCACTCCGGGCCCTTCACCGAGAACCTCGGCTCCACTCTCCGCTACGCGATGGACACCACCGGCGGCAACTCGGGCTCGCCCGTCGTGGACGAGACCACCGGCCTGGCCATCGGCATCCACACTCACGCCGGGTGCAACACCGTGGGCGGCAACCAGGGCACCAACATCAACTTCGCCCCGCTCCAGGCCGCGCTGGCCAACCCGCAGGGCGTCTGCGTCCCGCCGGGGATCTCGTTCAGCTACCCCTCGGGCCTGCCCGGCTCGGTCGACCCGGGCGGCGCCTCGGCCTTCCAGGTCGCGCTGACCCCCGACGAGGGGATCAGCGTCGAGAGTTCGTCGGCCGCCCTGCACGTCGTCTCCTCGACCCTCGGCGAGACGGTTGTCCCCCTCACCGAGGTCGCGCCGGGCGTCTTCGAGGGCGCGTTCCCGCCCGGCGACTGCGGCGCGACCGTGACGTACTACGTCTCGGCCTCCGACACCATGGGCGGCGATTACTCCGACCCCCGCCAGGCGCCCGACGAGCTGTACTCGACGTACGCCGCCGACGACATCGTCGTCAGCGCCGACTTCGACTTCGAGACCGCCCCGGGCTGGACCGTCACCAACGACCCCTCGCTCACCTCGGGCGCGTGGGAGATCGGCATCCCCGTCGCCAACGGCCGCGGCGACCCGACCTCCGACTTCGACGGCTCGGGCCGGTGCTTCCTCACCCAGAACGACGCGGGTGACTCCGACGTCGACGGCGGGCCCACCACGCTGACCTCGCCCGCCTTCGACCTCTCGGGCGCGGGCGATCCGATCCTCAGCTTCGCGGCCTGGTTCTCCAACTCGTCGGCCGACGCCGACCGCCTCACGATCGAGATGTCGCCCGACGGCTCGGCCTGGACGCCCGTCGAGTCGATCGCCAGTCAGGGCGACGCCTGGTTCGAGCGGTCGTACCGGGTCGCCGACTTCGTGGCGCTCACCTCCGGCGTGCGGGTCCGGTTCAGCGTGGGCGACGTGCCCAACAACTCGGTCCTCGAGGCCGCCCTGGACGACCTCCAGATCTTCGACGTGGTCTGCAACGCCGGGTGCAACCCCTCCGACGTCGCCGAGCCCTTCGGCGTGCTCGACTTCTCCGACGTGACCGCGTTCCTCGACGCGTTCTCGAACGAGCAGCCCCTCGCCGACCTGGCCGCCCCCGCGGGCGTCTTCGACATCAGCGACGTGATCGCCTTCCTCGACACGTTCGTCAACGGCTGCCCCTAGGCGGGACGCCCCGGGCCCACGCGTGATCCCCATGGGCTAGGCCGGACCGCCCCGGCCTAGCCTTTTTCGTGCGCTTCGAGTTCCTCGGCACCGGCACCAGCGCGGGCGTCCCCACCATCGGGTGCGCCTGCGATGTCTGCACGTCCGACGACCCGAGGGACACCCGCCTCCGCACGAGCGCCCTCGTCCGATTCACCGATGCCCGGGGCCAGGACCGGGCGGTCCTGCTCGACGCCGGGCCCGACCTGCGCCAGCAGGTCCTCCGCGCCGGGCTCGACCGGCTCGACGGCATCCTCTTCACGCACAACCACGTCGATCACACGTTCGGCCTCGACGAGGTCCGCCGCTTCAACGTCACGATGAACGCCCCGGTACACATCTACGCCGAGGACCACACCCTCGATCACCTGCGGCGTGTCTACAAGCACATCTTCGACCGGGACGCCAACGTCCAGGACTCGTTCGTCGCGACGCTCGTCGCCAACCGCCTCGAGCCGGGCAGCGCGATCGAGTTGCACGGCCTGAAGATCACGCCCTTCCGCCTGCTGCACGGGCGGCTGCCGATCCTGGGCTTCCGCCTCGAGCCCGCGAGCCCGGCCGTGACCGACCCGGGCGGCGTCTTCCCCTTGGCCTACTGCACGGACGTGTCCGCGTTCCCGCCCGAGGCCTGGGGTGTGCTGGAGGGGACGCGCACCCTCGTGCTCGACGCCCTGCGCCGGCGGCGGCATCCCACGCACCTGACCCTCGACCAGGCCCTCTCGGTCGCCGACCGGGTCGGGGCGGATAGGACCTGGCTCGTGCACATGAGCCACGACCTGGCCCACGGCCCGACCAACGCGCAGCTGCCCGAGGGGGTCGCCCTTGCCCACGACGGGCTGGTGCTGGGGGGCTGATCGGGCCCGGCCAGGGGGGATTCGGGCCCGGGCCGATCGGAGGGCGGCGGGCCTACGATCCCGCCCTATGGGCAAGTCTCGCGAGATCAAGAAGCGGATGAAGGCGGTCGGGAACATCAAGCGCATCACGCGCACGATGCAGATGATCGCGACGAGCAAGTTCGCCAAGGCCCAGGCCGCCGCGACCGACACCAAGCCCTACACCAACGCCCTGTTCGACCTGGTCGCCCAGCTCGGCGAGGCCGCCGAGGGCGTGGACCACCCGCTGCTGGGCGAGCCCCAGGGCGACGCGCCCGAGCTGACGCTCGTCATCACGTCCGACCGAGGGCTCTGCGGCCCGTACAACTCGTCGATCTCCCGCGAGGCGATGCGCCACCTCAGGGGCGAGCCCAAGGCGATGCAGGGACGGGTCGAGGCGGTCGGCAAGAAGGGCGCCAGCGTCCTGAAGTTCAACCGCTTCGAGATCGCCGCCCACCACACGCAGTTCGGCGACAACCCCCGCTTCGAGGACGTCGAGCGTCTCGCCGGCGACTACGTCGAGCGGTTCATCTCGGGCGAGGTCAGCGCCGTCCGCGTCGTGTACATGAAGTTCCACTCCCCCGGGCGCCAGACGCCCGAGGTGCTCCAGCTCTTGCCCTTCTCCCGCCCCGAGGGCGGCGACGACGCGGGTGAGGCCGTCGGGGGCATGAAGCCCCTGTACGAGTTCAGCCCCGACGCGGGCGAGCTGCTCGACCACCTGCTCCCGGCGGCCGTCAAGGCCCAGCTGTTCCAGTGCTTCAACGACGCGGTCGTCTCGGAGCACGTGGCGCGGATGGTCGCGATGAAGGCCGCGACCGACAACGCGGGCAAGATGGGCCACGCCCTGAAGCGGAAGTACAACCGCGCCCGCCAGTCGCAGATCACGACGGAGTTGACCGAGATCATCTCGGGCGCCGCCGCCCTGGAGTGATCCGGGCTCACTCGTCCGTGGGCCTGGTCAGGACCGACAGCCACAACGCCGAATCCACGCACCGCGCCATCGCGTCGCGGACGTCTTGCGGCGTGCAGGCGTCCAGCACCCCGTCGGCGCCGACGATGTCGTCGATCGAGCCGCCGCGCCGGTCCAGCGACGACAGCCGCAGCGCCCAGTGCTCCGGGGTTGCCAGTGCGTCGCGCCGCTCGCCGGCGACCTGACTCGCCGCGGCCGCGACCTCGTCCTCGCCCGCGGGTCGACGCGCCAGCGACTCGATCGCCCCGCCGACCAGCGCCGAAACCAGCTCGCTCTGCCCCGGCTCGCAGGCCGTCTTGACGAACAGGACGGAGCCCGCCCCGCCGCCCCGAGCGGCGCGCACGCCGCACGTCACGTCCGAGACCAGACGGCGCTGATCGCGGAGCTCGGAACTGAGCCGCGCCTGCAGCACACGGGCGGCGACCGCGAGCATCAGCCCGTCGGGCGTGTCGGCGCCCGCCCGGGGTGTCAGCGCCGTCATCACGCCGGCGATCCTCGTCTGCGTCTGGAGCCGCTCGACCCGGGAGATCCTGGCGCCCCGCGTCTGCCCCGGGGCCGGCGGCGCCACGCGCTCGCGCTCCGGGAGCGAGCCGAGGTACCGCTCGCCCAGCTCGAGCGCGTCGGTCCGCGACACATCGCCGACGACCGCGACCTCGAGGGGCGCGTCCGCGACCAGCTCCCGCAGCCACGCCGAGGCGTCGTCCAGCGTCACCCCGCTGATCTCCGCCGCCCGCTCATCGACGCCGCGGAAGTCGCCCCGGCCCTCGACCAGTGACTCGAGCCCGTCCTCGATCCGCTCGACCGGGTCGTGGCCCGACCGGCGCAGCGCCGCCAGCCGCTCGCGGCGCCAGCGTTCGAGCGCCGGTCCGTCCAGGACGGGGTCCCGCAGGAGCCTGTGGGCGAGCTCGAACGCCGAGACGAGGTCCCCGGGCGACGCGTCGATCTCGAGCGTGAGCACCCCGCCGTCGGCCCGGGCGTCGACGGTCACGCGAGTGCCGGCGAGCAGACGCCGCACTTGTACCGACGAAAGCCCCGCGACCGCGGGCCGCGCCCAGGCCTGGGCGCAGGCGTCGGCGAGCAGGCTGCTCTCGCCCTCGGCCGCCCCGGCCGCCGGGACCGCCGGGGTGTTCCCGCCGATCGTGGCGCGGACGACCACCCTTCCCTCCGACCCCGGCGCCGCCCGGTGGTGCACGCGGACGTTGTTGCTCAGCCACGCGGACCAGACGCCCGTGGGCGGGTGCGCGCTCAGCTCGACGACCGCGCCCCCGTCGGGCGCGCGGGCCACGAGGCCCCGCGTCGGCGCCGGCTCGGTCGGCGCCTCGGTCGGTCCGTCCAGCGCCCCGGACGCGATCGCCAGCACGCGGTCGCGGTCGGCCCCCTCCTCCGGCGCGGAGACGAGCACCGACTCGGCGCCCTGGGGGAACAGCCCGCGGATCTCGCGCGTCAGCTCGGAGGCCTCCACGCCCACGAGCACCCGCCGGGCCAGCTCCAGCTCCGCCCCCAGCGACATCCAGACGTGGCCCGCCGCGTCGTTGTAGTTCAGCCAGCCCATGACCTCGCCCGCGGGCAGGGACCGCTCGACCTCGGCGTAGTCCTCGAGCCGCGTGAGCGTCCGGGCGATCGCCTCCTCGGTCTCGGCACGCGTGAAGCCGTGCTCGCGCACGCGCTGAAGCTCGCCGCACAGCTGCGCCAGCGTCCGCCGCCACCCGTCGGCCGGCGCATCGACGGCGAGCTGCGAGATCCGGACCGAGCCGTAGATGTCCGCGACGTACACGCCCTGGTCGATCGCGTCCAGGCGCCCCTCCGCGATCGCGGCGTTGACACGCGCGTCCAGGGCCCGGATCGCCGTCTGCGCCAGCACGAAGCGCCGGAAGTCGGCGTACGTCCGGACCGTGCCCGCCGGCGGCTGGATGCAGACGATCGCCAGCTGCGACCCGCCCAGCTCCTCGTCCGAGCCGAGCGCGACGCGGCGCGTGTCGGGCGTCCCGATCCCCCGGTCCTGCCGGGCCGGCGTCCCCCGCGCCGCCTGCGCGCCGAACCACTTCTCGACGCGGTCCGCGGCCGCCCGGGCGTCGATGTCCCCGACGATCATCACCGTCGTGTTGCTCGGCGTGTACCACGCGGACCGGAACGCCAGCACGCCCGCCTCGCCCGCGCCCAGCAGCGAACGCTCGTCGCCCATCGCCGGGCGCGTGCCGATCAGCGAGTCGCCCGTCAGCTCGGGCAGCCACTGCGTCCGCGCCCGCGCCTCGGCGCCCCCCGCCGCCCGCAGCGACGCCAGCGCCAGGTCGCGCGCCCGCCCCGCCTCGGCCGGCCCCAGCGACGCGTCGAACACCACGCGCTTCAGCAGCCAGAGCCCCTCGTTGAGCGCCTCGTCGCCCGGCTCGGGCAGCGCGATCCAGAAGAGCGTCTGATCCCGGCGTGTCTGCCCGCCGAACGCCTCGCCCGGGTCCAGCCCCCGCCGGGCCAGGCGGTCGAGCGCCGCCTGCCACTCCCCGCCCCGCACGCCGGCCAGCGACGTCTCCTGCGCGAGCCGCGCGTAGCCCAGCTCGTCCGCCCGCTCGTCCAAGGAGCCGACGCCAACGCGGACCCACACGAGCACCCGCCCCGGGGGCGAGGGGTGCGAGAGCGCGAGTACGCGGAGGCCGTTGTCCAGCGTCCGCGCCTCCAGCCGCGAATCCACGGGCAGGGGCGCCGCGTCGTCGAGGGGCGCGAGCGTCGGGTCCACCTCCTGGGCCAGCGCCGCGCCCGAGGGCGTCAGCACGCCGAGGCAGACCACCCAGATGATCGCCCGAAGTCCACGCATCGCGTCTCCGAGTGGGAGCCGGGCCGAGAGAAGACCGGCCCGTCTTGAGCCTACCACCGGGCCGCGCCCGGGTTGCGGCGGCCGCTCGGCGGGCGGCCCACAGGTCAGGCCCCGCCGAAGATCGAGCAGGGGCCCGCGCACCCGCGGGCGGACGTGCCGAACGCCCCCGCGAGCATGCCGTCCACGGCGTCCGCCATCGTGCGCCGGGCCTTGCCCAGGTCCAACTCGTCGAGCCCGATCCGGCCGCGCTCGCCCGTGCCCAGCACCCAGTACTCCGCGACGCCCCGCGCCTCCTCGCCGAACGCGTGGCGGACCGCCATCGCGTACACGCTCATCTGCAGGTCGCTCTTGGACGGCTCGAGCAGCTTCTTGCTCGCCTGCCCGGTCTTGTAGTCCACGATCCGGAGCATCGTGCCCCCGTCGGGCGCGGGCAGCTGGTCGATCCGGTCGAGCTTGGCCGTGATCGTGTGCTCGTGCCCCGCGTGCTCGAAGGGGAACTTGATCTCGCGCTCGACCTCCAGTGGCTGCACGCCCGACTCATCGAGCATCCCGCCCGCGGTCGAGGCCAGCGCCGCGACGCGCGCGAGCACGGACGCGTCCACCTCGCCCCGGACGCTCATCGCCCGGACCGCCCGGGCCCGGGCCCGCTCGCCCAGAGACGCGATCGACGGCCCTTCGCGCCCCTCCGCCTCGGCCTCCATCCGCTCGCGGAGGAGGCCCTCGATCGCCTTGTGCATCACGTCGCCGACCATCGACGCCTGGCTCGGCGGCTCTTCGAGCCGCAGCACGTGCCGCAGGTGGTAGCACGCCGGGCACCGCCGGTACGCGTCGATCTGCGAGTAGCTCAGGCTCAGGGGCGGCTTGAGCGCCAGCGACGCGTCTCGATCAGCCCCCTCGCTCTCCCCGCCCGAGACCTGCTCGGCCAGCGCCCGGGCCTCGTCGCCCACGCCGCGCTCGTCGGCCCACGCGGGCGCCTCGCCCGTCGCCTCGACGTGCGCGATCGCGGCCAGGCGCCACGCGTCGCGCGACAGCCGGGCCGCGAGCGCTTCAACATCGACGGGATCGCCGCCGGCCTCGGCTCCAGCCCGAGCGCCCGCCAGATCCGCAGCGTCCAGCGCCTCGGCCGCGTCCACCCGCGCCGCCCGCCGGGCCGAGGTCAGACGCACCGACCGCCCGACCCTCGCCTCGTACCGCGCCGCCTCCCTCGCCAGCGCCCCGCGCGCGACCGACGAGACCCCGGCCTCGTCCGCCTCCCGGTAGACGTCGGCCGACTCCCGCCGCGTCGCCAGCCCGTCGTCGAGCAGCTCGAGCGTGAAGTGCGTCGAGCTTGTCTTCTTGGGGAGCTTGGTCAGCATGACGACCCGCCGCTGCGCCCGCGTGAGCGCCACGTAGAAGATCCGGCGCTCCTCGTCGTCGCGGCGGTCGGCGGCGTCCTCCTCGCCCAGCGCCTCGAGGACCGCGGCGCCGACCGCCTCGTCGTCGTGCCCGCCCGACTTCGGGTACCCGTGCGGCGGCATCACGCGGGGCAGGAAGACCGTGTCGAACTCGAGCCCCTTGGAGGCGTGGGCCGTCAGCAGCATCACCGCGTCCTCGTCGGCTCCGTCGGGGCCCTCGGGCTCGAGCGCCTCGCCCGGGTCCCCCGCCGCCCGGTCGCGCTCCTTGTCGTCCAGCTCGTCGAGGTACCGCCTGAACGCGCGCAGATCGCCCGGCGCCTCGAGCCTCCCACGCCGCGCCCGCGCGAAGCGGAGCAGCGCGACCAGCGCCGCCACCCGGGCCGCCCGCTCGCGCCCGTCAAGCAGCTCCGCGTGCGCCACGCCCGTCTCGCGGACGATCCCCGTGAGCACCTCGTCTGCGGGCGCTCGGGCCGCCAGCTCGAGCAGGCCCGCGTGCAGCTCGGCCAGGCGCCGCCTCGCGGCCTCGTGTTCCGATTCACCCAGCTCGCCGAGCCAGGCGAGGAACCCGCCCGCCGGCGCATCGCGCCCCTCGGCCGCCTCACGCGAGCGTTGCCGCCGGTACGCCCGCGCCCAACCCGCGACGCACGCCGGGTCCACCGACAGCGGCGCCCGCCACAGCAGCCGCTGGGCCGCCCAGACCGCGTCCGGATCCAGCAGCACGTCCACCCACGCCATGACGTCCTGCACGCCCTCGTCGTCGAATGGGCTGGGTGACCGGGCGACGCGCACCGGCACGCCCTCGATGGACAACGCCGAGCGGATCCGCTCCAGGTCCCCGTGCGAGCGGGCGATGACGGCCAGGTCCGATCGCCGGCGCCCGGGCTCGCGCTCCAGGGCCGTGCGCACCATCGCCGCGATCGACTCGCCGTCCTCCGAGTATTCCTCGAGCGCAACGACCTCGACCCCCGCGCCCGGCGCGGGCCCTTTGTCCGCCAGCGAGTCGGCCCGCTCGACGACCTTCTCGGGCGCAAACCGCGACGAGGCCCGCCGGATGACCGCGTGCGCCGCGTTCAGAACAGCCTCCTCGGACCGGTAGCTCTCGCGGAGCGCCACGCGTTTCGACCCGGCCCAGACCGACTCGAAGCGGTCGAACGCCATCTCGTCGGCGCCTCGGAACGAGTAGATCGCCTGATCATCGTCGCCCACGACGCACAGGTCGGGCCCCCGCTCGGGCGGCGCCAGCGCCCGGAGCAGCTCGATCTGCGCCCGGTCCACGTCCTGGAACTCGTCCACGACGAAATGCCGGTAGTCGCTCAGGCAGATGTCCCGCACGCCCTCGTGCTCGGCCAGCAACCGGATCGGGCGGAGGATCATGTCCGAGTACCCGACCCAGCCACGGGCCGCGCACTCGCGCGCGTACGCCTCGGCCAGGCGAGCCGACTCCAGGAACCGCCGCAGCTCGGCCCGCTCGCCCGCCGCGTCCTCGTCGCCCTCGATCTGATCGAGCCGCGTCCGCACCCGCTGGGCCGCGTCGCCCGGCTCGATCGCCCGGTGCTCGAGCACGTGCATCACGCGTGTCGCCCGGTCGATCGCCGCGTCCACGCCCTCGCCCGCCGACGCGCCCAGGAACCCCCCGCCCTCGATCAGCTCGCGGAGCAGGCGCCGCCGCTGGGCCGAGTCGGTCAGCTCGGGCTCGGTGGGCAGGCCCGCGACGTCGGCGAATCGCCGCAGCAGCCGCCGCCCGAACGCGTGGAACGTGAAGCAGTGCACGCGCTCGGCGGCCGACCGCCCGAGCAGGCCCGCGAGCCGCTCGCGCATCTCCTCGCCCGCCTTGTTTGTGAACGTCAGCGCGACGACCCGGTCGGGCTCGATCCCCCGGGCGCCGACCATGTGCGCGACGCGGCTCGTGATGACCTGGGTCTTGCCCGTGCCCGGGCCGGCCAGCACCGCCAGGGGCGAGCCCTCGTGCGTCACCGCCTCGCGCTGCGCCTCGTTGAGTCCCTTGAGCAGGTCGTCGCCCACGGGGCGAGTCTACGCCGGGGTCTCGGGGTCGCCCGGGTCGCGCATGTACAGGTGGACCGCCGTCCCCCGGTAGTCGTGCGTCTCGGGCCCGACCGCGCCCTCGATCGACAGGTCCGCGTCCACGTACGAGCGCCCCGGCGCGTCCGGGACGCGCTCGTCCTCGGACTCCATCGCCCGCTCGAAAGCCGCGGCCCTCGCGCTCCTCAGCTTCTCGCGCCCCACGCCCGGCGCCACCGCCTCGCCCGTCTCCGGGTCGAGCATGTGGGTGAACGGGTGCGGCGTCCGCAGGATCAGGTACCCCGTGGGCGTCAGCATCGAGACGAGGCGCGATGCCTGTGCGCGCACCCGTGCCCAGCCGGCCGGGTCGCGCACCATGTCGTACGGCGGGTCCAGGAAGATCACGTGCGCCGGCTTCGGACACCGGTTGAGCGCCGCCGGCCCCAGCGCGTCGCCCACGACGACCTCGGCCTCGGCGCCCGCGCCGATCGACTCGGCGTTGGCACGCAGCACGTCCGCCGTCCGCCGATCGCGCTCGACCATCACCGCCCGCGTCGCGCCCCGGGACAACGCCTCGAGCCCGAACGAGCCCGTGCCGGCGAAGAGGTCGAGCACCTCGACGCCCTCGAAGTGCCCACGGAGCAGGTTGAAGATCGCCTCGCGGACGGCGTCGGGCAGGGGCCTGGTCGTCGCGCCCTTGGGCGGGCCCTCGAGACGCCGTCTGCGGTATTGGCCGGCGATGATGCGCACGGCTCGACCAAAGCCATCGCGGGCCCGCGAGTCAAGCGGGCCCCGGCCGGGAGAGTGATCGGCTGTCCGATGAAGGGCTAGCGCCGCTTGGTGATCTGCTCGATCGGCATGCGGGCCATCGGCGGGCGCTCGAGCCCCGAGACGACCGTCCAGAACGCCTCGTCGTCGCCCGTCGCGTGCCACCGCTGGAACTGGCCCCGCGCGTCGGCGGCGTACTCGGCGAGCGTCGGCCCGCCCACGTACACACCCCGCTGCACCAGCAGGTGGTCGTCGGAGGCGTACTCCATCTCGGCGGCGGTGCCGCTGATCGCGTCCACGACGCGGCCGAACAGCTCCTCGTCGGCGCGGAGCAGGATGTCCGCGTCGTTCCAGAGGATGACGCGCTGGCGGGGCGCGGGCTTGCCGGGCAGCGGGTCGTGCTGGCGGAGCAGCGCCGTCAACCCGCGCGAGCCGCCGAGTCGCCGATCAAGGGGCGCCCCGGGGATCTGCCGTTCGAGCTGGTGGCACAACGCGTCGAGCGTCGTGATGGCGCGTCCCTGGAGGACGCACAGCGCGAGCCCGGGCTGCGTCGCGAGGAACTGCGAGAGTCCGGCGGCGAAGTCCGTCCGCGCCCTGGCCGAGCCCGACCACGCGACCAGGTGCCGCTCGTCGAGCGTCTGCAGGACATCCGCCTGCCAACCGGTCGTGAAGAACCTGAATCCGATTTGCGGCGACGGTGCGCGCATGGAGTTCCCATCCATCCCTGGCGCCGGCCAATACGGAGCCAGCCGGATCTCCGGGGGCGTGAGAGAGACGACCCCTGTCCCACGTGGCCACCCCAGTCGGCCACGCATGGCCAATGTGCCCCACGGAACGCCCCGCGACCACCAGACGCGGCAATTTGTGCCGGAATTGCCGATCGGAACGCCTTTCCGGGCAAAGGCCTGCGAACTTGTGGGAAGCTAGGGAAACCACCCCGATTCGGGCCTGGTACCGGGCTTTCTGGGGGGTCGGGGGGCCATCCGCGGGCCGCCCGGGCCAGCAACCGGGTAGTCTGTCGACGGACACCTCGGATGCCGCGGTGTAGGGGAGAGTGCAGATCGGCCCGGCGTTCGACGCCGTCGCCCCGCCTCCCCTCCCCGGGACGCGTAGGCCTTCATGATCACGAGGCCAGCGAGGTGAGTACCCACCAGGCGGTGAACCAGCGCGTGCTAGACGAGGCGGCGACGCTCGTCGCGCGTATCGATCGCCTCCCCGCGGTCGCGACGCCCGGGTGGGCCGACCACGCCGCCGGGGCCCTGAGGGGCCTGGAGGGCGTGCATTCGGTGTGCGTGCTCGTCTGGCGCTCCGCGACCGGGCCGGGCGGTTCGGGTCTCGAGGCGGCGGGGGTCAGCCTCCCGGGCGGCGCCGAGGACGCCGTGCTCATGCTCCGATCCCGGATCGAGCGGGGCGCCCGCGAGGGCGAGATCCGGCCGACGGCAGGCCCAGATGTCGGCATCGGGCCGCTCGATCGGGACGCGGCGGGCGCCTCGCGGGCCGCCCTCTGGGCCGGGCTCCCGGTCGATGACGTCCTGGCGACCACGATCACGATCGACGGCGGGCGATGCGCCCGGGCCGCCGAGTGCCTGGTCGCGCTGGGGACCGGACTCCGCGCCGCCAGAGCCGAAGAGATCGGGGGCGTCATCCGGGCCGCGTCGCCCGCGCTGGCCGAGCGCGCGTCGATGGCGCTGGCCCCGGGCGAGGAGGGGGAGAGCCCCTGGCTCACCGAGCGCGAGACGCTCGTGCTCGAGCACCTGATCCGGGGGTTGAGCGTGCGGCTGATCGCCGAGCAGATCGGGCGGAGCCCCCACACCGTGCACGACCACGTCAAGAACCTGCACCGGAAGCTCGGCGCCTCGACCCGCGGCGAGCTGGTCGCCCGGGCGCTGGGTTTCCGGGGGTGGGCGCCGGACTCGACCGGGGCGCGACGCGCCGAGGCGTGGGTCGAGCCCAAGCGCGGCGAGGCGGCCTCCCGCGTCGCTCAGCCCGGTTCGGCGTAGGCCGTCTCGTCGGCGACGGGCTCGGGGTCGGCGTCGGATACCACGGGATCACCCAGGCGCCTCCGCAGCGCGTCGGCCAGCCGGGCCGCGAGCGCGTCGTCGGCGCGGAGAGGCACGCGGTCGGCCGGGCCCACGCCGCGCCTGGCCATCTGCGGGTCGGACCACCGCGTGCTCATCCCGATCGCCGAGGGCTCGATCCGGTGCCCGGGCACGCTCACGCGGAGCACGGTCACCTCGAAGTGGGCTTCGAGGGGGACGTCCAGCTCGCGGAGGTCCACCTCGGGCGTGCGGTCCGCCGGCTCGCCGGCGCCGACCGGGACGAACGTGACCCGGACCTGGCGCTCGTGCTGGTTGAGCAGGTCCGCCCATTCATCCTGGAACGAGGACTGCTCGCCGTCCCAGGGCGTCGCGAGGCCCGTGGATGGCTTGGGCTGGGTGGTAATGACGCCCGCGCGCGCATCGACACGCTCCAGCTTGAACTGTCGGGCCGCCAGCAGGTCGCGCGTCTGGTCGAACGCCTCGGCGTACCGCCCGGGCGCGACGGGGGTCGCGACCGACTCGGCCGGCGCCCGGCACCCGCCCAGGGAACCCGCCAGGCAGCCCGTCAGACCGAGCGACAGGGCGATCCGGGCCATCGTGCGTTGGCGGCGCGTCATGGCGTGGAGCCTAGCACCGCCCCCGCCTCGGCGCACAGCAGCGTCCACAGCGCGTCCACGTGCTCGGGCCCGGTCAGCGTCGCCCCGATCGCGACGCGGATGAACAGGCCCCCGCCCCCGCGTTCGGGCAGGCGGGCGTGCGAGACGAACGCCCGGCCGGAGGCGTTGACCCGGTCCATGAGCGCCCGGGTCGCGTCCTCGCCGGCGCGGAGCCGGAAGCACACGAGCGAGAGCGACCGGGGGGCGGCCAGCTCGAACCGGTCGTCGGCGCGCAGGCGAGCCTCGAGCCCCTGGGCCAGCGCGACGTGCCGGCGGACGTGGGCGCGCAGGCCCTCGAGGCCGATCAGGCGCAGCACGAACCAGAGCTTGAGCGACCGGAAGCTGCGCCCAAGGGGGACCTGCCAGTCGCGGTAGTCGATGACGGCGCCCGCGTCCGAGGCCTCGTTGCGGAGGTACTCGGGCGTGAGCGAGAGCGCCCCGGTCAGGTCGCGCCGGGCCCGCGTCCAGAACAGGTCGCAGTCGAAGTTCGTCAGCAGCCACTTGTGCGGGTTGACGCAGACCGAGTCGGCGCGCTCGAGCCCGTCGATCATGGCGCGGTGCTCGGGGCAGACCAGGGCCGCGCCCGCCCAGGCGGCGTCCACGTGCAGCCACCCGTCCCAGGGCGAGCCCGTGACGCGACGCGAGGTGTCATCGAGCGTGTCGGCGATCTGGGCGAGATTGTCCACAGCGCCGGTGGCGGTCGTGCCGAGTGTCGCGCAAACGAAGATCGGCCGCGGCTCGCCCGGGTCGGAGGCCGCGTTCTCCAGCATCTCGGCCAGTTCGGACTGGAGATGGGCAACGTCCATCCGCCCCGCCGCGTCGGTCGCGATCAGGTGGACGTGGCGCCGATCGTCGGGGCCCGAGGCGATGCCCGCGATCATGGCGGCCTTCGTGACCGACGAGTGCGCCTGGTCGCTGGTCAGGACGCGGTACTCGCGGCGGACGACGTCGCGGGGCGGGGCGTCCGGGTTGTGGTCGCGCGCGAGGCGGCGGGCCCGCTCACGGGCCGCGAGCATCGCGACCAGTGTCGCGTCCGAGGCCGTGGACTGGATGACGCCCCCGCCGCCCTGGCCGTCGTTGTCCGCGTCGGCGCGGAAGCACGCGGGCAGGCCCATCGCCTCGGCCATCCAGTCGAGCACGCGGGTCTCGAGCTCGGTGGCGGCGGGCGAGGTGGCCCAGTTCATGCCGTTGACGTTGAGTCCCGCGCTGACGAGCGACGCGAGGATCGCGGGCGCCGAGTGGTTGCAGGGGAAGAAGCCGAAGAAGCTGGGCGACTGCCAGTGCACGAGCCCGGGCGCGATCAGCTCGTCGAGGTCTCGGAGGATGGCGTCGAGCTCGGCGCCCGGGTCGGCGGGCGGTTGAACGGGCGCGCTCGGTGGGAGGGCCTCGAGCAGATCACCCGGGCGAATCCGGCCCTGGACGGGGCGATCGGCGAGGGAATCGATGTACGCCGCGGCCCATTCGAGCGTCCGGGCGCCCCAATCTCGGAGCATTTTGGCCGAGTCCGGCGGGCCGGGATCGGGCGCTGGGAGGGGCGTGTTCGCGGGGTCTGGCACGCCCAACCGTAGCTCGGCGCCGGGGTTGGGGCGCCGGTTTGCCCTTGCCCGATCGGGCGGGGCGCGGTACATCATGGGGGACGCCGAGAGGCGTCGCCGTGGGGATGTTTCGGGTCTCGGGCGCCCGGGGTCTCTGGTCGCCCATCACCACGCCGTGGTCTCTTTCTTGAGGGCGTGGTCCCCCCCGGTGATTCGGACAAGCCCGCCGCGCGGGTTCTCGGCCCGCCGGCGTCGTGGGGACGCTACATGGACGCCAAGCGATCGGCGTGCGTGGTTGTTGTCGTTGGCGTGCTGGGCCCGGTCGCCCCGGGCCAGGCGCTGCGGTTCGTCGAGTGCACGCAGGAGGCGGGGCTGGTCCACACGCCCGCGGCCGGCGTGTCGGCGTACCTCCCGTTCCATACCGCGGGCGGCGCGGTCGGCGACTTCAACAACGACGGCTGGACCGACGTGTTCGTCCTGGGCGGGGGCGGGGGCGTCGACCGACTGTTCATCAACCAGGGGCTCGACGCGCAGGGGCACGCGCACTTCGTCGACGAGGCGCCCGCGTGGGGCGTGGACCGGACGCATCACTCCTTCGGCGCGGCCGCGGCCGACTACGACGGCGACGGCGACACCGACCTGTACGTCACCAGCTACGGCCCCGGCGACCAGACGCCCGGGGGCGGGTCGTACATCCTGTACCGCAACGACTCGGACTCGGGCGCGGACGGGTTCACCGACGTCTCGGTCGAGGCGGGGCTCAACATCCTGCTGCACGAGAACTTCTTCGGCGGCACGGGCTCGGCCTGGGGCGACTACGACCTGGACGGCGACCTCGACCTCTACGTCTGCGCGTACAGGTACTTCCACGAGGGCAACCGCCTCTTCCGCAACGACGGCGATTCGACGTTCACCGACGTCACCGACGAGTTGGGGATGGCGTTCACCGAGGTCAACGGGTTCCTGCCCGCGTGGGTCGATCTGAACGGGGACATCTTCCCCGAGCTTGTGCTCATCGGGGACACGGGCACGAGCAAGTACTTCGTGAACAACGCGGGCGCGTCGTTCACGCAGACGCCCGGGCTGGCCGAGGCGTTCAACAACGCGATGGGCGTCTCCTTCGGCGACCTGAACAACGACGGGCTGATCGACCTGTACGTCACGGGATCCCACTACCCGTTCCTGGGCGGGCCCGGCAACCAGCTGATGCTCCAGCGGCCCGACGGCTCGTTCGAGGACGTCGCGGTCGAGGCGGGCGTCATGAACGGCGGCTGGGCGTGGGGGACCGTCGTCGCCGACCTCGACCTCGACGGGCTCGAGGACATCGCCTGCGCCAGCGGGTTCAACCAGCTCTGGACGGCCGAGCCCGTCCGGGTGTGGCTGGGAGAGGGCGTCGACGCGATGGGCGTCCCGACGTTCACCGAGCAGGCCGCGGCGTCGGGCCTGGCGCACACCGGCCAGAGCCGCGGCCTGATCCACTTCGACGCGGACAACGACGGGGACCAGGACGTCGTCGTGCTCTCGACCGGGCAGCCCCTGGCGATGTACCGCAACGACACGATCACGCCGGAGACCCCGGCGCCGGGGGGCGCGGCCTGGCTGCGGGTCCGCCTCGACACGTCGGCGCGCGACTCGCTCGCGCCCGACGGGTTCGGCGCCCTGGTGACGGTGCAGACGGAGCTGGGGCGCTGGATCGAGCCCGTGTACGGGCGGCCCGATCACTGCACGACCGGGGAGGCCGGCGCCCACTTCGGGCTGGGCGGCTCGGCGGTCGTCGAGGCGCTCCGGGTGCGCTGGAACGACGGGACGTTCACGACGCTCGTCGATCTCGCGCCCAACCAGATCATCGAAGTCCGCGCGCCGTCCAGCCCGGCCGACCTCAACGGGTCGGGGGCGGTGGACGCCGCGGACGTGCTGTTGTTCCTCGAGGCGGCGAGCACGGGCTCGCCCGCCGCGGACGTGAGCGGGGACTGGCGGTTCGACTACACGGACGTGCTGGTCTTCATGGGGTGGTTCGCGGGCGCCTCGGGGTAATCAGGTCGGCGTCGTCGGTTCCGCGCCCTGTGCGCGGAGGGGTCTCCGGCGGCCCGGGACGCGTCCCCGCCTCGGCGGGGGCGCCGACGCCGCGGGCCCTCCCTCGTGGAGGCGTGCCCGCGGCGTTTTTCTGCGCGGGTGCGCCGGCGGGCTCAGCCCTCGTCCGGGGGCGGCGCGGGGCGGATGCGCTGCGTGGGCAGGCCCGGGCCCGACTCGATCTCTCCGAGCAGGCGGCGGTACGCCTCGTACCGGGCGGCGTGCAGATCGCCAGACTCGACCGCGGCGATCACGGCGCAGCCGGGCTCGTGCGTGTGCGTGCAGTCGTTGAAGCGGCAGCCGCGGCGGAGGCGGCGGAGCTCGGGGAACGAGTCGCGCAGCTGGGCGGGGCTCAGCTCGTCGAGCGTGAACGCGCGGACGCCCGGCGTGTCGATCACCCAGAACGGGTCGTGCGCCGCGCCCGACGGGTCGTGATCGATCTCGTAGAGCTGTGAGGCGGTCGTCGTGTGGCGCCCGCGGTTGGCCGCGTCGCCCACGGCGCCCACGTCGGCGCCCAGGCGGGGATCCAGCGCGTTGGCCAGCGAGCTCTTTCCCACGCCCGAGTGCCCGACCAGCGCGACGACGTTGCCGACCAGCAGACCCCGGAGCTCGTCGATGCCGCGTCCGTCGGCCGCCGAGCACTCGACCACGGGCACGCCCAGCGCCCGGTACGGCTCGAGCTTGGCCAGCTCCGCGTCCCGCTCGGCGGCCGGCAGCGTCGCGAGCAGGTCGGTCTTGTTCACCGCCAGGATCGCCCGGGCCGGGTCGGGGTCGTCGGCGTGCGATCCGGACGACGACTCGACCCACGAGTCCTCGATCGCGATCAGGTACCGGTCGATCAGGCGCGGGTGCAGGGGCGGGCTGACGACGGAGACGACGACGACGACCGCGTCCACGTTCGCGACGATCGCGCGGGCCTCGCCCGTCCTCGGGTCCCGCCGGGTGAGCACGGTCCGGCGGGGCAGGACCTGGGTGAGCTGGTTGGCGCCCCGACGCTCGTCGCTCGACACCTCGTACGACACGCGGTCGCCCACGCAGAGCCCGGCCTGCTGTCGCCCGGCCAGCTCGGGCGGGAGGAGGCACTCCACGTCGTCGGCGCCGTCGCCCGCGACGCCGCCCGGGCGCACCAGGCATCGGCGCTTGCCGACGAACACCGCGACCCCCGTGCGCTGCTCGGTGTGCGATCCCGATCGGTCGGCGCCGCCGTCCTCCCGCCCGCCCCGGGCGGCCTGCTCGCGGGCGAGGATCTTGAGCGCGTACTCGCGCACCGGGTCGCCCCGGCGTTTGGAGACCGAAGGCCGGGGGGCGTCGAGGTCCTCGTACCGCCGGCGCTCGGCCTTGCGGCGCTTCTGATCCTCGGCCCGCATCGCCTTGGCCTCGCGGAACAGGCGGTCCTGCTCGCCCTTGGGCAGCGATTTGAGGAGGGCTTCGAGATCGTCGCGTTGCTTGCGGTTCATCCGGGCCGGGCGATGATGCGCGACCCGGGCGCCCGTGGCAAGCGCAGCGCGCGAAACGGAGGCGAGGCCAGGTTGCGGCCGCGCCCCCGCGTGGGGGAGTGTGTCCAGCCCCGGGGGATCCGGGGACCGGCCTACGGGCAGCCGGCGCCGAACGCGTCCAGGAACGAGACGACGTCGGTGAAGTCGAAGACGCCGACGGGGAAGGCGAGGTCGGCGGCCGGGTCCATCGCGCCGAACGCCCCCAGGAACGCGACGACGTCTGAGAAATCCAGCGCGCCCAGCGGCTCGGCCAGATCGGCGGCGTTGCACGGACCGGCGCCGGGCACGAGCGTGATCGATGCGCTCTCGGTCAGCCCGGGGGCCACGGGCGAGAGCGCCCGCGCCGGGATCCGGAAGAACGTCTCGCCCAGCGAGTGCGTCGCGGCGATGTTGTACGTCGGGATCGGGATCTCGGAGATCAGCGAGAAGGAGTAGCCGGGCTCGGGGTCGGTCGGGATGAACACGGGCGGGAACGG
This sequence comes from Phycisphaerales bacterium, assembly GCA_041987545.1. Lineage (GTDB taxonomy): Bacteria > Planctomycetota > Phycisphaerae > Phycisphaerales > UBA1924 > JAJRXR01. Next base: position 263,891 of record JBHIWH010000003.1, on the reverse strand, counting down.
CTCGTTCTCGTCCACGCGGGGGGCGGGCTCGACGATCACGAACGAGGCCGTGCCCGCGTCCAGGTCGTAGACCGTGACGATCATCGCGTCGATGTCCTCCTCGTGGCGCCAGAGCGAGAGGTCGAACGCGCCGTCCTGATCGATGTCGATCAGCGGCCCCGGCTCCTCGCCGCGGATCGGGGGCGGGGTCCCGACGACGATCGCCGCCGCCCGCGCGACGCGGACCAGCCCACCCGGCGTCTCGAGGTTGTCGTCCGCCTGGAGGCTGATCTGGATGGGCGTGCCCGGGTTGTCGGCGATCCAGTCGGCCAGGTCGGCGACCTCCTGGCTCCGGAAGACCTGCGGCTCGATCTGCGGCGCGAAGCGGATGTCCTCGAGGGCCTTGGAGAGCGTCGGGCCCATCTCGATCGTGACCCCGGCGCCGCGGACGATCCGGACGTTGTCCTCCGCCTGGGCGGCGGTCGCGAGGAGGACGAGCGAGCCCGCCGCGAGCGCGGCGGGGCGTGTCATGCGAGCCATGGTGTGTCTCCCAAGACCCAGGAGAGAAAAGGCGGACCGGTGGCGCCGCCCGGTTCCCGCCGCGGCAGCCCCGACCGGCGCAGTATCCCGGATGTCCCGGCCCTCCGGAAGAGAATTATTCACAATTCTGAGTATTTAGGAAGTAATTCCCGCGGGCGTCGGCCGCCCCGCGGGGACGCCTACGGGCAGCCCGCGCCGAACAGGAGCAGGAACTCGACCACGTCGGAGAAATCGAGCGAGTCGAAGGGCAGGGCCAGGTCCGCCGTCAGGGAGCCGGCGCCGAAGAGTGTCAGGAACTCGACCACGTCGGAAAAGTCGAGCGAGCCATAGGGCAACGCCAGGTCGGCGTGCGAGCACCCGAGCGCGGGCGTGAGCGACATCGCGGTGATCTCGAGCAGTTCGGGCGAGCCCGGGGCCAGCGCGCCCGATGGGATCGAGAAGAACTCCTCGCCCGGCACGGGCACAACGATCGAGTTGAGCAGCGTGATCGGGATCGTCGCGATGGGCGTGAACGTGTAGTCGGGGTGGGGCGGCATCGGGATGAAGACAGCCGGATCTGGGTCGTCGGGGTCCAGCCTCGGCGCCGGCTCGACCTTCATGAACTCGACCAGCCCCGAGTCGAGCATGTACGACGAGACGATCATGGCGTCCTCGTCGCCAGGGATCTCCCAGAGGGGGATGTCGAGGAAGCCGTCGCCGTTGATGTCCACGAGACCGGGCGGGCCCAGCCCCTGGATGGTCGGCGTGCCGTTGAGCCAGGCGCCGGCCTTGCCGACGTTGACCTCGCCGACGCCGGGGACCTCGATTCCGGCGCTGGCCTCGACGTGCAGCTCGATCTGCACCCCGAGGTTGTCGGCGACCCAGTCGGTGATGTCGCAGAGCGTGCTGGAGCGGAAGTGGTACGCGATCGGGAGGGGGAGGTAGTGGATGTCGTCGAAGAAGAGGCTGAGCGGGAAGTTGAACTCGACCCAGAGGCCGGCTCCGGCGCCGACCCAGACGTTGTCCTGCGCCGCCGCGGGCGACGAGGCGGCGGCGAGCCCGGCCGCGGCCGCGATGATCGCGCTGCTCTTGCGATTCATGGGGGTTCCTTTCTCGCGGATGTGCGGCGGGCGGGAAGAGGCCTGACTCCCGCCGCGCGGCGCCACGAACGGGCGCGCCCCCCTTCCCACGCCCCAGTATGCCGAGACGGACCGCTCGCGCTCAGAAATTATGAAGAAACCGTGAAGCGCGGGCCCGCGGTGGGCCCTCGGGGCCCGCGAGGGGCGGTCGAGGCGACCATCACTCGGGCAGCTTGGCCAGCTCCGTCTCGACCCGGTCGACCAGGCGGGCGACGGTCGCGTCGCCGAAGTCGAAGGGCAGGTCGGCGGCGGCGAACAGCTCGGGCAGGGGGCGCGAGCCGCCCAGCGAGAGCGCCCGCGTGTACGCGTCGAGCGCCGCGGCCTCGCCCTTGTCGAGGCTCTTGAGCCAGAGGCCCAGCGCGCCCAGCTGCGCGATGCCGTACTCGATGTAGTAGAACGGGTGCCCGAACAGATGGCTCTGTCGCTGCCAGACGATGGGGCGGAACTCCTCGATGCCGGACCAGTCCACGCGGTATCCCTGGAGGCCGAAGCGGTCCTCGAGGCCGAGCCACGCCTTGGCCCGCTCGTCGCGCGAGTGCGTCGGGTTGGTGTAGATCCAGTGCTGGAAGGCGTCGATGGTCGCGATCCAGGGGAGCATGGACAGCGAGCCCTCGAACTGCTGCCGCTGGGCGCGGGCGAGGTCCTCGCCCTCGTAGTACGCGCCCCAGTAGGGCGCCGAGAGCAGCTCCATCGCCATCGAGGCGACCTCGGCGAACTCGATCGGCGCCTCGCGGTAGTGCATCAGGGGCTCGTCCACGCAGAGCATGGAGTGGAACGCGTGCCCGGCCTCGTGGACCATGGTCTCGACGTCGCGGTGCTGGCCCGCGGCGTTCATAAAGATAAACGGCATCCGCGAGCGGTCGCGCATGTACTGGTACCCGCCCGGGGCCTTGCCCTTGCGGGAGTCGAGGTCGAGCGACGCCCCGCCGTCGGCGCCCTGGTCGTTGGCGCCGTCGCCCAGTTGCTCGAACATCCCCGCCAGCTCGGGGCTCATGGTCTCGAAGACGCGCCGCGTCTTGGCGACCAGGTCCACGCCGCCCTCGAAGGGCTCGAGCGCGCCGCGGCCCTTCGGGTCGACCGCGACGTCCCAGGGCCTAAGGGAGCCCAAGCCCATGTCCTTCTGGCGCCGGGCCTGCAGCCGCGCGACGAAGGGCATGACCCGGTTCTCGATCGCCTCGTGGAACGCGAAGCAGAGCTCGGGCGTGTAGTCGAAGCGGCGCATCGACTTGAACGCGTAGCCCACGTAGTCGTCGAAGCCGGCGTTGCGGGCCATCTCGTGGCGCCTGGCGATCATCTGGTCGAAGACGGAGCTGATCGTGTCGGCGTCCTGCGCGCGACGTTCGGACACCGTCCTCCACGCCCGCTCGCGGACGTCGCGGTCGGTGGACTCCTGGTAGACGCCCATCTGGGGCAGCGTCTTCTCCTCGCCGTCGAACTGGACCGTCATCGCGCCCGTGACCTTCTGGTACTCGGTCGAGAGCTTGGCCAGCTCGGTTTGGATGGGGACGTTCTCCTCGCGGAACAGCTCGACGCTCGAGATCGTGTCGCGGTTGAGGACGGCGTACCGGTCGCCCAGGTCGAAGCGCTTTGCCAGGGCCGCCTGCTTCTTGTCCAGCTCGAAGCCCAGGGGCATGACCCTGGGCGCGACGTTCTCGATGAAGTCGGCGTATGCCTTCTGGCGTCCCTCGTCGCCCGTGTGGCACGTCATGCCGATGTACAGGAGGGCCATCGCCTCGGAGATCGCCGCCTCCAGCTCGGAGCGGTCGAGCAGCCAGGACTCGAAGTCGTCGGCCGAGTCCACCTCGCGGTCGCGCAGGGCGGTCAGCAGGGGCTCGATGTTCTCCCACGACGAGGCGTCGAGGTCCGCGGGCACGAAATCACTGACGGCGGCCTGGCTCATGCGTCCTCCAAGGCTGGGAATAGGGGCCGGATACTACCCCGCCCTCAGACCTCGCCCCCCTCGAGCGTGAGGCGGATCGCCGCGGGCGCGTGCAGGCGGCCGGTGTCGATCCCGGGGCAGGTGCGGCCCGCCGCCCGCCAGTGGTTGGGCGAGCGGAGGTTCTGCGCCCAGAACGGCCACGTCTTGCACTGGCTCGGGCGGTCCTCGTAGATCGAGCAGACGGCCCGCCCGGGGATCGTCTCGCGGTCGAGGAAGACGCAGTCGTAGCCGTGCTCGGTGCGCCGCTCGGTCAGCGAGCGCCCCGCGGGCGTGTCGGTGGTGAACTCGGCCATGAACTGCTCAAGGGGCATGCCCAGTCGCCGAGCGATGGCCTTGGCCTCGGCGGGGGTAAAGCTGACGTAGCCCGAGGGCCCGGTGCAGCAGGCGCCGCACTGTGTGCAGGTGAAGCGCAGGCCGCGCTCGCCCGTGTCGGTCTTGCCCGTGGGGTCGGGGCGGTCGAACCAGTCGGCGCCGTCGCTCACGCGGGCGGCTCGCGCCGGACGACGACGAGCGTCTGGTCGTCGTCGCGCTTCATCGCGCCCGTGTGCTCGTGCAACGCATGGTGGATGGAGTCCACGACGCAGGAGGGCTCGCCCGAGCATTCGCGGAGGGCGGCGTCGAAGCGTTCAACGCCGAACATGTCCCGCGAGCCGTCGCGGAGGATCCGGGGCTCCTCCGTGATCCCGTCGGTGTACATGACCAGCGAGTCGCCCGGGGCGAGCGTGGCCTTGGCGCCGCCGACCTCGTAGTCCTCGATGATCCCCAGGGGCAGCAGGGGCACGCCGACCAGGGGCTCGACGTCGCCCGTGACCGCCCGCCGCACGCGGGCCGGCGGGTGCCCGCACCGGACGTAGCTCAGCTCGCCTGTCTGCGCGTTGAGGTGCACGAACAGCGCCGTCACGAACATCCCCTCGTGCAGCGAGTTGACCAGGCGGCGGTTGATCCTGGGCACGATCCGCTCGGGCGTCGCGTCGGGGTCGCCCGGCTCGGGCAGCATGGCGTGCAGCATGGCCATCACCGTGGCCGCCGCGGCGCCGTGCCCGGAGACGTCGGCGATCATGATCCCCCACTCGTGCTCGTCGAAGCGGTAGAAGTCGTAGTAGTCCCCGCCCGCCTTCTCGCTGGTCAGGTAGCTCGTCCCGATCGAGTAGCCGGGGATCTTGGGCGTCGAGTCGGGCAGGAGCGTCCGCTGGACTCGGGCGACCTCGTCGAACTGCTGCTCGAGCTTGCGGTTCAGCTCGTCCACCGAGCGCCGGGTGACGAGGTTCCGGGTCGCCGTGCCCAGCAGGTTGCCCGAGGTCATCCAGCGTTCCAGGTCCTCGACGCCCCAGCGGTCCTCGTCGCGGGAGAACTGGAGGGCCCAGTTGATCGCCCGCCCGCCGTCGAAGTTCGGCGTCGCCAGGCACGCGCGCATCCCGGCCAGGCGCGAGCCCACGACCGGGTCGTCGGCCAGGTCGAGCCCGACGATCAGCTGCGGTTCCTCCAGGGCGATCACGTCGCCGATGAACCCGCCCTCGTACGTCTGGAGCCGCTCCCAGTCACGCCAGGGGTCGGGCAGGTCGTTGGAGTCCGGCTGGAGCAGCTTCGCGTCGGCGATCATCCGGGTGATCTTGAAGCTGGCGCCGGGCAGGTCCCGCCTCGAGACCGTGACCAGCAGGTCGCGTCGGGGCCCGTCGCCCATGCCGAAGATCGCGCCGTAATGGGCCAGCATCCGCGCCGGGTCCTCGAGGCGGGAGCCCTCGCGGAGCATCCGCGTCAGGTGCGCGATCTGGGGGCGGACGCTGGTGTCGACCCGGTTGAGCACGGCGTCGCGGGGCGGTGGCATGCCCTCATTGTTCGCGGGCGCAGGCGACCTCGACGCCATCGGCCCGGGCGCGGGCGTCGGCGACCATCCGGGCCGTCTCGGCCTCCAGCCCGGCCCGCTGTCCGTCGTCCCCGACCATCGGCAGGTTGATCCGGACGTTCCACGCCGCGGCCCGGGCCGTCGCCTCGGCCAGCACCGCCGCGATCGCCAGGTCCGACCGCAGGTACCGGTTCGTGATCGGCGCCAGTGTCTCCAGCAGCCTGAGCAGATCCAGGGACGCCGCCAGGACGGACCGCGGCGCCTGGACGACCGCGGCCCTGGCGATCGGCTCCTGCTCGACGCGCTTCGCGTCGTCCTCGGGCATCCCGCGCAGCTCGGTCAGCAGGGCGAACGCCGACGCGTCCTCGTCCGCCAGAGCGAGCAGGAGCGATCGGGAGGTCTCGAGCCGCCTTGCGGCGTCGCGCAGCGCCGGCTCGTGAGGGGCGAGCGACTTCTTGCCGACCGAGTAGGACACGACCATGGAGCCCAGGGCGGCGCCGAGCGCGCCGACCGCCGAGGCGACCGCCCCGCCGCCCGGGGCGGGGGTCTTGGAGGCGATGGCGGCCAGCAGATCATCGAGAGACTTCGAGTGCATCGCGTCCATGCCCGCTCCGTGCCGAGTCGAGTTCAAGCGGTGCGGGTGGGATTCGAACCCACGGAGAGGACAAGCCCCTCACCGGATTTCAAGTCCGGCGCCTTCAACCGCTCAGCCACCGCACCCCCGGACCATCCACGCGGACCCGGGACTGTCCACGAAGAATAGAGGCCCGAGGCGATCCGGGCGCCGACGCGTAGACTCGCCGCCGGAGGCGCACGGATGGCCGACTTCCTCACCCAGACCGAGCGACGCGAGCTGATGGGGCGCGTCAGGTCCGTCGGCACGGGCCCCGAGCGGGCCCTGGCGGGCGCCCTGCGCCGACGCGGCGTGCGCCCCTCGCGGAACTCGGCCAGGCTCGCCGGCAAGCCGGACGTTGTGTTCCACGGTCCGCGGCTGGCGGTGTTCGTGGACGGCGAGAAGTGGCACGGCGGGCAGTGGCGCCGACGCGGGCTGCCCACCCTCCACGACGCCTACGCCGGCGCCGACAACCGCGAGTACTGGGTCCGCAAGATCCAGAACAACGTCGCCCGCGACCTCCGCACCACCGGGGCGCTCCTGGCCGACGGCTGGTCGGTGCTCCGCCTCTGGGACCGGGACGTCGAGAAGGACCCGGACGCGGCGGCGGAACTGGTGCTCGATGCCCGCGACGGCGCCGTCAAGCCGGACCGCATGGCCTCGGCCACCGCCCTGGGCACGAGCGCCGACTTCTTCGCCGGCATCGGCCTCATGCGCATGGGCCTGCACGACGGCGGGTGGCGCACCGTCTGGGCCAACGACTACGAGGCGACCAAGCGGCGCCTGTACTACCACAACCTGGGCGACGAGCGCGTCGGGTTCACGCTCGAGGACCGGTCGATCCATGATGTCGGCGTGCGGTCCGTGCCGCGGGTCGGCCTGATCGCCGCGTGCTTCCCGTGCACCGACCTGTCGCTGGCCGGCAAGCAGCGCGGCATCGAGGCGGGGCCGCAGTCGTCGGCCTACCTCCGCTTCGCGGAGATGCTCGCCGGGCTCGGCGGCGCACGCCCGCCGTTCGTGATGCTCGAGAACGTGCTGGGCCTGATCACGGCCCACGGCGGCCGCGACCTGCGCATCTGCCTGGAGTTGCTCGGGCGGGCCGGCTACCGGTTCGACGCCGTCGCCGTCAACGCCAAGCGTTTCGTGCCCCAGAGCCGCCCGAGGCTCTTTGTCGTCGGTGTGCGCAAGGAGATCGACGTCCCGCCGACGATCGACGTCGCGGACGTCGGCGTCTCCACGGTCCGCCCGACCCGCCTGGTCGAGTTCATGCACGCCAACGCGGACCTGCCCTGGGCCGTCCGCCCGATGCCCGAGCCGCCCGAGCTGGGCGAGTTCCTGTGGGACATCCTCGACGACCTGCCGGCCGGCGACCCCCGGTGGTGGAGCGAGTCGCGGGTGGCGAAGCTGAAGGCCCAGACGAGCGATCGGCATGTCGGGGCCCTGGCCGGGCTCGCGGAGAAACACGGCGTCGCCTGGGCGACCGGGTTCCGCCGCATGCGGAACGGCAGGTCCACCCTGGAGCTGCGGATGGACGGCATCGCCGGCTGCCTGCGGACGCCCAAGGGCGGCAGCGCCAAGCAGGTGCTCGTCCGCGCCGACGCCGACGGGTGGCGGGCGAGGCTGCTGACGCCCCGCGAGTGTGCGCGCCTGATGGGCGCGCCCGACTTCCGGTTCGACGCCGAGGGCGTGAGCGACAACGACGCGCTGTTCGGCTTCGGCGACGCGGTCGTGGTCGATGTCGTGGACTGGGTAGTGCGGAACACCGTCAACCCGCTGGCGGCGGAGCTGATCCGCGGGCGCCTGCTCCGGGCGCCGTAGAGCCGGCCGCTCGCCTCAGGCGGCGCGGGCGAGGGGCTCGTCACCCTCGTCGGCCGGGCGCTCGCTGACGATCGCGCCGACGAGGCGGCCCAGGTCGGGGCCCTCGCCGCGGCGGATGCGTTCGGCCAGCTCGTCGGCCGAGGCCGCGAAGCTCAGCAGCTCGTCCCGGGGCTCGATCTGTTGTTCGGGATTGGGCGTGCTCACGCCCCGCGTGATCGGCGCTTCACCCGCCCGGGTTCATCTCAACTGTTTCTTCGGCGCCAACTTCCTCGACGGCGGGCTCGACGGGCGGCCCGCCCGCGGGCAGGTCCACGGGCGCCTCGGCGCCTTCCGCGCCCTGCTCACCCGGGTCGTTGACCTGCTCGACCGACTCGGGCTCTGGCTCGGCGTCGGTCGAATCGTCAGCCTCCGCCTCGGGCCGGTCCCGCGTGAGAATGCCCGAGATCGGGGAGTAATCGGGCAGGCCCTGCTCCTGGGCCTCGGCCTCGGGCGTGCCCCGGGGGTCGGACGGGTCCCAGATGACGCGGCTGGCGCCCAGCGAGAGCCCGGCCGCGAACGCCAGGTCCACCTGCGAGATCTGGTAGTCGGCGATCGCCTGGATCTCGGTCAGCCTCGCCTCGGCCAGGCGCGTGTCGGCGTCGAGCACGTCGTTGCTGGTGGACCGCCCCACGCCGAAGACCCGGCGCTCGGCCTCCAGGGCCCGCGTGTTCAGGATCACCGACTCCCGGGCGGCCAGGATCCGCTGCCAGTCGGACTCGATCCGGTCCGCCGCGTCCAGCACCTCCTGGCGGATGCTCTGGCGCCGCGCCTCTCGGGTCGAGAGCCGCTGGAGCCGGGTCAGGACGGCCCGCGCGACGGCGGCGCGGCGCTGCTCGTTGCCGAGGGGCACCTCGGCCGTCAGCCCGACCGACCAGTCCTCGAAGTTGTGGTCGTCGAGCGAGCTGAACGCCTCGCTCTCGGTCCCACCCAGGCCGTTGATCCGGTAGGTGTAGCTCATGGCCAGCAGCGGCAGGGCCTGGTTGCGCGAGAAGGCGATCTCGGCCGCGTCCATCGCCAGGCGCAGCTCGTCCTCGAGCAGCTCCATCCGGTTGTCGAGGGCGGCGGCCATCAGCTCGTCCCGGTCGAACAGGTACCGCGCCGCCTCGGGCGGGCTGGCGGGCACGACGATCACGTCCGTCTCCACGTCCAGGCCCGGGATGTTCACGATCCGCTTGAGCTCGCGCTCCTGCAGCAGCACCTGGTTCTGGGCACGCAGGATCGCGTCCACCCGGTCGGCGACACCCGAGCGGGCGCGGACGACCTCGATCTCGGCGACCGCGCCCGCGTCCTCCTGGCGGATCGCGCGGGCCAGCTGCTCGTCGGCCAGCTCGTACTGCTGGATGCGCACCAGCAGCGCCTGCCGGGCCGCGAACAGGCGCCAGTACGACCGGTCCACCGCCGCCAGCTGGCGGATGATCTCGAGCTTCGTCTGCGTCTCGGAGATCTGGCGGTTGTAGTCGGCGATGCGGATCGCGTGGGTGGTCGCCCGGCGGCCCGCGCCGCGGAGCAGGTTGTGGCTCAGCGAGAACTCCATGTCCGCCGTCACCGCCGGGTTGAGCGTCGAGAACGTGTTGTTGGTCCGGAAGTTCGTCACGGGCAGCGTGATCGACGCCTCGCCGCCGGTGCGCAACGGGATGCGCACGCCGGGCGTGACCGCCTGCGTGCGGGTCTGGGCCCCCGACAGCGTCGAGGCCGTCGGCTGGTCGGTCTCGCTCCAGATCCCGGAGAGGGTGAAGACGGCGTTGAACCGCCCCTCCTCCTCGTTGAGCGTCTCCCGGGCGATCGTGGGCGAGACGAGCGTCGCCCGCAGGCCCAGGTTGTTGGAGAGCGTCGAGGCCCGGGCCTCCTCGAGCGTGATCTCGTAGGTCTCCATCGACTCGAAGCGGGCGCGGGCGCCGGCCAGGGCGCGCTCGGCCAGCGCCCCGTCCTCCGCGTCCTCGACCGTGAACCGCCCCACGCGCAGCGGGCGGATCTCGCGGACCTTGTCGCGCGAGGCGCGCGTGTCGTAGTCCATCGGGTCGGCGCCGAACGGGTTCGTGCACCCGCCCGCGAGCAGTGCCGCGGCGGCGACGAGGCCAATACCGATCGACGGGAGCAGCATCCCCCCTCTGTGCATCGTGAGAACTCCTCGTAGATCGGTACGCCGCGTCACTCGTGGCGCAGCGCGTCGATGGGGTTGAGCCTGGCGGCCTTGATCGCGGGGAACATGCCCGAGACGACGCCGACCAGCGCCGAGACGCCGACGGCCATGACGACCGCCCACGCCGGGACGGTGACGGCCTCGAGCGAGAGGCCCGGGATGAACTTGAGCCCGGTCGCCAGCGTCTTGCCCAGCGCCAGCCCGATGAGCCCGCCGAAGATGCACAGCACCACCGCCTCGATCAGGAACTGCGTCAGCACGATGGGCGGGCGGGCGCCGACGGCCTTCCGCAGGCCGATCTCCCGCGTCCGCTCGGAGACGGACACCAGCATGATGTTCATGATCCCGATGCCGCCCACGAACAGAGAAATCCCGGCGACCACGCCGCCGACCAGCGTGATGACCGCGGCCATCTGGTTGAACGCGCCGATCACGCTCTGGACGACCTGCATCTCGAACGTGTTCTCGTCCTCGGGGCCGAGGTTGCGGTTCGTGCGGAGGATGAAGGTGGTCTCGGCCTGTGCGTTGGCGGCGATCTCCTCCATCGAGTCCCCGCCGCCCGGCTCACTCAGCTGCATCATGAACCACGTCCAGGTGTAGGGGTTCATGCTCTTGTGGGTCTGGAAGGGGATCCAGACCTCGGTGCGGGGCGTGCCCCCGCCGAAGATCCCGCCGGCCTCCTTGGTCTCGACGACGCCGACGATCAGGAAGCGGCGCCCGTTGAGCAGGATGTAGTCGCCCGTGGGGTCCAGGTCGAGCTTGAGCTCGACGATCGCCTGCTCGTTGAGCATGCAGACGAGACGCTTCTCGTCGCTGTCGATGCGGCTGAACGGGCGCCCGTAGATGACCTGGCGGTCCTCGATGTCGTGCCAGGTCGGCCAGATCCCGAAGATCGAAGCGCCGTTGACCGTCTCCCGGCCGTAGGACACGGGCCAGCTCGTCTGGCACATGGGCGAGAGAGAGTCGATCGAGGGCGCGTTCTCGAGGATCAGGTTCGCCTCGTAGAGCGTCAGCTTGACGTCCGACCAGTTCATGACGGACCTCTGCGAGTCGGGCACCTCGCCCCAGACCCACATCTTGCGGGCGCCGATGGCGGCGTCGAACTCGTCGAGGACGTACTTGCGCAGCCCGCCGATGCCGGCGACGACGGCGATGACCGCGCCCACGCCGATGATGATGCCCAGGCTCGTGAGCATCGCCCGGGTCTTGTTGGCCCAGATCTGGCCCAGGGCCAGGAAGACGGTCTGCACCACGAGCCGGAGCACGAAGACGAACGGGGCGAGCAGCAGGCGGATGACGTTCATGTCGTGCTCCTCGACTTTCCGCGGCCGGCGCGCACGCTGGGCTTGGGCGCCGTGCCGTTCGACGCGGGGCGCTCGTCGGACCGATCGCTCTCGACGTGGTCGGGAGTGATCTCGTCCGGGGTCGCGTCGGCGCGTGCGCCCAGGTTGTCGCGGGCCCGCTCGAGCCAGACGCGGTGGATCGGGTCCTCGGCGCTCGGGTGGTCGCTCATGACCTCGCCGTCGCGGAGGCGGACGATCCGGTCGGCGTGGCCGGCAACGTCCTCCTCGTGCGTGACGACGACGATGGTCTGGCCCGCCTCGTGCAACTCGCGGAAGAGCTTGATGATCTCGTCGGTGGTCTTGGTGTCCAGGTTGCCCGTGGGCTCGTCGGCCAGCAGGATCGCCGGGTCGTTGACCAGCGCCCTGGCGACGGCGACGCGCTGCCGCTGCCCACCCGAGAGCTGGTTCGGGCGGTGCGTCATCCGGTCGCCCAGGCCGACGCGCTTGAGCGCGTTCTTGGCACGCCTGCGGGCGCTGAAGATATGCCTGGACGAGTAGAGCATCGGGAGCATGACGTTCTTGAGCGACGTCGCCCGGGGCAGCAGCTCGAAGCTCTGAAAAATGAACCCGATGTCCTCGTTGCGGACGCGGGCGAGCTGGCTCATGCCCATCTTGTGCGTGGGCTTTCCCCGGAGGATGTACGCGCCCTTGGTCGGTTTGTCGAGACAGCCGAGGATGTTCATCAGCGTGGACTTGCCCGAGCCGGACGCGCCCATGATGGCGACGAACTCGTTGCGCCGGATGGTCAGGTCGACGCCGCGGAGCGCGTGCACGCGCTCCTCGCCGACCTTGTAGACCTTGTGCAGGGCGCGGATGTCGATGACGACATCGGGATCGCCCACCGGCTTGCTCACGGCGACCCCCCGCCCGAGGCCGTCGCGGCGGCCCCGTCCTCGGCCCCGTCCTCCGCCACGCCCTCGCCCTGACCATCGTCCGCGGGCTCGTCGGCCTCATCGGCCGCGGGCGTCTGCCCGTCATCCGCCTCGGTCTCGGCGTCCTCGCCGTCGGCCTGCTCTCCCTCGGCGTTCTCCGCCTTGGCCTCCGCCTCGTCCCGCAGCCGCATGTCGTGCTTCAGGTCCACGAGCACGCGGTAGGGACCGGTGACGACCTTCTCGCCCGCCTCGAGCCCGCCGAGGATCACGGTGTGCGTCAGGTCGCTGGGACCGACCGTCACCGGGGTCACGACCGACTTGCCGTCGACGAGCCGGTACACGGCCCGGCAGAACGCCTTCTTGGTGTCGACGTGCTCGCTCGAATCACGGATCTCGTCGGGCAGCTCCTCGACCCGCCTGTCCAGGACGGCCTGGCTGGGCACCTTGAGCACGTCGTAGAAGCTCTCGACGGCGATCTCGACGCTGGCCGTCAGCCCCGAGTACAGCCGCTCGCCCTCGTCGAGCCGCAGCAGGATCTCGGTCTCGAACACGCCCGTCCCGTCGGTCGCGACCTGCCGCTTGAGGGCGACCTTCTGCACCTTGCCCGTGTACTCGCGGTCCGAGTACGCGTTGATGTAGACCCTCGCCTCCTGGCCCTCTTCGACCGGGGCGATGTTCGTCTCGTCCACCTGGGCCTTGACGATCATCTCGGACAGGTCGGCGATCTCCATGATCACCGAGCCCGGGTTGTTGATCGTGCCGACGATGACGGTCTCGCCCACCTCGGTGTTCAGCGTCGTCACGACGCCGTCGATCGGGCTGGTGATCGTGGTGTTCTCCAGGTCCTTGTTGACCTGCTCGATGGCGGCCTGGGCCATCTCGATCGCGTGCTCGATGACCTGCTTGTTGGACTGGGCCGACAGGAACTGGGCCTCGGCGCCGTCCAGGTCCGCCTTCGTCACGTCGTTCGTCTCGTAGAGCTGCTGGAAGCGGTCAAAGTTGAGACGCGCGTTGATGAGGCTGGCCTCGGCGCCCTTGAGCCGCGCCTGCTCGCTCTTGAGAGACGCCTTGGCCGAGTCCGCACGCGCGAGCAGGTCCTGCGGGTCGAGGCGGACGATCACGTCGTCCTTCTTGACCAGCTCGCCCTCGCGGAAGGGCAGGGCGGTGATCTTGGCCGACACCTGGCTGGAGATGTTGACCATGGTGATGGGCTCGATCGAGCCCGGGGCGGCGACGGTCCGCGTCAGGTCGCCCAGCTCGGCGGCCTCGAGGCGAACCTCGGTCGCCGGCGGCTCGGTGTTGAACCCGCCGCGGAGCTGCTCGCCCAGCGGGGAGGCCATGACCACGACCCCGCCCCCGCCGACCACGACGAGAAGCACGATGAAGATGCCCACCAGCCACTTGATCACGCCCGTGCTCCCGATCCGAACGATTCGGGCCCGGCGGCGAGCGTTGACACCACCCCCGCGAGACCCCGGCAAAGGCTCATTGGGACACGCCCGAGCGGCGTTTCGAGAGCCTCAGGAGGCTATACCGCCGCCCGCCGGCCCACGTTTCAATCGCCGACCCGGGCCCGGCCCGGCCCAACCCCAATCCAGTCGCCCCGGCCCGCCGACCGGTTCACGATTAGGCCTGAGAAGGTCGGCCTGAGAACTCAGCCCCCGAGCCCCAGCCGCTGGGCCAGGAAATCCGGGACCGACTCGGCCGGGATCCGCTCCTGGCTCAGCGTGTCCCGGTCTCGGACCGTCACCGTGCCGTCCGTCAGCGTGTCCGAGTCCACCGTGAAGCAGAAGGGGCAGCCGGCCTCGTCCATCCGGGCGTACCGCTTGCCGATGTTCTGCTTGGGGTCGTACTCGACGAAGCCGTAGGCCCCGACGCGCTGGACGACGGCCTGGTAGATCTCCATCGCCTTCTCCGGCATGCCGTCCTTGTTGACCAGCGGGAAGACCGCCGCCTTGATGGGCGCGATCCTGGGGTGGAACTTCATGTACACCTTGCTGGGCCGCGCCGGGTCGGGCGTGTACGCCTCGCACAGCAGCGCCAGCACGCCGCGGTCGAGCCCCGCCGACGGCTCGATGACGTGGGGCATGTACCGCTCGTTCTTCTCCTGGTCGAAGTACTCGAGCTTGGCCTTGGCGTGCTCCTGGTGCTGGGTGAGGTCGTAGCAGCCGCGGTTGGCCACGCCCTCGAGCTCGCCGAAGCCCGGGAAGGTAAACGGAAACCTGTACTCGATGTCGCTCGTGCCCGTGCTGTAGTGCGACAGCTCGTCGGCGTCGTGCTCGCGCAGGATCAGGTTCTCTCCAGCAAGACCCAGCGACTCCCACCAGGCCATCCGCTCGTCGCGCCAGAACGTGTACCAGTCCTGGGCCTGGTCGGGCGGGCAGAAGAACTCGATCTCCATCTGCTCGAACTCGCGCGATCGGAACGTGAAGTTCCGCGGCGTGACCTCGTTGCGGAACGACTTGCCCGTCTGGGCGATGCCGAAGGGCAGGCGGACGCGCGTGGTGTCCACGACGTTCTTGAAGTGGATGAAGATGCCCTGGGCGGTCTCGGGGCGGAGGTAGGCGATGTCGTCCTCGCCGGCGGTGGCCCCGATGTAGGTCTTGAACATCAGGTTGAAGGCGCGGGGCTCGGTGAGCGTGCCGGCGTCCTTGGTATCCGGGCCCACCGTGATCGCCAGCTCCTCGGCCGACAAGCTGGTCAGCGGGCAGACGTCCACGTCGTCACGCGTCAGCGTCTTCTTCTTGTACTTGCCCAGTTTCTTGAGGGCACTGTCGAACGAGGCGTCGTCGCCCTCGAGGAACGCGTAGATCTGCCCGGTCTTGTCGCCCTTCTCGCCCATGCACATCACGTGGTCGGCGCGGTACCGGTTCTTGGTCTCGCGGCAATCGACCATGGGGTCGTTGAACCCGCCCACGTGCCCCGACGCCTCCCACACCCTCGGGTTCTGGATGATGCAGGTGTCCACGGGCACGACGCGCACCGGGTTCCCGTCGGGGCCCGTCTTGCCGCGGCAGCCCATCATGACGACGTCGTTCCACCAGGCGTCGCGGAGGTTCTTCTTGAGCTGGGCGCCCAGGGGCCCGTAGTCCCAGAAGCCGTTGATCCCGCCGTAGATCTCGCTGGCGGGGTAGACGAACCCACGCCGCTTGCACAGCGACATGATCTCGTCCATGGACTTCTTGCCGGTGTCGGCCTGCGTGGGGGTCTGGCCCTCGGACATCGCTCGCTCCTTGCCCCGGCGGATGCTCTGGATCCGGGGCGGGGGAGGCGATGATAGGGGTCGGGCCCGCGTTTCTCGGCCCGGCACGGGACCCGCTGCGAGACCCTGCTACAGGTCCTCGTAGAAGTGCAGCCCGACGCCGTCGGGGTCGTAGAACCCGAACTCGCGCGTGCCCCACGCCGTGTCCCGCGGCGCCTTGCCCTCGGGGACCGCGCCCCGCGAGCACAGCTCCTCGTACAACGCGTCCACGCCCCGGATCTGGAACCGAAGCTGGATCTGGCGCCCGGGCGGGCAGTCCTTCTCGAACTGGGCCTGCAGGTGCACCGCGCACCCCTCCCGCACCAGCACCGCGTACGCGTGCGCCGGGTCGGGCAGGTTGTCGTCGCGATCGACCGAGTGCACGCGGAAGCCGAGTTTGTCCCGGTACCACGCCATCGTGGACGCCAGGTCCACGACCGGCAGCAGGGGCGCGACGTGCTCGATGCGGTGGGTGGGCTCTGGCATGTGTCCAGGTACCCGGGCGTCGACCCGTCGGTTCTGCGGATCCAGCTTCAGCCGCCGAACATGCGGCTGAAGACCTCGCCCGCCCCGATCCGCGAGACGCGGCTCTCCAGGTCCTCGTGCATCTCCTCGAACTCGCCAAGCTCGGGCGCCGACGCGAGCGGCGCCGGCTCGGGCCCGCCCTTGACGATCCCCAGCGACCCGTCGCCCGAGACCGAGATCACCCAGCGGCCCTCCGACAAGCTCCGGTACACCGCCTTGCCGAAGCGGGCGCCCTCCCGCTCCCAGTCCACGCTGGCCAGCTCCGGGTCGACCAGCACGCCGCGGCTGGGCGGGGTGTTCGCGTCGAAGACCCGCCGCATCCAGACCCGCCCGTCGAGCACGACGTAGTCCACGTAGATCTCGCCCGAGGGGTCGAACGGCGTCTCGATGACGCGCTCGACGCCCGCCGCGGTGCGCACGCGGACGGCCAGCGCGTTGTCCTGCACGACCAGCTCCGTGACCGCCGTCCGCCTGACGGCCTCGTTGTACGTCGCCCGCAGGTCGTGGTAGTCGCCGGCGAGCTGCTCGAGGCGGTCGCGGTAGACATCCTCGACGATGTTCGCCCGGAGGAGCTGGTAGCCGAAGAGGCCCGCGACGCCCGAGGCGACGATGATCGCGCCCGACGTGGCCAGCCTGGTGAGTGCGATGCTCTTCATGCGAGGCCTCCCGGTGGGTTCATCGACCGGAGTACGCCGCGGGCTTCATCCCGGGTCGCGCGGCGCGGGCCACGCCGCGTGGTGGGCGTTCGGCGCCGCCGGGTGGCCCGGTAGACTCGCGCCATGCCAACCAGACGCGACTTCCTGACGTCCGCCGCCGGCGCCCTGGCCGCCGCCCCCGCCCTCGCCCACGCCCGCCCGGGCCTGATGCCCTCGCTCGCCGAGGAGCTGGCCTCGGTCCCGGGACAGCCCGAGGCCATCGCCCGCGACGAGGACTTCTGGGCCCGGGCCCAGCAGGCCTTCACGGTCGATCGCTCGATCATCAACCTGAACAACGGCGGGGTCTCGCCCGCACCCGGCGTCTCCCAGGACGCACTCAAGCGCCACCTGGACTTCTCCAACCAGTGCCCGCCCCACTACATGTGGCACGTGCTCGAGCCGCAGAAGGAGCAGGTCCGGGCCCGTCTCGCCCGCGAATGGGGCGTGGACGCCGAGGAGATCGCGATCACGCGCAATGCTTCTGAGGGCCTGCAGATCTGCCAGCTCGGCTTCGACCTGTCGGCCGGCGAGGAGGTCCTGGGCACGACGCAGGACTACCCCCGGATGGTGAACACCTTCAAGCAGCGTGAGCGCCGCGACGGGATCCGCTTCCGGCAGTTCTCGATCCCCACGCCGGCCGAGGACGAGGACGAGATCGTCCGTCTGTTCGAGTCAAACCTGAGCCCCCGGACCAAGCTGATCCTCGTCACGCACATGATCAACATCACCGGGCAGATCTTGCCGGTGGCCAAGATCGTCGCGATGGCCCGGGGCTACGGCATCCCGGTCATCGTGGACGGCGCGCACGCGCTGGCCCACTTCGACTTCAAGCTGAGCGACCTGGACTGCGACTACTACGCGACGAGCCTGCACAAGTGGCTCTTCGCCCCCGTCGGCGCCGGGCTGCTGTACGTCCGCAAGAGCAAGATCCGGAACCTCTGGCCCATGATGGCGGCCGCCGAGACGCAGGACGAGGACATCCGGAAGTTCGAGGAGATCGGCACGCACCCGGCGGCCAACTTCCTGGCGATCGCCGAGTCGCTGACCTTCCACCAGGCCCTGGGCGGCGCCCGCAAGGCCGCCAGGCTCGTGCACCTGCGCGAATACTGGATGGACCGGCTGGGCGCGCACGGCCGCGTGCGGTTCAACACCAGCCGCAAGCCCGGCCTGGCCTGCGGCATCGCCAACGTGAGGGTCGAGGGCCTGGACACCGCCGACCTGCGGAACTGGCTGTGGAAGCAGCACCGGATCCTGACGATCGCCGTCGAGCACGAGGAGTTCGACGGCCTGCGCGTGAGCCCGAGCGTGTTCACGACCCGCGAGGAACTGGACCGTTTCTGCGACGCCGTCGAGCTGGCGATGCGGGATGGGATCGCCTAGCCCACGTACCGCCGCACGCAGACCGCGTCGTTCTGCCCGCCGAACCCGAATGAGTTGGACAGGCAGACGTCCACCCCGCCCTCGACGTTCAGGTCCCGCGCGCCGCCCGCGACGTGGTCGAGGTCGCACAGCGGGTCCGGGTTCTTGAGGTTGAACGTCGGCGGGACGACGCCGGTCTCGATCGCCTTGACGCAGACGATCAGCTCGACCGTCCCCGCGGCCTGGATCAGGTGGCCCAGCATGCTCTTGACCGAGCCGAACAGCAGCTTGGGCGCCATGTCGCCGAAGGCGAGCTTGACGGCGGCGGTCTCGATCTTGTCGTTCTCCTGCGTGCCCGTGCCGTGGGCGTTGACGTACTGCACCGGAGCCCGGCCCTCGCCGTCGGGACTGGTCGGGTCGATGCCGGCCTGGGCCAGCGCCTGGCGCATGGCGGCGGCGGCGCCCCGGCCGTCGGGCTGAATATCCGTAATCCGGAACGCGTCGGCCGACGAGCCGTAGCCGGCGATCTCGGCGATGGGCGTCGCGCCGCGGGCCAACGCGTGCTCCAGCTCCTCGATCACGACGACGCCCGCGCCCTCGCCCATGACGAAGCCGTCGCGGCCCGAGTCGAACGGGCGGCTGGCGTGCGCCGGATCGTCGCGCCGCGTGGACATCGCGGTCAGGCGGATGAACCCGGTCATGCCCAGGGGGTGGATCATCGAGTGGGCGCCGCCGGCGAGCATGGCGTCGGCGTCGCCCCGGCGGATGATCTCGCTGGCCTCGCCGACCGACTGGGCGCCCGCGGCGCAGGCGGTCATGCAGTTGAACGCCGGGCCCCGGCAGCCGAACTGCTGGGCCAGGTGCGTCACCGTCAGGTGCGGCTCCTGCTCGATCTCGCGCTCGCGGGTCATCCGCTCGCGGGCGGTCCGGGCCCAGGCCTTGCCGTCGACGGACATGGACTCGGCGTCCCAGCCGGCGATGTTGGCCGCGGCGAAGTTCTCGAAGTCCAGAGACCCCTCGCCCGCGCCCATGTAGATCCCGATCCGCCTCGGATCGACGCCGGCCATCCCGGCCTGGTCCCAGGCGCGCTTGGCGGCGGCGAGGGCGAACTTCGTGCTCACTCCCGCGTGCTGGTGCCGCGCCGCGTCGGCGCCGAGGGCCTTGGCCAGGTCGAAGCCCTTGACCTCGGCTGCGAAGTTGGTGGCGAAGCTGGCCGCGTCGTACCGCGTGACCGGGCCGATCGCGCTGGTCCCGGCGGTGAGCTTCGCCCAGACCCCGTCCAGGTCGGCGCCCAGGGGCGTCTCCCAGCCCATACCCGTGATGACGACGCGTCGATCGCTCATGAATCGGGCGCGGGGCGTGCGGGCCCCGAGCCCGGTGGATGCGTGTGCCGGGAGGGCTGGAAGCCCCCCCCTCCGAGAGTCGGGTGAGAATCGACGGGATCAGTCCTCGTCGTCCCCGCCCTCGTCGTCGTCCTCGTACTCCCCGTCCTCGTCGTCCTCGTACTCGTCGTCCTCGTACTCCTCCTCGTCCCGGAGCTTGTTGAGCTTGTCGGGGTTGAGGACGCGGACGAGCCCGTCCTTCAGGCGCCGCTCGCCGAAGTTGATGATCAGCCCCAGCTCCAGGTCCGCGGCCCGGAGTCGGGCGCGGAGCTCGGACCGCTCCTGGCTGCCGATGTCCATGTGCTCGGCGAACAGATTGACGAGGAAGCGATCGTTGATGAACAGGTCGGCGCTGACCGAGCCGACGACCTTGCCGTCGCACTTGACCTCGAGCGGGGCGTCGTGCTTGTAGTTGATGCCGTCGGCGTTCATGGCGTTGTCGAGGGCGGACCGGTAGACGTCGATGGGGTAGCCGGGGCCGAGCTGCTTGTGGACCTCGATGGCGCAGCCGATGACGCGTCGGGAGATGTCGGTAAGCGCGGGGTCGAGGTCGGCCAGGGGCATGCCGCCGCGTCCGCGACCGCCGCCACCGCCGCCGCGGCCGCCGCGTCCCCGGTCGTGCCCGCCCCGGTCGTGGCCCCTGTCGTACCCGCGGTCTCGTGGATAGTCCGGCATGTCTAGATCTCCTTGCAGGTGAGAGGGAACAAAGGGATGTGTCAGCCGCCGGCCCGCGTCAGGACCAGGGCGGCGTTCTGCCCGCCGAGCGCGCCCGAGCAGACGAGCACGTGCTCGAGGTCGGTGTCGCGCATGTCGCACGCGCCCGCGTCGAGGCCGGGCGCCGGGGCGCCCGCGTGGATTCTTGCCGGGAGCATCTGGCGGCGGAGGCACTCGGCCCCGACCGCCGCCTGCAGCCCGCCCTGGCCCGCGTAGCACGCGCCCAGGGACGGGGCGAGCGTGACCAGCGGGACCGAGGCCAGCGAGTCGCCGAACACCCGCCGCAGCGCGCCCGCCTCGGCCCGGTCCGGGCCCGGGGCGCCGATGCCCGCCGGGACGATCGCGTCGATCTGGTCCGGGCCCACGCCCGCGTCGCGCAGCGCGGCCTCGATCGCGTCGGCCAGTCCTTCGTCGACCTCCGGGGCGCCGTCGAACGTCGCGCCGACCGGGTTGGGCGTCAGGGCCGCGCCGAAACCCGCGACCTCGGCGTAGACCCTCGCCCCGCGGTCGCGCGCATGCGAAGTCTCTTCGAGGATCAGGATCCCGCCGCCCTCGCCGATCAGCGAGCCGGCCGACGCCGGGTCGTACGGGCGGACGACGCCCGAGCCGTCCCGCGTATCGCCCGTGTCGGCCAGGCGACCGGCCAGGTCGAGGCGGAGCTGGCCCATGAAGTTCAGCTTGCTCTCGGCGCCGCCCGAGAAACAGACGTCCGCCCCACCCCGCTCGATCACGCGCGCCGACTCGCCCAGGCAGAGCAGGGCGCTGGAGTCGAAGCAGGTGATGGTGTTGCTGGGCCCCTCGGCGCCGTGCACGATCGTCACGTGGCACGCGAGCATGTTGGGCAGGTACTTGAGCATCCACAGGGGCGGCAGGTTGTTCATCGCCGAGCCGCTGCCCTCGACCTCCGAGGCCGAGCCCCACTTGCGGAGGCTGAACACGCCCTCGTCGTCGACGCTCGTCGCCAGCGCGCGGCTGAGCTCGTCGGTCTCCGCGGCGATGAGCCCCGCGCCGATGTGCGCGCCGGTCCTGGCTGGCGTGATCTCGAAGCCTTCCTCGCCGTCCTCGCTGCCACGGGTGCGGAGGCCCGCGTCCAGGACGGCGAGCCTGGCGGCGACGACGGCGATCGCCGAGTCGCGGGCCATGACCTTCGTCGCCTTCCGGTAGCCCTTGGGCACGTGCTGCCGCACGTCCAGGTCCGGGACCTGGGCGCCCAGGCGGCTGGCGAAGCCCGAGGCGTCGTAGAGCGTGATCGGCACCAGCGCCGAGCGGGGCGCGCACAGCCCGTCCCAGAGCGACCCCAGGCCGAGGCCCAGACCGCTGACGGTTCCGACGCCCGTGATGCACACACCTCGGCGCATGAGGGGCAAGTGTACGGGGCGCGCCGCCCGGGGCCGCACCCACGGGGCACGGATTGCAGCGCACGACCCGCCCGGCCCGATAGGTCCGCCGTGGGCTCGCGCGACACCGACAGGTCGAACTCCCGGATCGACGCCGGCTGGCTGCTGCTGCTGTCGGGGTTGGCGCTGCTGGCCGCGGCGCTGCTCATCCCGGCCGGCGACGACCTGGACGACGCGAGGTGGCGCCGCGACCGGGCGCTGGGCGTCGAGCGGGGCGTGCTCGACCGGCTGGAGCGGCACGAGGCCTTCCTGGCCGCCCTCGACGCGGCCGACCCGGTCCTGCTCGACGCCCTGGCCCAGACGCAGCTGAACCTGATCCCCGCCGACCGCGATCCCGTCGCGCTGGGCCCCAGGACGCCCAGGGCCACCGAGCCGCTGTCGTGGCTCGAGCCCCCGCCCCAGGCCCTGCCCGAGCGGGCCCGGACCAGGTCCGTCCTGGGCGATTGGGCGACGGATGAGTCGGGCCGGCTGTGGCTGATCGCGGCCGGGGCGGCCCTGGTGATGGTCGGCCTCCTGCCGCCCACGCGACAGGCCGAGGAGGGGCGGGACGAGACCTATCCTGCCCCGGCGTGACGACTTCCACGAGCGAGCCGGCCCCCGGACCGGGCCAGCCGAGGCTGGTCTTCAGGCGTCGCCACCGCCTGACCCACGCACGCGAGTACCGGGCCGCCTACGCGCACAAGCTGCGCAAGAGCGCCGGGCCGCTGACCGTCTTCCTCGTGCCCACGGACCGCGACGAGCCGCGGCTGGGGCTCGCCGTCGGCAGGCGGGTCGGGCGGGCCGGGCCCGGGCCGATCTCTCGGGCGCTGGCGACGCCCCTGATCCTGCTGATCTGGGTCTACCGGGTCACGCTGTCGCCCTTCGTGGGCGGGCAGTGCCGATTCGAGCCGACCTGCTCTCGCTACGGCGAGGAGGCCCTGCGGCGGCACGGGGCCTGGCGGGGGTCGTTCCTGACGGTGGGGCGGCTGATGCGGTGCCACCCCCTGAGCAAGGGCGGGTACGACCCGCCCCCTGTGGAGTGGGGCGTGCAGGACGCCGAGGATAGGAAGGGCTAACCTAGGGCCCCCTTCCCTCCAGCGAGGTCCCCCGCGCGATGAGCCGCCTGCCCGCCGCCGAGAGACGAGAGCAGCTCCTGGACCGGGCGGCGGAGCTGTTCGCCGCCAAGGGGTACGCGCGGACGACGACGGCGGAGCTGGCCAAGGCCGCGGGCGTCACCGAGCCCATCATCTACCGCCACTTCTCCTCCAAGCGCGGCCTGTTCATCGCGCTCATCGAGCGCACCGGCCGCGAGACGCTCGAGCAGTGGGAGAAGGACCTGGAGGGCGCGTCAGACGCGGGCGAGCGTCTCCGGCGTGTGATCGGCGACAACCCGATGGTCTCGACGCGGGGCCAGGCGGGGTACAAGGTCTTCCTGCAGGCGATCAGCGAGGTGGACGACCCGGAGATCCACCAGGCGATCGCCGACCACATCGGCAAGGTGCACGCGTTCCTGGTCGCGGAGATCAAGCTCGCCCAGTCGCAGCACAAGGTGACGGCCCGGTTCAGCGCCGAGGTCGTCGCGTGGCTGCTGATCAACATCGGGATGGGCTACGGCGTGATGGCGGCGATGCAGATCCCCGGGCACGGACGCGACGCCGCCGGCGGGCACGTCCAGCGCGTCCTCGAGCGGATCCTCGTCGGCAAGGAGCCCGGCAAGGACGCGGGCGCCAAGCCCGGCTGAGGCCCCGGCTGGGGTCGTGGGGAGGCTGGGCCCGCCCGGGCGCCTGTACCATCCCGGGTGATCCACCTGGACAACAACGCGACGACCCGGCCGACCGACGCCGTCGTCGAGGCGGTCGGGCGGGCGCTGCGCGAGACCTGGCACAACCCGTCGAGCGTGCACCGCGCGGGCCAGGCGGCGCGGGCGGCGGTCGAGCTGGCCCGCCAGGACGTGGCGCGGCTCATCGGCGCCTCGCCCCGGGAGATCGTGTTCACGTCCTCGGGGACCGAGTCGATCGACCTGGCGATCCGGGGCGTGCTCGCCGCCTCGGGCAAGGGCACGGTCGTGACCAGCCCCGTCGAGCACGCGGCGGTCGCGGGCGTGTGCGATCGCCTGACGCGCACGGGCGTCACGGTGCGCACGCTCCCGGTCAACGCCGACGGCGTCGTGGACGCGGGGGCGCTGGGCGCGATGCTCGACGACGGCGTCGCGCTCGTGAGCGTGCAGTGGGTCAACAACGAGACGGGCGCGATCCAGCCGATCGTCGAGATCGCCCGCGCGTGCCGCGAGCGTGGCGTGCCCCTGCACAGCGACGCGGTGCAACGGGTGGGCAAGCTCCCCACGGATGTGTCGGACCACGACACGCCCGGGCCCGACCTGCTGTCGCTGAGCGCCCACAAGTTCCACGGGCCCAAGGGCGTGGGGGCGCTCTATGTCCGCCGCGGCGTGCGGCTGGAGCCCGTGGTCGCAGGGGCCCAGGAACTCGGGCGCCGGGGCGGGACGGAGAACGTGCCCGGCATCGCGGGCGCGGGCGCGGCCGCGAGAGAAGCACTGGCCTGGCTCGGGGACCCGGGCTCGCGGGAGCGGGTCGCCGATCTGCGCGACCGGCTGGAGCGTGCGCTGCTCGACCGGATCCCGGGCGCCGAGGTCAACGGGCCGGCCACGCCCGGCGCCCGGGTCTGGGGGACGACGAACATCTCGATCCCCGGCGCCGAGAGCGAGCGGATGCTGCTGGCGTTGTCCGAGCGTGGCGTGTGCGCCTCGGCGGGGGCGGCGTGCTCGTCGGGTTCTCTGGAGCCCTCGCCCGTGCTGCTCGCGATGGGGCTCACCGAATCCCGGGCGGGTTCGTCGATCCGGCTGAGCCTGTCGCGGTTCTCGACGGCCGAGCAGATCGACGAGGCGGCGGGCGTGATCGCCGAGTGCGCCGAGCGGATCGCGGGCCGGGGATAACGCGGTCGGTGGCGGGGCGGGTCGGGCCCGCGTAGGCTGGCCGCATGATGAACGACCCTTACGCGGGCGGCGGCGCGGACGCCGCGGTCTACGCCGAGCCCCAGCGCACGAGCATCATGGCGATCCTCGCGCTGGTCTGCTCGCTGATCGGGCTGGTGGTCTGCTGCATACCCGGGCCCGAGATCCTGGGCGTGCTGCTCGCGGTGATCTCGCTGGTGCTGATCGGCGGCTCGGGCGGGCGTGTCGGGGGCAAGGGCCTGGCGATCGCGGCGCTGATCATCGGCGTGCTGATGGCGATCGTGAAGGTCGGCCTGTACCTGATGATCTCCGCGGGCGTGGGCCTGGCGGCGCAGAACTTCGACACGCTCATGACGGACCTGCAGGCGCGCGACTTCAACGGCGCGCGGACGTTGCTCGTCTCGCCGGCCGCGGATATCTCCGACGACGAGATGGAGCTGTTCGTCGCGACGTACGAGGCGGAGTTCGGCGCCTACCAGAGCGCCCCGAAGGGCTTGTTCGATTACATCGCCTCGTTCGTCGACCCGGCGGTCTCGAGCCAGATGCAGGGCTACACCGGGACGGGCAGCGAGATGCCCGTGCCGGCCACGTTCGACTCGGGCCTGGCGCCGGCGATCATGCAGTTCGATCAGCAGGCGGGGCCGGAGGCGATCACGGACATCATCATCATCATGCCCGACGGCTCGGAGCTGAGGCTCTCGGAGCCCGGGGACTACGCCCCCTAGCCCCCCGGGCGCCCCCCGCGTCCCGGTTTCCGGACAAGCCCCACGCCCCGTCCCTCCGATAGAGTTGGGCGATGGGCGAGCCGGGGGCCAATCCTGTGATCTCGTGCGAGGGGGTCTCCAAGCGCTTCGGGGACCAGACCGTGCTGCGCGGGCTGGACCTGGAGATCATGCCCGGGGAGACCATGGTCATCATGGGCGGCTCGGGCTCGGGCAAGTCCACCACCCTCCGGATGCTCATCGGGTCGATCCCGCCGACCGAGGGCGACATCCGCCTGTTCGGCAAGAGCATCGTCGGGCTGGGCGAGGAGGAGCTGAACTCGATCCGGCGCCGGTTCGGGATCCTGTTCCAGTCCGGGGCGCTGTTCAACTCGATGACGGTGGGCGAGAACGTGGCGCTGCCGATCAGGGAGCACACGGACCTGGACGACGAGATCATCAGCATCCAGGTGAAGATCAAGCTGGAGCTGGTGGGGCTGCGGGAGGCCGAGGACAAGTACCCGGCGCAGATCTCGGGCGGGATGAAGAAGCGGGCGGGGCTGGCGCGGGCGCTGGCGCTGGACCCGCAGATTTTGTTTTACGACGAGCCGAGCGCCGGGCTGGACCCGGTGACCAGCGCGCAGATCGACCAGCTGATCATCGCGCTGTCCAAGCAGCTGGGCGTGACGAGCGTCGTGGTGACGCACGAGATGGACTCGGCGTTCACCATCGCCGACCGGATGGCGATGCTCGACAAGGGGCGGATCCTGAAGGTCGAGACCCGCGAGTGGTACGAGCGTCTGCGCGACCTGCCCGCGTCGGAGCTCGATGACCTGACCGACGACGAGCGGCTGATCCGCCAGTTCCTGCGGGGCGACGCCGACGGGCCGATCACAGACCGCCAGAGCACGTCGGGCTACGAGCAGGCGCTGTTCGGCGACGACCGACACGGGATCCAGAAGACACCGAGCGTCGAGCCGACCCGCGGCTAGCAGACACGGAGCGATCGCATGCGCAGAGCCGCAAGCCGGAACAACATCATGGCGGGGATGTTCCTCGTCGGCGCCCTGCTGGGCGCGGTGGTCATCAGCTTCATCCTGGGCGACGTGGGCGCCTCGCTCTTCCAGGACAAGGCCTCGTACGTCGTCCGCTTCCCCCTGAACGTCGGCGCGACCGGGCTCAAGCGGGGCTCGGAGGTGACGCTGGGCGGGCAGAAGATCGGGGAGGTCGACAAGGTCACCCTCGCGTTCGAAGAGGGCTCGGGCGACGTGGTGGGGATCGACGTGACGATCGCCGTGGACGCCAGGGTCCGGTTCTACGACGACGCGCAGGCCGACCTGCTCGTGCCCTTCATCGGGTCGATCTCGAGCATCAACTTCGCGGGCGTCCGCGCGCCGGTCCTCGATGGCGCCGAGGACCCGGGCGATGGCTCGGTCGCCGTGATCGCCGAGGGCGGGCGGATCGAGGGGCAGCTGGCGCCGGGCCTGCTCGCCCAGGCGGGTGTGGACAAGGCGACGATCGACAACATCAAGGCGACGATCCAGCAGGTGCGGGAGATCACCGACGAGGTGCGGCCGAACATCAAGCCGACGTTCGAGGAGATCCAGGCCTTCGCCGAGGGGCTCAACGACCGGCTCGAGGCGTGGGACACCCGGATCAGCTCGATCCTGGCCAACGTGGACGACGCCAGCGACGACCTGGAGCCGACGCTGCTCGCGGCCCAGGAGACGGTCGAGGATGTCCGCGACCTCCTCGACCAGGCCAAGCGGATGGTGGCGGCCAACCGGGGCAAGATCGATCGCTCGCTGACGAACGTCGAGTCGATCACCGACCGCGTCCGCTTCGAGAGCGTGGATCAGATCGCGGGCCTGCTCGACCAGGGCAAGGCGGCGATGACGCAGTTCACCGACCTGGGCGAGGAGGCGAACCTGCTGCTGGTCCGCGAGTCGCCCAAGGTCTCCAAGACGCTCGACAACGTGCGGGAGCTGTCGGGCGAGGCGAACCTGATGGTCTCCGAGCTGCGGGCCCAGCCCTGGCGGGTGCTCAAGCAGCCCTCGAAGGACGAGCTGAGCCGCGAGCCGATCTACAACGCGGCCCGGTCGTACGCCCGGGCGGTGGGCGACCTGCGGGCGGCCAGCGAGGCGCTCGAGTCGATCATCGCGCAGGTCAGCGCCGACGGGGGGTCGGCGGGGCTCGTCGAGCCCGAGGCCCTGCTGGGCATGCGGGCCTGGGTCGAGGAGGCGTTCAGCGAGTACCAGAACGCCGAGCAGGAGCTGCTCGACGAGCTTGTCAAGCGGTCGCAGTGAGCGCCCGCGCCCGGCGGCCCGTGAAAGGTCGGCGCCCCCGGCCCGTACGATCCTGGTGATGCGGAGGCGGCGGCGGTTCGGGATCGCGGCGGGGGTGGCGGCGACGCTGCTGTGCGCCCTGAGCGTCGCGCTGATCGCGCTGGCCACGCCGCCGGGCGCGGGCGGACGCTCGCCCGGCGAGCGCCACGGGCTGCGCGTGCTGGTGTCCGGGGCGTGGGCCGCCCCGGCCAGCGACATGTCCGTCGTCGAGTCCCCCGTCCTGCTCGTGCACGGGCTGGACGAGCCGGGCGACGTCTGGGACGACCTTGCCCCGGCGCTGGCGGAGGCCGGGCACACGCCGATCCGATTCGATTACCCCAACGATCAGCCCGTCGAGCGGTCGGCCGCGGCTCTGGTCGAGGCGCTCGAGTCGCTCCGGGGCTCGGGCGTCGGTCGTCTGTCGATCGTGGCGCACTCGATGGGCGGGCTCGTCTCGCTGGACGCGCTGACCCGCGCCCGCGAGCCGGACGCGATTCCTGAGGTCGACCGGCTCGTCACGCTCGGAACCCCGTTCGGCGGCTCGCCCTGGTCGCGGCTGCGCTGGGCGGGGGAGCTGCGCGAGCAGGCCCAGCGGCTGGCCGAGCACGGCGTGGGCGGGATCGAGGACATCCGACGCTTCCTCGACGACGGGCGGGGCGAGGCCGCGGCCGACCTGGCGCCCGGCTCGCCCCTGCTGACCGACCTGCTCGCCCGCCCGAGGCCCGAGGGCGTGCGGATCACGTGCGTCCGCGGGCGCCTGATCGCGCTGCCGGCCGGCGCGCCGCCCGACCTGGTCTCGCTGAGCCAGGGGCTGGGCGACGGGGTGGTGCCCGTCGCCTCGGCGGCCCTGCCGGGGGTCGAGGACGTCGTCGAGCTGGGGGCCAACCACCGGGCCATGGTCCGGCGCCTGCCGTTCTCCGGCGGGGGCGGGGATGGGCGAGCCGCGACGCCCCCGGCGATCCCGGTGATCCTGGACCGCCTGGGCGGGACGCCGAGCGGATCGTCGGGACCCTGATCGACGCCGAACAGGGCCGGCGGTAGGCTTGGGCGATGGCCCAGCGTCGGCGGCACTACGAGCGGGCGTTCGAGCAGTACCTGAGGCGGGCCCGGATCCCGTACGTCGCGGTGGACGAGGCCAAGCGGTCTCTGCTGCCCGAGGGCGCACGCCTGAAGCTCGAGGACTCGGCCGGCGGCTCCAAGCGGACGCTCAAGAGCTTCGACTTCGTCGTCTACGGCGAGGACACGAACCTGCTCGTCGAGATCAAGGGCCGAAGGGCGCCTCGGCGGAAGAACCCGGCCCGGGTCGGCGGGCGCCTCGAGTGCTGGGTCACGCTCGACGACATCGAGTCGCTGCGGACGTGGGAGCGGTTGTTCGGCGACGGGTTCGAGGGCGCGCTGGTGTTCGTGTACCAGTGCGAGGACCAGCCGCCCGACGGGCTGTTCGACGAGGTGATCGAGGAGGGGGGCCGGTGGTACGCGGTCCGGGCGATCGGGCTGGACGAGTACGAGGGCGCCATGAAGACCCGCTCGCCCCGCTGGCGGACGGTGGACCTGCCCACCGAGGCGTTCGAGCGGCTGGCCCGCCCGTTCGCGCCCCCGGCGGCCAGGTCGGGGGTCGGGTCGGCCTCCGCCCCCGCCCCGTCGGCGATGGCACGGATCGCGTGAGCGTCCTGGGCGTATGGAGGGGGGAGGGGCGTGTGTTTACTCCCCGCCGCGATCCTCGTAGCATCGGGCCCCGGAGGCAGGCGACGACCATGAGCGACCGACCCACGACGCGTGCGAGCAAGTCCAGGCGGTTCCTGCCGAGCGTGGCGGCCGCGATCGGCCTGGCCGCGATGGCCTCGTCGGCTCTGGCGCAGCAGTCGCTGAGGCCGCCGCAGCCCCGCGAGGACCCGGCGGCGCCGGTGATCATGACGCTGATCACGCTGGTGATCCTGGCGCTGGCGACGCTGTTCGCCGCCGCCTTCCCGTCCAAGCGCGGGCACCAGGACTGACCGCCCGGCCCCCCCAGGGCGGCCGAGACGGACCCGAACGACAACTCAGACAAGGAGATCGACCGATGCGAAGCCGGCAGACGCGCGCCCTGGTGGCGCTGAACGCGGGCCTGCTCGTCGTGCTGGGGCTGGTGACCGCGGTCCCGCGGGCCGACGCCCAGCCCGACCTCAGGCGCCCCCCCGGGACGTACACGATCGTCGGCGGCGAGCCCGCCAGCGGGAACGCCAACGCGGTGTACGTGCTCGACTCGTCCAACCGCGAGATCGTGGCCGTCAAGTGGAACAACTCGACCAACCAGCTCGAGGGCGTGGGCTACCGCGACCTGCGGGCCGACGCGATCGCGGAGCCGAACCGATGAGCACGACCACCCGCACACCGGCGTCCTCGGGCGAGCGTTCGCGGATCGCCGCGCTCTGGGCGACGGCCGCCGGGCTGACCACGCTGATCCTGGCCCAGGCCAGCGGGCTGCTCGACGCCCAGGCCGCGGCCGACATGACCGGCGAGGCCGGCGGGATCACGATGATGACCACCCGCTCGGGCAACCTCGAGCCCCTGTTCGTCGTGGACGACCGGACCGAGACGCTCTACGTCTACAAGGTCCAGCAGGACAACCTGGAGCTGTGGGACAAGCAGAGCCTGCCCGAGATGTTCACCAACGCCCGGGCGAGGCGGCTCGGCTCGCCCTGAGCCCGCGTAGGCTCTTGGCGAGCCCATGCCGATCCACGCGCTGCCCCAGTTCGAGGCCGACCTGGCCGAGCACCTCCGGGAGAAGGAGGACCGCGAGGCGTACGAGCGGCTCAACGCGCCGACCACGCTCGTGGTCCGCTTCGGCTTCATGCGCCTTGTCGGGGAGTTCCCCTACCGGGGCGAGGCCAAGCCCGGGTGCGGGTCCAAGATCGTGGTCCGCACGCACCGCGGTCACGAGATCGGCGAGATGCTCACGAGCACGTGCCCCAACGCCGGGTGCGGCAAGAGCGTCACCCGCAAGCAGATGCTCGAGTACATCGAGAACTCGGGCGGGCGGGACTACCCGTTCTTCACGCGGGGCGCGGCCCTCCGTGTCGCGACCGCAGAGGACATGGACCGCCAGGCCCGGATCGAGCGGTCCAAGCACGGGCTGCGCTCGATCTGCAAGGGCGTGGTCGAGAAGCGGCGCCTGCCGATCAAGATCGTTGACGTCGAGCCGATCCTCGGCGGCGAGCGGACGACGGTCTACTACACGACCGAGGAGCGGGTCGAGGTCCGAGACCTGGCGCGGGACCTGTCCCGGGCGATCGATCAGCGGGTGGACCTGCGGCAGGTGGGCGCGCGGGACGAGGCGCGGATCACGGCTGATTACGAGCGCTGCGGGCAGTACTGCTGCTGCAAGAGCTTCCTCAAGGTCCTCAAGCCGATCTCGATGCGGTCGGCCAAGACGCAGAAGGCGACGCTGGACCCACTGAAGATCTCGGGCCGGTGCGGGCGGCTGATGTGCTGCCTGCGGTACGAGGACGAGACGTACGACGAGCTGCGCAAGCGCCTGCCACGGCGCAAGGCCCGCGTCGGCACGCCCGACGGCGACGGGATCGTCGTCGACACACAGATCCTGACCCAGCTGGTCCTCGTCTCGCTCGACTCGGGAGAGCGGTCGGCCTTCCCGGTCGAGGAGATCGGCGAGCCGGGCAAGACGCCGGCGAGGGCCGGGCCCGAGCGTGAGGACGGCGGGGGCGAGCGGGGACGCGGGCGCCGCCGCCGCGACCGGGACGACCGCCGCCCGCGCGAGCGGGACCGCGACGGGGCCGCGGACGGGCCGCGCGAGGGCCCCGACCAGCAAGCCTCGGCCGACACGGGCGAGGCGCCGACCAAGAAGAAGAAGCGCCGTCGGCGGCGGCGGAAGCCACAGGGCGAGGGCGGGGAGCGCGGCGGCCAGCCGAGGACCGATCGCCCGGACCAGCGTCGCCAGAACCCGGACCGACCGGGCGAGCCGGGCGGCGAGGGCCAGCCGAAAAAGAAACGCCGACGCAAGAAGCGGCGACGACGACGCCCGGGCGACGGACCGGGCGGTGGCCCGTCCGGCTCCGGCGGCGGCGGCTCCGATGGAGGCGGCGGCTCTGGCGGGGGCGGCTCGGACTGAGTCCTGCTGAAACGGCGGCCGACCTCGATCGGCGCCCGGCGCCGATGCCCGCTACGGTTCGCCCATGCCCGAGACCAGCGAATCCCGGAGCCACTTCGAGCCCATCTCCATCAAGGAGACGCTCACGTCGGTCATGATCGCCTTCATCATGGCCTTCGTCTTCCGGGGGTTCGTGATCGAGGGGTTCCTGATCCCGACCGGGTCGATGGCGCCCACGCTGCTCGGCAAGCACATGCGGTTCCAGGGCCCCGACACGGGGTACGACTTCGCCGTCGGCCCATGGGACTACGCCGACCGCGGCAACCAGATCCCCACGTCGATCCAGGGCCCCGGGACCGCGGCCCGCCCGGAGCAGCGGGGCGGGCCCATCGAGCCGACCGACCCGGTCACTGGCCAGCAGTGGGAGCAGACCAAGGTCCCCCTTCGCGCCGGCGACCGCGTCTTCGTCATCAAGTACCTGCCCGTGCTCTTCGAGCCCGAACGCTGGGACGTGACGGTCTTCAAGAACCCGGGCACGCAGGAGAACTACATCAAGCGGCTGATCGGCCTGCCCAACGAGCAGATCGCGCTGGCCGCCGGCGACGTGTTCACCAGGCCCTTCTCGGCGATCGTGGGCGAGCCCCGGGGCGCCGACGCCTGGGACCAGTCCGGCTGGTCGATCCAGCGCAAGCCCGAACGCGTGCAGCGGGCGATGTTCCAGCTGCTCTTCGACTCGGTGTACACGCCCCCGACGTCGACCTCGCCGGGGTCGACGTACCGCGCGCCCTGGCGGGGCGAGGGCGACTGGGAGGGGATCGACGCGTCGATCACGTACCGCAAGAACGGCTCGGGCGCCGCGACGCTCGCCTGGCGGGACGCCGCCAGACCGGTCACGGACTGGGTCGCGTACAACGAGTCGCGGACGAAGACGACCGAGGAGTTCCCCGCGACCGACGTGGCGATGAGCTTCGGCATCCAGCCCGACGAGGGCGCCCAGCCGATCACGATCACGGCCGTCCTGAACGCGATGGGCTTCGAGTACCGGGGCGAGTACGACGCGGGCGCCGGGCGGGTCACGCTCCGGATGCGCCCG
The DNA here is from genome assembly GCA_041987545.1 of Phycisphaerales bacterium. GTDB lineage: Bacteria > Planctomycetota > Phycisphaerae > Phycisphaerales > UBA1924 > JAJRXR01. The sequence continues at coordinate 231,182 of JBHIWH010000003.1, read as the reverse complement.
CAGGACGCCGGGCCCGACGAGCCCTGGGACGTCATCGTGGACAATGCCGAGGCGCCCGCGCTGGAGACCGGCGGCGCCGCCACGACGATCGAGTTCTGGCACATGGACCAGGCTCTGTCGTTCTACATCGACGGCCGGCTCGTCGCCGGCGGGCGCGTGGACGGGGCGTACGAGCTGACCCCGGCCGAGCGGATGCGGGCCGCCACCGGTTCCGACCTCGACGAGCTGCTGACCCGCTTCCCGCAGCTCACCCGCTCGGTGCTCGGCTCGCCCGAGACGTACCGCCCCACGACGCTCCGCTGGGAGTTCGGCGGCGGGCCGTTCACGCTCCACCGGGTCGCGCTCAAGCGGGACATCTACTACCAGCACCACCCGGTGTCGGCGACGCGCGGCGCCCACCCCTCGCTCCCGGTCGTCCTCAACGACACCCAGTACTTCATGTGCGGCGACAACAGCCCGTCGTCGCTCGACTCCCGCCTCTGGAGCGCGACGCCCGGCGGCGGCGCGCCCGACCCCTGGGTCGCCGAGCAGGTCGACCCCACCATCGGCGTCGTCCACGAGGACCTGCTGATCGGCAAGGCGTTCGTCGTCTACTTCCCGGCGCCCCTGCGCGAGACGCGCGTGCCGATCCCCGACGTCGGGCGGATGCGCTGGATCTGGTAGGCGGACCGCCCGGCCGCGATCACTCCTCGTCGGTCGCCCCGTCGCCCGCGGGCGCCCTCGACCGATCACCCATGTACAGGTCGTCGTAGAACACCCGGGCCCGGGCCCGCTCGCCCCCGCGCCGCCCGTCGTACCGCGCCTCGAAGAACACGCGCAGGTACTCGAAGTCCGCCGGCCGCCGCCCCCACTCCCGCTCGAACAGCTCGGCCAGCGGCAGCTCGAAGAAGACCCACTCGTCCTCGTCGGGCTCGACCGGCCCCGTGATCACGAACTTGCGGTTCACGACCCCCGGCAGGGGCGATCGGTCCACGCCCGCCAGCGTGCACGCGAGCTGGTAGTTGCCCGCGTTCACGCCCTCGGGCATCGACCCGGGGCGCCACACGATCACGACGACCTGGAGGTACTGCTTTGGAGTTCCCCGCTCCCAGCCCTCGACGCGGTAGTACCCGGACAGGTACTCGGGGCAGCGCTCGGCCTCGACCTCCTGCACGACGCCCCAGACCCGCGTGTCCTTGTCGGACCCGTCCGAGTCGAGCACGAGAAGCGCGCTGCGCTCGCCCTCGGCGGCCTGCGCATTGGTGATCGCGAACTCGCCCCACGAGCCCGGGCTCCGCTCGTGGAAGCTCCACCAGGGCGAGGGCTCGCCGTCCACCCGCTCGAACGAGGCGTCGGCGAGCAGGTTGCCGTCGCTCGCCGGCGCCGACTCGGGCCCGGCGCCGGGCGGGCCGCCCCCGGCCAGCAGCGACAAGGCCAGCATGACGGCGCCGACGGGCATGGGCCGAGTCTACGAGAGTCGCCCGCTCAGGCCTCGGGCCATTGCCCGATCGCGCCCTCCCCCTCGCCCAGGGAGGCGCCGAGCCCGAGCACGATGCGGTTGGCGTACGCGAAGTACGCCGCGGCCTGGCACACGTCGAGCACCTCGCGGTCGGTCAAACCCGCGTCCCGCAGAGCGTCCACATCGGCGCGTGTCATCGACGCGGGCTCGCGCGTGAGCTTCTCGGCGTACGCGACCATCGCCCGCTCGCGGGGCGTGAGCGACTCGACCGAGCCGTTCATCAGCTCGGCGGCGGCGTGCTCCCGGTCGCCGGGCAGCAGCCGCGCGAGCCCGGCCGCGTGGTGCTCCAGGCAGTACGCGCACCCGTTGGCGCGGCTGACCGCCACCCCCACCATCTCCCGCTCGGCCCGCGACACGGGCGAGCGGTCGTGCATCGACTGGACGTACAGCGCGCAGTGCGCCCGCAGCGACGCGGGGTTGAGCGAGTGCACCTTGAGCACGTTGTCCACCGTGCCGTCCGGGTTGCCGAACCGCCGATACAGCTCGGCCAGCTCGCCCGTCGCCTCGCCCTCGGGCACGATCTGGATGTGGCTCATGCGAACACGATACCCTGCCCGCGCGTACGCCCCCGGAGGGGAACCGCCTGAACACGCCACCCGATCAGCACGACAACCAGGCCCTCGCGGCGTGGCTCGACGCGCACGACGAGCCCTGCCCGGTCTGCCGCTACAACCTCCGCGGCGTGCGCGGCGGCGCCTGCCCCGAGTGCAGCGCGCCCATCACCCTCGGCGTCCGCTCGCCCGGCGCGGTCGCCGGCCCGTGGGCGCTGGGCCTCATCGCCTTCGCCCTCGGCCTCGGCTTCGACGCGGTGACCGGCCTGTTCCTGCTGATCCCGCTGATCGGGACGGGGGGCGAGGACCCGATCGCCGTCGCGCTCTGGGTGACGATGGCGACGCTGGCCGTCGGCTCCGCCCTCGGCCTGGCCTGGATGCTCTGGCGCCGACGCGTCTGGATGCGCATGCCCGTCGCGAAGCAGTGGCGGTACGCGTGGGTGATCTTCTTCGGCGTCGGGGTCTTCCACGCCTGCGCCGGCGGCGCGCTGATCGCGATGCTGTTCCTTGTGTAGTTGGTCCGGGTGTCGCTGGTCGAAGCGTCGCGGTTGCGCGTTTCGCCGTGCTGGGCATCGCGGACCTGATCGCCCCCCGGGCGGTCCGGCGCGCGATACGAGCCCGGAGCGTCAGCGACGGGCCCGCGCGGCGGGGCTGTGGTCCGGACCCGTCGCTCACGCTCCGGGCTCGTCGGATGGGACGACGACCGCGCCTACGCCCCGTCCAGCAACACCCGCACCGCCCGCCCGACGTAGACCTCGCTGGCCGGGTCCACGCTGAACTCGGCGACGCCGTCGGGGAGACCTTGGACGTCCTTGGGCGTCAGTTGCTCGCGGTTGTCCAGGTCGCGGAGTTCGACGCGGTCCTGGCCGTGGACGACCGCGGCGAAACGGGCGAGCTGCCGCTCGGCGTCGCTCAGCAGCTTTTTCAGGTTCCGCGTGGACTTGTAGCTCTGCCTCGCGTGCATCGGGCGGACGCCGCCGGACGCGGGCTCGAAGCGGGCACGGCTCCAGGGCCTGGCCGCGTGGTCCTTGTGCCGACCAGACTCGACACCGCGGCGCAGGTCCGCGACCAGGCGGCGGACGAGGGGGTCGCTGGCCTCGTCGTCGGCGCCAAGGACGAAGACCTCGGGGCGGCGGCTCGCGCCCGGGGTGCTGATCGCATCAAGCAGCTCGGCGCCCTCGGGCATGAGTCCCTTGTCCTCGAGCAGCAGGCCCAGCACGACGTCGCCCATCGCGAAGCCGACGGCCGGCGTCGGCGGCCCGCCCATCAGCTCGATCAGGTTGTCGTAGCGGCCGCCACCCGCGACGGCGCGCTCGCCGTCGGCGATCGCCTCGAAGACGGTGCCGGTGTAGTAGGCGAGGCCGCGGACGATGGAAAGATCTAGCTCAAACCACCTCAGACGATGCCGCTCGTTCAACGCAATCACCAGACGGGGAAGGCTCTCAATGATGCCCGCCGCACCAGCTTCCGCGATCTCGCCGTAGAGCTCCTTGGAGTGGGGGTACTGTTTGTCACTCTGCTTCAGACTGGTTTCGACCTCATTTATCCAGGTCTGGACTCTCGCGAACTGATCCTCGTCTGGATCAGCTGGCGCGATTCCGGTAAATGCATCTCTGATTCTCTGGGCCTTGGGCTTCCTTGCTCCTAGCTTTTCCGCAAGCTGCAAGTATTCGGCGAGCTGAATCTTGGGAATCCTGTCGATTAGCAGAAACCAACTGTCGATGTGATCACGAGATACACCCGCGACCAGCAAGAGAAGCTCAACCAATCGACGATCATTGTACTTGATTGCAAAGCTATCTCGTTGGAGTCCAAGCCCTTCACACAGCGCAATGCAGCTGTCAATGCACTCCGCATCCGCCTGCGCCCGTCCCTCCGGCGTCCCGTCGTCCCCGATCACGTCGCAGTTCCACTGAAGGAACTCCCGCAGCCTCCCCCGCTGGGGTCGCTCGGCCCGGAAGTACGGCCCGGCCGTGAACCACTTGGTCGGCTTGTTGAACTGCTTGGCCCGGGCCGCGTACATCCGCGCCAGCGTCGGCGTGAACTCGGGCCGCAGGGCGAACGGCGCCCGGCCGGTCTTCTGGACCTCCTCGATCTCCTCCGGGCTCTTGCCGCTGAAGGCCTGGAAGAGTTCGCCCAGGATCTCCTCGCCGCTCTTGACGGCGTACAGCTCGCTGGTCTCGAAGGTGGGGCCCTCGATCTCCTCGAAGCCGTGGCGGACGGCGGTGTCCGTCCAGGCCTTCTGGATGTAGCGGACGCGTGCGGTCTCCTCCGGGTAGAGGTCCCGTGTGCCCTTGGGGGCCTGGAGCTTCTTGGAGCCTGACTTCGAGCCCATGGGCCAAGCCTAGATCAATCGCGGCCCGCCGGGGCCCGGCGGGAGCACGCCCAGGCAGATCGAGATCGGCAACCGGGCGGGCGACCGCGTCGGATACGCTGGGGCGCGGGCGTGCTCTGCCCCGCGATCGGCCCGTTCCCGACCCGAACCCTGGGGACCGCGACCCGTGCAGCGATCGGCCCGGAACATCGTGTTCACGTCGGCGATGATCGGCGCCGTCACCGCCGGGATCGTGCTGATCATCGACGCCCCCGAGCCCACGCCCCGGACCGCCGAGGACCCGCGCCGCTCCACGCACCTGGCCCGTGTCCGCAACGCCGTCGCGACGGGCAACTGGGAGCTGCTGGCGGCCAAGTCGTCGGAGATGGCCGTCGAGTTCCCGGGCGACGCCTTCGCCTGGGTCTACCTCGCGCTGGCGCGAGAACGCCTCGGCCGACCGACCGCCGCGCAGAGCGCCTGGGAGCATCTCGACGGGCTGACCGAGGGCATCGAGCACAACCCGGGCGCCCGGTACGACGACCTGCACCGCCGGGGCTGGGCGTTGTGGGCCAAGGGCCAGCACGACGGGGCCAAGGAGATGTGGACGCGCGGCGCACGGCAGCTGATCGAGCACCGGCACTGGCGCCAGAGCTACATCCGCGCCCGCCTGTGCGCCCTGGCCGGGATGGACGACGAGGCGTACGAGGCCCTGGCCGAGGCGATCCGCGGCTCCGGGTACCGGCTGGCCGCGCTCCATTACGAGCCCGACCTGGAGCGGCTGCGGTCCGAGCCGCGGTTCGCCGAGTTCATCGCGGCGATGGAGGCCGAGCGTCAGCGCGTCCGCGAGGCCCGCCGCCAGGGCCTTGCCCGACCCGAGGACGGCGGCCCGCCGGAGGGCGAGGCCCCCAACGACTCCTGGGGACGCCCCTAGCGGGCCCACGAGGCTCGTTCCGGGCGAGTCTCCGCCCCTACAGTCCCGCCCGGCTCCTTCGGACCGCGGGTCCCCGGGCCGTGTCTGTACGCTCCGGACCTCCCATGCCCACCATCACCATCAACGGCGTCGAGTGCGAGTTCTCCCCCGGGGAGAAGATCCTCGAGATCGCCAACCGCAACGGCGTCGAGATCCCGCAGTACTGCTACCACCCGGGCCTGTCGATCCCCGCCCAGTGCCGCATCTGCCTGGCCGAGATCCACGCCCCCAACCCCCGCAACGAGGGCAAGCTCGAGCCCATGATGGGGGGCAAGCTGCTGCCGACCTGCTCGACCGACGCGGCCGAGGGCATGGTCGTCCACGCCGACAGCCCCAAGTCCGTGGCCAACCAGAAGGCGGTCATGGAGTACCTGCTCATCAACCACCCGCTGGACTGCCCGGTCTGCGACCAGGCGGGCGAGTGCACGCTCCAGGACTACAGCTACAAGTACGGCCGGGGGACCTCCCGCTTCCAGGAGGTCAAGGTCAAGCAGCCCAAGAAGGACCTGGGGCCCAACGTCTACATCTACTCCGACCGGTGCATCATGTGCACCCGCTGCATCCGCTTCTCCCAGGAGATCCCGGGCTCGGCCGAGCTGATGATCGACGGGCGCGGCAACAAGAGCCAGATCGACGTCTTCCCGGGCGTTCCCCTGGACAACGAGCTGTCGGCCAACGTCATCGACCTCTGCCCGGTCGGCGCGCTGCTCGACAAGGACTTCCTGTTCGCGCAACGAGTGTGGTTCCTCAAGTCCACGCCCTCGGTCGATCCGTACACGGCCTCGGGCGACAACATCTGGATCGACCACAACGAGGGCAAGATCTACCGCCTCCGCCCCCGTGAGAACCGCGAGGTCAACGGGTGGTGGATCACCGACGAGGTCCGCTACTGCTGGAAGTTCGTCCACGACGAGCGCCGCATGACCACGCCCCTCCGTCGCCAGTACGGCGCCCTGGTCGAGGCCGACTTCGTCCGCGCGTACCACCAGGTGCTCGACGGCGTCGCCAGCGCCCGCGAGCACGGCGGGCGGCTCGCCCTGCTCGTCAGCCCCATGCTCACCTGCGAGGAGGCGTACGCCCTGGCGACGCTGGCCCGCGAGCTGGACCCCGAGGCCGTCCTCGCCGTCGGGCCCGTGCCCTACGAGGGCGAGGACAAGGTGTTCCCGAGGGGCGCGGCCGAGGGCGACCCGGGCGCGTTCAAGATGTACGCCGAGAAGGCGCCCAACGCCCGCGGCGTCCGGCGCGTGCTCGAGGCGGTCGCCCACGCCTCGTCCAGCCCGTCGAGCGTGCCGGGGTACGACGACTTCCTGGCGCGGGCCAGGCGGCACGAGTTCGGCGCCGTCATCGTGACCGGGAACTACCCGTCCGAGTGGGCGGGCCAGGAGCTGGCGGGCGCGCTGGCCGACCCGTACGTGGTCGTGATCGACACGCTCGAGTCGCACCTGGTCGAGGTCGCCGACGTCGTGCTCCCCTCGGCCAGCTGGGCCGAGAAGGCGGGCACCTTCGAGAACGCGAGGGGGCGCCTGCAGGCGTTCGCGCGTGCGATCCCCCCGATCCAGTTTGCAAAGACCGAGGGCCAGATCGCGGCCGACCTGCGCGAGCTGCACGCGGGCGGCGAGCTGGACCGCCCGTCGGTGACGGCCGCCGACTTCGTCGTGGACGAGGGCCCGGGCCAGGTGCCCGCGGGCTCGGGCGTGATCACGCTGCCGCGTGCGGCCCTGTTCGACGCCGCGGCGACCCGCGCACAGATGGCCGAGTCGATCGAGGCCCTCCGCGTCTTCACGACCGACGTCCACCAGCCCCCGGCGCCGCAGCAGCGGAAGCCGGACATGGAAGTGGTGGAGCTCTAGCGGCTACCCGCACCCCTCGGCGAATGCGCTGAGGAACTCGACGACATCCGAGAAGTCGAACACCCCCGCCGGCGGGGCCAGGTCCGCCCCGGGCTCGCCCGCGGCGAAGGCGGCGAGGAACGCGACCACGTCGGAGAAGTCCAGCGCGCCCAGGGGAGCCGCCAGGTCCGCGGGCGAGCAGCCCCGCGGGCCCAGGAGCTGGATCCCGTTGACGTACGACTGGTCGGACTGGAGCGTGGAGTACGCCGCGAGGCGCAGCGTCCCGTCGGCGCCGACCCGCACGTCGCGCTGCACGACGTGCGTCACGCCCTCGACCAGCTCGTCCAGGGGCATGCGGAACGAACCATCAACCGATTGCGCCGTGCTCTGGTCGTCGCCGACAATCACGATCGTCTGCACGTTGAGCACCGCCGTCGGCGTGGTGTAGATCACGACGTCGTACGTTCCGGGCTCGAGCCCGTCGAAGCCGAACGTGCCGCCGTAGGGCGGCGCCGGGATCTGGATGCCTGTGTGCACCTGGTCGTGCAGCAGCGCGTACGCGTCGGGCGAGTAGTAGCTCGAGGGCGGCGGGAATCCCTCCACGTCGCCGAAGGGAAAGACCAGATCCCCGACCGTGAGCGTGACCCCGCGGGCCACACCATCGGTGTCGACGAGCGAGACCGGCCCGACGCCCGTGACCCCGGCCGGGATCGAGACGCCGTTCCACACGCCGGGTGTTTCGACGCCGCCGAAGGCAGGGGACGGCACGCCGCCGATCGTCCCGATATCGACGTTCACGTCCGCAGCGATGCACGCAAGAGGAGCTGCTGCCAGCGAGAGCACACCGGCGATGCAAGGCCAAGACTGCTTCATTTCCACTCTCCGCGATCAGCCAGCAGACTAAACGCCGACAAAGTCACTCTCAATCAGAATCTGGCCCATCGGCTCGCATGAGCCGGGTTGCACACCCACGGCACTCAGCGCCGCTCGATCGCCCGGAGCAGCGCCTCGGCCGAGGTCCGCAGCGCGTCGCGCAGGTCGGTGACGGCCGGCCGATCGTCGCGGATGCTCGCCGCGGCCAGCTCCTCGGCCCTCGCGCAGAACACCGCGAGCCTCGCCCGCTGGTCAACCAGCCACGCGTCCCGCTCGTCGGGCGGGCCGTACGCCAGCTGCGCCAGCGCCCCACCGGCCCGCTCGGGTGAGTCACCTCCCACGCGCTCGCGCAGCCCGCGCTCGATCGCGCCGACCAGCGCCGGGCCCGCGTGGCGCCGATCCAACTCGCCGAGCATCGCGTCCACCCGATCGAGGTCGGCCAGCTCCGCGGCGGACAGCAGCCGCTTGACGTCGTCACCCAGGCCATCTTGCAGGGCTGATGCCGCCGCGGGGGAGAGCTCGAACGCGGCCCAGGCCTGCGCTAGCGAGCCGCCCTCGCCGACCCGCCGCATCGCGTCCGCCGCGTCGAGCCAGGCCGAGACGCGTTCGAGCCGCGTCATGCCCGCCCGCGCCTCGTCCGGGTCGGGCCCGTCGTCGTCCTCGTCGGCGCCCCACGCCTCGTACACCGCCGCCCGCGTCGCCTCGACCATTGATCGCAGGCGGGGCACTTCGATGCGCTCGAGCGCGTCGGCGCGCCGCAGGTCGTCGGCCAGCCGCAGGATCATCGCCCGGGCCGCGGGCCCCGACTCCGAGTCGTCCAGGTCGCGGGCGACGCGGAGCACGCGTGTCGCGATCCGCTCGCCGACGCCCGAGGTCTCGGGCTTGTCCGCCGGCCCGTCGGGGTCCTGGTCGAGCCTGTCGGAGAGGTCGATCAGGGCCCGGCCGACGTCCAGGGGCTCTCGGGCGGCGGCCAGATCGCTGAGCACGCCCGGGTCGGTCAGCGGGCTGGGCGTGTCGGCGATCGACGGCAGCCGCTCGGTCAGCGACCGGGCCGCGAGCACGCCGGAGCGGCGGCACCATCGCCAGGCCGGGCGGAGCCGCCGCGCGAGCGTCTTCTCGTCGCGCTCGCCGACCTCGACCGCGTCGAGCAGGTCCATCGCCTGAGTCAGCGCGTCGAGCGTGGTGGGCTCGGGCGGGTCGGCCAGGGCCGCGGCCAGCCGCTCGCGGAGGGCGCGGACGTCGTTGGTCCGCTCCATCGCGTCGGCGCGCCGGATCAGGGGCGCCAGCGCCGCGTACCGGGCCAGGCGGTCGCGGCCCTCGGCCCGCCGCGGCGCGTCGAGCATCGCGGCGGCCGCCTGCGCGACGCGCATCGCCCCGGCCCGCTGCTGCTCCTGGCTGACCCAGCGTGGAGGGTCCTCGAGCGCCCGGGCCGCGCCGACCAGGAGCCCGCGCACGCGCGCCGCCGAGGCTTCGAACGCCCGGCGCTCGGCCGCCTCGTCGGCCAGGTCGAGAAGCCGATCGACGCCGTCCATCCACTCGCCGCCCGCGCCCAGGTCGCGCAGCAGCGCCGCCGCGTCGCGCGCCTCCTCGGCGCCGATACTCGTGACAGTGTGCCGCTCCGCCCACCCGACACCCTTTGGCGCGTCGTCGGCCCGCTCGGCCAGGCGCCACAGCGCGTCCCGGAGCGTGCGGTCCGGGTCCGCGTCGGGCGAGGCCAGGCGCGTCCGCGCCCGCCGCAGGTCGCCCAGCGCCAGCGTCCGCGCGACCTCGTCGGCCCACTCCCCGCCCGCGGCGGCGTCGAACTCTTGCAGGGCGCCCGCGATCGTGCGCCCGGCCAGCAGCCGCGAGGCGCCGTCGTCGCCCGCGGCCTGCCCCGTCCGGAGCAGGTCGGCCGCCAGGCGCCTGACCTCGGCCCGGATCTCGGCCGACGCGGGCGCGCCGCCGGCGATCAGGCCGTCGGCCTGGGCCTCCAGCGTCTCGGCGAGCAGGAGGGCCGCGGCCTTCTCGCCGACCTCCGGCGCCTCGGGCGTGTCCAGATCAAGCAGGTCCTGGGCCGTCGCTTGTGTCGCGAGCATGGCCGGCACGATCACGAGCCAGGCGGTACACGCCCTCGAGCGCGTGGACCATCGCCGCCGCCGAGAACGTCTCGGCGCACTCGTCCCGCCCCTGCTGTGCCAGCCTCGCGCGCTCACGCGGGTCCTCCGCGAGCGACCGGATCGCGTCGCCCAGGGCGCGCGTGTCGCCGAGCGGGACCAGACGCCCGGTCTCGCCCTCGCGGCAGGCCTCGCCCGTCCCGTCCACATCGTACGCGACGGGGCAGACGCCACACAGCAGCGCCTGGGGCACGGTCCGGGGCAGGCCCTCGCGGTAGCTCGGGTGCGCCAGCACATCCATCGCGCGCATCATCGCGGGCACCCGCTCGGGCGGGACGAGACCCGTGCACACGACCTGGCCCTCGACGCCCATCTCGCGGACACGCTTGAGCAGCCGCTCGCGCCACCACCCGTCGCCGACCCAGAGCAGCTTCCAGGACGGACGCGACCTCAGTTCCTCGCCGATCGCGTCGAGCAGGTCGTCGTGCCCCTTGTGCTGGGCGAGGCGGGCGACCGTCCCGATCACGAAGTCGTCCCGGCCCAGACCCAGCTCGGCCCGGATCTCGTCGCGTGATTCGCCCGGCGCCGCGTGCAGGAAAGGCTCGACCTCCATCCCGGATCGCACCGTCACGTACTGCTCCGGCTCGCCGATGCCCCGGGCCAGGAACTGCTCGGTCATCGCGTCGGCGACCGACACGATGGCGTGGCAGCGCCCGGCCGCGAACCGCTCGGCGAGGGTGTAGGCATGGTTCTTCGCGCGGATGCGCACGCGGGAGACCGCCCCGCCCTCGACGGGCATGAAGGGCGGGCCGTGGATCGTGTGCACGACCGCGGGCCGCGGCGAGGCCCGCCACGCCGCCCACCGACCGAGGATGCCCGCCTTGGACGAGTGCGTGTGCACGACGTCGGGCTTGACCTCGCGCATCAGGCGCTTCAGGTCGCGGTGGAAGCAGAGGTGGTCCCTGACCGGGTTGATCTCCCGAACGAGATTCGGCAGCTCGTGCGTCGTGATGCCCCGCCCGTCGTCGGTCTCGAACGCGCGGACGCGGTCGAGCATCGAGCCCTCGGGGCCGAAGATCGGGCCGAAGGCGAGGTGGACGTCGTGTCCGAGCCGTGCCTGGCCCTCGCAGGAGAGGACGGTGTTCTCCTGCGATCCGCCGAGGATCAACCGCGTGGAGATGTGCAGGACGCGGAGGGGCATGAGACAAAACCTAGCCGCGAGCGTGAGCTCGCGAGAGACCGCGTCACCCCCGTGGACGGTCCTGCCATTCCTCCACATACTCGACCGCGGCGGCCAGGCTGGGATCATCCCAGAGATACCGGGTGCTCCCGTGCCGGGTCCAGGGTGGCGCGTCGGCGCCAACCAGGCCATTCTGCCGCAGGGCTCGGGTCGCCCAGGACTTGAGCTGGCGCATGACGTCCTCGGGCCTGTAACCCGGGGAGGTCACCACGATGTGCACATGGTTGGAGCGGACCGCGACCGCGTGTGCCCGCCAGGCACGAGCCGCGCAGACTCTCGCGATCGCGCCCTCGACCACGCGCCGAGCGTGAGGACTCAGACAGACTCTCGGGCTTGTCAGCTTCCGGCGTGTCCGCGCTTCGAGCCCCGCGTCGGCCTCCAGCGGCGCCGGCAGCCCCTGTCCCCCCACCCGGAGGACCGATCCCCGCGGGTCGCCGTGGAGCCACGTGCCGCGGCATGTCCACGTGATGAGGTAGGCCAGCGGCTCGGCCATGGTCTCGCGAGCTTACGCTCGCGGCTCGGTTCAAGACACCGGACAACTCGCGTTCCGCGCCGCGTCAGCCCAAGTGTGCTCAGCGCCGTCGCCGACGCGAGGCCAGGGCGCCGGCGGCGAGCATGAGCGCGGCGCCGGGCGGCGCGGGGGTGAGCGTGAACACGACGTCACGGAACTGGGCCGCGGCCGAGGTCGAGTCCAAGCCCCCGGGCGTGTGCGTCGAACTCACCGACGCCGACAGCTCGAGAACCCACGTCCCCTCCTCGAGCACGCCCGCCGAGTGGAACTCGACCGGGCTGTCCTCCTCGAACCAGACGCCGACGCCGTCCGCGGCCCGGAGCGAGACCGAGGACGCGCCCGAGACGCCCCCGCTCAGGAAGATCCCGAGGCTGCCCGACAGCTCGTACGCCGTGTCTTCGTGGAGGGTGAAGACAAGCCGGAGGCCCGTCTCGGCGCCGCCGTCGGCGATGAGCGTCGTCGGGGGTGTCAGCGTGTCCGCCTGCGCGATGCCGTCGGCGCGGAACGTCCACGCGTCGCCCGCCTGGAAGTACGAGAGCTGCTGGGCGCCGGCGGCGACGACCGTGCCCAGCCCGTCCCCGACCGAGCCGGCGCTGGCGACGCCCGAGAACAGCGCTCCGGGATCATCGAGCGAGACGACGTTGGGCCCGTCGAAGGGCCCGTCCCCGGACAGGTCCGACGCGTGCGCCCACGCCGACGCCCAGCGGTCGTCCTCCACGAGCACCGGCCCGCCCCACGCGGTCTGGGCGGGCAGCAAGAACAACATCATCAGCAGGAGTGGGCGCAGCGGGGTTCTCCGGCGGCGAGTATCGCGGCTCGGCGGGGTGTTCACAAGAACGGGGCGGGCGGATTCGTCATGGCCGGGTGATTGGCTCGCCGCACTCGGGGCAGACCGGGAGAAGCGTCCCGGACTGGTCATATCCGCAGCGTCGGCACCCGCCCGCCGTACTTCGCCCAAATGCGAACAGCAGGATCGCGGGAATCACACAGATAGCCGCGGGGATCCAGAGCGGCGCCATGAAGCCCCACAGCGACGCCCGCCGCTTGACGTAGTGTGGCAAGGCTCGTCCGAGCGAGTATCCCGGCATGCGGCTCGGGCCGATCGCGCTTGTGCTGTCCCAAGAGCCGCCGTTCTTCATCCACACGTACCCGAACTGACCACGCCTGAGAACGACCGTGCGATGGTCGACGCCCCGGCGGTACTGCGTGACTCCCCATACTCCGAATCCTGAGATGAAGTACGCAGCGCTAAAGACAATCGCGAGCGAGAGGAAGACCACGAACAACGTCTTCCGCAGGCTCCGTCTCATTCCTCGCCGTACCTCACCCACTCGAGCCGCAGCCCCTCCGGCGGCAGCGTCGGCCCCGCGTTCGTCCTGTCCCTCGATTCGAGGACCGAGGCGATGGAGTTCGGCTCGATCTTGCCACGCCCCACCTCGTGCAGCGTGCCCGCGAGGATGCGGACCATGTTGTAGAGGAAGCCGTCGCCCGTGACGTCGATGCGGAGGCGACTAGTAGGAAACGGAGAGGAAGGAGCCCCGGCGCCCCGGTCCTCTCCCCCGGGGGGGAGAGGGAGGGGGATCTCGGCTACCTCACAGGCGAAGATCGTCCGCACCGTCGTCTGGCGCCCGTGCCCGGCGGCGGCCAGGGCCGCGAAGTCGTGCGTGCCCACGAACTGCCCAGCCGCCTCCCGCATCCGGGCCAGGTCGAGGCCGCGCCACGTGTGGAAGACGTACCGCCTGTCCCACAGGGGGCGCGTCGGCGAGGCGTGGATCGTGTAGCTGTACGCCTTGCTCGTCGCGCCGCCGATCGGCTCGAAACCGTCGACCACGACCTCCGCGTTGCGCACGAGCAAATCCTCGGGCAGGCGGGAGTTGATCGCCCGCACGAGCGCGTCGCAGCCCCGCTCCTCGGGCCAGCCGACGCCGCGGTCGGGGTCGGGGCTGGACGTGAACGCGGCGACCTGGCCCCACGCGTGCACGCCCGCGTCGGTCCGCGAGGCGCCGGACAGGGCGATCGGCTCGCGGATGGTCTCGCGGACCGCCTGCTCGAGCACGTGCTGGACGGTGCGCAGCGCGACCCGCCCCGGCTTGCCCTCGATCTCGTCCGGCGTGCCGGGCAGCGTCGGGGCGGCCGGGTCGTCGGGGTCGGGCGCGGGCGGCTCCTGCTTCTGCCAGCCGTGGAAGTCTGTGCCGTCGTAGGCGACTGTGAGCTTGTACCTGGGCACGCGCGCGTCCCCCGCCGACGCCTCAGGCGTCGCGCCCCGCGTCGGGGTCGAAGTCCTCGATGACGGTCGGCGCCGGCCCGTCGGTCTTCTCGCGGCGGGGGCCGAACTTCTGGTGCTCGGCGTCGGCCCACTGGTCGCCGACCTTCCACCAGATCAGCGTGCCCGCGCCCGCGCCGATCGCGAGGACGACGGCGCCGACGATCCAGAAGGTCCAGTTCATGGCCCGATCCTAGCCGGGCGCCCGCGTCAGCCGAACGTGATCGTCCGGGGCGTGAAGTCCAGCCGCATCGCCTCCTTGGCCAGCGCCAGGGTCTCCTCGGCGACCGGGGTCGCCTTGGCGATCCCGGCGCGGATGACGTCGATGACCTCGGCCTCGCCCTCGGGCGTCTCGTACCGGGCCCGGCGCTCCTGCATGGGCGCGAGCAGCTCGCTGATCGCGCCCGCGACCTCGACCTTCACGTGCCCGTCGCCGATGTTGTCGCCCTTGGCGTACGCCTCCTCCAGCTCCTTGACGCGGCCCTCGTCCTTGATGAACGCGCGGACGTACTGGAAGAGCGAGTTGTCGATGTCCCCGGGCTCGTCCATCGCCTGACGCCCGGTGTAGATCTGGCCCATCTTCTTCTTGACCTGCTTGGGCGTATCGGTGAGGAAGATGGCGTTGTTGAGGCTCTTGGACATCTTGTTGACGCCGTCCGTACCCGGCAGGCGCGCGATCCGCCCGACCTTGGCCGCGGGGATCGGGAAGAGCCCGCCGGCGTTGACGTATTCCTCGTCCTCGGTCTGCGGGTCGACGCCGCGGTACACCTGGTTGAAGCGGCGTGCGACCTCGCGGGTCATCTCGATGTGCGCGACCTGGTCCTCGCCCACGGGCACCAGCTCTGGGCGAAAAACCAGAATGTCGGCGCACTGCCCGACGGCGTACAGCGGGAAGCCGAAGCTGTAGTGATCACCCAGGCCCTTGGCCTCGATCTCTGTCTTCAGGGTCGGGTTGCGCATCACCCGGTTGAAAGGGATGAGCATGGCGAAGTACCAGCTCAGCTCGACGATGGCCGGGATCTCGGACTGGAGGACGACGGTGGACCGCTCGGGGTCGATGCCGCAGGCGAGCCAGTCCTTGACGATCTCGATCGTGGACTCGCGGATCTCGCCCGGCTTGTCGGCCCGGGTGGTGAACGCGTGCATGTTCGCGATCAGGAAGTAGCAGTCGTAGTCGTCCTGCAGGGCGACGCGGTTCTCGACCGAGCCGACCCAGTGCCCGAGGTGCAGGCGCCCGGTGGGGGTGTCGCCGGTGAGGATGCGGGGCTTGTCTGCGGTCGGCTCGGGGCTCATGGGGCCGAAGTGTAGTCCCCCCAGTATTTGCGGCCGGAGCCGGGTCTCTGAGGGACAACACTCACCCGACCGATCTCCCCCGGCTCGCCGTTCTTGAGCGCGCTGATGAGGCTGTCGTAGTTCTCCGTGTGCCTCGTGGCCTCGCGCTCCTCGCGCAGCTTCGCGAGCAGCGGGCGGGCGTCGAGGCCCCAGTGCCCGAGCAGTTGAACACGGGAATACGCGCTGGCCCCGGCGAGGCTCGTGTCGAGCATCGCCGCGTGCACCGCGTCCACGTGCTCCCCGAGACCGAGCAGCTCCCTGGCCGCGGCGTGTCGGACATGCTCCTTCTCATCCTCCCGCACCAGCTGGAGCATCGCATCCACGATCCGCGGGTCGAGCAGGTGCTCCTGGCGCGCGACGGACATCGCGCCCCGGCGGATCCTCCAGTTCTCGTCCTCGAAGAGCACGAGGACGGCATCGACCGGGTCGGTCTCGTCGCCCCCGACCAGCATCGCCGCCCATCGGAACTGGGCGTCGCCGAACCCCCGGTTGAGATACGGCAGCGCCGGCTCGGCGAGCCCGCGCATCGCCGCGAGGGCACTGACGACGTCGTCGCGGAGAATGACGCCCTTGATCGGATCGGGGACCCGCGAGATCTCGAGCACCTCGGGGAGTGCGCCCGCGGCCGCGGGCCCGTACTGGGCGAGCGTCGCGAGCAGTTGTTCCGTCTCGTACCTCGCCATCGATTTCCTGATATCGCCGTCCCATTCGAGCTCCGGGGCAAGGAACGGCATGTAGTCACGCAGGCGGCCCCGGAGATAGTCGACGACACGATCGTCATCGGGGTCGGCGGCCGCATACATCACGGCCTCGCACCAGAACCGCGTGTGCGACGCCCGCGCGTCAATCTCCCCGCCCCGGTCTTGGAGGGCGCGGGCAACGACGAGCGCGGCGTGGCGTAGCTCGTCGCGCAGCGGCTCCCCGCGCTCGCTGAGCGCGAAGTCCATCGCCGAGAACATCCCACCCTCGCCGTACACGAGGTAGCCGCGCTCCCAAGCGGCGGCGGCCAACTCCTCGGAGTGGGGCATCTGGGTGAGCAGTTCGAGCAGCGCCCGGTCGCCCTCCGGGGGCGAATCGGGGCCGGCCCGAGCGCCGAAGGCCTGCACCGTGACGGCCGCGAGCATCACCCACAGCACGAAGCATCCGAGCGTTCCTGTCCGCATGCGCGGCAGCGTATCCCCGGTCATAGCGGGCGGGTGCAAGAAAGTCGTCGACGTGCGCCCGATTCGAGCCCGCAGCCTCGCCGGTCGGCGGTCGCAGGCGGCTACTCGTCGTCCTCGCCCTCGAGATCGAGCGGGTAGACGACGACCGAGACGCCGTAGTGCCGCGTCCCGGGCCTGGGAACGCCGCCGTCGAAGGGATCGAAGATCTCCATCGCGAGCTTGTTGAGCTCGCGGAGCTGCGTGGGCGTGAGCCAGCCGAACATCGTCCCGCACCAGGTGTCGCGGCTGGCCCCGCCCGCGACCGCCTCGCCAGAGGACAGCGAGCGGCGGACGCTCCGGTCGGCCAGGCGGAGGTCGGTCGCGATCGCGTCGGCCAGCGCCCGCGAGGCGCCCGGGGGCAGCGGCGCGTCGGTCGTGTAGAACGAGTCGGCCGCGGGCGAGTACACCGCCTCGCGCTTCCGCCCCTCGCCCCGCTCGCCCACCTCGATCAGCAGCCCCGCGTCCACCAGGATCTTGACGTGCCGGTACAGGGCGGTCTTGCGCCGCCCGGTGTGCTCGGCCAGATCGCCGACGGAGAACTCGCCCAGCTCGCCCCCGACCCGCACGATCACCCGCCTCAGCCCGGAGCGGAGCGCCTCGAAGTGCTTGACGGTCTTGAGCTCGAACACGCTCCGACGCGATCCCCGGCCTCTCTTCCGCTCGCCCGCCATCACCCCTCCGCCGGCTCCGCGCCGAGCACGACCAGCGCGATCATCAGCGCGTTGAAACACATGTGCATGGCGATCGGCACCCCGACCCGCCTCGTCCGCTCGTACGCCACGCCCATTGTGACGCCCAGGGCGAACAGCGGGATCAGCGCGTGCCAGGGGACCCGGGCCGCCTCCTCGGCCGCCACCCGGTGCATCGCCGCGAAGATCAGCGCGCTCAGGATGATCGACACCCACGCGCTCTTGAACAGCTTGAGCATCGCCGACTGCAGGAAGACGCGGTAGACCAGCTCCTCGACGATCGGCGCCCCGATGACGGCGGCGGCGATTGTCAGCCAGGTCCACACGTCCTGCGTCCCGCCCGCGAACTGGTCGCGGATGGAGCGGAGCACGTCGTGGGCGATCGGGTCGGGCGTCTCGCCCTTGGTCACGCCCGTGTAGATCTGGAACGCGACGACCGCCGCCAGCTGCACGATCGGGAAGGCCAGCAGAAAGCAGCCCAGGCCCAGGGGCGCGTCGAGGCCCGAGACCTTGAGCCCCGCCTCGGGCGCGGACTTGTGCAGGACGAAGAGCATCCCCAGGCCCGCGATCGAGCCGAGGGCGTAGGCGCCCAGCGTCGTCACGATCGCCTGCTGGTCCTCGCTCAGCCCGCCCTCGCCCCCGAGCTGGTCGAAGACGCCTGTCGCCGTCAGCACGCCCTTGGCCGAGTACATCGCCAGCAGCACGACCAGGGCGGCGAAGACCCAGATCGCGCTGGGCACGGGCCCCAGGTCGCGCCCGCCCGCCTTCTCAAAGCCCCCGGGCTTGAGCAGCCCGCCGGCCAGCAGCAGCGCCAGCACGAGCAGCGAGGCGATGGCCAGCAGGGGCAGCTTCCACTGATCCACGTCCTTCATGACGTCGCGGACGCTCTTGTTGGCCAGCTGCTCCCCGCCCCCATCCTGGGCCAGGGCGAGCGGGGCGAAAACGCCCAGCGCCAGCGCAACAATGACGCCTATGCCCACCGGCCCCGAGCACATGCCCGCCACGCTCCGCCAGATCGTGGAGCACAAGCGCGCGGAGGTGGATCGGCTCAAGGCGGGGACCCCGATGCGGGAGCTGGAGGCGCTGGTCGCCCAGGCCGAGCCCCCCCGGAACTTCTTCGGCGCCGTCCGGCGGATCAGCCGGGCCGGCCTGCCCGCCGTCATCGCCGAGATCAAGCGCAAGAGCCCCTCCGCGGGCTGGATCCGCCCCGAGTATGCGCAGGATGACTTCTCGCCCGAGCCCATTGCGCGGCAGTACCTCAACGGGGGCGCATCGGCCATCTCGTGCCTCACGGACGAGAAGTTCTTCGGGGGCCGCCTCTCCTTCATCCAGCGGATCAAAGACAGCGTCCCGCTCCCGGTCCTCCGCAAGGACTTCATCATCGACGAATGGCAGCTCTGGGAGTCCAGGGCCGCGGGGGCCGACGCCGTCCTCCTGATCGCCGAGTGCCTCACCGAGGCCCAGATCGTGGACCTCCTGATCCTCTCTCAGCAGCTCCAGATGACCGCCCTGCTCGAGGCCCACTCCATGGACAACCTGCTCCGGGTCCGCCCCCACGTGGGATTCCCGCACCCGGGATACGGGCTCCTGGGCATCAACAACCGCGATCTGGAGTCCATGACCACCGATCTCAACCACACCCTCCGCCTGGTCGATCTCGTGGACGACACCAGCGTCCTCGTCAGCGAGTCCGGGATCACCGAGCACGACGACGTCACGCGGCTCGGGCGGGCGGGGGTCCGGATCCTGCTCGTCGGCGAGCACCTGATGCGTGCCGAACACCCGGGCGAGGCACTCTCCACCCTCCTCGGTCGTTCGGCCTGAGGCCCGGAACACCCGATCGGGCGGGAACAACCGCCCCCCGCCACGGGTAGGACACCCGAGACAGACCACCCCCCAGGAGCCCGACGTGCGCAGCCCCATCACCCCCCTCTTCCTCGCCCTGACCGCCTGCCTGGCCGCCCCGGCCGCGGGCCAGATGCTCGAGAACCTCCAGCCGGGGGACCAGCCGGCCAACGCCGCCTCCGGGCAGGACGCCGCGCCCGTGACCTCGCCCGAGGCCCGGGCGATCCTGGAGCGGGCGGCGATCGCCGTCCAGAAGCTCGACGCGTTCAGCGCGACGGGCGAGCTCTCGGGCGGGGGCTCGGACATGTTCGTCAAGTTCATGCCCACCGGGCGGTCGACGATGAACATCCGACGCAACGACGAGGGCGACGTGGAGGAGCTCGGCCCGTGGACCACGCGCGTCTTCGGCGTGGGCAAGGACCGGGCCGACACGGGCGAGGAGTACACGTACGACTTCGCGTCCAACTCGCGCGACCTGACCTGGGTCGAGCACGCGTCCAAGAGCGTCAAGACCGCGCCCGCCGACCGTGCCCGGGGCGGGGGCTTCGCCCTCCGCGAGCACTTCAACCTCGACGAGCTGTTCGCCGCCACGCCCCTGGAGCGGGAGCTGGCGCCCGGCGCGACGCATGCACTCGAGGACCGCCAGACCGTGGGCGGCGTGGAGTGCGACGTCGTGCTCGTCGAGTACGCCGAGGAGCCCGGGCGCCGCCCCTCGCGCCGGGCCAAGCACAACAAGTCCCGCTGGTTCCTGGGGGTCAACGACTCGATGCCCCGCAAGCTCGAGCGGATCCACGACACCGCGTACACGCTGTCGCTCAACGTCACGTACACGGACGTGAAGTCCAACCCGCCCCTGGACGAGTCGGACATGACCGTCGAGGTCCCCGCGGGGTACGAGGAGATCGACCAGCGATCATCGGCGCCCCGGATCGGCTCGCGGACCATGCCCGCGACGCGGCCCGAGCGCCGCCCGGACGCGGGCACGGCCCGCCCCGCCCCAGACCCCACTGCCGGGCGCCGCGCCATGCCCGACTTCGAGCTCAAGACCGCCTCGGGCGAGTCGGTCACGCTCGACGGCCTCCAGGGCCAGATCGTGGTGCTGTACTACTGGGGCACCTGGTGCGTGCCCTGCCGCGAGTACTCGCCCCTGGTCAGCGCCCTCGTGGACACGTTCGCGGGCGAGGACGTGGCCGTGTACGCCCCGGCGTTCATGGAATCGACGCCCGGCGCCGCGGCCGACCTGATCAACAGGAACGGGTACAAGCACACCCTGCTCGTCGACGCCGACCAGATGCGCCGCGACTACCGCGTCCGCGTCGCGCCGACGATCGACGTGATCGACGCGCAGGGGCGCCTCATCAGCCGCGAGACGAACTCCCGCGAGGAGTCGGCCGACGAGATCATGGCCCGCGTGCAGCGCGTGATCCGCGAGGAACTCGCCCGCACCCAGGCCGGGGGCTGACACCGCCGGGCGCGACGAGCGGGGCCCGCTACGGCTTGGCCCCGACCCGCTCGAACTCGAGCACGATCGGCGCCCGGCCCGCCTCGTCGGTGAACGTCAGCTCCGCCCGGAACTTCCCGGAGACGCGCATGTCCATGCTCACGCCCGCCAGCGACTCGCTGCCGCGGACGGTGGCGAAGACCACCGGCCCGTCGTCAAAATGCTCGGCCCGGGTCACGAGGGGCCCCTCGGCCTCGGAGGCCCAGGGCGTCATCGCCGCGTCGAAGTGACGCACGCTGTACTCGAGCCCGCCCTCGGCCTCGCGGATCGTCAGCAGCTCGAGCATCCGGACATTGCCCTCGGCGTCGAACGAGCGCAGCGCGCCGGTCATCTGTCCGTGCGCGGGCGCCATCCACACCTCCTCGTACGTCCGCCCACCCGACTCGGCACGCCACATGCCGGCGAGGGAGGCCATCGACTCGATCGAGGCGTCCCCGCCCGGTGCGCCCGAGCCCGGGTGCTGCGTCGCGGCGCCCGCCATCGCCCCGAGCACCGCCGCGGCGCCAACAACACCGCCCGCCATCCAGAGTCCGCGTCGCCTCATCGGTCGCTCCTTGCGCATGCGATTCACGCTCATTCCTGCTCGCCCAGGCTCTGGTAGAGCATGAGCGCGTTGCCGTCGGGGTCGAAGAACGTCGCCAGGCGCACCATACCCGGGTACTCCCGCGTCTCCCCATCAAACTTCACGCCCTTGGCCTCGAGCTTGGCCCGCGCCTCGTCGACGCTCGCCACGCCGAAGGTCGGCACGGGGCCCCTGCCCACCTCGGGGGTCTCGACCTGCGAGAGCCCGACGTTGACGCCCTCGACCTCGGTCTTGACCTCGCCCCAGCCGATGTCGTCGACCTTGTAGAGCGTCGGGAAGCCGAGCACGTCGTTGTACCAGGCCAGGGCCTTGTCGAGGTCGGCGACCTGCATCGCGAGCGTGAGCCCGCCGGTGTACGCGAGTGGGGATGCCATGCGTCTGCTCCTGTCTCGGGGTCGGGGCGCTCCGTCGCGTGTGGGCGGCGCCCTCCGGGGCGCGCCGGGGTCATTGCGTTTTAGGAGTATAGCTGCTATACTTTGCGCGACACAAGCGTCGTCGCCCGTTCCGGGCGATGGCCCGCAAGTCCATTTCCTGGAATGCGTTGCATGCCCATGCCCCCGCTCCCCGAGCTGTTCCACCGCCGCTGGGCCCTGCCCGTGCTGGGCGAGCTGGCCCGCGACGGCGGGGCGAAGGTGGTGACGCTGCGCAGCCGCACGGGCGCCAGCCGGGTCGGCGTGCGCGACGCCCTGGACGCGCTGATCGGGATGGGACTGGCCGCGCGCAACCCCGGGTACGGGCACCCGCTGCGGCCCGAGTACATCCTGACTCCCAGAGGCGCCGAGGCCGCGCCCCTGGCCGCCACGCTCTGGGCGCGGCTGACGCGCGACGGGCTCGGGGACGTCTGCCTGCGCAAGTGGTCGCTGGCGACGCTGACGGCCGTCGGTCCCGGCGGCTCCCGGTTCACCGAGATCCGCGAGGGGCTCGGGGGCGTGACCGACCGCGCGCTCGCGGGCGCGCTCCGCGACCTCGAGCGGGTTGATCTGATCTCGCGGACGATCGAGGACGACCGCCCGCCCCGCCCGCTGTACGCGCGGACGCGCCGGGCCGGGCCCATCGCCGAGCTCGCCGAGGCGATCGAGCGCGTGTAGGCCGCCGGCTCAGTTCCGGAAGAACAGCAGGAAGATCGCGACCGCCGCCACGACGAGCGTGATCAGCACCGCGACCAGGAACGAGATCTTGGCGACCGACCACGGGCGGTCGCCGATCACCTCGCCGGTCCGCGCGTTGACCAGGATCCGGAACGCCCTGTCCTTGTAGCGGTACGCGCAGACCCAGACGGGCAGGAGGATGTGCTTGAACGTGACCGAGTGGTACGTGGACGACGAGGTCGTGATCCGCTGTTCGTCGCCCCCGATGTCACGCCGGATCGTGGCGTTGATCTCCGGCGCCATCAGCTCCTTGGCGACCTCGAAGCCCGAGGGCAGGTTCACGGCGTAGCTCTCGGCGCCGAAGCCGGCCAGGAACTCGTCGGCGTAGGGCTTGAGCTCGCCCAGGTCCCACGGCTCGAGCTTCCGCACGTCGCCCGCGGGCAGCGAGTGGCTCGCGGGGACCAGCAGATCGTCGAAGAAGTTCCGCACGCGTCCCGAGGCGGGCCACCAGCGGGTCTTGCGGACCTGCCGCGTCCGGACCTGCGGCTTGCCGTTGACCATCGTCGTGTACGTCTGCGTGACGTAGTAGTACTCGCCCCGCATCCCGGTGTAGTCCGTGATCGCGCCCGAGTCGTACGTCCAGAACGGCAGGTAGACGCCCGAGAGCTTGCCGTCGATCGTCGCGGCCTTTTTCAGATCGCCAGGGGCGAACCAGAGCTTCCCGAGCCAGGCGCGGAACCGCTCGCGGGCCTCGTTGCGCCCGAACGCAAAGGGCAGCAGCGACGCCGGCCGGACCAGCTTCTCGCTCCGCCCCGTCGCGACGACGGTCTTGGAGCAGAACGGGCAGGGCCCGCTGGTGACGTTCGTGGGCAGCTCGACGCGGGCGCCGCAGGAGTCGCAGCGCGAGACGATCTTGTCCTCGTGCGCCTCGCCCTCCTCCAGGAGGGCCAGGTACGCCTCGAAGTCCATCTCCTCGATGGCGGACTCGTCGAGTTCGATCTCGTTGTGGGCGCCGCAGTGGGCGCAGTTGAGCTCGTACGTCCCCGGCTTGAACGCGAGCTGGGCGCCGCAGCGCTTGCACGGGAAGCGGCGCTCGCCCTCGGCCCGCGGCCCCGGCTCGGGCTCGGGCCCAGGCTCGGGCGCAGCGCTGCGCGCGGCCTCTCTGGCCTCACCGCCCTCCATCACGACTCAGCAGGGGGAACCGGCGGCGGCGCAGAACCGGGGATCGGCGGCGGCTGGCGCCCCACGATCGACGCCACCTCGGGCGCCTCCATCGCCTTGACCCACGACGCCATCCCGTCCTTCCACACCAGCGTGTCGGGCATCAACTCGCCCCGCCCCGCCATCGCCGACAGCTCCTCCATCGAGTGCGGGCCCGACTTCTGCCCGTCCTTGGCGACCCAGTAGGTCACGGCCCCCGGCACGGGCGGCGGACCGCCCTGGCCTGCGGCCCCCGGCCCCATCGCCTGGGCCATCTGGTTGGCCATCGCGAAGCCGGCGCCCAGGCCCATCGCGTCGCCCATGCCCCCGCCCTCGTTCTGGGCCGCGTCACCGATCGCCTCGGCGGTCTGGTACTGCGTGAACCGCTTCAGGTCCCCGATCACGCCCATGCTCGAGCGCTTGTCCAGCGCCTCCTCGACGTTCGGCGGCAGCGAGATGTTCTCGACCAGCAGCGCCGTCAGATCCAGGCCGTACTGATCGACCCGCGGCCCCAGCCGCTCGGCCAGGAACTCGCCCAGCTCGTCGTAGTTGGCGGCCAGGTCCAGGATGGGGATCCGGCTCTCGCCCAGCACGTCCGTGAAGCCGGACACGATGAAGTTCCGCAGTTGCTCCTCGATGCGGTCCAAAGAGAAATGCGCGTCCGAGCCCGCGACCTCCTCGACCAGCTTGCCCGGGTCCGTGCACCGGACGGTGTACGTCCCAAAGGCGCGGAGCCGCACCGGGCCGAACTCCGCGTCGCGGAGCATGACCGGGTTCATCGTCCCCCACTTGAGGTCCGTGAACTGGCGGGTGGAGACGAAGTAGACCTCGGCCTTGAACGGGCTCTCGAAGCCGTACTTCCAGCCCTGCAGCGTCGACAGGATCGGCAGGTTCTTCGTCTCGAGCGTGTACATGCCGGGCGCGAAGACGTCGGCGATCTTCCCCATGTTGACGAAGACCGCGGCCTGCGCCGGGCGCACGACCAGCTTGGCGCCGTACTTGATCTCGTTCCGCTGACGCGTGAACTTGTGCACCAGCGTCTGCGGACGCTCGTCGGTCCACTCGACGATGTCGATCAGCTCGCCCTTGAGCCTCTTCCAGAATGACATGCGGCAGCCTCCCCACTCCCGCCCGAGTATCGGCGGGCAGCGTGTTGTTGGGATTCTACGTGGTCGGATTCCGGCCGGGAGAATCGGCCCGGGGACGCGTGGCGTCAATCCTCGAAGTACGCCTCGCCCTCGTCGGGCATCTGCGCCAGCATCGCGTCCAGGTCGGGCCGCTCCTCGCCCATATCCTCGACGAAGCCCTGGGTCGCCGCGTCCGTCTCGTGCAGCAGGCCCTTGCCGCCCCGCCTTCCCCGCTGCTGGGCCTCGACGCGCTTGCGCGAGCGGAGCAGCACCCGCACGGGCACCTCGTCGAAGGGCAGCTCCTCGCGGATCCGGTTCATCAGGAACCGCATGTAGTTGGGCGTGAACAGCTCGGGGCGGTTGACGACCATCACCAGCGTCGGCGGGTGGTCGGTCACCTGCGTGACGTAGTACACCTTGGCCTCGGTCCCGAGCTTGTTGCTCGGGCCCCGCCGCTCGACGATGCCGCGGATCACGCGGTTGAGCACGCCCGTGCCCACGCGCTGCCCCGCCTGCTCGTGCAGCTCGAAGGCCAGGTCGATCACGCCCCGGATGTTCGTCCCCTCCTTCGCGGACATGAACGCCAAGGGCGCGAACGAGAGCCCCTTGAGCTCCTTGCGGACGTACTCGTCGTAGGTCTCGGTCGTGATCGGCTTGCCGGTCGGCGAGCTCTTGCCCTCGGCCAGGTCCCACTTGTTGATCACGATCACCACGGGCTTGAAGCTCTTGACGACCAGGGCCGCCAGCTGCTGGTCCACCTGGCTGATCGGCTCGCCCGCGTCGATCAGCAGGACGGCGACGTCGGCCCGCTCGATCGCCCGCTGGGCCCGGTCGAAGGCGTACCACTCGATCGGGCCCTGGAAGCTCTTCTTGCGGCGGAGGCCCGCGGTGTCGATCGCCGTCACGCTCCGACCGTCCAGCTCGAAGCGGACGTCCACCGAGTCCCGCGTCGTGCCGGCGATCTCGGAGACGATCACCCGCTCCTCGCCGGCGAGGGTATTCACAAGCGTGCTCTTGCCCGCGTTGCGCTTGCCGACGATCGCGATCCTCAGATCACTCTCGGGCTCGCGGGTCTTGTCGGGCTTGGGGAGCAGCTCGTAGAGCGTGTCGAGCATGTCCCGGCGCATGTACTTGGTCTTGGACGAGCACATCATCGGCTCGCCGAAACCAAGAGCGCTCAGCTCGTAGGCGTGCGTCTCCCAGCTCGGGCCGTCCACCTTGGTCGCGACGACGCGCACCGGCGCCGGATCGCGGTCGTCTGCGATCCGAGTGCCCAGCTTCTGCTCCCGCAGCAGCTTGGCGATCGCCTCGTCGAAGGGCGTGATCCCCGCCTGGGTGTCGATCGCAAACAAGATCAGGTCCGCGTGGCTGACCGCTTCGCCGATCTGCCGCTCGATGTCCTTGGTCAGCGTGGAGAGGTCGGCGCCGGTCTCGTCGTACCGCCCGCCCTCGGCGACGTACACGCCGAACCCGCCCGTGTCCGTCAGCTCCACGGGCTTCAGGGGCCCGCGCTTGTCCGGCGCCTCCAGGTCCACGACGACCGAGACGCGGTCGCGCGTGACGCCGGGCGTCGGGTCCACGATCGCCACCTTCTCGCGCGCGATGAGGTTCACGAGCGAGCTCTTGCCCACGTTGGGGCGACCCACGATGGCGATCCGGGGGACGGGCATGGCCCGAATCCTAGGTGGCGCGCCGATCGGCGTCGCCCGGAAGCCGGGATCAGTCCGCCAGCGCCGCCTGGGCCGCCGCCAGCCTGGCGATCGGCACCCGGAAGGGCGAGCAGCTGACGTAGTCGAGCCCGACCCTGTGGCAGAACTTGACGCTCGCCGGGTCCCCGCCGTGCTCGCCGCAGATCCCGACCTTCAGGCCCTTGTTCGTCTCCCGACCGCGGGTCAGGCCCATCTCGACGAGCTGGCCCACGCCGGTCTGGTCGAGCGACTGGAAGGGGTCCACCGGGAGGATGTCCTGGTTGATGTAGTCGGGCAGGAAGGTGTTCACGTCGTCGCGGGAGTAGCCGTAGGTCAGCTGCGTGAGGTCGTTGGTCCCGAAGCTGAAGAAGTCGGCGGACTCGGCGACCTCGTGGGCCGTCAGCGCCGCCCGCGGGATCTCGATCATCGTCCCGATCTTGATGTCCAGCTTCTTCTTCCAGCCCTTCTCGGCCTTGACCTCGTCGATCACCTTCTCGGCCTCGGCCCGCAGCAGCGCCAGCTCCTGCCGCGTGCCGACCAGGGGCACCATGATCTCCGGCATGGCCCTGATGTTCCGCGCCAGGCAGTCCATCGCCGCCTCCGTGATCGCGCGGACCTGCATCCGCAGGATCTCCGGGTACGTCACCGCCAGGCGGCAGCCGCGGTGGCCGAGCATCGGGTTCAGCTCGTGCAGCAGCGCCACCCGCTGGCGGACCTTGTCGGCCTGCACGCCCATCGAGGACGCCAGCTCCTCCATGCTCTTCTCGTCGTGGGGCAGGAACTCGTGCAGCGGGGGGTCCAGCAGTCGGATCGTCACCGGCAGGCCCTTCATCGCCTCGAAGATCCCGATGAAGTCCTCGCGCTGGTAGGGAAGTAGCTTGGCCAGCGCCGCCTCCCGCGCCTCGAGGGTGTTGGCCAGGATCATCTGCCGCATCGCCGTGATCCGCGGGCCCTCGAAGAACATGTGCTCGGTCCGGGTCAGCCCGATGCCCTCGGCGCCGAAGTCGCGGGCACGCTTGGCGTCCGCCGGCGCGTCCGCGTTGGTGCGGACGCCCAGCCTGCGGTACTTGTCGGCCCACTTCATGACCTTGGCGAAATCGCCCGACAGCTGGGGCTCGATCCGGGGCGCCTCGCCCGCGATGACCTCGCCGGTCGAGCCGTCGATCGAGATGACGTCGTTCCGCCCGAACGTCCGCCCCTCGACGCGGAAGACGCCGCTGGCCGCGTCGATGGTGATCTCGCCCGCGCCCGCGACGCAGCACTTGCCCCAGCCGCGGGCGACGACCGCCGCGTGGCTGGTCATCCCGCCCGTGGAAGTCAGGATGCCCGTCGCCGAGTGCATCCCGTCCACGTCCTCGGGACTCGTCTCCTTGCGGACGAGGATGACCTTCTCGCCGTTGTGCGCCCGCTCGACGGCCTCGTCGGCGGTGAACGCCGGCTTGCCCACCGCCGCCCCGGGCGACGCGGGCAGGCCCTTGGTCAGCACCTGCGACAGGTCCTTGCCCGCGGGGTCGAAGCTCGGGAGCAGAAGCTGCGTCAGGTCCCCGGCCGGGATCCGCAGCAGGGCCTCCTTCTCGCTGATCAGCTTCTCGCGGACCATGTCGCACGCGATCTTCACCGCGGCCATGCCCGTCCGCTTGCCGCTGCGCGTCTGGAGCATGAACAGCTCGCCCCGCTCGATCGTGAACTCGATGTCCTGCACGTCCTTGTAGTGCTTCTCCAGCTTCGTCTTGATCTTCATCAGCTGGTCGTAGGACTTCCTGTCCCACTTCTTCATCTCGACCACGGGCCGCGGCGTGCGGATGCCCGCGACGACGTCCTCGCCCTGGGCGTTGATCAGGAACTCGCCGTAGAACTCGTTCTTGCCCGTGGACGGGTCCCGCGTGAAGGCGACGCCCGTGCCGCAGTCCTGGCCCATGTTGCCGAAGACCATCGTCTGCACGTTGACGGCGGTCCCCTCCAGGCCCGAGATCCCGCTGATCCGCCGGTAGCTGATCGCCCGGTCCGCGTTCCAGCTCTTGAACACCGCCTCGACCGCCAGCTCCAGCTGTTTCCGCGGGTTCTGCGGGAACTCGTCGCCCACCTGCTGGCGGTAGACCTCCTTGTATCGCTCGCACAGCTCCTCGAGCCCCTCGGCCGGCACCTGCGTATCAAGCTCGGCGCCGAACTTGGCCTTGATCTCGTCGAACGCGTGCTCGAACTTCTCGTGATCGACGCCCATCACCACGTCGCCGAACATGTTGATCAGGCGCCGGTACGCGTCGAACGCGAACCTCCGGTTGCCGGTCTTGTCGGCCAGCCCCTCGACCGCCTTGTCGGTCAGGCCGAGGTTCAGGATCGTGTCCATCATGCCCGGCATCGAGACCGCCGCGCCCGAGCGGACGGAGACCAGCAGCGGGTCCTTCCGGTCGCCGAACTTCTTCTTGGTCTCCTTCTCGAGCCGCTCGAGCCCGCGCGTGACCTCGGCCATCAGGCCCCGGGGCAGGCGACGCCCCTGCGCGTAGTACTTGGCGCACGCCTCGGTCGTGATCGTGAACCCGGCCGGCACCGGCAGCCCGATGGAGGTCATGTCCGCGAGGTTGGCGCCCTTGCCGCCGAGCAGCATCTTCATCGACGCCGCGCCCTCGGTCTTGCGCCCGAACGAGTAGACCATCTTGCCCGGGATCGGCTTCTTGCCCACGGCCCGAGCCTTCTTCTTGGTCGAGCGCTTGGCCCGCGCTCCGCCCGCGTGCGTGCGCGCCCCGCCGCTCCCGCGCGACGACTTGGACGCGGTCTTCTTGCGTGCCGTCGTCTTGCGTGCGGCCTTCTTCCGCGCGCCGCCCTTCTTGCGTGCCGTCTTCTTCGCGGACTTCTTAGCGGTCTTCCTCGCGGCCTTCTTGGACGCCTTCTTGCGGCTCGACTTCTTCTTGGCCATCGCGGCGTGTCCCTCTCGGGGCTGGAGTCTCTGGAGCGGGCCGGGCCTGACCGGCGCACGGGTCGGGACTTTAGGAGCCCCCGCGGGCGCCATCGACCGACCCCTATCATCGCGCCGCCGCATGACCGCACGCCCCGACGAGACCGCGCCCAGACACCCGGCGCACGCCCTCGCCTCCTGGCCCCGGGACGTCCCCCTCGCCGCACTCGTCTCCGACGACGCGGCGCACGACCCGTGCACGTTCCTCGCCGAGCCCTCCGGGCTCTGGACGTGGGACACGGATCGCGGCTGGCGCACGCGCCGCGGCGATGAAACGTTTGCGTTCGCGCACCTCGACCCGCTCGACGCGATCTCCGAGCTGGCCCGGATCCCGCGAGAACCAGGCGCCGAGACCGCCGCCGCGGGCGGCTGGATGCTGGCGATCTCGTACGCCCTGGGCCCGCTCATCGAGCCCGCCGCCGGCCGGCCACGCGCCGCCGCGGCCCGCGCCGCCCCCGATCCGTGGCCGACGCTCGTCGTCGCGCGGATCGACCGGAGCGTCGCGTACGACCACACCGCCCGGTGCTGGGCGGGTCGTCAAACCCCCGGGCCTTGTCGTACCGACGCCGAGGCGCCCGCCTGGTCGCTGACGCCCCCGGGCATGGCGGGCCGGGACGCGTACACGCGAGCCGTCGCCCGGGTGCTCGAGTACATCCGCGCGGGCGACGTCTACCAGGTGAACCTGACGCACCGGCTCCGCGCCGCGTTCGCCGGCTCGACGCGCGGGCTCGCCGCAGGCCTGTTCGCCGCCGCCCGCCCGTGGCACGGCGGCTACATCGAGTTCGACGACGACGACACCCGCCGCGCCGTCATCTCCGCCAGCCCCGAGCTGTTCCTCGACGCCGACCTGCGCACGGGCGAGGTCCGCACGCGCCCGATGAAGGGCACGCGCCCCGCCTGCGCCGACCCCGAGGAGTTGCGCGCGGCCGAGAAGGACCGGGCCGAGCTGGACATGATCACGGACCTGATGCGCAACGACCTGGGCCGCGTCTGCGCCCCCGGCTCGATCCGCGTCGAGTCTCCCCGCGAGATCGAGCGGCACGCCTCGGGCGTGCTGCAGGCGACGTCGTCGGTCGCGGGCCGGCTGCGTGCCGGCGTGGGCGCGGGCGAACTGCTCGGCGCCACGTTCCCGCCCGGGTCGGTCACGGGCGTGCCCAAGATCCGTGCGATGCAGATCATCGACGAGCTGGAGACCTCGCCCCGGGGCCCGTACTGCGGCGCCATGGGCTTCCTCTCCGACGCCGGGCGCCTCCGCCTCAACGTCGCGATCAGGACGGCCCTCGTCTCCGGCGCGCCCGGGCCCGCGGGCCTGGACGACATGTCCGACGCGACGCTCGAGCTGGGCGTTGGCGCGGGGATCGTCGCCGACTCCGAGCCCGATGCCGAGTGGCGCGAGTCGCTGGACAAGGCCCGCTTCGTGCTGGACCTGGCCGAGCACCGAGCGCCGGCGCCCGCGAACACCTAGCGCCAGTCCGCTACGCCACGGTTGCCCTGACGCCGCGCCGCACGGCCCCCGCCGCCCCCGCCCAAGGCGCCACGACGCGCCGGCCCCCGAGGGCCGCGCCCTCCAGCGCGTCGATCATGGGCCCGGGCGAGAGCGTCCCGATGACGTCCACGCGCGCGTCGTCGCGCACGCCCACGCCCAGCTGCCCCAGCACGCGCTCGACGACGCCCGCGTTCTTGCCCCGCCCGATCAGCCTCGCCGCGTCGAAGGGCGCAACGTCCTGCGCCGCCATCAGCGCCGACCGCGCGTGCCACTCGCCCGTGAACCTCGACCAGACCGCCCCGCTCATCGGCGACCGGGGCTGATCGCCCGCCGTCGCCTCGAGTTGGGCCAGCCCGCGCTCGTAGCCCTCGACCGCGTCCTCCTTCTCGGCGATCCGCCGATACCGCGCGATCGTCTCGTCCATCCACGGGCCGACCTCGCTCTCGGGCGCGTACCGACGGATCACCCACCCGTTGTTCCGCACGAGCCGCCCGAGGATCAGGTCCATGTCCCGCCCGCGGCCGGTCTTCCGGTGCTCGACCCGGAACCGGGGCTCGAACGCGACGCGCCCGCCCGCGTTCAGCACTCTCGCGGCCAGGTCGTACTCCTCGGCGTAGTACCCGAACGACGCGTCGTACCCGCCCATGTCGAGGAACACGCCGCGCCGGATCGCGACGCCGCACCCGATGAACACCTCGGGCAGCCCCCCCGACTCCCGCTCGCCGCGGCCGGCCAAGCGGATGTCGGCCGAGACGGCGAGGACATCGGCCGGCTGGTCGGCCAGCGCCGCGACGTGCCCGTCGTCGATGGGCGCCGAGTCGTCGTCGAGCATGACGAGCCACCGGCTGGACTCGTCGCTTTGCGCCGCCGCGGCGTTCCGCGACGCCGCCCCCCTGTTCTCGCCCAGCGCGATCAGCCGCGCCGGCATCCCGTTGGCCAGCCGCGCCGGCACGGGCGGCGCGGGCCACGACGCGTTGTCCACGACCACGACCTCGCCGGGCGTGAACCCCGGATTGCGCTCGTTGTGCGCGCGAAGCCGCCCGAGCGCCGCCAGGGTGCGCGCCAGCTCTTCCGTCCGGTCCCGCGTGGGCACGATGTACGTGATCATCCCTGACCACCCCCGGGGCTCCGCCCCGCCCGGGCGGCGCGCCCGGGCTCTACGACGCCTCGCGCAACGCCTCGTGGGTCGCGCTCGCGCCGTCCACCCGCGCCGGGGGCAACTCCGGCCCCGCGAGCGCGAGGCGTGCAGTCTGCACCCGCATGACCTCGCGACGCAAGTCGGCGCTGGAAATGGGGACATTCCCGACCCGCCGAGACTCGACGCTCGCCGCCGCGGCGCCCAGGTACGCCGCCGTCAGCATCGACCCCCCGCGCGCAAGCGACAGGGTCGCGACCGTCAGCAGCGCGTCCCCGCACCCGAGCGCATCGACCGCGTGGGGCGAGAGCGCCGGGACGTGTTCGCCCCGGAGCCTCGTCTTCCAGCCCCTCCCGCCCGACGCGCCCACGCCCACGATCCGCTCGAAGCCGATCTGGCCCTCGGGGCCCAGCGTCACGATCGCCGACCGGATCCCCGCCTCGTGCAGCAGCTCCCAGGTGACCGCGGGCAGCCCGTCGCCCTGGTTCCGCACCGCGTCCCGCAGCTCGTCCTCCGAAGGGCAGACCAGGTCGATCCCCTTCATCTCCATCAGGCTCGCGCGCTTCCCGCTGACGTCCCCCGAGACGACTCGGGCCTTGCCTCGGGCGGCCCGGCAGACCCGCGAGAGCACGGCCGGGCTCAGCAGGCCCAACCCGAAGTCCGCGATGATCGCCGCGTCCGCGCCCCCGGCGCACAGGTCACCCGTCACCGTGACCAGCCGGTCCTGCTCGTGCGCGTCGATGACGATCGGCTCGACGCGATCGACCTTCATGACCTTCTGCGCGCCGACGAGGAACCGCTGCTTCTCGGCCAGGCTCGTCGTCGCCGCGACGCCCCGGACCTCGATCCCCTCGGCGACCAGCCTCGCCCTCGTCTCCCGCCCCGCCTCGTCGTCGGGCAGCGCGGTGACGAGTGTCGTGCGCGCGCCCAGCGCCGCCGCGTGCCGCGCGATGATGGCGGCCCCCCCGTCGTAGCAGCGCTGCTCGACCGGGCGGAGCGTCATCACCGGGCTCTCGCCCGCGACCTCGGGCCGATCGCAGAACACGTACGTGTCCCGGATCGTCTCGCCCACCACGATCACGCGGGAGCCGCGGAACGACTCGACCATCTCCCCCAGGGCCGTCACGCCCAGCTCCTCGCGGCGAGACAGGTCGGCCATCCGCCTGTGGAACGGGTCGGCCTCGTGCTCCATCGCCGCGATCAGCGCCGTCGAGCTGAACACGACGTCGCCCGAGCTGAACACCACACGCCCGCCGTGGCTCTCGACCGCCTCGCGCTCCGCCTGGAACCGGGGGTCCTTGTTGAACTCGTACTCCCGGCCCTTGATGTACACGTCCGGCCGCACCGCGCCCAGCAGCTCCACCGCCGTCGCCGCGGGCTCGACGTACACCCAGTCCACGCAGTCCAGCTCGGCCAGATTCTCCGCCCGCAGCTCCTGCGGGATCAGCGGGCGACCGGCGCCCTTGCCGACCCCCGTGTCCCCGGTCACCGAGACAAGCAGGATGTCCCCCTGCGACCGCGCGTGCCGGAGGTGGCGGATGTGCCCGGGGTGGACCAGGTCGAAGCAGCCGTGGCACTGCACGACACGCTTGCCCTCGCCCCGGGCCCGCTCGCGGGCCTCGAGCAACGCCTCGCGGGACAGGATCTTGCTGCCGGTCGCCATCGGGCCAGAGCATCGGCCCGCGCGCGGGCCCCCCATGAAAGCCGACCCGTGCGCCCGGACCCGCCCGGGACTCGGCCGGGGCTCAGCCGGGTGCGACCCGAGGACCATCCCGGACGGCGTATCTGTCCCCGGCGCCGGCCCTTCGCCGATCTGCACTCAATGTCAACGACCGGTCATCCCGGCGCGCCCGCACGCGCAAGAACTGCGCATGTGGCGCCCCCCCCGAGCCGCGAGGAGCTGATCGGCCTCGCCTCGGCCGGTCGCCCGTGGGACGCGCTGCCCGAACTCGCCAAGGCCCTGTCCCGGGCGCCCCGGGACGTGGGCCTCCGGTTCCTCTTCGCGTCCAACCTCGCCGACGCGGGGCTGGCAACGCTCGCGCGCGAGCAGCTCGGTCTCTTCCCCCCCGCCGCCCGCGCGCTGCCGGACGCCGACGCGCTGGGGTGCCGACTCGACGAACTCCCCGACGATCGGGAACCGCCCGACCGCCGCACGCAGCGCGCCCGCCTCGCCGTCGCCGCCCTCGGCGATCGCGCCCCGGCGCTGCGCGACGCACTGCGAGACTGGCTCGCGTCGCGCGAGGCGCTCGAGCGGTTCATCGCGACCGACGGCAGCGTCGTGTGGCGCGACGCCCCGGGCGCCGAACCCGAGGACTTGCGCGGCCTGCACGACAGCCCGGCACGCGCCTCGGCACGCGTCGATCGACTGCTCGCCGAGCACGCACGCAAGTCGCCCGGCCCGGTCACGATCGACGGCGCCCGGACGCCCTGGCTCCTGCTCGAGCTGGCGACCCGCCTGGGCCCCGACGCGAGCGGGTACCGACCCGAGATCGTGCTCGTCCACGACGACCCGATGACGCTCCTCGACGCGCTCTCGATGACCGACGCGGCCGACACGCTGGCCGACGCCCCGCTGCGGCTCTTCGCCCGACCCGACGCCCGCGGGGCGTTCGCGGCCTGGGCCCGCGAGCGGTTCGACCTGGAATCGCTGGGCCCCGTGCTCGCGACCGGCGCCGCTGATCCGACGCTCGAGCCGATCGAGTCGCTGGCGACCACGATCCGCGGCGAGCAGAGCAACGAGATGGCCCGCCTGCGGGGCGTGGTCGAGAGCCAGTACGCGGGCCGCGGCGAGGAATGGTGGGCGGCGCGGTACGAACGGGCCCTCGCGCCCGGCTCGGCCGAGCCACTGCGCGTGCTGATCCCGACGTGCCGGTACACGACGTTCGTGCGGCACGCGGCCGAGGACCTCCGCCGGGCGTTTGCGCGCCGCGGCGCCGACGCCAGGCTCCTCATCGAGCCCGACGACCACGCCCGCCTCTCGGCGATCGCCCAGCTCCGCGCCGCCCACGAGTTCGAGCCCGACCTGGTCGTCCTGATCAACTACACACGCCGCGCCACGTCCCTGCCGTCCAACGTGCCCTTCGTCTGCTGGATCCAGGACCAGATGCCCCACCTGCTCGACGAGCGCGCGGGGCGGGCGAGCACGCCGCTCGACTTCCTCTGCGGGCACACGTACCCGCACCTGTTCGAGCGGTACGCCTACCCGGCGCAGCGCGCCCTGAGCGCCCCGGTCGTGATCGACCCCGAGAAGTTCGGCCCCGAGCCGGCGCCGCCCGAGCTGCTCGACGAGCACGCGTGCGAGATCGCGTACGTCTCGCACCACTCCGAGGCGCCCGCGGCGATGCGTGACCGCCTGATCCGCGAGTCGGGCGACGAGCGCCTGGGTCACGTGATCGAGTGGACGCACGACCGGATCACCCAGCTCGCGAGCGCCGCCCACGAGCGCGTGATCGTCCGTGACGTCGCCGACGAGGCGCCCATGATCTTGCGCGAGCATGTGGGCGCGGACGCCGACCCGGGTCTCGTGCACCAGCTCAAGGCCCAGTGCATCGACCCGCTGGCCGAGCGCATCCTGCGGCACCAGACGCTGGAGTGGGCGGCCTCGATCGCCGAGCGCCGCGGCTGGCGCCTCCGCGTCCACGGGCGCGGCTGGGAGTCGGGCCCGTTCGCCCGCTACGCCCGGCCCGAGATCGAGCACGGCCAGTCGCTCCGCGCCTGCTACCAGGCGGCGCGGGTGCACCTGCACGCCTCGCCGAGCACCGCCGTCCACCAGCGCGTGATGGAGTGCGCCGCCTCCGGCGGGCTCCCGCTGTGCCGTCTGACGCACCAGATGCTCGCGTCGCAGGCGCTGGCCGACGCGGCTCTCAGCGACGCCCCGCCCGACGCGCCGATCGCCGTCGCCGACTCCGCCGGGCTCATGGACTGGTGCGCGCAGCTGCAGCGGCTGGGCCTCGGCTCGCCCGGCGCCTTCACGCCGCCCGCGGGCGCCCTGGCCCGCCAGCGCGCCCTGGCGCCCACCGGCAAGCTCGGCTGGACCGCCCGCTGGCTGCTGGGCGACTTCTCGCAGACGACGTTCCACGACGAGGACTCGCTGGAGCGGCTGATCGAGCGCGCGGTCGAGCGCCCCGCGTGGCGCGAGAGCCTGTCGGCCGGGATCCGCGGCCGCGTCCGCGAGCGGGCCACGACCGACGCGCTGGCCGACTCGCTGCTGACGATGATCCGGGCAAGCCTGGGCGGCGCGACCGCGAGGGCCGCGGCATGAGCGCGCCCGGGCGAGCGCTTCTGCTCCAGGCCGACACCGGCGCCGACCACTTCCAGGGCGTCGGGCAGCGGCTGCGCGCCGCCGGTCTCGAGCCGGTCCACGCGATGGACGACGACGGCGCCGCCCCCCGCCTGCCCGAGGGCGTCCGCGTCGTCGCGGTCGCCGACGTGCTCCGACTCGAGTCGATCGCCGCCGTCCGCGCCGCCCGGGAGCGCGGGATCCCGACGCTGCTGCTTATGGACGGCATCGCCGAGTGGCGCAACACGTTCGACAACCCGAGCGTGGACGAACGGTTCCTGAGGCCCGCGCCAGTCGATCTGGTCGCCTGCGCCGGGTGGATCGACCGGGCGATCCTGCGCTCGCTGGGCAACGACGCCCGCGCCTCGGGCCTGCCCCGCCTCGCGCCCCCGGCAAGCCCGCCGCCCATCGGCGACCGCCTGCTCGTCGCGACGGCCCGCCGCCCCGCGTTCAGCGAGGCCGAGCACGGGCGCGTCCTCTGGTCGCTGCAACGCCTCGCGCACGCGACCCGGCGCCTCGGCGTGGACACGACGTGGCGGGTCACGCCCCGGCTCGCGCGAGAGCTGGGCGTGCCCCGGGACGAGGCGCCCCTTGCCGAGTCGCTCGCCGCGGCCCGCGGCGTGATCACCGGGGTCTCGACGCTGCTCATCGAGTCCATGGCCGCCCGCCGCCCCACCGCGATCGTCCACCCGCACGACTCGCCCCTGCGCCACCCGGCGCTGTGGATCTGGCGCGCCTCGCCCGAGTCGCCAGACCCCGCGCCCCTAATCGAGAGCGTGATGGGCGCGTCCGAGCCCGAGCTGGCCGAGCAGGACCGGACGCTCGCGATGCTCTGCCGCGGGGGCGACGCGGCCGCCCGGGTCGCGAGGACGATCCTCTCGCTGGCGTCCCGGGGCGAAGCGCGCACGACGGCGCCGATGCCCGTGTTCTCCCGCCCCCTCGTGCCGTACGTCAAGGCGCGCGGCGGGACGGTCCGCGTCTGTGTGATCGACGGCGCTCCCTCGAGCGCCGACGACCCGGGCGAGCGGGCGCGCCGGGCCGCGCCCCGGCCTGCCGGCGCCCTCGGCGCGCGCACGCTGGTGATCCTGACCGATCCCCGCGCCGCGGGCCTGACCGACGCCGACCGCACGCCGGGCAAGCACGAGCACGTCCTGGCCCTCGACCCCACCAGCGACCACACCGAGCGCCTGCGGCTCGCGCTCGACGCCCTGCAGCGGCTCGAGCCGGACCGGGTCGAAGCCGGGCCGACCGACCTGGCCGGCGCGATCGCCACGCTGCACGCGGCCGACCGCGGCACGAGCCCGGGCGCCCCCGACCATGCCCTCCGCCTGCACTCTCTGAGCCGCTGGAACAAGCCGTGGGCCGACGATCCGGACGAGGCGCGTCGGTGGATCACGGCCGCGCTCGAGCATTGCGGCGCCCGCCGGGTCACCACGCCCGAGGCCGCCCGCCCGGGCGACGCCGCCATCATCGAGGGGCCGTACCTGCCCGAGACGCACGACCGCGTGCTCGCCCTCAGACGATCCGGGATCGCGGCCGCCGTATGCCCGGCGCTGACGCCCGCGCCCTGGGTCGTCGCCGCGATCCGGGCCCGCGCGATGGTCCGCGACGGCGCCCGGCACCTGGCGATCTACGGCGCCGGCGCGCACACCAGGCGCCTTCGCCGCCTGTTCGACCTGGACCTCCCCTTCGTCGGGGTGCTCGACGACGCGCCGCGCATCCCCAGCGTACTCGGCCTGCCCGTGATGACCCCGGACGAGGCGCTCGGGCGGCACGCGATCGACGGCGTGCTCGTCTCGTCCGACGCGCACGAGCGGGCGATGTGGGCCCGGGCCGAGTTGCTGCGGCGCGCCGGCGTCCCCGTCCGCACGATCTACGGCGCCGACGGCGCGAGCTGGCTCGACGAACCAACCCCAGACCTGAGGCGATCCGCATGAGCACCGATTACGCCGACCTGTACGACGACGTCCACGCGTCCAACCCCCTGTACGCCCTGGCCGAGGGCTCGCCCGGGGCGCGGCTGTGCTGGGAGCACGCCGACCGCATCCGCCTGATCCGCGGCCGATCGCTGGACGTCGGGTGCGGCGCCGGATTCGTCGTGGAACTCCTCGCCGGCTACCCGTTCCACCGGGACGCGCACGGCGTGGACGTCAGCGACGTCGCCATCCGCCGCGCCCAGGACCGCGTCGGCGCCCGCGCCCGCCTGATGACCCACCCGGCGATCCCCCACGACGAGAACGCCTTCGCCCTGGTCACCTGCTTCGACGTCCTCGAGCACCTGGACGAGGACGACGTCGTCGCCCTGCGGGACGAGATGCTCCGGGTGCTCGCGCCCGACGGCGTCCTGCTCTGCTCGGTCAGCTGCCGCCCCGCGGGCAGCGCCGACAAGCACGGCGACAACCTGCACCGGACTGTTCGAGGCCCCGAGTGGTGGGCCGAGCTGTTTAACCCCGACGAGTACACCGTCCGCCGCGCCGAGCGCGACATGGTCATGTGGCGCCTGCCGCGGGACTAGAACGCCCTACGACGCCGCGCGCACGAACACCGCGACCGAGTGCCCGCCCGACGCGAACCCGGCGTACTCGAACGCCAGCGGGCTGCGGACCGCCAGCTCCTCGAACGCCCGATGCTCGTGCGCCTGCCAGCCGGGGTAGTTGAAGTACTCGTCGAAGAGGATCACGCTCCCGGGCACGAGCCGCGGCTCCAGCAGGCCCAGCACGCACGCCGCGCTCGAGTACAGGTCGCAGTCCACGTGCGCCAGGCGCACGGGCCCCTCGTGCTCGCCCAGGAACCCCGGCAGCGTGTCGGAGAACAGCCCGATCACCAGCTCCGCGTTCCCGGGAAGGCCGTCCGGTGTCTTGCCCCCGCTCGTGTACCGCCCGGCGCGCTGGAAGTGCGTCCAGTCCTCGGGCAGGCCCTCGAACGAGTCGAAGCCGAAGACCGGCCCCTCGGTCGCGGCGGCGATCCGGCGCAGGCTGTTCCCGCCCGCGACGCCGAACTCCATCGTCAGCCCGTCCACGCCCGCGTGCTCAAGGCAGAAATCGATCAGCCCCTCGCGCGTGACGAGGTTCCGGGCCAGCGGCATCCGCTCCATGAAGAAGACCGCGCTCTGGCGGCACGCCTCCAGGTACGCCATCCGCTCCACGTCGAACCGGGTCCGCGGCTCGTTGCACGTCAGCAGCTCGAGGATGTCCATCCGTGGTCCGTCCCTCTCAGGCGACGAGCGAGCGGTCCGCGTTCCGCCACAGCAGCGCCTGCTCGTACACGTCCATGTCCGCCCAGTTCAGCTCGCGGCAGAGCCTCGCGGTCGCCAGGTCCAGCCCCGCGTACGACGCGCTCTGGGAGCCCGGCGCCAGGTTCACGGCACCCGCGGAGCCGGGGATCCCCAGCTCGGCGAGCACGGCCGCGCTGTCCGCCGCGTACCGCTCGTGCAGCCCGACCATGTGAAACCGCCGCAGATTCTCCAGGGCCCGCGAGACCACGCCCTCGTCCACCCGCTCACACTCGTCGCGGTTGTGCCGATTGTCGGCGTGGTCGCGGGCGAGCATGACCGTCATGTGGTTTGCCCGAAGGGGCGAGGCCGGATTGCGGAGGAACTCGCCGAAGTCCGAGCTGCACGCCAGCACCTCGTCGTGGTACCCGTTGGAGGCCTTGCGGACGACCTGGTTGTACCAGCTGAGCACCCGGACGACGGGGTGGCGCAGGAACGTGACGTACCGCGCCTCGCGCCCGAGCAGCTCGTGCATGCCGAACCAGACCTGGTGCCCGGCGACGAACCGGACCCGCGAGCGGGCCCCTTCGGTCATGGCGGCGATGTCGCCCGCGATCTGCGCCGAGGTCCGGCGCACGCCGTACAGGTCGAGGAACTCGCCCGGCTCCAGCGCCCCGCGGACGGTCTCGACGAGCGACGTCCCGGCCGTCTTGGGCAGGTGCAGGAAGACGTAGACGGGCGGTCCGTGCCCCATGCCGGTAGCCTACCAGCCCGCCATGCCCCGGATCCGCGAGCCCCGGATGAAGTTCGTCGTCTTCGCCTGCCCCAAGTCGGGCACGACGTGGCTGCAGCGCCTCCTGTGCGCCCACCCGCAGCTGCACTGCGCCGAGACCCGCGCCCCGGGTCGGTACCTCAAGATCGACGCCAACGCCTACTCGGCGCCCCACGTCTCGCTCGAGGAGTACGTCTCGATCCTGGCCCGCTACCTGCACCCGGCGCCCGAGCCCCGCGACGGCTTCGCCCGCGACCTGCTGTTCGACCTGTGGGACACGATCGGCGAGTCCGTGGCACGAGAGTCGGGCAAGCCGATCGTGGGCGAGAAGCTGACGCCCTTCGCCGGGACCGAGGCCGAGTCGGTCCGCCGCCTGCACGAGTACAACCCGGGCCTGTGTTTCATCAACCTTGTGCGTGACGGGCGGGACGTTGCAGTGTCCGGCTTCGCCCAACAAACGTCCAACGCGATCCGCCGGGCCGGTGAGGCCGAAGCGACGGCCCTCCGCGATCGCCTCGAGGCCCGCCAGATCCCGGACGACTTCCTGGAACTCTGGGCCTCGATGTGGACCGCGTGCGTGGACGCGGGCGCCGAGGGCGAGGGGCTCTTCGAGCGCTCGATCCGGGTCCGCTACGAGGGGCTGCTCGCCGACCCCGAGGGCCAGCTCGCCCGCGTCCTCCGCCTGGTCGGCGCCGACGACGACGCGGGGGCCGTCCGCCACTGCCTGGACGCGGCCAGCTTTGAGGCGCTCAGCGGCGGCCGCGAGCCGGGGCGCGAGGACCGGGGCCACTTCTTCCGCAAGGGCATCGCCGGCGACTGGGCCAACTGGCTCACGCCCGCCCAGAACGGGGCGTTCTGCGCCCGTGCGGGCGCCCGTCTGGAGCGAGCGGCCCACGCGGCCGCCCACGGGCGTCCCTGAAACGTCGCCGCCGCCCGCCCGTACACACAGGAGGCGTTTTCACGCGCCCCTCGGCGGGGCGCCGATGGACCCCTCGTCGTGCCCGACCACGCCCCAGCGCTGCTCGTGCTCCCCCAGGGCCTGACCGTCACCGGCGTGACGACCTGGGCCCTCCGCCTCGCCGGCGCCCTGGCCGCCCGGGGCCGTCCCGTGGGCGTTCTGGTCCACGGCGGCCTGGCCGACCACGAGGAGTTCGATTGCGATGTCCCGGAAGGCGTCCGCCTCTTCCGGGCCGAGGGCCTGCCCGAGATCGGCTCGACCGAGGGCGACCTGTCCCCCTTCGTCCCCCACTACCGCGATGCGGCGCAGACGCTCGCCCGCGAGGCCGGGCGCCCGTGTGTCATCGTCCCCACGCGCCACGGCGACTGTTTCGGCGTGTGCGCGCAGCTCACGCGTGAGATCCCCGAAAACGTCCGCCTCGTCGCCTGGCAGCACCTGGACTCGGCGTACGAGAACGCCGTCGTCGGGCGGTACGAGCCCGCCGCGGCCAAGCTCGCGGGCGTGAGCGCCCACATCGCCAATCTTCTGACGCGCCGCTTCCCGGCGCGGCTCGCCGACACCATCGCGATCCCCAACGGCGTCGATGCCCCCGACGAGCCCCCCCAACGCAAGCCGATCGAGGGCCGCCCGCTGCGGCTGATCTACACCGGGCGCCTGGAGCACGAGCAGAAGCGCGTGCTCGCCCTGGTCGAGCTGTCCCGGGCGCTGGACCGCCGGGGCATCGCGCACCGCCTGGTGATGGTGGGCGACGGGCCGGCGCTCTCGCGGCTCGAGTCGCTGGCCGAGCAGACCGACAGCATCCGCGTCGTCCCGGGCGTCGCGCCCTCGGGCATCGCCTGCCGCCTCGACCAGGCGGACATCTTCGTGCTCGCCTCGCGGCGCGAGGGGATGAGCGTCTCGCTGCTGGAGGCGATGGCCAGGGGCTGCGCGCCCGTGATCACGCGGACCGAGTCGGGCGCGGGGCAGGTCGTCACGCCGGGCGTGACCGGCGAGCTGATCGACTTCGACGAAACAACCGACGACGCGGCGCTCGCCTCGGCGCTGGCCGACGGGATCGGGCGCGTGCTGGCCGCGGGCGCGCACGACATCGGCCGGGCGGCGTGGGAGCGGGTCAAGACCATGTTCTCGCTCGAGGCCCAGGGCGAGCGGGCCGAGCGCCTGATCGAGGCCGCGGCCTCCGCCCGGGCGCGGTCGTGGCCCGACGACGCCGATCCCGCGTTCAGCTCGCCCGGGCTCGGCTCGGGCGCCGTCCCCGCCGACGCGGGCGACCGCCTGGCCGCGACGCTCCAGGGC
Source organism: Phycisphaerales bacterium (assembly GCA_041987545.1). Taxonomy (GTDB): domain Bacteria; phylum Planctomycetota; class Phycisphaerae; order Phycisphaerales; family UBA1924; genus JAJRXR01. The sequence continues at coordinate 188,698 of JBHIWH010000003.1, read as the reverse complement.
CTGGGCGGTCGCAAGATCCTGATCCACGGCGCCGGCGCGCACACCCGCGCCCTCCGCGACTTCATCGCCGCCGCCGGCGACCAGATCGTGGGCGTCTGCGACGACGACCCCGAGCGCTTCGGGGGCGAGGTGCTGGGCCTTCCCATCGTGGACCCGTCCGCCGCCGGCAGCGCCGGCGCGACCGACGTCGTGATTAGTTCATGGCTGCACGAGGAGTCGATCTGGGCGCGTCGTGACGTGTTCGAGCGCCAGGGCCTGACGGTCCACCGGCTCTACGCGGCCGACTGAGCCCCGCCCTCGCACGCCGCCGCCAGAAGGCCACGCGCCCAGTGCCACCGCTTGAGGGGCAGGTGCCTCTCGTAGAACTCGCGGACCTCGAGGGCCGATCCCGCCGCGTCGGCGGGTCGGTCGGCCAGAGAGCGGAAGCTCTGACGGAGCAGCTCGGCCCGGTCCCGCCCGTCCTCGACCAGCCGGGCGCACCGCTCGACCTCCTCGACGACCGCGACGTCGCGGCGGAACGTCTCGAGCGCGCACTCCGGGTTCGCCGCGGCCAGCGCCAACGCGTCCCGCCCCAGCATCTCCTCCCGGGCCAGGTACGCATCGGGCTCGTACCAGTGATGATGGACCACGCGGGCCGCGGGGCGATACAGCACGGGCGCCCCGAAACGCTCGCGCACGCGCCAGGCCATCTCCAGGTCCTCGAACGCGGCCCCGGGCAGCGACCCGCAGAACCCGCCGACCTCCCGGAGCACGCGCGTCGGCAGCGAGAGGTTCAGTGTCCACGCGTGCCGGAAACCCCAGTCGCGCTCGGGATCTTGGGCGCCAGGCATCTGGTCGTAGAAGAAGACCATCGACGTCTCCCGGACGAGCCGGTCGAAGAGCCGGTCGCGATCCCCGACGGCGAACGGCGCGTCGCCCAGGATCATCGCCGGGCGCCCGCCGAGCGCCGCCTGGTCGCGCGCGTGGACGGCCAGCAGGTCCGGGTCGGGCACGACGTCGTCGTTGAGCAGCAGCAGCGTCGGCGCCCGGGCCTGATCGATCAGGCGGTTGCGGACCACCGCCGGCCCAGATTGCTCGCCCTCGCTGACGCGGACCTCGAGCCCGCCCGCGGCCTCATCGACCGCCGCCCGCTCGCCCGCGTCGGCGCCGTCGATCCCGACGAGGACCTCGAAGGGCGGCGCCCCGTGCTGCTCGCGCAGGGCCGCGATCAGGCGCGACAGGATCCCCGGTCGCCCCCGCGTCGGCACGAGCACGCTGATCTCGGGAACCGCTCCCATGCCCGGGACCATCGGCGATCCCGCCGATCCGGCACGAGTCGGGCAAGAACCCGGCCGATGTCCCCCTCGCCGACGACCGCGCGGGCCGGCCCGGCTCAGACGCCCACACACGCCCGCGGCTGGAGCCCAGCATGGGCAACGACCGCCCTCTGCGGCGTCACCACCGCTCACCCGTCCAGGTCGAGTGCAAGCTCCTCCGCCCCGACGCCTCCCGATACGTCGAGGCGGGGACCGTCGATGTCTCCGACTCGGGGGCCCTGCTTCTGGTCGAGGCCGGCACGCCCCTGCGCGTGGGCGAGGCGGTGGAGCTTGCCATCGCGTGGGACGGGGCCGAGCTGATCGAGGCGGGCCGGACGATCACGGGCCGCGTCGTCCGCGCCGCGGGCGCCGAGGTCCGCCCGCAGCCCGCGGCGGTCGAGTTCGACCGCCCGCACCCGCGTCGCTGACGCGGGCGTTGTCCGATGCAGGAACCGCTGGGGGCGTTTAGCGCGTGCCCGAGAGGGCGCCGTTGCGCGACGCGATCGAGTCGTTGGAGACGCCCTGGGGGACGGTGACCTCGACGGTCTCGGCAGAGTCGGCGGCCTCGTCGAGGCGTTCGAGCGCGTCCTTCATGCGGCGGCCGACCTTGAACTTGGCCGTGTGCCGCGCGGGGACCTTCACCCGCTCGAGGGTCTTGGGGTTCTGGGCCGTGCGGGCCGCGCGCTCGCGGACCTCGAAGACGCCGAAGTCGCGGAACTCGAGGCGGTTGCCCTCGCCCAGCTCGTCGATGACGAGGTCCAGGAAGCGCTGGACGGTCTTCTTGACATCGACACGCTTCTGCCCGGTCTCGTCGGCGATGCGGTCGATCAGAGCCTTCTTGGTGATGGTCTTCATAGGGCTGCGCGCCTCTCCACTCTTGCCGCCGCCAAAGGCCCGAGGCCACGCGGGGGCGCGTCCACCCTCGCCCGGCGACCGACCAGCCGGCGTCGGCCACCCCCCGGTCGCCGGAATGCGCCGTCTCAGATTTCGCTCACCCGCCCGACCGTCGAGAGTGGAACAATCCCCCAACAGGACCCACGGGTGAGATCCGAAGTATCGCAGAGCGCCCCCCTTGGGTCAACGCTCGTACAACCCCGCCGAGCCCCTCCCGGGGTGATCCAGAGAGTTTTCCCCCGTTCCTCCCCGCCAGGATCCGCCTCCCCGATGCCCGCCGACGAGCCCAGCCAGGACCCCGCGCCCCGAGATTCGGGCGAGCCCGTCGCGCCCGGTGTGCGCGTCGCCCCGGGGGCGCTCCGGTTCACCGCCTCGCGCGCCTCGGGCCCGGGCGGGCAGAACGTCAACAAGCGCTCGACCAAGATGGAGCTCCGCGTCGCGCTGGACGACATCCCGATCCCGCGCGCCGCGATGACGCGTCTCAAGCGCCTCGCCAAGTCCTCGATCACGACCGAGGGCGAGCTGGTCATCACCGCCGACGACAGCCGCACGCAGCTGGCCAACAAGCGCGCGTGCATGGAGCGGCTCCGCGAGCTGCTCGTCCGCGCGACGGCCACGCCCAAGCGCCGCATCCCCACCAAGCCATCACGCGGCTCGGTCGAGCGGCGCCTCCAGGCCAAGCGCGAGAACAAGGACAAGAAACGCCGACGCGGCTGGGAGCCGGGGCAATGACCCGCGCCGCCGTCCTCGCGATCGAGGCCAGCAACCCATCGGGCGGCGCGGGCGTCGCGCTGGCGCCCGACGGAACAGCCGGACGCGTCGACGCCGAGCCCCTCGCGCCCGGCACGCGTCACGGCGACGACCTGGCGCCCGCGATCGACCGCCTCTGCGCCCGCGCGGGCGTCGCGCCCGCCGATCTGGCCCGCGTCGTCGTTTCCCTGGGCCCCGGCGGGTACACGGGCGTGCGCATCGCGGTGACGACGGCGAAGCTGATCGCCGAGGCCGCGGGCGCCGAGCTCGTCGGCGTGCCCACCGCCGAGGTCGTCGCCGCCTCGCTCCCGCCCGACCGCTTCCCGGCCCTGGTCTGCCTGGCCTCCAAGGGCCAGACGACGTTCGGGACGCTGTTCGCCGAGCCCGGGGCGCCGGGCGAGGCCCTGGGCCTGCTGGGCGCGGGCGCCCTGCCCGGGGCCCTGGCCTCGCTCGTCGCCGACCGGCACCTGCCGGCGCCGATCCGGGAGCGGGCCGGGGCGCTCGGGCTGGCCATCACCGAGCCGGTGTTCGACGCCGCGGCGTGCCTGCGGCTCGGGCTGGAGCGCGGGCCGGCCGACCCGGCGGCACTGGCGCCGATCTACCCGCGCGAGCCGGAGGCGGTCCGCAAGTGGCGGGAGCTGCACGGCGGGTGATTCTCGGACGGGCCCGCGGTCGGCCGTCGGCGTCGTCGTGATCCGTGGTGCGCGTGAAGTTGGGTTGTCCTTGCGTCGATAGCGGGCTGGGCAAGCGCGCGGGCGCCGCATGGCCGCGGTGCACCTGGCCAGGGACGGCCTCGCGCGCTCTTGCACGTCGCACAGGAGCCCGCCCATGGCCGCCGAAGCCAACGACTGGACCGGCAAGAAGATCTTCACCACAGGCGAGGCCGCCAAGGTCTGCAAGGTCAGCCAGCAGACCATCATCCGCTGCTTCGACTCCGGGCGCCTCCAGGGCTTCCGCGTCCCGGGCTCCAAGTTCCGGCGCATCCCACGCGAGGAGCTGGTGCGCTTCATGCGCTCCAACGACATCCCCCTCGACGCGATCGAGGGCGGCGTCAAGCGAGTCCTCATCGTCGACGACGACCAGGAGATCGTGTCGCTGCTCGAGGAAGTCCTCGGCTCCGATGGCCGCTTCGAGGTCAAGACCGCCTCCACGGGCTACGACGCCGGGCTGCTCACCGAGAGCTTCAAGCCCCACATGGTCCTGCTCGACTACATGCTCCCGGACATCAACGGCAACGTCGTGTGCGAGCGCATCCGCGCCCGCGACGACTTCGCCGACACCCGGATCGTGATCGTCTCGGGCGTCGTGCAGGAGGCGGAGATCCAGGGCCTGAAGGCCGCGGGCGCCGACGACTTCGTCCGCAAGCCCTTCGACGTCGACGAGCTGGTCGAGCGTGTCTGCTCGATGCTGGGCGTCTCGGGCTCGGGCTCCAACGGGCACAACGGGCGCGCGGGCCACTAGACCGGGGAGCGTCGGGACGTGAGCGACACGACCGGGCCATCCCCCTCCCAGCAGGCCGAGCCCCCCGCCCGCGGCGCCAGCGCCGCCGAGATCCTCCGCCGCGTGGACGCGCTGCCCACGCTGTCCCCGATCGCGACGAGGCTGATGCGAGTCGCCGGCGCCGAGGACGCGGACCTCACAGAAATCGTCTCGCTGATCGAGTCTGACCCCGCGCTCACGGCCCGGGTGCTGGGCCTGTGCCGCCGTGCCGAGCTGGGTCTGGGCGACAAGATCACGACCGTCAAGTGGGCCGTCACGATGCTGGGCCTCGAGGTCGTCCAGTCCGCCGTGCTGGCCGTGCACGTCTACGAGCTGCTGCGCGAGCAGGGCCAGGAGATGGACCGGTCGAGGACCCAGCGCGGCCAGACCGCCAGCGCGTTCGACCGGGACGGGCTGTGGCGCCACGCCATCGCCGTCGCCTGCGCCTCGGAGCTGCTCGCCTCCCGCGTCGCGTCCCTGGGCGCTCGCCCCGACGAGGCGTTCGTCGCCGGCCTGCTGCACGACATCGGGCGGCTGTCTCTCGAGCTGGCGTTGCCCGAGGCGTACGCCCGGGTGGTCCGCCTGGCCGAGCGCCGGGCGAGCGATAGCGCGCCCGTCGAGCGCGAGGTGCTGGGCCTGGACCACTTCACCGCCGGGCGCCACGTCGCGCAGCGCTGGGGACTGCCCACGGGCGTCGAGCACGTCGCGTGGCTGCACGCCCAGCCGATCGGCTCGATGCCCGACACACCGGCCCGGGACCTGGTCGGGCTGGTGACGCTGGCCCGGGCGGTCTGCCGCCGCCAGCGGCTGGGCTGGTCGGGCGACTTCGGCCCCGACCCGGACCCCGAGGCGATCGCCCGCGAGCTGGGCGTGAACCCGGGCGTCGGCGACGCGATCACGCCGACGCTGGTCGAGGCCGTCGCCTCCCGGTGCGCGACGCTGGGCCTCGGCGAGCCGACGACGCCCGAGCTGCTGATGGAGTCGATCACGCGCGCCAACGACCGGCTGGGCGCGCTCAACGAGACGCTGGCCCGTCGCTCCCGCCAGGCCGCCCGCCAGGGCGCCGCCCTGGACGCGATCGCCGCCTTCCAGGCCTCGCGGCCCCGGGGCGAGGGGATCGGGGGCGCGCTGCAGCGCGTCGCCTCGTGCGCCGAGGGGCTCCTGGGCGCCGGCTTCTACGCCACGCTCTGCCGCCCCGCGCCCGGGCACGCCTGGCGGATCACCGGCTACGCCGCCGGCGCCCGCCCGACCCGCGAGCGCACCGCCGACGCGCCCCACGACCTCGACCCACGCACGCTCTCGCCCGCGGCCCTCTCCTGGCTGGCCGAGCACCTGGACGCGGGCGCCGACCTGTCACGCCTGAGCGCGCTCGACCTGTCGGGCCCGTCGCCCTCGGGCGGGGACGGCCCGGCGGCGGCGCTGCTGGTCGGGACGGACCCGGCGGCCGCCGGCTTCACGCCCGAGGTGCTTCGCGCGGTGACCGCCGTCTGGTCCGCGGCGATCGCCGAGGGCGCGCGGTCCGAGTCGCAGCGTGGTCTGGCCGACCGGCTCGCCGAGACCAACCGCGCCCTGGGCGAGGCCCAGGCGAGCCTGACGGCACGCGAGTCCATGACGCGTCTGGGCGAGATGAGCGCCGGCGCGGCCCACGAGATGAACAACCCGCTCACGATCATCCGCGGGCGGAGCCAGCTGCTGGCCGACAGGCTCGAGGCCCCGCGCGAGAAGGCCGCCGCCCGCGCCATCGCCGAGGCCAGCGGGCGCCTGGCCGAGCTGATCACGGCGATGCACGCCCTGGCCAGCCCGCCCCGCCCCAACCCCGAGCGGCACGACGCGATGGGTCTCGTGGACGAGGCGATCGAGATTGCCAAGAAGCGCGTCGGCGGGGGCGCCTCGGTGCGGGTCACGACGGAAACCATTGTCAGCCCTGTGTTTGCCGACCGAGAACAGATCGTCACGGCGCTCGCCGAGCTGATCACCAACGCGCTCGAGGCCTCCTCGGGCGAGATTGTTGAGCTTCGCGTTCAAACCGACCCCGACGATGGCCGATTCGTGTGCCGCGTCGTGGATCGCGGACCGGGTCTCTCGGACCGGGCCGCCCGGCACGCCTTCGACCCGTTCTTTTCGGAGAAGGCAGCCGGGCGCCAGACCGGGCTCGGCCTCGCCAGGGCGCGCCGCTTCGCGGAGTTGCACGGCGGGCACGTCAGCCTCGCCGCCAACCCCGAGGGCGGGACCATCGCGACGCTCTCGATCGCCCCGGCGCCGAGACGATCGCAGGAGACGGACGAACCGAGGCGGGCCGCCGCCTGAACCGAGGACAGAGGGACGCACGGATGGGCGCACGAGACACAGGCCAAGCCGGACGCGACGGATCGCGGGAGGCCCAGCCGGACCCGGTGCGGACCGTCCGCGTGCTCGTCTGCTCCCCCCGTCCCAGCCTCCACCGCCGACTCGTCGCCCTGCTCCAGGGGCGCGTCGAGTGTGTCAGCGTCGCCCGCACGATCACCGAGGCCCGCCGCCACCTGGACAAGGGGCTGCACGACCTGGCGCTCATTGACACGACCCTCGGCGGCGGCCGCGGCCTCGAGGTCGCCGAGACCGCCGCCCGCTCCACGCCGTCCATCGTCAGCGCCATGCTCGGCGACCGGGCCGACGTCGACGAGGCCCTCGGCGCCATGCGCGCCGGCGCGACCGACCTCATCGAGGTCACACTCGACGAGCCCGAGATGCTCACCCGCATCGAGGCCGCCTGCGAGCGGGCGCACCGCGTCCGCCAGCGCGAGGCCCGCGTCGCCCGCCTGAAGCGGCTCTGCCACCAGCTCAACAACGCCCGCAAGGAGGTCTCCGGGCACGTGGGCGAGCTTTGCAACGACCTGGTGGACGCCTACCGCGAGCTCTCCGACCAGCTCGAGGACGTCTCGGTCACCACCGAGCTGTCGTCGATGCTCAAGCAGGAGCTGGACATCGAGAGCCTGCTCCGCACGCTGCTCGAGTACGTGCTGGGCAAGGTCGGCTCGACCAACGCCGCCATCTTCCTGCCCGCGACCTCGGGCGAGTTCTCCCTGGGCGCGTACGTCAACTACGACTGCCCGAAGGACGCGGCCGAGGTCCTCATGGACCAGCTGGCCGACACGCTCGCCCCCCGCTTCGAGGAGCAGGACTCCGTCCTGGCCCTCTCGGGCTCGGTCGAGCTCGAGCACTACCTGGGCGAGAGCGCCCACTGGCTCGACGAGTCGGCGATGCTGGTCGTCTCCTGCCGCCAGGCCGACGAGTGCCTGGCCGTCATCTCGCTCTTCCGCGACAAGCGGTCGGCGTTCGCCGAGAGCGACGTGAAGCTGCTGCAGGTCATCGCCGACCAGTTCGCGACGCAGCTGGCACGCGTCATCCGAGTGCACCACCGCCACCTGCCCAAGGACGAGTGGGGCGGCTTCGAGACCGACGCCGACGACGATGGCTTCTCGGATCTCGACCTGGCCGCCTGAGCCGGCGAGACGCGCCCCTCAACCCGATCAGCCATGGAACGCGCGCGGAATCCGCGGCGGTGATTCCCCAAAGAGTCCCCGAGCGGGCCGGATCCCGCCGGGTCTCACCCACATGGTCCAGCAGGCGTTTTCGGTACCATGCCCGGCGGTCGGACCGCGCGGAGCATGGTCATGGACTTCCTGTTTTCAAACGGCGCCATCTGGTTCAGCGTGCCCGCGCTGCTGGGCACCATCGTCCTCGTCCTCCAGCTCGTCCTCGGGCAGCTGGGCGCGGACCTGGACGCCGACATCGACACGGGCGTCGACGCGGGCGGCGACTTCGGGGAGGGGCACTCGCCCGGCTCCGAGTTCGGCTGGCTGAGCATCCAGACCATCGCCGCCTTCGCCATGGGCTCGGGCTGGATGGGCCTGGCGGCGCTGCGGGCCCTCGAGGTCAGCTTCCCCGTCGCCGTGCTCATCTCGATCGCCGCCGGCGTCGCGATCGCGTGGCTGATGGTCGTGCTGATGCGCTCGTTCCTGAAGCTGCAGCGCTCCGACAACATCACGATCGACCGGGCCGTGGGCCTGGAGGGCACGATCTACGTCATGGTCCCGCCGACGGGGCAGGGGCGGGGGCGGGTGACGGTGGTGATCGAGGACAGACGACGCGAGCTGGACGCCGTGCAGGACGGGGCCGAGGTGCTGCCGTCGAACACACGCGTCCGCGTGGCCCGCGCGGATAAGGCGGGCAACTTCGTGACGGTGGAACCCCTGGGCGCGTAGGTCGAGCGGGTTGATGGGGATGGGATGGCGCCGGGTCGTTCGGGCGCGACGCGACGACAAGTAAGGAAAGGACGGGAGGCGGATGGACCTACTGACGCTGGCGCAATCGGACTCTGGGAACGCGGGGATCTTCGCGATCGTCGGCATCGTCGTCGCGGTCTTCGTCCTCCTGTTCGTCGTCTTCTTCCTCGCCAGCCGGTACCGGCGCTGCCCGTCCAACCGGATCCTCGTGATCTGGGGCACGGCCGGCAAGAAGGGCACCCGATGCTTCCACTCGGGCGGCAAGTTCGTCTGGCCCGTGGTCCAGGACTACGCGTACATGTCCCTGGAGCCCCTGGTCATCGACATCCCGCTCGAGGGGGCGTTGTCGCTGAACAACATCCGGGTGAACGTGCCCTCGACGTTCACGGTCGGCATCTCGACCGACCCCGTGCTCATGACCAACGCCGCCGAGCGCCTGCTGGGCCTGCCCCCGCAGGCGATCCGCGAGCAGGCGCAGGACATCATCCTGGGCCAGCTCAGGCTCGTCATCGCGACCCTGTCGATCGAGGAGATCAACAAGGACCGCGAGAAGTTCATGGGCCTGATCAACGAGAACGTCACCCAGGAGATCAACAAGATCGGCCTCGAGCTGATCAACGTGAACATCCGCGACATCACCGACGAGTCCGGGTACATCGTCGCCATCGGCCAGCGGGCGGCGGCCGAGGCGATCAACCGGGCGAAGGTCGAGGTCGCCGAGCAGGAACGCGAGGGCGCCGTCGGCGAGGCCGCGGCCGTCCGGGACCGCAACGTCCGCGTCTCGCAGGAGCGGGCGCTGGCCGAGCAGGGCCAGAAGGAGGCCGAGCGCCAGAAGCGCGTCGCGATCGCCAGCTACGAGGCCGAGGCCCAGGTGGGCGAGGCCGAGTCGAAGCGCGACCAGGAGATCGCGATCGCCGAGCGCAACGCCGAGACGGTCGCGGCGAGCAAGCGTGCCGAGCAGACGCAGCGCATCCAGGTCGCCGACGCCGAGGCCAACGCGGTCGAGGGCGAGAACACGTCGCAGGCGGAGATCGCCGAGTCGAACGCGAAGCTGGCCGAGGTCCGGGCCGAGGCGAGGCGCCGGTCGGACGTGGCGGCCGCCATCGCCGCCGAGAAGATCTTCCAGGCCGAGCGCGAGCAGGAACTGGCGAGGCTGGCCAAGGAGCAGCTGGCGCCCCAGGAGATCGAGAAGAAGCGGGTGGAGATCGAGGCCGAGGCGGTCGCCGAGCGCGAGCGCCGCGAGGCGCGGGGCGAGGCGGACGCGATCCTGGCCAAGTACGAGGCGGAGGCCAAGGGCCTGCAGCAGGTGCTCGAGGCCAAGGCCGAGGGCTACCGCCAGCTGGTGGCGGCGTGCGCCGAGAACCCGCAGGTCGCGCCCACGCTGCTGATGATCGAGCAGTTGCCCCAGCTCGTCGAGGCGCAGGTCAAGGCGATCCAGAACCTCAAGATCGACAAGATCACGGTCTGGGACTCGGGCCGCGGGCAGACGATCGAGGGCAAGGACGGCGGGGCGCGCAGCGCCACGGCCGACTTCCTCTCGGGCATGATCGGCTCGCTGCCCCAGGTCCACGAGCTGGCGCGGCAGGCCGGCATCGAGCTGCCCGGCGCGCTCGGTCGCGTACGCGACGCCGACGACACGATCGACGAGCCGCCCACCACGCCGCGGCACACGGACGAGTAGCCGACGCGCAAACCACCCGCGCACTCAGCCCGCGCAGACAAACAGCCCCCGGGGTGAACGTCGCCCCCGGGGGCCGGGTCGGGTTGACGCGCGGGTCTGCGCGTCGGGCAACTCCGGGTCAGGGTCTCACCGGGTAGAGCACCCCCCGACCGCGAGCGGGGAGAGAGAGGTCCGCGCCGGGACGGTCCCCGGCGCGAGCCCGAGGGGGAGCCGGGGGCGCCGAACTGGCTCGTGCGTCGCGTCACCCACGCGTCGGTCCCCCGGCGGACTCCCCGCCCGCGCCGATCGATCCGCCCCGACTCGCGGGCAGTTCCAGAAAATTGCCAGATAGTTACCCCGCCGCCCCGCGGGCTAGCATCGCCCGATGCCCGCCCAGGACCCGCCCCCCCGCTTCCCGGTGATCTGCGGCCCGACGGCGGGCGGGAAGACCGACCTCGCCCTCGCCGTCGCCGACGAGCTGGCTCGCCGCGGCCTGGGGGGCGCCCAGGCGGTCTCGGCCGACGCGTTCCTCGTCTACCGGGGCCTGGACATCGGGACCGCCAAGCCCTCCCAGGCCGAGCGTCGGGGCGTCCCCCACCACCTGATCGACATCGCCGAGCCGACGGAGCGGTTCACGGTCCACGAGTGGCTCCGGGCCGCCGAGGCCGCGATCGCGCAGATCATGCGCGATGGCCAGACCCCGATCGTGGTCGGAGGGACGCACCTGTACATCCAGGCCCTGCTTTTCGGCCTGTTCCAGGGGCCCGAGCCCGACGCCGAGGTCCGGGCCGCGATCGAGGAGCTGGCCCAGCAAGAGCGGCGGGCGGAGCTGGCGCGGGTCGATCCCGAGGCGGCCGAGCGGATTCATCCCTCAGACGAGCGACGCACGGTCCGGGCCCTGGAGGTCTTCCGCCAGACGGGGCGGTCGATCTCGTCGCTCCAGACCCAGTGGGCCCAGGACCGGCAGCCGGCGACGGACCGCGTGCTCGTCGGCCTGGACTGGGAGGCCGAGAGCCTCAACCGCCGGATCAACGCCCGCGTGCGGGCGATGGTCGAGGGCGGGCTGGCGGAGGAGGCCAGGGGGCTCTGGGAGGCAGGACGGCTGGGCCCGCAGGCGGGCGAGGCGATCGGGTACAAGCAGCTGGTCGCCCACTTCGAGGGGCGATGCTCGCTCGAGGACGCCGTCGAGCGGATCAAGATCGAGACGCGGCGTTTTGCCAAGAACCAGCGGACGTGGCTGCGACGGCTGCGGGCGACACCCGGGTCGGTCTGGCTGGACGCCGAGGGGTCGGGAACAAAGGAGCAGGCCCAACGCGTTGTCGAGGCCTGCCTTGCGCCGCCCTGAGGCCCGGCCGCCCGGGCGGGTGGCTCGGGGCGGGCTCAAGGGGCGGAGGCCCTCGGCCCGACGATGGGCCTGAGCCGATCCCAGGGGCGATCCGCCGGGCTCGCCCTTGACACGCCCCCCACGCGTGGCATTGGCTCCCCCCGATCGCCCGGTCGGGCCGGAGCGAGCGAGGACCCCCCGGGCGCGGCAGCCCTATGGCCAAGAAGAAGACCACCAAGAAGACCACCAAGAAGCCCGCGGCGCGGAAGAAGACGTCGCGCGCCGCCTCTTCAGACAAGAAGGCCGCGACCAAGAAGACGGCGCGCTCCGGCGGCGGCAAGGGCCTGGGCTTCAAGTCCGGGATGGGCCAGGGCAAGGACCTGGTCATCGTCGAGAGCCCGAGCAAGGCCAAGACGATCAACAAGTACCTGGGCGCCGACTACCTCGTGCTCGCCTCGGTCGGGCACGTCCGCGACCTGCCCACCAAGGCGCCCAAGGGCGACAAGTCCCCGGTGCCGGGCGTGAACATCGAGAAGCGCTTCACGCCCTCGTACACGATCCTGCCCGGCAAAGAGAACGTCATCAAGGACCTGAAGCGGGCGGCCAAGGAGGTCCTGGGCTCGGGCGGGAAGATCTGGTTCGCGACGGACCTCGACCGCGAGGGCGAGGCGATCGCGTGGCACCTGGCCGAGGAGCTGGGCATCAAGGCCGAGCAGGCCAACCGCGTGATCTTCCCGGCGATCACCAAGGGGGAGATCTCCAAGGCGTTCCAGCACCCGCACCCGATCGACGAGGACCGGGTCAACGCGCAGCAGGCCCGCCGCATCCTGGACCGGATCGTGGGCTACCAGGTCAGCCCGCTCCTGTGGAAGAAGGTGGCGCGGGGGCTGAGCGCGGGGCGCGTGCAGTCGGTCGCCGTGCGGCTGGTGGTCGAGCGCGAGCGCGAGATCCGGGCCTTCACGCCCGACGAGTACTGGAAGGTCGAGGGGATGTTCGCGCTGTCCGAGGACGAGGCGCGGAAGCTGGCGCCGGCGTGGGCGGCGTTCCTCGACGAGAAGGAGACCGAGGGCCCCCGCAAGGGCGAGGGCCCGTCGCTCAAGAAGCAGGGCGCGTGGCTCGGCAAGAAGAACGCGATCCGGGCCGAGCTGGTCGAGGTCGGGGGCAAGAAGTTCGAGCTTGTGAACAAGGCCGAGAACGTCGAGGCGCCGGTGGACCGCTTCGCGCCCGAGGCGGTCAGCGCCGAGGCGCGATCCAAGAAGACGGGCAAGTTCGCGACGGCCGACTCGAGCGACCTGACGCCCGAGGTCGTGACCATCGCCGAGGCGGCGGGGCTGACCGGCGTCGAGGCCAGCGTCGCCGAGGACGAGAAGGGCAAGGGCCCGGCGCGGTGGGTGCGGACGGTCACGGGCGAGGCGGACCCGGCGACGCCCTACGCCGTCAAGTCGATCGAGACGAAGCGGACGACGAGCCGCCCGTCGCCGCCGTTCATCACGAGCACGATGCAGCAGGCCGCGTCCAGCCGCCTGGGCTTCGGCGCCCAGCGGACGATGCGCGCCGCCCAGGCGCTGTACGAGGGCGTGGACATCCCGGGCGAGGGGCCGACGGGTCTGATCACGTACATGCGTACCGACTCGACGCACCTGGCGCCCGAGTCGGTCGACGCGGCCCGGTCGCACATCGACAGGACGTACGGCAAGGACTACCTGCCCGACAAGCCCAACTTCTTCAAGAGCTCCAACAAGGCCGCCCAGGAGGCGCACGAGGCGATCCGCCCGACCGACCCGGCGCGCACGCCCGACAAGGTCAGGCGGGCGCTCAAGCCCGACCAGTTCCGGCTGTACGAGCTCATCTGGCAGCGCTTCGTCGCCTGCCAGATGACGCCGGCCAAGTGGGACGCGACGACGGTGCTGATCGAGGGCGGCAAGCCCGGCGCGCCCGCGTGCACGTTCAAGGCCTCTGGCAGAGTGCTGGTCTTCGACGGGTTCTACCGAGTCTCGGGCGTCCCCTCGGGGGGCGACGAGCAGAACCTGCCCAAGCTCGCCGAGAAGCAGGCGTTGTCGCCCTTCGCCTTCGGCGTCGAGCAGAGGTTCACGTCCGCGCCCGGGCGGTACTCCGAGGCCAGCCTGATCAAGACGCTCGAGAGCGAGGGGATCGGGCGCCCGAGCACATACGCCTCGATCATCCAGACGATCCAGGACCGGAAGTACGTCGAGCAGATCCGCCGGGCGTTCTACGCGACCGACCTGGGCGAGGTCGTGACCGACAAGCTCGTCGAGGCCTTCCCCCGGATCATGGAGATCGGCTACACGCGGCAGATGGAGGAGCAGCTCGACAAGATCGAGGACGAGCACCTCGACTGGATCGACATGCTCCAGAAGTTCTACGGCCGATTCAGCGAGAGCCTCGAGCGCGCCCACGAGGAGCTCGGCCACGCCAAGGCCGAGACGCAGCCGGCGCCCAAGGAGTACCGCTGCGCCAAGTGCAACTCGGACCTGGTCTACCGCTTCGGCAAGAACGGGCGGTTCCTCTCCTGCTCCCGCTACCCGGACTGCGACTACGCCTGCCCCGTCGATCGGGAGGGCCGCCCGCAGAAGGCCGAGTTCGTGGACGTCCGCTGCCCGCAGACCGGGCGCCCGATGATCCGCAAGACCGGCCGCTTCGGGCCCTTCATCGCCACCGCCCGCGAGGACGACGAGCCGACGGACTTCGGCATGATCCTCAACATCGACAAGAAGGGGCACGTCGTCGCCCCCTCGCCCCCGCCACTCGAGACGGACCTGCCCTGCCCGACCTGCTCCAGCCCCCTGAACCTGCGCTCCGGGGCGCGCGGGCCCTGGCTCGGGTGCTCGCGGTTCCCCAAGTGCCGGGGCCGCGGCAAGTGGACGGAGCTGGACGACAAGCTCAAGGCCGAGCTGACCCGCAAGCTCGAGGCACACGAGGCGGAGCACCCCGTGCCCGTCATCGAGCGGCTGGACGGGACCCCGCTCACGGGCGACAAGGGCAAGCCCCTGCCCGAGGCGCCGCGGGTGGACGAGCTGGTCTTGGAGGGGGACCCGCGCGAGGCCGCGGGGTCCGCCGCCTAGATGCACCCCAGCGACCCGGGCGGGGCCCTCGACCTGCTGATCGAGGGGAACATGCGCTTCGCCGGCGGCGAGTGCGAGCACCCCAACACCGACACCGACCACGTCACGCGGATGAGCATGGAGAACCAGCGCCCGTTCGCGGCGGTGCTCACCTGCGCCGATTCCCGCGTGCCCGTCGAGCGCGTCTTCGACCGGGGCGTGGGCGACCTGTTCGTCGTGCGGGTCGCGGGCAACGTGTGCGACGTGGCGGCCGCGGCGAGCCTCGAGTTCGCCGCCACCGCCCTCGACTGCCCGCTGATCGTCGTGATGGGGCACACCCAGTGCGGCGCCGTCGCCGCGGCGTGCTCGCCCGAGCGGCACAGCGACGTCCTCGAGATCCTCCTCGACCCCATCCGGCACGTCGCGAGCGAGCAGCGCGAGGGCGGGGCGGACGGCGACGGGGACCTGATCGGGCGGGTCCTGAAGGCCAACGTCCGACGCTCGATGGACGACCTGGTGAAGGAGAGCCCCGTCATCGCGAGGCTCAACCGCGAGGGCTCGCTGGCGATCGTGCCGGCGGTCTACGACCTGGCGACCGGCGTGGTCTGCTGGCTCGAGACCTGAGCCCGGCGCCCGGGGAGGCCCGATCTGCGGCGGTATAGTCCCCGCGCGCGATGAGCAACCCCGTCTTCCGCCGCCTGAAGCGAGTCTCCGAGTGGGCCATCCACAAGCTCGGCCTGCGCCCGGACTGGCACCTGACGGTCTTGGGCGCCCTCGTCGGCGCGGTCACCGGGCTGGGCGCGATCGGGTTCGCCGAGGCCCTCGAATGGGTCGAGCACGCCGCCGGCGACACCCGCGGGCGCTGGCCCCTCTGGACCCTGCCCCTGATCCCGATGGCCGGCGCGCTTGTCACCGGGACGCTCGTGCACCTGTTCGCCTCCGAGGCCCGGGGGCACGGCGTGCCGCAGGTTCTCGACGCGCTCATCCGCAAGAAGGGGCGCATCCCCACCAAAATCGGGGTCGTCAAGGTCCTGGCCTCGATCAGCACCGTCGGCTCGGGCGGGTCGGCCGGCGCCGAGGGACCCATCATCCAGATCGGCTCCACCACCGGCTCGGCGATCGGGCGCCGCCTGGGCGTGAGCAAGGAGCACATGGGCACGCTCGTCGCCTGCGGGGCGGCGGCCGGCATCGCGGCCATCTTCAACGCGCCCATCGCCGGCGTCTTCTTCGCCCTCGAGATCCTCCTCCGGGATTTCTCGCTCAAGACGTTCACGCCCATCGTGATCGCGGCGGTCTTCTCGACCGCGATCGCCCAGGTCTACCACGGGCAGAACGAGGCGATCTTCGCCGCCGAGCTCTTCGACCGGACGCGCTACGTCTTCACGCCCGGCGAGCTGCCCGGCTACGTCGTCCTCGGGCTCGTGTGCGCGATCGTCGGCGTCGCCTTCACGCACCTGCTGCACGCCATCGAGGACTTCTTCGCGGGCCTGAGGATCCACCCGATCGCCAAGCCCGTCGTCGGCGCCCTGCTGCTGGGCATGCTCGGGATCGCCTTCATCGACGTCACCGGCACCGCCGGCCAGACGCCCGCGTTCTTCGGCAACGGGTACGAGACCATCCGCTGGCTCATCGAGCCCGACACGTACACCGGGGGCGGCGGGGCGCTGCACGCGGGCATGCTCATCCTCGTCCTTCTGCTGGCCTACAAGGCCCTGGGCACCGTCCTGACGCTCGGCTCGGGCGGGTCGGGCGGCGTCTTCGCGCCCAGCCTGTTCCTCGGCGCGACGACGGGCGGGGTCTTCGGCGTCGCGCTCGAGCGGCTCGGTCTCATCTCCGAGGCCTCCAGCCCCGCCAGCTACGCCCTGGTCGGCATGGCCGCCGTCGTCGCGGGGACGACGTTCGCCCCGCTGACCGCGATCCTGCTCCTCTTCGAGCTGACGCGCGAGCCCTACGTCCTGGCCCCGATCATGCTCGCGGCGATCGTCTCGACGATGGTCGCCCGGCGGCTCATGCCCGACTCGATCTACACCAGCCGCCTCCGCCGGGCCGGCATCCTGATCGGCACGGGCCGTGACTTGACATTGCTCAGACGCGTCCCCGTGCTGAGCGTGCAGGTCACGCCCCTGCCGCCCGAGCCCGTGTACGCCTCGGACCCGCTCTCCAAGCTGATCACGCTGCACGCGCACCACAACGTGCCCGACTTCGTCGTCGTGGACCACGACGGGAAGTACATCGGCATGGTCACGGGCGCGGACATGCGGACGGCGTTGATCGACCGGGAGGCGATCCCGCTGCTGCTGGTCGCGGAGCTGATGCGGACCGACCTGGCGACGATCCACCCGGACGAGACGCTGGACACGGTGCTCGACAAGTTCGCCCGGCACGACGTGGCGAGCCTGTGCCTGATGCACGACCACGAGCCCGGGCGCCCGATGGGTCTGGTGTCGCGCTCGAGCGTGATGGCCCGGTACCAGCGGGCGCTGGAAGAGAGCTGAGGATCCGATGCCCGAAAGCAGGCAATCCCGACCGAAGACGGCAACGATGCGCCCGGCGCGACAGATGAAACGATTGTCCGTTCTGTTCGCGGGCATCGTCGTGTGCGTCGTGATCGGGTGGTTGACCAGACCCTATCTCTTCGCCGACGCTGAGCGTGCCCACCGAGCGAGCAGGATCCTCGAGAATCAACTGGAGATCGCGCACGCGCTCCGCGCATACGCGGCTCGGCACGATGGCGCCTATCCCCGCTCCGCCGAGAGCTGGAAGCAGCTGCTGATGGATGAGTGCGGGCTGCGCGAGACCGCTTTTTATCCGCTGCATGCAAACTCGGCAGAGAACGCGTATTGGTACGTGCCGGGATTGCGCGTGGGAACTGACCGCGGCCAGGTTCTGCTCTACGAGAGCCCGGAGTTACGTCAGAGCTCGGGTGGATACGTCGTCTATACGAACGGTGACTTCGAGTATTATCCGGAACCCGAGTACGACCAGCTGCTCGGCACGATACTGCTCCCCGACGGCACGCCCTGGGCGCCGCACCTGGACGACTGAGTCATGACCGACGCGCCCTCCGAGTTCACACCGTTCGACCCCGACGGGGGGCTCGTGCTCGCCACGCGCCTGCCCGGGTCGCACGAGGACCTGTACGAGCGGCGCCGCACGTGGGAGGACCTGAGCGGCGGCGACGAGCGGCGCCCCCTCTGGATCCACCTGGACCGGACCAGGGACCACACCAAGAGCTGGATCCGCGAGCACGCGGGCCTGGACCCGATCGTCGCTGACGCGCTGCTGACCGACGGCACGCGCCCGCGGTTCCAGGCGGTGGGCGACGGGATGCTCGTGATCCTGCGGGGCGTGAACATGAACCCGGGCGCCGAGCCCGACGACATGATCGCCATCCGCCTCTGGCTCGAGCCGACCCGCGTCATCACGCTCCGGAGCCACCGGTTCCAGACGATCGTGGAGCTCCGCAAGCGCGCCCAGGAGGGCAAGGCGCCGGCGAGCGTGGGCGGGTTCCTGACCGCGGTCGCCGCGGGCCTTGCGGCACGCATGGCGCCCAGCGTGGACAACCTCGAGGAGATGCTCGACGGCGTCGAGGACGAGATGATTGACTCGGACGCCGACAACGCCGAGCACCGCAAGATCCTCGCGACCATCCGCCGCCAGGCGATCTCGTATCGGCGCCACCTGGTCCCGCAGCGCGACGCGATCGTGGGCATCGCCCTCGAGGCGTCTGACCTGATCACGGCCCGCGAGCGTGCGGAGCTGCGGGGCGTCGGCGAGCAGGTCGCCCGGATCGCCGAGGACCTCGAGGAACTCCGCGACCGTGCCTCGGTGACTCAAGAAGAAATGCGGGCCAGGCGGGAGGCCCGGATCAACCGGACGCTGTACATGCTCACGATCGTCGCGACCGTCGCCCTGCCACTGGGCCTGATCACGGGCCTGCTGGGCATCAACGTGGGCGGCGTCCCCCTGTCGGGCAGCCCTTGGGGCTTCGCGATTGTGACACTCGCGCTGTTCATCCTTGCGGTGGCCGAGGTCGTTGCGTTCAAATGGCTCCGACTGCTGTGAGGAGCGCGCCGATGAATCCCGAACTGCATCGCCCCGCCGCCATCGCCGCGGCGGCCGCCCTCGCCGCCGGCCTGACCGCGTGCACCTCCCCGAGCCACCGCCCCTGGGACGACGGCGCCCCCACCACCTACGAGGTCTACGCCGCGGTCGACGAGGGCATCGGCAACATCGCCTGCTCGCCGTCGGGCGACGTCTTCGTCTCCATGCACCAGTTCCTGCGCAATGACTTCCGCGTCGGGCGCGTGGTCGTGGGCGACGACCCCCATGCCGCCCGCGTCGAGCCCTACCCGCCGGGCGACTGGCAGGGCGACCTCGACGAGGCCGGCGTGGGCCTGGACGCGGTGCTCGGCATCACCTGCGACTCGCGGGGCGTGCTCTGGATGCTCGACAACGGGCGCCGCTCCGGCGTGACGCCCAGGATCGTCGGCTGGGACACGGACGCGAACGAGCTGGAGCGGGTCATCCCCGTCCTGCCCCCCGTCTCGCGCGAGACGATGCTCAACGACCTGGCGATCGATCGGCGCCACGGCGCCGCGTACGTTGTGGACATGGGCGGCGGCGGCTCGCCCGCGGCCCTGATCGTCGTGGACCTGGACACCGGCCGGGCACGACGCGTCCTGGAGGGCCGCCCCTGCGTCGAGGCCGAGGCGGGCGCCAACACCCGGATCGACGGCCGCACGCTCGGCGCCATGATCGGGCTCAACCCCATCGCCCTCGATACTCGTTCCGAGTGGCTCTACTTCGGCGCGATGAACGGCGAGTCCCTGTACCGCGTCCGCACCCTCGACCTGCTCGACGAGTCGCTCTCGGACGCCTCCCTCTACGCCCGCGTCGAGCCCTACGGCCGAAAGGCCGTCTCCGACGGGATCACGATGGACTCAGACGGCAACGTCTACATCTCCGACCTCAACGGGTCGGGCATCGGCGTGACCAGGCCCGACGGGAGCTACGAGCTGCTCTTCGCCGGCGCCGAGCTGAGCTGGCCCGACGCCATGAGCTTCGGCCGCGACGGGTGGGTCTACGTCGCGTGCAACGCGCTGCACAGGTCGGCGCCCCTGAACGACGGCGTCAACGAGTCCACGCCCCCCTACTACGTCGTCCGCTTCCGCCCCATGGCCAGCGGCGTCGCGGGCAGGTAGACCCGGGGCTCACCCGGCCAGGTCGCCCAGCGCCTCGCGGAGCGGGCCGATGTGCTTCTCGTAGTTCGAGTGCCGCCCGGCCGAACTGGTGAACATCGGCTCGCGGACCTGCTCGGAGCTCCACGTCACCGCCGCCCGCCCGGACTCGTGGAACCGCAGGCACGCCTCGTCCCACCCCAGGCCCAGGAACTCGATCAGCTCGCGCGAGACCCGCTCCTGGTCGGCGATGAGCTGCTCGTAGTCCAGCGTGAAGATCGGGATGTCGAGCACCCGCCCCCAGTGCTCCATCAGCCGCCGATACTGGCGGGCGTACACGCCCAGCCGCGTCAGGTCGCTCGAGTACTCGTGCGAGCCGGTGAAGTCGTGGAAGTAGCACGACAGGCACGTGTCCAGCGGGCTGCGTCGGCAGTGGATCACGCGGGCCCTGGGCAGCATTCTCGCGATCACGCCGAGGAACTGGAAGTTGTAGGGCATCTTGTCCGTGACCCTGGCCGCCTTGGGCCCGAGCTTCTGGAGCTTCCGCAGATACGCGCGGCCCGCGCGCGTCAGCGAGGACTCGGTCACCCGCCCCTCGGCCAGGGCCGGGCCCAGCGTCAACCCCGGGCCCAGCACCGCCTCGACCGCCTCGCGCATGTGCAGCAGCTCGCCCCCCGCGACGACGGCCGGGTGGCTTGAGACGATCTGCTCGGTCAGCGTCGTGCCCGAGCGGAGCATGCCGACCACGAAGACCGGGACCTCGGTGTCGAGCGTCGAGACCGGCAGGGACTCGACCGCCCCGCGCGACCAGGCGTCGATCAGCTCGTCCACGCCCCGTGCGAACCGTTCGGCGTCCCACGGGCGGCGCCGGATCTCGTTCGCCTCCGCGAACGCCGCCCAGGCCTCGTCGTACCCGCCCGCCCGGTCGAGCATCTCGCCGAGCTGGAACAGCGCCTGGGCGCGCACCGTCGGCGCCAGCCCCGGGCGCCGCGTCACGCCCCGCAGCAGCTCGATCGAGCGTTCCACGCCGTCGGTCCGCCGGGCGAGCATGGCAAAGATCGTCACCAGCGTCGGGTCGGCGCCCGGCTTCTCGGCGTGGGGCCGGAGCAACTCGGTCGCCTCGGCGTACTCGCCCCGAAGCCTGAGCAGATCCGCCTTGGACCAGAGCGCCGCCGTGTGATCCGGGCTGGCCCGCAACGCACGATCAACGCTCTTGATCGCCTCCTCGAGCTTGCCCTCCTCGCGGTAGCACGTCGCCAGCTGGGCGAGGGCGGACGGGTCGTCGGGCCGCGTTTTGAGCGCCTCGCGGAAGTGCTTTTTCGCGCCCGCGGCGTCCCCGGCGCCCAGCAGGGACTTGCCCAGGTTCAGGTGCACGCCCGCGTTCCTGGGCTCGAACTTCAGCAGCTGCCGGTACAGCTCGGCGGCCTTGGCGAACGCGCCCGCCGCGAACGCGGCGCCCGCCCGGTCCTGCAACGCCTGCCTGGAGCCTCCCGCAGCCATGGGGGCGAGTCTACGGACCCTCGGAACAGATGGATCGGGGCGAGAAACGCCGCCCGTACTCTGAAGATGAACCCCAGCCGGAGACCCCTCATGCGCCGCAGCACCCGCCGCCCAGCCGTCACGCTCGCGACCACCTTCCTCGCCGCCCTCGCGGCGCCCGCCCTCGCCGGCGACGGCCCCGTCATCGAGGTGCGCATGATCGGGACCGTCACGAGCGAGCTGGAGGGAGACCCGGGCGAGACCGGGCTCGAGCAGGCGCGCCTCGGCGACCCCCTCGTCGTCGCCGCCCGCATCGACATGTCCGTCGCGGGCGACACGCTGTTCGACACGCCGCTGCGGGCCCAGTTCGTGGGCGAGGGCGTCTCGGCCGACGGGCAGGCCGGGCCGGTGTTCCTGCCCACCGAGACGCCGACCATCCACGTCCTCGGCGATGTGTCCGAGTTCGGCGGGCCGCTGTTCGACCAGATCGTCATCCACGGCGGCTCGGCTCAGGGCATCCCCGTCCACGCGTACGTCCGGCTCGACTCGTCCATCATCGACGGCGACGCACTGGCGCCGATGGACGTTCAGGCGCCGGACCTGCAACTCGGCCAGATCACCCTCACGCCCTACCTCGCCGGCATGTGGGGCGAGGTGACGCGGATCAGGATCCGCGACGTGACGTGCGCCGCCGACCTGGCCGGCCCCGCGGGCACGCTGGATTTCTCGGATATCGCCGCGTTCCTCACCGCGTTCGCCGACGGCGAGCCCGAGGGCGACCCGGCAACGCCCTTCGGCGTCTTCGACTTCTCCGACGTCGTGTCGTTCCTGAACGCGTTCGGCGCGGGCTGCCCCTGAGCGGGGCGTTCACTCCCCGATCGTCTTCTTCCGTCGAAGCACGTGGTGGTAGTGCTGCGCGAAGCGGTGCGCCTCGTCGCGGACCTGCTGGCACAGCCGCAGGCCCGGGTTGTTCCGCCCCAGCCGCACCGGCTCGGCCCGCTGCTGGACGTAGATCAGCTCTTCCTTCTTGGCCAGACTGATGACCATGGGCGGCTGGGCGTCGAGCGTCTCGAAGGCCTCGAGGGCCGCGTGCAGCTGGCCCAGCCCGCCGTCGATCAGGATGACGTCGGGGTAGAGCGCCTCGCCGGCGCCGGCCTCGCGGTAGCGGCGGCTGACGACCTCGCGGATGGCGGCGTAGTCGTCGTTGGCGACGGTCTTGATCCGGTACCGCCGGTACTCGTTGCGGAACGGGCGCCCGTCCATGAAGCAGACCTTGGAGCCGACCGTCTCGCCCCCCTGCAGGTGGGCGATGTCGATCCCCTCGACGCACCGGATCTGCCGCTCCAGGCCCAGCACGCGCTGCAGCGCCCGCAGGGCCTTGGCCGGCTCGATATACCCGATCTCCTGCTCTGGCTGCCAGTTGTCGCCGCGGCTGGCCCGCTCGTCGAGCTTCTCGATCGCGCGGATCTGGTCGCGCAGCGTCGCCGCCTTCTCGAACTCCATCGCCGCCGAGGCGTCTTCCATCTCCCGCCGCATCTCGCGGAGCATCGTTGATCGCTTCGAGCCGATGAACCGCGCCAGCCGCTCGATGTCGGCTCTATACGCATCGGGGGAGATCGACTCGTTGCAGGGCGCCGTGCACCGATCGATGGCGGCCAGCAGGCAGGGGCGGAAGCGCCGGTTCTTCGGATCGCCCGCCTCGATGTCCAGCGAGCACGTGCGGAACCGGAACACACCCTGCAGGACCTGCACCGCCTCGCGCAGCGCGGCGCTGGAGACGAACGGCCCGTAGATCCGCCCGTTCTTGACCATGAGGTCCACCGAGCCGTCGGCGCGCACGCCCGACGGGTTCCGCGTGACGAACACGCGCGGGTAGTCCTCGCCCGAGGTGATGACCAGGTAGGGGAAGCTCTTGTCGTCGGTCGCGAGCGTGTTGAACCGCGGCTTGATGTCCTTGATCAGGCGGTTCTCGACGAGCACCGCCTCCCAGTCCCCGTCGCACCGGAGGGTGTCGAACGAGTGGATCTCGTCGAGCATCCGCGACTTGTTGGGCCCCAGGTCGGTCGAGGGGATGAAGTAGCTGGACACGCGGTCGCACAAGCGCGAGGCCTTGCCCACGTACAGGACCACGCCCTTGTGGTCCTTCATCAGGTACACGCCGGGGACGGGGGGCAGGTCGCGTGCGGTGCGCAGCAGCCGCGCGAGACGCTCGTCCCGCGCCTCGGTCCCCCAGGGCGGGGGCGCGTCGGCGGGCTCGAAGCCCTCGTCGTCAACGAATGGGGCGTCCGGGTCGTCGGGCACGGCGGGATTCTATCTCCCGCCCCGCGTGGGCTTTGTGCTCAGAGAATCGACAGGGCCTTCGGCCAGGTCAGGAGTCGCCGTCCTCGACGGACATCTGCTCTTCCTTCTCCTGCTCGATCAACGCCTTGCGGCGCTCGCGGACCAGGCGGCGACCACGCCACTGCTTCCAGGGCGCCATCTCGCCCCGGTCCATGGCGTGCTCGAAATCGCGCTGCGCCCGGTCCGAGCGCTGCTGGTAGGCCTCGAGGTCCTTGACCTCCGCCGCCAGGCGGTTGAGCTCGTCCTCCGCGTCCTGGACGCGGATGGGCCTGGCCTCGGCCGACCGGATGACGGCCAGCGTCAGGTCCTGGTAGTGGCCCACGATGCGCTCGAAGTCCTCCTGGGCGATCATGCCCTGGCCGGCCAGGCGGGCCGCCTCGGAGTTGAGCACACCCTGGATCTCGCGGGCCCTGGACCGCTGGCCCCGGGTCCGCTCGACGCGGCAGCCGGAGAGGACCGCGGTCCCCGCAAGCAACACACACACTGCGACGGCTGTTGTCCGCTTCATGGTTCGCCTCCCGTCGGCCCAGGGGCCGGGGCCACTTTAGGGTCGATGCCCCGCCCACCCCAGCGCGGGCTTTGCGCCGCGCCGCAGCCGGGACAGACCTCACCTACGCGCCAGCCCGCCCGGGCGTTCGCCCAAAAAACGCCCGAGAATCGGCGATCCCCGCCCCGGGCCTCAGGACAGCGCCAGGCGGCACAGGAGCTCCACCCCGCCCGGGATCGCGTCGTCGTTGAAGTCGAACTCGGGCTGGTGCAGCTGCGGCGCCGTCGCCTGGCCCGCGGGCCGCACGCCCAGGAACGCGAAGCACGCCGGCACGTGCAGGCCATAGAACGAAAAATCCTCCCCGCCCATCGACGGGTGGTCGAGGACGATGGCCCGGTCCTCGCCGAACACCCCCCGGGCGGCGGCGAGCATCGCGCCCGTCTGCTCCGGGTCGTTCCGCGTCACGGGGTAGCCCTCCCGGAGCGTCACCTCGGCGTGGCAGCCCAGGGCCTGCGCCGCCCTCTCGATGATCTCGGGCACCCGCGCGCGGACCAGCGCCCTCGTCTCCTCCCGGATCGTGCGGACCGTCCCCGAGAGCGTCAGCTCCGAGGGGATCACGTTGCGCGCACTGCCCGCGTTGACCACGCCGATCGTGACGGCGACCGAGTCGTACGGCGCGACGTTGCGGCTGGCGACGGTCTGCAGCGCTGCGATCACGTGCGAGGCGGCGACGATCGGGTCCGCCCCCTGGTGCGGGTACGCCGCGTGCGCCTGCCTGCCACGGATCACCACGTCCAGCTCGTCGGTCGAGGCGAGCAGCGGGCCCGGGCGCGTGCCGACCTGGCCCAGCTCCAGCGCCGGGTAGCCGTGCAGCGCGAACGCCCGCGTCACGGGCGGGCCCAGGCCCCCCGCGTCGGCGCCACGCAGCGCGCCCTCGTCGCACATCCGCTGCCCGCCGGCGCCCCCCTCCTCGGCGGGCTGGAAGATCAGCGTGACCGGGTTCGGCCTGCTCTCGAGCGACGAAAGCACACCCGCCGCCCCCAGCAGCATCGTCGTGTGCCCGTCGTGCCCGCACGCGTGCATCACGCCCGGGTTGGTCGAGGCGTACGGCTTGCCCGTGTTCTCGACGATCGGCAGCGCGTCCATGTCCGCCCGCAACCCCACGCACGGGCCGGGGTCGTCCACCGTCGCCGGCAGGTGGGCGAGCACACCCGTCCCCCCGGCCATGCCCGCCTTGAACTCGATCCCCAGCCGCTCCAGCTCGTCAACCACGACGCCCGATGTCCGGCGCTCCTCGTAGCCGAGTTCGGGGTGGGCGTGAAGGTCGTGGCGGATCGCCACGAGCGACGCGCATCGCTCGTCGATCAGCCCTCGGAGTTGGTCGGCGGTCTCACGGCTCGGGCTTTGGGGCATAGGAGGTGATTCTAGGGTTGCAGGGGCCCGCGGCCGCCGCGGGCCCGAGAGATGCGGCTAGTCGATCTGCTGCTCGAAGAGGCGGACGGCCCGGTCCACCTCCGCCGCGACCGCCCGGAGGTCGGGGCGCCACGGGTTCTCGATCTCGCGCCCTGGCGCCGCCGCCGCGCCTGGGATCACGGGCACGTTGCCCGAATCGCTGGCCGCGATCATCGACTCGACCCGCGGACTGAGCAGGAAGTCGATCAACGCCCGGCCCTGATCCGGGTTCGGCCCGCCCGCGACCAGGGCGAGCGTGTTGGGCACGACCATCGCGCCCGGGGAGGGCAGGCCCCCCTGGCCCGCTTCGAGGTCGTCGGCCTCGTAGACCAAATCTACGGCCCAGCCGTTGCGCTGACCCGCCCAGACGTCGTCGGTGTCGGTCAGCCCGACGTCGATCTCGCCCTGGGCGATCGCGCGGACGACCGAGGCGTTGCCGTCGTACAGCCGCACGCGCCGGTACTCGAGCCCGAGCAGCCACGACTGGTAGTTCTTCTGGCCCCAGAGGTGCAGCAGCGCGCCCACGTGCCCGCGCGTCGTGCCGAACTGCGGGCGGGCCATGCCCACGCGGCCCGTCCACTCGGGCTCGCCCAGGGCGGCCAGGGTTCGGGGCGGGTCCTGCACGCGCTGCGTGCTGTAGACGATCACGCGGGCCCGCTGGGCGAAGGCGTACCAGTCGCCGCCCGCGCCCCGGAGGTCCGCGGGCCAGCCGCCCTCGCCCGCGTCCCTGAAGTGCCCCTCGGCCCGCTCGCTCGTGTACGGCTCCAGGACGCCCTCCTCTGAGAGCAGGATCGTGCCGAAGGGCTCGGACGACCACCAGACATCGGCCCCGGGCGAGCCCTTCTCGGCGATCAGCCGTTGGACAAGGCCCGTCGTCTTGGTCGCCTCGGTGTCGCCCACGAGCAGCACGCGGACGCCCGTCTCCCGTTCGTACAGGTCTACGACTTCGCGCAGCAGCGCGTCGTCGACCGAGGAGTACAGCACGACCTCGCCCCGCGGGCCGTCGTCTCCGTCGTCGTCGGCGCACGAGGCAAGCAACGCGAGGACCGGCGCCGCCAGCGCGGCCACCCCGAGCAGCGTCGTGAGTCTGTTCATGCGTTGAGCGTACGGGCGGGCGGGATCAGTCGTCGCCGGACGAATCGGACGATTCCCCGCCGGCGCGCTTGGCCTTGGCCCGGGCCTCGAGGCGCCCGAAGTAGTGCTGGATCGCCTTCTCGTACTCGCGGGGGATGCGCCTGGTCTCAATGGCCTCGGCGGCCTCGGCGCGGGCGGCGGTCGTCGCCGCCTCGAACTGCGCCACCGACTCGCCCCGGATCTGGTCGCCAAACACCAGCGTCGAGCCGATCGTCGGCCCGCCCTGGTTGAAGACCTTCTCCTTCTGCTTCTCGAGCATGTAGTCGACCGCCTGAGCGTCGGGGCTCGGCTTGCCCTCGCCCTGCCCCGGCCCGCCCGAGCCCTGCTTCTGGGCCATGCTCGAGTCGCCCTCGCCCCACTTGCCCTGGCCGTCGCAGTCCCCGCTGGCGCAATCGCCCGAGCACGAGCCGTCGGGGCACTGGTTCTCGCCCATCTGCGAGAGCTGGTCCTCGATCTCGCGCATCGCCGACTCGAAGGACTCGGACTCGGCCTGGCTCATCTCCATCTGCGAGAGCTGGTCGCTCATCGACTGCATCGCGTCCTGCGCCTGCTGGCTCATGCCCTCCTGGGACATGTTCTCGGCCATCTGCTGCATCGCCTGGGACATCGACTGCAGCGACTCGCTCGCGCTCTGCTGGGCCTCGGCGCTCTGGCGGAGCTGCTGGGCCAGGTCCGACGGGATGCCGGGCATGTCCTGGAGCATCTGCTCGAGCTGCGACGGATCGCGGGCGGCCTGCTCGGCCTGTTGCTCGCTCATCCCCGCCTGCTGGAGCTGCTGCTCGAGCGCCTCGCGGGCCTCGGCCAGCTGCTGCATCTGCTCGCCCAGTTTCTGGAGCTGCTGCTTGATCGCCTTCTTCTCCGGCTCGCTCAGCTCGTCGGCGCTCAGCTGCTCGGCGAGCTTCTCCAGCTCCTCCTTCGCATCCGAGAAGTTGCCGCGGGCAAGCTGCCGCGAGAACTCGGTCGCGGGCGACTCGGTCGGCTCGCGCAGCTTGGTCAGCGCCTGCCGCAGCGCCTCCATCTTCCTCGCCTCGTCCGAGTCCTGCGCCTTCTTGATCCGGTCTGACAGGTTCGTCAGCTTCTTGATCGCCTGGCGCTTGAGCTCGTCGGCCCGCGTCGCGTCCACCGCGTCCGCGTCGCCCGCCTCGGCGTCCGGCTCGTCCTCGTCCACCTTCACGTCCGTCTGCGACAGGATCTCCTCGAGCCGCTTCTGGCCCGACTTGACCTCGCCCAGCACCTCGCGGATCTCGCGCTGCTGGGCCTCCTCGGCCTGCTTGCGCTCGAACAACCCCGCCAGGTCGTAGCTGGGCAGCCACCAGACGCACGCCAGCGCGATCGCCCCCGCGAGCACCGCCGGCCACAGCCTGGGCGTCGTCACCGGGATCGCTTCGCGGACGTTGACGCCCCGCGCTTTCTCGCCCGCCTGCTCGACGATCGCGCGCGACCAGGCGCCCTCGTCCTTCTCGACGCACAACGCCGTCGAGATCGACTCGCGCAGGCCCGCCCGCTCGTCGACCTCGCGCGCGACATCAATGCCACGCGCCCGGCGCGACGCGCTCCAGACCAGCGCCAGCACGAACGCGCCCGCGCCCGCCCCGACCGCCACCCAGAGCCACGAGAACTCGATCGGCGCCAGCTTCTGGGCGATGCGCAGCAGGACCAGCACGAACAACGCCAGCGTCAGCGTGACGGTCAGCGTCTTGAGGAGGTCGGCGAGGAACAGCCGACCGGCCGCGGCCCGGAGCACTCGCTGGATGTCCGTCATCGCTTGCCTCCCAAAGACTCGTCCCGCCCCCGAGACCAACCCCGTCTACCCCCCACATTGTTCGGGGTTCGGGGGCGCCGGGTTCACCCCGGGCGGGCTGTGACACGCCCGTTGCGGCCCCGGGCGGGGCCCGGTTGCCCGGCGGGGCGGGGGGCCGGATCATGCCCGCCCCCGATGCCAGAGCCACGATACCAACCAGGGCCCGAAACACCAGCCGATTCGCGGCGGGGCCGGCTCTCGGCCCTCTATCGGCTGTTCCGGGCGCCCTGGATCGATCGGGGCCGGGTCGCCGCCGCCTTCGCCCGACAGCACGAGCGGGACGAGATCGGCGTCCGCCTGCACACGCTCTTCGCCGTCGTGGCGCTGCTGGTCCTGACCACGACCAACACCGCGGCCGAGATCGGCTTCGCGCCGCTCGCCGTGTACTCCCTCATCCGGCTCGGTAACACGTGGCGCTCGCTCGTCTCGCTCTTCCAGCAGCCGGCGAGCGTCTGCTGCCTCGGGTACCTCGCCTGGGCGGGCGCGTCGCTGCTCTGGTCGCCGGATGTGCCGCACGGGCTCGACGAGCTGGCGATGGTGCGCGCGCTGTCCGTCGGCATGATGCTCTGGCCGATCCTCGAGCATCGGCGGTGGCTGATCGCGGCGCTGGCGGTCGGCTTCGCCGTCGGGAACCTGCTGCAGGTCGCCCACGCGATCGACGCCCGTCTCGGCCTCGGCTGGTCGCCCTGGGACCGGTGGGAGGGGCGGAACTCGGTCTGGTGGGACCCGGTCGTGGGCGGGACACTGCTGACGGCGGTGCTGGGCCTGCACCTGCCGGCGGCCGTCATGGGACGCGGACGGGTGCGGCTCGTCGCGCTGGCGGGCGCGGCTCTGGCCGCGTTCGGCGTGCTGGCGACAGGCTCGCGGGGCGCCTGGATCGCCGCCGCCGGGCTCGTGCTGCTCGTGCTCATCGTCGCCGCGGTGAGAGCGCTCGGACGCGGCCGGGCCGGGCTCCGGTCGCTGGCGGTCCCGCTCGTCGTCGCCCTCGTCGTGGCGGCCCTGGGCTGGCTGCTCGCGGGCGACCTGGTCTCGACACGCGTGCAGCGGGCCCGGGCCGACCTGAGCCGGGCGGTCGAGGGGGGCGACTACGACTCGGACACCGGCGCCCGCCTGCTCATGGCCGGCTGGGCGATCGCTGCCGTCCGCGAGCACCCGGTCTCGGGCGTCGGCCTGGGCGGGTACCGCGCGTGGGTGATCGACGAGATCGAGGACCTCGACGGCGACCCGGGCCAGCGCCCCGTCCACGACCACGCGCACAACGCGTACCTGCACATCGCCGCCACGACCGGCCTGGTCGGCCTCGCGCTGGCGCTAGGAGCGCTGGCCTTTGCGACCGTCGGCGCGTTCACGCGGGGCGGGCTGGGCGCGTGGCGCGCGGTCGAACTCGGCTCGTACGACGTCGGCCCGGCGTTCGCGCTGATCGGCCTGGCGATGGCGGCGATGTTCGACGCGGCCCACCTGAGCGTGCAGTCCGCCGTCCTGCTCGTCGTGCTGCTCACGCTCTGCCCGAGCATCCGCCCGCGCGAGTGGGCGGACCGAGGCGCCGACGACTGAGCCAGGTCAGTCGTTGAGCGAGATGTCCTTGGGGCCTTCCTTGCCCGCGACGCGGGACATCCCGCCGTCCGAGTTCTTCTGGTACTTCGTGAAGCCGAGGCGCTCCAGGTTCTCGTTGCTCATCGCGCTCTTGGACTTCATGTCCGACCACTTGCCGGCGATGTTGGGCGCCTGGGGCACGCGGTGCACGGGCCGCCCCTCGTGCTCGGTCAGCGCGTCGGCGGAGATGGGCTCGACGAGCTCGAAGCACTCGCCCGTCCCCTCGCCGCTCTCGTCCAGGTACTCGTAGACGTACGTGGGCATGACCGATCCTATCGGCCGAAAACAGGCCCTACCCGAACATCTGTCCCGATTCGGTGTCCTGCATCTTCCAGGCGTTCTCGCGGCAGATCCGCATCAGCACGGGCAGGGCGAAGTCGTCGTCCAGCACCGTCACCAGCGCCTGGTTCACGACGTCCTGACCCGTCGGGACCTCGACGACGATCCCGGGGCCGTACAGGAACCTGGTCCCCATCGACCGCCCGTCCGAGCCGTCGGGCGCGGTGTTGAAGGGCGCCAGCGCCGCCTCGAAGTCGGCCAGCGAGCCCAGGGGCGCGTACCCCGCCGAGATGTCATCGGGGTCGTTGGGCTTGAGGAACACGAGCTGTCGCTTCTTGCGTCTGGCCACGAGGGGGCATTGTTGCCGCCCCGGCCCGCGCGTGCGCAGCGGTCGGGGCCCGGGGCGATCAGCCCCCTCAGGCCTCCTCGCCCTGCTTCTCGAGCAGCTCGATCGCGACGTCCAGCAGGCGGCTCAGCGGGACCGGCTTGAGCAGGTAGTCGTCCACGCCCAGGCTCTCGGCGTAGGCCTGGTGCCGCCGCCCCTCGTTGGCCGTCACCATGATCACGATCGGCGAGTCCTCGCGGCCCTTGATCTTCTCGAGCGCCAGGAAGCCCGAACGCTTGGGGAGCATGACGTCGAGCACGACCAGCTCGGGCGGGTCCTCGTGGCAGATCTTGACGGCCTCGTCGCCGTCCATCGCGACCATCGTCAGCGCGCCCTCGGCCTGGAACGCCGCGTCGATCGATTCGAGCACGTCCCGGTCGTCGTCCACGATCAGGACGCGGACGTCCTCCAGCCTGCCGCCCTGCTCGGTCATGGTCGTCGTCTCCCCGGTGTTTGTGCTCATCGCGAGTATCCCATGGGCCGCGCGCGCCGGCAACGTGGATGCTCGCGGCGCCCCCTACGGCAGGCGAGTCAGGTTGTGCTCTCGCAGAAAAGCCCGGTCCCGGTCGGACCGATCCACCAGCCTCTCCACGTCCTCGTCCGTGAGCCAGGGCAGGGCCGCCAGCTTCTCCCTCATGGCCTTCGGGAAGGGCTGGTCGCTCTTCTCGTGCCGCGGGCGGCTCTTCCACATTCGGTGCATCCACAGGTACTGTTCCGGCGCCCTGCGGACGATCCGCTCCAGCGCCAGCCGGTACTTGGCCGTCAGGTAGTACAGCGGGTCCGGCTGGGCCTCGTACTCCTCCGGCTCGATGACCTCCTCGGCGTCCATGACGTAGTCCAGGCCCCGGGTCTTGCGGATCGGGTCCCCCGGCGCCCCCGCCTCCAGGCGCCTGGCCGAGCCCACGACCACCGCCGCCCTGGTCTTGAGCGCCAAGAGCCCGATCGACTTGTACGTCGAGGTCAGCCGCCCGAAGTAGGGCACGAACATCCCGCGGTCGCCCGCGTTCTGGTCCGCGACGAACGCGACCGCCCCGGACTTGATCAGCTCCGGCATCCGCTGGACGGCGCCGAACTTGTCCACCAGCTCCAGCCCCCGCCTGGACCTCGACTCGCGCACCCACCGGTCGATGGGCCGGACGTCCAGCGGGCGGTAGACGCCGTGGACCCTGAACCCGAGCATGCCCAGCGTGAAGCCGAGCACCTCCCAGTTGCCGCAGTGCCCGGTGATCAGGATGAGCGGGCGCCCGGAGAAGAGCTCGTCGAAGACGCTCTTGATCCCCTCGCCCAGGCGGATGTGGTTGGGCCAGCCGTCCTCGGTCAGCAGCCGCTGGCAGGCGGTCATCTCGACGGCCAGCTCGAACAGGTGCTCGTAGGACCGCTTGGCCATCCGCTCGCGCGCAGGGTCGTCCATCTCCGGGAAGGCCTGCCCGATGTGGCCCATGGCGCGGTCGATGCGCCTGCGGTTGGCCCGTGCCCTGCCGTAGGCGGCGCCGAACGCCTTGGCCGCCCGCAGCGAGCCGGGCACGCCCGCGACCTGGGGCGCGACGATCGCCGACCGGAACGCGTAGTACGTCGCCGGGTGGATGACCGCGCGCTGCAGGAGCGTCGGCTCCGGGATCGGGCTGCCCATCGGTCCCCCGCCCTTACCGCGGGAAGTCGCCGATCAGCGTCCGCAGGCGGTTCTCGTTGAGGATCGGCGTGCTCGTGGACTGGGCCGTCGCCTGCAGCGCCTCGTACTCGTCGACCGCCCGCTGGCGGCGCAGGTGCTCCTCGACGATCTCGACGTCCGCGCCCGCGTGGGGCTCGGGCCCGACGACCGGCTTCTCGCCGAGGACGATGTAGTCGATGTCGCCCGTGACCTCGTCCTGCACGACGCCGCCCCAGCGCTCGATGAGGGCCTTGAGGTCCTCACGCTCCAGCGGGGTCGCGACGCCGTCGCGGTCGATGTCGAAGTTGCCGAACACGACCATCTTGTACACCTTGTCGGGCGAGTAGACGGCGTTGGCGACCACGTCGCCCCGCACGACCGGGTTGCCGCGCGACTCGTTGATCACCCGGGCGACCGAGTAGCCCTCGAAGATGCGGATGATCTCCACCGTCGCCTTGCCCCGGGAGTACTCGCCCGTGGACGGGTCGGGCCGGATGTCGGTCGCGTTGTCGTAGACCGCCATCGTCATGCCCAGGATCGCCTTGTGCGCCCGCCCGATCGAGACGGTCACCTCGCGGGCGACCGGGTCCACGCTCTGGACCGTCGCGTCCACCAGGGCCTCCTCGGCCAGGGGCTGGACGACGTCACGCCCGCCCTCGCCACGCAGGCGGCGGATCGTCTCGTTGGCGACCGCGAGCTGCGTCCGCAGCTCGTTGATCTGCGTCCGCTGCTGGGAGATGGTGCCCTGGGCCTCGGAGGCGATGCGCCCCAGGTTGTCGCGCATCTGCTGCTCGACGTCCTGGTACCCGGCCTGCAGCGTCGTGAAGTCCGTGCGGATCTGCCCGACCTCGTCTCCCAGGTCGTTGCCCTGGGCGACGAAGCTCGCCTCGATCTCCGCGACGCGGGCCGCTTCGGCCGCGGCCGACTCCAAAGCCCCGTCCCGGTCCGCCTCGCTCTGGGCCAGGCGGGACTCGAGGTCGGCGATCCGCCCGTTCAGGTCGTCGATGAGGCCCAGCATCGAGCCGCCCTCGGCTCCCAGCGCCGAGAACCGCTCGTTCAGCTCGGCCGCGGTCATGTCCGCCGAGTCCGGCCCGCCGGCGAGTGTCATCGTCTCCCGCATCGAGGTGAGCAGGTAGTCGACGACGCTCTGGCGTTCGGCGCTGGCGCGGTCCAGGGCGCGGCGGACGCGCTCCTCGGTCCGCTCGCCCTGCTTGACGAACGCGTTGACCGAGTCCTGGGTCTGGCGCAGCTCGTTCTGCGCCTTGGACATGTTGCCGTAGAACACCATCGCCAGCACGAACAGCGCGAGGCTGAGCACGCCGAGGATCGTGATGGTGACGGCGACGCCGACGCTGGCTCCGGTACGCGCTGCCATGGGTGCGCTCTCCAAGGGCCCGGCGTTGGCCGCCGGGCGGTGTCCCGCTCGCGTGAGGGTGCTGACCCCGTGTCCCCCGCCGACGACGCCTCGTCGGCCCCGGGCCCGCCCCCTGCGGTACGCCGACCGGGGAGCGAGGATCCATCCTTGGCGCACGAGCCCGGGCAGTCTCCCCGGCGCCCGCGCGACGCCCGACTCTCGGACGGGACCGGGATCCACGAAACCCGAACACAACCCGGCATCTTTACAAAGTCTTCACAATCACCCTAGAGTCCTCCCTCCCATGCATCTGCTCGCCGCCATCCCGGTCCCCGAGACACCCCCCGGCGTGATCGAGCGGCTGGTCGATCAGTTCACCACGCCCCTGGCCGGCGAGCTGGTCGTCCGGATGCTCGTCGCGGCCCTCTTCGGCCTGCTGCTGGGCTGGGAGCGCTCCCGCTCGGACAAGCCCGCCGACTCGCGGACCATGATCCTGATCGCCATCGGCGCCGCCGGCTTCGCCGCGATGGGCGAGGCGCTGCTGGCTCAGAACCAGGTGGGCGAGACCGTCCGCATCGACCCGACCCGCGTGCTGGCGTACATCATCTCGGGCGTGGGCTTCCTGGGCGCGGGCGCGATCCTGCAGTCCAAGAAGTCGGTCAAGGGGCTGACGACGGCCGCGGCGATCTGGGTCATGGCCGCCATCGGCGCCGCCTGCGGGCTCGGCGAGTACTTCATCGCCACCCTCATGTTCCTGATCTCATTCGTCACCCTCTGGTACTCCTGGCTCGACTTCGCGATCCGTAACGCGGGCGAGGAGAACGGCAAAGCGCCCGACACCGGCGACGGCTAGGCCAGAACCCCGGCCCGCGCACGAGAAAGGCCCGCCGACGCGTGCGCCGACGGGCCCTCGTTTCAACTCAAGGTCGGCTGACTCAGCGCTCGATCACGTACGCCGCCTCCAACGCCTGGCCGATGCTGGCCCGGACGTCCTCGAGGTGGGCCGACGTGTACGCGTCGGGCGTGGCGGCCAGCGCCCGCTCGCACATCGAGTCGATGCGCCGCAGCTCGCCCTTGGCCAGGGTCGAGATCGTCCGCAGCGACGGGCTGGACGTGTCCAGCAGCGCCAGGTCGATCAGGCGGTCGGCGTGCTCACGCTGCAGGTTGCGGCGGAAGCTCGAGATCATCGGCGCGCCCGCGTCGTACGACCCCTTCTTCGCGCCCTTGCACTCACGCCAGGCCGCGTCCGAGACGGTCGTCACAAGCTCGGTGAGCGTGAACGCGTCGTCGGCGCCCGCCGTCCTGTACTCGTTGTCGTACATGCGGCGGAGCGTGGTCGGGTTCATGACCATCGTCAGGGCGAACGCCTGCACCGAGCCGACAAGGTCGTGGACCGTGACGCTCGGGTCGGCCATCAGCTCGTTCATCCCGGCCGGGTCCCAGTAGTACTCCTTGCCCAGGTGCCGGACCAGCTCGGGCGTCAGCCCGAACGCGTCGTCCTCGAACGAGTTGTCGATGATCAGACGCAGGGCCTGACGCTGACGCTCGGCGGGCACGTCCTCGATCGGGGCCCGGTCGCCCGGGTCGCCCTTCCAGTCCGTGTTGAAGTAGGCCCCGCCGACCCAGTTGGACGCGATCACGATGGACTGCGCTTGGGTGTTGAGCAGCGTGTTGAAGCGGCGCCTGGCCTCGGCCCAGGGCTCGCCGTCGTCCACGATGTCCGACACCAGCTTGCCCCGCAGCTCCTCGACCATCGAGAGCCGCGACTCGGCGAACTGCAGGTTGTCGGCGCCCATGTCCCAGGTCATGTTGCGGGGGTCGGAGCCCACGCTCATCGCGACCTGCGGCACCCAGATGTGGTCGGGGTCGGAGACCTGCGAACGCAGCTCGTCGAGCTTGTCCTCGGGCCCGTAGCCGTAGGCGATCACCCACTCGTCGTACGGGCCGACCATCTGCGTCGCGTACGGGCCCTGGACCTCGCCCAGGTTGTGGTTGAGGTTGACCGCCGCGTACTCCATGACCGAGCCCGTCGTCGGGCCCTCGAAGCCGGGGCTGTTGATCTCCTCGAGCGAGCGGATCGTCGAGGCCGTCATGTTGTGCTGCAGGCCCAGGCAGTGCCCGACCTCGTGGGCGGAGATGTAGCGGATCATCTGCCCGATGTACTCCTCGGGCAGCCCGTCGAGCATCTCCACGTCGTCGCCCCCGGGATCGAGCAGCCCGGTCTCGAACGCGAAGCCGGCCAGCGCGAAGTCCACGCCGAGCATGTTGCCGATCTTGCACGCCGAGTTGGTCAGATCCGTCGCGTTGGGCGTCCAGGGGTGGCCCCGCTCGCCCAGCTCCATCTCCGCGGCCTTCTCCATGCGGACCATCCGCTGGGCCATGTGGTGCATCTGACGCTCGGGGGGCGCCATGCGGAGGCGCGGGTCCCAGCTCGGGTGCTCCTCGAGCCACGCGAGCGTCTCCGGGCTCATGGTCTGCTCGACCAGCTCGTTGGTGACGCTCTCGTACATCCCGCGGATCGAGCGGGTCAGGCCCTGGTGCCAGACGACGTCGGCGTCCAGGATCTCGCCCGTGAGCGGGTTCGTGCGGCTCGGGCCGATCGCGTAGCCGAAGTTGGTCGCGTTCCAGCGGAAGAAGTTGTACCGCGCGTCCTCGGGGTCGATGTCCATGAACGCGCCCGTGCTCGCGTCCTGCTGGCGGACCTCGAGGGCCCCCACGATCCCGACCCCCTCGTACGCCTTGTTCCACATCTCGATCCCCTCGCGCACGTAGCGGCGGTACTGGATCGGGACCGTGTTCTCGACGTACCAGATGATGGGCTCCTTGGGCGGGCTCATCTTCAGCCTCGGGTCGGCCTTCTCGATGTGCCAGCGCGAGATGTAGCGCTCGGTCACGTCGCGGTTGGCCGTCCGCCCGTAGTCCTGGTGCCAGTTGTAGAAGTACCCGAAGCGCGAGTCGGCGACGCGGGGCTTGAAGCCGGGCGTCCCGGCCAGTTCGCTGATCGAGTAGGAGATGTTCACGAGCGTGCCCTGCGGGTTGGGCGCGCGGTACTCGATGATCACGTTCTCTGGGAACGCCTTGGCCTTGGTCAGCTTCGCCAGGCTCGGGTTCACCGCCGCCAGCGACGGGCCGTAGGAGCCGTAGATCGTCGAGCCGAAGAACTTGGGCGCCATCGCGGTCGCGACCATGCCCAGGTCGATCACCGGGCGCCCGCCCGGCGCCATCGACATGATCGGGACCGAGAGCATCACCCGACCGGTGTACAGTTCTTCGATCGAGTCCTTGGCCTCCTGGCCCTCCTCGGTGCGGACCGAGAGGTTCGGGGCGATCAGCGCGAGCTGCTTGCCGATCTTCTCCCACTTGACGTAGTGCGTCGGGCCCATGACGCCCGCCTGCGGGTCGCCGCCCGAGATCGTGCACGCGATCATCGTCAGCTTGGACTCGTAGCCGGCGGGCAGGACCGCGAGCAGCCGCCCGCTCTCCTCGTCCTTGTACAGCTCGTAGAACGGGCTGGACCCGTCGGTCGTGGAGACGACCTTCTCCAGGCCCTCGGTCACGGTGTCGAAGGGCGGGTACTCCGGGGCCTTGGCCTGGGCGCCGCCCTGCGGGCCCCCGGCCTGGGCCGGGCCGGCCATCCCCGCGGCCAGCATCAGGGCTCCCGCCGCCAACACCACGCCGCCCGCTCGCACGCTCGTCTTCATCGGATGCTCCTCGTTGATCCCCGCGGCGGCCTCCCCTCGAGCCCCGCGGCGATGATGCTGTACCGACGCACGGCCCCCGGGATGCGGGCCGGCTGTACCCTGAGCATCGGCCCGACCCATGCCCGAATCCCTCACAGTCGCGGAACTCGTCCTCCGGATCGCCCTGGCCATGATCCTGGGCGGGGCCATCGGCTGGGACCGCGAGCGGAAGGAGAAGGCCGCCGGCCTGAGGACCATGATCCTCGTCAGCCTCGGCGCCGCCGGCGCCATGCTCGCCGCCATCGAGCTCTCCGCCATCCTCTCCACCGACGACGGCTCCCCGCTCGACCCCATCCGGGCCATAAGCGGGATCATCGGCGGCGTCGGGTTCCTCGGCGCCGGCGCCATCATCCACGCCGGGGGCAACATCAGGGGCCTCACCACCGCCGCCTCGATCTGGGTCGCGGCGTGCATCGGCCTGACCGTCGGCGCCGGGCTCTACGTCCTCGCGATCACCCTCGCGATGGGCGTCTTCCTCACGCTCGTCGTCGTCACGTCCGCCAAGGGCACGGTCCTGCCAGACAAGGAGGATGCACGGCCCCAGGGCGGCGGCGAGCCGGACGCCGACCGCCCCTCCTCGCCGTTCAGCTGAGCTACGCCTCGAGCCGCGCGATCCGCACGACCGTGTCCACGCCGTACGGGTAGGCCGTCGCGTGCAGCGTCAGCGCGCCCGACGCGTCGCGCTCGAGCCTCAGCTCCTCGCCGTTGTCCAGCCAGCGGGCGCGCGTGAACCGAGACGGCACGCCCGTGAACACGCGGGCGCCCGGGCCGCGCGGGCCGTCGCCCTCGGGCCAGCGCTCGGCCGTCGGCGTCAGCGAGAACACGAACAGGTCGAGCGAGCCCGCCTCGTCGAGGTCTCCGGCGGCGAGCCCGAAGTCCCGCCCCGCGCCCCGCACGCCGCACGGGCGCCCGTCGTACACCCCGCACGCGTCGCCCCCGTGCAGCCGGACCCAGTCCCCCACCCGCGCCAGCGCCGACGTCTCGTACGCGGGCAGGCGCCCCGACGCCTCGGGCCCGACGTTCAGCAGCAGGTTCGCCCCCGCCCCGCGGCAGACGCACAGCAGCTCGATGATCTGCGCCGGCGAGAACAGGTTGAAGTCATTGACACCGATCCCCCAGTGCCGGTTGAACGTGCGGCACATCTCGCCCGCCACGTGCTTGGGCCAGCCCCGCCGATCCAGAGCGTGGGGCGCCGACTGCTCGAACGTCGTCGCGTCGATCTCCGCGTGGCCCAGCGCCCCCTCGTTGCCCATCCCGACGTTGTTGATGATCATCGCCTGGGGCTGCAGCTCGCGGATGACGGCGTACAGCTCGCCCTCCTTCCAGTCGGCGTCGGGCCTGGACCAGTTGCCGTCGAACCAGAAGCCGCCGACGGGCCCGTACTGCGTGCACAGCAGCCGGACCGACTCCCGCAGGTACGCCAGGTACGCGTCGAAGTCCGTGTTGAACCGCTCGTCGTGCCAGTCGAGCGTCGTGCAGTACAGCATCGGCACGACGCCCTCGGCCCGGCAGCCCTCGCAGAAATCCAGCACCAGGTCGCGCCCCGCGGGCGAGGCCGTCACGTCGAAGCCGGACAACCCCCGCGTGTCGTACAGGCTGAAGCCCTCGTGGTGCCGCGAGGTCAGCGTCGCGTACCGCATGCCGGCGCGCTTCGCGGCCCGCGCGATCTCGCGGCCATCGAAACTCTCGGCCCTGAACGTGTCCTTGAGCCTGGCGTACTCGTCGCGCGGGATCTTGTCGAAGTGCTGGATCCACTCGCCCCGCCCGAGCTGCGCGTACAGCCCCCAGTGCAGGAACATGCCGAACGCCAGCGACTCGAAGCGGGCCACCCGGGGCTCGGGCACGGGAAGCTCGCCCGCCCGCGGCTCCTCCCCACCGGCGTGAGCCGTCGCGCTCCCGGGCTGAGTGTCGGCCGGGGCTTGGCCCGCGTGCACCACGCGCCACGTCGGGCCGAGCCCGACGCCCGCCGCCCCCGCGGTCACGACCTTCAACGCCTCGCGCCTGTTCATCGTCCGAGCCCTCCGGGCCCAGACTACCGGGGGCCGCGGCCTCACACG
This sequence comes from Phycisphaerales bacterium, assembly GCA_041987545.1. Taxonomy (GTDB): domain Bacteria; phylum Planctomycetota; class Phycisphaerae; order Phycisphaerales; family UBA1924; genus JAJRXR01. The sequence goes on along the minus strand of JBHIWH010000003.1, from coordinate 149,043 downwards.
CCCCGGTCCGAGTCCCCCAGCGCGTCCAGCTCGCCCGCGTACCGCTCGCGCAAGGGCTCGACGACCTCGGCCAGGAACCGCTCGGTCTGTTCGACCGCGCGCCCGACGTACTTCATCGGGTCCATCAAGCCGTCCCAGTCCAGCTCGCGCTTGAGCGCCGGCGCGTGGAACGCCGGGTCGTCCTGGAGCCGCTCGAGTAGATCGTTGTCCAGGCCTTCTTGCTTCACGCGCATGCCGGCCGCCTGGGCGTGCACACGGATCTTCTCGTGGTACTCCTGCCGGTCGGCGCCCGCCTTGACGCACTCCATCAGGATGTTCTCCGTCGCCAGGAACGGCAGCTCGGCCATCAGGTTCCGCCGCACCATCGCCTCGTGCACCACCAGTCCCGACGCGACTTGGTGCATCAGATCGAGGGCGCCGTCGAGCGCGAGGAACGCCTCGGGGAGTGACAGCCGCCGATTGGACGAGTCGTCCAGCGTCCGCTCGAGCCACTGCGTGGCGGAGGTGTCGTACGCGTTGCCCACGAGGTTCATGACGAACCGGGACAGGCCGCAGATCCGCTCGCATTTCATCGGGTTCCGCTTGTAGGGCATCGCGCTCGATCCGATCTGCTTGCTCCCGAACGGCTCGTCGATCTCCTTGCGGTTGGACAGCAGGCGGATGTCGGTCGCGATCTTGTGGAGGACGGCGGCGACTGACGCGAGTGAGCTCATCACCTTGGCATCGTGGATCCGTGGGTAGGTCTGCCCTGTCAACTCGAAGCCGGGGACTTCCAACACGCTTCCCGCCCGCGCCGACTGGGCCACGGTCATCCCGCGCCGTTGCTCAGTCCTCCCCGCGCTCGCCCAATCTAAGTGATACAACCCATGTAGGAAGCGTGACTCAAAGTCATCGACTCTCGAAAGCTCACCTTCGAACAGACTCAAGAATGACGCTTGTGTCCCGGTTGCTCCACGGACTCCTCGGAGCCCGTTCGAATCCCAACTCTGCTCAATACCTTCCAGCGCGTAGTCCAGGTCACTTGCCCAACCCGCGGCTCGCCGCCCGACCGTCGTGGGCTGTGCGGGCTGGTAGTGCGTGAATCCCAAGGCAGGAACTCCGACGTTCGCACCCGCGAACCCAGAGACTGACATGATCGCCCGGCTGAGCTTGTACCGGATCAAGTTGAGGGCTCGACCCAGACAGAGCAGATCCGCATTGCACACCACATCCTGGCTCGTGCACCCCAGGTGGATAATCGCCTTGGCCGCCGGCGCCGCGTCGCCGAAGGCGTGCACGTGCGCCATCACGTCGTGGCGCAGGTCCTTCTCGTACCGGGCGGCCAGCGCCATGTCCTCGTCGGTGACTTCAACTCTGTCGCGCATCTGCGCGATCTGGGCATCACTTATGTCCAGCCCGCAGGCCTGTTGTGCCTCGGCGACCGCCAGCCAGATCCGCCGCCACGTCGTGAACTTGTGCCGCGGCGACCAGATCCGCAGCATCTCGGGCGACGCGTTCCTCGACGCCAGCGGGCTCGTGTACGTGTCGTGGGGCGAGGTCGTCATGGGCAAGAGTATCCCCCGGGCTCGATGCCCAGGGATTGGAATCCCTGGGCTGTCGCGGCGCCCGCAGATCGGACCTTCGCGTTCGGTCTGGGCGGGCCCGGGGGGCTCGCGCGACCCGAGCGCGGGCGCCCGTCCACTCGCCCTCATCCCCCGCCCTGTCTCGACCGCTCCAGGACGAGAGCACGCAAGGAGGCTACCCCATGAGCTGCACGTTCACCTGCGACGCCTGCAAGAAGTCCGCCGCCCCCGAGTACCGCAACGGCAAGTACCAGCACCCCGTCGGCTGGTGGACCCGCCAGGCCAAGGGCGAGCACGCCGGCTACACCGCCTGCTCCGAGGCCTGCACCAAGACCATCGACGCCCGCGAGCGCTCCTGGCCCAAGGCCAAGCGCGCCGCCTGAGCCCCGCCCAGCCCCCACGGCACGGCGCCAACTTCGCCCTTCAACGGCACCCGACGCGCCCCCCGCGCGCCCGTGCGCGCACACCCGTCACACGCCCCTCGGCGCCGGCGACGAATGCTCGCCGCCGGAGGCGGCGACACAACTCAGTTCGCCACGATGTTGACCAGCCGCCCCGGCACAACGATCACCTTCCGGACCGTCTTGCCCTCGATCCACTCCCGGATCTTCGCGTCGGCCAGGGCCATCTCCTCGAGGGCCTTGGCGTCCGCGTCCGCCGGCGCGGTGATCTTGCTCCGCACCTTGCCCAGCACCTGCACCGGGATCTCGACGGTGTCCTCGCTGAGCAGCGACTCGTCGTAGCTCGGCCACGCCGCGTGCGCGATCGAGCCCGACCCGTCCGTCCGCCCCAGCCTCGCCCACAGCTCCTCGCCCACGTGCGGGGCGAAGGGGCACAGGACCCGGGCGAACCGGTCGATCTGGTCCTCGGTCAGCGCGGCGGCGAGCGAGCCCCCCGGGCCCTGGGCGGGGGTGGCGGCGTTGACGAACTCGATCAGCGCCGCGATCGCCGTGTTGAAGCCCAGCTTCTCGATGTCCTCGCCGACCTTGGCGATCGCCCGGTGCAGCGCCCGCTCGACGTCCTCGGACTGGGTCTCGGCGATCTTCAGCTCGCCCGAGTCCTCGTCCACGCACAGGCGCCACGCCCGCTGCAGGAAGCGGAACAGGCCGATGGTGTCCTTGGTGTTCCAGGGCTTGGAGGCCTCGAGGGGCCCCATGTACATCTCGTAGAGCCGGAACGTGTCGGCGCCGTACTCCGCGATCACGTCGTCGGGGTTCACGACGTTCTTGAGCGACTTGCTCATCTTGGCGGTGATCTGCGACACCGGCTCGCCCGTCGCCGTCTCGACGTACGTCTCGTCGCCCTTGTCCTCGACCTGGTCGATGGGGACCAGGCTCTTGTCGGCGCGCTGGTAGGCGAAGCTCGTGATCAGCCCCTGGTGGAAGAGCTTGCGGTAGGGCTCGCTCGTCGAGACGTGCCCCAGGTCGTAGAGCACCTTGTGCCAGAACCGGGCGTACAGCAGGTGCAGCACCGCGTGCTCGGCGCCGCCGATGTACAGGTCCACGCCTCCCGCGGCGCCCGTCTCGCCCGCCATCCAGTACCGCTCGGCCTGCTCGCCGACAAGGCTCTCGCCGTTCTTCGCGTCCAGGTACCGCAGGTGGTACCAGCACGAGCCGGCCCAGCCGGGCATCGTGTTCGTCTCCCGCGTCACGGGCGCCGACGGGTCGAGGTCCCCCACCCCCGCCGCGCCGGCCGTCGTCTTCACCCAGTCGGTCGCCTTGCCCAGCAGGGGCTGCGGGTCGTCGGACTCGACGGGCTGGTAGTCGTCCATCCTGGGCAGCGTCACGGGCAACGCCGCGTCGTCCACCGCGTGGTGCCGCCCCCGCTCGTCGTAGACGATCGGGAAGGGCTCGCCCCAGTACCGCTGGCGGCTGAACAGCCAGTCACGCAGCTTGTAGTTCACCCGCCTTGCGCCCAGCTGCCGCTCCTGCAGCCACGCGATGATCTTCGTCTTGGCCTCGTCGACCTCCAGCCCGTCGAGGAAGCCCGAGTTGATGGCGGCGCCGGCGCCCGTGTACGCCTTGCCGTCGAAGCCCGCCGGGGGCTGGACCGTGCGCACGATCGGCAGGTCGAACGCCTCGGCGAAGTCCCAGTCCCGCTGGTCCTGACCGGGCACCGCCATGATCGCGCCCGTGCCGTAGCCCATCAGCACGTAGTCGCTCGTCCAGACCGGGATGTCCCGGCCCGTCGCCGGGTTGTTCACGCGGATCCCGGTGAACACGCCCGTCTTATCTTTCGACTCCTGCCGCTCGACGTCGGACCGGTTCCGCGCCTCGGCGACGTACGACTCCATCCGCTCGATGTCCACGCCCGACGCCCGGTCCTCCAGCGCCACCTCGACCAGCGGGTGCTCGGGCGCGACGACCATGTACGTCGCGCCGAAGACCGTGTCCGGCCTCGTCGTGAACACGCGCAGCGACTCGCCCGTGGGCGAGCCGTCCTCGGCGATGATCGGGAAATCGATCTCCGCGCCCTCGCTCCGCCCGATCCACTCGGCCTGCTGCGTCTTGGTCGAGCTGGGCCAGTCCAGCCCGTCCAGGTCCTCGAGCAGCCGGTCGGCGTACGCCGTGATCCGCAGCATCCACTGCCGCAGCGGCTTGCGCAGCACGGGGAAGCCCCCCCGCTCGCTCCGGCCGTCGATGACCTCTTCGTTCGCCAGCGCCGTGCCCAGCTTCGGGCACCAGTTGACCGTCTGCAGCGCGACGTACGCCAGGCGGTGCGAGTCGATGATCGCCCGCCGCGTCTCCTCGTCGAGGCCCGACCAGGGGCCCGCGGGCGTGCCGTCGGGCAGGTCGCCCGCGCCCGAGTACTCGGCCGCGTCCGGGTTCAGCCGCGGCTCCCGCGCGCCCGACTCGAACTCGGCCACCAGCTCCTCGATCGGGCGGGCCTTGTTCTGCGCCCTGTCGAACCACGACCGGTAGAGCCGCAGGAAGACCCACTGCGTCCACTTGTAATAGTCCTGGTCGATCGTCCCGAACTCGCGCGACCAGTCGTAGCTGAAGCCGAACCGCTTGAGCTGACGCCGGAAGTTGTCGATCGCCTCGCGGGTCGTGACCTCCGGGTGCACGCCCGTCGCGATCGCGTACTGCTCGGCCGGGAGCCCGAACGCGTCCCACCCCATCGGGTGCAGGACGTTGAAGCCCTTCATCCGCTTGTACCGGGCGACGATGTCGGTCGCCGTGTACCCCTCTGGGTGCCCCACGTGCAGCCCGGCGCCCGAGGGGTAGGGGAACATGTCCAGCACGTAGTACTTGGGCCGCGACTCGACGAACCCCGGCTCGCCCGGGTTGGCCTGAACGAACACGCCCCGCTCGTCCCACCAGCCCTGCCAGCGGGTCTCGATCGACTCGGCCAGGGCGGCGGTGTACCGGAAGGCCGGCCCGCCGGAGGGACCCCCCGTCGGCTCACGCCCCTGGCTCGCTGTGCTCGTCTCGCTCACGCCGATCGCTCCTGCTCGTGGCCCAGACTGTACGGCCCCCGGGAGCACGCCCACGCCCGGGCCTACGGGTCGGCCCCCGCCGCCGCCGGCTCGTCGGCGTCCGACTCCCGCTCCAGCCTCGCCTGCTCGACCATCGCCGCCCGCCGATCCGCCTCGCCCTCGAGCGTCCTCGCCCGCCCGTCCAGCCGCCCCAGCAGCTCGCCCCGCCCGTACAGCACCGCCAGGTCGCCCGCCTCCAGCCGCGTGCGGCCCCGCGGCGCGCCGACGTACTCCCCGCCCCGGCGCTGCACCCCCAGCACCAGCACGCCCTCCAGGGGCAGCTCCAGCTCGGCCAGCGTTCGCCCCGCCAGCCAGCCCCCGTCGTCCACCCGCATCTCCACGATCGTGTAGTCCCCGCCGATGTGGAACAGCCCTGCGTAGTCCCGCACGTCCAGGTCCGTCACCCGCCCCAGGATCCGCTTGATGACGTTGGTCATCCACCGGTCGACGGCGCGGTTCCGCGACACCAGCCACACCAGCAGCAGCGCGACCAGGATCATCGCCATGTTCCGCGTGCTCTCGGCGCTGCTCTGGGTCCCGACGAACGAGAGGATCAATGCGGCCGCCGCCGTCACGATCCCGGCGCCCCGGAGGACCATCAGCGTCGAGATCACGTTCCGCCGCACCGGGTGGCCCACCACCGACTCGGACTCGTCGGTCGTGAACCCCGTCCCCGTCCACGCGCTCCGCGCCTGGAACCGGGCCGACTCGTGCGACATCCCGGTGAGCATGAGCGCGACCGACGCCACGCGGACGACGATCAGCGAGAGCAGCAGGACCACGAAGAACGTCGCGACGGCGATCACGGCCCATCCTACGACGAGCGGGCCGGGCCCGAGGGGCACGCGGCCCCCATGTCACACGTCACGCCGTGCCGTCCGCCGCGCCACCGGCCCGCCGGCCGCTGGCGATGGCCCGCAACGCGAAGAGCACGCCCGAGACCATGATCCACGCCATCGCCGCCGGCACGACCGCGAGCACCACGAACAAGACCGCGTACATGACGGCGAACATCCCCGCGATCGCGTCGTAGTTCGCCCACGCCTCCTCCAGCGTGACGGTCTGGCCGGCGCGCGTGTAGACGTAGCTCCACTCGTTGCCCATGTCGTCGAAGAGCGTGATGGTCTGGCGCGTCGTCCCTCCCCCGATGTCCTGCCGAGACGCCGAGATCAGACCGGCCCCCATCTCGGAGCTCCCGACATTGAGCTCGACGTTCAGACGGAGGAAGCTGTCGTCCGGCTTGTTGGCCATCTCATCGGACGCCACGCCGTAGCGGTCGGCGAGCTCCAGCGTGTGCGTCCGCGCGTCGTACGCCGACCCTCCCCAGCGCGCGTCCGAGACCCGCACGAGCGCGTCGACCCCGTCTTCCTGCACGAGGATCACGAACTGCCTCGGCCGGTGGGACTCGGCCCCCGACCAGAGCCGCACGCCCAAGGGCCCGGTCGGCCTGACCTGAGACGCCGAGTACGCCACGCCGACCGCCCCGAGCGCGAGCCACACGCCCAGCCCGACGAGGAAACCGATCAGGATCGGGTGACGGAGAATGAGGTTCGGACTCGCCCGGCCCGAGTGGCTCACGGCGCCGTCGCCGCCCGCCGCTTCTCCTCGAGCAGACGCTTCGCCTCGCCCGCCAGGTAGAAGCTGCCCGTGACCAGGATCAGGTCGTCGCGCCCCACCGCCCGGGCGCCCATGTTCAGCGCGTCCTTGAGCGTCGCCGCCGTCTGGGCCATCTTGCCCGTCATCGACTCGTACCGACGCTGCAGCTCCGCCGGGTCCATCGCCCGCGGGTTGTCGGCGGCGCGGGTGAAGATGATCTTGTCGGCGCCGCGCGAGATCTGGTCCAGCATCCCGTCGATGTGCTTGTCCTTCGCGCACCCGAACACGACGACCATCGAGTCGAAGCGCATCTGCGCCCCGATCGCCTTGACCACCGCCTCCACGCTCTCCGGGTTGTGCGCCCCGTCAACGAGAATCCGCGGCGCCCCGTGCACCTGCTCCAGGCGCCCGTTGCTGGCCGTCCGCGCCAGACCCTCGGCCACCATCCGCTCGGGCGTCTCGAACCCGCGTTCGCGCAGCTTGTCCAGGATCGCCAGCGCCAGCCCGCAGTTGGGCGCCTGGTGCTCGCCCCCCAGGGGCACCGAGATGTGCTCGAACTCGCTCCGCTCCGTGCTCACGCAGATCCGCGCGTGCGGGCCCCGGTCGTGCGTCGCCTCGAAGCGGCACGAGTACTCGATGTCCTCGCCCAGCACCGCCAGCGTCGCGCCCACGTCCCCCGCCACCCCGCGGAAGACCTCCAGCACGCCCGGCTCCTGGGGCACGCTGATCGCCGTCACCCCCGGCTTCATGATCCCGGCCTTCTCGCGGGCGATCTGCTCGAGGGTGTCGCCCAGGATCGCCGTGTGCTCGAGTTGGATCCGCGTCAGCCCGCAGACCTCGGGGCTGACCACGTTCGTGCAGTCCAGCCGCCCGCCCAGCCCGGTTTCCAGGACCGCCAGGTCCACCGCCATCTCGGCGAAGTGGACGAACGCCGCGGCGGTCAGAAGCTCGAAGTACGTCGCCTCCCCGTGCTTCCGCGCCAGCACGTCCGCCGCCCCGCGCACGCGCGACATCGCCTGGGCGAACTCCCGCTCGCCGATCGCGTCGGCGCCGAGGCGGATCCGCTCGCGGACGTCGATCAGGTGCGGGCTGGTAAACACGCCGACCGCGTACCCGCACGCGTCCAGCGACGAGGCGAGCATCTCGACCGTCGAGCCCTTGCCCTTGCTGCCGGCGATGTGCACGAACTTCAGGTCGCGCTGCGGGTCGTCCAGCTTGTCCAGGATCGCCCGGAGCCGGTCGAGCTTGAACGTGTCGGCCGACACGCGCTCCTGGGGAGCGCGCTCGACATTCACCCGGTCCTCGAGGTACTTCAGCGCCGCCGAGTAACTCGAGAAAGACGCGGGCGTCTTCGCCATAGCCGTCCCATCCCCGCAGAAAAAGGCCCGCTCCCGCGGACACAAACCGCGGATTGTACCACCCGCGACACGCGGGACGACCATCCACACGACACCAAGTTATCTACAGTTCATCCACGCCTTCTCGACGCGCCGCCCCCAGCATCAACGCCTTCATCTCCGATACGGCGCGCCGCATCCCGACATACACCGCACGGCTGACGATCGCGTGCCCGATGTGCAGCTCCTCGATCCCGGGCAACCCCGCGATCGGCATGACGTTGTGGTAGTTGAGCGCGTGCCCCGCGTTGAACCGCATCCCCGCCGCCCGCACCTCGCGACCCGCGGAGGCCACGGCATCGAGACTCCGCACAAGCTCCTTCCGACGCAGGTCCCCGCCGCACCCGAAGAACACCTGCGCGAACGGCCCCGTGTGGATCTCGCACACGTCGAAGCCCGCCTCCCCCGCCGCCTCCACCTGCCGCGGGTCCGCGTCGATGAACGCGCTGACGATCGCCCCCGCCCCGCGGAGTCGCTCCACGACGTCCTTCATCCGCCCCATCTGCCCGGCGACGTCGAGGCCCCCCTCGGTCGTCACCTCCTCGCGGCCCTCGGGCACCAGCATCGCCGTGTGGGGCCCGGTCGCCTCGGCGATCCGGACCATCTCGTCCGTCGCCGCCATCTCCAGGTTCAGCTTCACCTTGACCAGCCGCCGCAGCAGCTCCACGTCCCGGTCCTGGATGTGCCGCCGGTCTTCCCGCAGGTGGACCGTGATCCCGTCGGCGCCGCCCAGCTCGGCCTCGTGGGCCGCCCGCACCGGGTCCGGCTCGCCCAGGTCCACATCGCCCCCCCGGTACCGGGCCTGCCGCACCGTCGCCACATGATCGATGTTCACGCCCAGCTGGATCACGCGGCGATCGTACGCCTCCCCGATTGACAGCCCGGCGACCGCCCCGCACGCCATCTCCATGACGCCCCAGGCCGGTTATCGGACGGCCCAATCGCATTTTGTCAAATGCAGACTTGTCTTTGTGAAAGCAGACTTCGATAATACCAATGATGACTTCAACGATGTCAAAGCCCGATGGCCCAACCCGAGTCGGCGCCGAGAGGGACCACCCCCTCCTGGCCCTCCCACGCGAGGACCTGGACCTGGTCTGCGAGCTGGTGCTCCAGTCGGGCTCCCTGAAGGGCCTGGCCTCTTCCTACGGCGTCAGCTACCCGACCATCCGCGCCCGCCTGGACAAGACCATCGGGCGACTCCGCGCCGTCGTCGAGGGCGCCACGCCCGACCCGGTCGCCGACCTGCTCGCGAGCCTCGTCGAGCGGGGCGAGCTGTCGGTCTCCGGCGCCCGCGCGCTCCGCGACACGCTCCGCGACACCAACGCCGCTAACACCGGGGCCGCCGACACGCGGCAGACCGATCACACGCAAGGGGAACCGTCATGAACGAGTGGTGGACCGCGCAGGAGGCCGGGCTGATCGGGGGCGTCGGCGGCGCCGTCATCGGCGTCGTCTTCGGGGGTGTCGGGGGCGGGCTCGGCGGGCCGCTCGCCGCCAAGGGCATGGCCAAGGCGTTCGTCCTCGGCATGTACTACGTCGGGATCGTGATCGGCGTCGTCTGCCTCGGCATCGGCGTGTACGCCGTCTCCATCGGGCAGCCGTACCACGTCTGGTACCCACCGTTGCTCGGCGGCCTGCTGCTCTGCGCGATCATGACCCCGCTGCTGTTCGTCATCCGGACGAAGTACCGAGAGCACGACCAACGCCGCCTCGCGGCCGAGGAACTGCGCCGCGCCTGAGCGCGCTCCTCACGCCTTCGCCCGCGCCTCGAACTCGGGCTCGTCGCCCCCGAGCACGCGCCACACATCGCGCACGACCCAGCCCATCGCCGCCTTCGCCCGCCCCGTCGCGGCCCCGATGTGAGGCGTCAGCCGCGCGTTGGGCAGGCCCAGCAGCGGGTACTCCCCGCCGACCGGCTCCGGCTCATGCACGTCCAGGATCGCCGTCGCCCCCGGGTTTTGCCGCAGGAACGCCGCGCACGCCCCCGCGTCCACCACGAACCCGCGGCTCGTGTTCACCAGCACGACGCCGGGCTTGACCTTCGCCAGCGCCGCCGCGTCGATCAGCCCGCGGTTGCCCGGCCGATCGTCCACGTGCACGCTCAGCACGTCCGACTCTGAGAGCAGCACGTCCCGGTCAACGGGCGCCGCCCCCCACCGCTCGCCCTCGGCGATCTCCCGCACGTCGTGGTAGATCACGCGCATCCCCAGCGCCGCCCCGACGCGCCCGAGCCTCGAGCCCACGCGGCCAAACCCATACACGCCCAGCGTCGAGCCCGCGAGCTGCCGCGGCGCCACCAGCGTCTCGCGCAGCGCGTCCCACTCTGCGCGCGTCATCGCCCGCTCGACCAGCGGCCGCGAGCGCAGCACGTCCAGCACGAGCCCGAGCACGAGTTCGACGACGGCGTCCGCGTTGGCCTCGGGCGTGTGCACGACGCGCACGCCCGCCGCGGCGCACGCGGCCAGGTCGATGTTGTCCACGCCAACGCCCGCGCGCCCCACGACACGCAGCCTCGGCGCCCGCGACAGCAGCGCCGCGTCCACGCGCGTGTACGTCCGGACCACCAGCGCCTCGGCCCGCGCCAGCGCCCCGTCGAACCCCGCCCCGCCCGGGCCCACGCACAACACCTCGGCCCGCTCGCCCAGCCACGCGACGGCCTCGTCGGGGATCGGCTCGCACACGATGACCAGGGATCGGCCCACGCACGATCGTTGCCCGCCCGCGCCCGCCGGGCCCGGGACACCCCTGATCCGGGGGTGACGCCGTTCAGAATCGCGCCGCCCGAATCGGCCCGGTTTCTGGCGGATCCGGCGGGTCCTGACCGAAAGACTGCCCATTCACACCACGATCAGCCCCCCACGCGGAGCGCGGGGGAGGGCCAGCAGGAGGCTGACATGAACAAGACCGATCTGATCGAATCCGTCGCGTCCCAGATGGAGTCCACCAAGGCCGACGCGACCAAGGCCGTCGAGGCCGTCATCGAGTCCATCACCAAGGGCCTCAAGACCGACGAGAAGGTCGCGATCTCGGGCTTCGGCACGTTCCAGCGCAAGGTCCGGGCCGCCCGCACGGGCATGAACCCGGCGACCAAGCAGCCGATCCAGATCCCCGAGACCACCACCTGCGCCTTCAAGCCCTCGCAGAACCTGAAGGAAACGCTGTAGATCGGCGCGATCCTCGGATCGCGTTGGGCGACCGCGGGCGCGCTGTGCGCGATCGCGGCGTTGACCGGCTGCAAGCCGACCGAACAGGTGCGCTCGGACACGATCGTCCGGGAGCACCCCTGGGTCTTGACGCGCGCCGATTCCCTGCGGTGCGTCACCGACACCGGTCCTCCTCCCGTCCAGATCATCGAGACACTCGGCGTCTCGCTCGATCTGGTCGAGGCCGCGCCGGATCCCCCCTTCGAACTGAAGTACGTCGTGCGAGATACGCCGTGCACGATCTGGGTCTCGATCGGAGAGCCCGCACGATCCCCAGGGTTCGACTGGGACGGGCAGAGCTACGTGCTCCCGACCCAGCTTCGTTCAGGCCGCGTTGGGCTGAGCGGTCTGAACTCGCCCGGCCTCGCCCGCATGGCGCTTGCGTTCGGCGACCGGGAGTTCGAGAACGTCGACTGGTCGGACCCGGATCAGCGAGAGTCGGCGCACAGACTCGTCGAACTCAAGAGCCAGCTCCCCGAGTTGGAGCACGGCGCGGACTCGACCGCCCGCGATGATCTTCTCATCGTGCTCTGGAATCGCCCGATCGACTGGGACCTCGGCGGGAACGCCGTGCACGTGGAAGTCTGGGATGGACGCTCGGGGCGTCGCGTGTCGTTCTACGTCGCCGCGGCGTCGGGCGACGCGGCCTCGGCGTGGGCGTCCCGTCTTGCATGCGGCATCCGCCGCACGGACTAACCCCCGAACGCCCGCTCCGCGACATCGATCGCGCGCGCCAGCGCCGCCGCCTTGTTGACCGTCTCCTGGAACTCGGCGCCCGCCTCCGAGTCGGCGACGATCCCGCCGGCCGCCTGCACGTGGTACGTCCACGCCCCGCCCTCCCGCAGCGCGGTCGGGACGACCATCGTCCGCAGGGCCAGCGCGATGTCCATCTCACCGTCGAGCCCAACCCAGCCCATGCCCCCGCCGTAGGGCCCGCGCCGCACCGGCTCCAGCTCGTCGATGATCTGCATCGCCCGGATCTTGGGCGCGCCCGAGATCGTGCCCACCGGCAGGGCCGCACGCAGCGCGTCCCAGCAGTCCAGCCCCTCGCGAACGCATCCGGTCACCGTCGAGCTGATGTGCATCACGTGGCTGTACCGCTCGATGCTCATCACCGGGCCGAGCTCGATCGACCCCGGCTCGGCCACCCGCCCCACGTCGTTGCGGCCCAGGTCCACCAGCATCACGTGCTCGGCCCGCTCCTTCGGATCGGCCAGCAGCTCGGCCTCCAGGGCCGCGTCCTCCTCGGGCGTCGAGCCTCGCTTGCGTGTGCCGGCCAGCGGGCGGTTGGTCACGACCATCGAGGCTCCGTCGCCCCGACGGACTCGACAAAGTATCTCCGGGCTCGACGCGACCAGGATCTGCCCCCGACCCTGCAGGTACACCATGTACGGGCTCGGGTTCACCGCCCGCAGCGCCCGGTACACGTCGAACGGGTCCGCCGGCGACGCCCGCTCGAACCGCTGGCCCACGACGACCTGGAAGATGTCGCCCGCGCGGATGTACTCGAGCGCCCGCGCCACCATTGCCGCGTGCTGCTCGCGGCTCGTGTTCGACGCCATCTGCTCAGCGCGGGCGCCCGCCCCCCGGTCCATGCGACCCGAGGGCAGGGGCTTGGAGTGACGCTGGATGTCCTCGCAACGGGCCTCGATCGCCGCGACCGCCGCGTCGTACGCGGCCCCCGCCTCGTCGTGCTCGCCCACGAACGCCAGCTGCACGACGTGCACGACGCGATCCACGTGGTCGAACACGACCACGCCGTCGTAGAACCCGAACTGCAGGTCGGGCAGGCCCCGGTCGTCGGGCGGGGCGTGCTCCCACGCGAGCTTGGACGGCTCGGCGTACCGCACCGTGTCGTACGCCGCGTTGCCCACCCAGCCCCCGAGGAAGCACGAGGGCAGCAGCCCCCGCTCGACCGCGTGCTCGGGCATGACCAGCGTCATCCCGCCCGAGACGGCCCGCAGGATCTCGAAGGGGTCCCCGCCGTCGGAGGGCGTGGGCACGACCGCCGGCCCGTGCCACGTGATCTCGCTCGAGCCCTGGGTGGTCACGACCTCGAGCCTCGGGCGGGCGCCCAGGATCGAGTGGCGCCCCTGGCGGTCGCCCCCCTCGACCGACTCGAGCAGGAACGAGGGCGCCGTCCGCTCGTCGCCCGAGACCAGCCGCCGATACGCCAGCACCGGGGTCAGTTGGTCGGCCAGCAGGCGGACGCCCACCGGGATCGCGAGGGTGCGCGTCTCGCCCCCATCCCGCTGCGCTCGGGCGATCTGGACCAGCTCGTCGCGTGTCAGGCTCGGCACGGCGGCGAGTCTAGGGCGCCGGATTCGCACGACCCCGGGCGGGGCCCGCCCCGTAGAGTGCCCCGGGAGGGCGTCCACGCATGATCCGACTCACCATCGCCGCGCTCGTCTGCACCCAGGGCCTCGCAGGCGCCGCCGAGCCGCCCTCGCTGCCCGACAACCTGCGGCAGATCCTGACCCAGGCCGACGGGTTCGAGGCGCCCCGGCGCGTCGGCGTCCGCGCGGCGGTGCAGCGCGCCGCCCAGCGCGTGATCCCGACCGTCGTCGTCGTCGGGTCCACCGCCGACTACGTCGAGGCGATCGCCGCGTGGGACGGGCTGACCCGGTTCCCCGTGCTGATCGACGACCGCTCGCCGCGGGCCCAGGAGGACATCGCCCGCTTTGTCCGCGCCTTCGAGCCCGAGTCCGTCGTGCGCTGGTCGGGCGGCGGGGAATGGCCCGCGCCGGCGCCCGCCCGCGAGCAGCGCCTGAACGAGGCCTGGGCCGACGCGCTGGGGATGGACCCCGCCACGTCGCAGGCCGACGCCGTCGCCGCCCTCCGCGCCGGCGGGATCACCCCGCCCGGCATGGTCATCACCAGCGCGACCGACCCCGCGTGGACCGGCGCGCTCGCGCTGGCCGCCGGCCGCAACCAGCCCCTGGGCCTGATCGACGACCCGGGCGGGATCGCCAGCGGGTTCTGGCCACTGGCCAAGATCGAATCGATCGCGGGCGACATCGAGCGGCTCGCCGAGCAGACCACGCTCGCGTGGAACGAGGCGGGCGACGACCTGGACGCGATCACCCTCGCCCTCGACGCGCCCCTCAACTTCCGCGACGACCGGGGCGGCAACCAGACGTACGCCGTCTCCGACGTGCTCGGCCGCGACGCCCAGGGCCAGCGCTGGGCCTGGGCCTCCCAGCTCGTCGGCAACGAGACCACGAGCGCCTACCGCGCCATGTGCGCCCTCTTCCTCGAGGCCCACAGCGCCTGGACCTTCGACGCTTACCCGGTCACGGGCGACTGGACGCGCTACGACAACGCCCCGGCGGTCAGGATCCTCTCCGAGCGCGGCATGGACGTGACCGACCTGGACTCGCCCCACTCGGGCCTTGAGGACTGGCGCCACGCGACGCTCGCGCCCATCGACGCCGACCTCGTGCTGATCAACTCCAAGGGCGCCCCCCACCAGTTCGACCTGAACCCGGGCCGGGGGTACCCCGCCGACGTCCCGCACCTGAACCACCCGGTCATCCTGCACCTGATCCACTCGTTCTCGCTGGCGCGGGGCGATGGGCGGACCGGCGTGGGCGGGCGGTGGCTGGAGCGCGGCGCGTACGCGGCGCTGGGCTCGGTGGACGAGCCGTACCTCCGGGCGTTCATGCCGCCCGAGATCCTCGCCGGGCGCCTGGCGATCGGGTACCCGTGGGCCGCGGCCGTCCGCGCCGACGGGGCGAACGTCTGGAAGCTCGCCGCACTGGGCGACCCGCTGATCACGCTCTCCTCGGGTGGACGCCGCGTCGATGACGCCCTGCCACTTCGAGACTCGCTCGGCCTGGACGACGAGTCGGCTCGCCGGCTCGCCGAGGGCGACCCCGCGGGCGCCGCCCGGGCGCTGGCCATGCTCGGCCGCGACGCGCAGGCCGCCGACATCGCGATCGAACTTCTCGAAGGCGATTCGCCGGACGCGGTCGGCCCCGAGCTGGCGCTGGCCGCCCTCGCCCCGGCGTACCGGTCGGGCAGGCTCGCGGACTGCGTCCACCTCGCGCTGGCCCAGCACGCGGCGGTCGTCGCCGACCCGATCGCGCTCGACACCGCCTGGACGGCCGCCCGCGCCCTGCTCGCCGAGCGGGGCGCCGACCACGGGCTGGCGCTGGACCTCATGAGCCGCTCGATCCGGGGAGACCAGGTCATCGCCGACGCCGTCGAGGTCGGCGACGCGATCAAGCGGCGCGAGGGCGCGCTCGCCGCGGGCGCGTTCATCGACGAGGTGGTCGCGCTGGCCAAGCGAGCCGAGGACAAGCGCCGCCTGACCGAGATCGCCGAGGACTACCGGTCCGGGCGCCGCTAGCCGCCCGGGCCCCCGCCCGCCCGGCGCGCAAGATCCCGCTCGTCCCCGGCCAGCCGCGCCCCCGTGACGACCGACCCGTCCCGCCGCAGCTCGACCCACGCCGCCCCGTGGGCCGCCGTCGTCCACCAGACTCGTCCGCGCCTGGCGCCCTCCCACCGGGGGTCACCGATCCGATCGACGCCCGTGGACTGGACGACCACCGACGGGCCCACGCGCTCGATGAACCCGGGCCCCCCGGGCGTGAACGACCCGTGGTGGGGCAGCTCGAGCACGTCCGCCCGCACGTCCACGCCACGCGAGGCGAGCAGGCCCATCGCCTCGTCCTGGATGTCGCCCGTGAACAGCGCCCGCAGGGGCCCGCGCTCGGTCGCGACCTCCAGCCGCGCCACCAGCGAGCGGTCGTTCATCCCCATGCCCGGCTCGCCCTCGCCCAGGATCGTCAGCGTCGCGTGCCCGAACAAGATCGCGTCGCCGGCGCCGATCCGCTCGATCGTGACGCCTTCTTCTTCGAGCAGCTCGCGCCAGTGCCGCCCGGGCCCGTCGTCGAGCCGCTCGAGCGTCGCCGCGCCGACGAGCACGCGCTCAAGGCCGATGACGCCCGCCAGCGCCGGCAGCGCGTTGTAGTGGTCGAGGTTCGGGTGCGAGATGATCGCGGTGCGTACACGCCGCCCGCCAGAGTCCCGCCACACGCGCTCGATGGCGCGCTCGTTCCATCCCCGCTGCAGCGACCCCGCGTCCCACAAGATTGAGGCGGAGCCAGAGCGGACCAGGTGGCACGTCCCGTCGCCGACGGCCATTGTCTGGATCCGCGCCTGCACGCCCCGGTCCAGCCACCCCCGCAGCCCGACCTCCCCCGCGAGCCAGAGCCCGAGCAGCGCCGCCATCGCCCACACCCGCCGGTCCCGCAGCCGCCCGCCCGCGATCAGCCGCAGCGTCCAGAGCGTCGCCGCCCCGGCCCAGACCGACGAGACCGGGGGCAGCCGCGTCCACGCGCCGGGCACGTGCTCGAGGGCCGCCGCGACCCAGAGCGTCGCGTCGCCCAGGGCGCCCAGCACGCCCGACGCGAACTCGGCCATCGCGGGCACGATCGCCGTCCCGACCACGAGCACGAACCCGACCGCGAGATCGACGAGCACCACGGGCAGCAGCACCGCCGAGGCCAGGGGCGCGATCGGCGAGGCGACGCCCGTGTGCGTCAGGATCGTCGGCGCCGCCACCAGCGAGCAGAGCACGCATGTCGCCAGCGTCCCTCGGACCACGCGCGCCGCGTCGGCCAGCGCCCCGCCCCGCGCCGGCGCCCCGACCACCCGCCAGCCGAAGACCCACGGGTGCCGCGTCTGCCCGAGCCAGACCAGCAGCGCCGTGATCCCCACGCTCAGTTGGTACCCGATCGACCACAGGTCCAGCGGGCGCCACACGAGCAGGCCCAGCGCCACCCAGGCCAGGCTCGCCAGCCGGTCCGGGCGCCGCCCCAGCGCGTCGCCGGCGAGCACGCCCAGCACCATCGCACCCGATCGCGCGATCGGCGCCCGCGTCGGCAGCACCAGCAGATACACCAGCGTCGCCGCCCCGACCAGCACGCTCTCGAGCCGCCCGCGCTCGCCCGTCAGACGCACGGCCCACAGCGCGATCCCCGCCAGCACCGCCAGGTGGAACCCGCTCACCGACAGCAGGTGCGCCGCGCCGAGCACGCGGAACCGCTCGATCGCGGGCCCGACCCCGGGCTCCCGGCGTCCGAGCAGCAGCGCCGCCATCAGGCTCCTGCCCTCGTCGGACCGGTAGTCGCCCAGCGCCAGGCCCGAGCGCCGCCGCAGCGCCCCGCGCCAGCGCGTCGGCGCCGCCCACGCCCGCTCGAGCCAGTCTTCATCTGCCGGCTCGATCAGCCCGGGCGAGGACATGCGCACAATGGCCGAAGGCCCGCGCATGCGTGACCAAGCCTTGCCATCGACCGCCCGGCCACCGTTCAGATCGCGCCCGATCGCGCCCCCCCACCCGGTCGCGACGACCTTCTGCCCCGCGCGCACGTGTTCGTTGCGCAGCCCGATCGCGTGCAGCCGCACCCGCCCCGACGCGCGGCGCCACCCGTCGTCGGTCCAAACACGCAGCGCCTCGGCCTCAACGCTCCCGCCCGCCTCGCCAGAGAAGGGCGGGTCCAGGATCGTCGGCGCCTCGCCGAGGCGCACCGTCGCCGACTCCACGCGGCACTCGACCCGCACGATCACCCCCGGGGCGGCGCCGCCCTCGTACGCGGGCAGCATCCGCTCGATCGACGTCGGCGCCAGCGTGTGCACCCGCGCGTGCGTCCACCCCGCCATCAGCAGGCACATCGCCAGTGTCAGCGCCGCCTTGCAGACCCACCCGCGGCCGGCGCACGCGAGGCCCGCCGCCCCGACCGCCAACGCGAACCACAAACCCATCGGCGCGCCCGGCGAGTGCCGCCCCAGCGCGATCCCGCACATCCCCGCCGCCAGCGCGACGCATGCGCGCACGCGCGCCGCCCGGGCCCCCCCGTCCGACCAGCCCGCCGGCTGTGCCCACGACGCGCGCACGACACAGGCTCACGCCTGGCGACGCCCGACGCAAGCCCGCGGGGGTGATTCGTTGCCGGCGACTCTCGGCCGTCGGCGGGGCGGCTCAGTTCCCGACCGCGTTGATCAGGTCGTCGAAGTCGGCGATCACATCCACAGATGTGGGTTGCCCTTGGTCGTCGAGCAGGCGGTCTTCTGTGCCCGGGGCGTAGAAGTTCGCGCCGAAGTCGATGTGATCCCCGTCCGCAGTCGCCGTCGCCATGCCCCGGTCCTTGGACGAGAGGTAGAGCCCGTCGCGGCCGGCCGAGTGCAGAACGACGCTCCCCCGGGCCTTGGTCGGGAGGACGTCGGCGAGCATGTAGGGCGTGCCGCCCGAGTCCTGGAGCGTGGCGAACCCGGACGCGCCCAGCAGGGCGCACATCGTGTTGAGCAGGTGGTCGGGCTCGTCCTGCCGCATCCCGCCGCCGATGATGCTGGCCGGCCCGTCCGTCGCGTCGGGCCCGATGGACATATCGAACCGCTTCTTGCCCAGGGCCTGGGCCCGGAGGAAGGCCGCGTTCGAGTTCCAGTAGAACCACGCCGGCGCGTCGTTCCCGTCGCTCGCGTTGTCCGACTCGATCTGCACGAACTTCTCGCGCTCCCCGTCGATGTCGCTGGCCGCCTGGCGGATCTGCGTCGCCCCGTACTCGTCCTTGACCCAGGCCAGGATCGGCTGGCCCCACGCGTCCACCAGGTCCGGGATCTCGACCTGGCCCATGCCGCGCTCGTCCTCGGTCGCGGCCGGCCCGGCCTCGGACATCTGCTGCTCGTCGCGCGTCTGGGCGACGAAGAACTCGGGCGAGATGTCGAAGTACGACGTGCCGGTCCCGATCAGGCTCGGGTTGACCCAGTACTTGCTGTCGGCCGCCGACCGGGGCCCGACGAGCGCGACGATCGTCGTGTCCGTCTCGCCCGTGTAGTTCACGTCGTTGAGACCCAGGACCGCGTCCTGGCCCGCCAGCGCGAGGATCATATTTTCCATCGCGCTCAGGCCCTCGCCGCCCACGGCGTCGGTCCCGCCGTTCTCAGAGTGCCCCATGTCGCGGACGCTGAAGAGCCCCGGGGCCTGCCCGTCGTTGTCGAGGCCGAACGCCCCGACCGCGTTGCCCAGCGAGGTGAGCAGCGACGAGGTCTGGGCCTTGCGGGCCGCCTCGCGGGCGCCGCCCAGGGCGGGGACCAGGATCGCGATGAGCACCCCGATGATCGCGATCACCAGCAGCAGCTCGACGAGCGTGAAGGCGCGGCGACGCCCCCCGACGGGTTCCGGTTGCCTCTGCATGTCTGCGCTCCTTCGGCTGTCCCCGGTGCTCGGCCGGCTGACTATACGACGCGCGGCCCCCCCGGATGCCCCCCGCGGGCCTTTCCCGTCCCCGCCCAGGGCCTCAGAGACTCGCCCGGGCGGTCGGGGCCACCCGACGAGCACGTGCCGCCGACCTCTGCCCGGGCGCGCGAGCACGCCCCGGCCCGGGGGGTATCCTCGGGCCGAGTGTCACGGACGATCCTGTTCATCTGCACCGGCAACACCTGCCGCAGCCCCATGGCCGCGGCCCTGGCCCGGGCCCTGCTCGCCGAGCGCGACGACGACGTGACCCGGGCCGTCAGCGCCGGCGTCGCCGCGGGCGCCGGCATGCCCGCGACGCCCGAGGCGGTCGAGGAGATGGCCCGCCGCGGGCTGGACCTGAGCGCCCACCGCTCGCGCCCGCTGACGGCGGAGATGATCGAGCGCGCCGACGCGGTCTTCGCGATGACGCCCGCCCACGCCGACACCGCCCGCCGACTCGCCCCCGACCACGCGGCCAAGGTCCGCCCGCTCGACCCCGACGGCGAGATCCCCGACCCGATCGGGATGGGCCGGGAGGTCTACCGTGAGACCGCCGACCGCCTGGCCGCCCTGGTCCAGGCGCGTCTCCGGGAGCTGGATCAATGAGCGAGAACGCGACGCGCATCGTCATCGGCGCCGACCACCGGGGCGTGGAGGCCGCCCGCCAGACCGCCCAGCACCTGAGCTCCGAGGGGCTCGAGGCCCGGATCCTGGGCGAGTGCGAGGGGCCCTGCGACTACCCGGACCAGGCATGGCTCGTCTGCCAGGCCGTCGCCTCGGGCGGGGCCGACCGGGGCATCCTGATCTGCGGCACGTCGATCGGGATGGCGATCGCGGCCAACAAGGTCCGCGGCATCCGCGCCGCCGTCGTCCACGACGAGCTCACCGCCCAGCTCTCCCGAGCCCACAACGACGCGAACGTGCTCTGCCTCTCGGGCGACCTGCTGGGCCAGCGGCTGATCGAGAAGATCATCTACATCTGGCTGGCCACCGACTTCGAGGGCGGGCGCCACGCGCGCCGGGTCGAGAAGATCGCCAAGATCGAGCGGGGCGAGGACCCCCGGTCCTAGCCGGCTCCCCCCCCTCGTTCGGCCCCCGCTCGGGCCGATCGGCGCCGGGCCCGCGGGGGCCGGGCCACAGAATTGTCGCCGCTCCCCCCGACGCCGCAAACCCCCTGGCTTCCCAGGTTTCTGGCGGCTCGGCGGCGACCCGTAAGCGCCCACGAACATCAAAGTCCGAGATCGCTGGCCTCGCTGTAAAGCTGGGGTAGCTTCGACTCGTAGACAGGCTCCCGCTCCCCGGAATCGGCGGGAATCTACGAGGAGGAGTGTGCATATGCGATCTGTGATTCTGCCTGCCGCCGCCATCTGTCTCGGCGCCGGCGCGGCCAACGCCCAGCTGTTCGACTTCGAGACCCTCGGTCACGGCGAGATCCTCAACGGGCAGTTCCTGCCCGTGCTCGGGATCTCCGCCGTCAACTTCAACCGCCCGTTCGACATCGCCGCCGCGTTCGACACCACCCTGATCGGGACGTCGGACCCGGACCTCGAGGGCCCCCCGTGGGCCGCCGGCAACCTGGCGATCTCCGACACCGAGGTCGAGCTGGGCATGGCGATCTTCATCGCCGAGAACAACCTCGGCGCCGGCGACGGGTTCCTCGACGACCCCGACGACGAGGGCCTCCGCCCCTCCGGCCAGCTCATCTTCGACTTCGACCGCCTCATCGACCGCTTCGGCTTCGACGTCATCGACCGCGAGGGCGACATCGAGGGCTCGAGCGTCGACTTCTACAACGACGGCGCCCTCGTCGGCTCCGTCGCCTTCTCCGAGTTCACCACGCTCGCCTCCATGTTCTACGACGCGACGCTCGTCTTCGGCGACAACACCGCCAACCGCATCGCCCCCATCACCGCCGGCGACCTGGTCAACGCCGGCTTCGGCGACGCCGCCGACGGCTTCGACCGCGTCATCATCAACGTCGGCGGCTCGGGCGCCTTCGACAACATCCTCATCCCCTCGCCCGGCGCGATCGCACTCTTCGGCGTCGGCGCCCTGGGCATGGCCCGCCGCCGCCGCTGAGCGACGGACATCCCTCCCGCACCACCAGCCGCCCCGCACGGGGCGGTTTTCTTCTGCGCCCACGGATCCCGGCCAATCCCCGCCGACCTTGATCCGGCGTCGTGCTTTCCGGTACGGTCGCCCGGTCACGGACTCACAAGGGGGCGCCATGATCCGATCCGCTGTCCTGCTCGCCACGCTCGGCCTGACGGCCCAGACCCTGACCGCCGAGCCCGTCACCTACCAGGGCTCGCTCCGCGACGGCGGCGCCCCGGCGACCGGCGACTACGACCTGCGCTTCCGCCTCTACGACGCCAGCGTCGGCGGCGCCCAGACGGGCCCGCAACTCGAGTTCGCATCGACCGCGATCCAGGGCGGCCTGTTCACGCTCCAGCTCGACTTCGGCGACGTCTTCGACGAGACACCCCTGTTCCTGGAGATCGACGTCCGCCAGGGCGCCGACCCGTACACCACGCTCGCGTCGCGCCAGCCCGTCACGCCCGCGCCCGTCGCGCAGTACGCCCTCTCCGGCTCGATCAGCGGCATCACCGGGGGCGCGATCGAGGTCGTCGGCCAGGACGTGTTCATGCCCTCCAGCCTGACCATCGGGCTCGACGGCCTCTTCGGCCGCGACCTCGAGGTCGGCCTCGACGCCACCTTCGGCGGCAACCTCATCGCCGGCCTCGACGCCACCATCGGAGGCAACCTCATTGCCGGGGGCAACGCCGACATCGCCGAGCAGTTGTCCGTGGGCGGCGACGTCTTCCTGTTTCAGGGCCTCGAACTTCCCAACGCATCCGCCTCCATCACCGTCGGCGACCCAAACGAGCACAACCTGTTCATCGACGGCTTCGGGGTTGCCGCACGCGACGGCGCGGATCATGCGACGATCTCGCTGAACTTCCAGGGCGGGAACGTCTTCCTCGGCAGCTCTTCCGCGCTCGTGTACGCCAGGGGCGACCTACGCGTAGACGGCGAGCTGATCACCCCGCCACGAACCAAGAGCCGCATCTACTCCCCCTTCTCCTTCACGGACCGGGGCGGAGGCCTCTCCATCGGTCTCGTGTCCAATCGCCCCAACATCAGCTGGCTCTCGTGCTGCTCCCGAGCGACCATGCCCATCGACCTGCCCGACGGCGCCACGATCACCGCCGTCAGCGCCATCGTCCAAGACAGCAGCGCCACCGCAAACATCACGATCGAGCTGCACCGCAAGCTCTTCGGCTCGGCGGCACGCGTCATCGAGGCGTCCGCGACGACCAGCGGCACGCCCGGGGACACGCTGCTCGAGTTTGTGACCAACACCACGCTCGACCGCGCCAACAACTCGTACTACCTGAATGTCCAGGCAACCGACACGATCGGCGCCGGCTCCATTCGGCTCTGGGAACTCGAGATCCAGTACACGACCGAGACGATCGAGTGACGCCGTGGGGTTTCAATCACGCCGATCGGCCCGCATCGCCCGGCCGCGGTACGTGACCTCGATCGCCCCCGCCAGGCCTCCCGTCTCGTCGAGCGTCCGGACCTCGAGGGGCGCAACCGGCGAGTAGAGCGGCTGGCCGTCGCCCGACGAGAACAGCTCCGCCTCGCTCGCGCCCCCGCCCGTCTCACGCCGGATGAACAGGCGCCCCCCCCACTCGTGCACCACGAACGCCATCCCGCCCGGGCCCTCGTACCGCCCGGCCAGCGCCCGGCGCACCGCCCCCGGCACGGGCCGCGGCGCGCGT
Organism: Phycisphaerales bacterium; assembly: GCA_041987545.1. Classification (GTDB taxonomy): domain Bacteria; phylum Planctomycetota; class Phycisphaerae; order Phycisphaerales; family UBA1924; genus JAJRXR01. Next base: position 125,777 of record JBHIWH010000003.1, on the reverse strand, counting down.
GAGTCGGGCGCCGGGATCTCGTTGAGCCGCTCGGCCCGGACCGGCCCGGTCGCCGCGTCGGCTTCTCCATCTCCCGTGCGGGCGGCGAGGATCGCGCCCATCAGGCCCGCCACGTCCCGGTCGCCGACGCCGGGCCCCGAGTCCGTGTCCGTCCGGTGCACGATCACCAGGTCCAGCCCCGGCACGAGGAACATGGCGTGCCCGCCCAGACCCCTCGCCGCGACCCGGCGCACCCGCCCCCACGCGTCCGGCGCGTTGGGGTCGGCGGGGTACACCCACCAGAGCAGGCCGTACCCGTTGCCCTCGCCCCGCCCGTGGCCCGCCCCGAACGTCGTGACGGCGCTCGTGCTCCGCTCGGCCCAGCCCGACGCGAGCACGCGCTGCCCCTCCCACTCGCCGTCGTTCAGGTGCAGCACACCCACGCGTGCCAGGTCCCGGGCCGAGACGCGCAGCAACACCGCCGGCGTCGGCGAGACACTCGGCTCCAGCCACTCGAACACGTCGCGCTCGGCGTCGAAGTCCTCGAAGCCCAGGGGCCCCGCGAGGCGCTGCCCGAACGCGTCGGCCAGCGGCACGCCCGTCTGCCGCTCGAAGACGGCCGGGATCAGGTTGAAGTCCCAGTTGTTGTAGTACCACCGCTCGCCGGGCCCGGCGCTGCCCCGCTCCGGGCGCAGCGCCGCGTTGCCCTCGGTCTCGTACGCCGCGGGGAGGTACACGCCCGACCTTGCCGCGAGCAGGTCCTCGAACGTCGCCCCCGCCTCGGCCTCGCTCAGCCCCAGCTCGGCGTCGAAGCCCATCTCGCCCAGCGTCGCGTCCAGCTCGACGCCCCGGTCGGTCATCGCGGCCCCGATCGTCGCCGCGTACAGGCTCTTGCGCATCGAGTGCGTCCGCAGCGGGCGGTCGATCTCCCCCCACGCCGCCACGACGACGCCCCGGTCCACGACCATCACCGCCGCCGACCCGATCCGCGCCGCCAGTTCCCGGGCCTCGTCCAGCCCCGCCGGGTCCCAACCCGCCGCGGCGGGGTCCTCGCAGGCCCGCCAAGGCCCGCCAACCGCGACCGAGGCCAGACACGCCACCGCAACCAGCGCACACCGCATGCATCACCTCCCGGAAGACCCCGACGGGTCATACGGGATGCGCCCCGCCGCGTTTCCTGTCGAGGGGTCCCGAGCTACTCGATGACGTGCGCCGGCCGCGGCGTCTCGTCGCCGATCTTCTCGCTCTTCGGGTCCGCGTCCGGCTCGTCCATCGTGAGCAGGCGCATCTCCTCGTTCACCCGCGCCTGCAGGTGCACCGGGCGCCCCCAGATCGCGCGCACGCCCCGCAGCGTCTCCACCGCCTGGGCCGCGTCCACCTCCAGCCCGCTGAACTCGTGCGCCAGGTACAGCTCGCCCCGGTTCAGGTAGTTCGCGTCCACCACGTAGATGAACGGCTGGCCCATGTTCGTCAGCTGGTACAGCAGCGTCTGCTTGATCTTGCGGAAGTCCCGCGTGACGATCCGGACCTCGCCCGTCTGCGGGTCCTTGCGGAACTGGTACATCTGGTGCTTCTCGACGAACTCGGGCGTCAGGAATTCGTCGATGAAGTTCACGTCGTTGTAGATACGCCGCACCTCGAAGATCTTGTCGCGGCCCTTCATCGACTTGTCGTCGAAGCGTTCCTTGGCGCCCAGCGAATCGAGCCGCTCCCAGATCGGGCCGTGCTGGCCCCGGTCCCACCGGCGCTCGATCTCTTTGAACAGCTCCACGCCGATCTTGTACGGATTAAACCCGCCCGCGGGCATGTGCACCACGCCCGAGTGCTGGTCGGCGTAGTGGACGATCTCCTTGGCGTCCAGGAAGTGCTGGGTCATCAGCTTCGAGTGCCAGTACGTCGCCCAGCCCTCGTTCATGACCTTCGTCATGGCCTGGGGCGCGAAGTAGTACGCCTCGTCGCGGATGATCGAGAGCACGTCCGCCTGCCAGTCCTCCAGGGGCGCGTGACGCATGAGGAAGAGCAGCACGTCCCGCGTGGGCCTGGCCGGGAACGCGGACTTGCTCGCCCGCGCCGCCTCGGCGTGCGCCGCCTTCTGGCGCTCCAGCTCGCTGGCCGGGTTGATGAACGGGTCCATGTAGTCCTTGGCCGGCAGCTTCCGCGCCTCGAAGGGCTCCGGCTCGCCCGACTCCCGCTCGCGGGTGACGAACATCGAGTGCGGGTCGATCAGGTGCTCGATCGACAGGCACCGGTCGATGAACCGCTCGACCGCCTCGCCCCCCTCGCGCTCGATGTGACGGCGGACGCGGGTCGCGTGGTTGGCCGTCTCGTCCATCATCTTCCGGTCGGTCTTGCCGAACCACGCGTTGCACTTGAAGAAGTCCGAGTGCCCGTAGACGTGCGCCATCACGAGCTTCTGGTCCGTGACGGAGTTGGACTCCTGCAGGTAGGCGTAGCAGGGGTCGTTGTTGATGACCATCTCGTAGATGCGGCCCATGCCGTACGCGTCGCGCCGCGACAGCTTCTCGTACTCCATCCCCCACTTCCAGTGCGGGTACCGGATCGGGAAGCCCCCCCGGGCGGCGATCTCGTTCATCGTCGCAAAGTCCAGCCGCTCGAAGATCACCTCGAAGAAATCCAGCCCGTACTCGAGCGCCTTGGCCTTGATGGCCTTCATGTGCTCGAGCAGCTCGGGGGTCAGGTCGGTGTTGGGCAGTGTCGAGGCCATGGGGCTCCCGGGGCTGGGTGCGACCCCGCCACTATCGGCGTCGCCGCCCCGCCCTCTCCCCCTTACGACGCCGCCCCGCCCAAAGATCGAACGCACGCCCGGGGCCGGCTCACAACGCCCCGATCACCGCCGCCACCAGCCACACCGCGCCCCCGATCCCGAACCCGACGAGCCACGCCAGAATCGCCCGCGCGGGCGTGGCCGCCTCCGGCCGCACGATCCAGCGCGTCAGCGCCGCCGACTGCGCCGCCACCGCCAGCGCCAGGAGCCCCCCAAACAGCGCCGCCTCCCAGAACCGGTGCCACTCCTCGACCACCACCATCACCACCAGCGACCCCAGCGCCAGCACCAGCAGCAGCTCCACGACCGCCAGACCGACGAGGCCGAACACCCACCCCCACGAGCGGCTCGCGCGGCTCAGCCCCAGCCGCAGGCCCACCCCGCACTCCGGGCACACGTCCGCCGTCAGCCCCGCCAGGCTGTACGCGCACGCCGGGCACCTCGCATCGACCTCGGCGACGAACGCCAGCAGCGACGCGCTCGCGCCCCCGTTGCCCGTTCCGTCGGCGTTGCCCCCGCCCCCGCTCACCGTGTCACCACCCTCACCCGCTTGACCGCCGCCTCCGCCGTCGACCGAAGCGCCTTCTCCCCGCCGCCGCGGAGCCACTTGTCGAGCTGATACCGAGCCGCGGCGTCCCCGGCCCGGACCGTCACCACCCCCCTCGAGCAGTCCACCAGCTCGCACCGCTCCCGCAGCGAATCGGGCACGCACACCTCCCACGCCGCGGCGATCCCCCCCACCGCCCGCGCCCGAGACCGCGCCTGCCGCGACGCGGCCACCATCTCCCCGCCCAGGTCCGACGCCCGGTCGGCGCGGTTGCGGTTGCCCCGCAGCCGATCGAGCGACGCCGCCAGGGCACGGTCCTGTCCGGTCTCGTCGGGCACGGGGCGAGTCTATCGGCCCGCGGGCCAGGCCCTTTGGGCGGGGCCCCGCTGCCGCTAGGGTGTGCACTCCCTGCTCCCGCCCGCGACCCGGAGACCCGCTCCATGTCATCCCGATTCCGTGCAGCCGCGACGTCCCGCGGCCTCGCCGCCTGGCCAGCCGCCGCGGCCCTCGCGCTCGCCGCCGCCGACGCCCGCGCGGGCGGACCGCCGTACAAGCTCCTCCCCCCCGACACCGGTCGGTTCCAGTACTTCGGCACGGACATCGCCATCGACAACGGCGTCATCCTCGTCGGCGCTCCCGGATTCAGCGACGGCGGGGCCGACGGCGCCGCCTATCTCTACGACGCCGCCACCGGCGACTTCCTCCGCGAACTCGTCAGGCCCGCCGACCCGCTGCTGTACGACGACTTCGGCGAGTCCGTCGCCCTCCTCGGCGGCCTCGCCATCGTCGGCGCCCCCCTCCGCCACAACGACGAGTTCCTCGAGGTCGGCGCCGCCTTCCTCTACGACGTCGCCACCGGCGCCCTGCTCGCCACCCTCGAGCGCGTCAACGGCGCCAACAACGAACGGTTCGGCAACGACGTCGCCCTGACCTCGGGCGACGCGATCGTCGGCGCCCACGGCGTCGCCCACCCGGGCGGCCACTCCGGCGTCCTCCATCTCTTCGACCCCGACCTCGTCGAACCATCCGTGCAGATCGGGCCCACACTCGACGCCCAGCCACGGCAGCTGGCCAGGACCGTCGCCGCCCTCGCCGACCGCTGCGTCGCCTCGGCCGAAATCGACGGCGGAGCGACCGAGGAGGCCGCCCTCGTCTTCGACACCTCCACCGGCCAGCACCTGCTCACCCTCCGCCCCGACGCCGAGAGCCGCTCCCTGTTCGGCGACGCGCTCGCCATCACGCCAGAGCTGATCCTGGTCGGCGCCGCGAGCGACGACGAGTTCGGCGACGTCGCCGGCGCGGTCTACCTCTTCGACGCCAGCACCGGCCAGCCCATCGCCAAGCTCGGGGCCCAGACCCCCGCGGTCTTCGAACGCTTCGGCCGCGCCGTCGCCGCCCACCAGCACGCCGCCCTGATCGGCGCCGAGGACCGCCCCGACAAGGGCGACAACGCCCTGACCGCCTACCTCCTCGACCTCCGGACCCGCCGGATCATCGACGCGGTGGTCGCCCCGGACGCCGGCGACAGCCCCGGCTTCGGCGACGGCTTCGCCGCCGAGGGTCTCGCCCTCGACGCCGACTACCTCGTCGTCGGCGCCCACACCGACCACGAGCGCGACACCGACGCCGGCGCCGTCTACGTCTTCCCGGCCCCCGGCCTCCCCTGCTCGCCCGCCGACCACGCCCAGCCCCTCGGCCTCCTCACCATCGACGACGCGCTCGCCTTCATCGACGCCTTCCTCGCCCAGGCGCCCCCCGCCGACCTCGCCCCGCCCTTCGGCGCCCATGACTACTCTGACGTCTTCGCCTTCCTCGCCGCCTTCGGCCAGGGCTGCCCGTAACCAACCCCGTCGCGGCCCGGATCCCCTACTCTTCCGGCGCCATGTCCACCCGCATCCAGATCCGCGGCATCACGAAGGTCTTCGGCAAGGGCGCTTCGGCCGCCCGGGCCGTCGATGGCATCGACCTGGACATCGAGCCCGGCGAGCTGTTCTTCCTCCTCGGGCCCTCCGGCTGCGGCAAGACCACCCTCCTCCGCATGATCGCCGGCTTCATCGACCCGACCGACGGCTCCGTCCGCTTCAACGACGCCGACGTCACCCACGCCCCGCCCAACAAGCGCAACACCGGCATGGTCTTCCAGTCCTACGCCCTCTGGCCCCACATGAGCGTCGAGGCCAACGTCGCCTTCGGGCTCAAGGTCCGCAAGATCCCCGAGCCCGACCGCTCCAAGCGCGTCGCCGAGGCGCTCGACGCCGTCCAGATGGGCCAGTACGCCAAGCGCAAGCCCAACGAGCTCTCCGGCGGCCAGCAGCAGCGCGTCGCCCTCGCCCGCGCGATCGTCGTCCGCCCCGACGTGCTCCTGCTCGACGAGCCCCTGTCCAACCTCGACGCCAAGCTGCGGAACGAGCTTCGTTCACAAATACGGTCTATATGTAAATCCTCTGGCATCACGACTGTTTATGTCACGCACGACCAGAAAGAAGCCCTGTCCATGGCCGACCGCATCGCGGTCCTCAAGGACGGGCGCCTCGAGCAGCTCGGCTCGCCCGGCGATCTGTACCGCAACCCCAAGGACCGATTCGTCGCCTCGTTCCTGGGCGAGACCAACTTCATCGACGCCACCGTCGCCTCCGCCGACGCCGACTTGCTTACGCTCGACACGCCGGCCGGCGAGATCCGCGCCCGCCGACGCAAGGCCTCCCCCAACGACGGCGCCGCCGTCTGCTCCGTCCGCCCCGAGTCGATCCGGGTGACCGACGCCGGCGCCGAGGGCTCGCTCCCGGGCCGCTGCGTCCAGACCACCTACCTCGGCGAGATCGCTCACCGCACGATCGAGCTTGAGGGCGGCGTCCGCGTCGACGTCTCCCAGCTCAACCCAGACCCCTCGGTCGCGACCGACACCGACTCGGCCGTCGGCGTCGTCCTGCCGCCCGAGGACGTGGTCGTCCTGCCGGCCTAGCGGTTGAACGTGGTTGGGAGCTGTGGTGGGGGGCCGGCGCGTCAGTTGGCGATCGGCAGCGTCAGCCGGAAGCACGCCCCCAGCCCGTCGCCGTCCACCAACTCGATCGAGCCGCCCGCGCGCTCGACCAGTCTGCGGCAGATCGCCAGGCCCAGCCCGGCGCCCCCCCGCCGCTGCCCGCCCCCACCCTCAGGCTTGGCGGGCCCGGCCGGGCGCGCGGCGGCCTGTCTGACAAACGGCTCGAAGAGCGAGTCCCGGATCCCCCAGGGCACACCCGGGCCGTCGTCCTGGACCTCGACCACGACCCGCGGCGCGTTCCACGTGGAACCTCCGGGGTCGACCTCGGCCCGCACCCGGATCTCGGGCTCCCCCGACGCCGAGGCCTCGATGGCGTTGGCGAACAGGTTCGCCAGGACCTGCGCCAGGGCGCTGGGGTTCATGGCGACCGCGTGGCCCTCCCCGCCCTGCGGCTGCAAACGGATCTCCTCCGCCCGCTCACCCAGGCTCGCCATGGCCAGCTCGACCGCCTCGCCCACCCCGGCGCGAGCCGCGTCCGCGCCGGTCGAGCTCGCGCCGCCGGCGATCGCCAGGTCGAGGATGGCGTCCGCCACCCCCACCGCCTGCGATCCGCACCGGACGGCACGATCGAGGGCGCCCCGCGTCCGCGCCTGGTCCGAGGGGTCACGGAGGGCGCGCTGGGCCGAGGCGACGACCGGGGTCATCAGGTTGCGCACCTCGTGGGCGATCATCGCCGCCAGCTCGCCGAGGGCGGCCATCTCGCGGAGCTGACGCACCTCGTCCTCGAGGGCGGCGACGTGCGCCTGCACCTGCTCCAGGCGGGCAAGCTGCCGCTCCTGGTCGAACTGGGCGTTGCTCCCTGCGCGGGGATTGGCCATGCGAACCTCGCCGACTCCGGGACCCGGGTCGGGGAGGATCGGGCGATCGGCGGGGCGAGTTCTGCCCAGGCCGGGGAATCGTCAGAAGTTCACAGCCGTGAGGGATCAACCCTGGGGTTCGAGACCCACGCGACCCCATCGCCCTCGACTCGGCCGCCTGCCACGAGCATGGCCTTGTGCTCGTCCGGTCGGACATCCGCCTCCGGGAGGGCCGCCAGCTCCACCCACTCGAACCCGATCTTGGCCTCCCGCGAGCTGACCTCGGCGGTGGGGGAGCCGTCGGCGTCGGCCAGACGTTCCACGTGGAACACGACCGAGACCTCGTGGTGGGCCTTGCCGTCGTCGCTCGTGAAGGTCTGCTCGCCGACGAGCATGGCCGGGCCCACCTTGGCGGTCAGGCCGGTCTCCTCCAAGATCTCGCGGGCCAGGGCCTGGGCGGCGGTCTCGCCGAACTCGACGTGCCCGCCGGGCAGGAAGAAGTACCCGTGCTTGAGATTCTGGCACAGGAGGACCCGCGAGCCGTCGGTCGCGACGCCCCTGGCGATGACCTCGATTGTCCTCTTGCCGCTCTTCATGGAGGCGCCCTGCCGGTGGGGGGGCGGAGTGTACCGCCACGGTGCGTGCCGAGGGGATCGGGTACGATCGGTGGGTGCCGACGAAGGGAGACGCGATGGGCAAGAGCGGTGATCAGAAGTCGAAGCCCAGGCGTCTGGGGCGGGGCCTGAGCGCGATGATCGACGCGGCCGCCCCTGTGGGCCCGGGGGCCCCGCAGCCGACGGGCGCCGGCGCCGCCTCGACCGCCGAGCCCAAGCCGATGCCGCGCGCGCCGCAGCCGGCCCCCGATCCGGCGGGCAATCAGCCGGACGAGCAGGGCCGGCGCCTGCTCTCGCTAGACCCAAACATGCTCCAACCAAATCCGTCGCAGCCGCGGGAGCGGTTCGACGAGGCCGCGCTCGAGGCGCTGGGCAAGTCGATCCGGCGCTCGGGCATGATGCAGCCGATCGTGGCCAGGCGGTCGCCGGACGGCGGGTACGAGATCGTCGCGGGCGAGCGCCGGTGGCGGGCGGCGCTGCGGATCGGGCTCGAGACGGCGCCGGTCGTGGTGTGCGAGGCGGACGACCGGGAGGCGGCCGAGTTGGCCCTTGTCGAGAACCTGCAGCGCGAGGATCTGAACGCGATCGAGCGGGGGGTGGCGTTCCGCAGGCTGGGCGAGCGGTTCGGGCTCTCGCACGAGCAGATCGGCGGCATCGTCGGTCTGGATCGCTCGAGCGTGACAAACCTGATCCGGCTGACCGAGCTGGACGAGACGCTCCGGGGGCTGATCGTCGAGGGGAAGCTGGGCATGGGGCACGGGCGGGCGCTGCTCGCGGTGACCGACCTGGCGAGGCGGCGGGAGCTTGGCGAGCGGGCCGCGAGCGAGGGATGGAGTGTCCGGCGGGTCGAGCGCGAGGCGGGCGAGCCCAAGCCGGCGTCGCCCTCACAACATAAGAACGCCCAAGATAAGAACAGCAAGACTCCTTCGTTCGCGCTCGCCGACCTGGAGCGGGGTCTGGGCGAGCACCTGGGCACCCGCGTCCGGGTGAGGACGGGCAAGGACGCGACGAAGGGGACGCTCGTGCTCGAGTTCTACGGGCTCGACCACTTCGACGACCTTCTCGGGCGGATGGGGTACACCTCCGGCTCGTAGCCCCCTGCTTGCGGCATCGTCCGCGCTCGGCGTGGTCGAAACACCCCAGACGCATACCCCGGCGTTGTGCAGGGGCGCGAGGATATCGCACGGCGATGGGGGATTCGCTAGTCTCCCGTTCCGGGTTGACCCGGGGTGGCCGAACGTTCTTAGGTCATCCAGCCGGGGGGGAGACTGGAGCGGTGTGTGGCAAAGAAAGCGGGACGTTCGAAGAAACGTAGCTCCTCGGCGCGCGGGCGGAAGAAGACCACGAGGAGACGGTCGTCGGGCTCGGGCGGCGCCCTGGGGTCGGTCAGCACGGACGCGCTTTCGCGTGAGCTGAGCCGGCGTCAGCAGGCGGTGCGGCGTCTGGAGCGGCGGCGGGACAAGCTGGCGGCCGAGCTCGAGCAGATCGACCGGGAGCTGGGCGAGCTGGGCGGGCTGGGCGGGGTGCAGATCGGGGGCGTGCGGAAGCGGCCCCGGAACGACGCGAACCTGGCCGACTCGCTGGTGAGGGTGCTGAAGAACAGGACCATGTCGGTGACCGAGGTCGCCGACGCCGTCCGCCAGGCGGGGTACCGCACGAGCGCCGAGAACTTCCGGACGATCGTGAACCAGACGCTGATCAAGGACAAGCGGTTCAAGCGGGTCAGCCGGGGGCAGTACACGGCCAAGTGAGCGGGCGGGCGGCGTTCGCGCCCGGGTCCGCCACGTGGTCGATCGGCGCACAAAAAAGGGCCGCCCTTGGGCGGCCCTGTTCGTGCGCGGTGGATTGCCCGTGGATCAGTAGGGGATGGGCTTGGGGCTCAGTCGGCTGGGCCGGTCGAGGTAGAGGACCCGGCCGGTGTCCTCCCAGAACATCCGCCAGTTGGTGTCTTCCATGATGGCCATGGTGTTGCGGTTGTCGGCCGGGCGCTTGGCGAGGGTGGTCAGCGCCGGCGAGGGGTTGTTGCGGTACTTGCCGACGTTGCCGGCGTGCTTGGGCCCGTGCGAGCAGCCGGCGACGAGGGTCGCCGCGGCCGCGAGGGCGACGGTGTTGAGAACGGCGCGTCGGGTCATGTGGTCACCTCTCGTGTGATCGCGGTCGTCTGGTCGCGGACGCTGCGGCGTGTGGGTGGGCTCGGCGGGCGGTGGGGGTGGCCCGCCCCCGCGCGGCTTGTGGTGGGCCCCTCGTCGGGCCTGGGCGCGGGTGGTGTTGTACCTGCCTCCCGGGGGGCGGTCAACACCGGGGTCCGGTACGCGGGGCGGGGCGGGTCAGTTCCCGGGCCGGGGCGCCCGCCGAGTTTGGGGGCGGGGCGGAGATTCCGGTCGCGTCCGGGCGTGGGCCGATGTATGGTCGTGCGGGCGCGTCGGGCCGCTTTGTGGCGTCCCGGAGCACATGTGTTCGAGCCCTTGTGAAACCCAGAGGGAGCCCTCTCAGGTCCGGACGAAGACCAGGCCTCCATCGAGTGGAAGGTCGGGATCCGGCGAGGGGCGCCCACCTAGCTCTGGGGTTTCGAGCACGCTCCGGGGGGCGCCGCAGGGCGGCCCGACGCGCTCTTGCTTTGCCCAGACCCGGCCGAGAACGGCGATCGCCCGGGCGGCCGCGGCTCGGCGTCAAGCGGGGCCCCCAGAACGTCGATGGTCCGGGCATGAACGTCTCAGCCCTCGGCGGTGTCGATCTCTCCAGCCAGGTCAGCGTCGCGGTCGCCCGCAAGACCCTGGACGCCGCCGAGCGGCAGGGAGACGCCCTGGTCGGCCTGATCCGGGAGGCGGCCCGTGTCGGGGCCGAGGCCCGGGGGCGGATCGCGGCCGAGCCGGGGCCCGGCGAGACCGGGCGGCGCCTGGACGTGTCGGCCTGAGCCCGGGCCCGAGACCGGATCGCACTTGAGCACGCCGCGGCCTGTCCGCTGCCCAAAGTGGGGCGGACCTGGGCGGTGGTCTGTCAGTTCGGCAGCCGGGGGGGCGTTCCGGGGCCCTGACGGGGGTCGGCGGCCCGGGCGGGGCGGGCGCGCTTGTTGCATCGCCCCTGGGCATGAACCCAGAACGCCTGACGACGATGGCCCAGAGAGCCCTGGCGGGCGCCCAGCAGGACGCGGTGGGGCGGTCGAACCCGGAGGTGTCCGGGCTGCACGTGCTCCGCGCCCTGCTCGAGGAGCGGGGGGGCGCCGCGTGGTCGATCCTGGAGAAGACCGGGGTGGACCCGGCCCGCGTGGCCCAGATCGCCGAGAGCGAGATCGGGCGCCTGCCCACGACGTCCAGCGGCGCCGGCTCGGGCGGGCGGGCGATCATGGAGATCCTCGCCAAGGCGGACGCGGAGGCGAAGTCGCGCTCGGACGCGTACGTGTCGAGCGAGCACCTGCTGCTCGCCCTGGCCGAGGTCAAGGGCGGGGCGGCGGAGCTGCTGTCCACGCTGGGCGTCGAGAAGAGGAACATCGCCGACGCGGTCGAGCAGATCCGCAAGGCGTCGGGCGTCGAGCACGTCAACGACCCGGAGGCCGAGAGCAATCTCGAGGCGCTCAAGAAGTACGGCATCGACCTGACCGAGAAGGCCCAGCAGGGCAAGCTGGACCCGGTCATCGGGCGTGACGAGGAGATCCGGCGGTGCATGCAGGTGCTCAGCCGTCGGACCAAGAACAACCCGGTGCTGATCGGGGAGCCTGGCGTGGGCAAGACGGCGATCGCCGAGGGCATCGCGCTGCGGATCATCAACCGCGACGCGCCCGAGTCGATGGTCGGCAAGCGGATCATCGCGCTGGACGTCGGCGCGCTCTTGGCCGGGGCGAAGTTCCGGGGCGAGTTCGAGGAGCGGCTCAAGGCCGTCCTGCGCGAGGTGACGGCGAGCGACGGCGAGATCATCCTGTTCATCGACGAGCTGCACACGATCCTCGGGGCGGGGGCGGCCGAGGGCGCGGTGAGCGCGGGGAACATGCTCAAGCCAGCGCTGGCGCGGGGCGAGCTGCGTGCGATCGGCGCGACGACGCTGGACGAGTACCGCAAGCACATCGAGAAGGACCCGGCGTTCGAGCGGCGGTTCCAGCCGATCGTGGTCGATCAGCCGAGCGTTGAAGAAACCGTCGCGATCCTGCGGGGCTTGAAGGAGCGGTACGAGACGCACCACGGCGTCCGGATCCAGGACGGGGCCATCCTGGCGGCGGCGAACCTGAGCCACCGGTACATCGCCGACCGGTTCCTGCCCGACAAGGCCATCGATCTCATTGATGAGGCGGCCAGCGCGCTGCGGATGGAGAACGACTCGATGCCGACGGAGCTTGATGAGCTTCGCCGGCGGATCATGCAGCTGGAGATGGAGCGAGAAGCGATCCGGATCGCGGAGAAGGAGGGGAAGAGAGACGGGCAGGATGCCCGTCCCACCGAGGATCGGGAGCTGGCGCGGATCGAGAGGGAGCTGGCCGAGCTGGGCGAGCAGAACGCGGCGTTGACGGCCCGGTGGGAGGCCGAGAAGGCGGACATGGACGCCATCAACTCGGTCAAGAGCGAGATCGAGGCCAAGAAGGTCGAGCTGGAGCAGGCGCAGCGGCGCGGCGACCTCGAGACGGCCGCCCGGATCCAGTACGGGGACATCAAGGACCTGGAGAAGCGGTACGAGCGGGCCGAGCAGGACCTGCGCGAGCGCGAGGCGACCGGCGAGACGCTGATCAAGGAGGAGGTGGACGCCGAGCAGATCGCGTCGGTCGTGGCGCGGTGGACGGGGATCCCGGTGAGCAAGCTGGTCGAGACCGAGCGCGAGAAGCTGACGCGGATGGAGGAGCACCTGCGCGAGCGGGTGGTGGGGCAGGACGAGGCGCTGCGCGTCGTCGCGGACGCCGTCCGGCGGTCGAGGGCCGGGCTGGGCGACCCGAACCGGCCCATCGGCAGCTTCCTGTTCCTTGGCCCCACGGGCGTGGGCAAGACCGAGACGTGCAAGACGCTGGCGCAGTTCCTGTTCGACACCGAGGAGGCGATGGTCCGCATCGACATGTCGGAGTACATGGAGAAGCACGCGGTCAGCCGCCTGATCGGGGCGCCCCCGGGGTATGTGGGGTACGAGGAGGGCGGGGCGCTGACGGAGGCCGTCCGGCGCCGACCGTACTGCGTGATTCTGCTGGATGAGGTCGAGAAGGCGCACCCGGACGTGTTCAACGTCTTGCTGCAGCTGCTCGACGACGGGCGGCTGACCGATGGTCAGGGCCGGACGGTGGACTTCCGCAACGCGATCGTGGTCATGACGTCAAACCTGGGGTCGCAGAAGATCCAGGAGATGACGGAGAAGGGCGCCGAGGACTGGGAGATCGAGGCCGCGGTGCGGGATCTGGTGCGTCGCGGGCCGGGCGCGGACATCGAGGGCGCCGGCCTCCGCCCGGACATGGGCGAGGGCGAGATCCGGGCGCGGCTGGACGTCGGGATGCGCGAGCAGTTCTTCCGGCCGGAGCTGCTGAACCGGATCGACGAGGTGGTCGTGTACCACCAGCTGACGCGGGAGGCGCTGGCGCCGATCGTGGAGATCCAGACGCGGCACCTCAGGCAGCGCCTGGCCGACCGTGAGATCGGGTTCGAGATCACGGACGAGGCCAAGGCGCAGCTGGCGAGCGAGGGGTACGACCCGGCGTACGGCGCCAGGCCACTCAAGCGCGTCATCCAGCAGCGAGTCGAGAACCCGCTTGCGAGCAAGATCCTCGCGGGCGAGTTCGGTCCGGGTGACACGGTGCGCGTGGGCGTTGCGGACGGGCGGTTCGTGTTCGAGCGCGCGGGCTCCGCGACCGGCGCGGGCGCCTAGCCCGAGGCGCTCGGCGTGTCGGCGTCGACTCCAAAACCAACGAGGGCGCCGCACGGGTCAGTGGCGGCGCCCTCGTCCCCCCTGTCGCGTCCTGGTGTCGATCGCGGTGAGGCTAGTGCGGCCGGTGGTGGCCGGACAATCCCCCTTGGGGGTGTGCCGGTGTGGGCGCGTCTCAGCGGGCCGGGCGGGAGCCTGGCACGTCGCCGCCGTCGCCGTGCATGAACCGGGAGATCAGCTCGAGGTGGTCGGCGGCGCCGAAGTGTCGGTAGACGGCCCGCATGTGGTCGCGGGCGGTGTGTTCGGAGATGCCGAGGTGCTCGGCGATCTGGTTGCGTCGCCAGCCCTGCATGAGCAGGCCGAAGACGGTCCGGTGCCTGGGCGAGAGGCCCTCGCTCCTGGCGCCGTCGTCGCCCGGGAGGCCGGCGCGGTGGAGCCACTCGACCTCGGCGACGACGATGTGCGCCAGTCTGCGATCGCGGACGCCGAAGGCGGGCTTGCCGGTCTTGCGGTGCAGGCCGACGGCGCTGAAGAGCCCGTCGCCGAAGGGGAAGCCGGCGAAGATGAACTCGTCGAGGCCGATGGGGGCGCGGAATCGCTCGTAGTGCGGGTCGTCGCGCCAGTCGGGGTCTGGGACGAGGTCCTCGCGTCGCCTGGTGACGGGCAGGCCGCGTGACATCTCGCGGATGAACGGCTCGTTCTCGGGCGGGGGCGCGTCGGGCGAGTACGAGGCCTCGAAGACGAGGGCGAGCTGTGACTCGTCGAGCCCGTCGTGCATGAGGTTGAGCGCGGTGGGCTTGTTGTCGGCGTCGAGGCGGCTGACGACCCAGATCCAGGCGTCGGCGCCGACGATCTCGGCGAGGCCGCTCATCAGGCGGCGCTTGCGCTCGGGCGCCGGGCGGTCGCCGGCCGACGCGCTGGCGACCAGTCGCACGATCGTGCGGACGTCGGCCTCGTCGAGGGGTTGTCGGTCGGGGTCTTGGTCGGGCAAGGTGGGGACTATTTCGTTTCTCAGAGCCCTCGGCAATCGCCCAACAGGGGGAGAGGGCCCGTTCTTCGGTTGCTCGGAGCGGGGCAGCCGCGAACCCGGCCTTCGTTCGGTCGTACCCCCCGCATGACGACGCGGTCCCGTTCGTCCCGCCCCCGGGCCCGGTTCGCGCGCGTGCTGGCGGCGGTGGCCTGGCTCGGCGTGATCACCTTCGTCGTCGCGCAGATCTGCGCGTGGGCTTGGAATCCCGACCCAACTCGGAGCGGCTCGCTCGAGACCGGGCTCACCTTCGCGGCACTCCTTGTTCAGAGCTTCACATTCCACACGGGTGTCGCCCTCGTCGCGGTCTGCCTGCTCGCGGTCGCCATGCGGCGGCGGATGCTGGCGGCGGTGGTGGGGCTGCTGGTCGCAATCACGCTCGGGCCCGCGGCGTGGTCGCACGTCCCGGCGTCCGGCGGGGGACGAGCAGAGGGCGACCTCGTCGTCATGAGCGCCAACGTCCTCTATGTCAACGACGACCCGGGGGCGTTCATCCGCGAGGTGCGGCGCGTCGATCCCGATGTCGTGCTGATCCAGGAGTACCGGGGGTCGTGGTCGCACGCCGTCCGGCGCGAGCTGGGCGGGGCGTACCCGCACATCGTCGAGCTTCCTGGCGGCGGGGCGTACGGCGAGGCGGTGCTGAGCAAGACGCCCTTTGTGCGGGCGCCCGCGTTCGGGCCCGAGGGGTGGCGGTGGGACTCGCCGTCGCTGGTCGTGTCGGTCGAGCACGGCGGGGCGGAGATCGAGATCGTGTGCGTGCACCTGTGGGCGCCGCTGTCGCGGAAGGCGGTCGCCGAGCAGCGGCGCCAGGCGGCGATGCTGGGCGCGTGGGCGGAAGCCCGGCTGTCGGGGCCCGACGCGCCCGACGGGCTGATCCTCGCGGGGGATTTCAACGCTCCGTTCGGCTCGAACCACCTGCGCGAGCTGCGGGCGGCGGGGCTTGGAGAGGCGCACGAATCCGTCGGTGTCGGGCGCGGCGCGACGTGGAAGCCACGGCGGGGCGTCTTCGCCCTGGCGCCGGGGATCCGGATCGACCAGGTGATGTACGCGGGCGATGTGCGCCCGACCGCCGCGGGCGTGGGCGGGGCAACGGGCTCCGATCACCGCCCGGTGTGGGCGTCATTCCGCGTGGGCGAGTAGGCCCGCCGTCTACCGGCATCCCCCGCTGAACTGGTTGAGGAACTCGACGACGTCGGAGAAGTCGCACTGGTCGAAGGGGGCGGCCAGGGCGCAGGCGCAGCCGTCGGCTCCGCCCGAGAAGGAGTTGAGGAACGCGACGATGTCGGAGAAGTCGCACTGGGCCAGGGGCGGCGCCCAGTCGCAGGCGCACAGCGGGCAGGGCGGCGGGGCGCAGACCTCGTCGCGGAGGTAGGTGATCGGGTTGCGGGCCAGGGGCAGGCCGGTGGGCCCGGAGATCGTGTCGGAGACGAAGGGCTCCTCGGTCCGGCTGGGCTGGCGGGAGACCTGGATGATGGGCTCGTCGGTCTCGCAGCCGGTGCGGCCGTCGGCGTCGGTGCGGACCCACTGGATGTCGGCGGTGCCGCTGGGGTTGCCGGTGATCTTGGTGCCGATGCAGACGAAGCCGGTGGGGACGGTCGTCGCGTCGAGCCCGAATGCGAAGCCGGCCCCGCCGTAGGCCCGGGCCCACTGGAGCACGCCGGCGGAGTTGGTCTTGAGGAGGACGGTCTCGGCCTGGCCGCCGGGGATGGCGGGGTTGCGGGTGCGGCCGCACATGATGACGTCGCCCGAGGTCAGCTGGGTCATGGAGCCGCCCGTGCCGAAGAACTCGTAGCCGATCTCCCAGAGGAAGGCGCCCGTGTCGTCGAGGCGCATGAGCGCCGAGTCGCCGAGGCCGACGCCCAGGTCGTTGCAGGCGAGGATGATGTCGTCGTTGGCGGCGATGTCGAGGTTGATGGCCTCGAGGAGCGAGTTGTCGGCGAAGCCGTAGGAGTAGGCCCAGACGACGTTGCCGCCGGCGTCGAGGCGCATGACGAGTGCGCGGCCCTGGTCGTTGGGGTCGCCGACGCGGGAGAGCGTGCCGCAGGCGATGAAGGCGAGCGAGCCGCCGCGGTCGATGAAGGCGCGGACGTCCTCGAGCTTGGCGTCGAGGTTGTTGCCGAGGATGCTGTGGCCGTAGATGCGGTTCCACATCGGCAGCCCGTTCTCGTCCACGCGTGTGAGCATGGGCCACAGGGCGGTGGTGCCGGTGGGCCGGAGGCCGCCTGTGAAGACGTACCCGCCGCCGGGGACGCGGTCCATCTTGATGTCGGCGAGGTTGTTCGAGCCCTCGTAGAGGAATCGCCAGACCATGGCGCCGGTCGAATCGAGCTTGAAGATGCCGCGGCCGAAACCGGGCGTGCCCGAGTCGCCGACGGTGCAGACGGTGGAGTTGCCGGGCCCCTCGAGGACGTCGTGGACGACGCGGTCGCCCGGACCGATGTAGACCTGCTGCCAGAGGATGGCGTCGTTGGAGTCGACGCGGGCGACGTAGGGAGAGTTGAAGCCGGAGGTCGAGTCGCGTCCGGTGATGATGTAGCCGCCGGCGGCGGTGGGGGCGATGAAGTTGGCCTGCTCGGAGGCGGTGGGCGTGCCCAGCGCACGCTCGAAGGTCTGGGCTCCGGCGGGGGCGGCGAGCAGTCCCGTCGTCAGGGCGGTCGCGAGGGCGGCGGCGCCGATCGTTCGTGTCGTGGCGTTCATGGGTGTTCCCTCCTCGGTGCGTGCGTCCATCGTCCAGTACGGCGGCGCCCCCCGTCCAGGGTCAACAGCGAGATCCGGGGGGCCGGTTCCTATCGGGGAATCGCAAAGAGCGACGCCCGAGCGGGTTGCGGCTCCCGCCCGGGCGTGCTCGCCTGTCCCGGCTCTCACTCCGGGGTCAGGTTGGGATGGTGTGTGCGGGGCACACGCTCAGGGGCAGGGGGCCCCGAAGGTGGCCAGGAAGGCGACGACGTCGGAGAAGTCGCAGGAGGCGACGGGCGGGGCGAGTGCCGCGGCGCACGGCTCGCAGGCCGAGAACGCGGTGAGGAAGGCGATGACGTCGGAGAAGTCGCTGACGGCGAAGGGCGGGGCCCACTCGGCGGCGCAGTCGGGGCAGCCGCCGGTGTCGCAGACCTCCTCGATGGGCAGCTCGGGCTTGAGGTACTCCCACTGCCAGGTGAGGTTCTGCGGGATCTCGAGGCCGCGGAGCTGCAGCTCGATGATCTGGGGCTGGAAGAAGTCGAAGGCGACCTGGCGGTCCTGCTCGCAGCCGGTCTTGCCGGCCAGGTCGGTGCGGAGGGTGTAGAAGTCCTCGGCGCCGAAGGCGAAGGAGTCGGTGTGCGCGCCGATGACGAAGCCGTCGGGGGTGAGGTCGATGGCGTCGCCGGCCTCTCGGCGGTCGCCGCCGTAGGCGCTGACGCCGATCGGGATGCCCGCCCCGTCGGTGCGGAGGAGCAGGGCCTCGGAGTCGCCGGCGACGGGCGTCGAGCCGACGCCGACGGTGGCGATGCGTGAGCCGCCGACCTCGCGGACGGAGCCGTCGACGGCGTCGAAGCCGAAGTAGCGGTTGTACCAGACGAGCGAGCCGTCGGGCCGGAGGCGCATCATGAAGGAGGAGTCGGCGTCGGGGTCGTGCTCGAGGCCGGTGACGATGATCTCGCCGTTGGCCGCGACCTCGACGCCCAGGCCCTCCTCGCCGTAGTCGAAGCGGTAGAGGTTGGACCAGACGACGCCGCCGGCGCCGTCGAGCCGCGCGACGAGGGTGTCACGCGAGCCGGGGGCGCCGCCCATGTCGGAGAGGTATCCGGTGACGATGAAGTGGATGTCGCCGTCGGCGGTGCGGTACTCGTGGATGTCGGCGAAGGAGCCGAAGTTCTCGGCGCCGAGGAAGGGGTCGAAGTAGTAGTTGGCCCAGAGGGGGGCGCCGAAGGGCCCGGTGCGGAAGGCGACGCCGGCCTGGGGCATGGGGATGGTGGGGGCGGCGACGCGGCCGGAGGCGGCGATGGAGGAGTCGGAGACCTGGTAGACGTCGGCGCCGCCCTGGGTGTCGCCGATGAAGGCGGTGCCGGTGTAGCGGCGCGACCAGGTGGGAACGCCGAAGGGGTCGAGGCGGGTGAGGACGATCTCGAGCCCGGGCGGGAAGCCGGGGGGCGACGAGGCCTCGGAGACGAGGGTGAAGCCGTCGGGGCTGACGACGATCTCGTTGCCCTGCTCGCGGCCGGGCGTGCGGAGGAGCGTGTCCCAGACGTAGGCGCCGGTTCCGTCCTGGTGCACGACGTAGATGTCGTCGCCGAAGATGCCGTCGGCGGTGGACGTCCAGCCGGCGGAGACCGGGCCGGGCGCGAAGCCGGCGGGGTTCTGCTGGACCCAGATGGTGTCGTCGAGCACGTCGTCGGTCTCGGAGCCGATGGCGGTCTCGAACATCTGGGCGTTGACCGGCGCGGCCAGGGCGGCGCCAGCGAGCATGCTGAGAGCGAGAGTCTTGCGGTTGGTGTTCATTGCTGGTTGCCTCCGGTGTGCGGCCCGGCGTGTTCCGGGCTCGACTGGTCTCTGCGCGCCGGGGCGGGGTCTCTCAGCCACCTCTCATTTCTTTCCCGAAATCCACCCTGGGCGCGAAAACGCCCGGGCGGTGGGAGAAACCGCCCGGGCGGGGCCCGGCCCTGGGGCCGGGATGAGGAGGAGAGAAGAAGGCCCGGGACCGCGTGCGAGCGGGCCCGGGGGCGGGGTCGGACCCGGGTCCGGTCCCGACTAGGGGCAGGGCTGGGCGAAGCTGCTCAGGAAGGCGAGCACGTCGTTGAAGTCGCAGGAAGAGAGCGGCGGGGCGAGCTGCGCGGCGCACGGGTCGCAGACGCTGAAGGCGTTGAGGAATGCGATGATGTCGGAGAAGTCGGAGACGTTGAAGGGGGCGGCCCACTGGGCCGAGCACTGCGGGCACGGGTCCGGGTCGTCGGAGCAGACGAACTCGTTCTCGAGGAATGGGAAGTCCTGATCGAAGGGCGGGTCGATCTGGTCGGGGATCACGTGCCCGACGTAGAAGTGACCGGCGACGGGGTACTGACGCGGCGTGACCACGACGTCCCAGTCCTTCTCGCAGCCGGTCAGGCCGTTGGGATCGGTGGCGATCGCGTAGACGTCGGCGGCGCCGAAGAGGAACGAGTTGGCCCAGCCGGTGGCGACGTAGCCGCCGGGAGCGAGGTCGACGGCCTCGCCGTAGTCGCTCTGGTCCCCGCCGTAGCGGCGGACCCAGTTGAGGTTTCCGAACGAGTCCACCTGCATGATGGCGGCGTCCTGGACGCCGGTGTTGAAGTCGCTGGCGTTGCCGGCGACGACGATGTCGCCCGACGGCTCCTCGTGGATGGAGTTGGAGGGGTCGATGCCGAGGTAGTCCTTCCACCAGAGCATGTTGCCGGCCGGGTCGAGCCGCATGATGTAGGTCCCGCCGCCCTCGCCGGGGGCCTTGGAGTAGCCGGTGACGAGGATGTCGCCGTTGGCGGCGGGCTCGACGCCCATGCCGACGTCGGAGTGGTTGTCCGGGCCGTAGGTGTTGGCCCAGAGGACGTTGCCGGCGAAGTCGAGCTTGACGACGAGCGTGTCGCGCGAGGCCCAGGAGGCGGGAGCGGCGTAGCCGACGGCGATGATCGAGGCGGTCCCGTCCGAGTCCGTCACGACCTCGATGTCGTGGAAGGAGTTGTAGCTGGCCTGGCCGACGAGGAAGTCGGCGTAGTACATGCCCCAGACCTGGTTTCCAGAGGCATCGACGCGGTGGACGACGGCGCCCTGGTCGGCGAAGGACTGGAGCTGGATGCGCCCGCAGAGGAAGGAGCTGCCGCCGAGCACGTCCAGGCCCGTGCCGCCGAAGGAGCCGCCGGCGAAGGGCGTGCCCTGGAAGAGGCGCGTCCAGAGCATGTTGCCGTTGATGTCGAGACGGGTGAGGGAGATGCCGAAGGGGATCGCGCCGGGCAGGTTGAAGAAGCCGGACTCGCCGGCGACGAGGAAGCCGTCGTCGGGCGTCTGTGAGAGCTCGACGCGGTTGGCCACGTCGGTGGAGGTGGGGGCGCCGATGCGGGTGTCCCACATGGTGGCGCCGGTGGGGTCGAGGCGGGTGACGTAGATGTCGGTGGAGACGGTGTCGGGGCCGGACCAGCCGGCGTGGGCCGAGCCGCCGACGGCTGAGGAGCCGACGGAGACGACCCAGTCGGAGCGCTGCTGGCCCTGGTCGCCGATGGCCCGCTCGTAGGTCTGGGCGAGGGCGGCGGGGGAGGCGGCGGCCAGGGCGGCGCCGGCGAGGAGGGAGAGAGTCAGGGAGTGGCGGTGGGAGCTGGGGTTCGTGAGAGCGTTCATGGCGTGTTCCTTTGCGTGAGAGGCGGCGAGAGTCGCGGACGGGTCGTCCCATCCCACCGCCTCTCTGTATGTCTGGAACATTCCTCTCAGATATCTGGAAATATTCTCTGGTCCCCTTCTGGGGGCCGTGAGGGCGGGTCGGCGTAGGCTCCGCCCATGGCGAGCGTGTTTCTCAACGGCGAGCTGGTCGAGCGGGACGCGGCCCGAGTGGCGGCCTTCGACGCGGGCCTCCAGCACGGGGTGGGGCTGTTCGAGACATTCCTGGCCACCGGCGGCGGGGGGGACGAGGCGGGCGTCTGGGCCCATCGGCTCGACGAGCACCTGGCCAGGCTGGCCGGGTCGGCCAGGGACCTCGGGCTGAGCGAGCGGGTGCGGGCCGACGCGCTGGGCGACGCCGTGCGGCGGACGGTGGCGGCCAGCGGGCTCGAGCGGGCGCGGGTGCGCGTGACGCTGACCGGGGGCGACCTGAGCTTGCTGGAGGTCGCGGCCCGGAGCCAGCACACGCCGACGGTGATGGTCGCGGCCCAGCCGGTGACGCGGTACCCCGACGAGATGTTCGAGCAGGGGGTGCGGGCGACGCTGGCCGACGCGCGGGCGAACCCGTTGGACCCGACGGCGGGGCACAAGACGCTGAACTACTGGTGGCGCCTGCGCGAGCTGCAGGCCGCGGCGGGCAAGGGGGCGGGCGAGGCGCTCGTCTTCCAGGTCACCAACCACCTGTGCGGCGGGTGCGTGAGCAACGCGCTGCTGGTCAAGGACGGGCGTGTGCTGACGCCGATCGCGCGGGGCGAGGAGCGGGGCGTGGGCGGCGCGGGCTCGCTGCCCAGCCCGGTGCTGCCGGGCGTGACTCGCGCGGAGATGCTCGAAGAGTGCGAGCGGCGGGGGATGGGCGTGGAGCGTCGGATGCTGAGCATCGACGACGTGCTGGGCGCCGACGAGCTGATCCTGACCAACTCGAGCTGGGGCGCGCTGTCGGTCGTGGGCGTCGAGCGCGAGGCGATCGGCAATGAAAAACCGGGCGAGGTCGCCCGGTTGCTGAGGGAGTTCTGGCTGGCGTCGGTCGGCGGCTAGTCGTCGTCGCCGGCGAGCGCGTCGGCGAGATAGGTCCGGACCTTGGCGCGGCGTTCGAGTTCCTGGGCGACCCGGATCCGGTTGCGGGCGGCCGAGAGCTGCTCCTGGTCGAACCCGGGCTTCGAGATGCGGATGGCGAGGCGTCGGCTGGGCGCGCGGGCCGAGGATCGCTGCGGCTGCTCCTCGCCCTCGACCTCGGGGACGGCGTCGGGGTCGATCTGCTCGTCGGCGCCCTCGGCGTCGGCGATCTGCTGCTCGGGCTCGTCGTCGGGGAGGGGGGCCTTGGCGGAGGAGGTGAAGGTGCGGACGCCGGAGCTCCCGCCGCCGCCGCCCGAGCCGCCGCCGACGGAGGACGTGGAGGTGAGGCCGCCGCCCCCGCCACCGCCTCCACCGCCGCCGCCGCCACCACCGCCGCCGGAGCCACCACCGCCGCCGCCGGAGCCGCCGTCGTCGCCGGAGGGGGGCGAGTTGGTGATGGTGCCGACGCCGTCGTCCTTGTCGTCGTCGGAGGAGGAGTCGCCGCCGGTGTCGTCGCCGGAGCCCCCGCCCCCGCCGCCACCACCACCACCGCCGCCGCCGCCGCCGCCGCCGATGAAGGGGACGTCGTCGTCGTCATCGCCGCCGGTGTCGTCGTCGGGCGGGTCGGGGGAGTCGACGGGGGGCCAGGTGTCGCCGTTGGTCCAGGCGCCGGTGGGGTCGGCGTGGAAGTCGGCGGGGTCGATGTGCAGGTCGGGGGGGACCGAGTCGAGCCAGGAGTCGGCGACGTCGATGGGCGCCGTCAGGTCGCCGTCGCAGGAGATGATCGGGACGTAGCCCCAGGAGGCGACGAGCTGCGTGTAGTGGAGGATCTCGGGGTTGGTGGGCAGTCGCCCGTAGAGCTGCTGGAAGCCCTCGAAGCGGAAGGCGCCCCAGGTCTCGTGCCCGGGGAGGAGGAAGTCGGCCAGCTCGTGGGGGGCCGAGACGTCGAAGAACTCGTCGGGCGACTCGGGCGTGCCGCGGTGGTAGAGGCGGAGGTAGGTGGGGGTGATCGTGTGGAGCACGTCGCAGGTGATGGGCTCTGGGGCGAACGTGAGCTGCGGGTAGAGCTCCTTCATCTCGGTGAGCCAGTCGTAGGCCTTCCAGAGCGGGGTCTGGTAGAGGTCGAAGGTGTCCATGCCCAGGCGGGTGGCGCCGGCCTGGACGGCGAGCTGGACCTCGAGCCCGATGGCGTCGGCGTCGGCGGGCGTGTCGGGGTCGAAGTCGCGGACGTCGTTCGTGTCCCACCCGTTCATGATCTGCGTGGACCTGCCCCACCAGAAGCCGACGCCCTGGCCGGCGGCGACCATGCGCGGGAACCCGACCGCGGGGCTTGTCGCGTCGCCCAGCGCCGGCTCGTCGAGCCATCGTGAGGCAACCTGCGAGGGGAAGTTGTGGATGGGGTTGTTGTAGTAGAGGCCCGTCGGCTTCCAGAACATGGTGGTTTCCCACCCGTAGTGATCGAGCGCCTCGTCGACGGTGGGCCCGTAGCCGTGGACGTCCGGGCGCTCGTCGGGCCATGCCCAGCCGTCGGGATTGGTGGGGCTCTGCGACTCATCGACGGCGAGGGGGCGGCCGCGGATGGCGCCCTCGTTGCGCGTGTAGTGGACGCCGCCGTAGGTCGCGCGGAAGAAGTCGCGGTAGGGGGTTGCGGCGCGGACCCACTCGTCGGGGGTCTTGGTGACGCGGAGGGAGATGACGTAGGTGCGGGTCTCGCCGGGCTGGAGGTAGGCCTGGTCGTTCATGCGTCCGAAGCCCGACTCGAACCCGAGGTTGAGGAAGTCGAACTGGGTGCGCCAGGTGTTGGAGGGGCCCCACCAGGCGACGCCGCAGCGGACCTCGTGCTTGTAGTCGAGGATGGGGTAGATGGCGCTGACGACGATGGCGTAGTCGTCGTTGCGGATGCCGACCATGGGGGAGTAGAGGAGGTTGGGGTAGAGGCGGGCCTGGGTGCTGAACGATCCGCCGGTCGCGTTGCCCCAGCGGGGGGCGTCGCGGGAGATGTTGAGGACCTGGATGGAGTTGCCGAGGTTGTACCCGGTGATGTCGGAGCTGCCGAGCCGCTTGGGAACGCCCGAGTGGTTGGTGGCGGTGAGGATGACGTCGAAGCCGGCGGGCTGGGCCTGGAACTCGACGTCGACGGCGGCGTCGGGGATGGTGTCGCCGGCGAACGCGAGCTGGGGGTCGTACATGTGGCCGACCCACGCGTCGATGATGAGATAGCCGTTGCTCGCGTCGCGGAGCTTGATCTTGCCGCCCTCGATCGAGAAGTTCGTGACGTGCGGCCCGCTCTCGATCGGGGGCGCGGTGACGTCGGCGGCGGCGGGCGCCGCGAGGCAGGCGGCGAGGGTGATCGCGGCACGTCGGAGCAGGCGCGTCATGGGGACTCCTTCCGGGGCGGATCCCGGGATCTGGCCCCATAGGGTCGAAAAGGCGGGGGGGGCGGGTCGAACGGACGCGCAGACCCGATCCGGTCGCGCCGGCGCCCAGGCGGCGCAGGCCGGAGGGTTCCCCACACGCCGGTCCGAGAAGGGCTCCGGGGGCGGCGGCCCGGGTTCAGGGATCGCGCCGGACGACGCGGACGTTTCGGCGCCCGCCGCCCAGCTCGGCCCGGCGCGCCAGCGCCCGGCGGACGCGCCATACGCCCAGCCCGATCGCGCCGACGACGACCAGCGCGATCACCAGAGGGATCGCGATCACGAGGGCGACGGCGAGGATGGCGAGCGCCAGGACAGCGAACAGCGTGCGGCCGAGCCACCCGATGCGCCCGGTCTCGACGCTGGTGCTCCCGTCCTCGCTCGTGGTCCGGATCTGGATCGTCGGCACGCCGGATGGTAGTTGGGTCTCGGCGTCGCCCGGTTGCTCGGGCGGTCCGGGCGGGCGTCCGGGGGCGGGGTGTGGGCAAGGTGTCCCGGGCGCGGGGTCGGCGGGGCGGGCGCGGTACACTCCGCGACGGCTCGTAGACAGGATGTCGACATGGGGATGACCGCCGCGGAGACGGCTTCGGCGGGCAGCGTCGCGCCGCCCGGGACCGCCGCAGACAAGCCGTTCGTGCACCTGCACCTGCACTCCGAGTACTCGCTGCTCGACGGGGGCAACCGCCTCGACAAGCTCGTGCGCCGGGTGAAGGAACTCGGGATGCCGGCGGTCGCGGTCACCGACCACGGCAACATCCACGCGGCGGTCAGCTTCTACGAGAAGGCACGGGCCGCGGGCATCAAGCCGATCCTCGGCGTCGAGGCGTATGTCGCCCCCGGCGACCGGAAGGACCGGACGTTCACGGGCGTGCAGGACGGCGGGCACCACCTGGTGCTGCTGGCCGAGAACGAGACCGGCTGGTCCAACCTGCTCTACCTCTGCTCGGAGGCGTACCTGACGGGGTTCTACTTCAAACCCCGGATGGACAAGGCGATCCTGGAAGAGCGGTCCGAGGGGCTGATCGCGATCTCGGGGCACCTGGGCTCGGAGCTGGCCCACCACCTGGTCGAGTACGAGCAGCAGAAGGACCGGGCGGCGTGGAAGCACGCGGTGGCGGCGGCACAGTGGCACGCCCGGACGTTCCGGGGCTCGGACGCCGGGCCCGGGTTCTACGTCGAGCTGCAGCACCACATCGGGCTGCAGAACTCGATCAACCCGCACCTGATCCGCCTGGCCCGCGAGTTGGACCTGCCCCTCGTCTGCGACAACGACAGCCATTTTCTTCTGGAGGACGACCACGACGCGCACGACACGCTGATCTGCATCTCGACGGGCAAGGTCAAGAGCGACCAGTCCCGGATGCGGTACCCCGAGGAGCTGTACGTCAAGGGCCCCCAGGAGATGTGGCAGATCTTCGGGGCAGACGAGTACAACAACGAGCGGTACGGCGACGCGGGCATCGAGGCGCTGACCAACACCGCCGCCATCGCCGAGCGGTGCCACGTCGAGCTGCCCATCGGCGCCAGCCACGCGCCGGTGGTCGTCGTGCAGGCGCCCCCCGACGACGAGCTGCCCTCCCACGACGACGCGGGCTACTCGGGCGACCTTACGGCGTGGTTCAAGGACTTCTGCTCGCGGATCGAGCTCAAGCCCGCGACCGACCCGTCGCTGAGGCAGGACGAGCTGAAGCTCGAGTGTGATCGGGCGCTGCGGCTGCTGTGCGAGGCGGGGATGGTCTGGCGGTACGGGCCGTCGATCCTCGGGTCGCGGCACGACGAGATCGAGGGCGAAGCGGACGACGCGGGCCGTGACGAGGACTGGGCGAAGTGGGCGCGGCTGAACCGCGAGCTGAAGATCCTGGCCGACAAGTCGATCAGCGCGTACTTCCTGATCGTGTGGGACTTCGTCAGCTGGGGGCGCGCGCGGGGGATCCCGGCGCTGGCCCGCGGCTCGGGCGTGGGCACGATGGTGGGGTACGTGCTGGGCCTGTCCAACGCCTGCCCGGTGCACTACGGCCTGCTCTTCGAGCGGTTCACCGACCCCGACCGGAGCGAGTACCCCGATATCGATATCGACCTGTGCCAGGACGGGCGCGGGGACGTGATCAACTACGTGCGCGAGAAGTACGGGCACGTGGCGCAGATCATCACGTTCGGGACACTCAAGGCCCGGGCCGCGATCCGCGACGTGGCGCGCGTGCTGGAGATGCCCCTGCCCGACGCGGACCGGCTGGCCAAGCTGGTGCCCGAGCAGCTGGGCATCACGCTGGACGCGGCGCTCGAGCAGGAGCCGGACTTCAGGAAGGCGTACGACGCCGACGAGCTGGCCAGGCGGGTCGTGGACACGGGGCGGGTAATCGAGGGGCAGGCGCGGCACGCGAGCGTGCACGCCGCGGGCGTCATCGTCGCGACCAGGCCCCTGCACGAGGTCGTGCCCCTGTACAAGCAGGCGGGCGCGGGCGAGACCGAGGTCGTCACGCAGTGGGACGGGCCCACGTGCGAGAAGATGGGCCTGCTCAAGATGGATTTTCTTGGGCTGCGGACCCTCTCGGTCGTCGAGCGGTGCAAGCAGATCATCGCCCAGACGCTCGACGAGGCCGAGGTCTGGCGGGCGACCGGGCGCGAGCAAGGCGACGGCGGGCCCCACCCCCTGGACCTGGACCGCCTGGGCTACACCGACCAGCGCGTCTTCGAGATGTTCCGGCGGGGGGACACGACGGGCGTGTTCCAGTTCGAGTCGGGCGGGATGCGTCGGCTGCTGGTCGAGATGAAGCCGGACCGGCTGGAGGACCTGATCGCGGCCAACGCGCTCTTCCGGCCCGGGCCGATGGACCTGATCCCGGACTACAACCGGCGCAAGCACGGGCAGGACCACGTGCCCGAGGTGCACCCGATCGTGGACAAGTTCACGGCCGAGACGTACGGCGTGATGGTCTACCAAGAGCAAGTCATGCAGATCGTGCACGAGCTGGGCGGGATCCCGCTGCGCTCGGCGTACACGCTCATCAAGGCGATCAGCAAGAAGAAGGCCAAGGTCATCGACGCCAACCGCCCGCGGTTCGTCGAGGGCGCGGGCAAGAAGGGGCTGGGCAAGAAGGACGCCGAGAACCTGTTCGAGCTGATCCTGAAGTTCGCGGGCTACGGCTTCAACAAGTCGCACTCGACGGGGTACGCGATCGTGGCGTACCAGACGGCGTACCTGAAGACGTACTTCCCGGCGCACTACATGGCCGCGTTCCTGAGCTTCGAGAGCCAGGCGCAGAAGATCGCGGACTGGATCCCGTACCTGGAGGACTGCCGCCGCACGCGGGTGATCGACCCGGCAACGGGCGAGGTGACGCGGGTGGGCATCGAGGTCCGCCCGCCGGACGTGAACCTGTCGGACGCGGACTTCACGGTGGTCTATGAGGGCGGCGAGCCCCGGCGGGCGGACGCCGGGCACATCCGCTTCGGGCTCAAGGCGATCAAGGGGGCGGGCGCCAAGGCGATCGAGGCGATCATCTCGGAGCGGGATCAGGCGGGCGACGCCGGGGAACGGGGGGCGAGGAAGCCCTACGAGTCGATGTTCGACTTCTGCGAGCGCGTGCCGCCGGGGACGGTGAACAAGGCGACGATCGAGGCGCTGGTCAAGTCGGGCGCGTTCGACGCGGTGCACTCGCGGGACGAGCGGGCGTCGATGGTGGCGACGATCGACCAGGCGGTGGCGGCGGGCCAGAAGATCGCCCAGGACAAGGCCGCGGGACAGAACCAGCTCTTCGGGCTCGGCGGTGGCGAGGAGGCGCCGGCGCCCGAGAAGGACGCGACGCCCTTGGCCAGGGTCGAGCCCTGGTCCGAGTCCGAGACGCTGCGGCAGGAGAAGGAGACGCTCGGGTTCTACGTCTCGAGCCATCCACTCGAACAGTGGTCGGCGTGGACGGGCGCGTTCCCGGTGACGCCCCTGGGCCAGGTCGGGTCGTTGCCCCAGGACAAGCGCGTGATCGTCGCGGCCCTGGTGCAGTCGTGCCGCCCGATCGTGGTGCGCAACGGGCGGAGCGCCGGGCAGAAGATGGCGATCTTGACGCTCGAGGACATGACCGGCTCGGGCGAGGCCGTCATGTTCACCGACTGCTACCAGCGGTTCGGGCATCTGCTGGAGGACGACGCGCCCAAGTTCGTGCTCGGGCGCGTGGACCACGCCCGGGGCGAGGGGCAGCTGGTCGTGGACCGGATGGCGCCGATCGACGGCATGCCCCTGGAGAAGGGGCGGCTGCGGCTGGTGCTCCGGGACCAGCGGCTCAACGGCTCGGGACGCCGGGCGGTCGAGCGGATCGCCGAGCTGGCGGCGGCCGAGAGCGACGAGGGCGTGGAGCGGGCGCCGATCGACGTGGTGATCGAGACGAAGGACGCCTGGGTGGCCGTCGAGACCCCGGGCGAGCGCCGGGTGCCGATGACCCCGCCCACGGTCAAGGCCCTGGTCGAGGCCCTCGGCCCCGGGAGCGTGCAGCTCACGGGCGGGGTCTCGGTCGAGCTAAACAAGCGGGACGACCGGCGACGTCGGGCATAGTCCACGCCTGTTATTGACATTTTTGACGCCTGAAATCACATGTAATGATCAATATCTGTGATTATTGTCGATATAATCACAGATCATGCCCAAAATGCCACAAATCGACTCGCCTGATCCAAAGCCCGCTTCACCCGGGCGACTGATCCCTGTGCGGCTCGGCGGGGGAGGCGCCGGGGGCGGTGAGACGGTCCTCGGGTTCCTGCCCGACGCGTTGCCCCCGGAGGCGGACTGGGTGGGGATCTGCGGCCGCCAGGCCGAGGGGCTGCTGGGGGCGACGCTGGCCCTCGGGCGGCTGGACGGGATCGCCGGCCGCCTGCCCCACCCGGACCTGCTGCTGCGGCCCCTGTGGGCTCGGGAGGCGCAGCTGTCGTCGCGGATCGAGGACGTGGTGACGACGGCCGAGGAGGTCGCCCTGGTCGGGACGGGCGACGAGACGGACGAGTCGCGGGAGGTCTGGAACTACCTGCGGGCGCTGGAGCGGGGAACGGACGCGTCGGGGGCGATCGACGCGGGGCTGCTGTGCGCGCTGCACGAGATCCTGATGGACGGCGTGCGTGGCCGCGAGAAGGCGCCCGGGCGCCTGCGGGACCGGGCGGTGTGGATCGGGCGGCCCGGGAGTGGGCCAAGATCGGCGCGGTACGTCCCGCCCGGCGCCGACCGGCTGGAGGGGTTGCTCGACGACATGACTGCGTTCGTGCGGGCGCCCGATGCGCGGATCCCGAGGCTCGTGGCGATCGCGCTGGCGCACTACCAGTTCGAGGCGATCCATCCATTCTTGGACGGCAACGGGCGTGTGGGGCGGCTGCTGATTTCCTTGCTCTTGTGCCGGTACGGGCTGATCGAGCGGCCGCTGGTCTATGTCAGCGCGTACATCGAGAAGCACAAGCGGACGTACTACGACCTGCTGCTGGGCGTGAGCCGCGACGGGGCGTGGGAGGACTGGGTCGCCTACTTCCTGGACGCGGTGCGGACGCAGGCCGAGGACGCGCTGTCGCGGTGCGGGCTGCTGGTCAAGCTCCGCGAGGAGATGCTGGGGCGGGTGCTGGACTCGGGCAAGGGCGGGGCGAAGCTGGACCGGCTGATCGACGAGCTGTTCCGCCAGCCGGTGCTGAGCGTGAAGATGGTGACCGAGTCGCTGGGGGTCACGGACGTGACGGCCAGGCGGTACGTCGAGCTGCTCGAGTCGGTGGGTGTGCTCGACGAGATCACGGGGGGCAGCTACGCCAAGCGGTACGCGGCCCGGGGCGTCCTGCGGCTGATCGAGTCGGACACGCCGGAGATCGAGCTACTTGGGTGAGGCGCCCGTCCAGCGCGTCTGCAGGTCGTGGGGGACCCGGAGCAGGTCGAGGACCTTGCCGACGGTGAAATCCACGATGTCGTCGATGGACTTGGGGCCCAGGTAGAAACCCGGGTTGGGCGAGCAGATGTGCGCGCCCGCGAGGGCGAGGGTGCGCATGTTCTCGATGTCGATCAGGCTCAGGGGCATCTCGCGGTGGCAGACGATGAGCGGGCGGCGTTCCTTGAGCGTGACGGCCGCGGCCCGGGCGAGCAGGTTCGAGCCCGAGCCGCCCGCGATCTGGCCGAGGGAGGTCGAGGAGCAGGGGACGACGGCCATGCCGTCGTGCAGGAAGCTGCCCGAGGCGATGACGGCGCCGACGTCCTTGTTGGGGTGGGCGATCAGGCGCCGGCGGTGGGCGTCGGCGGCGGGCGACTCGGCGAGGGAGGGGACGAGCTGGCCGAGCTCGATCTTGCGGACGCCCAGCTCGTCGAAGAGGAGGCGCTGGCCGTACTCGCTGACGACCAGGTGCGCCTCGTGCCCGCCCAGGAGCAGGAGTTCGAGCAGTCGCGTGGCGTACAGCGCGCCCGAGGCGCCCGAGACGCCGACGACGAAGCGGCGGCCCGAGTCGGTCGGGGCGTCGGCGTGGGCGGGCGTTGGCGTGGCGGCGGTCATGGGTCGTCGAGGATGCTAGGGGTGGGCGGTGGACAGCTTGCGCCCCGGGCGGGGGGCGATTCGTCCCGGTAGAGTGGGGGGATTCGGGCGTCGGGCCCGTCGGGGCAAGGACCGCTTCGGGCGGCGGATCAGGAGGATCGGCGATGCGAGCGATGGGCGTCGGGGCGGCTGCGGCGGGGTTGGTGGGGCTGGGCGTGGCCGGGGCGGCGGGGCTCGCGGGCGGGTGCGCGGGGTACGCGTCGTACCCGAACGCGGACGGCTCGCTGACGCGGACGACGACCAGCTCGCGGAACACGCGTGCCGTCATGCGCGAGTCGCTGGCGTGGGTGATCAACCGGGACACGCAGCGGCCGGCGCGGTTCGCGGTGAATCTCCCGCCCAGCACGGGCGAGGAGGCGTACCGGGAGATCGCGGCGGCCGTCGGGGGCGAGCCCCTGAATGAGTCGAACGCGGACCTGCCCAGGTACTCGGTCGGCCGCGTGTGGGTGCGCGCCGGCGAGGCGAAGGTGGACGTGACTCGGCCGGTGATGGCGCTGGGGACGACGGCGGACGGGCGGTACGCGACGCAGACGCTGACGGTCGAGCTCGAGGGCGGGTTCACGCCGTGGCGCGTGGTGCGGCACAGGCCGTGGGCGCTGGGCGCGATCGGCGAGCCGCCCGCCAACCCGATCGGGTGGTCGTCCAACCAGGCGGTCGCGGACGCGGGCTGGGACGAGCCGGCGCCCGACGAGGCGTCCGGGTTCGAGGAGGGGTTCGACGACGGGATGGGCTCGGCGTCGGGCGACGGGTCGAGCGGGGGGCCGGGCGGCTTCGAGGGTGGTTCTTCGGGCGAGGGCGCCCGGGCGGACGCGGAGCCGGACGTGATCGAGATCGTGCCCGAGTGAGCGCGTCGGCGCCGAGCGCGGCGGGGCAGATCAAGGCGGCGGGCGGGCCCGGGCTAGACTCGCGCCACGTGGCCGCCGCACGCCGTCATCTGCTGGGGATGCAGGGCCTCTCGCCCGACCGGGTCCGGTCGCTGCTGGCCTCGGCCCGCGACGCGTCGGCGTTCAAGCGGGACGCGCTGGACGGACGCACGATCGCGAACCTGTTCTTCGAGGACTCGACGCGGACGCGTTGCAGCTTCACGCTCGCGGCCCGGCGGCTGGGCGCGGACGTCCTCGACATCACCGCCCGCGGCTCGAGCATGAGCAAGGGCGAGTCGATCATCGACACGGCCCGGACCATTGAGGCGATGGGCGTGGACGCGATGGTCGTGCGGACGCGCGAGGCGGGCGGGGCGGCGGCGGTCGCGGGCGCCGTCGCGTGCCCGGTGATCAACGCCGGCGACGGCCGCCACGAGCACCCGACCCAGGCTCTGGTGGACGCGCTGACGCTCGCCAGGGCGACGGGGCGGGAGACGGGGTTCGACCTGTCGGGCCTCCGGGTCGTGATCGTGGGGGACATCGTCAGCTCGCGGGTGGCCCGGTCGGACATCGCGGCGTTGACGGCGCTGGGCGCCGAGGTCGTCTGCTGCGGGCCCGAGGCGATGGTCCCGGCGGAGGTGTCGGGCCTCGGGTGCGGCGTGTCGCACGATCTGGACGGGCTCGTCGGCGAGGTCGACGCGGTGATCTGCCTGCGGATCCAGTTCGAGCGACACGGGGAGGGCGCCCCCGAGGTCTCGCGGGAGGAGTACCGGGCGCGGTTCGGGATGACGGTCGAGCGGGCCGATCGGTTGCGCGAGGGCGCGTGGGTGATGCACCCGGGGCCCTTCAACCGCGGGCTGGAGATCGATGGCCCGGTGGCCGACGGGGAGCGGTCGCTGATCCTGGATCAGGTCGCGCACGGGCCGCCGGTTCGCATGGCCGTGCTGCACGCGTGTGTCAGCAATCGTTGACGGCGCGTGCACGCCGGCGGGGCGCGGCGGCGCGGGCTACGCTCCGCCCATGACCCGCTACCCGCCACTCCCGACCGACACGAGCGACGGCCTGCTCGTGATCATCTCCGGGCCCAGCGGGGTCGGGAAGACGACGATCACGCGCGGCGTCGAGCGGGCGATCCGCGGGTCGGTCTTCAGCGTCAGCGCCACGACGCGGCCCAAGACCTCCGTGGACGTCGAGGGCGTGGACTACCGGTTCGTCGGCGACGAGCAGTTCGACGCGATGATCGAGGCGGGCGAGTTCCTCGAGTGGGCGGACGTGTTCGGCAAGAAGTACGGCACGCCGCGGGACTGGGTGGTCGAGCAGCTGGCCCGCGGGCGGCTGGTGATCCTGGAGATCGACGTCGAGGGCGCGAGGCAGGTCAAGGAGAAGATGCCCGAGGCGCTGGCGATCTTCATCATGCCGCCCAGCGAGGAGACACTGCTCGAGCGGCTGCGCTCGCGGAAGCGCGAGGACGAGGGGCAGATCCAGACGCGGTTCGCCGAGGCCAAGCGCGAGATCGAGGTCGCCCGGACGTGCGGGGCGTACGACGTGTTCATCGTCAACGACGAGCTGGAGCGGGCGATCGACGAGGCGATCGCGAAGGTGCGCGAGCGGCGTGGGGGCCGGGTTTCCTGAGGGGCCTCTCGCGGCCCGCCCGGGCGATCAGATCTTGATCGGACGTTCACACGGGATCGGCGGCGCCGGGGTTGTTCGGCGGCGTCGGATCCGCGACGATGGATCGTCCGTGCAGAGAGAGGCCCGACACCATTTTAGTGGGTGTACAGCGGCGGCGGTCTTCGTCGCCATGGTCGCGTGCGCGCCGGTGATGGCGCAGCCGGCCGCCCAGGGCCCGGCGCGACTGGGGGCGGGCGTGGCCACGCCCGGCTTCACGCTCGCGCGGGTGGACGCGGCCCGCGGGATCGGCGTGGACACGCCCTGGAACGGGCTGGGCTGGGGCATCGTCGCGGCCGACTACGACGACGACGGGGACATCGACCTGTTCGTGCCCACGGGCCCCGGCGCGGCGTCGAGGCTGTACCGCAACGACGGGGCGGGGCACTTCCAGGACGTCGCGCAGGCCGCCGGCCTGGGCGACGACGGGCCCGTGCGCGTGGCGTTGCTGTTCGACGCCGACGGGGACGTCGACCTCGACTTGCTGACCGCGGGCGACCGGATCGAGGGCGGGGCGCCCCTGGAGACGATGCTCCGCTTCTACGAGCAGCAGCCCGATCACACGTTCGTGGAGACGACGCTGGCGGCCGGGCTGTTCGGCGTGCCCTCGGACGGATCGGGCGTGCACATGGGCGGGCTGTGCGCGGGCGACTTCGACGCGGACGGGGACCCGGACCTGTTCGTCGCGCGATGGGACGGGCGGCCCCTGATGTACCTCAACGCGGGCGACGGCACGTTCGCGGACGCCTCGGACCGGATCGGGTTCGACTACGGCTCGCTGTGGCAGCCCGTGTCGCACGATTTCGACGGCGACGGGTTCGCGGACTTGTTCCTCGCCGAGGACTTCTTCGCCAACCACCTGCTGCTCTCGGGGCCGGGCGCGTTCTGCGTGGACGTGGCGCCCCAGGCGGGCGTGGACTCGGCGTTCAACGAGATGGGCGTCGCCGTCGGGGACTACGACAACGACCAGGACTTCGACCTGTACGTGACGAACATCCACGGCTTCGACGTGGGCAGCGGGGAGCTGGAGCACAACGTGCTCTTCCGAAACGACTCGGGCGCGGACCTGGCGTTCACCGAGCTGGGCCTGGCGCTGGGCGTGGGCGAGGGGGGGACGGGGTGGGGGACGACGTTCTTCGACGCGGATCACGACGGGGACGTTGACCTGCTCGAGGTCAACGCGGTCGAGTTCTTCGGGAACGTGCCGTGGCGGCTGTACCTCAACGGGCTGGGCACGCGGGGGCCGGCGTTCGTCGATGTCGCGGCCCGGGTCGGGTTCGACCGGGGCGAGTACGGCTCGGGGGCGGTGAGCTTCGACATGGACCGGGACGGGGACCCGGACGTCGCCGTCCGAACCGACCAGGGCGAGGTGCTGCTGTTCGAGAACCGCCAGCGGTCGGCGACGGCGGCGCGGGGGTGGCTGGTCGTCCGCCCCCGGATGGGCGGGGCGAACTCCCGCGCGATCGGCGCGGTCGTTCGCGTCGAGGCCGGCGGGCGGGTGATGAGCCGCCTGATCACGGCCGGGGTGAGCTTCATGGGCCAGGAGCCGGCCGAGGCGCATTTCGGGCTGGGCGGCGCCGCGGTCGTCGATCGGGTGACCGTCGAGTGGCCCGGCGGCGGCGTGAGCGAGGTCCTGGGCGTCGCGCCGGGTCAGGTGCTGGACGTCCAGGCGCCCTGAGGGCGGGACCCCGGGCGGGGTGAGACGGCCGCTTCGGGCATGCAAATGGAGCCCCCCATCTTGTGCGGCGGGCGGCGGCCGGAGATACTCCCCACGACATCCGGAGAGGGTTGGCCGTGGAGTCGTGGGGGCTTCGAGGTCGGGTCGTTGGATCGTTGGCGGCGTGCGCCGCGATGGTGGCGGTCCCGGGGGATGTCCGAGCACAGAGTGGCGCTTCTTCGGACGCGGCCCGATCCCGGGCGCCGTCGTTCGAGTTCGTTTCCGTCGGCCTCGAGCGGGGGATCGGCGCGTACTCGATGGCGTCGGGGTTCGGCGCGGGCGTGGCGGCGGCGGACTACGACGGCGATGGGGACATCGACCTGTTCGTTCCGAACGGCCCGGGCGTCCCGAACCAGCTGTACCTGAACCTCGGACTCGGCGTGTTCACGGATGTCGCGTCGGCGGCGGGCGTCGCCTCGACGATCAGCTCGCGGTGCGCGCTGTTCGCCGACGTGGACGCCGACGGGCGCCTGGACCTGCTCGTCGCGCACGACGAGGCGGGCGGGGGCTCGATCTTCCGGAGCGTGACGCTGTACGTCCAGACGGATTCGGGCGCGTTCGTGGACCGGTCCGCCCTGTCGGGCCTGAACGTCGTGCTCACCGGCAGCCCGAGCGCGCACGTCGGGGGGATGGCCGCGGGCGACGTCAACGCCGACGGGTGGCTCGACCTCGTCGTGACGTACTGGGGCGGCGGGCTGCACATCCTGCTCAACGACGGGGACGGGACGTTCACGCGGGTCGAGATCGGTCGCTGGCCCGGGACGTACTGGCAGCCCATCATCTTCGACCTCGACGCGGACGGCGTCGCCGAGATCCACGCGTGCTTCGACTTCGGGCCCAACCGCCTCCTGCGGATGGGCGCCGGCGGCGTGTTCGAGAATCTGGCGCCGGGCACGGGCCTTGACCGCGCGTGGAACGAGATGGGCGCCACGCTGGGCGACGTGGACGGCGACGGCGACCTGGACGTGTACTGCACGAACATCGCCCGCCAGGGGCCCGGCGGGCTCGAGCACAACGTGCTGCTCCGCAACGAGTCGGCGCCCGGGGTCCTGCACTTCGTGGAGTTCGCGCAGGAGGCGGGCGCCGCCTTCGGCGGGTACGGGTGGGGGACGACGTTCCTCGACGCGGACCGCGACGGGCGGCTGGACCTGTGCGAGGTGAACCAGACGGAGAACCCGTCGTCGCCCACGTGCCTCTTCTGGAACGTGACGGCGGCGGGCGGGCCGGCTCGGCTGCTGGACGTCGGCCCGCGCGTGGGGTTCGGCTACCACGATTCGAACTCGTGCGTGGTCGCGTTCGACATGGACCGGGACGGGGACCTGGACCTGGCCGCGACGGTCAAGGCGGGGCCCTTGCGTCTGCTCGAGAACCGGGCGACCGGGGCCTCGGGATCGTGGCTCGTGGTCCGACCGCGGATGTCGGGCCCGAACACGCACGCGATCGGCGCCCTCGTGCGTGTGGAGGCGGGGGGGCGGGAGATGATCCGCCCGATCACCTGCGGGACGAGCTACATGGGCCAGGAGCCGGCCGAGGCGCAATTCGGGCTGGGCGGCGCCGCGGTCGTCGATCGGGTGACCGTCGAGTGGCCCGGCGGCGGCGTGAGCGAGGTCCTGGGCGTCGCGCCGGGGCAGGTGCTGGACGTCGTCGCGCCGTAGTTCGACCTGGGGCCGAGACCGCGTCAGTTCCGCGCGCGGGCCCCGGGCTCGACGGAGGGGCGGAGGACGCGGAGCCACTCGCGTGCGTCGCGGTCGGAGACCTGGGTGGGCGTCGCGCCGAGCAGGCGGCGGAACGCGGTGACCAGGTGGGCGTGGCTGGAGAAGCCGCACCGGCGGGCGAGGGCCGCGAGCCGGCCGCGCCACGCGGGCAGCTCGTCCACCGCCCGGAGCAGGCGGACGCGCGTCACGTACTCGTGGACGCTCATCGCGGTCGAGTCCCGGAACACACGGCAGAGGTACCCGGGCGAGAGCTCGGCGGCGTCGCTGATCTCCGCCAGCCCGATCGGCTCGCCCGCGTGCAGGCAGATGTGCTCGCAGGCGGCGTTGACCGCGCGGGCCCATTCGCGTCGGGTCCGCGCCGAGGGCGTGCGCGGCAGGGGGCTGGCCCGGCCCCCCGCCTCGAACGCGGCGAGCACGGACCGCTCGGCGATGCGCACGACGCACTCCTCGATCAGGAGCGGATCGGGAGAGGAACCACCTGAGAACAGGCCACGCTCGAGCGCGCGGGCCATCGCCGCGGCCCGGTGGTCCACGGGCGCGGTCCATCCTCCCAGGGGCCGCTCGGGCGTCTCGAGCGCGCCCGGGTCGTGGCGGGCGGCGATGCGGGCGAGCGTGTCGTCGCGGAAGTACATCCAGACGGTCCGCTGGCCGTCGGGCGAGACGGGCGTGCGCGAGTACGGGCTGGCGGCGCCGGGCGTCGCGAGGACCGCGGGCGAGAGCACGACCGGGGCGTCGTCGGCGAAGCGAACCCGGACGGGCAGGAGGCTGAAGGCGAGCAGCGGGGCGTCGGCGGTGGCGTGCTCGCCCTGCCAGCCTTGGGCGGCGGTCGCGCGGGACTCGTGCCCGACACAGACGAGCGGCGTGCGCACGACCTCCGTGGGCCCGGCACGCTCGAACATGATGCTGGGCTCAGCGTCCACGCCGACGCTGGTACGCACGGGGCGGGCCCCTCGTTGCACGCGCGTGCGCGCCCGGCGCCGCGCGCACGATGATGGAAGCCGCGGGACGGGCCACGGGGTAGGGTCGTCGCGGACCCTCTCAGACCCAGAAGTTCATGCGCGAGGCTCACATGCGTCCGAGAACCGTCGCCGTCATCGTGTCCGCCCTGGCCGTCGTTCTGTGCCCGCCCGCGGCCCGCGCGGGCGTCCAGATCGACCCCCGGGGCGTGTTCTTCCATTCGTACTCGGGCCCGTCGAGCGCGACCGAGTGGGTCCACATCTGGGGGATCGACGGCGACCGCCGGTACGAGTTCTCCGACGTCCGCGGGCTCGTGCCCTACCGGGGGTCGATCGACCAGGCCGGCGTGATCGCGTGGGACACGACCGCGACGACCGGGGGCGGGGGGCAGTTCCTGAACCAGAACCGCGCGAGCCAGACGCTGGTGTACCGGGGCGACGACTACGCGTCGGAGCTGTGGCGGGCGCCGGGCACGGACTCGGAGTTCATCACGCGGATCCAGTCCCGAGAAGACGGCGACGCCTCGCTCGAGGGCGAGTGGCGGGTCGAGATCGACAGCCTGGACCCGCGGACCGGGGCCCTGCTCGGCTCGAGGACCGAGGACTACGCCGTCACGGTCGTGGGCGACCTGGTCCGGCTAACTTCCTCGGACGGGACGTACTTCCAGGGCGTGTTCGAGACGGCGGGCCACGCGGGGTTCCGGGTGGTCCTGCCCGGCCCGGCCCAGGCGCGGTTCAGGTCGTTCGAGGGCTCGGAGACAAACTCGGGGCTGAACGTGATGGCGGACCTCCGCCGCACGGGCGCGGACTCGTTCGAGGCGGTGTTCCTGCTGCAGACGCGGAACGCGCCGGGCCCGCTGCAGGATCAGTTCGTCGAGCGGTACACGGCGGTCCGCGTGCCGGCGCCGGGGAGCGGGGCGTGCGTGGTCGTGGGCGGGGTGCTGATCGCGCGGCGGCGGGGTGTCACGGCGCTGCGGCGATCGGGGGCGGGTCGGGCAGCTGCACGGAGCGGGCGACCCGGTCGAGCGCTTCGCGGGCGGCATCCCGACGCGTTGTGATTCGACCGCTGTCGATCAGCACGTTCTCGTCGCCGAACTCGATCACGTAGGTGATCGAGATCCAGACCTTGGGGCGGGCGCCGCGGCCGACGAGCGCGAGCAGGCGTTTGCGGAGCAAGTCGCGCGGGACCCAGCGTTCCTCGATTCGGAACGCAGTCTGGCCGCCCGGCATGTCGAATGGGTCGATGCTCTGCGTGACGCGGTGCGTGGTGGACGGGGTCGCTGTCCGCTGGGCGTGCCACAAGTGGCGCGACGCCACGACCTCGTCGGTCGAGCCCTGGAAGACGTGCATGCGCACGCCGTTGCCGTATGCGGCATAGGCGCCCGAGTCCGGGTTGTGCAGCGCGATGTACTCGCCGGGTTGTTCCCGATCGATGGCGGGTCGGACATGCGTCCAGCCCGCCGGGGCGCGGGCGCGGAGGCGACCGGAGTTGATGGTGGTCCATCCGTCGGTGTTTGGGCCCGGACCGGTGTCGGGGTCGGAGAACTCGACGCTATTGGCGAGGCGCACGAGGAGGGGCTTGCGGTAGTCCGCCGAGCCTCGTAGGTGGATGACGAGGAGCCGGGAGTCGCGGCGGACCAGCACGCTGGCGATCCCCGCGCTCTGGCCGGATACCCAGATGATGCTCGCCTCGTCGCCCCATCGGGTGGTCAGGTCGAGGCGGCGCTCGATCCGCACCCGGGATGACAGCAAGCTCTCGAAGTCGAGCGACTCGGCGGCGCCATGAAACTCGACCCGCACGGACGTGTAGCCCGTCCCGCCGTCAGTCGCGGCGTCGGGCAGGCGCCCGCTCCGGAGCAGGATCTCGCGGGGTCGGTCGTCGGCCTGGTAGGGCTCGGCGACCGGGTGCTTGGCCGCCATGAGCCCGGTCCCGCAGCGGTACACGATCCCATCGATCTCGGGGGGCAGGCGGAAGCTGACGCCGAGCGGGCTGGAGCGCCACTCGTGCCATTCCGACTCGGCCGCGGACGGGGGCGGGGCGAGGCCCAGCGTCGGCGCCAGCAGGGCGAGCAACACAGCGGCGGCGATCCTGCGTGCGCGGGATCTCATGCTCATGTATTCGACCGGGGCCCGCCCGAAGATCGCGGGATTCTCGCCGGCGTGACATCCCCGTGATGCCCTAGCTGATCGACAGGCTGGGCTTGGACCGGCTCATGGACGCCAGGGCGACCTGGGACTCGAGGTTGCGTGCCAGGGCGTCGATGGCGGCGGGGAGGGCGTCGCCGCCGGCGGTCTTCGGGTCCAGGCAGTCGGCGGGCTTGCCCGTGTCGAGGCTGGCGCGGAGGGCCATGTTGATGGGCAGGGCGCCGAGGAAGGGCAGGCCCAGGCGCTGGGCCATCTGCTCGGCGCCGCCCCGGCCGAAGATGTCGTAGTTCTTTCCGTCGTCTCCGATGAAGTAGCTCATGTTCTCGACGACGCCGAGGACGTCGATGCCCAGCTGCTTGAACATGGCGGCGGCGCGGGTGGCGTCGTCCTGGGCGACCTTCTGGGGCGTGCAGACGACGACGGCGCCGGTGAGGCTGAGCGACTGGGCGAGCGTGAGCGGGACGTCGCCCGTGCCGGGGGGCAGGTCGATGACGAGGTAGTCGAGCTCGCCCCAGGCGGTGCGTTCGATGAGCTGCTTGAAGGCGCCGTGGGCCATCGGCCCGCGCCAGATGAGCGGCTTGTCGGGGTCCACCATCTTGCCGAGGGTGACGGCCTTGACGCCGTGGACCAGGAAGGGCTGGAGCTTGTTGTTGATGACGGTCGCGTCGAGGGCGTCGAGGCCGAGCATGGTTGGCAGCGACGGCCCGTAGATGTCGCCGTCGAGCAGGCCGACGGCGTGGCCTTTGTTCGCCAGCGCGATCGCGAGCAGGACGGAGACGGTGGACTTGCCGACGCCCCCCTTGCCGGCGCCGACGGCGATGATGTGCTTGACGCCGGGGAGCTGGGGCGCGTCGGAGGGGGGTTCGCTACCAGGGCGCGTCTGCTGCTGTTGCGTAGCGCGCTCGGGGGGCGCGTCGGGGACCTCGTCGGCGGTGGGGGCCTGGCCGAAGCGTTCGACGAGGGCGCCCTGCGGGTCCACGAACTCGACGCCGAGCTTCGCGACGTCGAAGCCCGCGGCGGCGGCCTCGGCGCGGATGGTCGCGTCCACGACCGAGGCGATGTTCTTGCGGGCCCGGGCGTCGGCGGACGGGACGCTGAGGCGGATGTTGGCGTAGGCGTCGCAGGCGGCGACCCAGGCGAGGGCGCCCGAGGAGACCAGGTCGCCGCCGCTGGGCAGCTCGACCTGTCGCAAGGCGTTCTGGATAAAGGGCTTGGTGAGGGACATCCGGGGCTCTCCGGTGGCGTTTCGGGCGGGCGAGCGCGGCCGAATCCGCCCGATATGGCATGCTAGGCCCCGGGCCCGGATCGCCCGGCAATCGGGGCGGGCGGCGGGCGTTGGGCCCGGGCGGGGCGAGCCCGGCGAAGGAGGACTCGGCGATGACGATGCAACGCGTGGCGGCGGCGGGGCTGGTGCTGGCGGTGGGCGCGCTCGCGGGCGCGGCGGAGCCGCCGAGGGACGAACCCAACGCCGAGCCAACGCCCCTGCTCAAGGGCCCGGAGGTCGAGGACACGCGGGCGCCCGGCACGGACAGCCGTTTCAGCCCGGGCATGGAGGTCTCGCGCGAGATGGA
The DNA here is from genome assembly GCA_041987545.1 of Phycisphaerales bacterium. Taxonomy (GTDB): domain Bacteria; phylum Planctomycetota; class Phycisphaerae; order Phycisphaerales; family UBA1924; genus JAJRXR01. Next base: position 84,173 of record JBHIWH010000003.1, on the reverse strand, counting down.
GCGGCCGGTGCCGCTGCGCGTGTACGAGCGGATCCTGCAGACGATGCGCGCGCCCGCCGACAAGGAGGCGGACAAGGACGCCGACAAGGACACGGGGTCCGATCCCGGCGACGACGCGGCTGTTCATGATGTCGACGAGAGCGTGCGCCTGAGCGCGACGCAGCAGCGGGAGATCGACACGATCCTGCGCGAGCACCAACAGGCGATGCGCGCGTTCTACCGCGAGCACCGCGAGGAGTTCCAGGAGCTCCGCGGCGCGGCGCCGCGGGCTCGGCCCAGCGATCAGCCGGGCGTGGACGCGGCCCCGGCGCGGCGCCGCCCCGGCGCGCCGTCCGATGATGCGAAGCCGCGCACGACCGATGCCCCGGAGCGGGACGCGCCCGGTGGGCCGGCCTCGGCGACCCCGCCGGGCGGCGGCAAGGACGCGGGCGACGCCGAGGGGATGAACGCGCAGACGGCGCGTCAGCGGCTGCAGGAGCTGCGCGCGAAGGGGCCCAGCGAGAGCTCGGTGATCGAGAAGATCTGGGCGGTGCTCGAAGAGCCGCAGCGTGCGCACGTCGAGGCGGGGATCGAGAAGTACCGGGCCGAGATGATGCGGCAGCGCGAGATGCGGCGGCTCGAGGAGCGCGAGGACGCGCGCGGCGCGCAGAACGAGCTGGATCGCCTGCCGCCGCGGGTGCGTGAGCGGCTCGAGTCGATGTCGCCCGAGGAGCGCGAGCGGGCGCTGGAGCGGCTGCGTCAGCGGCGCGAATCCGGGAGAGACGCGGGGCGCGGCGGGGACGATCGGCGCCGAGCGCCCGAGCCCAAGCCCGCCCCGAGCATGGACGGGGTGGACGTGCCGACGACGGACGACTGACGGTCGCGGCCGCGGCAGATCGCCGGCCACACCTGGCCACGACGTGTCATCTCGGTGTCGTCTTGACGCCGTGTTTTTGCTATCAGAGCCCAAACATTCGCGCGAAGATCGCCGGGGTCTGGTGGAAATAGGGAAAAAGGGGCGGTGGGAACTGGAGTGCGCGGGCACAGGGGGGCCGATATTTGCGTACAGTAAAACTGATCTCTCTCTCCTCCAGCGGGGCGCCGTCTGACCATGGCGCCCTGCTTTTTCTTTTTGCTGATCGTGTCTGAGCGCGACCCTCACATCCGTTCGGCGTGCGGGGCGGTCGCTCTGGCCAGATGGAGCCAGCGGGGTGGCCTGAGGGCGCGCCGGGGGCGACGTCGAGTGATCTGGGTCAGGCCGCGCGTCGGCCGGGCTCGGACTCGCCCCGCATGATGCGCCGGACCTCGAGGGGGAGGGCGGCGGGCGGGTCGGGGTCGGAGTCGGGCGAGCCGTAGTACTCGTCGTCCCACGCGTCCTGGTCGTCGGCGAGCGTGAGCGCGGGCGTGACGTCGGAGGCGACGAGCCCCATGCGCACCAGCGCCCAGGAGGCGCAGGCGACGAAGACCCAGGCGCCGACCGCCGAGATGGCGTAGATGCTGGCGAACACGCCGGCCTCGCCCCGGGCCAGGCCCAGGATCTGCCCGAGCGCGCACATGACGGGCAGCACGACGAGCGGTTGCGTCGCGTGCCGCACGATGATCTCGTCGGCGAAGCGCAGCGCGAGGGCGGCGATGACGGCGTAGAGGATCAGGACGAGGAAGCCCCCGTCGGCGGCGGCGTGCCCGATCGCGCCGGGCCCCAGCGTCAGCACGTCGCGGTTGACCATCTGCACGCGGGCCAGGTGGGGCAGGTCCATCGACAGCGTCTCGGGCTTGCCCTCCCACCAGGCGCGGGGGACGGGGAAGTAGGCGGCGTAGAGCAGCGTCGAGAGCGGGCGGTAGGCGTGCTGCTCGGGGAAGTTCTCCATGATCCACATGGACTTGGCGGCGGTGCCCTGCCCGTCGGCGAGCATGCCCAGGCCGGCGACCGGATTGGCGGTCGCGACGGACTTGATGTGCGCGATCGGATTGGACGACGAATCGCGGAGCCCGCCACGGGCGGCGGTGAACATGGCGACCGCGAGGACGGCGGGGATGGCGAGGGCGGCCAGCCGGACCATCACCGGCTTGGGCGAGAGGTAGCGCCAGCGCGAGAAGTACGCGGCGACGATGAAGCAGCCGGCGACCGCCACGAGCGGGCGGCGCCCGAAGCCGACGATCAGCGAGCAGGTCAGGGCGGCGGTGAGCACGAACAGCGCCGGCACGATCGCCTCGACCGCCTGGGGGCGCCGGGCCCAGACCCAGCCGGCCAGGCCCGCGGCGATGGCCATGAGCGAGAAGCCGACCTTGCTGGTGACGTGCATGACCAGCGGGATCGGCAGGACCATCAGGGCCGCGCCCCCGATCAGGCAGACGATCGCGAACAGTCGGAGTGAGCGGTCCGAGACATCGATCCGCCGGGGCCTGGGGATCGCGGCCAGACGCGGGATGCCGGGCGCGTAGGCGTAGGCGGCGAGGAAGACGGCGAGGAAGACGGTGGACCAGATCGCGTAGACGACGCCGGTTCCCACGGGGTTCTGGAGGGCGAAGGGGCCGGCGCCGTTGAGGTTCATGACCTGGGCGGCGCTGGTGAGCTGGAAGACGATGAAGCCGGCGAGGGCGACGTTGCGGAGGCTGAGCAGGTCGTGGGCGCCCCGCGCGTACTGGCGGATCATGAGCCCGGCGACGAGGGCGGCCAGGACGTAGAAGTAGCCGGCGAGCAGGAGCGTCATCGGCAGGGATATCGGCCTGTCGTGGGGGCGGGGAGAGGGCGAGTGGCGGATTGGGGGCGTGCGGGGGCCGCGGGCGCCGAGGTCCGAGAACCTCAGGCGGAGCGGCGGTCGTGCTCGGCGTCGTCGTGCTCTTGCTCGTCGCCGTAGTCGTCCTCGCCGTAGTCGTCGTAGTCCTCGTGCCCGCCGTGGGCCTGGTCGGCCAGCGCGGGGTCGTACGGGTTGACGCCGACGGGGAAGAAGAAGCCGGACTTCTCGAACACCTTCGAGCCCAGGAAGAGGAGGACGTACGAGGCGGAGGCGCTGAAGAGGTAGATGAACAGGAAGACGCCGGTCTCGCCCCGCGGGAATCCGAGGACCTGGCCGAGGGCGGCGCCGGCGGGGAGCACGACGAACGGCTGGAGCGCGTTGTTGCGGACCATCTGGTCGAAGTAGCGGATGACGAGCCCGAAGAGGGCGGCGTAGAGGAGCACGTACGGGAAGCCGCCGTCGGCGGCGGCGTGCCCGATGATGCCGGGCCCGATGGTGAGCAGGTCGCGGTTGACCTGCCGGAGTCGGGCCAGGTGGGGCATGTCCATGGAGAGGCTGTCGGGCTTCTCCTCCCAGAACCCCTCGCGGGGGACGGGGTAGGCGAGGAAGTACCCGATGGTGCTCGAGAGGAAGGGGCGGTACGGGTAGGAGTCGGGGAAGTTCTCCATGAGCCACATGGAGTGGATGCCGGCGCCCTGGCCGTCGAGGAGGCTGACGAAGCCGTACTTGGCGCTCGAGCCGGCGACGGTGGTGAGCTGCTGCTTGATGTCGACGTCCTTGTCGCGGAGCTCGCCGCGGGCGGCGGTGAAGAGCGCGACGAAGACGACGAGGGGGACGGCGAGGACGCCGAGCCGGATCATGACCGTCTGCTGCGCCTCGTAGCGCATCCGCGAGTAGTACGCGCCCCAGAGGACGCACCCGCCGACGGCGACCAGCGACCGGCGACCGAACTCGCCCATGAGGGCGAAGATGACGGCGGCGGACGAGATCGTGATCAGCAGGATGACGGCGGCGGGGTTGAGCGGGCGACGCGCCCAGATCCACGAGGAGATGCCCGCGGCGATCGCGAGCAGGGCGATGCCCAGCATGTTCGCCAGCACGCCCACGAGCGGGATGGGCACGAACCGGAGCGAGAGCCCCATGAACAGGAAGCAGACCGCCGCGATCCAGAGCAGGGGTTCGGTTGGCTGGGCCTTGACGGCGGGCGTCCAGCGGGCGATCGGCTTGGAGATGAACCCCAGCTCGTAGACACCCAGGAAGACGAGGAGGAAGCTGGTGGCCCAGACGCAGTACAGACCGCCGACGGCGGAGAGGTCGTTGATGACGTAGGGCATGGTGTAGCCCGTCTTGAGGGCGACACCGGCGCTGGTGAGCTGGAAGATGATGAAGCCGAGGAGGAAGAAGTTGCGGAGGCTGAGCAGGTCGTCGCGGCCGCGGAGGTAGCCGACGACCATGTACGCGCCGGTGAGGATCGCGAGCAGGAAGAGATAGGCTGAGAGGAGGCCTTGCATGGCTGTTGGGTATGTCGGCCGATCGTGCGGTCGAGATTGCCGGAAAGGGCCCCGCGGGCGGGGAGGCTAGGCCCCGTGGTCCCAACGCAGGCGGTCGCCCCACAGTTCGCGCAGCCTGGCCATGTCGGGCTCCAGGTCCCGCCGGAGCCGCTGGATCAGCTCGGGCGGGGGCGGTGGGGCCTTGGCGGGGGCCTTGGGCAGCAGCGCCGCCCGGAGGCGGTCCTTGAGTCCGATGGGCAGGAGCGGGCGGACCAGGCGGCGGTAGGGGGCCGAGGAGATGACCGCCTTCCAGGGGCCGGTGGTCACGGGCTTGCCCTCGCCCTTGTTGTGGACGGTCTGGGCGTCCACCAGGTCGGGTCGGGGGTCGAGGCCCAGGAACTGCTGGAGGGCCGCGGCGCTTGCCTCGCGGTCGGCGATGTAGTCCTCGAAGCGGACGACGCGGATGGCGTCGGCGCCGAACGCGTTGGCCCACGGGTCGAGCTGCATCGCGTACCGGGAGTAGTCGAGCAGCTCGGGGTGCTCCTCGATCGCCTGCTCGAGGCTCTCGGGCATCGAGCCCTCGACGCGCATGTGGTGGTGGTGCGAGAGCAGCCGCGCGACGGGGTCGCGGATGAGGTAGATCAGCCTGGCCTCGGGCATGAGCTTCCTGGCGCGTTCCGCGACGCCCTCGAATGTGGGCCGCTTGGTGTAGGCGGTGGACGCCTCGGCGCAGAGCTGGTCGGGGCCCGCCCGCTCGAACATCTTCTCGTAGCGCGCCCGGCCCGCGTCGGTGAGCACGTCGTCGGAGCAGAGATTCTCCGGCTCCTTGTCGAGCGGGAAGAAGACGCGTGGGTGGGTGAGCAGATCGCGGTAGAGGGACGTGGTCCCGCTCTTCATGGCGCCGATGATGAGGAAGTCGGGGAGCGTCACGCCGCGTGCGCCCCGGCGCTGAGCGTGGGCTCGCCCGGGAGCAGGCGGGCGTAGCGGAGGGCGTTGCGGACGCCCTCGACGGGGTCGCCTCGCTCGCGCCAGTCGGCCAGGACCTTGGCGCTGGCGGTCTTGTAGGCGTTGATCTTCTCGGGGTCGGTCGCGTCCATGAGGGCGCCGGCGAGGGAGTCCACTGAGCCGGCGCGGAACTGGCGCCCGTTGACGCCGTCGATCACGACCTCGGCGGCGGCGCCGACGACGTCGGAGCTGACCATCGCCAGGCCGCAGGCGCATGCCTCCAGGACAGTCACGGCCCAGGGCTCGTAGTCGGAGGGCAGGACGTAGACGTCCGAGCACTTGTACAGGGCCGCCAGGCGTTCGATGCCGTCCTGGAAGCCGACCCAGTGGACGCGGTCGTGCAGCTCGCCCGGGACACGCTCGCGGAGCTGGCCCTCCAGGGGCCCGCCGCCAACCATGAGCAGGTCCCACTCGGGGCGGTCCTTGGCGATGCGCGTGAACGCGTCGATCAGCAGGTCGGGGCGCTTCACCTGGGCGAGGCGGGCGGTGAAGTTGATGTACCGGCGCATCGGGTCGAGCGTGTACTCGGCGCGGATGGCCTCGGCCTGCTCGGGGCTGACGGCGTCGATGGCGGCGTAGTCGGGCTCGTGGGGCATGAAAAAGGTGGGCTTGGCCTTGCCGCCGTAGCGGTCGTAGAAGGCCTGGCCCTTGGTCCCGCAGGGCATGAGGCCGGTGAGGTTCTTGACGACCCAGGGGAGGTAGGCGTTCTTGAAGGCGCGGCCGAGGCCGGTGGCCTTGTCGCCGTGGACGTTGGAGTCGGTGAACATGAAGCAGGGGATGCGGTTCTTGGCGCACCAGCGGATGATGCGGAAGAGGCCCAGGTCGTTGTAGCCGGTGAGGATGACGGCGTCGATTTTGTTGTCGATGAGCCAGCGGATGATCTGCCCGCCCCGGGCCCACTGGGCGGGGGCGCGCTTCGGCGAGTTCTTGCCGATCATGCGCTCGCCCTTGCCGAAGACCACCGGGCCGATCTCATCTGGCAGGTCGAGTGTGTAGTCCTGGTTGTTCTTCTCGTGCTTGAAGACGCTGAAGAGCTCGACCTCGGGCAGCTCGCGGGCGATGCGGGTGTGCTGGTGGACTCGGTACGGGCTGGGCGCGTTGGCGACGATCGCCAGGCGCGGGCGGCGGGAGGGGTCGGAACTCTGTGGTGTCGCGGCGTTCACGCGGCGGACTCCTGGGGCTCGCCGATGGCCTCGGCGTACATCTGCTCGAACCTGGCCGCGATGGCGCCGGGCTCGAGGTGCTCGAAGACCCAGGCGCGGCCCGAGTCGCCCATGCCCGCCCGCCTGGCGGGGTCGTCGAGCAGGACGGCGATGGTGTCGGCGAAGGCCTCGGCGGACTGGTCGGTGATGACCGCCCCCCCGCTGGCCTCCAGCTCGGGCCAGATGTCCACGCCCCGCGTCGTGATCGCGGGCGTGCGGCAGGCCATCGCCTCGGGCAGCACGAACCCGAAGTTCTCCTGGCTCGTGGGCAGGGCGAAGACGTCGGCCCGCTCATAGAGCGACACCTTCAGATCGCCCGTCACCAGGCCCAGGAACCGCACGCGGTCGGACAGGTTCAGCTGATCGATCAGCCGCTCGAGCGAGGCCTTGTACGGCTCGTCGCCCGTGCCGACGATCAGCGTCCGGCAGGCGACGCCCCGGTCGCGGAGCAGGCCCGCGGCCCGGACCAGGTGCTCGACGCCCTTTTTCGGGTGCACGCGCGAGAGGAACAGGACGACGGGCTCGTCGGCGTGGATGTCGCCCGTGCCGTCGGGGCCGAACTTCTTGTACGCCAGCGACGGGCCCGGGAGCGTGCGGAATGGATCGAGGTCGAAGACGAGCGGGACGACAATGCCCCGGCCCTTGGGGTACCACTTCTTGGACTGGTCGAGCTCGGCCTGGGCGGTCGAGTGGACGAAGGCCGCGTGCTCGAGCGTCTTGCGGCCGGCGAGCGCGAGGTAGACGCGCTTCTTGGGCGCCTTCTGGGACATGCACCAGTCGTCGAGCATGCCGTGGATCGAGAGGACGTAGGGCACGCCCAGCCTGCGGGCCATCGACGCGAGCTGGTTGTTGGCCGTCGTCCAGCAGGCGTGCAGGTGGACGACGTCGGCGGACTTGATGATCGGCTCGAGGTCCTTGAGCTGGTCGCCGGCGAAGAGGCCCAAGGGACGCGACGGGGCGGGGACGACCTTGAGCGTCGGGCAGTCCGGGTCACCCTTCTTCCAGGCCTCGGGGGCGTCGGCGTCGTGGTGGGTGAGGAGGACGACCTCGTGCCCGCGCCGGGCGAGCAGGGCGGTCATGTCCAGCACCGCGCGCACGACGCCGCCCTCGGCCAGGTCGATGCGCTGGAGGTAGTGGACGATCCGCACGGCGATCCCCGGTGTGGCTGGTGGGTCCGAAGCGGCGGGGGCGGGCTAGCTGGGCGCCAGGCCGCGCTGGGCGCGCTTCATCTCCTTCATCTTCAGACAGATCTGCTGCTCGTACATGGACTGGAGCCGGCAGTACGTGTAGCCGGCCCGGCCGTCGAGGAACCCGAGCTTGATGAAGTAGAGCATGAAGAACTTGAGCGTCGGGCGGAAGGGGAGGCGGAAGGACAGGTTCTTGAGCTCGAGGCGCCTGGTGTTGCGGTCGGAGGAGAAGAGGTTGGACCAGGTGACGCCGCGCTCCTTCATGGCGCGGGACTGCTCGATGGCCTCGTAGGTGGAGTAGCGGTTGTGGCGTTCGAGCCACTCGGTGATGCCCTTGGAGAAGTTGAAGTGGACGAAGTGGTTCTTGAGGTAGCCGTGGGGCCCGTGGATGATCGGCGTGGGGTTGACCATACGCTCGAATGAGATGGAGTCGGGCTTGAAGAAGCGCATGATGTAGCCGGGCGGCATGGAGAAGCGGAGCCACTTGCCGCGGAACATGTTCTTGCGGCCGCAGAAGAAGGCGACCCTGGTCTCGTCGGGGTTGTTTGCGATCGCCTCGATCTCGGCACGGAGTTCGGGGGTCATGTGCTCGTCGGCGTCGAGGTAGAAGACCCAGGGGTGCTTGAACTCGATGTTCTGCATGGCCCAGTTCTGGTGGGCGCCCCGGCCGTCGTACTCGCGGGCGTAGAAGCGGGCGCCCCGCTCGCGGCAGATCCCCTCGGTGCGGTCGGTGGACAGAGAGTCCAGGACGACGACGTCGTCGGACCACGCGACCGAGTCGAGGCAGCTGGGGAGGTTCTGCTCCTCGTTGAGGGTCTGGATGAAGATGGAGATCGACATCGGGTGGTGGTCTAGGCCTGGTGCGCCCCGGGGGTGGTCTCCGACGGGTCAAAGGTCGGCAATTATCCGGCCGTAATCGAGGAAACGTCAAACACGTACATCCGCCTGGCCCCGTCCATGGCCGAATCCACGCAGACCATGCGGGCATCGCGGGAGAAGCGGGGGTGGAGGTCGACCCGGAGCTCGCGGTCCAGCTCCCTGGGCGTGCCCAGGCGGGCGATCTCGGTCCCTGCCGAGGTCCGGGTATCCCACAGGAACAGGGGCTGGCGGCTCTTGAGGTCCGGGTAGCCGTCGGTCAGGACCCAGCGCCCCGGCTCGGGGGCGCCGGGGGCGGCCGGTGGTGCTTCGCCGTCGTGGGGGCCCCCATGGAAATACGTGCAGTGCCCGTCGGTGGTCAGCTCGCCGGCGGCGAAGGGCGTGGTCGGGGCGTCCTCGCGGTCCTCGATGAGCAGGTACGAGTCTTTGAGGATCTTGTTCATCAGGACGCGGGGCTTGCCCAGGGCGTAGTAGATCGGCTTCAGGGTCCGTCGGGCGAGCGACATGGCGGCCCTGACGGGCGAGCGGCCCGTGTCGGCGCCGTCGCCCAGGAGGGCGCGCTTGCCGGCCCAGGCCAGGATCGTCCCGTCGTCGGCCCAGTCGTAGTGCGAGCAAAGCCCCTCGAAGAGCAGGCGGACGTCGCGGCCTTCCACATCGGAGGTGAACAGGCGGGACTGGAGGATGCCGTCGGGCCTGTTGAAGCGGTGCATGAAGCAGAAGCGCGTGCCGGACGGGTTGAACATGAGGTGGTTGACGTGCTGGTGCAGCGGGCCGCCGGCGGGGGAGGGCCGGCCGGGGAGTGTGTACGCATCCAGCGTCGAGATTGGGCAGATGAGTTTCGTCTCGCCCGTGGCCAGATCCAGTCGAGAGACGCCGTCGGTCGCGGGGGAGGGGTCGTCGGGGTTCGGGTCGTCCAGTCCCGGGACGCCGTACTCGGGGCGGAGGCGGGAGAGCCTGCCGAAGCCGAGCGTGACGGCGGCGGTCGCGTCTGGCGAGAGGGCGTACACCGGCGCGGGCAGGACGCGTCGCTCGGCGCCGCCCTCGTCGAGGATGACGCAGACGTGGCGCCCGTCGCGTCGGTCGTTGAAGACGACCCGCTGGCCGCTGTCGATCTCGGCCCACTGCAGGCGGGCGCCCTGCTGCCAGTTCCAGGCGCGGCTCTCGGCGAGCGTCGTGAACGCCGGCTCGTCTGTGTCCCAGCCCTCGATGAAGCCGACCTCGCAGGGGTCGTCGGGCGACGGGAATCGGTCGAGGAAGCGGGCGCGGTGGGCCAGGAGGCGCGTCTGGTCGCGGGACCAGGGGCAGGTGTCGTAGTAGCCGAACCAGTAGTGCCAGCCGTCGTCGGGCGTTGCTGGACGGGGTTGAAGGTGCGAGACGTTCATGGGTGGACGCGGCTGGATCGAACGCGAAGGTCGCGAAGGTCACAAAGGGAAGAGAATCGCGCGGCCGCGTCGGCGGAGTTCACGCCGCCCCTTCCGTTGAATCAGGCTTCGAGACCTTCGCGCTCATCGCGTCCTTCGCGTTCTCGCCCCGGAGCACGCGGTCACGCAGCGGGGCGGCGGGGGTCCCGGCGCAGACCTTCCAGGCGGGCAGGTCCTTGAGGACGCTGGAGCGGGCGCCCACGACGACGCCGTCGGCGATGGTGATGCCGGGCCCGACGAAGACGTCGGCGGCGAGCCAGCAATCCTCGCCGATGCTGATCGGCATGGGGCGGAGGGGGAAGGTCCGGTCCTCGAAGTCGTGGGTCGCGCCGCACAGGTAGCCGTACTGGCTGACGGTGGTGCGGGCGCCGATGGTGATGGGCGCGACGCAGTAGCAGTCCACGTCGTCGGCGAGCGTGGCCCGCTCGCCCATGGTGAGGTTCCAGGGGCCCCAGACGCGGCAGCGTGGGTAGACGCGGGCGGTCGGGTGGACACGTGCGCCGAAGAGCCGGAGGAGCATGTTCCGCCACGCGTGCAGCGGGCGGGGCGAGAGGCGGAAGAGCGTGGCCTGGACGATGCCCCAGGCGAGGCGGGCGAGCTTGTTGGACACCGAGTGCGGGTGGGGCTTGTCGTCGTAGTTCATCTGTGCGCGGGGCGCATCGGTCGCGGGCGTCGCATCGTCGGGCGTCGCGGCGTGCGTGTCGGCTGGCGTCTGGGCTTGCGTCGGGCTGGGTGGCACGCGCGGGCCTCCTAGGCGGCGGCGGCCTGCTCGCGGTGCTGGTAGAAGGGCCTCTGGCGTCGGGGCAGGGCGGGCTCGCCGGCGCAGATCTTCCACGAGGGCAGAGAGCGGTCCACCATCGCGCGGGCGCCGACGACCACGCCCGCGGCGATCGTCACGCCTGGGAGGACGACGACGTCGGCGGCGAGCCAGGCGTCGTCGTCGATGGTGACGGGGGCGGTGTACATCTCGTAGGCGGGGTCGAGCGGGTCGTGGGCCTGGGTGAAGATCTTGGTGTACTGGCTGAGCGTGCAGCTGGCGCCGACGCGGACGGGCGCGCGGGCGGAGATCATGGCGTGGTCGCCCAGGGCCGAGAGCTTGCCGAGCTCGAGATTCCAGGGGCAGTCGATGCGTGCGGTGCGCCTGATCTTGGCCGACGGATGGATCTTGGCGCCGAAGGCCTGGAGGATGAGCTGTCGGAGGCGGTACCAGTTGTGGAACGAGTAGCGGCACATGTGCTGGCCGAGGGCGCGCCAGAGCAGGGCGCGGAGGAACGGATCGCCCTTGCGGTGCCCCGGGAGCTGGGCCCGCGGGTGGCGGCAGGCGTCGTTGGGTCGGCGGAGCTTCATGGGCGCGTCAGGTCTCGGCCGAGCCCTCGGGGGTCAGGCCTGCGGCGCGCTCGGTCTCGACGAGCTGGCGTTCCTCGGCGGCGGTCTCGCCCGGGTCGATCTCGCGGGCCGGGTTGCCCTTGAGCGACGTGCCCCCGGGGAAGGACTTGTACACGCTGGCGCGCGGCCAGACGCGGCAGTCGTCGCCCAGCTCGACGTCGGGCGCGACGTAGGCGTCGATGCCGACGATGCAGCGCTGCCCGAGCGTGATAGGAGGCTTGACGAGGGGGAAGGTGGGGTCGGTCATGTCGTGGGTGCCGGCGCAGAGGTGGGCGCGGGCGTCGAGGACCGAGTCGTCGCCGATGGTGATGGGCCCGAGGGAGTAGATGATCGCGCCGTCGCGGACGAGGACGCGGTCGCCGATGCGGACGTTCCAGGGGATGGTGACCTCGACGCGAGAGGCGAATCGGCAGGCGCGGCCGACCTTGCCGCCGAAGAGCCGGATGAGGGCCGAGCGGGCCGGCGGCAGGAGCGTCCAGGCGACCTTGCCGAAGGTCATCCACATGACGCGGGCGATGTTCTCCTTGAGGGTCCAGGGGGTCTTCCTGGAGAGGGCGGCCCGCGCGGTCGCGGACTCGGCCGGGCCGACGCTGGTGGCGGCCTGGGGGGGCGGGGCCGGGGGTGCTGTGGTCGAGGAGTCGGGCATCGTGGGGGGTTGTCGGCGTCTTGGGGGCCTGGTGTGAGCGATGGTAGGGGAGAGGGGGCCCAAGACGGGCCGCCGGGGCGGGTTATGGCCGCCGAGCGGGGCGGGCGGCCAGGGCGTTGGCCCGGGCGGCGATGGAGGCGGCGGACATGTTGGGCCAGGGGGAGGCCTTCTGGTCGTCGAGGTTCCAGCCCAGGGCGGGGGTGTGCCCCTGGCGGAGGCAGTCGGCGATCCAGGCCCAGCCGTCGCCATCCCAGGCGGCGAAGTCGCCGGGCGTGTTGAAGATGCGGATGGCGTCGGCGGGGCTCTGGCGGGCGGCGCGGCCGGTGTGCTTGGTGTAGTAGCGCTCGAGGGCGATCCAGGAGTAGCCCTGCTCCCAGCCGCGCTGGGGGATGGGCTCGACGTAGACGTCGTGCCCCTGGCGCTTCTTGTACGCGCGGACCATGTCCACGAGGTATCGCTCGGGGCTGTCGTCCTCGTAGTTGGAGGCGGCGTCGAAGGCGAGGGTGACGTGCTCGTGGTCGAGGATGTCGGTGAGCAGGAAGAGGCTGGAGGCGCGGACGAAGTGGTCGTGGAGGCGGCCGTCCTTCAGCGCGGCGGACAGGTCGGTCTCGCGGGTGCCGATGTAGACGATGACGGTCATGCCGGGCATCTCGCGGCCGATGCGCCGGAGGGCGGCGTCGAACTCGCGGATGTTCCAGTCGCGCCCCTTGTCGTGCGCGTCGTAGGCCTGGTCGAGGTCCATGGACGAGGAGCCTGGGTCGTTGCCCAGCGGGTTGTGGATGATGAGCTTGCGGAAGCCCTTGGCGTAGACGGGCTTGATCCACTGGTCGATCCACTTGTCGAACCCGCCCGGGGCGTGCACGCCGAAGCCCTGGTTGAGGGGGTTGGTCGCGCCGGCGCGCGACGAGGAGCCCAGAGGCCAGAAGATGGCGATGTCCTTGGGGTCGATGCTGGGGGCGTCGGCGGGCAGATCGCCGGCATGGGACGGGCGCTCGGCGGGGCGGCGCGTGGTGGTGTTCTCAGTCTCCGAGGGCGCGGGGCGCGGCTCGGGCGCCCGCGCGACGGTGACCGGGGCACAGGCGACGAGGCCGGCCAGGAGCGAGAGCGCGAGCGATTGGGCTGCGAGCACGGCGTGTCTCCTTCTGGGGGGCATCCGCCAAGCGTACGCGTGGGCCCGGAGCCCGTGTTCGCCCGGCCCTGGGAGGGACCGACTTGTGCGCACACCGCCTGACCGTGCGATGGAATGGCCGCCGATTCAGGCCGCGACGCGGGAGGGCTCGACGACGGGCGCGTCCCAGTCGTAGCCCAGGCCCGACATGACGGGCTCCATGTGGGGGCGGGCGCGGCCGAGGGTGTCGGCGTCGAGGCCGGCGCGCCACTTGTCGACGCGGGCGGGGTCGGCGGTGGCCTCGGCCTCGTCGATGATCGGGCCGGGGAGCTTGAGCTGGCAGTGCTCGCAGATGCGCGAGGCGACCTCGCGGGGCTGGGCCATCATGTCCTCGTAGCGGAAGATGAGGACGGGCTCCTGGCCGTCGGCCTCGATGGCGGCGGCGTCCGCCAGAGCGCGGGAGACCGAGCCGGCCCACTGCTTGGCGAGGATGACGTCGGGGTGGTCGGCGCCGACCCAGTCCCGCCAGCCGGGCGGGCGGGGGCCCCAGTACTCGAGCTTCTTGCCCGTGACCTTCCGAGAGAGCGCGCCGAAGGCGGCGCCGGCGTAGGCGGGCCACTCGGTGACCGGGGTCGTCGCGGCCCTTCGGGCGATGAGCGAGAGGGGCACGCCCCGGGCCAGGATCTCGTCGGTCGAGCGGAGGACGGAGCGCCCGTCACGAACGATCATGACGAGCTTGGCGTCGGGGTAGACGGCCCGGATGAAGCGGACGCGGAGCAGATTGCTGGGCGTCTTCTCGCACAGGCGGGCGGCGTCGTGACGCTGGACGTACTTGTCGAACGCGGCGCGGACGTGCGCGCGGACGCGGTCGGTGGCGTGGGCTTCCGTCAGCACGTCGTCGGGGGTGTAGGCGTTGCCCCAGGTCCAGACGTTGCGGGGCTCTTCGTAGTAGGCGAGGGCGGGGTGGCGCGCGAAGACGCGGCCGAGCCACGTCGTGCCCGAGCGGTGCGCGCCGAGCAGGATGATGGGCGCCTCTGACAAGCCGTCTGACCCCGCGGCGGGCGCAGCGGCGATTCAGGCGGCGCGGGAGGCCCCGAGCTGCGCGTCGAGGACCTGCCGGCAGGTCCCCCAGCGGTACCTGCGGAGGAGGTCATCGAGCTTGGGGGTGGCGGTCTTGAGCCCGACGTAGCACTTGAAGCGTCGGTGGGGCGGCATGGGGACGCGTGGGCAGTCTGGGGCGAAATCGCGGGGGTGGAGGTAGACGACGGTGGGGCGGCCGGCGGCGGCCTCCTGCTCGACGCCCCGCCGGATGAGCCGGCCCGGGAGCAGTCGGAGGTAGCCCCCGCCCGAGTAGCAGAGCTGCTTGGGCCCGAAGCTGGCGACGGACATGGGCAGCTCGGGGAGCGTGCGGCCCTTGGGGGTGGTGAGCACGTGGGCGCCCTGCGGGCAGGCGTACCCGCCGTGGCCCCGGGGGGCGGGGAAGAGCGAGGCGTCGTACTCGATGCCGTGGTCGAGGAGGACGTCGAAGGCCCACTCGGTCCCTGGGGTGATCGAGAAGCTCGGGGCGCGGAAGCCCCTGATGTCGATCGCGCTCAGGCCGGGCGCGGCGCGGATGGCGGCGATCGAGTCGGCGATGTCCTTGGCGAAGATCTCGGGCGTGAGCTCGTAGACCTTGCGGTGCCAGAACGAGTGCGTGCCGATCTCGTGCCCGGCGTCGGCGATGCGGCGGACGAGGGCCGGGTGGCGCTCGGCGACCCAGCCGAGCATGAAGAACGTGGCCTTGGCGTCGTGCTTGTCGCAGACGCTGAGGATGTGGTCGGTGTACCGCTCGACGATCGTGGACTCGGCGTGGAGCCTGGGCCACGTGTCGGGGTCCTCGACCGCGGCGACCTCGACGATGTGGAACCAGTCCTCGATGTCGAAGCTGAGTGCGTGCATGAGTTGGCCGTCGCGCTCGCTCACCTGGAACTCTAGAAGAACTTGTGCCCCGCGGCCTTGAAGCGGTTCACGTCCTCCTTGGTGGGCATGGAGAAGTGCGTCTGCTCCTCGGCCGGGTTCGGGATCGTCTCGACGGGCTCGCCACGCAGGGCGGCCTCCTCGACCTTCTTGACGCACTCGATGATGGCCTCGGCGGCGAGGTCCTTGGAGCGGGCCATGATGGCCTCGAGTGTGTCGTGCTTGTGGATCTTGTAGGTCTTCTGCACGACGATCGGCCCGTTGTCGAGCTTGGCGTCGACGAAGTGGACGCTGACGCCACCGAGGGGCTCGTCGTTGGCGAGTGTCCAGAAGGAGGGCATGAGGCCCCTGTACTTGGGCAGGATGGCGCCGTGGCAGTTGACGATGCCCAGGGGGGTCTGCTCGCGGAGCTTCTTGCGGTACAGCTGAGTCCCGGAGATGGAGACGATGAAGTCCACGCCGTTGTCGGCGAGCATCTGTCGGAACTCGTCGGAGTTGACGTTCGGCATGTCGTGGAGGGGGACGCCGTACTTCTTGGCGACGCTGGCGACGGAGTAGCAGTTCTTGGTGGAGCCGAGGATGTCGTTGACGATCTTGGCCTTGGCCTTGCGCCAGATGAAGTTGCGGAGCTTCCACTGGAAGTACCACGGGCCGTACATCTTGAGCAGGTCCATCGCGGTCTGGAAGACGGTGCGCTTGCCCTGTGCGACGGACTGGACGTTGATGCCGGCGGTGGTGTCGGCGAACTCGCGGAGGTACTTGTCGAGGACCTTGGGTAGGAAGAAGGGCTCGTTCTGGATGAAGACGTACTTGGTGACGGTCTTCTTGTTCCAGCCGGGGAGGCCGGGCTGGGGCTTCTCCGCGGGCTTGGGCGCGGTCTGGGTCGTGGTCGTCTCGGGCATGGGGGGCGCTTCGGGCATGGTGCGGTCCTAGGCGGCGGTCTCGCGGGCGGGTTCGTCGGCTGAGTCGGCGGGGGCGGGGGCGACGCCGGCGGGCGCAACGACGCCGCGCTCGATCACGTCGCAGACGCGGGCGATGGAGCGGGTGGAGTGCAGCTCGCCGTCGATGGCGTGCTTGGCGGCGGCGCCCATCTGGGCGCGTCGTTCGGGGGTGGCGGCGGCGGCGTTCTCGATCGCGGCGACGGCGGCGTCCACGTCGCCGTGGGCCACGTGCCAGCCGATGTCGTGGCTGGCCAGGATGTCCGACGCGTGGCAGGGATCGGGGGCGACCAGGAGGATGGGCCGGGCGACGGCCATGGCGCCATAGACCTTGCACGGGTGGACGACGCCGACGACCTGGGGGCCCACGGTGACGACGTGCAGGTCCGCGGCCGAGAGCGAGTACTTGATCTTCTTGAGCGGCTGGTAGGGCAGGTCGAGGATGTTGCCGGGGTTGTGGGTCGCGACGGTTTGGCGGACGTCCTCCTTGCCGACCCCGCCGCCGATGAAGGCGAAGACGATGTCGTCGCGGTCCTTGAGCCGCACGGCGGCGTCGAGGATCGTGGTCACGGGCGTCGAGAAGCCGTGGTTGCCCGAGTACATGACGACGAACTTGCCGTCGAGGGCGTAGTCCTTGCGGAAGGGGTTGTCGTCGTGGGCGATCGGCTCGAGGACGTCGTCGTGGGCCCACGGCGGGATGACGTGGAGCTTGGACGAGACGTCGTGCATCTTGTTGATGCGGTCGCCCATGAACCGGTCGAGGACGACGACGTCGTCGGCGCGCTTGAGGACGGCCCGCTGGAAGGCGAGCATGAGCTTGACGGGGAGCGAGCCGGGCTTCATCTTGCCCAGTTCGATGACCTGGTCGGGGTTGACGTCCATGACCCAATACTTGAGTGGGACGCGGCGGAGGGCTCGGATGACGAGCGCGCCCGCGGCGCACATGGGCGGCGAGGTGGAGACGAAGAGGCAGGCGAGGCCCGGGGTGAACAGGCCGTGGGCGATGGCCTGGACGAGGAAGAGAAGCTGCGCGAGGACGCGCATGGGGATGGAGGCCTTGCCGAAGGAGGAGAGCGGCAGACGGCGGATCTCGACGCCGTCGCGCGTCTCGCGGGCGGGGAACCTGATGGTGGGGTCGTCGTAGCCGCGGGCGGAGGTGAGGACGCGGACGCGGTGGCCGCGCTTTGCGAGGGCGGCGGCGGCGTCGTGGAAGTGCTGGCCGACGGCCGGGGCGTCCGGGACGTAGACCTGGCTGATGATCAGGATGGTCTTGCGGCTGGGGGGCACGGGCTCGTTTCCGCTCCGGGTTCGGGACGCAGGGACATCCTTGGGGCGGTGGAAGCCCCCGTCCGGTGGATCGACCGGGAGCGGGGCGCTCTTGAGGCCCAGTACCCGCCCCGGGGGGATCGGGTTCGGGGGCGTCAGGGCGTGACGGGGTTGAAGGGGAAGGCGAGGGGTGCGAGGACGAGGTTGAGGACGAGGACCAGGATCGTGAGGGGGAGGCCCAGGCGGGTGTAGTCGGTGAATCGGTACCCGCCGGGGCCGTAGACCATGAGGTTGGTCACGAAGCCGATGGGGGTGAGGAACGAGCAGGCGCTGGCGACCATGAGCGTGATGACGAAGGGCTCGGGGCTGACGCCCATGTCGGCGGCGACGGCCATGGTGATGGGGAACATGAGGACGGCGGCGGCCTTGTTGGTGACGAACTGGGCGAAGAGCGTGGTGGTGATGAAGAGGCCGGCGAGGGCGGCGTAGGGGCCCAGGGGGTCGACGATCGCGAAGATGCCGTGGGCCATCCAGGCGGCGGCGCCCGTGTTGGTCATCGCCTTGCCCACGCCGATGGCGGCGGCGATGACGATGATGATCTGCCAGTTGACGGAGTTGCGCGCGACCGTGCCCGTGCAGCAGCGGGTCAGCACCATGGCGACGGCGGCGACGAGGGCGGCGGCGACCGGGGGCACGCCCGTGCCCGGGATGGTCAGCACCGCGACCAGCGCGCCCATGATCAGCAGCGACACCCACGAGCGCTCGTGGCGGACGACGCGCGAGCCGTCGACGCCCGAGACCAGGTAGAAGTGGTCGGAGTTGCGGTAGGCGGGGACGAAGCCCGAGTGGGTGGAGAGCAGGAGCGTGTCGCCCGGCTGGAGGATGATGTCGCCGATCTTCTTCTGGATGCGGACGCCGCCCCGGTGGACGGCGATGATGGCGGCGTTGTACTTGGTGCGGAACTGGCTCTCGCGGACGGTGCGCCGGACGAGGGGCGAGTTGTGGCTGACGACGGCCTCGACGATGGTCCTGTTGCGCCGGTCGGCGTCGATCTTGTCGATCTGGTCGGTCGCGGGCTTGAGGCCCTTGATCTTGAGCAGGTCGACGACGGACTCGACGACGCCGACGAACTTGAGCCGGTCGCCGGCGCCGAGGATCTCCTCGGGGCTGACGGCGGGCATGATGTTGCCCTCGCGCTCGATCTCTGAGAGGAACAGGCCCGGGAGCTGGCGGAGGCCGGCGCCCTCGATGCTCTTGCCGATCAGGGGGCACGAGGGCTCGACCTCGATCTCGACGGTGTATCGGCGGGCCACGTCACCCTCGTCGCCCGGGGTGACGCGCTCGGGCAGGAGGAGGCGTGCGGTGAGCGTGATGAGCACGACGCCGAGGACGGCGGCGGGGACACCGACGACGCCGACCCACCAGAACCGCTTGAGGGTCGAGGGCTCCTCGAGGCCCATCTTGGTCAGGGCCTCGGCGTTGTCCTGGAAGTAGGCGATGTAGAGGCCGTCGACGGCGATGTTGGTGCTCGTGCCGATGAGCGTGCAGGCGCCGCCGAGGATCGCGGCGAATGAAAGAGGCATGAGCAGGCGGGAGGGGGAGAGGCGGAGCTTGCGCGACCAGTCGAGGATGACGGGGGTGTACATCGCGACGATCGGCGTGTTGTTCATGAAGGCCGAGAGGACGGCGACGGGCGTCATCATGCGGAGCTGGGCGCCGGCGAGCGTCTTGGGCTTGCCCAGGAGCTTCTCGGAGATCATGGAGATCGCGCCGGTCTCGGTCAGGCCGGTGGCGACGACGAAGAGTGCGGCGATCGTGACGACGGCGGGGTCGGCGAAGCCGAGGATCGCGTCCTTGGCGGGGACCACGCCCCCGGGGATCAACGCGTCGCCCGCGACGAGGAAGGCCAGTGCCGAGACCATGGCGGTGTCCGTGCCGACCTTGCCCGAGGCGAGGGCGATCACCAGCAGGACGAGGACCAGGAGTGTGAAGGCGATCGCGAGGGTCACGTCGGGCCGGCTCCAGCGCATCCGGGACACGCGGCGGGGCGGGGCGAGGCGACGGATCGTAAGCCCCGGGCGTGGGCGCGCCGCGACGCCCGGGGGCGTCTATCGGACGGGCGGGCGGGGGCTCTGAGGCCGATTCCCGGGGAACGCGGGGTGTTTACGGGCAGGCGCCGGCGAAGGCGAGCATGAACGCGATCACGTCGGAGTAGTCGAAGACGCCGGCGGGCGGGGCCAGGTCGGCGGCCGGGGCGACGTCGGCGTACAGCTCCAGGAACGCGAGTACGTCCGAGACGTCCAGCACGCCCGAGGCGTCCAGGTCCGCGGCGCAGGCCCGGGTGGGCTGCTGGACGCGGACGAACTGGTTGGCCGCGACGTCGTGGAGGGTGGTGGTCGTGCCGTCGGTCCACTCGACGGTCAGCTCGTCGACGACGGTGGCGTCGCCGAGCCCGAAGTGGGCCTCAGCGGGGACGCCGGCGAGGAAGGAGCGGGAGGTGAGCAGCTCGCGGCGCTTGGTGACGGTCTGGCCGTTGACGGTGGCGGTGGCGTAGACGGTGACGCCGACGCCGAAGACGTTGGCGCCGTTGGCCTGGCGGACGTCGACGCGGAGCCAGGCGCCCGGGCCCACCTTGTCGTTCTCGAGCAGGAGCGTGGGCTGGTTGTAGTTGACGACGAGGAGGTCGTCGTCGCCGTCGCGGTCGTAGTCGAAGGCGATGACGCAGCGGGAGTCGCCCGTCCAGGACATGCCGGGGGGCGAGTCGATGGAGAAGACGCCCGAGCCGTCGTTGACGAAGCAGACGGGCGGGGCGTTGTCCATGACGGACCAGTCGGGGATGTGGTCGTCGAGGCCGTTGACGACGATGAGGTCGAGGTCGCCGTCCTGGTCGGAGTCGGTCCACTCGCAGCCCCAGCCCCAGTAGGCGTGCTCGACGCCGGCGGACGGGGCGGCGTCGACGAAGCTGGGCAGCGAGTCGGGGCCGGCGGTGTTGTGGTAGAGGGCGTTGTTCTGGGTGGGGGACCAGATGCCGGAGGGGTCGCCGATGTTGGCGGTGAAGATGTCGAGGTCGCCGTCGTCGTCGTAGTCGGCGAGGACGGCGCCCATGTCGTTGGCCTCGTGGGTGGCGCCGACCTGCTCGGTGACGCGCACGAAGCCCTGGGCGGTGTTGTGGTAGAACTCGTCGGAGGTGTGGTCGATGGCGACGAAGATGTCGGGCCGGTGGTCGCCGTCGAAGTCGTGGAAGAGGGCGGTGAAGCTGTCGCGCTCGAGTCCCGAGAGGCCGACCTGCTCGGAGACGTTCTCGAACGTGAAGCCGCCGAGGTTCCTGAAGAGCATGTTCTCGCCGGCGAAGAAGGGGTTGCCGAAGCCGGCCTCGCCGGTCCAGGTGGTGACGTAGACGTCGAGGAGGCCGTCGTTGTCGTAGTCGGCGAGCGCGGCGCCGCACCGGAGCCAGCCGACGGAGCGGATGCCCGAGCCCTCGGTGACGTTGGTGAAGGTGCCGTCCTGGTTGTTGCGATAGATCTGGTTGCCGGGGTAGTTGTTGCTGAAGTGGTCGTCGTTGCAGACGAGCAGGTCGAGCCAGCCGTCGTTGTCGAGGTCGGCGAAGTGGGCGATGCGTGAGAAGCCGGTGTGGTCGACGCCGGCGGCGGCGCCGACCTCGGTGAACGTGGCGGCGCCCAGGTCGAGGTCGTTGCGGTAGAGCTGGTTGGGGTGCCCGTTGTGGGCACAGAAGTAGATGTCCAGGTCGCCGTCGTTGTCGTAATCGCCGACCGCGGCGCCCTGGCCGATGATGCGCTGGAGGGTCTGGAAGGTCGGGTGGTTGCCGGGGAAGAGGGGCCCGGGGACGACGGTGTAGTCGATGCCCGAGGCGAGCGAGACGTCGGTGTACGACATGGCCGGGGTCGGGCCGGCGAGGGCGGCGCCCTGGCACAGCGTGAACACGAGCATCGACGGCACGACGAGAGCGGTGCGCATTGTGTTCTTCCCCACGCGCGGCTTGCGCCGCGACCAACCAACAACAGCGTGGTCGGCGCCGGCCGAACACGCGAGAGACCCGGGTTGACTGCTCGCGAAACACCCCAGCGAGCCGGCCCGACGGCGGGCCGAGAGACCACGAAATACCCCGAACGGGGCTTCCCCAAGTTACCGCGCGGGGGAGCGGGGGTGCAAGGGTTTTTGCGGACGCCCCGGGCTCGGACGGGGCGTGTGGGCGTCAGCGGCAGCCGGCGGAGAAGGCCCGGAGGAACTCGAGGACGTCCGTGTAGTCGAGGACGCCCAGGGGCTCGGCCAGGTCCACTTCGATATTGCCTTCCCCGAAGCCCAGGATGAAGCCCTGGACGTCGTGGTGGTCGAGCAGGCCGAATGGCGGCTCGACGTCGGCGGGGCTGGACAGGAGCGTCACGCTCTGGTTGGCCAGGACGTCGGTGAGCACGCGGGTGTGCCCGTTGGGCCAGGTGATTCGGACGGTGTCCGCCTGGCTGGCGAGCCCGAGCCCGACGTGGGCGACCAGCTCGCCCTGGGCGAGGTAGGACGGGGCGGCGGTGATCCAGTGGTGCTGGGTGACGCCGTTGACGGTGACCTCGATGTGCGCGCCGACGCCGTCGGGCGTGAGGTCGGGGCGGCCGCAGTTGTCGGCGCGGAGTCGGAGCCAGGCGGCGCCGGCGTCCTTGGTGAGCTCGTTGCGGTAGAGGAAGACGGGGTCCTGGTGTGAGGTGAAGGCGACATCGACGTCGCCGTCCTGGTCGTAGTCGAGTTTGATGACGCCGCGGCCCTGGGTGTTGTGGTTGATGCCCAGGGGTATGGCGGACTCGGTGAACGTGCCGTCGTCGTTGTTGATGTAAACCTTTGAGGGGTTGTCCCAGAGGGCGTAGCCGTTGGTCTCGACGATGTCCTGGTCGCCGTCGTTGTCGAGGTCGACGGCGGCGGCGCCCCAGCCCCAGGCGCCGTCGGTGGTGCCCGAGGGGATGGAGACCTCCTGGTACGTGTGGTCGCCCTGGTTGATGTAGAGCATGTTGCCGCCGACGGTCTCGATGGCGGTGACGAACCAGTCGGGCAAGCCGTCGTTGTCGAAGTCGGCGACGGCGGCGCCCATGCCGTTCTGGTCGAGGCCGGTGCCCGACTTGGACGTGTAGAGGGTGAAGGACTCGCCCTGGTTGTTGATGAGGTACTGGCTGGAGACGAAGTCGGCGGCCCAGAGGATCTCGGGGTAGCCGTCGCCGTCCATGTCGTGGAACGTAGGGGTGAAGCCCCACATGGGGATCTGGCGCAGGGGCGTAATGTCGTCGGTGACGTCGGTGAAGGTGCCGTCGCCGTTGTTTCGGAAGAGGGTCTCGCCGAGCATGACGTCGGACCAGCCGCCGGCGAGGAGGTCGAGGTCGCCGTCCATGTCGTAGTCGCCCCAGGCCGAGCCGAAGGCGTCGGGGCGGTCGGGGCTGGTTCGGCGGACGCCGGCCGCGGCGGCGACATTGGTGAACGTGTTGTCCCCGTTGTTGCGGTACAGCACGTGCGAGTCTGCCAGGAGCGAGAGCGGGTCGATGCCCATGCTGGTGATGAAGATGTCCAGGTCGCCGTCGTTGTCGTAGTCGGCGACCGAGGCGCCCCCGCCCAGGTGGCTGAGATCGACACCCCAGGCGGCGGCCTCGTCGGTGAAGGTGCCGTCGCCGTTGTTGATGAACAGGTGGTCGGGCTCGTGCCCGCCAGAGAGGATGAACAAGTCCTGGTCGCCGTCGCGGTCGAAGTCGCCCGCGGCGCCGCCGGCGAGCATGAAGACGGGGAGGCTCAGCGTGCCGGCGAACGACTCGTAGTCGGCGACGACGCCGGCCGGGGCGGTCTCGTCGGAGAACGAGAGGACCTGGGCGCCCGCGGTGGTCGCGAGGATCGCGGCGGGCGCGATGGCGGCGGCGCGTCGGTGTCGCATCTGGCCTCCGTCGGGTTCGCGGGCACGTCGGCGGGGCGGAACCGCCCGCCGTCACCCTGTCCTTACGCCCGGGCAGGGGCGTGGATTCGCCCTCCCCAGACTATCCCCGGGGGGGCGGGCCGCCGCCACCCGAACCCGCTCTCGGTGGCGGACTTCTGAATGATGTTTGTGCTTTGTACGGAGGATCTGGGTGGTCAGGGGCAGCCGGCGCCGAAGGGCGCGAGGAACGCGAGCACGTCGGAGAAGTCGAGGGCGCCGAGGGGCGGGGCCAGGTCCGCGGCGGGCGACTCGGCGGCGAACCGGTCCAGGAACACGATGACGTCGATGAAGTCCAGCTGGCCGTATGGAAGGGCGAAGTCGCCGGCGGCGCACGGGTCGCACGGCGCCAGGTCGGCGATGAAGACGCCGCGCCCGTGGCTGAACGCGGTCAGCGTGTCCGTGTCTTTGAAATCCAGGGACTCGACGACGGTGTGCGCCAGGCCCGTGTTGACGGGCTGCCAGCTCGAGCCCCAGTCGTCGGAGACGAACACGCCCAGCTCTGTGCCCGCGTAGAGCACGCGGGGGTCGCACGGGCGGGCCTCGACCCAGTGCACGGGGATGTCGGGGACGGCGTCGGTCGCGATGCCGTCGATCGACGACCAGGACTGGCCGCCGTCGGTGGTCCGGAAGACGTGCTGCCCGCCGTAGCTGGAGTAGGTCGCGTACGCGACGAGGGGGTTGCGGGGATCGACGGCGACGGAGCTGACCCACGATCCGAGGCGCAGGCCCGCGCCGCGGACGGTCCAGGTCGGGCTTGGCGTGTCGGCGTCGTAGGAGTTGGCGACGTACCCGTTGGTGAATCCCATGTAGACGACGCCGGGGTCGCTGGGGGCGACGGCGATCGCGGAGATGAGGGCCGCGGACGGGAAGTCGGCGCCCGCGGCGTGCCAGGAGGACGCGCCGTCGGTGGTGCGCCAGGGTCGGCGCCCACCGGTCCAGAGCGTGCCCGGGTTGGCCTGGTCCATGGCGACGGGGGTGATAAAGACGCCGTCGGTGTCGGTGATGCCGGCGACGGCCTCGACGAACGTCTCGCCGCCGTCGGTGGACTTGTGGATCGAGGGGAAGACGTGGTACTCGAGGTAGATGGTGTCGTCGTCGGTGGGGTCGATGGCGCAGTAGCCGCCGTCGCCCCCGAAGGCGATGGCCCAGTCGTCGGGGGTGTCGCGGGAGTGGACGATGTTGGTGCCGTTGTCCTGGCACCCGCCGATGAACCGGTCGGCGCCCCGGGCGACGTCGCCGTGGTAGAACTGCGTGACGCCGTACCCGTTGTTGAGCGACTCCCACGCGACCTGCGGGCGGACGAGCGGGGGCTGGATGGGGCAGTCGTCCTGGGTGGTGGGGGCGCGGGCGTTGTCGGTGCGCCAGACGCCGCCGTCGTTGCCGACGAACATGGACTGGTTGGCGGCGCCGTCGTAGCCCGGGTGGAAGACGATGGTGTGGTGGTCGGGGTGCATGTACTCGGGCGGGGGGTTGGGGAGGGTGTAGTAGATCCAGTGGGCGGCCAGGCCCCAGGTGACGCCCGCGTCGTCGGAGCGGAGGATGTCCACGCCGCCGACCCAGACGATGTCCGGGTCGGCCGGGTCGACGGCGATGGCGTTGTCGTACCAGCCCTGGTGGTAGACCTGGCTGGTCGTGACGCACCCGGTGCCGAGGATCGTGTTGGCCAGCAGAAGCGGTCCGAACTGGCTGCCCAGGTCGACCTGCGCACTCCAGGTCCCGCCGCCGTCGTCGGAGCGGTAGACGTTGACGACCGAGCCGAAGGGCCCGCCCGAGCCGTTGTCGGCCATGAGCAGGTACATGATGTCGTTGTCGTCGCGGTGGATGGCCATGGACATGCGCCCCTGCTGGGCGGGGACGGTGTAGGGGACCCAGGAGTCGCCCCCGTCGTCGGAGCGGAAGAGCCCGTCGGCCGAGCCGTTGCCGAACATGGCGAAGAGCACGTCGGGGTCGCGGTCGGACCGGGCGACGAGGTCCATGCATCCGGCGAAGCAGCCGTTGGTCGAGGGCTGGGGGCCCGCGACGTAGTTGGGGTTGCGGAGGACGACGCCCCACGTCGCGCCGGCGTCGTCGGAGCGCCACACGCCGGTGCGCGTGCCGGCGTACAGACGCCCGGGGGTGCTCGGGCTGGCGACGAGGCGGTTGACGTAGTGGAAGTTGGGGTTGTTGGTGGCGCCGAGCTGGGACCACGTCTGCCCCGCGTCGGTGGACTTGAAGACGCCCAGGCCCCGGACGAAGACGCTGTTGGCCCAGACGCCCTCGCCCGTGCCGGCGTAGATCACGCTCGGGTCGTCCGGGTCGAGGACGATGGAGGTAACGGCGAGGTTCTGCATGAAGTCGTCGGTCGGGGTCCAGCTCTGGCCGGCGTCGGTGGACGTCCAGACGCCGCCCGCGACGCCGCCGGCGTACATGACGTTGGTGTCCGTGGGGTCGATCACGATGGCGCGGGTGCGCCCGCCCACGTTCCCGGGCCCGACGGACTGCCAAGAGGAGATCCCGCCCACGGCGCCCGAGCGCGCCGCCTCGCGCTGCCGAGCGTCTTCGAGCGCCAGGCGCAGGCGATCGACGGGCAGCTCGGTCTGTCCGGGCTCGACGCGCTGCTCGTAGAAAAACTCGGTGGCTCGGTTCGGCGCGTCGAAGCTCTTGGGGCCCCGCCGCTCGAGCTTCTCGAGCTTGCGGGCCACGCCTTCACGCCCGGCGTCGACAAGCGCGACGTCCTCGGCGTTGGTCGCCCGCTGGTGCGCGCACCCGCCGAAAATCAGGAAGAAAACGCCCACCGCCGCCGCGTGCCGCGTCGCTCGCATCGCCCGCCTCCGTTCGCACGGTGTCAGGATCCGGCCCAAAAGAGGGGCCGCCCGGTGATACGGGCGAGTGCGGGCACGGTTTCCGAACGCCGCGCGGGGCGAGGGGCGGGCGGGCCGGCGGGAACGGGATCGGGGGCCGCCGATTCGGTCACGGGCAGCCGGCGCCGAAGCTTGCCAGGAAGGCCAGCACGTCGGAGAAATCGAAGACGCCGGGGGGTGGGGCGAGGTCCGCGCCGGGCTCGCCCTCGGCGAACGCGGTGAGGAACGCGAGCACGTCGGAGAAGTTGAGCAGCCCGAACGGGTAGGCGAAGTCCGCGGCGGTGCACCGGTTGAGCTCGACGGCGCCGATGTCCACGGGGGTCGCGCCGCCGCCGGCGACCGGGTCGTTCCAGACGCGGAACCAGAGGCGGATGTCGTCGCCGAGCGTCTCGAAGACCGTCCCGTCCTCGTCGAGGTCGAGCGCGTCGAAGGGGAGGGGGGCGAGCCCGGCGTCGAGCGCGGGCGAGCCCGCGGCGGGCGCGAGCACGATGACGTACGGCACGGTCGGGAAGACCTGCGCGAACGAGATGTCTCGGAGCAGCGGGTCCTGGTTGATGTTGCCCTGCCCCGGGTAGAGCCCGGCCTGGGCGAGGATGCAGGCGCGGACGGCCGGCGAGCCCTGGAGGTTCGTGTCGGCGCCCTGGTTGCCCCAGACGATGGTGCTGGCGATGTCGATCTGCCCGCCGCCGACGACGCCGTTGCCGAAGACACTGCCGGTGTTGTTGGCGATGGTGCAGAAGTTGATGCTCAGGTCGTTCTGGTCGCCGGGGGAGACGGACTCGGCGGAGAGGACGCCGCCGCAGGCCGTCGCGCCGGAGGCGTGGTTGTCGCTGACCTGGACGTTGACCATGTCGAGGCCGGCGTCGAAGACACCGGAGCGGAGGGCGACGCCCCCGCCGTTGTCGGCGGTGTTGTTCTCGATGACGCAGGCGCCGAGCAGGGCCGAGCCGTGGCCGGCGAACCCCGCGACGCTGACCGCCCCGCCGTCGTTGCTGGCGTGGTTGTCGTCGAGCCAGCTCCGCTTGAGTCGGAGGATGGCGCCGTCGACGCTGATGGCGCCGCCGTCCGAGGCGGTGTTGGTGAAGAACTCGGTGTTCTGGATCTCGACGATCGCGTCGCCGACGGCGGCGATGGCGCCGCCCGCGCCGTCGGCGTCGTTCTCGGTGAACTCGGAGAGGCCGATGTCGTGGATCCCGCCGTCGATGTACATCCCGGCGCCGTCGTCGAACGACGAGCACTCCGTGATGGTGGTGTCGAAGACCGTCGAGTCGCAGTCCTCGAGGTAGATCGCCCCGCCCTGGCCTCGGGTGGTCGCCGGGTCGAAGATGTTGTTGTCGATGAAGGCGCTGAACTCGATCGTGACGTCGGCGTTGCGGGCGTAGATCGCGCCGCCCGCGTCGTTGGCGTAGTTGAGCACGAACTGGGAGAGGTTGACGGTCAGCTCCGAGCCCGGGGCGCACCAGATGGCCCCGCCCTCGTCGGCGACGCCGCTGGCGATCAGGCAGTCATCGACGAGCACGCGGGCGCCGGTCTCGAGCGCGATGGCCCCGCCGCGGTCGGCCCGGTTGGAGGCGAACTCGCACCGCCGGAACGTCGCCTCGACGCCCGCCAGGACGTGGGCGGCTCCGCCGACGGTGGTGTTGCCCGCGCCGATGCTCAGGTCCTCGAAGACCGTCCGCCCGACGAGCGTGTTGACGATGAACAGGGGGTCGTTGTTGATCTGGATGCGGCCGATGCTCGTCTCGTCTTTGCCGGCGCCTCGGATGGTCAGCTGCTTGCCCTGCAGGTTCACGCCGGCGACCGAGTACGTGCCGGCGGCGATCTGGATCACGTCGCCGCTGGAGGCGTTCACGATCGCGTTCTGGATCGTGCCGTAGTCCGCGGGCACGTGGAGCGTGTCGGCATGGGCGGAAGCGGCGAGGCAAGCGACGAGGACGACGGGCAGGGCGCGGGTCACGGGAGCCTCCCAGGGGTGGTCACGGGCAGCCGGCGCCGAAGCTCGCCAGGAAGGCCAGCACGTCGGAGAAGTCGAGCACGCCCTTGGGCGGGGCGAGGTCGGCGATCGGGTCCATCGCGCCGAAGGCGACGAGGAACGCGAGGACGTCGGAGAAGTCGAGCGTGAAGTAGGGCGGCTCGAGGTCGATCAGCGCACAGCGGGCCAACTCGTACGCGCCGATGTCGGGGACGGGGTCGCCGACGCCCAGGTTCGGGGCGAACGGGTCGTCGTACTGGCGGAAGAAGCCGACGATGTCGCGCTCGGTCGCCTCCAGGAAGACGCCGTCGTCGTCGGTGTCCAGGAAGTCGAGGGGCAGGTAGTTCACGTTGCCGCGATCGACGGCGGGCGAGCCGACCGCGGGCCTGTGGTACGGGCGGTCGTAGAAGTCGGTCTCCGCGACGAGCTGGGGGTCTGCGGCGAAGCTGCCCGAGCCGGCGGCGCCCGCGAACTCCGGGAAGATGGAGTGGAAGGCGACGGCCGTCGGGAGCAGGTCGGTGTCCACGGGCGTGTTGCCCCAGGCGATGGAGTTGTCGAAGCGGAGCATGCCGTTGAGGCTCTGGACCGCGCCGGCGCCGTCGAACGCGCCGCCGACGTTCTCGACGAACGTGCACGAGCGAACATTGAGGATCGTGTTCGGGAAGAGCGCGCTCTGGTAGATGGCGCCGGCGCCGCCGGTCGAGGTAGATCGGTTGGCGTTGAAGTTCGAGTTGGCGATCTCGACCTGGGTGGACGCGCCGGCGTTCATCGCACCGACGAAGATCGCGCCCGAGCCCGAGCCGCGGTTGCGCGAGAACGAGGTCCGGGAGATTCGGACCGTAGAGAAGGACCCGCCGGACTGGGCCCGGATGGCGCCGCCGCCGGCGTCGGCCTCGTTGGCGTCGAACCAGGCGACGTCGATGTTGAGGGTGGAGTCGTCGAGGTCGATCCCACCGCCGTTGTTGGCCGTGTTGGAAAGGAAGTCGTCGCGGAGGGAGTTGATGAGCGAGCCGTGGTCGGCGGCGATCGCCCCGCCGTCGAACCCGGATCCGGCGGTGTTCATGACGAAGTCTGAGAACGAGGAGTCGAGGGTGGAGTCGTCGAGGAAGACGCCCCCGCCATCGCCCCCGGCGCAGTTGAGGCGGATCTCGAAGCCGAATTCACCGAGGGTCTCGGACCGGATCATGGCCAGCCCGCCGCCCCGGCCGAGGCTCTCGTTGTCGACCGCGGCGAGGATGAAGCTGTTGGCATCGAACAGGGCGTCCTGCATGTAGACGCCCCCGCCGTCGGCGCCGGCGGTGCACCGGGTGACGTAAAGGAAATCGCTCCGGAGTGTGCCGCCAATGCAGGCGACGCCCCCGCCAAAGAACTCGGCGATGCAGGTCTCCACGTTGGTCGAGCCGAGCCAGGCGGTCGCGCCGTCGGCGATCGCGATCCCCCCGCCGGTGTCGGCGGTGCAGTCCTCGACCCGGACGCCGCTGAGCCTGGCGTCGGCGCCCGGGAGGACGACGACGCCCCCGCCGAACGCGCCCCGCCCGTCGCGGATCGTGACGTCGGTGAGCGAGAAGCTGCCGGGCGCCGAGACGGTGACGACGGCTCCATTCTGGCCGACGGGCGGGCGGATGACCACGCCGAACGACTCGGCGCCGACGACCTGGATCTGCTTGCCCAGCGAGTCGATGCGCTCGACGTACGTGCCGTCGGCGACGCAGATCCGGTCGCCGGCGTTGGCGACGTTGATCGCGGACTGGATGGTCGGGAACTGGGACGGGACGAGCAGGTCGTCGGCGAGCGCCGGCGGCGCCGCCGCCCAGACCGCGAGACTCGCAAACACCAGCGATCGCATGTCACCCTCCCACAGCAGGATATCGGCGGCGCGGCGGCGACCCAATGCCGCCGTTCGACGCTCTGCGCGGGGGGCTCGGATCTCTCAGCGGCTACTCGGCGGGCTTGAGGCCCAGGGCCTCGATCGCCTCGATGACCCAGCCGTGCACGCGGGGCGGGGCGCAGATGATCCCCTTGTTCCTCTCCAGGCCGCGGCCCTTGGAGAAATCCAGCGAGTGCCCGAACATGTCGGTGACGAACGCGCCGGCCTCGGAGGCGATGCAGGCGCCGGCGGCGTGGTCCCAGATCCGCTCGACGTAGCCGGGCCTGGTCGGCAGGCGGATGTACGCGTCGGCCTGGCCCCGGGCGACGACGGCGTACTTGGCCTGCGAGTCCAGGCGCGTCGGCTCGCCCACCTCGACGCCGTGCGTCTTGGCGATGTGCTCGAGCACCCGGTCGGTGTCGCTGACGTTCGAGTGCGCCTTCTCGACCGAGGCGCAGACGGAGATCTCGTCGTCCTCGGCGTGGTCGAGGCGGGTGATGCGGATCATCTCGGCGCCCGCGTCCTCGGCGCTCGTCTCGTACACGCCCTCGCCCTTGATCGCCAGGTACATGCAGCCCTTGGAGTCGGGGACGTCCAGCGGCTCGGACATGTCCACGGGCAGGTTCGGGCAGCCCATGACGCCGACGACGGGCGTGTCGCCCTCGACGTAGCCCAGCGCGATGGCGTACTGCTGGTTGCGCAGGAAGCCCTTGGTGCCGTCGATCGGGTCGAGCGTCCAGTAGCCCCGGTGGTGGGTGTCGCCCTCGCCCACGTCGATGGCGGCGAGCATGGCGTCGGCGTCGGCCTCGGGCCAGACTTCTTTCACCGCGGCCAGGGTCGCCTCCAGGAACAGGGCGTTGTCCTCGTCGCGGAGGAACTCGGAGCCCTCCTCGGCGACCAGGATCACGTCACGCCCGAACCGCTCGCTGAGGATGTGCCCGACGATCGCCTGCGAGGCGTAGTCGGCGACGGTCACCGGGCTCTTGTCGTCCTTGGTGATCGAGCGGACCTGGTCCAGGGCGTCCTGGACCTGGCGGGTGACCGAGCAGGCGGCGGCGACGGCCTCGCGGCCGACCTCGAGGAGCTTGGCGTAGTCCGCCATGGGGATCTTCCTCTGCTGTGTGGGCAATCAGAAAGGGCGGGGCATCGAGCCCCGCCCCGGATCGTACATGGGTTGTCGGTCGCTCAGCCGGCCGCGCCCGCGGCGACGTTCACGATGCCCTTGGACGCCAGCAGCTCCAGGCACTGCTTGACGCACTCCTCGACGGAGTGCTCGCCGGCCTTGAGGACCAGCTCGGGCTTCTCGGGCGCCTCGTAGGGGTCATCGATCCCGGTGAAGCCCTTGATCTCGCCGGCGCGGGCCTTCTTGTACAGGCCCTTGGGGTCGCGGCTCTCGCAGACGTCCAGGGGCGTGTCCACGAAGACCTCGATGAAGGGCAGCTTGCCCTCCGCGTGCAGCGTGCGGCAAAGGTCGCGGTCGGCCCGGTAGGGGCTGATGAAGCTGGTCAGCGCGACGCAGCCGGAGTCGGCGAAGAGCTTGGCGACCTCGCCGATGCGGCGGATGTTCTCGGTGCGGTCCTCGGCGGAGAAGCCGAGGTTCTTGTTGAGCCCGTGGCGGACGTTGTCGCCGTCGAGGCGGTAGGAGTTCACGCCGCCCGAGACCAGCACCTGCTCGAGCGCCGAGGCGATGGTGGACTTGCCCGAGCCGGAGAGCCCGGTGAACCAGAGGGTCGCGCCCTGCGCGCCGAGGGCCTTGAAGCGCTCGTCGCGGGGCAGGTCGCCCTCGTGCCAGTGGATGTTCGTCGCCTTGACCTCGGACATCTGTCGCCTCCTCGCCAACCTGCTGTTCGAACGTGGTTTGTGGGACGGGATCGTAGGCCTGATCGGCGGAATCGGCGGCCGAGACGACGAAAACGGGGCGGGGACCCGCAAGCCCCCGCCCCGCACACTCCCCTCAGGATCAGCCCGGGCCCGGGCTGTGATCAGGGGCAGCCGGCGCCGAACGCGTTCAGGAAGCCCAGCACGTCCGAGAAGTCCAGCGTGTCGTAGGGCTCGGCGATGTCGGCGGCGTTGCAGCCCGGGACCAGCGACCCGCCCGGCTGGTACTCGTACGCCCCCAGGTCGATGTTCAGCTCCCAGGCCGGGACGCCCGAGTTGGGCGTCGCGGGGTCGTCCCGGTTGCGGACGAGCCCGTCCAGGTCGATCGCCAGCGACAGGACCGAGATCCCGAACCCGCCCAGCGAGTCGCCCGCGTCGATGGCGGGCGAGGCGTCCATGAGGCGGTAGTCGCCCCCGGCGGCGTCGGCGAACATGGGGTCGGCGTCGAAGTTGCCGTTGGCGTCGGGTGTCGCGCCTCCCTCGGGGATGAGCGAGTGGCGGGGGGCGTAGCTCCCGGCCCCGCCGTGTGAGCCGGCGCTGGGGTTGACGACGACGCAGTTGAGGACCCGCGTCTGCGCATCGGACCGGGCCGCCTGGAAGGTGTTGTTGCTGGACGAGTCGGTGTTGCCGACGAACGTGCAGTTGATGGCCTCGAAGAGCTGCTCGTGGTAGACGGCGCCGCCGAAGGCGGTCGCGACGTTGTCGGTGAAGAGGCAGTTGTTGTACCGCCCGATGTCGGCGTCGGAGTGCCAGACCGCGCCGCCCCGGGGGCTGGTGTTGGCGTCGAAGACGCAGCGGTCGAACCGGAGGTCGGAACTCTGGAGCGTCGCGACGGCGCCGCCCCGCCAGGTGGAGCTGTTGTTGCGGAAGGTGGTCTCGACGACGCGGACCTCGAAGTTCGTGTCGATGACCAGGGCCCCGCCGTAGTCGGGCGAGGCGTCGGTGTCGCCCGCGTCGTTGTTCTCGAAGAGGCAGTTCTCGATGAGATGCGGGCCGGCGCCCCTGATGAACACGCCGCCGGCGGCGTTGGGGGAGGTGTTGTTGCGGACGATGGTGTCCCGCATGATCAGGCGGGCGCCGGCGTAGACGCCGCCGGTCGTGCTGGTGGCGTGGTTGTCCTCGATGATGCAGCCCTCGATCGTGAGGACGGTGGGGGTGTCGGCGCGGATGCCGGCGTCGTTGCCGAACTGGCCCCCGGTGATCGTGAGGTCCCGGAGGGTGACGGCGGAGTTGATGATCTCGAAGACGCGTCCGATGCCCTGGCCGAAGACGACGACCTCGCCGGGCGTCGCCGAGCGGCGGATGGTGACGTCCTTGTTGTTGATGACGAGGTTCTCGGGGTAGAGGTCGGGCTCGACGAGGATCTCGTCGCCGTCGGACGCCGCGGCCAGGGCGGCGGTGATCGTGATGTGGTCGAAGTCCACCAGGTTGGGGCCGACGGTCAGCGTGTCGGCGCCGGCGGCCTGGGCGAGCAGGGCGGTCGCGGTGATCGCGGCGAGTCTGGTGCTGGTGCGCATGGGTGTGCCTCCGGGTGTTCGCGCCCGGGCCGTCGGGGCCCGGTTCGCTCTTGGACGCGTCAGGGGCGGGCCGCGCGCCTCACCGCCCGGGCGGCGCGGCACGCCGATCCCGAGGCCGAGAGGGGCCTAGGTCGTGTGCCGGCAGGCATGTAGACTCGCCCCGCGGGGGTCTGCGGAGCACGGACGAGCCATGGCCGAGGCGGTCGAGCACGCGACGAGTGTCCTGACGCGCCTGACGCGGGGGGACGAGCACGCCGCCGACGAGTTGACGCCGATGCTCTACGAGGAGCTGCGGCGGCTCGCCGGCTCGCTGCTGGTCGGCGAGCGGGCGGGGCACACACTCCAGCCGACGGCCCTGGTCAACGAGGCGTACCTGCGTCTGATCGACCAGCGCAGCGTGGACGCGGCGGACCGGGCGGCGTTCCTGGGACTGGCCGCCACCGTCATGCGGCGCGTGCTCGTGGACCACGCCCGGGCCCGCAAGCGCGTGAAGCGCGGCGGGGAGAACCGACGCGTTGTCCTTCACGACGACGCGATCGCCGAGTCGCCCTCGGGCGGCGCGGAGCCCGGGCTGGACGTCGAGGCCTTGGACCAGGCCCTGCGGGCTCTGGCGGAGTTCGACGAGCGGAAGGCCCGCCTGATCGAGCTGCGGTTCTTCTGCGGGCTTGACGAGAGGGACGCGGCGAACCTGGTCGGGGTCTCGCGGGCGACGGCGTCGCGGGAGTGGCGGATGGCACGCTCGTGGCTGGCCCGCGAGCTGGAGCGGACGGAGGGGAGCGCGTGACCGAGGCCGAACGATTCCGCGAGGTAGACCGCCTGTTCAAGCAGGTCTGCGACCTGGAGCCCGGGGCGCGGGAGCAGCGTCTGATCGAGCTGGCGCCGGGGGACGAGCGGCTGCGCTCCGAGGTGATCGAGCTGCTCGAGGCCGAGGCCCGGGCCGACGCGTCGCGGGGCTTGACGCCCGAGGCGTTGCAGGCCGAGATCAGCGCGGCGTTGGGCGGCGTGGAGGACCCGGTCGAGCTGGCCGGGTACCGGGTGCTGTCGCGCCTTGGCGCGGGCGGGATGGGCGTGGTGTACGAGGCCGAGCAGCGCTCGCCCCGGCGGACGGTGGCGCTCAAGGTGCTGCGACCCGGGCTGGCGACGCCGGACCTGGTGCGGCGGTTCGAGTTCGAGGCCGAGGCGCTCGGGCGGCTGCGTCACCCGGGGATCGCGCAGGTGTACGAGGCCGGGGTGGCCGAGACCGACGCGGGGCCCCGCCCGTTCTTCGCGATGGAGCTGGTCCGGGGGGCGCCCCTGGACCGGTGGGCGCGGGAGACGGGCGCGTCGCCCCGCCAGCGTCTGGAGATGATGGCCCGGGTGTGCGACGCGGTGCAGCACGCGCACGCGCAGGGCGTGATCCACCGTGACCTGAAGCCGGCCAACATCCTGGTCACGCCCGAGGGCGAGGCGAAGGTGCTGGACTTCGGCGTGGCGCGGACGATCGACGCCGAGGCCCGGGCCGAGTCGGTGCAGACGATGAAGGGCCAGCTCGTGGGCACGCTGCCCTACATGAGCCCGGAGCAGCTCTCGGGCGAGCCGGCGGGGGTGGACACGCGGTGCGACGTGTACGCGCTGGGCGTGGTGCTCTTCGAGCTGATGAGCGGGCGCCTGCCCCACGACGTGGCCGACCGCGGGCTGATCGACGCGGCTCGGACGATCCAGGACGAGGAGCCGACGCGGCTGGCGACGCTCGAGCCCCGCCTGCGGGGCGACGTGGACACGATCGCGGGGACGGCGTTGCGGCGGGACAAGGAGCGGCGCTACCAGACCGCCGCGGCCATGGGCGACGACATCCGGCGCCACCTGGCCGGGCTGACGATCGCCGCCAGGCCCCCCAGCGCCGTGTACCAGCTGAGCCGCCTGGCCCGGCGGCACGTGCCGGCGGTGGTCGCGGCGTGCGTGGTGCTGGTGGCGCTCGTGGGCGCGGTCGTGGGCGTCTCGCTGGCGTTGTCCGAGGCGATCGAGCAGCGCGGGCTGGCCGAGCAACGCGAGGGCGAGGCGGTCGAGCAGACCGAGCTGGCCGAGCGTCGGCGCATCGAGGCCGAGCGTCAGACCGCGATCGCCCAGGGCGTGACGGGCTTCCTGAACAACGACGTGCTGGCGGCGGCGGCGCCCTCGGCGCTGGGGCACGACGTGACGGTCCGCGACGCGATGGACGCCGCGGCCGACAAGATCGGGGACCGGTTCGCCGACGAGCCGGCGACGGGCGCGGCGATCCGGAACAACATCGCCAACGTGTACACGGCCCTGGGCGAGTTCTCGAAGGCCGAGCCCCTGCTGCTCGAGGCCCGCGACATGTTCGCCGCCGAGCTGGGCGGGGACCACGAGCTGACGCGGTTCGCCGAGCAGGACGTGGGCAAGCTATACAGCGAGACCGCCCGGTACGAGCAGGCCCGCGAGGCGCTCACGGCGCTGCTGGCCAAGCGCGACGGGGTGGTCGGGCCCGAGTCGCCCGAGACCCTCGAGAACATCGTCATGCTCGCCGAGCTGGAGCGCGACGGCTTCGGCGACATCACACGGGCCCGCGAGCTGCTCGACGAGTACGAGGCCCGGGCGGCGCGGGCGCCCGACGACGAGGCGGAGAGGCGCGAGCGGGTCGGGCTGTACGCCGCCCTGGTCCGGGGCGGCGTGGCCCTCGTCTCGCACGAGTACGAGACGGCGGCGGCGGACTACAAGCGCGTCGCCGAGGCCCGGGCCGAGAGCTATGGCGAGGAGCACCCCGCGACGCTGATCGCCTGGCACAACTACGCGGTCGCGTGCGAGGCGCTGGGCCGGTACGACGAGGCCGAGCCGATCTACACGCGGGGCCTGGAGATCGAGCGCGAGCGTTCGGGACCGGACAACCCGAACACGCTGGTGACGGCGCACAACCTGGCGTTCCTGTACGAGAGCATGGGGCGGCACGAGGACGCCGAGCCCTTGTATCTGGACACGCTGGAGCGCTGCCGGCGCGTGTTCGGGCCCGTGCACCCCGGGACGCTGACGTGCACGCAGAGCCTGTCGTCGCTGTACCGGGAGACGGGCCGGATCGACGAGGCGGCGGACCTGCTGGCCGGGGCGCTGGAGGACGCGACGGCCGCGATGGGCCCGGGCGCGATGCCGGTGATCGATCTGTCATGGAAGCTGGCGGTGGTGCAGACCGAGCGCGGGGAGGCCGAGGACGGGGAGGCGTTGATCGCCTCGGCGGTCGGGACGGTGCGCGGGATCCTGCCCGAGGGGCATCCGCAGATCGGCGCGATGCTCTCGTCGTGGGGCGAGTGTCTGGCGCGGATGGAGCGGCACGGGGAGGCGGCCGAGCGGCTCCGCGAGGCGTACGCGATCCTGGAGGCGGCCGAGGGCGTGCAGAACGCGGAGCGCGCCCGGGTGGCGGCGGGACGGCTGGGCGAGTCGCTGCGGGCGATGGGCGAGGAGGCCGAGGCCGAGCGGTGGGAGGGGCTCGCCTCGGTCCCGACGGGCGGGGCGGGGGACTAGGCGACCGCCTATCGTCCGTTCCTCGCGGTGGTGGGCGCCGCCGAGGTGACCGCAATCCCACGCATCCGCGCCGCCCCGGCCCGAGCCGGCGGGCGCCCGTCCCCCAGAGGAGAGTCCGCATGTCCGGTCTGATCGCCCCCCACGGCGGAAAACTCGTCAACCGCGTCGCCGAGGGCGCGCAGCGCGACCAGCTCATCAAGGACGCCGCGGGCATGCCCCGCATCGACCTCTCCGCCAAGCAGTCGTGCGACGTGGAGATGATCGCGATCGGCGCCTTCAGCCCGCTCACGGGCTTCATGGGCAAGGCCGACTTCGAGAGCGTCTGCAAGAGCATGAAGCTCGCCAGCGGCGACATCTGGCCCATCCCGATCACGCTCGCGACCGACGAGGGCAAGGCGAAGGTCGGCGACCGGATCGCGCTGTACGCGCCCAACGGCACGCTCCAGGCCGTCATGGACGTCGAGGAGGTCTACCCGCACGACCGCGAGCTGGAGGCGACGATCTTCTTCAACAAGGCCGGCGACGACGACGGGCAGCACCCGGGCGCCGAGGCGGTCAAGAAGGAGGGCGCGGTCTGCCTGGCGGGCGCAATCACGGCCGTCGAGGTCTGCGTCGATCCCGACGGGCCCGAGGCGTTCCTGGACTTCCGCCTGACCCCCGCCCAGACGCGGGCCGAGTTCAAGAACCGCGGGTGGAAGACCGTCGGCGCGTTCCAGACCCGCAATCCGATCCACCGGGCCCACGAGTACCTGTGCAAGTGCACGCAGGAGATCACCGACGGCCTGCTCATCCACCCGCTGGTGGGCGAGACCAAGCCGGGCGACATCCCCGCCGACGTGCGGATGAAGTGCTACCAGGCGCTGATCAAGGAGTACTTCGTCCCCGAGCGGACGATGCTGAGCGTGATGCCCGCCGCCATGCGGTACGCCGGGCCCCGCGAGGCGATCCTGCACGCCCTGGTCCGCAAGAACTACGGCGTGACGCACTTCATCGTCGGGCGCGACCACGCGGGCGTGGGCAGCTATTACGGCACCTACGACGCGCAGAACATCTTCGACCAGCTCGACGAGAGCAATCTGGAGATCGAGCCCCTGAAGTTCGAGCACGCGGCCTTCAGCAAGAAGGCCCAGGGCATGGTCTCGGGCAAGACCTTCCCCAAGCTCGAGGGCGACCAGATCTTCCTCTCGGGCACCAAGGTCCGCGAGATGCTGGGCAATGGCGAGCGCCCGCCGGGCGAGTTCACCCGCCCCGAGGTCGCCGACATCCTGATCGAGTGGGCGACCAACGCGTAGGGCGGCGGACAGAGAGCGCCATGCGGGCGGCCCCGGGTAGAGTGGTCGCATGGGGATGCGGTCCATCCTGCCCCCGGCGGTGGTCGGCCCGGGGAAGGCCACGCTCAAGGAGCTCGGCGTCGGGCTGGCGACGAGCGCGCTCGTCGCGTCGTTCGCGTTCGTGATCGGCGCGGTGCTCGCGGCGACGCTCTGCGCGATCGGCGGCGTGCTCTGGGTGCTCGCGAGAGGGAGCTACCAGCCCAAGGACGGCCCGGGAGACGACCCGCGGGTCGCGCGCCGCTTCGTCGTTCCTTCCAAGGACGCCAGGGCGTGGCTCAGCAGGGCGGCGGGGGTCTTCGTCGTCTCGGGGATGCTCGTGGCGCTGGTCTCGGGCGTGGTCGGGGCCGTCCGGACGCACCGGGCCGACGAAGCGGACCGGCTCCGCGGGGCGCGGACGGCGGAGGGCGTCGAGGCGATCGGGCGGGCCCAGGAGAGCATGCGCGACGCGATCGGCCAGATCGCGGAGGACTACAGACGGCGCCTGGAGACCGAGGAGGCGCGCGGGCGCCGGCTGACCGAGCACAACGCGCGTCTCGAGCGTGATTCCGACGAGCTGCGATCGCGTCTGGAGAGCGCGCTGGCGGCGCTGGCGGACCAAGGCGTCGCGTCGGGACGACCCGTAGAGGAAGTGCTCGACGAGCTGCGCGCGGGCGACCCCCGGTCGCTGCTTGAGTTCCTTGATGCCCAGGTCCGGGACGAAGAAGCCGCGTACCTCGCCGCCCGGGACGAGCTGATCCTGCGGCACCGGGAGCGCGCCGCCCTCGCCTACTCGCTGCACGAGTTCGAGAAGGCGGAGCAGTCCCTGCGCCGCGTTCTGGAGGTGTTCCCGGGGGACCCCAGCGCGCTGACGCGCCTCGGGCTTGTCCACCGATCGACCGGGCGGTTCGATCAGGCCGAGGAGATGTTCCTCCGGGTGCTCGAGGCGCCGCCCGATGATGGGTGGCGGGCGGCGGCGCTGGGCAATCTCGGCGCGGTCAGCTATCTCCGCGGGGACTTCCAGAACGCGCACCGGCTCTGTCTGGAGTCGCTCGGGGTCCTCGAGGCGAGAGGTGAAGATCGGGATCGCGCCGCCCTCCTGAACATCCTGGGGTTGATCTCTCTTGAACTGGGCGATCCCGACGAGGCGACTCGGTACCACACGCGGTCGCTCGACATGCACCGTCGGATCGGCGATGAGTCGGGCGTCGCGACGCAGTTGGAGAACCTCGGGGAAGTCGAGAGGACCTGGGGCGACCTCGATCTGGCGGAGTCGCGCTTCCAGGAGGCGTTGGGTATCCGGGAGAGCCTCGACGACCCCGGGGGGATCGCGAGGTCTCGGGCGAATCTGGGCAACCTCGCGGTCGATAGGGGCGACCTCGAAGAGGCCGTGCTGCTGTGGCGCCAGGCTCTTGATTACTTCGACCGCGTGGGGATGCGACCCGAGACCCTGCTTCTGCGGCAGAAGATCGAACAGGCGTGCGAGCTCGCTCGCCTGTCGATCGAGATGTTCGAAGGCGTCGGCATGGCGGATCGGGAGAGGGCCGCGAGAGAGCGGCTGGAGAGACTCGGGTGCGACTGAGAGGTGTGCGCCGAGCAGATCCGGGCCGCGGCCCCCGGCCGGCGGTCAAGTCATCCTGGGTCGGCGAGCCGGCACGGCAAGACCCCCGCCCGGCGTGGGCGGGGGCCTCGTGCGTGCAGGAGGATCGGCGTGTTGTCGTGATCAGCGCCGGCGGCGTCGGGTGAGACAGAGGCCGCCGAGGCCGGCGAGGGTGAGCGTGCCGGGTGTGGGGACGAGCGCGATGTTATCGAGCGCCATCGAGCCGCCGAGCCTGAACTTGGCCTTGTCGAAGCCCTCGATCGCGAGTCGGTCGGCGGTCAAGACGCCGATCCGGTTGGCCGAGTTGTTGCCGAACTCGATCGTGGGGTCGCCGAACGCGCCGGCGGGGAGGAACGAGGAGAAGTCGATGGACCGGACCAGGGCGCCGTCGAGGTAGAGTTCGAGGACGGACATCTCGGCGGCGGTGGACTCGAGGTCGAGGATGTCGAAGCCGATGCCCGTCATGACCTGATCGAAGTGGAAGGTGATGGAGCCGGCGGGGCGGGAGCCCTCGTCGTCGGGGCGGTCGGCGACGCCGTCGCCCGTGCCGTAGTTGTTCTCCTGGAGGATCAGGGCCTTGCCCATGTTGGTGTTGGGCGCGAGGTTGCCGCCGTCCCAGGGGTCCTCGAGGTCGGGGTCGCGGGTGCCCGCGAGGGTGGTGTCGAAGGCGACGGCCAGGTCGAAGTCGCGGTTGGGGTTGTACGCGGTGATCGTCACGCCGTGCGAGGCCTGGTACTGCGTGTTGACGATCTCGCCGTGGGCGAGGCCGTTGAAGTCGATGATCTGGACGACGTCGGCGGCGGCGGGGGCGGCGGGCAGCACGAGGGCGGCCAGGGCCCCGGCGAGGGCGGTGCGGGTCTTCATCTCGTCTCTCCTCGTGTCTCTCGTTGTGCGGGCGCGGCGGGCGCCGCCGTGTGCCCGCACCATGCCACGCGCCCGGGCGGCCGCCAGGCCCCGTGCGCAGGGACGCCGAGGTTCACGCGGCGCGCGCAGTCAGGACCCGCGCCGCCCGCGCAGGCGGGCGGCCGTGGTTCCGGTCGTGCGGGCTGGAGGGATCAGCGTGGCAGGAGGCTCAGGACGCTCGCGGCCGTTTGCCTGGCGCCCAGGGAGATGACCGCCATCGACGCCTGCTCGAGCACCTGGGCGCGGACGAGCGCGGAGACCTCGGCGGCGTAGTCGGTGTCCTTGATCATCGAGATCGCGCCGGTGAGGTTCTCGAGCTCGACCCCCGCGAGCCGGAGGCGCCGATCGTTGTCGTTCATCGATCGACCGATGCCCGCCCGCCGCTCCGTGTTCGCGTCGCGCGCCGCGCGGACGAACTCCTGGGCGGCCTCGAGGTCGCCGTCGACGAGGTTGAGCCGCCCGCCCGAGCGGATGCTCGCCAGGCTCAGCGGCTGGTCGTCGCCGGGCGATCCGCCGCCCGGGCCGGGCGCGCCCTGGACGACGACCCGCCCGCCGGCGCCGCCCAGCAGGAGCTGGCCGTCGTACGTCGCCGTCGCGCGGATGTGGCCGATCGCGTCGAGGATGGAGTCGGCCTGGACCTGGAGCGCCTTGCGTTCGGCCCCGCTGAGCCCGTCCGTGTTGGACGCGGTGACGACGAGCCCGTCGAGCTCGACGAGCAGGTCGCCGACGACGCCGAGCACGCCCTCCTCGGCCGCCAGGCGGAGGTTCGCCCGCTCGTACCGCTCGATGCGTCGCTCGAGCGAGGCGCGCTCGGCCGACATGGACTCGGCCGCGACCAGCCCCGACGGGTCGTCGCTCGCGCGGTTGATCCGGGACCCGGTCGCGAGGCGCTCGAACGCGGTCTGGACGGCCTGCTGTGAGCGTTGCAGGTTCAGCCTCGCGCCCGCGCCGAGCAGGTTGAGCGTGATCGAGCCCATCGCCCCGGGATATCGGAACGGGCGGGGACCCGGTTCAGGCGGATCGCCCCGAAGGGCGGGGCCAGCCCGGGAACCGGGCGTCGGCGGGCTACTCTTGCGCGATGGCGCCCGACTACGACGAGTACGCCGAGGGCCTCGACCCGGACGGGCCTTCGGCCGAGGACCTGGACCGGTTCGGGGACGAGACGGTCGAGTGCCCGCACTGCGGCGCCCGGGTCTGGGACCAGCACGAGAGCTGCACGGAGTGCGGGCGGCGCCTCGACGAGCCGCCCGACGGGCGCCCGCCCGTCCCCATGTGGGCGTGGATCACGATCTTCGTCGCGATCCTGCTGATCCTGTTCTTCGTGTTCTAGTTCTTCGCGCCCTGATCGCCGGCGCCGGGTGTCACTCGTCCACGCCCAGGTCTGTCTTGGTGAACAGCGCCTCGAAACGCAGGCCCGCGGCCTCGACGTTCTCCCGGGCGCCCTCCTCGCGGTCGATGGCGGCGAGGACGGCGATGACCTCGCCCCCCGCCACGCGGATCGACTCGCACGCCTCCAGCGCCTGGCCGCCGGTCGTCGCGACGTCCTCGAAGAGCACGACGGCGTCGCCCTCCTCGAGCACGCCCTCGAGCTGCTTGGCCGTGCCGTAGTCCTTGCGGGCGTTGCGGACGAGCACGCACGGTCGCCCGGTCTCCAGGGCGACGGCGGTGACCAGGGGCACGCCGCCCAGCTCGGCGCCCGCGAGCCGCTCGGCCCGGCGGCCCAGGTCCCGCTCGACGAGCGCGAGCCGCTCGGCGAACATCCGGGCCAGGGGCCCGAGCACCTCGGGCCGGGTCGAGAACCGGTACTTGTCCAGGTAATACGAGCTGGTCCGGCCCGAGCGGAGCGTGAACGTGCCCCGGAGGAGGCTGGCCTCGGCGATCCGCTCGGCGAGCTGCAGGCGGTCGGCCCCGGCCGTGCCGTCAGCCGCGTCGTCCCGGGTGGTGTGCATCGGGTCAGCCTAGCTTCCCCAGGCGGCAGAAACTCCCCAGCCGGCGGGCCCGGGCTGGATCTTTCCGGACATAAGGGCGTACAAGTTGAGGGAATTCAGACCCCCGGGCGGCCCGCGGCTTCGAAGCGGGCATAATTGCCTGCCAGGTCAGTCTCTTGCAATCACGGGGCGTGCGGGCGTCGGGAGGCGCCGACGACGCCCCAACCGGAGGATCCGCGGATGAGCCGTCAGACCAGAACACTCCTCGGCGTGGCCCTGATGGTCGGCGCCCTGTCGCCCGTGTCTCTTGCGCAGGTGACGACCCCGCCGCCGTCGGCTCCCGAGCCGGAGCCGGAGTACGCGCCCCCGCCCAGGCCGGTGGCCCGCCCGGCGACGCCCGCCCCCGACCGCCCGGGTTCCGGGGCGCGTCAGGCCGGGGCGCCGATCCCCGAGCACGAGCCCCTGGCCCAGGAGGGCGAGGACGGGCGTGTGATCCGCCTCGAGCAGATCCTCGACGAGGTCGCGCTCAAGCGGAACCCCCTGGTCGCCAGGACCAAGAACGACGCGATCAACGCGACGCGGGTCGAGCGGCGCGTGCAGGCCGAGAAGATGGTCATCGAGAACCTGGACCTGTTCCTGGAGATCGAGTCGGGCCTGCTCGACGAACTGGCTCTGGCGGAGTTCGAGAAGTTCCAGAACGTCGTGCAGAAGATCCCGCCGCTGGTGATCCAGGGCTCGCTGTCGAGCCAGCTGGTCGAGGAGGGCGTGCTGACGCGCGTCCAGGGCCAGAGCACGAACCAGATGGTCCGGATGTACAACACGGCGATCAGCGAGGAGCTCGAGGGCGAGTACCCCGAGAACTACCTCGACTACTTCATGAAGTTCATCATCAACGAGTCGCTCAAGGACTCGCGGCAGGCCTACGACGGGATGGTGCGTGAGCTGATCGAGCACGCCGGCCAGGTCCCCGGCGCGACCGAGATCATCAAGCCGGGCGACGCCGACGTGCAGCTGGTCAAGATCCGCCTCAGCGGGCTCCCCCTTGAGGAGCACCAGGCCCTGCTCAACGCGGTCCGCGACCGGCGCGAGGACCCCGATCAGCCCCCGATGGAGATGATCGACTTCCACACCCCGGGCACGATCGTCCAGGGCGGCGAGAGCGACAAGCGGATCGTCCGCGTCACCGGCGACGACGGCAAGCCCAAGCTCATGCCCTACGCCAACGTCGAGGAGGGCCAGACCTACTTCGAGGGCGGCGTCCGCAAGGTCAAGGGCGAAGAAGAAGCCTCGGGCGGCTGAGCCCGACCGGCCCCGACATCTCATGACGCGAATCACGAGGGCCCGGGTTGATCCTGGGCCCTTTCTCGTGCGCGGCCCGAACGCTCAGGCCTCGGGCCGCATGAACGGGAACGGGATCACGTCCCGGATCGACTGGCGGTCGGCCATGAGCATGACCAGGCGGTCGATGCCGAGCCCGATCCCGCCCGCCGGGGGCATGCCCACCTTCAGCGCCCGCAGGAAGTCGTGGTCGAGCGTGCGGAAGGTGGACTCCTCGGCGTCCAGGCCCGCGAGCTGCTCGCGGAACTTCTGCTCCTGGACGTCCGGGTCGTTGAGCTCGGTGTACGCCGGCCCGATCTCCATCCCGCCGATGAACAGGTCCCAGCGCTCGGCCGTCTC
The DNA here is from genome assembly GCA_041987545.1 of Phycisphaerales bacterium. Taxonomy (GTDB): domain Bacteria; phylum Planctomycetota; class Phycisphaerae; order Phycisphaerales; family UBA1924; genus JAJRXR01. The sequence continues at coordinate 40,020 of JBHIWH010000003.1, read as the reverse complement.
GGCGGCGCCCGCCTTGGGCCGCGTCAAGGGGGAGAGGGCCGCGGGGTAGTCGAAGACGAACGTCGGGCGGGCCGGGTCGAGCGTGGGCTCGGCGACCTCCTCGAACAGCTCGTTGACGATCAGGATGTCGTCCACCTTGCCGCGGAGTTCTGAGGCCCCCACCGAGGACGAGACCTCACGGCCTTCTTCCTTGAGATGCCGCGCGTACTTGGCGACCAGGCCCCTCTTCTCGGCCTCGGCCCAGGCGCGGTCGACGTCGGTCGACGCGAAGCCCAGGGCCCGCTCGAACAGCTCTGCGTACGTCACCCGGTCGAAGGGCCTCGCGTAGTCGATCGACAGCTCGCCGAAGGGCAGCTCCAGCGACTCTGGGATGGCGCCCTCCTCGGCGGGCTCGGCCTCGCCCCGGGCCGCCGCCTCGTCGGCGCGGTGGATCGACGCGACCCGGGCCAGCTCGCGGATCAGCGACTCGGCCAGCTCGGCCATCGTCTCGTAGTCGCCGAACGCCTGGTAGGCCTCCATCGTCGTGAACTCGGGGTTGTGGCTCTTGTCCACGCCCTCGTTGCGGAACAGGCGCCCGACCTCGAAGACCCGCGGCATCCCGCCCACGAGCATCCGCTTCAGGTGCAGCTCCGTCGCGATCCGCATGAACAGATCGATCCCGAGCGCGTTCAGATGGGTCGTGAATGGCCTGGCCGCGGCGCCCCCGGCCTGGGGCTGGAGCACGGGCGTCTCGATCTCGGCGTACCCGCGCTCCTCCATGAAGCGGCGGAGGCGCGAGACCAACCGCGCCCGCAGCGCGAACACCCGCGCCACCTCCGGGTTCGACCACATGTCGATGTACCGCTGGCGGTACCGCTGCTCGACGTCGGCCAGCCCCGCGTGCTTCTCCGGCGGGGGGACCAGGCACTTGCTCGCCGGCGCCAGGCCCGTCGCCCAGACCGTGACCTCGCCGGCCCGGGTCTTCATCACCGGGCCCTCGGCGATCAGCACGTCGCCCAGGTCCGTCAGCTTGGCCAGGTTGAACCCGGCCTCGCTCGCGTCGCGCTTGGAGACCGCGACCTGGAACGAGTCGCGCGTCGCGTCGCGGAGGTTGAGCCAGACCAGCTTGCCGTTGTCCCGGTGCAGGACGACGCGGCCGGCGATCTTGACGACCGGGCGCTTGTCCTTGAAGCCCTCGGTCTTGCCGTTGGCCTGATGGTCCGCGTCGGCGTCGGCGTCGTACAAACGCGCCGCCTCGCGGAGGCTGACGAGCCCGTCGGCCCGCACGCCGTAGGGATTCAGACCGAGGGCCTCGACCTGCTCGCGGTTCTCGCGCCGCTGGGCCTCGAGGTGGTGGACGTCCGCGTCGCCGGCGGGCGTGGCTGTCGGGGTGGGGTCGCTCACGTGCGGATCGTAACCCGCGCCGGGGCGGCGGGCGGGTCAGCTCTTGAGCACCCGGTCCATCTGGCGCCGCTCCTCGTCGGGCGAGGACTCGAGCGGGATCGACTCCAGCAGGCCGTCGATGATCGCGTCGGTGGTGATCTGGTCGGCCTCGGCGTTGAAGTTGGTCAGGATCCGGTGCCGCAGGACCGGGTGGGCGACCGCCCGGACGTGGTCGGGGGTCACGTGGCTGGCGCCGTCGAGGACGGCCTTGGCCTTGGCGGCCAGGATCAGGTACTCGCTGGCCCGGGGGCCGGCGCCCCAGGCGACGTAGTCGTCGATGAGCTTGGGCCTGGGCGCCGCGGGGTCGGCCTCCTCGCGGACGCGCGTCGCCCGCACCAGACGCAGCGCGTACTTCATCACGTGGTCGGCGACGGGCGCGTGCTTGACGATCCGCTGGACCTCGCGGATCTCGTCTTCGCTCATCACCGGGATCACCGCCTCCTCGCCCTTGTGGGCGCTGCGGCGGACGACCTCCAGCTCCTCCTCGGCGGTCGGGTACCGAATGAGCACCTGGAACATGAACCGGTCCAGCTGCGCCTCGGGCAGCGGGTACGTGCCCTCCTGCTCCAGCGGGTTCTGGGTCGCGAGGACGAAGAACGGGTCCGGCAGCTCGTGCCGCACGCCCCCGACCGTGACCTGCCGCTCCTGCATCGACTCGAGCAGCGCCGCCTGGGTCTTGGGCGGCGTGCGGTTGATCTCGTCGGCGAGGATGACGTTGGCGAAGACCGGCCCGTGCACGAACCGCAGCTCGCGGCGGCCCGAGGCCTTGTCCTCCTCGATGACTTCCGTGCCCGTGATGTCCGAGGGCATCAGGTCGGGCGTGAACTGGATGCGGCTGAACTCGAGGCTGAGCGCCCGGGCGATCGTCGAGATGAGCAGCGTCTTGGCCAGGCCCGGCACGCCCACGAGCAGGGCGTGCCCGCGGCTGAACACGCTCATGAGGATCTGATCGACGACCTCGTCCTGGCCGACGATGACCTTCTCGATCTCCTCGCGGAGCTTTTGGTAGCTCTCTCGGGCCTTGTTGGTGGCGTCGAGGGCCTCTCTGGGCGTGTCCTGGCTCAAGGGCGATCCTCCATGACGTCGCGCTGGGCCGGATGATACCGGCGGGGCCCGTGGGCCCGTCGTGCGCAAAGAAAAGCGGCCGCGTGGGGTCTCTTCACGCGGCCGCGAAGGCCCCCGTGGGGAACCGGGGCCTGAACAACTGGTTGTATGGGCATCGGGGCCCGGGGGTTTCACCCTACCTGGGGCCCGCCCCGAGTTAATCCTCCGCGAGCCGCTCGAGCATGCGGCTCATGCGATCGATCTCCTTGGCCAGGCGGTCCATCCGGGCCTCCAGCTGCTTGTGCAGCGCCTCGAGCCTGTCCTCGGCGTGGGCGGCGCCCCGCTCGGCCTGCTCCCGGCCGAACCGGAGGTTCTGCCCCGCCTGGTCCCGCAGCGCGTCCCATTTGGGCGCGGTCTTGGGGATCACGAGCTTGTGCTCGTCCCCGTCCCAGCGGAACTCGAAAACGCCGTAGCCCTCGCCGGGCTCGAACCCGAACTCGACCGAACCCATGGCCTCCTCGAAGGCGCGCATGGCGGCCTCGAGCTCGCGCCCGTCCAGGCGCTCGGACAACTGCTTCTTGACCATGTCGCTGTGGTCGTGCCACACAAACGGCTTGGGAGGGGTGGGGGCGGCGGTCCCCGAGGGCCACGCCTGGCGGATCTTGACCTCCTGCTTGTCGGCCAACGAGAGCCTGTGGGCGTCGTAGGGCGCCAGCTCGACCTTGACCTTGTGCTTCTCGCAGCCGCGCATGACCCAGAGCTTCATGTCGTCGCCCGGCTCGCTGGTCATCAGGGCCTCGTGCAGCGTCGCGCTGCTGGCGCCCTCCGAGCCGTTGATCGAGACGACGACGTCCCAGCGCTGAATCCCGGCGTCGTCGGCGGGCGTGCCGTCGAACACCTGCTCGACGAGCAGGGCGTCGGTGTCCTTGAGCCCCAGGTGGGCCCGGAGCGCCTCGCCCGGCTCGCCCATCGAGATCCCGATCATGACGGGGGGGGTCTTCGCCTGGCTGGGGGCGGAGCGGAAGAACCCGACGCCGGGCTTGCCGAAGCGCGTGTCGTCGGCGAACGGGGCGTCCTTGCCGAACCCGAGCCCCTCGAGCTCGAACGTGGTCAACTGCTTGCCGTCCTCGCCCAGGACGACGACGCGCTTGCCGTCCCGCTTGATCCTGGGCTCGTCGATCTGGCGCCCGTTGACGATGACGCGGACGTCCTCGTCGCCGAGCATCCGGAGTTCGACGACCTGGCCGAAGCCGTCGTCGTGGGACATGATGACGCGGTTGGTGGAGCGCACGGCGGCCTTCGGGGGCGCCGGGGGCGCGGGCTCGGTGCGGACGGTGAAGTCCACGCCGCGGGGCGGCTCGGGGGCGACGATCACCAGCTCGTTGTCGCGCTCGGGCTCGCCGGCGCAGGCGATCGCCACCAGCATCGCGGCCGGCGCCATCTTGAGAATGATGAGTGCGTTCATGTCACGGCTCCTTGGGGTCTGATCGGTTGCTGTGCTCGTGCGTGTGGTTCGGTCTGGGGGCCGCGGGCGACTACCACGCGGTCCGCTGGATGTCCTGCGGGACGAGTCGGACGGGGACCGTCCGCTCCGCGCCGGTCTCGTCCTGGGTGAGGCTGTACACCTGGTCCACGATCTCGCGCTCGAGGATCTGGCGGATGTAGAGGACCTCGACGCGCCGCCCGTCCTCGAGCGGGCGTGCCTCGACGACGACGCGCTCGGGCACCTCGTCGATCACGCGGCCCGCGCGACGGCCCGCGTCCAGGTAGCCCTGCAGCGCCTCGTCGGGCGCCTGCTGGGCGGCGGTCGGCATGATCCCGGCCGCCTGGCCGGCGTCCCCGCCCGTCGTGGCCAGCGGGTTGATCCCCAGCGACCAGAGCAGCACGAGGCAGGCCGCGGCCAGCCACCCGCCGTACCGCCCCGCGACCTCTATCCGGCGCACCATGGGCGCGGGGTCGGCCAGGGCGCGGTCCAGCTCGGCGTGGTCGGCCGCCCGCGTCCGCTCGCCCACGACTGACGACAGCAGCTCGTGCTGCTTCTGCGTCCAGCGCAGGTCGCTCCAGAGCGTCGGGTCGCGGTCGGCCATCGCGCGGAGCGCGTCCCAGTCGGCGGGCGAGGCCTCGCCGTCGATCACGCGGCCGATGAGGATCTCGCGGTCCATGTCCGGGCCCGCGTCGTCGGCGGTGTTGTCGATGCCGTCTCGTTCGTCACGCATCACGCGTCTCCGATCCGTCCCGTGCTCAGACGACGGCCGTCCAGCCTCGCCTGGCCCGCCCGGCGCCGGCCTTCGGCTCGTCGTCGGGCTCGGGCTCCTGCTTGGCCAGGTCGCGGAGCATCCGCCGCCCCCTGGCGATCCGTGTCTCGATGGTCGTCTCGGGAAGGTCCATGACCGCCCCGATCTGCCTGTAGCTCATGCCCCGCACGCAGCGGAGCAGCAGGGGCTCGCGGTATGAGTCCGGCAGCTGGGCGGCCAGGCTCATGAGCCTCTCGGCCTCCTCGCGGTCGGCCGGGTCTGCCCCATCGCTCGGCGCCTCGTGCGCGCCGGTCAGGCGCAGGCGCGGGCCCCGACGCGTCGTCTTGCGGCCCTCGGCCCTGGCCGCGTTGATCGCGACGGTCCGGAGCCAGGGCCTGAACGCCTCGGCGTCGCGCAGCTCGTCCACCTTGCGGACCAGCTGCACCGCGACGACCTGCAGGAGGTCGTCCAGGTCCGTGTCCCTGGGCTTGTAGGCGAGCAGAATCGCGGCGACCCATCGTCGGTGCTCCTGCCAGACACGGCGCAGGGCGTCCCGGTCGCCGTCGATCGCGGCGCCGACGTCCCCGAGCTTCCCGTCGCCGTCCCAGGCTCCCAACGAGACCCTCCTTCCAACACCCTGATGCGCGGCCCGTTCGGGCCCGTCGCCGATTCGTTCCGTCGCCGCCGAGAGATACGGCCGCGCCCCATGCCGGGGTCGCCCGCCCGCCGCGGGCGTCCGATCAGCGGCTCTCCCTATGCTCCCGGGCCCCGGAGGCCCGCGGGAAACACGCCTTGAGCCCCGACCAGACACCATCCACATCTGGATCCCCGCCCGGGTCCCTGCCGGGCCGCGAGCCGCCCGGGTTCTCGGACGAGGGCTTCGGCGCGTCGATGTCCTTCGGCGACCACCTCGAAGAGCTCCGCAAGCGGCTGCTGTGGGCGATCCTGGGGATCGTCCCCCTGTTCATCCTCGCCTTCGCCTTCGGGCGCCCGGTCCTGCAGCTGCTGATCACGCCCGCCCAGGAAGAGCTGCGGGCGAGGGGGCAGGCGAGCACGCTGCAGGCGACGGCCCCCCTCGAGACCTTCGGCGCCGTCGTCCAGGTCGCGCTCATCATCACCATCCTCGTCGGCAGCCCCTGGATCCTGTACCAGCTCTGGCTGTTCGTGGCGCCCGGGCTCTACCGGGCCGAACGCAAGTTCTTCTACCGGCTCGCGCCCTTGTCTGCGGCGTTGACCGCCCTGAGCGTCGCGTTCCTGTACTGGGTGATCCTGCCGGTCGTGCTGGCGTTCTTCATCGGGTTCAGCGCGACGATCGGCCAGGGCCGCGTGCCGACGGCGCCCTTGCCCGAGGGCGTGACGCTCGGCTCGATGCCCGTGCTCGAGGCCGACCCGCCCGACGAGACCCTGTTCGTCGGCGCGCACTGGTACAACCGGCGCCTGGGCCAGCACCGGCTGTGCATCGAGCTGCCCGAGGGCGGCCCCCCGGTGATCCGCACGCACGAGATGACGATCGGGGCGGGGATCGTCCAGCAGTACAAGATCGCCGACTATGTCAGGACGCTGCTCAACATGGGCCTGGCGTTCGGCGTGGGGTTCCAGATGCCGGTGGTCGTGCTGCTGCTGGGCTGGGCGGGGATCGTGACGCGCCGGATGCTCAAGAAGTTCCGGCGCCACGCGGTCGCGGGGTGCGCGATCGCCGGCGCGATCCTCACGCCCGCCGACCCGATGAGCATGGTGCTGCTGGCGATCCCGCTGTACGCGCTGTACGAGTTCGGGATCTTCCTGCTCTGGGTCTGGCCGTCGAGCTACGAGCGGTCGGCGGCGGCGGTCGGGGACGAGCCGTGAGCGACGCGACGCCCACCGACGAGGCCATGATGCGCCGGGCGCTGGAGCTGGCCCGGGACGCGGCGGGCGCGGGCGAGGCGCCGATCGGGGCCGTCGTCTACGAGACTGAAACAGGACGCATCCTGGGCGAGGGGCGGAACCGGCGCGAGGAGGACCGCGACCCGAGCGCCCACGCCGAGCACATCGCGATCCTGGGCGCCTGCCGCGAGGTTGGCGACTGGCGCCTGAACCACTGCTCGCTGGCGGTGACGCTCGAGCCCTGCCCGATGTGCGCGGGGCTGATCGTCAACGCCCGGGTGGGCCGCGTGGTGTTCGGCGCCGCCGACCCCAAGGGCGGCGCGGTCCGGACGCTCTACCGGCTCCTGGAGGACGACCGCCTCAACCACCGGTGCGAGGTGATCGAGGGCGTCATGGCGGGCGAGGCGGGGGAACTGCTGACGGGCTTCTTCCGCGGCCTGCGCGGGCGTTCGTAGCATCACCCGATGCCCGAGCTGCCCGAGGTCGAGACGGTGCGGCGGACGCTCGAGCCGCGGCTGCTCGGGCGGGCCGTCGTGACCACCCGGTTGCATCGTCGCGACATGCTCGTCGTCCCGGGTGACCCGCCCGGCGGGTTCTCCCGCGCGAGGGCGAACAACGGCCGTCGGCCGAGACGGGTCCGGTCGGCTGACCTTCTCGGGGGCGGCACGATCGCCGAACTCGTCAGGCACGGCAAGCAGCTGGCGCTCGTCGGCTCGTCCGGGCGCGTCGTGTGCGTGCATCTGGGGATGAGCGGGTGGCTCGTGTGGCGGGCCAGGGGCGTGCGTCTTGATCAGGCCGACCACGTGCACGCCGCGTGGCGTCTCGACGACGGCTCGCGGCTGGTCTTCCGCGACCCCAGGCGGTTCGGCGGGATCTGGGCGATGCAGAGCATGGACGACCTGCGACGAGAGCGCTGGGACGCGCTGGGGCCCGACGCCCTGGGCGTGCGGGCCGAGCAGCTCCGGCGTGGGCTGGGGGACTCACACCGGGCGATCAAGGCGGCGCTGCTCGACCAGGGCGTGGTCGCGGGCGTGGGCAACATCTACGCCGACGAGGCTCTGTTCGAGTCCCGGATCGACCCGCGCCGACCGGCGGGCTCGCTGTCGGCCGACGAGGCCGCGGCGCTGGCCCGGGCGATCCGGCGGGTGCTGGCCCGGGCGGTGAAGGCCCGGGGCTCGACGCTCCGCGACTACCGCGACGGGGACGGCGCGCCGGGCGCCTTCCAGCGGGCTCACAGCGTCTATGGGCGGGCCGGCGAGCCGTGCCGGTCCTGCGGCGCCCCGCTGGCCTCGGGCCTCCTGGGCCAACGCACGAGCGTCTGGTGCCCCGCCTGCCAACGCTGAGTTATGCACCGAGTTTTCCACCGCGCTCGATCTGCGCTGGGCGTCGGCCCGCCCGGAGTGTCAGCCGACTCCGGATGGCTCTGTTCTCTCTTGAATTGAGTAGAGAGATCATCATCACAGAGAATTGCGGGCGTCGGTTGGGGAAAGACAGGCCCGGATCACCTCAAACGATTGTGGCCCAAGCACTTCTGGCCCACGACAGCCTCGGCCAGCCTGTCATCTGGGCGTCGGCTGCGGACGCCGGCGCTCGGGGGCGGGTCGGGGTCCGGCGGGGGTTCGGTCGGCGGGACCCGCGGCGCGAGCGCCCGCGACGGCGTGCGACCGGTTGTCCACAGGGCGTCCCGGCGGGTTGGCCGCGAATTCTCAGTCGCGCCCGGGGCGGCGGCGGCGGACCTGCTGCTCGAGCGAGCGGACGACCGCCTCGAAGTCGGTGTCGCCCCCTCGGCGGGCCTTGACGGTCCGGACCGCGTGCATCACGGTCGTGTGGTCCCGCCCGCCGAAGTGGTTGCCGATCTCCTCGAGCGAGTGCCTCGTGTGCTCCCGCGCCAGGTACATCGAGACTTGCCGCGGCAGCGAGATCGACTTGTGGCGCCGCTTGCCCAGCAGGTCGGCCTTGCGGACGGAGTAGAAATCGCTGACGGCGTTGATGATGGACTCGATGGTGGGCCCGTCGGAGGCCGGGGCGGCGCCGAGCTCGGCCAGGCAGTCCTGCGCCAGCTCCAGGTCCGGGTCGCGCTTCTCGACGCCGGCGCGCATCTGCATGGTCGTGATCGCGCCCTCGAGCTCGCGGATGTTCGAGTCGATGTGCTGGGCGATGTAGCACAGCACGTCGTCGCCCAGCTCGACGCCCCGGAGCCTGGCCTTGGCGCGGAGGATCTCGATGCGCGTCTCGTAGCCGGGCGCGTCCACCTTGGCGACCAGCCCCCACTTGAAGCGGGAGACGAGCCGGTCCTCGAGGTGCGGGATGTCCTCGGGGGGCGTGTCCGAGCTGAGGATGATCTGGCGGTTGTTCTGGTACAGGGCGTTGAAGGTGTGGAAGAACTCCTCCTGGGTGCGGTCCCGCTTGGCCAGGAAGTGGATGTCGTCGATCACGAGCAGGTCCACGTCGCGGAAGCGGTGGCGGAACTCGCTCATCGAGCCGTCCTGGACGGCGGCCATGAACTGGCTCATGAACCCGTCGCAGGAGATGTAGACGACCTTCGCGTCCGGGCGGGCGTGCTTGACCTTGAGGCAGACGGCCTGGAGCAGGTGCGTCTTGCCCAGCCCGACGTCGCCGTGGATGAACAGCGGGTTGTACGCGCGGCCCGGCTTGGCGCTGACGGCCAGGGCCGCGGCCTGGGCCAGCTCGTTGTTGGGCCCGATCACGAAGGTGTCGAACCCGAAGTCCGGGTTGATCGGCAGCGCGTCGGGGTAGTCGGGCGGGATGGAATCGGAAAAGGTCTGGGCGGGGAACATCTCGGGCGCCGGCGCGGGGGTGGGCCGCTCGCTGACGCTCGCCTCGTCGGGCGTGGCGCGCTTGGAGGTTGGTCGGCGCTTGCGTGGGCGCTCGAAGGCGGAGGCGTCGTCGTCGGGCCCGAGGAAGCGGACGCCGATGAGCTGGCCCGTGACGGCGCCGACGGCGTCGTTGAACGCGTCGAGGCACTCGCGGCGGAGGTAGTTCTTGTGCAGGGCCGAGTGCGCGCGGATGCCGTAGGTCCCCGACGCGACGCCCAGGGGCTCCAGCTCACGGAACCACTGGCGGCAGACCACCGGGTGCGCGGAACGCAAGTGCGCAACAATACCGTCCCACGTCTTCCGATCGGGGTCGCTCATGCTCACGCCGCCTCAAACTTTGTGGAGCTGACGCCGTGGCGCCCACCCCTGCACTCGTACCCGTTCAGGGGGTCCGCCGCCTCCCATGGCGCCCGAACCCCGCGACAACCAGGCAAACGTAATCGTCCGCGAACAAGCTGTCAACTCGCGGGGGACAAATCGTCGTGGCGCGGCGCGCAACTGCTTGGCGCCGCGGCGTCAGGAACGCTGCGCCAGTTCACGCTCCCGGCGCTCGGCCTCCTCGGCCTGGGCGTCGTACCGCAGGCGGTTGGCCCGGTGGTCCATCAGCAGGTGGAACCGCCCCGACTGTTCACGCCCGAGCAGCTCGTCGAGCCGCTTGCGCGCGTACGAGACGTGCGTCCGCCGCGATGTGTGCACCAGCACGACGTCCTCGGCCTCGAGCACGCGGGACCACTCGGCGATGTCGTCCACGTGCAGGTGCTTGCCGATCACGGCGCGGCTCTTGTGGTCGGGCTCGAAGAACGTGCACTCGGCGATCACGATCTTGGCCGCCCGCACGTCCTCGCGGACCAGGTGCGCGCCCGGGAGCGTGTCGCCCGTGAAGGCGATCAGCGGGACCTCGAACGAGCGTGTGATCTCCGTCCCCCGGTCCTTGAGCTCGCGGAGTTTTTCCTGCGGCATCCCCACGAACTCCTCGCGGAGCTTGGTCCGCTTCTCGACGACGGCGTACCCGATGGAGGGGCACGTGTGGTCCGTGTGGAAGGCGCGGAGGAACGTGTTGTTCTTGATCTCCAGCTGCCCGTCGTTCTCGAGGGCGACCAGCTCGTAGGGCGTGTTCTGGCGCTCGAGGTCGACAAAGCCCCTCATCATGCCGCGGATGTCGTTCTCGATCCGGGCGTCGCAGACGATCGTGCCCGGGCCCATGCCCTGGAAGTTGCGCTGCGAGCACCAGTAGGCGAGGGCGCCGATGTGGTCCATGTGCCCGTGGGTGATGGCGCAGAACTTGGCGGCCAGCGACGGGCGGGGGCAGAGGCCCATGTCGAAGCAGAGGTCGAGCTCGGGGATGTGCAGTGCTGTGGCCTCGCCGGCCATGGAGAAGCCCTGGACGCGGTAGGGCGGCATGAAGAGGAAGCCGAGCGTGCCCTCGCGGGGCGGTGGCTTGGGGATCATGGGGGGAAGCCTCCGACCGCGGCGCTGTCGCGCCGCCGGAATCCTGGACCCGGGGGCGACGTACCGCCGGGGACGGACGGTAGGATCGCCGCGTGAGCCAGGACGCCCAGCCGGAGCCGAACCAGGACCTGACCGACCGGATCAGGGCGGCGGGCATCTCGTGCCCGGGGTGCGGGTTCGATCTGAGCGAGCTGGCCGGGCCCGTCTGCCCCGAGTGCGGGCGAAGGGTGAGCGAGGCCGACCTGCCGCGGGACGACTCGTGGGGCGCGGTGCTCCGGCGCCTGGGGCCGGCGGCGGTGCTCGGCGGCCTGTGGACCGTGCTGCCGGCGATCGGCGGGTTCGTCCTGCTGGCGAACATGGCGCCGGTCTCGGACTGGCTCCGCTCGCACCAGCAGGCCGGGTACGCGATCTACATCGTGATCTTCATCTTGAGCGCCGGGCTCGGGCTGCTGCCGACGTACTCGCAGGCGATCCTGGCGGGGTACGCGTTCGGCGCCGTCTGGGGCTTCCCCGCGGCGCTGGCGGGGTTCGTCGGCGCGGCGCTGGTCGGGCGCGTGATCTCGCAGCGGTACGCCCGCGAGCGGGTCGAGCGGGAGATCGCGACGCACAAGAAAGCCCGCGTGGTGCGGGATGCCTTGGTCGGGCGGGGATTCTGGCCCACGCTGGGGATCGTCACGCTCGTCCGCGTGCCGCCGAACTCACCGTTCGCGCTGACCAACCTCGTGCTGAGCTCGGCCGGTGTGCGGCTGCTGACCTACGTGGTGGGGACGGCGGTCGGGATGGCGCCGCGGACCGCCGCGGCGGTCGTCATCGGCGAGCAGGTCACCGACTGGTCCGAGGCGGGCCGCCCCAGGTGGATGATCATCGCCGGGATCGCGGTGACGGTCGTGGTGATCCTGATCATCGGGCAGATCGCGTCCAGGGCGCTGCAGAAGCTCGGGGGCGCGTCCGAGCCTGTCGCGCCGCCTCCCGACGCGCCGCCCGAGTGATCCCGGCCGAACGGCGGGTCAGAAGATCAGGTAGATCAGCGTCGCCGCCAGGGTGAGCACGGTCGCGTTGTGCACGAAGTGGGCGGTGATGCAGGCGATGAGCGAGCCCCGCCACTCGCGCATGAACGAGAACATGAACCCGAGGGCGACCAGGGGCGAGACGAACAGCGGGCCGTACCCGTGCATGAAGGCGAAGAGCAGCGCCCCGACGAGGCCGGCGAGCACCCAGCCCACGCGTGCCCGCAGCGCCCGGTGCAGGGCGCCGCGGAAGACGAGCTCTTCGGTCAGCGGCGCCCAGACGGTCGCGAGCAGGAAGATCATGACCAGCGCGATCGGGCCGGCCTCGTCGAGGATTTCGATGACCGGGTTGGAGGGCGGGGGCGGCTGCTCCTCGCCCATCGCGATCAGCACGGCCTGGTAGACGAGCATCAGGAAGAGCGTCAGGCCGACGCCCATGAAGAACAAGGGGATCGCGGCCAGGTACGCCGTCAGCCCGGCGCCGATCTCGCGCAGGACCCCTCGCCCGCGGTGCAGCCCGATCGAGGCGGCCCACTTCTGGCGATCGACGCCCCGCAGCAGGGGCCAGAAGGGCACGAGCAGCAGCGACCACTGGATCGCCAGCGAGATCATCGCGGGCGCGTCGAAGGCGGTCGTCAGCACCGCGTAGGCCAGGAAGCCCCCGACGAAGAGCGCGTAGACCTCGAGGAAGACGCTCCCGCCCGGCGCGGGCGGGCGGAAGGCCATCCGCATCCGCCCCGAGGCCAGCTTCATCCAGCCCATGAGCAGGACGACCGAGCCGGCGATGAAGAGCACGACGGCGCCGATCATCACCCCCAGCAGCACGAGGATGAGCGCCATCCCGCCAGAGAGCAGGGGCGCGCGGGCCGGGTCGGAATCGGGCAGTTGGTGCGTGGTCGCCAGCTGGCCGAAGTACCCGTAGCGGCGGACGAGCCGGTCGCGTGCGTCGTCGGAGACGTACTCGCCCTCGCCCCGGTAGATCGCCAGCAGGTGCTTGGTGTCCAGGAGCAGCTCGGCGTGGCGCAGCTGGGCCTCGGGCTCCATCGCGTCCACGTCCTCCTCGAGCAGCTGATCGCGCTCGGCCTGCAGGCGCTCGATGGCGCCCTCGTCGTCGAGCAGGACGCCCGCGGCGATGCCCGCGACGATCCGCTCGGCCGGGGTGAGGGCCGAGTCCTCGATCAGGGGCATCGCCATGGGGCCGATGGGCTGCCCGATCGAGTCGTACAGCGCGTCCATCCGGACGTAGACGCGGCCGAGCAGGACCGGCTGGGCCATGGGGTCCACGACCGAGTCGGAGATGACCGCCGGGGGCGTCTTGCCGACCAGGTGGTACTGGGTCTCGACGGACTGGTTCTGCCAGAGGATGGCGGCCGCCGCGCAGACGATCGCCAGCAGGACCGCCAGGGCCCGGCTGGCGGGCGTCCCGGGGTCGGGGACCCGGGCGGGCGGGGCCTCGTGGGGCGTGTCGGCCTGACTCGGGCCCGGGGCGGGCCCGGGCGTCGTCGGGGGGAGGTCGGTCATCGGTCTGATCATCGGCTCTGGGGGGCTTGGCCGCCACGCGTGGGGGTGTTCTTGACTCGGCGGCGGGGGGATCTACGCTTCCCCCGCTCTGGGCGGGCCCCGCGCGGGAGGCGTGAGGGATCGCCCGGACCTGATCGAAAGCTTGCCGCGTGCGGTCCATCGGACGGATCGTGCTCGGCCCGCCCCGCCCGGCAGGCGGCGTATTCGAGCGGGCGATGCGTCGCCCGCGAGCGTGTTGTGTCCGGATCTCGCGGCAGAGCGGGCGCCGGCGAGCAAGGGAGTTTTCCGCGATGGCGACGGACCTGCGACGCCAGACCTGGATGGCCAAGAACGGCGACGTGCCGCGTGAGTGGCGCCTCGTCGATGCCGAGGGCGTGCCCCTCGGGCGTCTGGCCGCCGAGGTCGCGACCGTGCTGATGGGCAAGCACCGCCCCGAGTACACGCCCCACGTGGACACGGGCGACTTTGTCGTCGTGACCAACGGCACGAAGGTGGGGCTGACGGGCAACAAGGCGACCCAGAAGCTGAAGCTCCGCTACACGGGCCACCCGGGCGGGCTGAAGGCCGAGACGTACGGGAGCGTCCGCGAGAAGCGGCCCGAGCGTCTGATCGAGGACGCGGTGCGGCGGATGCTGCCCAAGAACCGGCTGGGGCGCGTGATGCTCAAGAAGCTGAAGGTGTACCCGGGCGCCGAGCACCCGCACGAGCAGCACAAGCCGGTCCCCCTGGAGATCTGAGGACGCAGACCCGAACACCCGCGGCCGGCCGATCGGCCGCGTGATTGAGCGAGACGCACATGGCAGAGCAGGCCCTCGAGACGACGATCACGAACCCGGAGCTGGCGGGCGAGCTGATGCGCGGCGACGACGCGCCCCAGCAGACCGAGCGCGAGATCCCGGACCCCAAGCCCGCCGACAAGCACGGCTGGTGGTGGGGCACCGGGCGCCGCAAGACCGCGGTCGCCCGCGTCCGCCTCCGCCCGGCCAAGGACGGGCAGGGGACGATCAAGATCCAGTCCACCCGTAAGAAGCTCAAGGAGATCGAGGAGTACTTCTCCGAACTCCGCGACCAGAAGGACGCCAAGGCCGCCCTGGCGCTGACCGACACCCTCGGCAACCTCGAGGTCGTCGCGCGGCTGACCGGCGGCGGGTACATGGGCCAAGCCCAGGCCCTGAGGCTCGGCATCGCCCGGGCCCTGGTCGGCTACGACCCGAACTTCGAGCCCGCGCTCCGCCACGCCGGCTACCTCACCCGCGACGCCCGGAAGGTCGAGCGGAAGAAGTACGGCCAGCCCGGCGCCCGCGCCCGCTTCCAGTTCTCCAAGCGTTGATCCGGCGGGCAACCGCCCGCGACACGATCCCCGCCGCACGGCCCGGAATCCCGGGCCGTGCTTTGTTTTTGCCCAGATCGCAGGGGGCCCCGGGGCTCGCGGGCGGATGGGGTACAGTGTCACGCTCAGACGGCCACGGACGGCGGGGCGATGGACGCGACGATCTCATCACAGACCGCGATCGGGGACGACCGGCCCGCCCGCCGGGGCGCGATCGACCCGCGACTATCGCGAGAGGCACCCGGCCCGGACGGGGCGGCGCGTCGGCGGCGCCTGATCACGCTCGGCCTCTGGCTCGTCGTGACGCTGGCCCTCGTCGCGGCCGGGGGCTGGATCATCGTGGGCTCGAT
This sequence comes from Phycisphaerales bacterium, assembly GCA_041987545.1. Lineage (GTDB taxonomy): Bacteria > Planctomycetota > Phycisphaerae > Phycisphaerales > UBA1924 > JAJRXR01. The sequence continues at coordinate 24,963 of JBHIWH010000003.1, read as the reverse complement.
GACCCGGGCCGCGCCCGCCTGGTGGCGCTCGATCGACCCCCGCGACGAGCGGACGGTCCAGCGTGCGGGCGACCTCGAGGGCGCCATCACGCGGCATATCTCCATGGTCCGTCCCGGGGCGGTCGATCCGGAGGGCGGCGGGGCGTGGCGGTCCGAGCCCTGGACCGTCGCGATGCGGGCCGAGGACGCCAACGCGTGGCTGAACGTACGGATGCCGGTCTGGATCGCGCGAGAGAACGAGCACTTCGACTGGCCCGACGAGATGTCGGACCTGCAGGTGCACTTCGACGCGCCGATGATCCGGATCGGGGCGAAGGTGTACGCCGAGGGCCGCGAGCACTATCTCAGCGCGACGCTGACGCCCGAGCTGCGGGAGGACGGTTCGCTGTGGGTGAAGGCGGACTGGGTGCACGTGGGTCGGCTGCCGATCCCGGCCTCGTGGGTGCTGGGGGAGGCCGAGGCGCGGGCCGAGGACTTGATCCCGCCCGATCTGAGGGACGTGCCGCAGGCCAAGACGTTCTTCAAGATCGTGGCGGGCGAGGAGCCGATGGCCGAGCGCTCGGTCGTGAACCTGCCCGACAACCGGCGCGTGCGTCTGACGGCGCTGCGTGCCGAGAAGGGCTGGGTCTCGATCACGTGCGTGACCGAGCACATGCCCGACGGGGCGTGGGGCGACGGGGTCGCGTCCGAGGACGAGTAGGGGCTTGCGTCTACGGCGCCCGCCCGCCGGAGCGGAGCACGCGGGACATGTCGCGCATGAAGACGGCCGCCCTGGCCTTCTCGTGGGGCGAGGCGTGCTCTCCCATCACGTTGTTGGCGAAGCGGAACATCTGGCCCGCCTGCTCGCCCGAGATGTCGGCCTGGTCGAGGGTCTCGACGTCGCGCTGGGCCTGGTCGAATCCCTCCTGGAGCCGCTCCTCGTCGGACATGTCGCGCTCCCGCCCGCCGAGCGTGTCCATCCTCTTGTGCAGGTCGACGAAGGCGGTCAGCAGGTATCGGCGCTTGTCCTCGGCGCTGCCGGTCGGGTCGTAGTCGGCCGCGTGCAGGTCCACGATGTCCACGCCCAGGCGACCGACGTTCTCCATCAGCTGCTCGCGCATCTCGCCCTTGATCCTGGCGGCGAAAGCGGCCAGCAGCACGGACTGGCTCCCGTCCATCGACTCCAGACGGTCGCGCAGCTGGGACAGCAGCTCCAGCCGCTCGTCGATCGAGAGGCTGTTGAACTCGTCGGTGAGCAGCGTGTAGTTGAACAGGTCGTCCATGTCGCCCGTCTGGTAGTCGGGCTGGGGGACGGGGCGGAGGGCGAGGAAGACGGCGAGGCTGGCGGCGCCGAGGGCGACGCCCATCGTCACGGTCAGCGCGCGCCGCACGCCCGGTCGGGCCCACGCGCCGGCGAACGCACCCTTGACGCGTCGCTCGAGTCGGACGGCGGCCCGCTCGCGCTTGGGCGGCTCGCGGAGGATCTCCTCGTCGAGCAGCGAGTCCTCGCGGCGTGTGGGTTGCGGCCCGCTCATGTGCCGCCCCTGGCCCGGACGCTGGCCTCGATGAGCTCGGGCATGCCCTCGTCGGGCTGGCCCTTGCCGAGCAGGTCGGCGTGCCCGTCGGAGATGTAGACGCCGTTCTTGCCGGCGCCGCCCGAGCGGGGGTGCCACTCGTCGAAGTCGAAGAGCAGGGGCATCTCGCGCCCGCGTTCGGTCATGACGCGCCAGCCGGTGGTGGTCGCGGGCGCGTAGGGCGGGTCCATGTTCAGGGCGGTCTCCATCCAGAAGTAGACGACGCCGGGCGGGTAGGCGTACGACGTGCCGTAGGTCTCGTGGACGGCCCACCCCTGGTTGGCGTCGTCGTCGGAGTAGAGGTCCGAGGGGCAGCGGTAGGGGTCCTGGACGATGAAGGGGATCGACGTGTCGCCCGGGATCTCGCGGGCGGGCTTGGGCGCGTCGATGTATCGCTCGAGGATGTCGAGCAGGGAGATGTCGTTGGCCTCGAGCCCGCCGGGCTGGAGGATGGGGAAGACCTCGGGCAGGACGCCGTCGGACTCTGAGTCCATGTACATGGTGACGCCCACGCCCAGCTGGCGGAGGTTGTTGAGGCACTGGATGCGCTTGGCGCTCTCGCGCGCGCCCGAGAGGGCGGGGAGGGTGATCGCGACGATGGTGGCGATGACGGCGATGACGACCAGCAGCTCGACGATGGTGAACGCGCGCGGGCGCCGCCCGAGGATCGGGTTCGGGGGGATGGCTCGCGTGCGGGTCACTGTTCCCCTTTAGATCGGCAGGGCGGGCAGCGTGCGCTTGGCCGACGCCTGGTCGACGATTCGCTGGGCGGTCCTGGTCTGGATGCTGCGGAGTGTGTCCGCGTGGCGCGCGAAGGCCTGGCGGAACTCGCCGTCCGATTCCAGGGCCTTGTTGATGCTCCGGGCCATCGACGCGGCTCCACGCTTGAGCTGACCGGCCCGCAGCAGCGTCGCCGCCAGGGCCGCCCCCAGGACCAGGGGCAGGCGGACCGGCTCGGGGAGCAGGGGGGAGACCCCCTGGGCGGCCCGGGTCAGGCCGTCGCTGGGATTGTTCGCCTCGGCCAGGGTCTGGTCGATCCGGGCGATGGCGGCCTCGATGGCGGCGACCTTGGCCGAGGCGGCTGCGGCCAGCGCGTCGGCGTCGGCGGCCTCGGGCGAGCCGTCGGGGAACGTTTCCCGGAGCGACTCCAGGGCCTCGACCTGCCCGGCCAGGTCGTCCCGGGCCTGGGCCGCGCTCTGCCTCATCGTCTCGACGGCGGCCATGTCCACGCATCCCCCGAGCAGCCCGGCCGCGAGAACGACCCCGCCGAGCACCGCACGCTTCAGATTCCTCATCCCCGATCCCCCTTCGTACCGGCGCGCCCGGGCGAGCGTTCCGCGGATCCGTCGGACGCGGCCGGATCGGCGGCGGCACCGGGAAGGGGGGACGGGGATCGTTCGCGCCGGGTAGCCCCGGGGCGAGTCGGGGTCGGTGTTGTGACCCGATTCGGCGCGCGCCGGTGGTCGGCCCGGGCTAGTTCGCCGCGTCGAGGATCGCGCGGGCGGCGGCGTGGTTGAGCGCGTGCCCCGAGCGGACCGCGTGCACCCGGGCACGGATCGGCGCGCCGACAAGCGAGAGATCGCCGACCAGGTCGAGCAGCTTGTGCCGGGCGGGCTCGTCCTCGAAGCGGTAGTCGTTGTCGATCGGGCCGTCCTCGCCGACGACGAGCATGTCGCGGGGCGAGAGGTCCTTGAACAGGCCCATCGCGGTCATCGCCTCGGCCTCTTGCCTGAGGCAGAAGGTGCGCGCCGGTGCGATGTGGGTCGCGAACTCGTCGGGGTCGCCCGACCAGGAGACGCTCGCGGGGGCGATGGGCGCGTGCTCGCCGTAGTCGAGGTCGTAGACGAACTCGGGCGCGTCGGCGGGGGTGATCGTGATCGAGGCGCCGGCGTCCTGGACCCGGATCTCTTGCGCGACGCGGACCGGTCGGGCGGGCTGGTCGAGGGTCTGCACGCCGGCGGCGAGGATGGCGTCCACGAAGGCGGCGGCCGACCCGTCGTCGATGGGGACCTCGGGGCCGTCGAGCTCGATCACGGCGTCGGTGATGCCGAGCCCGGCGAGGGCGGCGAGCAGGTGCTCGACGGTCGCGACGGGGGGCGAGGCCTCGCCGGCGCGGAGGCAGGTGCACCGGGGGGGCATGGAGGCGAAGGCGGGGTGGATCGGGTCGGTCGAGAGGGCGTCGAGAACAGCCGGGACCCGGTCGGCGCCGCGGAGGATCGTGATGCCGTCGCCCGCCCGGGCGGGCCCGATCGTGACCGAGGCGGGGGCGGAGGTGAAGAGTCCGCGGCCCCGGACGGTGGCGGGGGCGGCGGGCGTTCGGCGGGGCGTGGTCATGACGCGGGGGCGTCCGAGGCCTTGAGGGCGTCGATGTCTCGGCGGAGGTCTTTGATGGTCTTGGAGAGCTTGCGTAGAGCGGCGAGATTGGCCATGGCCTCGCGGGCCGGGCTTGCGGGGTTGCCCCACCAGGTCTCGCCGTCGTTGATCTCGCACTGCATGACGGCGGCGGCGCCGCCCAGGCGGACGTCGGCGCCGATGGTCGTGCCGTCGGCGATGGCGACATTGCCCCCGATGAGCGTGCGGTCGCCGATCCTGACCGAGCCGCCGACGACGGTGCCGCCGCAGATGATGACGCCCTTGCCGACGCGGCAGTTGTGCCCGATGTGGACGAGGTTGTCGGTCTTGCACCCGTCGTCGATGGTGGTGGAGCCGAGCTTGCCCCGGTCGATGCAGGAGCCGGCGCCGAGCTCGACTTCGGCGCCGACGACGACGTTGCCCAGGTGGGGGATCTTGACGTGGCCCTGGCCGTCGGGCGATGGGATGAACCCGAAGCCGTCGGCGCCGATGACGACGTTGGGGTGGAAGAGGCAGCGGTCGCCCACGACGCAGCCGAACTGGACGACGACGCCGGCGTGGAGGATGGTGTTGGCGCCGATCCTGGCGCCGCGCCCGACGACGACGCTGGAGATGAGTGCGGCGCCCGGGCCGATGGTGGCGCCCGGGCCGACGCGGCAGAGGGGCCCGATCCGCGCGGTCGGATCGACGCTGGCGGAGGGGTCGACCGCGGCCGACGGGTCGATGCCAACCGCGGGCAGGTCGGGATCGGGGGCCACGGCCGACAGGACCTGGATCAGGGCGGCGTCGGCGTTGTCGACGTAGAGGATCGCGCGGGTCTTGGGGTCGTGGCCCGGGACCTCGACGCCCCGGGTGACGAGTGCAGCCGAGGCGCGGCTGGCGGCCCACATGCCCGCGAACTCGCGGGAGCGGATGAAGCTCAGCGCGCCCTCGCCCGCGTCCTCGAGGGGGGCGATGGCGGTCAGCGTGAGGTCGTCGGGGCCGACGAGCTCGGCGGACAGCAGCCGGGCGAGCTGGCCCGTGGTGTACTGGGGCTGGGCCATGGCGGCGTCTCCCCGGGGCTCAGGGCGCCTGGTACTCGTTGTTCATCAGGACGATGACGTCGTCGGTGATGTCCACGGACTCGTGGGCGTAGATCACCGAGCGGTTGAGGATCTCGCCCTGGGTCTGGTTGAACGGCGCGGGGTTGGACAGGGGGAAGGTCGAGTCGTTGAGCAAGACGATGTCGTAGCCCTGGCGCTCGGAGATCTTGGCGATGGCGGTCTCCATCTTGGCGTAGAGCGTGCGGAGCATCTCGCCCTGCTTGAGCGCCAGCGTCTGCTCGAGGACTTGCGAGCGGGCCTTGGCCTGGGACTGGAGCTCGATGAGGCGCCCGAGGGCCTGGATGTACTCGGGGGTGCCCTGCTTGAGGATGCCGCTCTCGGGGTCGAGCTGTTCCTGGAGGCCCTCGGCCTCGGTGGTCAGCTCCTGGAGCTTGCCGCGGCTCTCGGTGATGGCGGTCTGGAGGTCGGCCTCGAGGCGGTCCTTCTCGTTGAGCCCGTCGAGGATGGCCGGCACGTCGACGACGGCGACGGCGGTTGGCTGGGCGGGGGGCCTGACGGCGTTGGCGGCGGCGGCGCCGGCGAAGATGGAGGCGGCGAGCACGCCGACGAGGGCGAGGGCCGAGGCGGCGATGGTGAGTCGTCTGGTCTGCATGGGTCACTCCTGCGTGTGTTGTCGCGCCCGGGGGCGTCCCCACGGGGGATGGTACGCCCGGGCGGATCCGCCCGCGGGGCGGGCTAGAAGGGCACGTCGATGGTGAAGGTGAAGAGGCGGTTCTCGTCCCGGTCGCCCTTGAGGACCGGGAAGCCGAAGTCGAAGGCGAGGGGCGCCGGCGAGAGCTGGGGGACGTAGAACCGCATGCCGAGGCCGACGGTGACGCGGTAGTCCTCGAAGCTCGGGTCGAAGGTGACGGTGCCGGTGTCGATGAAGGCGACGACGGAGAAGATCTCCTCGAAGATGGGCTGGGAGATCTGGGCGCCGGCGAAGAAGAGGAAGTTGCCGCCGACGGGGTCGTTGGAGGGCATGAGGGTGTCGGCGCGGATGCCCTTGGGCGAGACGGTGCGGTACTCGAGGCCGCGCATGGACTGGCCGCCGAGGTAGTAGCGCTCGTAGGTCGGGACGTCGCCGCGTCCCTGGGGGATGTATCCGACGCGTCCGCGGAGTTCGAGGACGGTGGAGCGGCCCAGGTAGTCCTCGCGGATGGCGAGGTAGACGGTGTGGTTGGCGTCGAAGCGGGTAAAGAAGTACTCGCCGCCGGCGGCGCCGACCTGCTCGACGCCGATGGAGGTGACCGAGCCCCGGGTGGGTCGGTAGCGGTCGTCGAGGGTGTTGCGGGAGAGGGTGAAGCCGAGGCCGGTGATGATGTCGGGTCCGGCGGCGGCGAAGACGTCGAGGGGTCGGGAGGGGTCGATGTCGGAGAGCTCGACGCGTTCGAGACGGAGGCCGACCGAGCCGTTCCAACGGGTGCCGAAGCGTCGCCCGACGCCGAAGCGGGCGGCGACGCGCTGTTCGTCGAACTCGTCGTAGTCGCGGTCGCGGAAGGAGAGGGCGACGGTGCCCGAGTAGTCGGAGTCGAAGAGGTAGGGTTCGGTGAGGGAGATCGAGTAGGTCTGGACCTGGTTTCCGGGGAGGAGCTCGATCTTGAAGGTCTGGCCGGCGCCGCGGAAGGCTCGCCCGGTGAAGAGCTCGCCCCAGGAGTCGGGCGTGTCGGCGATGTCGAAGTTGCGCTGGGTGAGGGAGATGGTGCCGATGACGCCGGCGTCGGAGTTGACCGCGGCGCCGATGTTGAACGAGCCGGTGTTGGTCTCGGCGACCTCGACGAGCACGTCGCGGTACTGGGGCTCGGACGGGTCCGGGGGCTGGAGGGTGATCTTCACGCCCTGGGGGTCGAAGAGGCGTGAGTCGACGAGCGCCTTCTCCGACTTGCGGACCTGGTTCATGTCCAGCGGGCGCTCGGGGCGGATGTCGAGCAGCTTGCGCGGGACTTTCTGCTTTGTGAGCTCGTTGCCGATGATGGTCACCTCGCCGGTGAGGAACCGCTCACCCTGGGCGATGATGACAACAAGATCGACAAGCGGCTCCTGCGGGTCGCGTTTCTCTGCGTTGCCGACGGCGACGTCTGGGTATCCCAGCTCGTTGTACGCGTCGCGGATGGCGTTCAGGGAGTCCTGGAGGGCCCGGACGCCGTAGACATCGCCCGGCTTGAGGGGCATGAGCCCGGCGACCTGGGCCTCGGAGAAGACCGGGGCGTCGGAGTCCTCGACGCGGACCTCGACCGAGCGGAGGGTGTACAGGGGCCCCTCCTCGATGAGGTACGTGACGATCGCTTCCTTGCCGTTGGGCGAGGGCTGGATCAGCGTGTCGGCCCGGACGTCGAGGTACCCGTTGTTGCGGTAGAACTGGATGAGGGCGGCGATGTCGGCGTCGAGCACGTCGTCGTCGAGCTGGCCCTTGCGGAAGATGCCCGAGGTCCGCGTCTCGATCTCGCGGCGGAGCTGCTTGTCGCTGAAGGCGTCCGAGCCCTCGAACCGGATCGAGGTGACCTTCAGCCGCTGGCCCTCGCGGATGCGGAACAGGACGACGCCCGACTGCTCGAGCTCGTCCTCGTCCACGCTGACCTGCGCGAAGTAGTACCCCTTCTCGCGGTACAGGTCCTCGATGCGCCTCGCGGCCCGGTCCACCTGGAACCGGTCGATGGGCGCGCCCACGAGCAGGTCCACCTCGCCGGCGATCTGCTGGTCGGTCAGGCGGCGGTTGCCCGAGACCTGCACGTCCACGATGACGGGGCGCTCCACGAGGCTGAACGTGACGTCCACGCTCCCGTCGTCGAGCAGCTGCACGAAGACCTCGACGCGGGCGAACAGCGCCAGGCGGTTGAGGCGGCGGACGTCGTCGTTGACCGTCTCGAGGCGGAAGGGCGCGCCGGGGTAGACGCGGATGTTGTTCAGGGCCTTCTGGCGGGTGGGGCCCGAGATCGGCTCGGCGCCCCCCTCGTCGGTCGGCATCACGAGCAGCACGTCGTTGACGACGCGGCCCTCGTAGACGCTCAGGTCGTCGGCGGGATCGGGAGCCTGGGCGGGCGGGTCGTCCTGGGCGATCGCGCAGGGCGACGGCGCCCCGAGCGCGAGCAGGGCGATGGCGCCGACGATGGCGGCGCTTGCCCCGCGGGCGCGCGGTCCTTGCGAGCCGGCGGGGCCGACGTTCGGGCGGGAGCGTCCGTACACGTGGAGGGGACGATACATCGGGGCATTCGCGGGCACAAATCGGGGCGCCGGCCATCGATCGATGGTGGGGTCTGCCGGCGTCCTGTCGCCGGGGCGCCCGCCGTCGTCGGCGAGCCCAGGCGTCGGGAGAGCGGGAAGGGTATGCTTGGGATCGTCACCCCCTCAGGGGTGGCGTGCGGGCGCCAGGGAAGGCGTCCGGGCGCGGGCCGCGGCCGATGCCGCGGGCCGCCGACGAGAAGGCACGGATCGCCGACCCTCGGGGTCGGTCCAGACCCCGGGGCAGACGCGTGGTTCGACGCACGATCTGGTGGATTCGGCGGGTTGGCGTGGTCGCCGCGTCGATCGCGACGCTCTGGGCGGGGATGCTGCTCGTCTGGGCGGTCGTGCGTCCGGGCGTGGTCGAGCAGGTCGGGACCGCCTCGCTCGCAGGAGTCGTCGCGCTGCTGGCGGCGCCCGGGCTGGCGCTCGCCGCGTTGCGGCTGGACACGCGCGTTGCCCAGGCGGCGCGGGCCGCGAGGCTGGAGGCGGAGATGGCCCCTGCCGACGAGGGCGGGCGGCGGCTCGTGGTCGCCCACGACGCGGACGTGCCCAGGATTCCGCGCGAGAACCGGCGGGCGCGGCAGGCGCCCGAGGCCGAGCCCGTCTCGGGCTACGCGTCTACTGCAGATTGACGGGCATGACGACGTAGACGAAGTCGGGGCCCGAGCGGAGCAGGCCGGGCTTGTTGCTGGCCTTGAGCTCGATCATGACCTCGGCGTCGTTGATGACCTTGAGCGCGTCGTTGATGAAGCCGGGGTTGAACCCGATCTCGATGTCGTCGCCCTCGTAGCTCTTGAGCTCGACGCCCACGTGCGCCTCGCCCATCTCGGGCGAACGGCTGGAGAGTTCGAGCTTCTTGTCCGCGGCGGTGAAGGCCATGCGGACGCCGCGGGACTCCTCGTTGGTGAGCAGGGCGGCCCGCTTGACCGCGGAGAAGAGCACGTCGCGGTCGAAGCCGACGCGGATGTCCTGGTCCTTGGGGATCACGTCCTCGTAGGGCGGGAAGGCGCCCTCGACGAGGTTGGAGGACAGGACGGCCCGGGCGTCGGCCGGGTCGTCGCCCAGGGCGAAAACGATCTGGTTGTCCGTGACGGCCATGTGGACGGGCTCGTCGGCGTCGTCGATCAGCTTCTGGAGCACGCCCAGGGCCTTGGCGGGGACGATGCACGCGAAGCTCGCGTCGCCCGAGCCGGCGGCCTGGGCCCGCGACAGGGCCAGGCGGCGCCCGTCGGTCGCGACGAGTTCCAGCTTCTTGGCGTCCTTCTTGAAGAGCACGCCGTTGATCGCGTACCGCGAGTTCTCGCGGGCGGCGGCGAAGAGCGTGCGTGCGATGACGAGCGAGAGCTCGCCCGCGGCGATCTTGACCGCGCCCCTGGAGCCGCCCGAGACGATCTTGGCAAAGTCCGGGATCGGGGGGAAGTCGGCCGGGGGGTAGCCGTGGAGCTTGAACTGGGCGTCGGCGCCCTTGACGGTGGTGAGGTCGTCGCCGGACTCGATGGTGAGCGTGGGGTCGTCTTCCTCTGCTGAGACGATCTGGGAGAGCTTCTGGGCGGGGACGAGGGCCTCGCCGGCCTCCTCGACCTTGACCGAGCCGAGGCGGACGGTGAGCGAGATCTCGGCGTCTGTGGCGGCGAGGGCGAGCTCGCCCGCCTCGTCGCCGGCCGAGAGCTTCACGCAGGTGAGCTGGGGCTTGGGCGTCCTGGAGGCGGCGACGCCAGAGACGAGGCCGATGGCCTCGAGCAGGGGGGCCCGATCGCAGATGACTTTCATACGGGAATACCCTCTCCGGAGACTATATCTAGCGGGGGAAGTCTACCCACGCCCCGGGGTGTAGCGGGTGGGCCGGGGGGCGTGGACGGGGTGTGCAAACCGCGGGCCGGGCGGGCGGGCGGCTGGCGGGAGCCACCAGATTCGGCCAGAATGGCCCCTCGGCGTCCCTCACCCGGTCTATCGTGAGGGCTGAAGACACCCAATCAGTGACCGGCGAACCGCGTCCCGTGGAGCCCGTTCCGGGCGGGGGCCAGGAACGCGGGGGCGGTCGCTGTCAGAAAGGAAGGCCGGCATGTCATTCGAAGCGGCGGTGCACGCCCAGGCCATCGAGATCGACCGGCATTGCCTCGAGATGTGCGCCCGCGCCGGCTCGGGGCACCCGACCAGCGCGATGAGCATCTCGCACATCGTCACGGTGCTCATGTTCTCGACCATGCGTTGGAGCCCGGACTACCCGGACTACCCCACGAGCGATCGTCTGGTGCTCTCCGAGGGGCACGCGGTCCCGGCGGTGTACGCGGCGGGCGCGAGGCTGGGCGTGGTCGTCGGCGCCGATGAGGAGTCCCGCCGCAAGCTGACGGTGGATGACCTGGACACCCTCCGCGAGCGGGGCAGCGTGCTCGACGGGCACCCGAACCCGATGGAGGGGTTCCCGTTCTTCGACGCGGCGACGGGCTCGCTGGGCCAGGGGCTGAGCGTCGCCGCGGGCGTCGCCAAGGCGGCCAAGCTCGACGGGATGGACAAGCGGGTCTACTGCATCTGCGGCGACGGCGAGGCGAGGGAGGGCCAGATCGCCGAGGCGCTGGACTTCATCGTCGACCACCAGCTCGACAACGTGCTGCCGATCTTCAACTGCAACGAGTACGGGCAGGCGGACCGCGTCAGCTCGCAGCAGTCGGCCGAGACGCTGGCCCGCAAGCTCGAGGCGTTCGGCTTCGAGGTGGACCTGATCGACGGGCATAACCCGGCGGAGATCAAGGCCTCGATCGACAAGTTCGCGGCCCGCCACAACGACGGGGCGGGCACGCCCTCGGCGGTCGTGGCGCGGACGGTCAAGGGCTGGGGCGCCCCCTCGATCCAGGGCAACGGGTGGCACGGCAAGCCGCCGACGGGCGAGACGCTGGAGACGGCCCTGGCGGAGCTGGACGACCGCCGGATCGAGCTGACCAGTGCGCTGGCGAGCACGGACCAGTTCACGATCGAGCCGCCGAGCGAGGCGCCCGATCCGAGCGCGCCGACGGGCGAGCTTCCCTCGCTGTCGGCCGCGATGCGGTCGATGGACATGGAGAGCGTGCTGCACTCCGGGCGCCTGGCGACGCGGAAGGCGTACGGCATCGCGCTGCGGGCGATGGGCAAGGTCGTCAACGACGTGGTCGTGCTGGACGCGGACGTGAAGAACTCGACGTTTGCCGAGACGTTCGAGAAGGACGCGGCCCTCGACGAGCGGTTCGTCGAGTGCAAGATCGGCGAGCAGAACATGATCTCGGTGGGCGCGGGGCTGAGCGCGGGCGGGAAGATCCCGTTCTGCTCGTCCTTCGCCAAGTTCATCACGCGGGCGTACGACCAGATCGAGATGGCGATCTACTCGGGGGCAAACCTGAAGATCGTGGGCTCGCACGCGGGGATCACGCTGGCGGCCGACGGCCCGAGCCAGATGGCGATGCCCGACATCGCGTGGTTCCGCTCGCTGTCCACCATGAAGGACCACCGGGGCAACCCGGGGGTGTACGTGCTGCAGCCGTCCGACGCGTTTGCGGCGTACGCCCTGACCGGCGTGATGGCCGAGTACGAGGGCGTGTGCTACATGCGGACGCTGCGTGCCGACACGGAGTTCATCTACTCCGACGACCAGGTCTTCAACCTGGGCGGGTTCGAGACGCTGAGCGAGGGCCGCGACATCGTCCTGTGCGCCTCGGGGTACATGGTCCACGAGGCGAACAAGGCGCTGGAGCTGCTGGACAAGGCCGGCATCAGCGCGACGCTGCTGGACATGTACTCGATCCCGTTCGACGAGGACAAGCTGCTGGACATCGTCGGGGCCAACGGCGGGTACGTGATCTCGCTGGAGGACAACTTCGGCGGCGCGCTCGGCTCGGCGATCGCCGACGCCTTGACCCGCTCGGGCGACGGGTTCACCCTCGAGCAGATGCACGTCAAGCGGATCCCCAAGAGCGCCAGGACGCCCGAGGAGATGCTGGAGATGTGCGGGCTGACAGCCGAGCACATCGTCGCCAAGACGATGCAGATCCTGCAGGTCGCCTGAGCGGACTCAAGACCTGACCGACACACGCCCCGCACGATCCGGGCGGGGTTTCTTTGTTGGCGTCAGGGGCAGCCCGCGGCGAAGGCGGTCATGAAGGCGATCGCGTCGGAGAAGTCGAGCACGCCCAGGGGATCGGCGAGGTCGGCGGGTTCTTCCATCGCGGCGAAGGCGTTGAGGAAGGCGGCGGCGTCGGCGAAGTCGTGCACGCCGAGGGGCTCGGCCAGGTCCGCGGGGCAGGGATCCACGCCGGCGACGACATAGGAGAAGTTGCGGTTGGGGGCGGAGGCGAGGATGTCCCACCGGCCGTCGTTGTTGACGTCGCCGAGGCCGACGACGTCGAAGCCGAGCTGGCGGAGCTGGGCCGAGCCGGTGACGGTGCGGAGGACGAGGCCGGTGCGTCCGGAGAAGACTTTGAAGCGGCCGCCCTGGCCGGCGCCGCCGGAGAAGAGATAGGAGCCGACGACGAAGTCGTCGTGCCCGTCGTGGTTGATGTCGGCCTGCATGCCGCGTCCGGGCCCGAAGCAGGCGCCGGGCCCCTCGCCGGCGATGTTGTGGAGCGTGGCGCCGTCGGCGCCGGAGAAGACGTAGCAGCGTCCGACGCCGCCGGCGTCGCCGAAGTCGCCGATGTAGATGTCTGGGACGTCGTCGGCGTCGACGTCGCCGACGCGTCCGACGAAGAACTGGCCGAAGTTCGAGTTCGTCGGGTCGGCGGCGAGGTCGGGCAGCAGGCGTTGACCGGACGCCCCGGAGAAGGCGTACGCGACGCCCGCGCCCGGGGCGGCGACGACGGCGTCCCAGACGCCGTCGCCGTCGAGGTCGCCGACGCCCGCGACGCCCTGGCCGAACATCGCGGCCGGGGTCCCCGGCCCTTCGAGCGTCCGGAGCACGGAGCCGTCGGCGCCGGAGCGGATGTACGCGCGCCCGGCGTTGTTGACGCCCGCGGGGTCCTCGCCCGGCGCGCCGACGAGAAGGTCGGCGTGCCCGTCGCCGTTGGTGTCGTCGAGTCTGGAGACGGCGTACCCGAAGAGGTCGGAGGCGGCGGCGCCGCTGATCGTGAGGATCTCGTCGCCCAGGGTGGCCGGGTTCCCCGAGAACACGCGGACGACGCCGAAACCTCCATTGCCCCCGGCGGCGACGTCGATGTGTCCGTCGTTGTCGATGTCGCCGGCGTCGGCGATGGACCAGCCGAGCTGCTCGCCGTTGGCGATGCCGTTGGCGTGGAAGATCTCGGCGCCGGTCGCGCCCGAGTGGACGGAGACGCGTCCGGTGTTGGGCCCGCCGCGGTTGGGTGAGCCCATGACGGCCTCGGGGATGGTGTCGCCGTCGATATCGCGGAGCTCGGAGACGGCCCACCCGAACGTGCCGAAGCCCTGGAGCGTGTGGATCGCGTTGGTGTCCGGCTCCACGAACTGGGCGTGGGCGGCGGGGGCGATGGAGAGGCACAGCACGATCGGGGTCAGGCCGCGGCGCATTCTCGACTCCTCCGGGTGTGTCGGGGCGGGGTTCCGATACGGGCGCGGCGGGTGTTGGGATGCATGTGCGTGCGTGGGCGATCGGGGCGATCGACGGGCGCGCAAAGAAAGCGGCCCACGCCGAGGCGCGGGCCGCTCTTGATCAACTCAGGATGTCAGCCGCGATCGCTTACGGGCAGCCGCCGGCGAAGAGGCTGAGGAAGGCCGAGACGTCGGAGAAGTCCCACTGGCCGAAGGGCTCGGCGAGGTCGGCCTCGCTCTGGGAGTTGGAGAAGGCGGTGAGGAATGCGGAGACGTCGGAGAAGTCGAGCTGGCCGAAGGGCTCGGCGATGTCGGCGCCGTTGCAGCCGCCGGCGGCGGCGGAGGGCACGGGCATGGTGACGTTGAAGGACGCCGGGGAGCCCGGGCGGAACATGCCGACGGTGACGGTGCCGTCCTCGGGCGGGGTGTCGGCGACGAAGGAGTAGGTGTACATGGTGCCCCAGCGGACGGCGTTGGTCGTCAGATCGCGGACGAGCGTCCAGGAGTCGGTCGACCAGGTGATGCTGGAGCCGCCCTCGGCCGCGGACCAGGCGGCGTTGTCCGGGGTCTCGCCCGAGTGGTAGTGCGGGGCGTTGAAGTAGTGGTTCGAGGTGTTGGCGCCGCCGGTCGGGATCGAGATCGAGTTGGCCGAGCGGTGCGAGTTCTGGTTGTGGAGGTTGTAGTCGTAGCGCCAGGTGCCGTCGCCGAGGTCGGTGGCCTTGCCGGCGACATCGAACTTGCCGTCACCGTCGAGGATGACGGTCTCGACGACGACGTCGTTGTCGGGGCTGTTGGGCCCGTTGCCGTGGTCGAGCCAGGCGAAGATGGCGGGGCGCTCGCGGAAGGTGCCGCCGGTGTTGGACATGCCGTAGAGGCTGTTGATCACGGTGCGGCGGTACGAGGCGTTGTTCATGTGGTTGCCGGCCTGGGCGTCGTCGAGGGTGACGTACTGGCCTTCCATGAAGTACTGGTCGCCGCCGGTCGGGTCGAGGTCGGACTCGAGGACCTGGATGCGCTTGAAGATGCCGTTGCCGGTGGAGCCGGCGGGGTTGGAGTAGGGCCAGGGGAAGGCGCCGGAGGAGGCGTTGACCTCGAAGCGGGGGCCGAGGCCCGACTGGCCGCCGTTGAGGGAGGCGTCGTACGGGTCGGAGCAGCCGGTGCCCAGGTGCTGGAAGTCGCCATCACCCTGGCAGACGGCGCAGGTGTTGCCCTGGAGGGAGGCGAAGGAGTGCTTCAGCCAGGAGATGCCGATCTGCTCCAGGCGGCCGTCGCGGAGGCGGTAGAGCGACTGGGCGATGACGGGGTGGTTGACGGAGTTGTCGACCCAGTTGGCCGGCTCGGTGCCGATGTTGCAGGCGTCGGTGCCGACGGAGTACGCGCGGTAGCCGTTGATGGCGCCGCCGCTGGTGTAGTGGTTGATGTTGGTGAGTCCGCCGACGATGACGTCGGGCCCGGGGTTGCCGCCGCCGGCGAGGGCGGTGGTGGCACAGGCGGAGAGCAGGGCTGCGACAGCGATGGTGGTGTTCGTCTTCTTCATTTCGTGTTCACCAGTTGGTTAAGGGTCCCGCGATTCGACACATACCCGGCCGCCGCACCAGCGCGACGTCACCCCACGAACCGCACGGAGCCGAGTCCCAGAAAAAACAGGTACGAGCTTTCAGTCTAACCCCGGGGGCCGCGGGCTCCTACGCCGGAGGGCGGCATTCTCGGGAAATTGCACCATATATCTCCCAAACACGATCATTCACAGGCCGGGCTCAGGGGCAGCCGGCGCTGAAGAGCGAGAGGAACGCGGAGACGTCTGAGAAGTCCCACTGGCCGAGCGGGGCGGCGAGGTCGGCCTCGGCCTCCATGTTGGTGAAGGCGGTGAGGAAGGCGGAGATGTCGGAGAAGTCGAGCTGGTCGAAGGGCTCGGCGATGTCGGCGCCGTTGCAGCCGGCCGGCTCCTCGCAGGTGTCGGGGATGCCGTTGTTGTTCTTGTCGGGGAACGAGGTGGGGACGAGCTTGGAGATGGAGTTGGCGAAGAGCTCGAGGACGTAGATCTCGCCGTCCTCGTCCTGCCCGAAGGCGGAGAGGCCGGAGCCGACGTCGAAGATCTGGGTGACGGAGAAGTCGGAGGGGTCCATGGCGTAGACCTGCCCGCCGCAGTAGTCGCCGAAGATGTAGAACCCGTAGAGGTCGGGCATGGCGCAGCCGCGGTAGACGTAGCCGCCGGTGATGGAGCATCGGCCGGCGGAGTGGTTGTAGGTGTGGACGGGGAAGGTCATGGTGGAGGCGGGGGCGCACCCGGAGAGGTTGAAGGCGTTGTTGCCCTCGTAGCAGCGCCAGCCGTAGTTCTCGCCGCCGACGGAGCCGCCTCGGGTGTTGGACTCCTGGAAGTTGACCTCCTCGATGGCGTTCTGGCCGACGTCGGCGATCCAGAGGTCGCCGGTCATCATGTCGAAGCTGGAGCGCCAGGGGTTGCGGAGGCCGTAGGCCCAGATCTCGTCGTCCCCGGTGACGCCGACGAACGGGTTGTCGGCGGGGATGCCGTACTGCCCGTTGGAGGAGTTGTTGCCGTCGACGTCGATGCGGAGCATCTTGCCGAGGAGCTGGTTGGTGATGTCCTGGGCGCGGTTGCCGGGGTCGCCGCCCGAGCCGCCGTCGCCGGTGGAGATGTAGAGGTAGCCGTCGGGCCCGAAGTCCATCCACCCGCCGTTGTGGTTGGTGAAGGGCTGGTCGATGGTCATGAGGATGCGTGCGGTGGTGGGGTTGGCGGTGTTGGGGAAGTCGGCGAAGACCTCGTACTCGGCGACGACGGTGTCGCTGGCGCTGTTGATGTAGTTGACGTAGAACTTGCGGTTGTTGGCGAAGTCGGGGTGGAAGGCCATGCCCAGCAGGCCGCGCTCGTCCGAGCCGCTGATGTTGGGGATGAGAGAGTCCAGGTCGAGGAAGTTGGAGGCGAGCAGGGCGCCGTCCTCGATGATGCGGATCTGGCCGCGGCGTTGCAGGACGAAGAGCCGGTTGGTCCCGTCGCGTGCGGTGGTCATGAACGTGGGGTTGGTGACGGAGCCGGAAATCAGCTCGTCGGTGACCTGGGCGTTGGCGCCCTGGGCGAGCGCGGCGGCGGCGATGGCGGCGAAAGCGGTGGTACGGATCACGACGGGATCTCCCTCTTGGCGCCGATTGGCGGCCTGGTGCGATCGGGTTCTGGGCGGGGAATCCGCCCTGGGGCCGGCTTGCGGCCCGCGGCGGGCAACCCGCTGGCAGGAATGAAGCTATCCAAGCCCCGGAGCCGGGGCAACGACCTCGTCCCGATTCGCGGGATCCAGGACCGCGGATCCTGGCTTCTCGGGCCCAGGCGCCCTCGCCGAGGCCCGGGCCCGCCCGGGGCGACGATCAGGGGCACCCGGCGCTGAACGCGGTCAGGAACGCGACGACGTCGGAGAAGTCCCACTGCCCGATCGGGGCGGCCAGGTCGGCCTCGTCTTCCATGTTCGAGAACGCGGTCAGGAACGCGATGATGTCGGAGAAGTCCAGCTGCCCGAACGGGGCGGCCAGGTCCGCGTCGTTGCACCCGAACGAGATCGTCCCGAAGTCCATCTCCACGGGCGGGCTCTTGCCCAGCAGCTCCCACTGGTCGTAGGCGGTCTGCCCGTCGGTGTTCGTCGTGTTCTCGTCGCGCAGGAACTCGATGTACTCCTTCGAGACGAGCTGGTGGAACACGCGGACCTCGGCGGTCGCGGCGCCCAGCGGGATCGAGAACTGCGTGTCGTCCCAGTACTGCCCGTCGGCGTACGCGTACCCGACCGGCTCGGCCTGGACGCTCTCGAAGTCGGTGTTGTTGAAGCCGCGGGGCGGGATCCGGTTATCCTTGATCCACGTGTTGTTCAGGACGAAGTGGAAGCTCTCGCCCTGGGGCAGCCCGGTGGCGCCCGCGGCGTGCGCGTCGAGACCCAGCTTGCCCTCGTAGACCTTGGTCGAGCCCGTGTCGAGGACGGCGGTCCCCGGGTCGTAGGCGCCGTGCTCGGCGAGCAGGGCGCGGCTGGAGTCGAAGAACCTCACGTTGATCCACATCCGCCGCCCCTCGGGGTAGCCCGTGGGCAGCTTGTGGCCCGTCTGGTTGACGACGCGGGTGTTGAGGTCGATGCCGTCGTGGGTCAGCTCCAGGTCGGAGGCGGCCTCGAGCATGCCGACGGCGCGGGCGATCGAGTCGTTGACGCTGTCCTCGGTGAGCCCGGTCTCGGCGTCGTCGTAGAGGTTGCGGACGGCCTTGAGGACCCAGGTGTTGGCGCCGTTGAAGAAGTGGCGGGGCAGGTCGGGCCAGGGGTCGGTGAAGAAGCAGCCGGCGCCGTTGACATCCGGCATGTGGCAGTCCTGGCAGGTCGAGACGAGCGGGTTGGCGCCGCCGAAGCGGCCGCCCATGTCGATGGGCCCGTCGGCGAAGTCGCTCATGAGCCACTCGGAGTAGGTGCGCTCGAGCGGGAACTGGTCGTACTTGTCGTGGGTCGGGTGGGCCATATCGACCGTGTTCAGGTCGTACGAGCTGTCCGGCTGGCGGGTGTAGGCGGGGTTCGAGACGTCGTGGCAGGTCGCGCACATCGACGAGGAGCGGTGGAAGGGCGACTCGAGCCAGGCGTGGGGCGCCATGGGCGTGTTGAACGGGCCCCGGCGGCGGTCCTCGAAGTCGAGGACATACTGCCCGCTGTGCGGGTTGACGGGCAGGTCGGCGGTCATCGCCAGCACCTGGTCGTCCTCGACGGGCGAGACGTTGTCCGGGTCGAACGGATCGACCATCCGGTGGCAGACGTGGCAGGAGACGCCGTCGAAGTCGATCCCGCTCAGCGCCGAGCCGTCGGTCGGCGTGGAGTGGCCCTCCATCCATCCGACGGGCGAGTGGCAGCGGAGGCAGAGGTCGCCGGCGAAGTCGGCGTCCTGGTTGGCGATCGCGAGGCAGGCGTAGAAGAGCGGGTCGCGTGCGGACTGGCCCATCATGGAGGCGGCCCAGGAGGTGTAGGGCTCGACGGCCTCGTCGTAGAAGCCGTGGCACCCGCTGCAGCTCTGCGAGCTGGCGAAGGGCGCGACGAGGTCGCCCGGCTGCGAACCGGGCATGAAGAAGTCGTTGAGCGTTGTCGGGAGGGGGAGCGAGCCGCCGCCGCCCCGGGGCTCGGCGATCGCGTACCCCGCGATGCCGACCCAGGCGACACCACCGGCGCAGGCGAGCACGAGCGCCGACTTACGAACGAATCCGGATTGACCGCGCATGTGCGCTCTCCCTATCGAAGCGCGAGGACTACGGGCACCCCATCCCGAAAGCCTCGAGGAACAAGACGATATCCGTGAAATCCCACTGACCGAAGGGGGCGCCCAGGTCCGCCTCGGGCGCCATGGCGCCGAAGGCGGTGAGGAACGCGACCACGTCGGAGAAATCCAGCACATCGAACGGTTCGGCCAGGTCGGCGGCGTTGCACCCCGCCGGCTCGGGCGCGGGGCCGGATGCGACGAATGTCACCGTGCCCACGACGTCCAGCGTCGCGACGCCCGCGACCAGCTCGGTCGAGCCCTCGAAGGTGATCGTGCCGCCGTCGATCGTGACGGTGCTGCCGTCGGAGCTCACCATCCCCGAGATCGGGGCGGCGAAGGGCTCCTGGTCGCCGAGCACGACGACCTCGTTGATCGCGCCGACGGCGAAGACGTCGCCGGTCGCCGTCAGCGTGCCCGAGAGCGCGGTCAGGACCGAGGCGAAGGAGAACGCGTCGGCGACGACCGGGACCGGGCCGGCGGGCGTGCCCGGGGTGTCGTAGGAGGCGCCGAGGTCGGTCCCCGAGGCGTTGATCTCGGAGAGGAACCACTCGAAGTTGAAGGACAGGTCGTCCTCGAGGGCGAGGGCGAAGTCGTGGATCGTGATGGAGGTCGGGACGCCGTAGTCGTCGAGCTCGATCTCGACCTCGCCGGTGATGGGCGAGGAGTCGGAGGCCGAGTCGGAGCCCAGGACCGCCAGGTTGATGGTCAGGTCGAGGTTGATCGAGGACTGGGCGGAGTCCACGACGAGGGTGGTGGAGTCGGCGGCGGCGAGCCCGCCGAGCGAGAGGGCGGCGATCGCCGCGGTCAGGTGCGTCCTGGCCATCCAATATCTCCCCATACGCCGGCCCAAACGCCGACCCGTGAAAGCATACCGCACGCCCCGGGGAATCCGAGGTCAATCCGGGGAAGATCCCCCCGGTTTGGGTCCGATACGGCGGCCCCGTCGGCCCGGATCCAGGGCGCCCCCGGAGCCCGGGCCGAGGCCGGTCGCGCCCGGGTGGGTCGTTCACCCCAGCGGGCTAGGGGCAGCCTTCGCTGAACGCGGCGAGGAACGCGATCACGTCCGAGTAGTCGAACACGCCCTCGGGGGGCGCCGTGTCGCCGCCGGGCCGCGACGCGGCGAACGCTCCGAGGAACTCGAGGGCATCCGAGAAATCGAGCGTGCCCAGCGGCGCCGCGAGATCTGCGGCGCTACAGGGGGCGGGCAGGTCGACGAGCAAGACGCCGTCGCCGAACGGCGCCGCGAGCGCCGCCCGGCTGACCGAGGCGTCGGTGTCCATCGCGACGGGCATCGTGTCGAGTTCGATCGTCTCGACGATCTCGAGCGTCCCGAGGTGGATCACGTGGATCGAGCCGCGTCCTGGGCTCGGGCCTCCGGCGTTCCCGCACGACGTCCCCCCGAACGAGGAGGTCACGGCGTAGGCCACGTCCGAGTCGCGCGCGGTCGCGAGTGCCACACACCGCCCGCCGCCCATGGTGATCTGCCTCAGGGGTTCCAGCTCGTCGGCGTCGGCAATCAAGATCCTGCTCTTCCCGAAGTTCCAGAGCGTGGTGACCAGCAGCCCCGGCCCCCCGTACCTCACGTGCCACGGATCGAACAGGGTCGTGAGCAGGTCAGACCACATCGGCGTCTTGTCCCGCAGGCTGATCACGGTCACTCGCCGCAGGTCCCGGCTCGAGATGTAGCAGTCCAGGGAGTCTGGCGAGAAGTCAACCCAGGTCGGGAATCCGCCGATCGGGATGTCCGCGGCGACGGTCCAAGACTTCGTGTCGATTATGGTGGCGAAGTTGCCTCCGGAGCCGGCGAAGACGAGCCAGGCGCCGTCGGGGCTCACGCGCATGTGGCTGTACTCCCAGTACTGCCACATGAAACTGCCCCCCGGGCGGGTGGGGAGGGCGTCGCCTTCGACGGCGCCGGTCTGGAGGTTGATCCGCCAGACCCGTGGGTCGAGTCCGCCCGCGTGCACGTACGCGAACTGGCTGGAGGGGCAGAGCTCGACTTGGGTCCCGAGCGGAGCGATGGGGACGTTGGTCACCGACATGCTCGGCAGATCGATAATGCTCGCGCAATCGGAGAACAGGTTCGAGACGACCGCCTTGGAGTTGTCCGGCGTGATCTCGACGTCGGTGGGGCGCTCGCCGACCGGGAGGACCGCCGTTGTGACCTCACCGGCCGGATCGATGATCGAGATCGTGTCCGATCCGACCGAGAGCGCTGCCACGACCGATCCGTCCTCGCTCATCGCGACGCGACGGGCCCGGTCGGCCTCCGGCCCGGGCCCCGAGGTCGTGTCCTGCCGCATGCCCTCGAGTGGGGGGTCGAGACCGAACACGCTCAGGCGTTCGCCTGTGATCGCCGAGCAGCCCGCCGCCTCCGTCCCCGAGGGGGACATCGCGACAAACTCGCTGGGGTTCGCGTCCGGGTCCGTCCAGAGAAGCGAACCAGTGAAGAGGTCGATCATGAATGCGCCGTCATACCCGGCGCCGAATGCGCGCCCGCCGTCCGGGGTCGTCACGAGCCGGTACGCCGATCCGGTGGGGAGAATCGGCCCCGGGGCGCCGGTGTCCAGGTCGATGACATAGCACACCCCGGCGAGCGTGTCCTCGTCGCTGCCGGTCACGGCGGCCGTGGTCCCGTCGGCGCTGAGCGCGACCGCGTCACGGACGCGGGTCGGGGTATCGAACACGCCGGAGACGACCTCGGCTTGCAGGTCCAGGACCGTGATCCGCCGTTCGTTCGAGGAATGCACGATCGCGGCGGTCGAGCCGTCCGCGGACACGGCCAGATCCTGCGCGCGATCAGATATCGGGATCCGCGTCACGGCGCCGGTCCGGACGTTGATGATCTGGGCCTCGTCCGCGTTCTTGTCGGCGTTTACGATCCTGTCGCTGTCCGCGAACAAGATCCGCGGGTACCAGTAGGTCTCCGTGGGGATGACGAGGGACAGATAGCCCCGGTGGTCGTGGCCAATGTCTGCGATGGTGCGGAGAAGCGTGCGGGACGCCAGATCCACGACGGCGAGTGCCGAATCGCCCGCGAGCCCGACCACGGCGACGTCCCCGAGCGGTCCGACCGCGGCGCGCCCGGGGCACATGCCGATCGGGATCACGTCGATCTCCGCCAGCAGGCCCAGGTCCACGATGGAGACCGCTCCCTCGTTGAACAACGAGACAACGGCCGTGGACCCGTCCGGCGTGACCGCGACGGAGTTGGCCGCCCCGGAGACGGGGATCTCGGCGACGAACCCGAGCGTGGCCGCTTCCCAGAGGATCAGGTTGTTGCTCTCGCGGTGCGAGACGATGATCGTCGCGCCGTCGGGTGTGTACGCGATGCCTGACGGCGCGTCGCCCTCGACCCCGTCGCCGGTCGGGACGAACACGACACCGGCGCGCTGCTCGCCGGGGTCGTGTCGCTGCTCGAGGATCGGCGCCGGCTGGGCGTGCGCGATGCTCGTGATCAGCAAGGCCGCGATACTCGGCGTCAGCATCCTGCACCTCCGGGCGCCGGGTTCCCCCGAGCCAAACATACCCGATCGCCGACGATTCGAGATGCCGAGTTCGGTCGGGAGGCCCTCACGCCTACGGGCACCCGTCGCTGAACGCGGTCAGGAACGCGATCACATCCGAGAAGTCGTACACGCCGACGGGCGGGGCGAGGTCGCCCGCGGGGAGCATGTTCGAGAACGCGTTGAGGAACGCGAGCACGTCGGAGAAGTCGAGCGCGCCGAACGGCGGGGCGAGGTCGGCGGGGTTGCAGCCGGGCGAGACGGAGACGACGACGGCGCCGTCGGCCTGGGGCGCGGGCAGGACGGCCCGGGCGCCGGCCGCGTCGAAGCTCATCGCCGACGGCGCGACGCCCAGCTCGATCGTCCGCGCGACGGTGAACGTGCCCAGGTCGATGACGTGGACGCGCCCGTCCTCGGTGTGCTGGAATCCGATCTCGCCCCCGACGGTCGTCGAGGACGTGCCGGTCGCGGCGTAGGCCACGCCGGCGCCCGGGTCGGCGTGCAGCCCGGTGCACGTCTCGCCCAGGGGGATCGTGGCGACCTGTGTCCCGAGGTTCAGGTCCACGAGGCCGATCGTCTGGTCCGCCCAGTTGTTGACGAGCACGAGGTCGTCGCCCGCCTCGGCGATGTGCCAGGGCTGGTCGCCGACGGCGATGGTGTCGGCGAGCGTCGGGACGGCGAGCTGCAGCGTGATGACGGCGATCTGGTCGGTGTTCTTGATCGCCGCGTAGCAGGTCTGCGAGTCGGCGCTGAACTGGACCCAGGAGGGGAAGTCGCCGGTGGCGACGGAGTTGATGACGGTCCAGGTCGCGGTGTCGATGAAGGTGACGACGTCGTCGAAGGAGCCGGCGACGGCGAGGGTCGAGCCGTCGGGGCTCAGGTCCATGCCGCTGGACTGAGAGTAGCTGTACCCGACGCCGCCCATGTTGCCCGTGGGCAGCCGGGGCCCGTCGGTGGTGTTGGTGTCCAGGTTGATCCGCCAGACGCCGTCGCCGCTGGCGACGACGGGGACGTAGGCGTACTGCCCGTCGGGGCTGATCTCGGCCTGAGAGCCCCGGGTGGAGATGAAGACGTTGGTCGAGGCGGCGGTTCCCAGGTCCACGACGGTCGCGAAGCTCGAGTCGAGGTTGGCGACGACGGCGGTGGAGCCGTCGGGGCTGATCGCGACGCCCGAGGGGCGCATGCCCGTCGGGGCGAAGCCGGTCACGCCCCGTGACACCGGGTCGATGATGGTGAGTGTGTCTGAGAAGATCGAGACGCCGGCGGCGACCGAGCCGTCGGGGCTCATCGCGCCGGTGCGGCAGCGGTCGCCCTCGGCCTCGGGCCCGGAGCGTTGGAAGCCGACCAGCGAGCCGCCGGGCCCGCCGGCGTCGAGGACGACCAGGTCGTCGCCGAAGGTCGTCGAGCAGAGGGCGGCCTGGGCGCCCACGGGCGAGGCGGCGCCGATCTCGCATGAGACGACCTGGTTGGGCAGCCCGAGCAGCGTGCCCGCGGCCAGGTCGATCACGGCGCCGGAGAACCCGACGCCAACGACGCGGTTGCCGTCGGCGGTCGTCACGAGGTCGTTGAGCCCGAACGTGTTCAGCTCCGGGCCGGCGACGCCCGCGACCAGGTTCACGACGCGGGTCGCGTTGAGCACGACGACCGCGGCCTTGGTCGCGTCGGTGTTGACGGCGATGTCGCCGAAGATGTCGAACGAGGTGAGCACGACCCAGTCGATCGACTCGGCGGCCAGGTCGAGCAGGGTGATGAGCCTGGTGCTGGAGCCGTGCGCGATCGCGGCGGTCGTGCCGTCGCCCGAG
Organism: Phycisphaerales bacterium; assembly: GCA_041987545.1. Lineage (GTDB taxonomy): Bacteria > Planctomycetota > Phycisphaerae > Phycisphaerales > UBA1924 > JAJRXR01. Next base: position 637 of record JBHIWH010000003.1, on the reverse strand, counting down.
ATGGTCACGTCCTGGGCGTTGGATGCGATCGGCACGCGGTTGACCGCGCCCGTGCGGACGTTGATGAACTGGGCCTCCTGGGCGAAGCGGTCCACGTTGAGCACGCGGTCGTCGTCGATGAAGTAGAACCGTGAGTACTGGAGGGAGACCGCGGGCGCCTCGGGCGAGAACGAGAACGTCTGCGAGAAGCCGATGCCGCCGATCGTGCGCACGACGGCGCCGGTCCCGATGTCGATGACCGAGATCGTCGAGTCGAACGTGTTGCCCACCGCCGCCACGTCGCCCGCGGGGCTGACGCTGACCACGCCCGGGCTCCTGCCGACCGCGACGATGTCGGTCTCGGCCAGCGCCCCCAGGTCCACGATCGAGGCGACGTCGGTGTCCACGCAGGCGACGACCGCCGTGGCGCCGTCGGGCGTGATGCCCACAGACTGGGCCGCGCCTGAGACCGGAGCCTCGCCAAGGAACGCGAGCGAGCCCGAGTCCCACAGGATGAGGTTGCGGCTCTCGCGGTGGGCGATGACGATCGCCGAGCCGTCGGGCGTGTACACGACGTCGGAGGGCGCGTCGCCCTCGGGCAGCTGTCCCGTGAAGAAGAACTCGGCGCCCGAGCCCCGGGCGTAGACCGGGCCCCGGG
>JBHIWH010000002.1:206147-475622 GCA_041987545.1 Phycisphaerales bacterium | reverse complement strand
GTTCATGACGTCGCCGACGAACCCGGCCGGGGCGCCCCGCTCGGCCTCGGGGACGATCACGCGGATCGTCCGCTCGTCGATGACCTCGGCGACGCGGTCGGTCAGGGTGCGGGCGGTGAGCAGGTACTGGTCGTTGATCGCGCCCGCGACCTCGCTGGCGGCCCGCCAGCCCGAGAAGTTGGGGTGCAGGACGATCTCGAAGTGAGAGCGGATGTCGGGGGTGGTGTCGATGTCCTGGGCGATGTAGGCGCCGTCCATCACGACGCCGGCGGTGGGGTGGTCCTCGTCCTCGACGACGACGGCGCCCTGGGCGAAGGCCCAGACGTCCGAGCCCGGGAAGGGGGCCGTCAGTGGGGCGACGTAGAGGCGCCCACCCTCGAGGCTCGAGGCCGAGTGCAGGACGCTGACGTGCGCGTCGAGCTGGTCGTTGGCCTTGGCGCCGATCGCGGGCACCTCGCAGGTCACCATGACCAGGGCGACGGATTTGGCCTTGGCCAGCTCCTCGATGTCGGGGATGGGGTTGCCGTTGCGGCGGAGGACCTCGGCCAGCGGGCGGGCGACGGCCAGCTCCTTGCCCGAGTCGCCCGTGCCGTCCAGGCCCATGACCAGCCCCAGCCCCTGGAGGACCGAGGCGCCCTGGCCCTTGATCAGGGCGATCTCGGCGACCGACTCCTGCGCGTGCGCGGCGGGCGCCGACAGGAGCGCAAGGGCGGCCAGGGTGAGGGTGCGAAGTCTGCGCATCGTGGATCTCCGGGCGGGGAGACGCAACGGCGATGCCAGTCCCGGATCGCGGCGCGGGGCCGAGCGATCGGGGGGAGCGGGGGGCGGGCCCCGAGTGGCACGCGGCTTGTGTACGAGTCGGGCGGGGAGGATCCCCCGGAGGCGCCCGCGCATGAACTACGGCCTGCAGATCTCGGCGTCCGGGGCGCTGACCAGCCTCTACCGCCAGGACGTCCTGACCAACAACCTGGCCAACCTCGAGACCACCGGGTTCAAGCCCGACGTGCCCGCGACCATGCAGCGCGCCCCCGCGCGCCTCGAGGACGGGCTGATGCACCTGGCCTCCGACGACCTGGTCGAGCGGCTGGGCGCGGGGGTGCTGGCCGCCCCGAACCGCGTCTCGTTCTCCCAGGGCACGCTCGAGCGGACCGGGCGGGAGCTGGACGTGGCCATCGAGGGCGACGGGTTCTTCGTGCTGCTCGAGCGGCAGGCCGGCGGGGGCGTCGTCCAGCGGCTGACGCGGGACGGGCGGTTCGAACTGGACGGCCAGTCGCGTCTGGTCTCGGCGACGACCGGGATGCCCGTGCTCGACACGGGAAACAAGCCGATCACGATCTCCGGGGAGGGGGCCGTCGGCATCGCGATCGACGGGACGCTCTCGCAGGGCGGCGAGGCGATCGGTCGCCTGCAGGTCGTGGACGTGCCCGACCCGGGGCAGCTCAAGAAGCTCGGCTCGAGCCTGTTCGCGCCCAACAACACGGCGACCGCCAGCTACCGCCCGATCCAGGGGCGCGTCCAGCAGGGCGTGCTGGAGGGATCGGCGGTCAACGAGGTCGAGGCGCTGATGCAGGTGACCAGCGCGTCGCGGGCCGTCCAGACGAACATCGGGATGATCACCTACCACGACCGGATGATGGAGCGGGCGATCAACACGTTCGCGCGCATCGCCTGATCAGGAGCAGCTCACTCATGGCCATCATCGCCCTGCAGTCCGCGTCCTCGGGTCTCAACGCCCTGAGCACCAAGCTCGACGTCGTCGCCAACAACCTGGCCAACGTCGAGACGACGGGGTTCAAGACCTCCCGCGTCAACTTCCAGGACCAGCTCTACATCGAGCGGATGCAGCCGGGCGTCGAGAACGCCAACGGCGACCAGCGCCCGACGGGACTGTACATCGGCCTGGGCGTCAAGGCCTCGGGCACCCAGGTCAACTTCGACCAGGGCGCTCCCATCGTGACCAACCGGACGCTCGACCTCACGATCGACGGCTCGGGCTTCTTCCAGGTGACCGTCGAGGACGGGCTCGCGGGCGACGGCGTCGCGTACACGCGGTACGGCGCGTTCGCGCTGACCAGCGAGGGCGACCTCGTGCTCGCGACCGACCAGGGTCGTCAGCTCGACCCGCCCGTGAATATCCCGCCGGAGGCGACGGCGGTCGAGATCGACCAGGAGGGGCGCGTGCTGGCGATGGTCCCGGGCTCGGTCGAGCCCCAGGAGGTCGGGCAGCTGCAGATCGCCGCGTTCGTCAACCCGGCTGGCCTGCGGCAGGTGGGAGAGAACCTGTGGGTCGAGTCGGCGGCGTCGGGCCCGCCGAACGTGGGCAACCCGGCCGAGGACCAGCGCGGGCGGATCCGCCAGGGCCAGCTCGAGGGCTCCAACGTGGACCCGACGCGCGAGCTGATCGAGCTGATCCGGACGCAGCGGGCCTTCGAGATGAACTCCCAGTCGATCCGTGCCGCGGACGAGGCGCTGCAGACGGTCGCCCAGCTCAGGCGGTAACGGGCCGATTCTCGGACGCACGCCGGCGGAGCCCGGCGTGTAAAGAAAGGTATGCGATGACCATCGGCAGGATGTTCCCCGGACTCATCGCCCTGGCGCTCGCGGGCGCCCAGGCGGCGGCGGACAAGATCGAGCTGCTCTCGGCGGCGCGGGTGGACGGCTCGGGCGCGATCACGCTCCGCGACGTGGCCCGCCTCCACGGGCCGAGGGCCGAGCGGGTGGGCGGGATCGTGCTCGTCGAGCCCGGCGCGTCGGCGTCCGCGCCCCGGTCGATCGAGGTCGGGCAGCTCCGCGAGGCGCTGGACGAGGCGGGCGTCAACTGGGCGTTCATCTCGCTGCGTGGCGGGCGGTGCGACCTGCTGCCGGCGGCGCCGGCGCCCGTGGCGCGAACGCCCGAGGTCGAGCAGGCGGCGGCCGCGGTCCCCGGGGCGCCGAGCGTGCGCACGGTCGTGGAGCACCGCCTGCGGGAGATCTTCGGCGTCGCCGACGAGTCGAAGATCCGCATCCGGTTCGAGGAGCGGGACGGGGCGCTGCTGGCCATGCCGCTGGTCGGCGAGGGCGGGGCGGCGAGGCTCGTCGAGGCGCACACGACCGGCTCGTCGTCGCGCGTCCCGGTCTCGGTGAGCGTCTACGAGGGTGACAGCCTGATCGAGTCCCGGTCGATCCGGGTCGGCGTCGAGATCGAGCGCGAGGTGTGCGTGGTTCGGGCGCCGATCGAGCGACGGTCGGCGATCGAGGCCGAGTCGCTGGTCGTCGAGTCGCGCTGGCTGACGCCCGACGTCTCCCCGGCGACGCTCGGCGAGAGCGTGGGCGCCGAGGCCCGGTCGCGGCTGGAGCCGGGGCAGGTGCTGACCGCGTCGGATGTCACGCCGCCGATCGTCGTGAGGCGGGGCGAGCAGGTGATGGTGCACTACCTCTCGGGCCCGGTGATCCTGAAGACCAAGGCCCGGGCGCTCGAGGACGGGCGTGTGGGCGACCGGATCCGGCTCGAGGTGCTCGGCTCGAAGCGCCGGCTCGAGGCGCGCGTGGACGCGCCCGGGCGGGCGGTCGTTCGGGGCGAGGCGTCGGAGCCGGGCGTGCTGGAGGAGGGGGCGGCGGCGGCGGGCTCGCCCGGCGGCGTGGACGAGGCGGCGGGCGCCGGGGGCGTCCGCGTCACGCGGGCCCGGTGAGACAAACGCGGAACGGAGTCGGACGATGAACCCACGGCTGGTCATGATCGGCGTCTCGCTCGCGATGGTCGCGCCGCTTTCGTCGGCGTCGGCGCAGAGCCTGTTCCAGCGTCCGGTCCGGGCGCACGTGGACGAGGCGGGGTCCCCGGACCCGCAGGCGGATCTGCGGTCCAAGAGCATGTTCCAGTTCGATCCGCCCGAGCCGCGGAAGTTCGCCAAGCACGACATCATCACGATCATCGTGGACGAGTCGAGCCGCCAGGAGTCGAGCCAGAGCCTGGACACGAGCAAGGAGTACGACACGAGCGCGTCGATCAACGCGCTGATCGATCCGCTCCAGCTGCTCGAGCTCCGCCTGGCGCAGGGGCGGCTGAGCGATCTGGAGCTGGTGAACGTGTCGGCCGACCGTGAGTTCAAGGGCGAGGGGGACTACTCGCGAGAGGACCGGTTCAGCGCCCGGATCGCGGCCCGCGTGATCGAGGTCAAGCCCAACGGGACGCTGCTCGTCGAGGCCAAGACGTTCATCAAGACCGACGAGGAGGAGCAGACGCTCGTCCTGTCCGGGCTGGCCCGGCCCGAGGACGTGAGCGTGCAGAACACGGTCCGCTCCAGCCAGCTGGCGAACCTGAACGTGGTCCGCAAGAACGAGGGCCAGGTCGCCGAGTCGGCCAAGAAGGGCATCATCACGCGGGTGCTCGACGCGCTGTTCGCGTTCTAGGCGGCCCGCTCAGACCGGCTCGATCGAGTCCCGCGTCAGGCCCGAGCGGGGCGAGTTCCCCGTGTTGACCACGCCCGCGGGCTCGAAGAGCAGGATCGAGCACTCGCGCTCGGCGACCGGGCGGTGCTCAACGCCCCGCGGCACGACCACGATCTCGCCCTCGCGGACCTCGACCGAGCGGTCGCGGTACTCCATCGTGAACGAGCCCTCGAGCACGAGAAACAGCTCGTCGGCGTCGTCGTGGGCGTGCCAGACGAACTCGCCCCGGATCTTGGCGAGCTTGACGTCCTGGCCGTTGAGGCTGGCCAGCAGGCGCGGGCTCCAGTGCTCGCGGATGCGGGCAAGCTTGTCGGCGATGTTGATCGGATCAGTCATGCGCGGGGGGCCTACGGGCAGCCTGCGCCGAACGCGGCGAGGAATGCCAGGACATCGCTGAAGTTCAGCACGCCGAACGGGGTCGCCAGGTCGACCGCCGAGCACGGCTCGGGGTCTCGGGGGCTGGCCTGGCGCACCATGTACGCGACAGTCTCGCCCCGCTCGTAGAGGTCGTCCGGGTTCCAGACCGCCTCGACGGACTCGGCGGTCGAGACGCGCATGTAGGTGGCGCTGACCTCGTCGTTGTCCGTGCCATCGAAGGCGTAATCGGCCGGGGCGTCGGGGAGCGATGTCATGGCGCCACTGAACGAGCCAGCCGGGCGTTCGATCGTGAGGCGGAACGTGCGTTCTGCCTCCAGAATGCTGAACAGGAGAGTGTCGTCGCGGACGACGTAGACGATGGACGCGGCCGCGTTGTCCGGTGTGAGCGTGAACCGGGGCTCGCCCGGCGCCTTGAGGGCCAGGACGTCGGCGCGGAAGTGCTCGACGTCGAAGACGACGAAGTTCTTGTCGGCCGAGACGGGCGGGGCGCCGGCGTCGAAGAGGATCGTCGCGGTGACGGCGAATCGGTCGCCGGCGATGCCGGGGAAGTCGCCCGGCTCGGGGGGGACGAACGTCGCGAACTGCTGGGCGATCATCGAGGCCGAGAGCTCGAGCCACTGCGCGTGGGCGGCCTCGGCGAGTGCCGCGAGCGCGAGCACGGGGACAACTGCACGCTTCATCGCTTGCCTCCTCACGTTTTGCGCAGTGTACTGGTGGGGCGCCGGACGTCGCGCGGGTGGTGCACAAAGAAAAGGAGGCCGCGCCCTGGGCACGGCCTCGAGAGGGGTGGAGTCTGCCGGGTCAGGGCTTCTCGCAGCCCGCGCCGAACGCGGTGAGGAAGGCGAGGGCGTCGCTGAAGTTCAGGACGCCGAAGGGGGTGGCCAGGTCGGCGGGCGAGCAGGGGTCGGGCTCTGGCGCGTCGGTGTGGCCCAGCATGTACGCGACGGTCTCGCCGAGGCCGTACTGATCCGTGGGGGACCAGCGGGCGTCGGCGGCGGCGGGCATGAGGGGGCCCTGGAACGTGGCGACGACCTCGTCGTCCGGGCGGCCGTCGAAGCTGTACTGGCTGGGGAGGAGCGGCAGCGAGGTCATCGAGGCCGAGAACGGGCCGGAGGGGCGCGTGATGCTCAGGCTGAAGCTGTCGTCGGAGTTCGAGATGCTGAAGGTGAGCACGTCGTTCTCAAAGTAGTAGAGAATCAGCGCATTTGCGTTCGAGGGGTCGAGCGTGCGCGATGGGTCGGGGTTTGCCCCCAGATCCGTGACACAGGCGTTGAAATCGGCGACAGCGAAGGCGACGAAGTGGCCGGTGACCGCGATGGGTGGCGAGTCCGTGCTGAACACGAACGAGGCGGTGACACCGACGCGGTCGCCCGAGACGCCGGTGAGGTCGCCCGGCACGGGTGGGAGCGCCAGATCAGCGGGGTGGGCGATCATCGATGCTGAGCATTCGAGCCACTGGGCGTGGACGGGCCCGGCGAGGGCCGCGAGCGCGAGCACGGGGACGATCGGACGGTTCATCGCTTGTCTCCTCGGGTCGGGCGCAGTGTATCTGCGGGGCGCCGCGCAAAGACAGAGGGCACGCATAAAGGAGGCCGCGCACGGGGCGCGGCCTCGAGAGGAGTGGGGTCTGCCGGGTTACGGCTTCTCGCAGCCCTCGCCGAAGAGCGTGATGTAGACGAGGACGTCGGAGAAGTCGAGGATGCCGTACTCCTCGGAGAGGTCGGCGTCCACGCCCTTGTTCGCGAAGGCGTCGAGGAACTCGAGGACGTCGGAGAAGTTGAGCTCGCCGAAGGGGGCGACGAGGTCGGCGGGGCTGCACCTGGGGTCGCTAGCGCCCTGGAACTCGTAGGCGCCCATGTCCACGGTCAGGCCGCCGCCGTCGGCGATGCCCGTGTCCGCGACGCCGATGTCGTCCACCACGCGGGGCGCGGCCCAGACGTCGATCCCCGAGACGTCGATCGCGAGCAGGCTCGGGGTGTCGCCCGCGTCGATGCAGGGCGAGTTCATGGCGAGGCTCAGGTCGTTGTCGAACGCGGTGGTGGGGTCGTTGTCGAGGCCGTTGACGTCCACGAAGCGGGGGTAGGTGAAGATGTTGCCGCCGGCGTCGTCCAGGCCCAGGGGGACCCCGTCCTGGATGTTCGAGTTGGCGAGGGTGACGGGCCCGAAGAAGTTGTCGGCGAAGATCTGGTCGGGGGTGTTGCCCCAGAGGATGCAGTTGAAGATGGCAAAGTCGAGGTCGCCGGGGTCGCTGGAGACGTACACGCCGCCGCCCGAGAGGGTGGTCCGGCCGCCGTCGAAGGCGTTGTAGACGTCGTTGCCGGAGAAGGTGCAGTTGGCGATGTTGACGCCGGTGCCGCGGACGAGCATGCCGCCGGCGCCGTCGGCGGCGGCGTTGTGGTCGAAGACGCAGTTGATGATGTCGCCGAGGGGCTCAGAGGGCTCCTTCTTGTTGTCGCCGCGCCCGCCCTCGCCGTAGACGTCGATGTAGGCGCCGCCGGCGTAGTTGCTGGCGTGGTTGTTGAGGAAGGAGGACCGTTCGAGGCGGATGGATCCGCCGGCGGCGTTGAGGCCGCCGCCCTCGCCGGGGGAGTACGCGGCGTAGTTCTCGATGAACTGGCAGTTGGTGACGGCGATGTCGGCGCCGCGGGAGGCGAGGCCGGCGCCGCGGCCGGCGGTGTTGGCCTCGAAGAGGCAGCCGGTGATCGTGGCCTGGCCCGTGTGCTGGGCGTAGCCGCCGCCGCCCTCGACGCCCATGATGCCGCGGGCGCCCTCGGGGGCGTCGCCCGACTCGGCGAGCAGATCGCCGGAGAAGGCCTCGCAGTTGTAGAACTCGCAGCCGACGACGGTCGGCGAGCCGCCGTAGGCGAACATGCCGCCGCCCTCGTTCGCTCCCGCGTGGGAGATCTCGCATCCCGAGACGAGGGGAGAGGACTGGAAGCTGAAGATGGCGCCGCCGAGGTAGGCGCCGATCTTGCCGAGGAACTCGCAGTCAACGATCTGGACGTCACCGCGCGAATCGACGTAGATGCTGCCCCCGAACAGCTCGGCCCCGTTGAGCCCGAAGTCGCAGCCGTCGATCAGCGCGTCGGCGTCGGCGGCGATGTGGATCGCGCCACCCGAGCCGAAATCGGCGATGGCGTAGAAGAACTCGCAGTCAAACACCTCGGCGTCGGAGCCGGCGCCCAGGTAGAGCGCGCCGCCCCCGAGCCCGGCGTGGTGCTCTGCGAAGAGGCACCCGTCGAATGTGGGGGCCCCGTTCTCGACGTAGGCGCCGCCGCCGAACGTGTCGGCGTGCCCGCTGTAGATTTGACACCTGTCGATAGTGGGGCTGGCGCCGGAGATGAAGATGTTCCCGCCGGCGACGACGTCGAACGGGTTCTCGAGGGAGACGCCCAGGAGGCCCGCGCCGGGGCCCTCGCCCGAGGTGAAGCTGACGAGCGGCTCGACGGGCTCGATGGGCTCGCCGCCGCGGACGAGGACGGACGTGATCCTCGTCTGGTTCACGACCTCCTCGTCGTCCGGGTCGATGGAGCGGATGGTGACGTTCTTGCCGCCGAAGTCGACGGGGCCCCAGTAGTAGCCGGGCTGGAGGACGATCTCGTCGCCGTCCTCGGCGAGCTCGAGCGCCTCCTGGATGGTCGGGACGCAGTCCGGCACCTGGATGGAGTTGGTCTGGACGGTGAGTCGGACATCGTCGAAGAAGGTCTGCTGCCCGGGCTGCGTGGAGAACGAGCCGAGCTTGATCGCGACGCGGTCGCCGACGAACTCGTCGCCATCGACGGTGTAGGCGACGGTGACCTCGAGGAACCCGCCCGCGGGCGGGACGAGGGCGCCGACGTCGTTGCTGGTGACGGTAGCGATCTCGGTGCGGGTGTCGTCGTCGGCGACGGCCTCGAGGCCGACGATGTACCCGCCGAACACGAGGTCGTCGGTGCGGGCGCCGACGAACACGCTGAGCGTGAGCTGGTCCCCGTCGCAGATCTCGAGGTCGAGGATCTGCTCGGCGGTGTCGCCGTCGAGATTGGAGAACGCGACGTTCTCGCCCTCGGGGACGGGCCCGGTGAGGATGAACGCGGGGGGGTTGATGGGCCCGAAGGCGTCGAAGTCCGACCAGGGGGCGACGCCGCCGAGGCCGAACGTGCCGTCGGTGAGGACGGGGTCCTCGAAGCCGGCGTTCTGGATGGGGACGTCGATGGGCGGCGCGGCGTACGCGGCGGGCGCGAGCGCGAGCAGAACGGCGGCGGCGGACGCGGACAGCGACGGCGTACGGATCATGATGGCTCCCCTGAGATGGACACTCTCTCCGTTCCACGTCACCGTATCCGAAGCCCCGCCCGGTTGGAAGCCGGGGATGGCCGGTGGAGTGCCGGTGGCGAAAATGGCCAAAAACGAGGCCGGGCCCCGGGGGACGGCTCTCTCCGTTCCGCGCTGGCGGTCGCTGCGGCGGCTAGGGGCAGCCGGCGCCGAACGCGGCGAGGAACGCCAGCACGTCGGAGAAGTCCCAGACGCCCGGGGGCGGCGCCAGGTCGGCGGCGGGGTCCATCGAGGCGAACGCGGTCAGGAACTCGAGCACGTCGGAGAAGTCGAGCGTGCCGAACGGGGGCGCGAGGTCCGCGTCGTTGCACCCGGCGGGGGTGGCGGGGCACGCGTTGAGCAGCACGGAGAAATCGGTGGACTGCGCGTTGGCCGTGATCAGGTCGAGCGTGCTGTCGTTGTTCAGGTCGGCGAGGGTGATGTAGAGCGGGCGGAGGGCGGTGGGGATGAGCGTCTCGGCCGAGAGCGTGCCGTCGCCGGCGCCGAGCAGGACCGCGGCGCTCGAGATCGAGTCGGCGCCGATGAGCACGTCGGCGTTGCCGTCGTTGTTGACGTCGGCGATGTGCACGTCGCGCGGGGCGAGCGTGGTCGGGTGCTCGACGGTCGCGGCGAGGGCGGCCCCGCCCAGCCCGAGGCTGACACCGACGTCGCCGAGAATCCCGACGCTGACGACGTCGGGCAGACCGTCGTTGTTGAGGTCGCCGACGGCGACGCCCTGGAGGGAGATCGGGGCGTCGGTGTGCATGCCCGGGGCGAAGGTCGCGCCCGGCCCCCCGAGCAGGACGACGACGGTGTCGATCCCACCGTTGGAGCCCGCGACGACGAGGTCGGGGTCGTTGTCGGCGTTGAGGTCGGTGGCGCGGACGCCGTGGGCGACCGGGAAGGGGAAGCCCAGGGGCCAGTCGGTGGGCGACGAGAACGTACCGGCGCCCGTGCCGGTGAGGACGGTGAGCGAGTTGCGGCCCGAGGCGACGGCCAGGTCGAGGTGGCCGTCCTGGTTGAAGTCGGCGGTGATGATCTCGCGGGCGGCGGAGGTGGAGCCGGCGTCGAAGGGGACGGCCGCGCCGAACGCGCCGCCGCCCAGGCCCGGCATGAACCCGAGTTCGAGCGCCGCGCCGCCGTAGGTCACGACGTCGTGGATGCCGTCCTCGTTGAAGTCCGCGACGACGAGGAATGTGGCGGTCGGGGCGGTGTCGTAGGCGCCGGCCGGGGCGACGCCGAACCCGCCCGCGCCGTCGTTGAGGTAGACCTCGAGCGACCAGTCGGCGGAGTCGCAGGCGAGGATGTCGGCGAACCCGTCGCCGTTGACGTCCGCTGCGAACGCCTGGAGCGTGTTGAGGAATCGACCGTGGTCCGTGTGGGCCGGGAAGAGGTCGGTCGCGGCGCAGGGCTGTGCGGGCGCGGGGACCGACACGAGTGCCAGCGGCGTGAGGGCGAATGCGATCAGTCGGCGGGTGCTCATGCTGTCCTCCGGGGTGACCCCTCACCATTGACAGCGAGAATCGCGGGGCGGGGTCCTACGGGGGCGCACGGCAAAAAAAAAAGAGAACCGGGCCTGGGTGGCCCGGTTCTCGGTGTGGTTCACGAGCGTTCGAGCGGGCTTACGGGCAGCCGCCGGAGAACGCGTTGAGGAAGGCGGTGATGTCGGAGAAGTCCCACTGGCCGAACGGGACGGCCAGGTCGGCCTCCGGCTGGGAGTTGGAGAACGCGGTCAGGAACGCGCTGATGTCGGAGAAGTCGAGCTGCCCGAGGGGCTCGGCGAGGTCGGCGGCGTTGCAGCCCGACAGGCCCGGGGCGGGCAGGTTGACGCTGATCGAGTCGGGCGCGCCGGGGCGGAACAGGCCCATGTCGGCGTCGGCGTCGGAGACGTCGCCGGTCGCGTCGAACCAGAAGTTGTACATGGTGCCCCAGCGGATGGCGTTGGAGTCGGCGTTCTGGGCGTGGGTCTGGGGGCTGGACCAGGTGACGGCGCCGCCGTCGGTCGAGATGTTCCAGTCCGTGTTGTCGTACGGCTCGCCCGAGTGGTAGTCCACGTCGTGGAAGCCGGCGTTGGAGACGACCACGCCGGCCGGGACGGGCACGGAGAAGGAGCCGCCCGAGCGGTGCGAGTTGAGGTTGTAGATGGCGTACTCGTAGCGGTTGGTGCCGTCGCCGTTGTCGGAGACCTTGGCGGCGAAGAAGAAGCGGCCCTCGCCGGGGACATCGACGGGGGTGATGGAGACGCTCGCGTCGTTGTCCTGCCAGGCGTAGATGGCGGGCTCGCCCTCGACCATCGCGCCGGTGGGTGACATGCCGAAGTTGGCCTCGTTAATGGTGACGCGCTTGTAGGAGGCGTTGTTGTAGGAGTTGCCGGCCGGCGCGTCGTCGGAGCCGACGTAGACGCCTTCCATGTAGTAGACGGCGCCGGAGCCCTCCTGGAGGAGGTCGGACTGGGCGACCTGGGTGCGGCCGGCGATGGTGGAGCCGCCGACGCCCTCGATGCCCGGGACGTTGCCGGTCCAGGCGTTGATGGCCGATCGGGGGCCGAGGCTGCCCTGGCTGGAGTTCCAGCCGGCGGAGTAGATGTCGCGGCAGCCGGAGCCGAGGCCGCCGCCGCCGGAGCAGGGCAGGCCGCAGCCGGAGCCCTGGATGGCGCAGCAGGCGTGCTTGGCCCAGGACATGCCGAGCTGCTCGAGGCGGCCGTCGTGGTAACGGTGGATGTTCCAGACGAGGACAGGGGTGCCGTTGCCGCCGCCGAAGAGGAGTCCGGCGTCGCCGACGTTGCAGGTGTAGCTGTCGGCGATGTAGGCCATGGTGCCGCCGACCGGGCCGAACGTGTTGATGGAAGTGAGGTTCTGGTAGAGGACGTCGGGCCCGGAGGAGAAGCCGCGGGGCTCGACGTCGACGCGGGTGTCGGTGTCGAGGGCGGCGAGCTGGGCGCTCGCGGTGGACGCGCCGACGGCGGCGCAGGCGATGCCGAGGATGAGGGAACGATGATTCATGCTGTTGGTCTCCCGCCCCTGAGGGGTCGTCAGGGTGTCGTGGCTCGGGCGCCTCGTGCTCATAAGCCCGCCGCAGGGCGAGCCGGGCGCCGATCGCTCTCAGACTACCAGGGGACGTGACGGAGGATCCACCCCCGATTGAGAGGGAGACCCTGGTGGCCGCGGGGAATCTGGCCATTCCTGGCCAAATGAGAAAGTTCTGGCGGGCCTCGGCCGCGGACTGCGCCCTTTCAGGCGGGGCCCCGCGTGGGGCGCCTGTGAAGACGAATCCAAGGGACGCGAAGGGGACTTCCGGATGACACGCACGACCATCGCCGCTGCGGCGGCTCTCTCGATCGGCTCCGGGGCGGCCCTGGGGCAGGGCACGGTCTTCGCCTGGGACACGTCGGCGCCGGCCGACAACGCGCTGGTCTCGCTGGACGCGGGCACGCCGGGCTACGCCCTGGTGAGCCCGGGGGCCGTGGCCGGGGTGAACGAGCTGGTGGAGATCGAGTACGCCGAGGGCGTGATCTACGGCGCCGACTCGGGCGCCTCCAACGACCAGCTGCGCACGATCGACCCGGCGACGGGCGAGCTGCTCGGCTCGGTCACGATGACGTTCCCGCTGCACTTCCTGGACATCGTGACGGCGATGGAGTACGTGGACGGCGTGATGTACGTCGCGATGACGGTCGAGAACTCCAACTTCGACTCGTACCTCGGCACGGTCGACCTGGACACCGGCGTCATCGCCATGATCGGCCAGATGAACACCGGGGCGGACATCACCGGTCTGGCGTGGGACGGCGAGTACCTCTACGGCTCGACCGGGCCGGGCGCGTTCCCCAAGCTCTACCGATGGACGCTCGACGGCACGTCCGAGTGGGTCGCCGACTTCACCCTCGACGGCGACTACCTCTTCGAGGGGATGTCCACGATGGAGTTCAGCCCGGAGGGGCACCTGTACGCGATCCCGGGCCCGGCCAGCGTCGTCGAGGGTCACCTGCTGATCGTCAACCGCGGCACCGCGGTCTGCCTGGACCTGGGTGACACGGGCAACGACGGGCTGTCGGCGCTGACCACGCGCGAGAGCGGTGGGGACGCGCCCTCGCCCGGGTGCTCGGCGGTGGATCTGGCCGAGCCCTACGGCTCGCTGGACTTCTCCGACGTGATCTCGTTCCTGACGCTGTTCGGGGCGGGCTGCCCGTAACGCGCGTCCACATCACAATCTCGACGCGCCCCTCGGCCCGCGAGCCGGGGGGCGTTCTTGTTGGCTGGCCGGAACGCTTCGGGCGACGCGGGCCCGGCCTCGGGATCAGGGGCAGCCCTCGGCGAACGCGGACAGGAACGCGCTCACGTCAGAGATGTCCCACACACCGAAGGGTGTGGCGAAGTCAGCGGCGATGCCCAACGACGCGAACGCGGAGAGGAACGCGGCGACGTCGGAGAAGTCCAGCACGCCCAGGGGCGCCGCGCGGTCGGCGAGGGAGCACGGGTCGTGCGTGCGGTTGGGCAGGATCGTGAGGGTCGGGCCCCAGGTGTTGGCGACGGCGATGTCGGGGTCGCCGTCGAGGTCGTAGTCGGTGATCACGACCTCCATCGGCGTGCGGGCGACGGTGTGCTCGTGGTGTGGGTGGAACGAGCCGTCCCCGACGCCGTAGAGCACGGTGACGTCTTCGCCGTCGGTCAGGTTCATGTCGTTGGGCGGTGGGGCGCCATCATCGGGGGTGGCGAGCACGAGGTCGATGACGCCGTCGGCGTTGAGATCGTGGGCGGCGATGGAGACGGGGTCGGCGCCCGTGGCGTAGACGGCCTGCGGCAGGAACGCGCCGTCGCCCGGGTTGAGCAGGATCGAGACGGTGTGATCGCCCTCGTTGGCGACGGCCAGGTCCGGGGCGCCGTCGGCGTTGAGGTCCGACGCGACGAGGTCCCTGGGCGCGAGACCCACGAGGTGGGACTCGGCGGGGAGGAACGTGCCGTCGCCCAGGCCCCGGAGCAGCGTGACGGTTAGGCCTGAGTTGTTGACCACGGCGAGGTCCGCGTGGGTGTCGCCGGTGAGGTCGAGGGCGACGACGGCGGTGGGGTCGTCGCCGACGTTGAAGGGCGAGCCCGGGAGGAACGTGCCGTCGCCGGCGCCCAGGAGCACGACGACGTCTCCGGAGCGGCGCCGCGTGACGGCCAGGTCGGGGGCGCCGTCCTCGTTGAAGTCCGCCGAGGCGATCGCGAGCAGCGTGGGCCCCACGGGGACGCCCGTCTCGGGGAGGTATGAGCCCGCGCCGTCGGCGAGAAGGACGGAGAGGTCCTGGCTCGGCTCGTCGGTGTTGACGGTGACGATGTCGAGCTCGTCGTCGCCGTTCAGGTCGGCGATGACGATGCCGAGGGGCTGGCCCCCGACCAGGTGGATGCTCTGCGTGTACACGCCAGCGCCGTTGCGTGTCAGGACGCGGACCACGTCCACATCCCCGGCGGTCCCGCCGCCGAGCGCGATGGCCAGGTCCTCGTCCCCGTCGCCGTCGAGGTCGGCGACCGCGGCGGCGAACGGGCGGCTGGCCAGCGGCGCCCCGTTCACATACGAGTCGAAGGTGCCGTCGCCCCGGTTCAGGATGACGCCGACCCGCCTGCCCAGTCGCCTGGTGCTGACCAGGTCCAGATCGCCGTCGGAATCGACATCGAGCGCGGCGACCGCCTCGGGCCGCGAGCCGGTGGAGTAGGGGAGCGCGGGGTCGAACGTGCCGTCGCCCCGCCCCAGCATGACGCGCAGGCTGTTCGTGGTGGCCGAGCTCTCCGAGCCGGCGACGAGGTCCGGCACGCCGTCGGCGTTGAGGTCCGCGACGGCGAGCGAGGTGATCATGAACGAGGGCCTGGTCTGGAGAGGCGTGAACGAGCCGTCCCCGGCGCCCTGGAAGATCTGGACGGTGCTCGTGATCTCGTCGGCGGCGGCGAGGTCCGGCGTGCCGTCGGCGTCGAAGTCGGCGGAGACGATGGCGTGGAACGACTGGCCGGCGAGGTACGACGTCTGGGCCGCAAACGCCCCGACGCCGTCGCCCTCGAGGACGATGACGCCCCCGCCGACGCTGGTGACGGCGAGGTCGATGAACCCGTCGCCGTCGAGGTCGGCCGCCGCCAGCGACACCGGGTTGTTCATCGAGCCGTGGGTCGTTCGGGGCCCGAACGAGCCGTCGCCCGATCCGAGGAAGATGGAGACCGTGTCCTCGGCGCGGTTGGCGAGGGCGAGGTCGAGCACGCCGTCGCCGTTCAGGTCGGCCAGCGCGGCGGACCGGGGCTGGTCGCCCGCGGGGAAGGGGGGGAGCGCCGCGAAGGTGCCGTCGCCGGCGCCGAGCAGCACGGAGACGTCGTCGCTGTTCGTGTTGACCGCGACCAGATCGAGCGAGCCGTCGGCGTTGAGGTCCGCGCACGCGAGCGAGCGCACGGACGCGCCGGCCGGGTACGCGACCGGGTCGGCGAACCCGCCCGCGCCATCTCCCAGCATCACGAAGACCTCGCCGACACTGAAGGTATCGACGCGCGCGCCGACCGCCAGATCGTCGATGCCGTCGCCGTTGAAGTCGGCGGCGAGGATCGACTGGGGGTCTTGGCCCGCGGGGAACGACCGGGCCGGGAAGACCGGCGCGGGCTGGGCGAGTGCGGGCGCGCACGCCGCGGCGAGGGCGGAGGCGGTCAGTCTCTTCGTCGTGGACCCGAGCATCGCTTCCCCTTTCGGCTCGATCGTCGTCGAACCAGTGTACCCGAGGATGAGCGCAGGCCCCAAGTACAACGCCGAGACAGGGCGGCGCGCGGGGGACCAAACAACGAGAGAACGCGGCTTCTTCGGGGTTATGACGCGGCGCGATGCGATGGCATCGGCTTTGCCTCGTTCACGTTTGAACGGTGTTCCGATGCGCGATCGGCCGCCACGCGGCTCTCGCGTCAGGGGCAGCCCTCGGCGAACGCGGTGAGGAACGCGAGCGCGTCGTCGAAGTTCAGCACGCCGACCGGCTCGGCGAGGTCGGCGTCGGGGTCGAAGTCGGCGAACGCGGTCAGGAAGGCGAGCGCGTCGGAGAAATCGAGCACGCCCCGGGGGTCGGCGAGGTCGGCGATCGAGCAGCCCGGGTGCTCGAACGTGAGCTCGGCGCAGTCGAAGAAGTGGCCGTCGAATGGCGGGGTGTCGTCGGGGTCGAAGTTCTCGTGCACGGAGAGCCCGATGGCGACGTAGGTGGCGCCCTCGGGAATCTGGAACTCGACGAGGATGAGGCTCCAGCTGTTTGGCGAGAGATCCGCCTCGTCGAACACGGAGAGCGAATCGATGGAGGGGCGGACGGTCTCGCAGCCGGTGGAGAACTGGTCGGGCGTGCCGTCGTAGGCGGCGACGAGGAGCGAGAACAGCGAGTCGGTGTTCGCGTCGTCCACGCGGTTGTACCAGACGCGTGCATCGACAAGGTCGCCGGCGCCGTAGCCCTCGGGGATGGGCACGAGTTGATAGACGGCGCCGACGGAGCCGCCCTCGATGGCGCAGCTCGGCGAGGTGCTGTCCATGCGGAGCATGCCCGAGCCGGTGAGGGGGTTGATGCCGTTCTCGCCCGAGGAGATGGAGTTGGCGTCGCCGCCCCAGACGCCGTAGGCGTCGGGGAAGCCGTCGAGGGGGGTGGAGGTCTCGAACCCGGGGTCGGCGAGCTGGGCGTGGCAGGCGCCGGCGGCCAGGGCGACAACGATCAGGGGCAGCGCACGCATGGTGGTCGCTCCTCCGGCGAAATGCGCGGGCCAGCGTACGCGGAGGCCACCCCGCGACCAAGCCCCCCGGCGTGGGATCGATCGGTCGGGTCGGGGCTACGGGCAGCCGGCGGCGAACAGGCCCAGGTACGCGACGACGTCGGAGAAGTCCCACTGGCCCGTGGGCGGGGCGAGGTCGGCCAGGTCGTCGGCGCCCGCGAAGGCGGTCAGGAACGCGACGACGTCGGAGAAGTCGAGCACGCCCGAGGGCGGCGCGAGGTCGGCCGCGCTGCACCCGGGCTCGAAGAGCTGGAGCGTCCAGTCAAGCATCTGAGTCTGGCCCGCTTCGCCCGGGGCGATGGAGGCCGAGCAGTTGAACGAGACGCTGTAGCGTCCGGGCGAGAGCACGTTGCCGTCGATGGACCCGGTGGTGGGGGTGATGGAGACCGAGCCGCCCCTGGCGTTGACGACGTTGAAGGACTTGGGCTTTGACAGCTCGAGGATGACGCCGTCTCCGAGGGCGCCGATGAAGCACGAGCCCTGGTAGCCGACGGGTTGTGAGGCCTCGGCGTCGGCGGTGATGGTGAGGTTGTACGAACCGGCGCCCTGGCCGGAGATCTCGCCGGTCATCTGGGCCATGCCCGCGACGGGCCCGGAGCTGGTGCCGCCCCCGCCGGAGAAGAGGTTGGATTCGATCGTGACCGGGGAGAACGCGTTGTCCTCGTTGCCCTCGTCGTCGAAGGACTGGCCCGTGACGTTGACGTCGCCGGCGCCGGTGAACCGGACCTCGGGCTCCAGGGAGTCCTGGAGGTACACGAACAGCTCGGCGTTGAAGTCTGCGAACTGTTCGTCGGGGTCGAGGAGGAGCGACTCGTCGAACTCGATGGAGTAGGTCCCGGGGCAGATGACGTTGCCCATGA
This sequence comes from Phycisphaerales bacterium, assembly GCA_041987545.1. Classification (GTDB taxonomy): domain Bacteria; phylum Planctomycetota; class Phycisphaerae; order Phycisphaerales; family UBA1924; genus JAJRXR01. Next base: position 457,918 of record JBHIWH010000002.1, on the reverse strand, counting down.
TCATGCCGGAGACTGGGGTGAGGGTGAAGTCGCCGTTGAAGGTATCGACGTCGAACTGCAGCTCCTGGGTGAGGCGGAAGACGATGGGCTCGAGGGTGCGGGCGCGGCAGGTGACCGTGGCGCCGAAGTCGGACTGGCCGGCGTTGAAGCCGGCGATCAGGAACAGGACGGCCTCTTCGAAGTTGTCGTTGACGGAGAGGTCGAAGAAGACGTCCCCCCCGGCGTCGCCCGCGCCGAGCGTGATGTCGTCGCTGGCGCCGTTGCTGAAGATCGGGACGGTCGTCGTGTCCGAGACCGTGGAGCCGCCGAAGGGCGTGACGCTGACCGACAGCTCGACCAGCCCCGCTTCGAAGGAGACGGAGACGAAATCGCCGGCCGCGGCGGGCGACACGGGCGAGAGAGCAAGGGCGGAGACGGCCGCGACGAGGTCTCGGATGATGCGCACGGATCTCCCCCTTGAGGCGTAACGAGGCGCCAGCATACCGGCGGGCGGTCGGGCGGCCAAGGCCCGTTACGGGCAGCCGGCGCCGAAGGCGGTGAGGAAGGCGATGACGTCGGAGAAGTCCCACTGTCCCGTGGGCTCGGCGAGGTCAGCCGCGGCGTCCATCGCGCCGAAGGCGGAGAGGAACGCGATGACGTCGGAGAAGTCGAGCTGGCCCAGGGGCTCGGCCAGGTCGGCGGCGTTGCAGCCGATGATGCGGAGCGTGATCGCGTCGAAGTAGCAGTCGGTCGAGGCGCCCCCGACGCGGTCGGCGTCGAGGATGACGCGGATGATGCGGGTCTCGGCGGGGACGGGGCGGACCACGCCGTAGAGGTCCCAGGTGGTGGTCGGGACGGGCGGGTCGGTGAAGGAGTTGGAGTCGAGCAGCGAGCCGAGCGCGGTGCGGAACTCGAGGATCGCTGAGCCGGTGTCGATGGTCCCCCCGCCCGAGCGGGACTGGATGACGAGGGAGAAGTCGGCCTGGGCCAGGCCGGCGTCGATGGCCGAGGCGAGAGTGGTGATGGCGATGTCCTGGGTGAGCCGCTGGTCGAGCGCGGGGCCCTCGCCCGCGGTGAAGGTAAAGCTTCCAAAGCCGGCGGAACCGAGCAGTGCGGGGACCGCATCGATGCCGGTGGAGACCCAGCCGGAGGTGTCGCCCGTCTCGGCGTCGCCGTTGGTGACGAGGTTGGTCGCGACGGGCTGGGCGAGAGCGCTCGCGGCGGCGAGCGCAACGGTGAGCAGCGGCAGTGCACGCGTCATGTTCTCTCCTCGGTCTGGGTGGACGCGGCAGTCTACGGAATGGACGCCGCCGATCCAACGTGCTCGAGGTGGCCCGGCCGGAGGGGGCGTGCCGGGCGTGCCGGCTACGGGCAGCCGGCGCCGAAGGCGGTGAGGAAGGCGAGCACGTCGGAGAAGTCGAAGACGCCGGCGGGCGCGGAGAGGTCGGCGGCCGGGTCCCCGCTCGCGAAGGCGGTGAGGAAGGCGAGCACGTCGGAGAAGTCGAGCACGCCCTGGGGCGCGGAGAGGTCGGCCGGGCACGGGTCGCCGACCGGGGCGCAGTGGTTCGGGACGATGGCGATCAGGTCGTCGGTCCCGGAGGCGACGATGATGTCGAGGTCGTCGTCGGAGCCGAGATTCCCCAGGGCCAGGTCGGTCGCGTCGGCGGCGCCCCGGAGCTGTCGCCTGGGGGCGAACGCGCCGGCGCCGAGGCTTCGGTAGAGCGTGGTGTCGCCCGAGGTGGCGTTGGCGACGACGATGTCGAGGAGCGAGTCGCCGTCCACGTCGCCCAGCTCGACGGACTCGGGCGCCATGCCGGCGGGGAGGGGGACGCGCTCGGAGAAGACGCCCGAGCCGTTGTTGAGCATGAGGGCGATCCCGCCGAAGCCGGCGCCGCCGGTGGCGAGGGCGACGACGGCGTCGAGGTCGCCGTCCTGATCGAGGTCGCCCGTGGCGATGTCGCGCGGGCTCCCGCCGACGAGGGTGGGGACGACGGTGATGAACACGCCCCCGCCCTGGTTGGCGAAGAGGGTCATCGAGCCCCCGCCCTGGTTGGCGGTGAGGATGTCGGGCTGCCCGTTGCCGGTGACGTCGCCCACGGCGACGCTGACCGGCTGGGCGTCGGCGCCCTCGAGGAAGGTCTGCGTGAAGACGGCGCTGAACAGGCCGGTGTTCTCGAGGATGCAGACGCGGTTGGCGCTGAAGCAGGCGACGATGATGTCGGGGTCGTTGTCGTTGTCGATGTCGGCGATGGTGGCGTTGCGGGCGCCGGTGATGCCGGGGTAGCGGTCGGGCGGCGAGAAGCCCCCGGCGCCGTCGCCGAGGAAGACGCTGACCTCGTTGGGGTTGAGCGTGACGACGAGGTCGAGGTTCCCGTCGTTGTCCAGGTCGGCCAGGTCGGCGTCGCGTGCGTCGGCGCCGGGGAGGGCCGGGCCGGCGACGGGGATGAGGGTGAAGGGGGGGATGCCGAGGAAGACGTCGGCGGCGCCGGTGGTGCGGTTGACGACGACGACGTCGTTGACGCCGTTGTTGTTGAGGTCGCCGATGGCGACGGCCTCGGGGGCGGCGTCGGTGTCCTGCGTGAGGTCGAATGGGAGCTCGCCCGTGCCCGTGCCGAGCATGAGCGTGACCACCTGCGTCCCGCCGTGGGACGTGCCCAGGTCGGGCACGTCGTCGCCGTCGATGTCGGCCGAGGCGAGGCTGGAGATGCTGGAGGCGATGAGGACGGGGTTGAGCTGGTCGAACGCGCCGCCGTTGTTGTAGAGCGGGTGGACGCGGTCGCCGTTGAAGCCGGCGATGGCCAGGTCGGGGTCGTCGTCGTCGTCGAGGTCCACGGCCTGGATGTAGTCCAGGTCTCCGATGACCGGAAAGGACGGGCCCTCGACCATCACGCCCGCGCCGTTGTTGTGGTAGATCGTGACGAGGTTGTCGAGCGGCTTGAGCACGGCGGCGTCGGTGTCGCCGTCGCCGTCGAGGTCCGCGACGGCCAGCTCGCCCATGAACTGGTCCTCGGGGGTCTGGGCGGAGAAGGGGAATCGCCCGTTGCCGGAGTTGAGTCGGACGACGAGGGCCGCGGGGTTGGTCCCGGGGAAGACGATGTCGAGGTCGCCGTCGTCGTCGACGTCGGCCAGCTCGAGGGAGGAGGCGCCTGAGCCGAGGGTGTAGGTGTCGCCGATGGGGTCGAGCTTGCCTTCGACGAGGTTCTCGTAGACGACGATCTCGTTGAAGCCGACGGCGGTGGCGACGTCGAGGTCGCCGTCGTTGTCGAGGTCGCCCAGCTCGAGGTCTCGGACGCCGGCGGCGCCGAAGGAGGCGCTGAAGGGGAAATCGCCCTCGCCGTCGTTGAGCAGAACGAGCACGGAGGGGCTGTTGGCGAGGCCGGCGACGATGTCGAGGTCGCCGTCGTTGTCCATGTCGCCCAGCTCGATGTCGGAGGCGGCGTTGTTGCCGCCGCTGGTGTCCTCGACCGCGAGTGTGACCTCTCCGCCGAAGTCGCCCCCGCCCTGGTTGAAGCGGGCGACGATGGAGGTGGGGTTGTCGCCGATGCGGTAGACCATGTCGTTGTCGCCGTCGCCGTCGATGTCGCCGAAGGCGAGGACCGACGCGGCGCCGCCCGCGGGCAGCTCCCACAGACCGGCGAAGGGCTGGTTGCCGCAGGGCTGGGCGGTGGCGGCGGCGCCGATGGCGAGCACGGGCAGCACGAACAGACGGCGTGACGGCATGGCGGTCTCCCTCGGGGCGGGCGTGGCGGCGGCCCCCGGATGGCCCGGGATCGGTCCCCCGGAAGGAGACGCGAGAACGGCGCGGCAAAGCCCTAGCCGATCGCCCCCGCGGAGCGGAGCGGGCGGCCGCCGAGGGAAGGGGCGGGGCGAAGGCGCTCAAGGCCATCAAGCCGGATGGGGGTGGTCTTGAGCGTGTTGGCTACGGGCAGCCGGCCCCGAAGGCGGTGAGGAAGGCGATGACGTCGGAGAAGTCGAAGGAGCCGAAGGGCTCTGCCAGGTCGGCGGCCGGGTCCATGCCCGCGAACGCGGTCAGGAAGGCGAGCACGTCGGAGAAGTCGAGCACGTTGTAGGGCTTGGCGAGGTCTGCCTCGCTGCATGAACCCACCTTGAGCAGCACCTCGAACTGCGTGAAGCTCACCGACTGGTAGACCACGATCGCCGTGTTGTCCGGGAAGCTCCCGTCCGGGACGTCGAAGGGCACGCCCCAGTCGATCAGGGCGCCGTCGACGTGACGCATCGGTGTGATCAGCGAGCTGTGCGGCTCGACCAGCGGCACGCGGATGTACTCCACGAGCGCCTCGTAGAACCCCGGCGGGATGAACAGCGGGCCCACCTCGATCGTCTCGGCGATGCTGTCCGGGTTCAGCGAGAAGCAGCCCTCGAGCATCGAGCACACGAAGACGGCCGAGCCCGTCTGGCCCCCGGGCATGTCCAGCTCCGAGATGTTCGCGATCACTTCCAGCACGCCGGGCGTCGGGTCCAGCTCGACCCAGCCGATCTCGTCGGGCGACCCGATGAGCACGTCGCCGTCGCCGGGGAAGGTGATGAGCGGCGGCAGGGGGAGGCCGGGGACCAGGTCCTGGAAGTACGCGTTGAACTCGTAGGTGCTGGAGGCGCCGTTCTCGAACTCGACCTCGACGGTCCAGAGAGAGTTGTCGGGCGGGCCCGCCGTGCCCGTGCCGGCGAGCAGCGGGCCCATGCCGATCGCGCCCCGCTCCAGTCGGAAGCGGTCGTCGTTCTCGTCGAAGGGCAGGTCTTCCGACACGCCGCCGGGCGAGGTGACGATGACGCGGACGGCGCCCGGCACGCCCACCTCGGTGATCGAGAAGAACTCGGCGAACCCGCCCGGGCTCCGGACGAAGCCGAGGTACATGTAGCCGTCGGGCACGCCCGCGGCCGCCGTGCCCGCGCCCGCGCACAGGCCCGCCAAGGCACAACACCAGGTCCGAGTCTGTATCACGCGATCCCTCCCCGTCCAGAGCGCTGCCCGCGAGGGTACCGCCGCCGAGTTCGCGTGTGCAACGGGTTTTTTTGTGCGCCCGCCTACTGGCAGCCGTCGCCGAAGGCGGTGAGGAAGACGAGGACGTCGGAGAAGTCGAGCACGCCGAACGGGGGCGCGACGTCGACGGCGAGGTCCTGACCCCCGAAGGCGGTGAGGAAGGCGAGGACGTCGGAGAAGTTCACCGTGCCGAACGGCTCGGCGAGGTCGGCAAGGCACAGGCGGACGAACCACTGGCTCGTGACCGTGTCTACGTCGTAGGCGGGCGAGGCGCCGTCGTCGTGCCAGTCGAAGTACCCCTCCTCGAACTCGTGCGAGACGATGCGTGCGAGGCCGTAGCCCTCGACGATCCACAGCGAGATGTCCCAGGTCTCCGGGGCGCGTCGCGTGGTCGTCAGGGAGTCCTTGGTGCGCGCGTCGGCCGCGTCGATGCGGAGGGCCTGCACGTCCCCGAGGGTCGGGTGGCCCTCGAGCAGCTCGAAGCCCTGGATCGTGATCGTGCGGGTGACCGTGCCGGCCCAGGCCTCGCCGTCGTCCCAGCATCCCTCCCACGCGCCCGCGCGTGGGTCGGGGCCGCTGTCGCCGACGGTGAACACGCCCGGGACCTCGGTGATCCCGCCGATGAAATGTTCTCGCTCGCACCCGCGCCCGGGGTGATTGCCGAAGTTGATGAAGCCGTCGGCGTCGCTCATGATGACCGGCGTGCCGCCGAACTCGCCGGGCCCCGGGGTCTCGGGCCCGGGCAGGGCCACCGCGTTGGTCGGCTCGCCGTCGACGACGTCGGCGTAGGCGAGCAGTCGGAAGCTCGTCGCGAACTCGGACTCGGTGGTGGTGCAGGCGCCGCCGTTCCAGTGCTCGCACAGGGTTGAGACCTCGAGCTCCATGAGGCGGAAGCGGGAGCCGACGAGGTCACCGATCGCGAACTGGTCGGCGGTGTAGGTCTGCCCGAGCCCGGAACCCGCCGCGACGCCCAGGGCGACCGGCACGATCAGCGGTGTCTTGCGCATCGCCCCTCCTCGCAGGGGACCCAGCCTAGCAGCCGCCCGCGCGCCCGCCTACGGGCATCCGTCGGCGAACAGTGTCAGGAACCGGACGACGTCGGAGAAGTCCCAAGCGCCGTACGGCACGGCGAGGTCGGACCCGGGCGCCATCGCGCCGAAGGCGGTCAGGAACGCGACGACGTCGGAGAAGTCCAGCTGGCCGAAGGGCTCGGCGAGGTCGGCGGGCGAGCAGGCGGCGGGCAGCTCGAGGCGGATGATCGCGTCGATGTTGGTCGTCGAGCCGTCGGGGGCGTCGAGGCCGACCTCGAGATAGACGTTCCCGTCCTCGGCCAGATCCAGGCCCGGGCCGAGGGCGAGGCTGGCCCTGAAGTCCGCGACGAACCAGTCGGCGGCGTTGTCGCCGTCGGTGTCGATGCCCTGCCCGACCGAGAGGAGCGAGACGAGCGTGCCGGGGATATCGCCGGCGTCGGAGGCGTAGAAGAGGGTCTCGACGTCGCCGCCGGGGTCCTCGAGGTCCCAGATGAAGGCGACCTGGCCGAGGTTGTTGAGGGAGATCGCGTCGAGGGCGAAGTTGGCGGTGACGGGCCCGGTGGTGGGAACGCCGGCGCGGAGGACGATGTCGCCGTTGTAGGCGATGAACTGGCCGGACGGCGTGGGCCGGTCCGTGCGTCCCGAGAAGACGTAGTCCCCCGAGTCGTTGATGGAGCATGCCTCGAAGAGACGCCAGCTGTCGCCCCGGCCCGTGGAACTGCCCTCCTTGGCGACGACGACCCCGTCCACCATGAGATGCCCGGTCTCCTCCGAGACGCTGCCCGGCTTCTCGAAGATGAACATCGTGTGCGCATCGTTGCCGGAGACCGCGTAATCGGGCAGGATCCGCTCGATGGTCGTGTTGCCGATCTCGTCGCCCTCTCGGAGCACGATCGTGATCGTGCCGTCCTGGGCGCGGCGGTAGACCACGTAGGTCGCCGTGACAAACCCGCCCACGCCGTTGTCGAGCCCGGACATCCAGTAGGCGGCGCCGCCGTCGGTCATGCGCGGGCGGTCGTGGAACATGGTCTCGAACCCGGGCGGGGAGTCGGGGGCCTGCGAGTCCTCGGCGGCGATCACGCCTCCGAAGCCGAACACGCAGTCGTCGCCCCCGCACTCGGGGCTGTAGATCCAGTCGCCGGCGTCGCTGACGCCCATCGTGCCCTCGGCGTTGGCGAGCAGCTCGACCGGCGCGTCCTCGGAAAAGAAGACGACCCGGTCGTCGTACCAGATCCCGGTCCGCGCGTCCTCGAAGCCCACGACGAAACCCACGGCGCCGTCCCCGTTGGTGAACGGGGTGTTCACCGAGACGACGACCCGGTCGTCGAGGACGACATCGCCCTGCCTGAGCACGATGGAGGCGGGGACGGGCCCGCCCGCGATCGCGGCGCCCGCGAGCGTGAGGCCGAGCGCCGCGGCGAGTCGTCGGGAACCCGAGGGAGTCATCGATCGGCCCTCCGATCTGCGGTGCGGGTGGGCGATCAACGCTCGCGCCCCGCGATCAACGGTCAGCGTAACACGCGGCCGGGGGCGACTCAATGCACGCGCAGGGCGGGGCCGAGGCGCTCAAGGTGATCACGCCGGGCGGGGGGTGTGTTGCGCAGGTTCGCCCCGCGTGCGCTCGCGGCGGCGTCTTCGCGCGGCCAGGGCGGCGCCCATGCCCAGGACGCAGAGCGTGCCCGGCGCCGGGATCGCCGCCAGGCCCCAGAGGTTGTTGAACGACGCGCCGCCGTCGGGCAGGGTGATCTCGCCGATGACGGCGGTGTCGCCCGTGAACGGGTCCAGCTCGTGGAGGCGGACGGGGCCATTGAATCGTCCCTGGGTGAGCAGGAACGAGCGCGAGCCGAACGAGGTCATGCCGCGGAGCTCGTCGTCCGGGTCCCAGGCGCGGAGGAGCGAGTCCTGGCCGGTGTGCGCGTCGATGACGACGAGCTGATCCCCGATGCCGTCGAGCGCGACGATGTTCCCGTCCGACCGGAGCAGGATGTTGCGGGGCGAGCCGGCGAGGACGGTCTCGGCGATGGGGACGAGCGGCTCGACCTCCTGGCCCGTCACGGGGTCGACGACGTAGATCGCGGGCGTGTCGCCGAAGCGTGAGCGGGTGTGCAGGTGCATCCCGTCTGGGCGGACGGCCGTCCCCCAGAGGTAGCCGGTCTGGGGCGGGACGTCGAGCGCGTAGGCCAGGGTCGGCGCGCCCGTCTGCGTGTCGAGGCGGTAGACGGTGTTGCTGAACGTCTCGTTGGTGAACAGCCGCCCGTGGGCGTCGAGGGCGAGCGTGCCGACGGCGCCGGTCAGGCCGTGCGGCCCCAACGCCTCGGCCTGCATCGTGCCCAGGTCGAAGCGGCCCAGCTCGTCGCTGTGGTTGCTCAGCACGTAGAACGTGACCGGCCCCGCGGCCGCGGGCGTCACGCCCGGCGTGACGCCGAGGACGGCGACCATCAGCCAGAGTGCCCGTGCGCCAGCGCCCATGAGGCCTCCCTAGCCCGAGTCTACCGGCGGGCGAACAGGCTGGAGCATGTGGTCTCAACTTCGCCCGTCACAACCCCGACGGGCCGGTGGCGAGCAAGGAGCTGACGCGCCGCGCTCGCGAGGACGGGGTCAGCGAGTCAACGCTGCGGCGTGCCAAGCGGCGGCTGGGCGGGTCAGCCGGAAGGAGGGGGGGCGGGGCGACGCCGTGGGCGTGGAGGCGCGCGGACCAAGCACGCCAGCAGGCGTGCGAGTGCGCGCTGGACGCGGCGCATGCGGCGTGAACGGGGCAACGCGCCCAGCGACACCCCGAGGGGGGCCCACACTGGACACGCTGGAGCTAGGGGCAGCCGACGCTGAAGGCGCTGAGGAACGCGACGACGTCGGAGAAATCGAGCACGCCGTACGGCTCGGCGAGGTCCGCCTCGCTGCACCCATCCGGCATCGGCGGGTTGGGGTCGGGGACCTCGCGGACACTGACGAAGAAGCGTCCATCATCGCCCAGGTCGAACCCGCCGACGGTGTTCCAGATTATGAAGAGGTTCACGCCCAGAGAGTTGGCCGTGCAGGTCCCCTGTGACCATGTCGAGTACGCGGCGGGGTCGTCGGGGATCGAGCCGTCGGGGTCGGTGGGCGGGCCGCCCTGGAGCCTCATGAACACGCTGGTACTGGATCCGGGCGAGGCGCCCGAGTACTGGATTGTCAGCTCGCCGCCGTCCAACCCGAACTGGCTGCTGGAGAAGTTCAGCGGCGCCACGACCGGTCCCGACTCGAACGAGGGCGAGTGCCCGGCCAGCGTGGAGGGGATGATCGTCTGGGCCGGGTCGCTCGCGTCCACGACGAAGCTGGCGCACGCCTCGTGCCGCAGCCCGAACATCTCGCCCTCGGTCATGACGGTGAACTCAAGGAACGGCTGGGCGGCGGCAACGGACGCGGACACGGCGATCGCCGCGAACGCAGCGCGGAACGGAACTGTCATGGTCGGACTCCTTACAGGTCACAAGGGGCCGGGGGAGTCTAGCGGGAAGGGCCCACGACTCGGCGCATTTTTCGAGATGCGCGGGCCGCTCCGGACATTATGGGCAGCCGGCGCCGAACTCGCTCAGGAACACGAGCGCGTCGATGAAGTCGAGTTGCCCGAACGGGACGGCGAGGTCGGCCCGGGGCGACATCGACGCGAAGGCGGTGAGGAACTCGAGCACGTCGGAGAAGTCGAGCTCGCCGTCGGGCTCGGCGAGGTCGGCCGGCGAGCACCGCTCGAACGTGGTGTTGAGGAGGACGGTCGCGGCGCGGGCCCGCGCGAACACGAGGTCCGGGTCCCCGTCGAGGTCAAGGTCGCCGATGGCCATCGGGCCGCCGCTCTCGACGGGCTGGCCGGTCTGCGTGAACCCGCCGTCGCCGGAACCCAGGTAGACGTGGGTCTCGAACCCGCCCACGATGACGTCTGGGACCCCATCACGGTCGAAGTCCTCGGCGGCCAGCCAGCGGAGCGCGTCCGGTGTCCCCGGCAGCACGCCCACCTCGACGAACGACCCCGCCCCGTCGGAGACGAGGATCGCGACCTCGTCCGCCGAACCGTCCGCCACGAGCAGATCGCTGAGCCCGTCCATGTCAACATCGGTCGAGGCCATGCCGCTCAACGAGGACGGGGTGTTGCCGATGGGCGTCGAGATCGGCGGGGCGAACGACCCATCGCCGGCCCCGAGCAGGGTGACAATCTCATCGTCGAATCTGTTGACGACCGCGAGGTCGATCCGGGAGTCGGCGTCGAAGTCTGCCGCGATGATGTCCCCGGGGTTGTTGAACGACGCGATCGGCGGCTGCGGGACGAGCTGGCCGCCCACGTTGATCAGGAGCATGACCTGGTCGCCCGAGAGCTGCGACAGCCCGACGTCGGGGGCGCCGTCGTTGTTGAAGTCTGCGATCGCGAGTGCTCGCTGGTGATAGTCCAGCCTGATCCGCGTGTGGGTCGGGAAGGACCCGTCGCCGAGGCCGGGCAGGAAGGAGAGGTCGAGATCCCCGTTCGCGGTCACGATGTCGGGGGCGCCGTCGGCGTTGAAGTCCGCGACGCCGACGGCGGTCGGGCGGTCACCCACCGGGTACGTGAGGTTGCTGAAGAACGTCCCGTCGCCCCTCCCGAGCCAGACCTGGACACGCCCGTCCCCGTCGTCGTACTCGAGGACGACGACGATGTCGGGGCGAGAGTCGGCGTTGACGTCGGCGATCGCGACGCCTCTCATGTCGCCCCCCGGGGGCGGGACGAGCGGGTCGGTCGGCCTGAGCAGATCCCCGCCAGCGGCGGGCGCCGCGCCGAGCAAGAGCAAGACGGTCCCCACGCTGTTCGCGAGCCGCTCGGGCATCCCCGTGGTCCTCCGCGCCGGAGCCGGAACCGGCGCCAGCGTACCAGATCAACACCGGCGTCCCTAGGCGGCGGTCCGCACAACGCGATCGGCCAGCGCCGACTGATGCAGGATCTTCATGCCCACCCGGTCCGTCTCGGTTCAGACGATGGGGCGGCCCTTACCCCGTCACAAACCCCGTCCCCCCCAGCCCCTCCTCCACCCTCGTCTTCCACCCCTCGAACTTCGCGCGGCCCATCAGGCCGAAGGTGGCCTTCTTGCCCGTCTCGACGGCCGGCTGGTCGTAGGCGTCCACGCCGAGCATGTGGCCGGCGTAGGCCGTCGCGATCTCCCAGAGCGCGATGAACTCGCCGACGTGGTTCGCGTCGATCCTCGGGAAGCGGATCGTCATGTTCGGCCGCTGGCTCTCGACCAGGGCGTACTCGGTCGCCCGCTTCTCGGCGCTCAACAGCTTCGTCATCGAGGCGCCCTCCAGGTACTTCAGGTTCTCCACGCCCAGGCCGGCGGGGATGGTCACGTCCTGCCCGAAGTCCTCGACCTCGAGGAACATGAAGACCTTGTCGTTGGGGCCTTCTCGATACAGCTGGACCTGGGAGTGCTGGTCGGTGGCGCCGAGGGCCTTGATGGGGGTGAAGCCGGCGTAGACCGTCTCGCCGTCCACGCTCTCCTTCTTGCCCAGGCTCTCGGCCCAGAGCTGGCGGTACCAGTCGGCCATCAGGTACAAGCCGTTGGCGTACGGCATCATCACGTGGTTGGTCTTGCCCTTCCGGGCCGCCAGGTCGCACAGCAGCGTGGCCAGCATCGCCGCCGGGTTCCTGGCCAGGTCGGGGCTGGAGCACCGCTCGTCCATGGCCCTGGCCCCGTCCAGCAGACCTTCTATATCCACGCCGCACATGGCGGCGGAGAACAGGCCGACGGGGCTGAGGACGCTGAACCGCCCGCCGACGCCCTCGGGCACGGGCAGGGTCGCGTAGCCGGCCTCGTCGCAGATGGTCCGCATCGTCCCCTTCTCGGGGTCGGTGATGGCGACGACGTGGTCGGGCGCCTTCCTGCCGACTTCTTTGGCGAGCATGTCGCGGACGATCATGAACTGGGCGGCGGTCTCCGCCGTCTCGCCCGACTTGCTGATGACGTTGTACAGCGTCTCCTTCGGCGGGCAGAGGTCCATGACCGCGCGGAAGTTGGACGGGTCCACGTTGTCGATGACGAACAGGCGGGGGCCGCCGCGCTTCTTGGACGGCAGCAGGTTCCACGTGGGCGGGTTGAGGGCGCTCTGCAGGGCGATGTTGCCCAGGGCCGAGCCGCCGATGCCGAGGACGACGAGGTTCTCGAACCTGCCGGAGCGTTCCTTGACGAGCTTCTGCACGCCCCCGACGTGCGCGGCGCGCATGGGCTCGTTCCAGAGCTCGCGCCAGCGTTCCCAGCCCGTGCCGCGAGTCTTGGCGAGCGTGTCGGTGATGCTCTTGGCGGCGGCCGCGGACTCGGAGCCCGGGGCGATGCGGTCGGGGTCGAGGCCGTGGTACCCGACGCGTTCGGACATGCAGTTGGCGTAGTCGATGCTGAGCATGGGGGGAGCGTACCCGCGGCGGGGCGGGTGGGTCGTGTGCGCACAGGCCGGGAACAAGCCCGGCCCACCCTCCGCCCGGGTTGGCCACCTTGAGCGCGTTGGCGCCGGCGTCGCCCGCGGGAGTCGCCCGCGGATCGGGGCCTCGCCCGCAACCGCGGCGGCCGGGGGCCCGTAGCGTGCACCGATGAACGCCGCGCCCACAGCCGTCGCCTGGATCCTCGTGCACTCGCTCGTCGGCGCCGCCATGGCCCAGCCGGGCGAGCCCGCGGACTGGGCCCAGACGCACGCCGACGCGGCCAAGTCCATCCGCGGGTGCGACCTGGGCGCCCACTCGATGCCGAACGTCGTCACGCGATTGCCCGCGGCGCCCGCGGGCGGGCACGTGCACGACGCCCCGGCGCGTGGTGGGGGGGTCGACTGGCCCGTGCCGCCCAACGCGCTGCCCGAGCTGAGCGTGCGCGTCCGCGCGGTCTTCGTCGCCGACGACGACGGCGGGCGCCTGACGCCCATCACGCCCGAGCAGGTCCGCGACTGGGTGGACCGGGCGAACGTGTGTCTGGAGAACGCCGCCATCACGCTCGAGTTCGACCCCTCGCCCGGCTCTGGGGACTTCGAGCAGCTCAACAGCACGCTGATCAACACCCTGACCGGCATCGCGAACCCGGACTGGGACGCCCAGCGCGCCCTGGGCGACGTGATCGCCGCCCAGACCCCCGACCGCATGACCGTCTTCTTCCGATGGGGGACGAACCCGACCACGCCCACCGGCGCCGGCTTCTCCTGGACCGACTACGACTTCATCGCCATGCCCGCGTTCGACTTCACCGTCGTCTGCGGCGAGCAGAACATCGGCCTGTTCGCGCACGAGGTCGGCCATTACCTCGGCCTGCCCCACACCTTCCGCGCCATCTTCGGCTCCGTCGCCAACGCCGAGGCGTTCTACGTCATCAACGACCGCGAGCCCGGGGTCTTCGACGGCGACGGCCGCGACCAGACGCTGACCGACCCGTTCGTCGATACGTTCGGGACCCAGTGCCTCCTGCCCTCGATCATCCTCGACGGCGACGAGTTCCCGCTGCCGCGGGCCAACATCATGTCCTACTACCACCCCGTCGGCGAGGTCGTCGCCTCGCAGGCCGGGACGATGCGCCAGGCGCTGCTGCTGCGCACCGGGCGGAGCCCGGGCGAGGGCGTCAGCGACCGGACGATGGCGCCCATCGAGGGCGAGGGTCTGCCGATCGCCACCACGGGCGGCGTCGCGTTCACCCAGGACATGTCGATCTTCCTCGGGCTCTGGAGCGGGGACGAGCAAGTCCTCTGGATCGACGGCGCGCCGGGCGACACGCTGGCCAGCACGATCACCGCCCCGGCGGCCGGCCGCTACCGCGTCTACGCCTCGTTCACCGCCGCCCTAGACTTCGGCATCGTCACGCACACCATCAACGGCCAGCCTTCGCCCCCGATCGACTTGTATGCCGGCATCGTGCTCAACACCGGCTTGACGCCCCTCGGCGAGTTCGACCTCCAGGCCGGCCCCAACGACGTGCTCGTGCAGATCACCGGCTCCAACCCGCTCGCGAACCCCGCGCGCCACGGCTACGGCCTCGACGCCCTGTTCCTCGAGCCGCTGTGCGCCGCGGACCTCGTCGAGGACGGCACGCTCGATTTCTCCGACGTGCTCGCGTTCCTGACCGCGTTCGCCGCGATGGACGCCGACGCCGACCTCGCGCCGCCGGTCGGCCTCTTCGACTTCTCCGACGTGCTGGCCTTCCTCACCGCCTTCGGCGCGGGCTGCCCGTGATGAGCTGTGCCAGCAGACAGAGCGTGCGTCGTCTCGTGTGGTGCACGCTCCTCGTGGTCTCCGCCGGGGCGCCGGTGCTGGCGCAGCCCGTGGAGTGGCCCGTAACCGAGGGCGGCAACGGTCACTTCTACGAGCTGGTGGACGCGCCGGGCATCGACTGGTTGGCCGCGCGCGACGCCGCCGCCGCCTCCGTGTTTGGGGGCGTGAACGGCCATCTCCTGGTGATCACATCCGAGCCGGAGCAGCAGTTCATCGCCGACCAGTTCTCTCCCGGCAACGAGGCCGGGGAACGCTGGCTCGGCGGATACCAGGACACGAGCGCGCCCGACTACGCGGAGCCGACAGGCGGCTGGCGGTGGATCACCGGCGAGGAGTGGGACTTCACCAACTGGCACGCGGGCGAACCGAACAACTCGGGCGGGGACGCGGACTTCCTGAAGACGTGGGGGACCGGGCCCGCCGAGTGGCTGGACTTCCGCCTGGACGGAGGTGACGTCCGCGGCTATTTCATCGAGTACCCGGCGCCGCCGTGCCCGGCGGACCTCGCGCCGCCCCTCGGCTCGCTGGACTTCACCGACGTGATCTTCTTCCTCGGCGCCTTCACGGCCGAGCTGCCCGAGGCCGACTTCGCGCCCCCCATCGGCCAGTGGGATTTCTCCGACGTCGTTGCCTTCCTCACCGCCTTCGGGGCCGGCTGCCCGTAGGACGGCCCCTCCGGGTCATCGTGGACCGCGCCGGGCCCCGATCTCGTACTGATCGCGGCCCAGCCCCACACACCCGGAGGACCGCGATGCCCACGCCACACCAGGCCGCCCGCCTGCTCGCCCTCGCCGGCCCGATCGCCCTTGCCGGACCCACCCTGCTGGCCCAGTGCGACCCGGACGCGCTGTTCGCCCCCGCGGCGCCGTACATCACCGGCTCCAACCCCGTCGGCATCACCGCCGGCGACCTCGACCACGACGGCGACATGGACCTCGCCATCGCCAACGACGACCAGCGGGCGGTCACCGTCCTGCTCAACGACGGGTCCGGCGTCTTCGGCGCCGCCACCGATTACGACGCCCAGTGGCTCGTCGAGGCCGTCGTCCTGACCGACCTCGACAACGACGGGGACCTCGACGCCGTCGCGGCCCTGGGCTCGGACAACCGCGTCGCCGTCCTGCTCGGCGACGGCGTGGGCGGCTTCGGCCCGTCCACGCGCTACGACGCGGGCGGGTTCTCCTTCCAGGACGACCTCGTCGCCGCCGACCTGAACCAGGACGGGAACACGGACATCGTCGTGGTCGCCAACGGCAACCAGGTCCGCCACATGCTCGGCGACGGGGCCGGCGCGCTCGGCCCGCCGCAGCTCACCCTCATGCCCGGCGCCAGCACCACCGCGATCGACACCGCCGACCTCAACGCCGATGGCGACCCCGACTTCATCGTCGCCTCGGCCGGCGACACTGAGCTGTGGGTCCTGCTCGGCGGCGCGGGCGACGCGCTCTCGCCCCAGCCCGTCATCCCCGTCGGCACGTTCGCCTTCGACGTCGCGACCGGTGATCTCAACGGCGACGGCGCGCCCGACGCGGTCGTGGTGGGGGGGCTCCCCTCGGCCGCCGTCGTCCTGCTGAACAACGGCGCGGGCGCCCTGTCCGTCGCCTCCACCACCCCCGTCTCCATCGTCCCCGGGGGCGTCGCCATCGCGGACTTCACGGGCGACGGCGACGCCGACGTCGTCATCGCCGATTCGGCCGGCGGCGCGGTCAACCTCCTCGTGGGCAACGGCGACGGCACGCTCCAGCCACAGCGCGACTTCGCGAGCGGGCCCAACAACGCCTCGGTCGTCGCCGCGGACCTGAATGGCGACGGCGCGATCGACGCCGCCACCGCCGCCCCCGGCAGCAACCGCGCCATCGTCCTGCTCAACACCTGCCCGCCCCCGGCCGGCGGGTGCACGCCCGCCGACCTGGCCGAGCCCTACGGCACGCTTGACTTCTCCGACGTGCTGGAGTTCCTGACGGCCTTCGCCGCGATGGAAGGCGCCGCCGACCTCGCCCCGCCCGCGGGCGTCTGGGACTTCTCCGACATCGTCGAGTTCCTCACGCAGTTCGGCGCCGGCTGCCCCTAGAGGGGGATTCACTGGCGAGCGCCGCTCCGGTACGCTCCCGGTCCACGACCCCAACGACCCGGAGCGAGCACGCATGATCCGTCCCCTGACCGCCGCGGCCATCGCGGCGACGACGCCGCTGACCGGCCCCGCCCTCGCCGGCGACGGCCCGTTCATCGAGATCACCATCCACGCCCACGCCTTCGACGCCAACCCCGAGGGCGCGCGGGCGATGCTCCGCCTCGTCTTCGACGCCGGCGCCGCCCCCGACGGCTTCGCGGGCGACCAGCCGTACTTCTTCTCCGTCGAGGGCGAGCTGACCGTCGCGCCCGACGACGACCCGTTCCTCGAGCAGTACTGGACCACCATCGTCGGCGTCAGCGCCCTCTCGTCCGCCGCCCTCTCCTACAACCCGCCCGCCGGCGAGATCACCATCAACGCCACCGGACTGGTCTCCAGCGGGCACGGCTTCGTGGACGCGATGGTCGGCATCCGCGTCGGCGACGCCTTCCCCGACCTGCTCGAGTCCCTGCCCGACGACCCCGAGGACTTCCTCGGCGCCGACCGCGTCACCTGCCACATGGCCTCCTCGCAGGCCAACGTCGCCGCCAGCTGGACGCCCGCGGGCGGGTTCTCCAACGGCTCGGTCTCCGTCCGCGCCCGCGTGGTCGAGCGGCCCGAGGAGCCGGCGCCCGGCTGCTCGATCGCGGACCTGGCCGCGCCCTTCGGCGTGCTCAACTTCGACGACGCGCTCGCGTTCCTCAGCGCCTTCGCCGCCGGCTGCCCGTAGACGCCCACCCGCGAAGGCGCTCAACCCCACCCACGCCCGGGATGAGCGCCTTGAGCGCCTTCGCACGCCCCGGTCGCGGCGCCCGGCCCTTCGGATCCGGCGCGGCGCCTGCTACGCTGGCGCCGGACCCCAAGGAGAGACCCATGACACGCCGCCTTCCCGCCCCGCTCGCGATCACCCCGCTCGCGGTCGCCCTGCTCGCGGCCCCCGCCGTCGCCGACGTCGAGACCGAGTACCGCGAGGACGACGGCGTCTCCAACGTCACCCTCGGCCCGCCCTCGTCCTTCGAGGAGTTCGGCGACATCGACATGCTCTGGGGCAACTACTACTTCACGAACGAGCCCTCCGAGCTGGTCACGCTCGTCTCCTTCGGCATGGGCTCCATGTCCGCGGGGAACCAGGTCCACGTCTGGGTCTTCGACGACCCCGACGACGACGCGGACCCGACCAACGCCGTCCCGCTGTACAACGCGACGGTCACCGCCGCCAACCTCGGCTTCGACTTCAACACGCACGCGGTCCCGGGCGTGGAGGTCTCGGGCGGGTTCTTCGTCGCCGTCGGTCACCTGGCCGAGCTGACCTACCCGGGCGGCTTCCCCGACTACCCGTCGCCCGCCCGCTTCGACCCCGACGGGCGCCCGGACCGCTCGTGGTTCTTCTACGACGACGACATCCCGGAGACGGACCTGGCCTCGTCCGGGTACTTCACGCGCATGGACGGCCCGGACGTCCCGATCCAGGGCGCGTTCGCCGTCCGCGCAACAACCATCTGCGTCGCCAACGGCTGCAACGGCGCCGACCTGGCCGAGCCCTTCGGCCAGCTTGATTTCTCTGACGTCGTCGCGTTCCTGGGCGCGTTCGGCGCGATGGACGCGGCCGCGGACCTAGCCGAGCCGTTTGGCCAGTGGGACTTCTCCGATGTCGTCGCGTTCCTGGGCCTGTTCGGGGCCGGGTGCCCGTAGAGGTCTCGGATCGGGACGTTGGTCGGGGTGGGAGGAAGCTGTAGACTGCGCTTCGGACCATGCCTCGTGAGGGGAACGCCGTGAGACACGTGCCGGCCGCCGCCGCGTTTCTGCTCGCCACCTCGGCCTCCGCGGGCGAGGGCCCGTACATCGAGATCGTCGTCACCGCCGTCAGCACGGACACGCCAGGGGAGGAGGCGTTGACCCACGCGCGGCTCGTGTTCGATGCAGGCGCGCCGTTCGATCCCGATCCGCTCGGCTTGTCCATCGATGCGGTCGAGGCTGAACTCAACATCAGCCCGCCCGCTGAATTCGGCGCGGCAAACCCATTCGTGGACCTGTCCGGCGCTCTCGTTCTCGGGGATCCCAGCGTGAGTGGGTCGGCCACCCTCGCCTACTCGTTCCCGGGTCGGGTCGTGCTCGATGTGCAGCTCCTCCGCCCGAACGTGATCGCGACCGAGACGTACACCCTGGAGGTCGAACTCCTCGGCGTTGCGAGTGCGGCATGGGAGGGCATCGCGAGCCTCCCCGATGATCCGGCGGCGTACCGGGCGGACACGCTGGTGGATGTCCGGTTCACCATCTCGGACGTGCTGGGGCAGACCGTGCGTTGGCACGGGTTCGGGGACGACCCCGGGTTCAGGGACGGGACACTCTCGATCGTCGTGCGCGCGATCGAGCCGCCCACAGGGTCGGGCGGCTGCAACATCGCCGACCTGGCCGAGCCGTTCGACCTATTGAACTTCGACGACGCGCTGGCGTTTCTCACCGCCTTCGGCGCCGACTGCCCCTAGCCGTCGTCGCCCGCCAGCCCGACCTCGGCACGCATCCAGTAGACGTCGTACGGCTCCCAGAGCGACATCGTGAAGTAGATCGTCCGCCCGCCGTCCAGCACATACCGCGGGCAGGTGTACGAGCCGTACAGGCCCTGGTACTCCTCCGCCGTCGCGACCGTCATCGGCGCCGACCACGGGCCCCACGGCCGCTCGGCCTCGCGCAGCTCGATCCGCGCGTCCGCGTGGTTGAACAGCAGCACGCACCACCGGTCCGCGTCGGGCGCGTAGAACACGGACAGCTCGCCGGCGGTGGGGGGGATCACACGGACCGCGTCCGACTCGTCGCCGCCCCAGGTTGGCCCGCCCCCGTCGTCGGCGCCCGCGAAGTACTCGTACGCGTCCAGGTCCTCGACCCGCGACGCCTCGACCCGCGCGACGCTCACCCCGCCGAGGCGCCCGCCGGGCGTGCCCAGCAGGTACAGATAGGTATCGCCGGGATCGCCCCACGAGCCCAGGGCCGCCCCGACCATGCCGAAGGGGGTCCCGCCGTCGCGCGTCGTCCCCTCCACGGGCTCGAACGCCCGCCCGTCGTCGGACCGGTACAGCCGCGCATGGTTCAGGTCCCACTCGCCCGGCGCCCCCCAGTGCCGCACGCTCATGCACCAGAGGTACACCGAGCCCCCGACCGAGACCCCGCCCGTCGGGATCAGCGTCACCTGCCCCTCGGCCGGGTCCACGACGACCTGGCGGGCGCACCCGTCGTCGCCCGTGACCCACCCGCCGAACGCGATGCCGTCCCCAGGGGTCTCGTCGGCGGTCCAGGCCGCGACGTTGTGCCGCCAGCGCCCGCCCTCGTGGGGCGTGCGCCCGCTGAAGGTGTCGCCGAAGTACAGCCACACGCGGCCGTCGTGCTCGACGAGCACGCCCAGGTCGGTCCCGCCGACGCAGACCGCGTTCGTGTCGTTGAGGGCGCCCTCGCCGGTCAGGCGGGCGACGCGTTCGACCCCGCGGACGGACTCGATCTGGGCTACAGCCTCGCCGGCGCCCGCCAGCACGACCCAAGCCAGGATGCGACGCGTCGGCTCCACGCGGCCAAGCCTACCGGGCGGCGGGCGGCCCGACATATGCTCAGGCGCCGTACAAGGAGGTACCCGCCATGCCGATCCCGAGTCTCCGTGTCCTCGTGTTGGCCCCGCTCTGCCTCGCCTCGACGCCCGCCGCCGCCGAGCACGTCGAGATCACCATCGCGCTCTCCGCGACGCCGGGCGAGATCGTCACGACCCTCGGCGGCGCCACCGCCACCGTCGTTTTCGACACCGACGCCCCGCCCATCGCCTCCGGCCCGCAGTCGGTCACGTTCGAGGGGATCTCGGGCCGCGTGGACGGGGTGCTGTACGCGGTCCCGGCCGTCACGGACCCCTCGGCGTCGAACGACGCGCCGATCCGCGTCTCGGGCCCGATCGACGACGCGGAGCTGACCTACTCGAGCGCGGGGAACGGGAGCATGGCCGTCCGCCTGTCCGTCGGCGGCGCGACGTTCTCGCTGACGGTGCTCTCGCCCGCGGGCCCGTTCGCGCCGACGATGACGTCCCTGCCCGACAGCCCCGGTGCGTACCGCGTCGCCAGCCCGACGTCGTACACGGTCTTCGCCAACCTGATCCAGTCGGGCTCGGGCGCGTTCGCGAGCATCCAGCGCTCCGGCTCGACCATCGCCGCAATCGGCGGCGTGAGCTACAACGTCCGCCTCGTCGAGGCGCCCGAGCCGCCACCCTGCTCGCTCGCGGACCTGGCCCCGCCCTTCGGCGTGCTCAACTTCTCCGACGTCCTCGAGTACCTGGTCGCCTTCGGCGCCGGCTGCCCGTAGACGCCCCTGCGGGCCCGGAATCGCGGTTCCGATAACCGATCAGCCGTCGTGGGGCGCCCCGATTCTGCCCGGAACAGGCCAGAATTCGCTTCCGGCGGCCCGAGGGACGGCGTTAGCCTTGGAGCGTTCCGATAAGGGGAGAGTCTCCAGGGGGTTATCACAATGCGTAGTTTCCCGAGTCGTGGCGCCATCGCGGCGTCGTTCGCCAGCTTTGCCGTCGCGGCCGTGCCGGTCCTGGCGGCTCCCGTCGAGGTCGTCGTCGAGAACGCCGGCTTCGAAGAGCCCGTCCTCGACGACGGCATGTTCGGACTGGGCGGCGTCGCCCCGTGGTCGGACTTCGACGCCTTCGGGCCGCTGAATCCGCCCGAGTTCATGCCGATCCTCAACGGGCCCGTGCCCGAGGGGTCGAACGTCGCGTTCTCGAACCTGTCCGGTGAGGACTGCGCCGAGCAGATCCTGGACGTCTCGCTGTGCGAGGACGACGTGATCACCCTCAAGGTGATGGTCGGCGCCCGCAACGACGCGCTGATGTACGGCGGCTACCAAGTCGCCCTCCAGGCCGTCGCCCCGGACGACTCGCGCTACGAGCTGGCCTACGCCAGCAGCACCGACGGCGGCGCGGTCGCCCCGGCCGCGGGCGAGTTCATCGAGGTCACCCTCTCCGCCCCCGTCAAGGACAACTCGTACGACGGCTACAAGCTCGCCGTCAAGCTCGGCTCGCACGCCGACGGCACGACCACCCAGACGCTCTTCGACGACGTCCGCGTCGATATCGAGCGGACCACGCTCCACGTCCCCTCGTGCTACCCGACGATCCAGGACGCGATCAACGCGGCCGAGGACGGCGATCTCGTCCTCATCGAGGAGGGCACCTACTACGAGGTGATCGACTACCTGGGCAAGGACATCATCGTCCGCGGCGACTGCAACGGCGACAAGGACGATGGCACGGAGTTCAAGGGCTACTGCGTGACCATCACCAGGCCCGAGATCGAGATGATGCGTGGCACGCTCCCGCCCCCGCTGGTGACCTTCAACTCGGGCGAGACCGCCGACGCGGTGCTCGAGTACGTCAACCTCGACGGGGCGTACGTGGACATCATGATGGGCGCGCTCGCCTTCATCGACGGCGCCAGCCCCACGTTCAACAACGTCCTGTTCTACGGCGGGCACGCCGACCTCTACGGCGGGGCCGTCTGGATCGAGAAGGGCGCCTCGCACTTCTACGACTGCGAGTTCATCTACAACTTCGCCTCCCTCGACGGCGGCGCCGTCTGGGTCGGGCGCCAGGGCAGCCCCAACTTCTACGGCTGTGACTTCTACGAGAACTACTCCCAGTACGGCGGCGGCGGCGCGATCTACGTCGCCCCGTTCGGCGGGCTCGAACTCATCGAGTGCGACTTCGACTACAACCAGGCCCTGACCTTCGGCGGGGCCCTCTGCCTCAATACCTTCCGCCAGACCTGGGTCACCGACTGCTACTTCTACGAGAACTACGCCCTCGTCGGCGGCGCCGCCTCCAGCCGCGACGGCTCCCCCATGTTCATGTACTGCGGCTTCGAGCACAACGAGGCCTGCGGCGACGGCGGCGCCTACTTCGGCTACGACTGCGACACCATGTTCTACGAGAGCAGTTTCTACGGCAACGACAGCGAGTACTGCGGCAACAACAACCCCGACCGCGGCATCGAGGGCGAGGTCGGTGGCGGCGCCATCGGCCACAACCTCGGCACCCTCTCCGTCGAGCACTGCTACTTCGAGTACAACTACTCCGAGGGTTACTACGGCGGCGGCGCCATCGGCGTCCGCGGCGTCCAGACGACCGTCCTCGACAGCTCGTTCTACCGCAACATCGCATTCGACGACGCCGGAGGCGGAATCAACGCCGTCGATGGCTTCACCTCCATCCGCCGCTCGTCCTTCGAGCAGAACGCCGTCACCAGCGACCTCCGCTGGGACGGCGGCGACCGCGTCGGCGGCGGCGTGGCGCTCCGCTACCGGGGCATCGACATCCCCCGGGGCGCGAACGGCGACGCCATGCCCCTCGGCGAGATCATCAACTCCGTCTTCAAGGACAACTACGCCGAGATCGCCGGCGGCGGCACGTACATCGACGGGACCGGCGTCGATGTCGTCAACTGCACCTACTACAGCAACGAGACCGACGGGCCACAGGGCCCGGGCGCCAGGGGCCTCCCGCCCTTCGGCGGCGGCATCTACGCCCACAACTCGGGCTCCCTCGACATCAACATCGCCAACAACATCATCTGGGGCAACTTCCCCGACCAGATCTTCAACCCCGCCGAGGAGCCCAACGGCGGCGCCGACCCGATCGTCCAGTACAACGACATCGAGGGGGGCGTCCCGGGGTCCGGCTTCAATGACCAGGGCGGCAACATCGATGAGTACCCGCTGTTCGTCCAGGTCGACGACGACCTCGAGTGCGACCTCAGCCTCCGGGGCAACTCGCCGTGCATCGACGCGGCCAACACCCCGGTGCTCGAGGGCGTCAAGGGCGAAGAGTTCGACATCGATCTTAACGACCGCGTCCTGGACGACACCGGCACCGTGGACACCGGCGTCGCCGGCCTCAGCGGCTACGTCGTGGACATGGGCGCCTACGAGTTCCAGGGCACGAGCGAGCCCGAGCCCGTCCTGGGGTGCAACGACGCGGACCTGGCCGAGCCCTACGACGTGCTCGACTACTCCGACGTCTCGGCCTTCCTGGTCGCCTTCGCGAACGCGGACGACATGGCCGACATGGCGCCCGACTACGGCGTCATGGACTACTCGGACGTCCTGATGTTCCTGCAGACCTTCGCGGAGGGCTGCCCGTAAGCCAGATTCTCTAGGATCCGCCCGGGCGCGCGGCGCCCGGACGACGTCCCCTGAGTGAGAGCCCCGCTCCACGCCCCGCCCATCCGGGCGGGGCGCGGGGCGTTCTCGCATCAGGAGACCCCCATGCGTTGCATCCCGTTCGTGCTGACCGCCTGCCTGGGCGCCGCCGCCTTCGCCGACTCGCCCCCCGAGCTGGCCAAGCTCCAGTCCGGCGCCCCGGCCGACTACGCGCTGCTCGGCGACACCTGCGCCCTGCACGACGGGCTGGCGATCCTCGGCGCCTCGGGCGTGCCGTTCTTCGACGCCCCGGGCGCCGCCTACCTGTTCGACATCCAGACCCGCGCCCAGCTCGCCGAGTTCCCGCTCCCATCCGACCTGCCCCAGAAGCAGGAGGTCGTGGGCGTGGCCCTGGGCGACGGCCGGGCGTATGTCGGCACGATCACCGACACCCTCCCCGGCTACCGCCCGCTCGTCCGACTCTTCGACACGACGGACACGGCCAACCCCACGCTGATCACGACCATCATCCCCGGCGACGCCGAGTTCGACGACGACTTCGGGCGGGCCATGGTCACCGACGGGGGCACGACGCTGATCGCCGCCCCCAGCGCCGACGACAACGGCGCGCTCTCGGGCGCGGTCTACATCTTCGACACGGCCACCGGCGCCGAGCTGGGCAAGATCGTCGCCTCCGATGGCGAGGCCCTCGACCAGTTCGGGTTCTCCGTAGACCTCGACGGCGACCTCGCGATCATCGGCGCCCGCTGGGAGACCGAGCGGGGTCATCGCGCGGGGGCGGCCTACCTCTTCGACATCGCCGACCCCGCCAACCCCGTCGAGCTGGCCAAGCTCCTGGGCTCCGAGATCGAGGCCGACGACACGTTCGGATTCTCCGTCGCCATCGACGGCGGCCTGGCCATCGTCGGCGCCATCTTCGACGACGACCACGGCCTCGACTCGGGCGCCGCCTACGTCTTCGACGTCTCCGACCCCGACAACCCCGTCGAGACCGCCAAGATCATCACCAGCGACGGGAACGCGACCGACGACATCGGCTGGGACGTCAGCCTCGAGGGCGCGACCGCCCTGATCACAGGGCGGACCGACGACGACCTCTTCCCCGGCGGCGGCAGCGCGTACCTCTACGACCTGTCCGACCCGGCCAGCCCTGTGGAGCTGTGCAAGATCACACCAAGCGACGGGCACGCCAACCAGGTCTTCGGGTGGTCGGCGGACCTTCAGGGCGGCACGGCTCTCATCGGCGCGAGCCAGGACGACGAGCTGGCCGAGAGCGGGGGGGCGGCGTACCTCTTCGACGTCTCCATGGGGCCGGCGCCCTGCAACGCCGCCGACCTTGCCGAGCCCCTCGGCACGCTCGACTTCTCAGACGTGCTGGCGTTCCTGACGGCGTTCGCGGCGAGCGACGCCGCGGCGGACCTGGCCGAGCCCGTCGGCGTGTTTGATTTCTCCGACGTGCTCGCGTTCCTCACGGCGTTCGCCGCCGGCTGCCCCTGACCGATCGAACGTCACTCGGGTGTCACGCGCTCCCCGGTTCCTCGTTGGTCCGTCGCGTCATCGCCGCTAAGGTGGGATCGACCCCACACGCCAGGAGGAAACTCGGATGCGAACCCGACTCGCCGCGTCGATCGCGGCGCCCATCGTCCTGCTGCCCGCGACCCCGGCGATCGCGGGCGGCGGCCCGTTCATCGAGATCACGGTCTCCGTCTGCGAGTTCGCGGGCGAGCCGGGCGACCTCGGCTCGGCCAACGCCACGCTGGTCTTCGACGCCTCCGCGCCCCCGGTGTCGGACCTCCCCGTCGGGATCACGTTCGACGCCGTGAGCGCCGAGCTCTGGCTCAGCGCGGACGCGAACTGCGACGACGCGTTCGTGGTCCCGACCGCCGAGGTCTCGCCCTTGCAGGTGGGGACGGCGTCGCTCTTCTACTCCACGACGGGCCAGTCGCTGCTGCTCGTGATCGAGAGCCTGGACGAGTCCATCAGCGCGACGGTCCTCGTCTCCAACGCCTCGGCCGGGTTCTTCGCCGGCATGACCTCCCTTCCGGACGCGCCGGGCGAGTACGCGCCCGTCGCCCCTCGGGACGACCTGGCGATGACGGCCGAGGCCCCGGGCCTCGAGGTGCAGGCCGCGTGGAACGCGGGCACGGGCTTCGACCGCGGTCGCGTGCGGATGACCGCCCGGCTAGCCGATGCGCCCGCCGGCGAGGCCTGCAACGAGGCGGACCTGGCCCTGCCCTTCGGCGTGCTCGACTTCTCCGATGCGCTCGCGTTCCTCACGGCATTCGCCGCCGGCTGCCCCTGACGCGGATCCGTGCCCCGTCGCTCGGCGAACCAGACCCCGCACGCTACCCTCGACCCGGGAACCCGAGGAACCGCCATGAGATCCGCCATCGCCGCCGTCGCCATCGCCCTGCCCGCCGGGGCCGGCCTCGCGCAGAATCCGTTCGCCACCCAGCCCAAGGCCGACGACGTCTTCTACCACTTCATGCCCATCGCCTGGCGCGACGGACCGGACTCGGACGCGATCGACCCCGACCGCTTCGGCGACTTCGTCGGCATGCGCGAGGGCCTGCCCTACCTCGACGATCTGGGTGTCACCGCCGTCTGGATGAACCCCGTCTTCCCGAGCCCCGCGTACCACGGGTACCAGCACGGCGCCGCCGACCAGCTCAACCCCTGGTTCGGGACCGAGGCCGACTTCGCCGACTTCAACACCGCCGCGCACGCCCTGGGCATCGAGGTCTACATCGACTTCGTCGTCTACGGCATCTCGCACGACTCGGTCTGGTTCAACAGCGCCTTCGCCAACCCCGCGAGCCCCTTCGACTCCTGGCTCGCCTTCTGGAACGGGTCCAACACCGACTACCAGGGCTACACGTTCAACACCTGGAACGGCGACAACGTCGGCTTCATCCACTGGGACCACCGCAACCCCGCCGTGACGTCGCTGGTCTCCGAATGGGCCGTCAAGTGGCTCGACCCCGACGACGACGGCGACTTCACCGACGGCGTGGACGGCTACCGCCTCGATCATGTCTGGGTGAACTACGGCTCGGGGCCCGACGGCTGGGGGTACAACCTCGACGACTTCTGGGCGGACTGGCACGACGCAATCCGCGCCGTCAACCCGGACGTGTTCACGTTTGCCGAGCAGCACAACTGGGGCTCGCACGGCGCCGAGTTCCTCCCCCAGTTCGACGCCGCCATGACCAAGCCCTTCGAGTTCGCCGCCCGCGACGCGCTGGCCAGCGAGCACGCCGGCGGGCTCTACTACCAGATGGAGCAGACCATCAACTCCCTGCCGTCTGGCCAGGGGACGTACGTCGCCATCATCGGCGACCACGACGTGGACCG
The DNA here is from genome assembly GCA_041987545.1 of Phycisphaerales bacterium. Taxonomy (GTDB): domain Bacteria; phylum Planctomycetota; class Phycisphaerae; order Phycisphaerales; family UBA1924; genus JAJRXR01. Next base: position 431,024 of record JBHIWH010000002.1, on the reverse strand, counting down.
CCTGGCCTCCGTCATCGGCGCCGACAACCCCGCCAACCTCGGGCGCGCCAACGCCGCCGCCGCCGTCCTCATGCTCCAGCCCTTCCCGCCCATCATCTACTACGGCGACGAGATCGCGATGGTGGGGGTCAAGCGCGACTATGGGTCCGACGCCAACGACATCCCGATGCGCGAGCCGTTCAAGTGGAACGCCGTCGAGGGCGCCCCCATGTCCCGCTACCACCAGCAGAACTTCCAGGCGACGATCAACCAGTACTCGTCCAACAACGACGGGCGGAGCGTCCAGGAGCAGGCCGGCTCGGGCGTCCTGCAGACCTACAAGGACCTCGTCGCCGCCCGCCACGCCAGCGTCGCCCTCCGCCGCGGCAGCTACCACCCGATCGACGCGACCAACGACGGCGTCTGGGCGTTCCTCCGCCGGTACGAGTCCGGTGAGGCGCCGATCGGCGACGCGACCCAGGCCATCGCCGCCGCGATCAACCTCAGGGGATCGCCCGTCACCGTCTCCCTCGACCTCTCGCCGTACTTGCCCGAGGGCGCCACGCTCCCGGCGACCAACGTCGCCCCCGGCGGCGGCGCCATGCCCGCGATCAACGGGTCGAACGCCTCGGCGTACCCCGTCACGATCCCCGCGCACGGCTACGCGCTCGTCCAGGCCGACCTGACCCGCCCGCCCGCGCCCCTCTTCGCGATCGACGGCCAGCTCGACGCCGCCTACACCGAGGTCGCGACCAGCACGGGCGGCTCGATCTGGGTCGGCCTCGACGGCGATGTCCTGTACATCGCCACCCAGCCCGCGTCCGACGGCCTCGACCGGTTCCTCGTCCTCGCCGACGAGCCGGGCGCCCCCGTTCCCGCGATGTGGGCCAAGGACGGGCTTGTCGCCGACTACGACGCCTTCATCGGCAACGAGGTGGACAACGGCTGGTCCGGCTGGTTCGACGCGGCCAACCCGGGCGGCCCGGTCGTCGGCGCCGTCCTCGAGGGCTCGATCAACCTCGCCGACCAGTTCGGCGCCGTCCCCGAGACTATCCACCTCGCGGCGCTCTCCTACTTCACGCCCGACGGCGAGTCGCTCGTCCCGTTCATGCAGGTCCCGGCGGGCAATGGGGACCTCGACGTCACGCCCGACGAGTTTGTGGAGGTCACGCTCTCGGAGCTGGAGGCGTGCGCCGCGGACCTTGCCGAGCCCTTCGGCACACTCGACTTCTCCGACGTGATCGCCTTCCTCGCCGCGTTCTCCGCGTCGGACCCGGCCGCCGACCTGGCGGCGCCGATCGGCGTGTTCGACTTCTCCGACGTGGTGGCATTTCTGGCCACGTTCGCAGAGGGCTGCCCCTGACTCGGCGCGGGCGGACCCGCTTTGCCGCGGCGGTTCGATCCGCTACGCTCGGGGCCTCGTGGGGGCTCGGCACGCTTGATCAGGAGTCCCCGATGCGCCACTGCTCGTTCGTCGCCGCCCTCGCGCTCGTCTGCTCGGCCGGCGCGCTCGCCCAGCCGATCTCCTTCTCGAACCAGACCGCGGGCGCCGGCATCGCCGCGACGCACCAGCCGATGTACTTTGATTCGTTCCTCGCCGGCGGCGCGGTCGGCGACTTCAACGGTGACGGCTTCCAGGACATCTTCTACCCCGCCGGCGGGGGCGCCCCGGACTGCCTGTACCTGAACAACGGCGACGGCACGTTCACCGACAAGGCCGCCGAGGCCGGCATCGCCCTCGCGCACCGCTCCACGGCCGCCGCCATCGCCGACTACAACAACGACGGCCGGCTCGACATCTTCGTCACCAGCCTCGGCCCCGCCGGCTCGAACGCCTCGGGCGCCCACCGGCTCTACCGCAACGACGGCAACGACGTGGACGGCGTCCCCCAGTTCACCGACGTCGCCGCCGCCGCGGGCGTCAACTCGTCGAACGGCGCCGACGGGTACGGGGCCGCCTGGGGCGACTACGACCTCGACGGCGACCTCGACCTCGCCGTCGCCGGCTGGTACAGCGGCTCGCACAACCGCCTCTTCCGGAACGACGGGCTCGGCGGCCTGGGCCACGTCACGTTCACCGACGTCACCTCCGCCGCCGGCCTCGGCGCCCTCTCCGGCGGCATGGACGGATTCGCCCCGCGATTCGCCGACCTCGACGGCGACCGCTATCCAGAACTCATCTGGATCGGGGACTTCGGCACCTCCCTCTACTTCCGCAACGACGGGCCCGACACCGAGGGCGACGTCTCCTTCACCGAGATCACCGGCTCCACCGGCATGGGCCTCGACTTCAACGAGATGGGCCAGACCATCGCCGACTTCAACCGCGACGGACTCTTCGACGTCTACGTCACCACCATCGGCACCAACAACCTGTACATCAACAACGGGTCCCACAGCTTCACCAACCGCGCCGCCGCCTCCGGCTCCGAGTTCACGGGCTGGGGCTGGGGCACGGTCGGCATCGACTTCAACCACGACACCCTCACCGACATCGCCGCCGTCACCCAGTCCGGGCGACAGTGGGTCTACCGCAACAACGGCGTCTCCCTCGGCCTGCCGACCTTCGCAGACGTCACGGCCGCCTCCGGCTTCAACTCCACAATCTCCGGCCGCGGCCTGTCCAACCTCGACATCGACAACGACGGCGACCAGGACCTGGTCATCTTCCCCCACAACGGGCCCCTCACTCTCTTCCGCAACGACCTGGACCAGTCGGCCGGTGACGCGAACTGGATCCGGGTCTTCCTCGACGCGTCGGGCGCCGACGCCATCGCGCCCGGGGGCGTCGGCTCGGTCGTCAAGGTCACCATCGGCGCGGTCACCCAGATGGGCCGCATCGACGCCGGCAGCAACTACCTCTCCCAGTCCGAGCTCTCCGCCCACTTCGGCCTGGGCGACGCGACATCCATCGACGAGATCCGCGTCGAGTGGCCCGACGGTCAGGTCACGACCCTCGAGGACGTCCCCGCCAACCAGACCATGACCATCGCCGCCCCAGCCGACGCGTGCGTCGCCGACCTCGCCGAGCCCCTGGGCCAGCTCGATTTCTCCGACGTCATCGCCTTCCTGACCGCCTTCGCCGCCATGGAACCGGCCGCCGACCTGGGCGAGCCCTTCGGCTCGTTCGACTTCACCGACGTCGTCGAGTTCCTCATCGCCTTCGGCGAGGGCTGCCCGTAGGGACCCGCTTGGAACGACCACGGGCGCCCGGTACGCTCGGGCTCTCGGAGGGAGGTCCCATGCGCACCAGCCGCCCGCTGCCCGTCCTGCTGTCGGTCTCGCTCGCGCCGGCCGCCGTCGCGGCGCCCATCAACGTCCCCGGCGATCAGCCCACGATCCAGGCGGCGCTGGCCGTCGCCTCCCCGGGCGACGAGGTCGTGATCGCCCCCGGCACGTACCCGATCGCCGCCCAGATCGACGTCCCGCTCTCGGGCGTCGTCATCCGGTCCGCGTCCGGCGACCCGGCCGACGTGATCCTCGACGGCGGCGGAGCGTCGATCACCTGTTTCGCCGTCGCGAACCGGACCGGGGTCGCCTTCGAGGACATCACGATCCGCGGCTTCGAGTGCGCCATCGACATGAGCAGCTCGATCGTCTCGATCGACGGCTGCCACTTCACGATGAACAGCCCGACCTCGATCAGCGGCGCCGTCGCCTGCACGCTGGGCGAGGTGATGGTGAGCGGGTGCCGGTTCGATCAGAACACGAGCACCGACTCGGGCGCCGCCCTCGGCGTCTACGCGGGCGAGGCCACGGTCACCGACTCCGTCTTCGCCGACAACGCGACTGCCCAGGGCGCCACGTCGCCCGACTTCGACGGCGCCGCGATCATGACCGGCGTCGGCTTCAACGACGAGTTCGAGCTCTTCGGCTCCGTCATCGACATCGCCCGCTGCACGTTCGAGGGCAACGTCTCCGACTATGGAGGCGCCGTCGCGATCTTCGGCACGACCGCGACCATCGACCGCTGCCTGTTCGTGGCCAACTCCGCCCGAGTAGGCGCCGGGCTCTTCGTCCGCTCGATCGACTTCGGCGCCGTCGGCTTCTTCCAGGCCGACGCCGTCGTGACCAACTCCATCTTCACCGCCAACGACGTCGAGACCGTCGGGATCATCTCCAGCGGGCAGGGCGCGGCCATCGGCGCGATCGACGCCACCCTCACGATCACCAACAACACGTTCTTCGCCAACACCGCCGAGGTCGGCACGACCATCTGGGGCGACCTGGCCGTCAGCGGGACGGTCTGCAACAGCCTCTTCGTTGAGACCGCCGCCCCCAACGCCACCGGGGCGGTCTACGCCAGCTCGTTCAACCTGAACCCGGCCGCGGCGACCCTCGTGGACGCCGACGGCCCGGACAACATCGTGGGCACCGCCGACGACGACCTCCGCCCCGCCCCGGGTTCGCCGGCCATCGACGCGGGCGACAACGCCTGCGTGCCGATCGGGATCACCGCCGACTTCGCCGGAGCCGCCCGGTTCGCCGACGACCCCGCGACCGCCGACACGGGCTCGGGCAGCGCCCCGATCGTGGACATCGGCGCCCACGAGTTCGTCCCCGGCGCGATCCCCTGCAGCCCCGCCGATCTCGCGCTGCCGTTCGGCCAGCTCGATTTCTCAGACGTCGTCGCGTTCCTCGGGGCCTTCGCCAACGCGGCGCCGGGGGCGGACCTCGCCCCGCCGACGGGCCAGTGGGATTTCAGCGACGTCGTCGCCTTCCTCGGGCTGTTCGGCGCCGGCTGCCCGTGACGTTCCTCAGCCCGCGACCCACGCGTCGGGGATCGCGCGGAGTTTCCGACCGATGATCGCGACGTACTCGAGCTGCTCGCCCAGCGGGTTGAGCCGGTGCGTGTATGTCTCCTCGAGCAGCGATCCGAGCACGCCCTCGTCCATCATCCGCTTGACCAAGAGGGCGAACGCCGTCGTGTCATCGGCCTCGAGGAAGTTGCTCTTGATGTTGAACGCGATCCAGCCGCCGTCGGAGATCAGATTGAACGCGGTCGCGAACGCGAGCGGCGGGATGTCGCCGAACCCGAGCGCGGCGACGCACACCAGCGTGTTGAACGCGTGCGATTCCAGCCGCGCCCGCTGCTTGGGCGAGAGGTCCGTCAGATCGCAGACCACGTAGTCGTCGTACAGCCCGGGGCGGTCACGCTCCGCGGATTCCGCGGCCTCCGCGATCAGATCGACGCCGACGAACTTGGTCAGCCCGATGCGTTCCAGTTCCTCGGCCACGCACCCGTTCCCCGCGCCCAGGTCCAGGGTCACGCAGTCCCCCGCGAGCGCCCCCTCGCGGAGCAGCGCCCGGGCCATCAGGTCCGCGATCTTCGTCGGCGACTGGCACCTGAGTGTCTCGTACACCCATTTCTCGTACAGCCCGGGGACCTTGAAGACCTCGTTGTAGTCGTGGAGCCGGATCTTCCGCCACCCGTCCTCCGTCTTGGCGATCACCCACTCCTCGTCCTGGTCGCTGTCCAGGGGCGGCAGCGCGATCTCCAGGCCCTCGACCGCGCGGCGGAGTTCCGCGGCGCCCTCTCGCTCACTCATGCACTGCTCCACAATCGTCATGAACACCTTCTCGCTGGGCCGCAGGGCGACCGGGTACAGACATCCTCAATCTCGAAACAACCGACCCGGCACCGTACGGCCCGGAGGCGAGGACTTCCTCTGGGCGAGGCGACACGCGCCTGCCTGCCCGAGAGGCTGATCGGCGCGCCGCGGCGCCGGCTCCCGGGCGCCCGAATGGTGCGCGGGACGAGCCGGCGCCCACGGCCAGTCCTATCCTCCACTCCCCATGATCCACCCCTGGCACGAGGTCACGCCGGGTGTCCCCGGGCTCGAGCTGCCCGGCCACTTCCGCGCCATCATCGAGATCCCCAAGGGCTCGTCCAACAAGTACGAGCTCGACAAGGCCACCGGTCTGCTCCGCCTCGACCGCGTGCTCAGCTCGGCGGTCTACTACCCCGCCAACTACGGCTTCATCCCACAGACCCTCGCCGAGGACGACGACCCCCTCGACGTTCTCGTCTTCTGCACCGAGAAGATCCCGGCGCTGTGTGTCTGCGACGCCCGGGCGATCGGCGTCATGACGATGGTGGACGACGGCCAGCCCGACCACAAGATCGTCGCCGTTCTCTGCCACGACCCCGAGTTCGCCGACTACCGCAAGGCGAGCAACTTCCCGAGCCACACCTTCAAGATGCTCAAGCGGTTCTTCGAGGACTACAAGATGCTGGAGGGCAAGGAGGTGGAGGTGGACGAGATCATGCCCGCCGAGGCCGCCCACGCCATCATCGAGGACGCCCTCCGCCGCTACTCCCGCGCCAGGCGCCAGGGGACGATGGCGGGGCTGTGACGCCCCCGCCCGGGCGGGGCCCGCGCCGCTATCCTCACCCCATGTTCCGCGAGATCGACCGGGTCCTGCTCAGCCGCGACCAGATCACAGCCCGCGTGCACGAGCTGGCCGAGGACATCGCCCGCGACCTCAAGGCCGAGCTCGAGGCCGAGGGCGCCTCGACCCACGACGAGGGGCGCATCGTCATCGTCCCGATCCTGACCGGGTCGATCGTGTTCGTCGCCGACCTCATCCGCGAGCTGCCCATCAAGCTCTCGCTCGACCTGGTCACCGTCTCCAGCTACCCCGGCGCCTCCATCAAGACCAAGGGCGCCCAGCTCGCCTCCGAGATGCCCCGCTCGCTGGGCGGCAAGCACGTCCTCGTCATCGACGACATCCTCGACTCGGGGCAGACACTCAGCCTCGTCCGCGGCATCATCGCCCAGCAGAAGCCCGCCAGCATGCGCTTCGCCGTCCTCCTCGACAAGAAGGAGCGACGCGAGACGGACATCGAGGCCGACTACGTTGGGTTCCAGATCCCCGACGAGTTCGTCGTGGGCTACGGCCTGGACTACAACGGCTACTACCGCAACCACCCCGAGATCGCCGTCCTCCGCTCCGAGGCCCTCGCCGGCGCCGATGGGGCGGGCCCGGGGACCGACGCCTGATGAGCCCGCCCGCGTCCACCGGGCGCCGCGTGCCCGTCATCGGGCTGGCCGGCGGCATCGGCTCGGGCAAGTCCACCGTCGCCCGCGCCCTGGCCTCCCTCGGCTGCCTCGTCACCGACTCCGACGCCCAGACCCGGGCCGCCCTCGCCCGCGACGACGTCAAGCAACGCCTCAAAGAGTGGTGGGGGGCCGACGTCTTCGGCGACGACGGCCAGATCGACCGCTCGGCCGTCGCCCGCATCGTCTTCGCCGACGACGAGCAGCGCCGCCGCCTCGAGGCGCTCCTGCACCCCTTCGCCCGCACCGCCCGCGACGAGATCATCGAGCGCGCCGAGCGAGAGAGCGCCCCCGCGGTCGTCATCGACGCGCCGCTCCTGTTCGAGGCCGGCCTCGACGACGAGTGCGACCGGGTGATCTTCGTGGACACCCCGCGCGCAGCACGCCTGGAGCGCGTCCAGAAGACCCGCGGCTGGGACGAATCAGAGCTGGCCCGACGAGAAAAAGCCCAGCTTCCTCTTGAAGAGAAGCGTCGCCGATCCGATGATATTCTTGTCAATGCCGGGCCGGAGGAGGACCTGCTCTCGCGGGTCGAGGCCCTGCTCGGCGAGATCCGCAAGGCGTTCGATGGCGGCTGACCCATTCAGGGTCGTCCCGATCGCATCATCAGGCGATCCCCGGCCCCACCCCGGACGTACAAGTCCGCGGTGAAGGCCAGATCCGTTCGAGGGTGTCCCCGCACGCGAAGGCGCCCTATCATCTGAGGAGTCACCCGTCGGGCCGGCTGCGCTGGCCCGACCCCCTCTCGCAACCGATCGCCCGCCCGGCCCCGCGCCGATCCGTGCTGCACGAGCAGCGCGGCGCCCCTCGCCGGATCCACGGGCAAGCCGCGGAACACGCACGGACACGCACACCCGCCCGCGCTCCATGGAGAAAGAGCCGCATGGCCAAGACCACTGATGTCGTCGAGGAGCCCAAGCCCAAGAGCCCCACGCGCTCCCGCAAGAAGACTTCGCGCAAGAAGGACTCCGGAGACGCCATGACCAGCGAGCAGAAGTCCGAGGCCAAGCCCAAGGCCGACTCCACCCCCAAGCAGGAGGCGCCGGCCAAGGACTCGCCCAAGGCCCAGGACTCCGACTCCCGCCAGGACAACAGCCAGGGCGGCGGTGGCGGCGGCCAGGGCCAGGGCCAGGGCAAGAACCAGCGCTCACGCCGCAAGCGCAAGAAGCGCAAGGGCGGCTCCGGCGGCGGCGGCGGTGGGGGTGGCGGCTACCACTCCACCAACTACGCCCACCTCCCCTCCGACGAGGAGCTGGAGCGCGAGGCCGCGGAGTTCGAACGCATCATCGCCGCCTCCGGCGGCAAGGTGGACGAGGCCGACGCCATCAGCCTCTCCGAACTCCAGCGGATGTCCATCGACGACGTCTTCGACGTCGCCGAGAAGGAAGGCCTCGAGGACTTCCACCAGATCCCCAAGCAGGACCTCATCTTCAAGATCCTCAAGGCCCGCGCCGCCAAGCAGGGCATCATGTTCGGCGAGGGCACCCTGGAAGTCATGCCCGACGGCTTCGGCTTCCTCCGCTCCCCCGAGCAGTCCTACCTCCCGGGCCCCGACGACATCTACGTCTCGCCCTCCCAGATCCGCCGCTTCGGCCTCCGCCGCGGCATGACCGTCCGCGGCGCCATCAGGCCCCCCAAGGAGTCGGAGCGGTACTTCGCGCTGCTCCGCGTCGAGAAGGTCAACGACAAGGACCCCTCCGAGATCCACGACCTGGTCAACTTCGAGGACCTCACGCCCCTGCACCCCGAGGAGCGCTTCATCCTCGAGACGGGCCCCGAGTCCGTCGAGATGCGCATCGTGGACCTGGTCGCCCCCCTGGGCAAGGGCCAGCGGGCGCTGATCGTCGCCCCGCCCCGCACGGGCAAGACGGTCCTGCTCCAGAAGATGACCCAGTCCATCACCACCAACTACCCGGACGTCAAGATCATCGTCCTGCTCGTGGACGAGCGCCCCGAGGAAGTCACGGACTTCAAGCGCAACTGCGACCCGAGCGTCGAGGTCGTTGCGTCTACGTTTGACGAGCAGAGCCACCGCCACGTCGCGGTCGCCGAGGTCGTCATCGAGAAGGCCAAGCGCCTCGTCGAGTTCGGCGAGGACGTCGTCATCCTCCTCGACTCCATCACCCGCCTCGCCCGGGCCTACAACGCCGAGATGCCCCACTCGGGCAAGATCATGACCGGCGGCCTGGACTCCAACGCCCTGCAGCGCCCCAAAAAATTCTTCGGCGCCGCCCGGGCAATTGAAAGAGGCGGCTCGCTCACCATCATCGGGACCGCCCTCGTGGACACCGGCTCCAAGATGGACGAGGTCATCTTCGAGGAGTTCAAGGGCACCGGCAACTCCGAGCTGCACCTGGATCGGCGCCTGGTCGAGAAGCGGATCTACCCCGCCATCGACGTCGCCGCCTCCGGCACCCGCCGCGAGGAGCTGCTCATGGACCCCAAGGAGCTGGAGCTCGTCTACCGCCTCCGCAAGGTGCTGTCCGACATGAACGTCGTCGAGGCCATGGAGCTGCTCAAGACCCGCCTCAAGAAGGTCAAGACCAACGCCGAGTTCCTCGTCACGATGTCGATGGGCTGAGCCGACCCACCCTGCCCAGGTTCCCGGCATTGAGCGCCCTCTTCGCGCGCCCCGCACCCCGCGGTGAGGATTGCCTGTGGCGGGGCCCGGGCGCCCCGGTACACTCGGGCCCTCACCCCGGAGTCCGAACCCGATGAGACGTACCGCCCTGGGCGCCCTCGCCCTCCTGCTGTCCTCCACCGCCCTCGCCGGCGACGGCCTCCGCGTCGTCACGTGGAACATCACCAACTACGCCGGCGGGCGCGACGCCGCCTTCCAGACCTCGATCTACGGCGTCTTCGAGGGCCGCTCCCTCGACCCCGACGTCATCGCCGTCCAGGAGATCCTCTCCCAGGGCGCCGTCGACGCCTTTGTCAGCATCCTGAACACCGCCCCCGGCTCGCCCGGCGACTGGGCCGCCGCCCCCTTCGTCGACGGCCGCGACACCGACAACGCGATGTTCTACCGCCAGTCCCGCGTCGCCTTCCTCGGCATGACCATCGTCGCCCTCGGCGCCCCGCCCCCCGCCCAGCCCCGCGATACCAACCGCTACGACTTCCTGCCCTACGGCTACGCCTCGGACGACGCCACCATCGCCTACTACTCGTCGCACATGAAGGCGGGCAGCAGTTCAGACGACAGGGCCCGCCGCCTCCTCGAGGCCCAGGCCATCCGCGGCGACGCCGAGAGCCTCCCCGACGGCTGGTCCTTCATCCTCGGCGGCGACTTCAACATCCAGTCCTCGGGCCAGGCCGCATATCAGGAACTCGTCGGCGCCCAGGCCAACAACGACGGCCGCTTCTTCGACCCCATCGCCACCCCAGGCTCCTGGCAGAACAACTCGTCCTACCGCTTCGTCCACTCTCAGGACCCCAACGGCGGCGGCGGCATGGACGACCGCTACGACCAGCTCCTCCTCTCCGCCTCGCTCATCGACAACGAGAGCACGCACTACATCGGCGACGCCGGCACGCCGTACTCCACCGTCACCTGGGACGACCCGAACCACTCGCACCGGTGCTGGGGCAACGACGGCTCCTCGTACAACCTCGGCCTGACCGTCAACGGCAACACCATGGTCGGCCCCGCCATCGCCCTCGCCCTCATCCAGACCACCGGGGGCCAGAGCGGGCACCTGCCCGTGTACGTCGATCTGGCCGTCCCCGCCAAGGTCTCCGCCCCGGCCGTCCTGGACCTGGGCGCCGTCCCCTCGGGCGCCCCCGCCTCGGCCGCGCTCACGATCGCCAACGCCGCCGACATCGCCCGCTGGGGCGCGGGCGGCATCGACGAGCTTGACTACCAGCTGCTTGCCTCGCCCGGCATCGACGCGCCCGGGGCGAACTTCGAGCTCGCCGCGGGCGACAGCGCCGAGCACACCATCACCGTCACGCCGGCATCGCCCGGCTTCTTCGAGGGCCTCGTCCTCGTCAGCTCCGACGACCCGGACACGCCCACCCTCGAGATCGTCGTGACCGCCCTCTTCACCGACGGCTGCTCGGCCGCCGACCTGGCCGAGCCGTTCGGAGAGCTGGACTTCTCCGACATCCTCGCCTTCCTGAGCGCCTTCGCGGGCATGCAGGGCGCCGCCGACCTCGCCGAGCCGCTCGGTGTCTACGACTTCTCCGACGTCATCGAGTTCCTGTCCGTCTTCGCCGCCGGCTGCCCGTAGCCTCCGTCTACACTCCCCGCCCGGGGCGCGCGCGGAGGTGACATGAAGCCGGTGTGGCTTATCACGACCATCGGCGTGCACGCCCTGGGCTTGTTTCTGGTCGTCGGCACGCTCCTGCCTTTCTTCCCCGTCGGCGCCTGGCTCGTCCGCGGCTGGGACTTCCCGCGCGTGCATGTCGCTGTCGCCTGCCTGGTCGTTCTTGCGATGCTCGCCGCCCTCGCGCTGTTCCGCGGCTGGCGGATCGACATCCCCATCGCCGGCGCGCTGCTCCTGGCCGCCCTCGCCTGGCAGGCCTCCCGGATCGCCCCCTACACGCGTCTCTGGCCGACCACCGTCGCCGGTTCGAGCGCCCCGGCGGACCTCCGAGTGCTCGTCGCCAACCTCGAGGTGGACAACGACCGCCACGACGAGGTCGCCGGCATGATCGAGGACACCGACCCCGACGTCCTCCTGCTCATCGAGATCGACAGCGTCTGGGCCGACGCGCTCGCGCCCCTCCGCGAACGGTTCGGGCGCCACGCCGACGACGTCCGTGAGGACGGCCTGGGCATCGCGTTCTGGTCGAAGCTGCCACTCGTCGGCGCGGAAGTCCGCGAGCTCGTCTCCGAGAAGCGCCCGTCGATCCACGCGGCCGTCGAGCTCGAAGGTGGTCGGCGCATCAACATCGTCGGAGTCCACCCCACGCCCCCGGGCCTCCGTCGCGACCACGATGGCGACGACCAGGACGGGCGCTACGACAGCCGCATCCGCGACGCCGAGCTCGTCCTGGTGGCCAGGCAGATCGCCGACCGCGCCGACGGCGCGTGGATCGTCGCGGGTGACTTCAACGACGTCGCCTGGTCGCGTACGACACGTCTCTTCCAGGAGCTCAGCGGCCTCCGCGATCCACGCGTCGGCCGAGGCTTCTACAACACCTACCACGCCCGCTACCGGCTCCTCCGCTACCCGGTCGATCACGTGTTCGTCTCCCCGGGCTTCGCCGTCGCCGACATGCGCCGCCTCGAGATCCCCGGCTCGGACCACTTCGCGATCCTCGCCGACCTCGTGCTCTCCGACCCGTCCCCGCCGCGCCCCGATGCCGGCCCCGAGGAGCGGGAGGAGGCCGAGGAGATCGTGGACGAGGGCCTGGAGGACGCGGCCGACAACGGCGAGGCGCCCCGCGACTGACCTCGTCGACCCGCACGATCCCCGGTGCCCGGTCCGAGAACCCGCTAGGCTCCCCGTCGCCCGATCCCTTCCGGGCCGCGAACATCAAGGGGACCCTCGTGCGTATCCGACGATCAGCAAGCCTCGCCCTCCTCGCCCTCGTGGCGACCCCCTGGGGGGCGGCGCTGGTCATTGGCGGGCTGTGGGTCCTCGAGGTCGGCGGCCCATGGCTCGGTCTCTCCCCCGCCCAGCGGCTGGCCGGGGCCATCGCGGGCATCGCCTCCGGGTCGCTCGTGTTCACATACTGTCTGGCCGACCGCCTCTTCCCCCTCGCCTCGCGCGGGGTCGTCTGGGCCGCGGAGATCCTCTCGTGCCTGAGCGTGCTCATCGGACTCGGCGTGCTGCTCGCCTCCTGGGCGCTGGCCTCGCCGCCGCCCTCGCCCTGACGGCGACCGCCCGGCCGGCCCCCGCCCAGCCCGCGACCGCGACCCGCGACGACCCGCGCGCCCCCTACGTCTCCGACCTGCTCACCCAGCTCGTCCTGCTGGACCTCGGCATGCAGCAGGACATCTCCTCGCGCGACTTCGAGCTGGCCTACCGCGTGCTCGCCTTCGCCGCCGCCCTCGACCCCGACGACCTCGAGCTCCGCCACCTCCTCGCCGCCGCGGCGTGGAGCTCGACCGACCAGGACCTCCTGCTCGAGGCGACCCGCAAGCTCGTCGAGCTGGACCCGCGCGACAGCGTCGCCCAGCTGCGGCTTATCACCGCGCTGATCACCCGACGCCAGACCGCGGAGGAGCGCCTCGACGCGTACGACCGCTTCCTCGGGCGCGACGGCGAGGGCCTGGACCCGGCCATCCGCTCGCGTCTGGCCCTCGACGCCGCCCTGCTCGCACGCGAGCTGGGCGACGAGCGCGGATTCGTCCGCCGCCTCTCGCAGGCGACGAGCCTGGACATGACCAACAAGGAGGCCGCCGCGATGGCGGCCTCGTTCCACGCCGAGCGCCGCCAGGTCCCCGCCGAGCAGTTCGAGATGCTCGTCAACCTCCTCTACGCCGACCCGGTCGATCCCAACATCCACGACACGATCGGCCGCCACCTCGCCCGGCAGGGCGTGTTCGAGCAGGCCCGCCGCTTCGCCAACAACGGGAGCATCATCCGCCGCCGCTCGGGGGGCGCGGGCATGGCGGTCGACGAGCGGGACTTCATCTACCTGTGGCACACCGACGGCCCGCAGGCCGTCCTGGACGCGCTCAACGACAGGCTCGCCCGCCTCCGCTCCCAGACCGCGGTCAACCTCGCCGTCGCCCGCGCCTCCGAGATGCCGATCATCGACTTCACGCCGCCCGAGGAGGTCCGGCTCGACCCGACGCTCGACCGCGTCAGGATCTTCGCCGCCGCCTCGGTCGGCGACCAGCAGTCGCTCGCCGCTGCCCTCGCCGACCTCAACGCCGGCGCCGAGGAGACCGTCCAAGCCCTCGTCGCCGCCGCCCAATCCACCGACGAGCAGGCCAAGCTCCGGGCGGTCGCCGAGATCTCGAACCTGTTCAACATCGTGCACTTCGTCCGCATGCTCGTCGGGGCCAACCCCGAGGAGAGCGCCCAGGCCCTGCAGAACTTCTCGGGCATCGCCCCCGAGGTCCGCGACGCGATCGCCGGGCTCGTCCCCTGGATCTCCCTCCGCCTGGGCCGCGCCGACTCCGCCGAGGAGCAGCTCAGGCTCATCCAATCCGCGATCGGCCGCACGCTGCTCGAGGCCGAGATCGCGCTGTCCCGGGGCGACGACGCCGCCGCCGCGGACCACTACCTCCAGATCGTCCGCACGGAGCCCATCACGCCGATCGGCTGCTGGGCGCGCACGAAGATCGATCAGCTGGGCGCCTCGGACCGCCTCCTCTCCGAGGACGGGCGCCGGATGACCGAGTTCGCCTCGAGGGTCAATCCTCTGATCGATCGGATCGCCCGCGACTCGCTCGAGTTCATGGCCATCCGCGTCGAGCCCGTCAAGACCACCATCGACGCGACCGACCGAGCCCGCCTCCTCGTCCGGATCCAGAACGTCGCCCCGATCCCACTCGCGCTCGGCTCGGCCCGACCCATCTCCTCGCGCCTCCTCCTCCAGCCCAAGCTCGACACCGAGACCGGCAGCTTCCGGGGAGACCCGCAGCCGCTCGTGCTCGACCTCGACAGGCGCCTCCGGCTCATGCCGCTCGAGATCCTCGAGGTCGAGGTGCTCGCCGACTCCGCGTTCACTCAGTGGCTGCTCGACGTCAACGCAGGCGCCACCATGCGCCAGAGGTGGCGCCTCGTCCAGGGCTTCCGCTCGGCCGGCGAGCAGGGCGCCATGCTCCCGGGCCCGCTCTGCCTGAGCACCGAGACCACGCGCTCCGTCGTCCGCCTGGCCATGCCCAGCGCGACCATGCCGCCCGAGGAGCTCGCGCGGCGCCTCCGCCACGACCCGCGCGACGCCCTCCCCAACACGCTCTTCGGCGTCCGCGCGATGCTCCTCCGCGAGCAGGCGGTCTCGGCCCCCGCGCCCGCGTCTACCTTCGACTCCCCCGGCGCCCCCTCACCCCGGGCCGCGAACACGCCCGAGCCGACCGACCCGCCCGACCCGACCGCGATCGAGGACATGGTCCAGGCCGCCGTCGAGCGCTACGAGCGGAGCGACCCGCTCGACCGGGCGATGATGCTGGCCGTCCTGCCCCAGGCCAGGATGGCCAAGGAGATGGCGCCGTTCGAAACCGCCATCCGCAAGTCCATCGCCGAGCGTCTCCAGGCGGCCCAGAGCGTCACGGAGCTCGAGATCATCGCGATGCTCTTCACGCGGAGCATCGGCCCCGAGGACCCCCTGCTCACGGTCCTCGCCTCGACGAACACGCCCCGTGTCGCGCCGATCGCGGTGCTCCTGATCGACCGGTACCGGGCCCAGGGCTTCGGGTACGCGACAGTCGGGTCGAACCTCGAGACGATCTCGGGCCCGACGCTCGGCTTCCTCCGCCGCCGCGCCGAGGAGCAGCAGCGCCAGGCCCAGGAGCAATGACCACGCCCGCCGCCGAGCCGGACGAAGACGCCGCCCCGCCGCCGGGGAGCCGCCCCCTGCTCAAGCGCGTCTTCGGGTTCGCGATCTCGGTCTCGCTGTTCGCCCTCGCGCTCGCCGCCGTCGGCGTCCGGCGCGAGGACCTCGCACAGGCCGCCGACCACGCCGCCGACGCGCCCGCCTGGATGATCGCCGCGCTCGCGGCGCTCCCCGCGGCCAACCTGGTGCTCATCGCCACGTCCCTCTGGTTCATCATGATCCGCTACGGCCGCGTGGGCCTGGTCGAGATGAACCAACTCATCTTCACCGCCTGGCTCCTCAACTTCTTGCCCATGAAGCCCGGCCTCATGGGCCGCATCGCCTACCACAAGCGCGTCAACGACATCCGCGTCCGCGACTCGGCCCGCGCTCTCGTCGAGAGCATGGCCTTGTCGGCGATCTCCATCGGCGCGCTCCTCGCCGTCGCCGTCGCCATCCGCGGCATCCCGGGCGTCGGCTGGGTCGTCGCCGCCACATGCGCCCCCGCGGGCGCCGTCGGCCTCGCCGCCCTCGTCGCCGCGACGAGATGGACGCCCGCCGCCCGGCTCCTCGGCGCCCTCACGCTCCGCTACCTCGACATCCTCGTCTGGGTCGCCCGCTACGCCCTCTGCTTCCAGATCCTCGGCGCCGACCTCGCGCTCGCCGACGTCGTCCTCGTCACCACCGCCAGCCAGGTCGCCCAGCTCGTCCCGTTCGCCGGCAACGGCCTGGGCGTCCGCGAGTGGGCCGTCGGCGTCGTCGGCAAGGCCTCGGGCCTCACGATCCCGGTGGCCCTGTCGGCCGACCTCATCAACCGAGCGGCCGAGGTCGTCCTCGCCGTCCCCCTCGGCTTCGCCGCCCTCTTGGCCGTCACCCAGCGCCTCCGCCAGCACCGACGCGACGCCCATCCCGAGCCCGCGAAAGCCTGAACGCCCGTTTCGTTGGCAGATCCCCGCGATCTGACCGATGCTTGGGGGCGTACAGAGTCACGGAGGCAAGGACGGCCCATGGTCTCGAAGATCGAGCAGGACCACCAGCGATTCCGCCAGATCGTCCGGGGCAAGATCCGCAAGGACCTCCGCCGATTCCTCTCACGCCACGAGCTCATCGGCCGCGAGGGCAAGCGCCTCGTCTCCATCCCCGTCCACGACATCGATATCCCCACGTTCCGCTACGGCGACAACTCCCAGGGTGTCGGCATGGGCGAGGGCGACGAGGGCGACAAGGTCGGCGCACAACCAGCGTCGGGCGACAACTCCGGCGGCGACGACGAGGGCCAGCACATCCTCGAGGTGGACGTCTCCCTCGACGAGCTGGCCGACATCCTCGCCGAGGAGCTCGAACTCCCCCGCATCGAGCCCAAGGGCGAGCACCAGCTCCAGACGATCGCCAACAAGTTCACGGGCATCCGCCAGACGGGCCCCGCCTCGCTCCGCCACTTTAAACGCTCGTACCGAGAGGCGCTCAAGCGCCAGCTCATGATGGGCGACTACGACCCGGACAACCCCGTCATCATCCCGGTCAAGGAAGACCTCCGCTTCCGCTCCTTCCAGCAGGTCAAGAAGCCCCAGTCCAACGCCGTCATCGTCTACATGATGGACGTCTCGGGCTCCATGGGCGACGAGCAGAAGGAACTCGTGCGCCTCGAGGCATTCTGGATCGATACGTGGCTGAGGCGGAACTACGAGGGCATCGAGAGCCGTTTCATCGTCCACGACGTCCGCGCCGCCGAGGTCGATCGCAAGACGTTCTTCAGCCTCCGCGAGGACGGCGGCACCCGCATCTCCTCGGCCTACCAGTGCTGCAAGGAGCTGCTCGACACCTCCTACGACCCCGCCGCCTGGAACATCTACCTCTTCCACTTCTCCGACGGCGACAACTCCTCCGAGGCCGACAACCGCCAGTGCGTCAACCTCATCCAGGACCAGCTCGTCCCCCGCGCCAACATGTTCGGCTACTGCCAGGTCGCCAGCGCCTACGGCTCGGGCAACTTCATCAACGTCCTCCGCGAGGCCTTCCCCGACAACCTCGCCGACGACGCAGGCCCCAGGCTCATCACGTCCAAGGTCAACACCAAGGACGACATCTACGACTCCCTCGGCGCCTTCTTCAAGCAGGGCCGATAGCCGCCTCCCTCCCTCTCCCCTTCGGGGAGAGGGCCGGGGTGAGGGGCTTCCTACTCCTCCTCATCCTCCCCCGCCCTTCCTGCGAACAATGAGACGCCCATGATCCCGTTCTTCGTCGGCTACGCCCTGGCGGTCTGGATCCCGGCGGCCCGATACCGCCGCCGCGCGATCGGTCTGGGCGTCGTCCTCCTGGGCGCCGCCATCCTCGTCCTCATCGGACTGGCCCACTACCAGCTCCGCCTCATCAGGCCGACCTGGTACATCCAGGGCATGCAGGTCATCCTCTACCCGTACACCGCGATGGTGGTGGGGGTGGGGGCGTTCATCGCCGCCCTGCCCCGGTACCGCCCGGGCTGCTGCCCGCACTGCGCCGCGTCGCTCGCCGGCGCCGCGCCCGACGAGCCCGTCTGCCCCGAGTGCCGACGCACCATGATCCCCGGCGAGTGCCCGGTCTGTCACTACGACCTGAGCGGGCACGAGCAGTGCCACGACCGCTGCCCCGAGTGCGCGTTCAGCTTCCTCACCCAGACCAAATCGCCCCGCCCGCGCCGGGCCTGCGAAAGCGCCGCCCACGAGCCCGTCGGGACCGCCCTGCCCGCGAGCCTCGCCGCCGCCGGTGTCGGCCTATCCCCTGGCCAGGCGCCACACGGCGCCCATCGCCAGGATGAGCAGCGGCAGACCCGCGATCAGTGACCACGCGATCACGCGCAGCCGCCCGGTCTCCATCGGCTTGACCAGCGCCACGCGACCCGACGCCGCGCTCCGCGCGACCAGCCCGTCCATCCCCGCCAGCCAGAAGACCGACGCCTCGAGCAGCTCCAGGTTCCCGGGCTGGTACACCCGCCCGTCGATCTGCTGCGGGTCTCGGACGATCGACGTGAGCAGCCACCCGTTCGAGCCGACGACGACCACGCGCTGCGCACGCCCGGTCTCCTCGCTCGTGCGCTCGCCCGCCGCCGCCAGCACGTACGCCTCGCCGACCAGGTCCTGCGCCTCGTCCCGCGTCGGCTGCTCGCCCATGTGACGGCGCAGCTCGGGGTCGGTCTGCCACAGCCGCAGCCACTGGCTCTCGCCCCACACCGCCTCAGAGCCCCGCAGCGAGAGCACCGGCTCGGCCCCGCCCGACAGCCCCAGGGGCACGCCCCAGGGCGCCCGCACGGTCAGGTTCTCGATCGCGGCGCCGATCGGCGTGCCCGATTCCCGGGCCAGGGCCGCGACCTCCGGCGTGATCGCCGCCGCCCGCCCCTGCATCACCCGCCGCACCAGGGGCCGCCCGCTCCGGGCCTCGATCCCGAACTCCGCCAGCGCCCGCGCCGTCGGGTCCACCTCGCCGAACCCCGGGAACACCGACGGGTTCAGCGACACCAGCACGCTCTGGCCCCCCGCGATCATCTGCTCGATCGCGTCGCCCAGCGCCTCGGCCCGCTTCGCCCCGCCCAGCTCGTCCCCCTCGGCAGACGCGACGGCGCTGTTCGTGTTCACCACCAGCCATACGACCGGGCGGTCCCCGCCCGGGTTCAGGTCGATGAGCGACGGCGGGTCCGGATCGACCACCACGGCCCACTCGGCAAGGTCGATCCCCCGCATCGCCAGCCTCTCCCACGCCGCCGACAACGCCGCGCTCTGCAGCAGCCCCGCCGACGGCTCGGCGTGCGTGACGACCACGATCGGCCGCGCCGGGCTCGCCAGCGACCCAAGCGCCGTCGCGATCTGCTCCTCGGCACGCCTGGCCATCTCCGCCGACGCGGAAACGCCCGCGCTCTCGAACGCCGCAACGCTCGTCGGCAGGATCTGGCCCAGGTCGATCGCCGTCACCCCGCCCCCCGGCGGGCCGACGACCAGCAGGGCCTGCGACCGCTCCAGCGCCCCGGCGACGCGGACGACGTCCGGCCGCTCCATCCTCGACAGCCCGTCGGCCAGAACCGCCCACCGGTCCCGGCGCTCGCCCATCGGGCGGATCAGCGGGCGGGCCCGGTCCCGGGCCTCCCGGGGCATCGCCTCGGCCTCGCTGAACGCCCGCAGCTGCTCGCCCAGCGTGTCGTGCTGCTGCACCAGCGCCCGCAGCGACGCCGCGACCGCGTCCGCGACCTCCTTGGTGTCCGCGACGCCCGCCGCGTTGCCCGGCTCGTCGAGCATCCGCCGCAGCTGGGGCGCCTTCTCTCGCAGCTCCCGCGCCCCGAACCGGGCGACGTTGGCCTGCTGCTCGAAGAACGCCCGGTTCGTCTGGGCCCCGACGGCCGAGTCCCCGATCGCCGACCGGACCTCCAGCAGCCTCGTCCCGAGGGCGTCCATCTCGCCCGCCGCGGCCTCCAGCTCCGAGACGCCCTCGGAGAGCAATCCCACCTGCGTCGTGATCCTCGCCGCGTCCCGATCCCGGAGCCTGCCGCCCAGGGCCCGGAGCTGCTCGACCCCCGCGGCCGTCGAGACGTCGATCCGCGTCAGCCGCACCCGGTCCGACCGCCGATCGAACTCCTCAAGCACGTCGTCGACCCGGTCGGCGACCGCCCGGGGGGTCGCGGTCCGGTCGAACGCCGCGATGATCTCGTACTCGCCCTCCAGCGATTCCAGGATCTGGCGTGTCCGGGGCGACAGGTCGAGCGCGCCCGTGACCGTCACGTCGAGCCGCGCCGATCGCTCGTGGGCGATGATGCCCACCAGCGTCATCGACGCCCCGGTCGCCAGGACGTACACGACCAGCAGCAGCGAGTTCCACGCGCGCCGCCCTCGGGCAGAGGCCATCACCGCCACCTCCTCGACGACAACGCCGCCGACGCCAGCAGCACGAACCACGCGCTGCCCGCCAGGAAGAACGCGACCGACCCCGTGTCGATCACGCCCTTGGCCATGTCCCGCGCCCGCGCCTGCACGCTCAGCGACACCAGCGCCCGCGCCAGCCACGACGGCGTCGCCTCGGCCTGCGACACCGTCCCCGTCAGCACCATCATCAGCACGAGGAACATCAGCGCCCCGAGGAACGCCAGCGTCTGGCTCGAGGTCAGCGACGAGGCCAGCAGGCCGACGGCCGTGTACAGCATCCCCACCAGCAGCAGGCTCAGGTACCCCGCGAAGATCGGCCCGGGGTCCGGCCTCGGGTCGCTCACGCCCCACAGCACCGCGGCCAGCACCAGCGTCGGCGCCAGCATCAGCGACAGGAACAGCACGGCGCCCAGGTACTTGCCCCAGATCACCGCCCCGTCCGAGATCGGCGCCGTCCGCAGGGGCTCGGCCGTCCCCGAACGCAGCTCCTCGGACACCAGCCGCATCGACACCGCCGGCGCGATCCCCAGCATCAGCCACGACGCGCTGGCGAAGAAGTACCGCATCGTCGCCGGCTGGCCCGGCGCCAGGGTCCCGTTCACGAACAGCACCGCCGAGAGGAACGCGAACAGCGCGATCACGATCCACCCCACGGGCAGCCGCAGCATCGAGCCGACCTCACGCCTCGCGATGGCCCACACGCCTCTCACGCCGACCCGCCCCCCTCGCTGCCCTCGACGACTCGGACGAAGACCTCCTCGAGCGACTCCCGGTCGGGCCGAAGCTCGCGGACGAACAGCCCCGCGTCCGCCGCCGCCCCGGCCAGCCCCTCCCGCAGATCGCCCGCGCCCGGCTCGCCCTCGACCCGCAGCCGCGTCCACCCGCCCGACGCGTCGCTTGGCTGCTCGCCGGCCGCCTCGATCTGCGCGACACCCGCGACGCCGCGCAGGCGACCGATCGTGTACCCCGCCCCCGCGCTCGGGTTGGACCGCACCTCGATCGTGTATCGGCGGCACGCCCCGCCCCCGCCCGTCAGCTCCGCCGGCGTCCCGTCGGCGCGCACACGCCCGCCCGCCATGATGATCACCCGGTCGCACGTCCTCTCGATCTCCGGCAGGATGTGCGAGCACAGCAGCATCGTGCGCTCGGCCGCAAGCTCCCGGATCAGCGACCGCGCCTCGCGGATTTGGCTCGGGTCCAGCCCGTTGGTCGGCTCATCCAGAATGAGCACGGGCGGGTCGTGCAGCAGCGCCGCCGCCAGCCCCACGCGCTGGCGGTATCCCTTGGACAGCGCGCCGATCCGCCTCGTCGCCATCGAGCCAACGCGGCAACGCTCCAGCACATCGCCGACCGCCTGCCGCCGCCGCGCCCGGTCCATCCCGTAGAGACGACCCCGGTACTCGAGGTACCCACGGGGCGTCATTTCTGGATACATCGGCGCCGACTCGGGCAGATACCCGACCTGCCGCCTCGCGCTCATCGCCTCCCGCCTGGTGTCGAACCCGGCGATCGCGACCTCGCCCCCGTCGGCGGGCAGGGCGCCCGTGATGATCCGGATCGTGGTCGTCTTGCCGGCCCCGTTCGGGCCCAGCAGGCCGGCGATCTGGCCCGCGGGCAGCTCCAGGCTCACCCCCCGGACCGCCCGGACCTTTCCGAAAGACTTCGTGATTTCTCGGACGATGATCACGGGGCACACAATACCCGGAGGATCCATGCCGATACCGGGTGCGAAGGGTCTCGTATCTCCCCCCGGGTTCTCCCGGAGCTGGCCGATGGCCGGAGCTAGACTCCATGAATGAGCGCAAAGGGCGCCCGGCGACGATGACACGTCCCCGCCCCAGGCTCCTTCTCGTCGACGGGACGCCGGCTGACGCCGAGCGTCTCAGGGCCCGGCTGGGCGACGGGTATCGGCTCGAACTCGCCCCGGACCTCGGCTCCCCCGAGAGCCTCGACCTGGCCGACTTCGCCCACGCCCGCACCCTCCTCCGCTGCCTCTCCGAGGGCATCTGCCTCGGCTCGCCCGAGGGCAAGATCCTGTGGGCCAACGCCTACTACCAGTCCCTGTCCAAGCCCTGCCGCGCCAGGGTCGAGGCCCTCTGCCGCGAGGCCGCCCAGCACCTCTCGGCGACGCTGGCGACCGGAGCCCAGACCGACGGCGCCCTCTGCTGCAAGTTCGAGGTCGCCTGCGAGGAGACCTCCCGGGACTTCGACGTCTACGTCACGCCCGTCGACCAGCCCGACGAGAAGATCGCCGGCCGCCGCACCCTGACCAGCGTCGCCGTCATCGTCCGCGACGTCTCCGACATCCGCAGCTCCCAGCGGAAGATGGACGCCATCGACCGCGCCGGCTACGAGCTGGTCCGCCTCGACACCGACCAGCTCCGGAAGATCACGCCCTACGAGCGGCTCCAGCTTCTCGAGGAGCGCATCGTCACGTCCACCCGCGAGATCCTGCACTACGACCACTTCGCCGTCTTCCTGATCGACGACCGCCGACGCAAGCTCGAGCTGATCGTCGCCGAGGGCCTGCCCCAGGAGATCCAGGACCTGGACCTCTTCCTCGAGTCCGAGGGCTCGGGCATCTCCGGCTACGTCGCCAAGACCGGCCAGTCCTACATCTGCCACGACGCGACCACCGACGACCGGTTCCTCCCCGGTCTGTCGGGCGCCCGCTCGAGCCTGACCGTCCCCCTGCGCCTGCAGGACAAGGTCATCGGCGTGATGGACATCGAGTCCGCCAAGCCCCACGCCTTCTCAGACGAGGACCGCCAGTTCGTCGAGATCTTTGCCCGCCACATCGCCCTGGCCCTGCACATGCTCGACCTGCTCGTCGCCGAGCGGTCCACCACGAACCTCGACGTCTCGGGCCGCTTCGAGGGCGAGCTCTCCGACCCCCTCGACGACATCGCCTCCGAGGTGGACTGGCTCAAGTCCACCGCCCACGACCCCGAGGCCTCCGAGCACATCGCCCAGATCATGTCCGACGTGGAGTCGATCCGGAAGCGCATGCGCGACGTCGCCTCCGGGCCGCAGACGCTCCTGGGCGTGGACCGGGCGATGCTCCACCGCGAGAAGGACCCCGCCATCGCGGGCAAGCGCGTCCTCGTCGCCGACGACGCCCAGAAGGTCCGCAAGGTCATCGGCGAGATCCTCGCCCACCGCGGCGCGACCGTCGAGGTCTTCGAGCAGGGCGCCGACGCCATCGCCGCCCTCGAACGAGTCGCCGAGTCCGGCGGGCCCAACTTCGACCTCATCGTCTCCGATATCCAGATGCCCGACCGCAACGGCTACGAGGTCTTCAGCGCCGCACGCCGCCTCATGCCCACCGCCAAGGTCATCCTCATGACCGGCTTCGGCTACGACCCGCACCACTCCATCGTCCGTGCATCCCAGGAGGGCCTCCAGAGCGTCCTCTTCAAGCCCTTCGAGATCGAGGCCCTCATCGCCCAGGTCCGCAAGGCACTCACCGGCGCCGACGACGACCAGGGCTGATCCGCCCGCGGATCCGACCCCGGCTCACTTGGACCGTACCGCCCGGACCACCCGCTCCAAGCCGTCCTGGTCCTTCCGGATCTCGACCTTCCCGAGCCCCTCGACGCCCTCGGCGATCTGCTTGGCGTCCCGCGCCCGCGCCGCCGCCACCTCCACCAGCAGCAGACCCCCGGGCCGCACCAGCCGAGCCCCCTTCTCCAGGATCGGCCTGACCAAGTCCAGCCCGTCCGCCCCGCCCCGAAGCGCGATCTCCGGCTCGTGTTCCTTGACATTCGGCTCGACCGCCTCCCACTCGTCATCCGGGATGTAGGGCGGGTTGGACACGAGGTAGTGCAGGCTCCCGGCCGCCCGCGCCGCCGGGTGCTCGGCCAGGGGCGCCAGCAGGTCCCCCTCCAGCAGCTCCACCCGGGTCTCCACCCCGTGCCGCTCCGCGTTCTCCCGCGCGACCTCCAGAGCGTCGCCCGAGATATCCGTCGCGATCACCCTCGCCCCGGGCAGCTGCTTGGCCAGCGCGATCGCGATGGCCCCGGACCCCGTGCACACGTCGGCGATCAGGATCCCGTCCCCGTCGTGGTGCCCGCCGAAGCCCGGCGTCGACCGCGAGTGGTCGATCACCGACTCCACGATCACTTGCGTGCAGGGCCGCGGGATCAGCACCCGCTTGTCCACCTTGAGGGGCAACCCGAAGAACCACGCCTCGCCCACCAGGTACTGGATCGGCTCGTGCGCCAGCGCCCTCTTGACCAGCCCCCGCAGCTGGTCCCGCTCCAGCGGGCTCGCCGGGCGGTCGGGGTCCATGTACAGCTTCAGCCGCTCGCAGCCGAGCACGTGCGCCACCAGCATCTCGGCCTGCAGCCTGGGCGAGTCGACGCCCTTTTCGGTCAGCGCCCCGCTGATCCAGTTGAGCAGCCGCCGCGTCGTCCAGGCCTCGGCACTTGGCTTCGTGGGCACGGGCCAAGTCTACGAGGGGTACGCCGCCGACCGCTTGAAATGCTGCCCGCACTCGGGGCACCGGGGGTGCGTTACCCCCGCCAGGTGGTACGCGCACCCGAAGCACAGCCCCCGCCGATACCGCCGATACCGCCTGAGCGTGCCCGGCCAGAGCGCCCAGCCGACCAGGGCGCCGAGCAGCATGGCCAGGGCGAAGAGGTTGTGCAGCACGCCGAGCGGGACAAGCCGCCGGGTCGTGATCGCGAACCGCGCCATGCCCACCCAGGTCGGGGTCGCGCCGTCGAACGCGACGCCCGCCTCCTCGCCCCCGAGTTCAACGATCGCCTCCCGCAACGTCGAGACCGCCTCGGCGGGCAGGGTCGCCGGCGTCACCATCGGGTTCATGGGGTCCCACATCTCGATGTACGGCTTGAGCTCCGACGTCCCCGCCCACAGCCCGACCCGCGTGTCGGGCACGGGCATTGTCACGAACAGGTCCCCGCCCTTGTCCCACGACGCGACCCTCGTGCCCCCCTGCATCCGCCCGCGACCCCGGGCGCCGGTCTGGCTGTCGGCGTGCCAGCCGTCCTCGTCCTGCCAGAGGACGAGCGAGTACACCGGGTGCTCCGTCAGACCCGTGCGGACGACCGTGTCCCCCGGCATGGCGGCGCCGCGCCCGAGCAGCAGCTCGTCCCGCAACGCCGCGACCGTGGAGTACCGCCCGTTCCCGTTGGGCAGCCACAGGAAGTCGTTGATGAGCAGCAATGTGCACAGGGGAGCCCCGACCAGCACGACCCACGACCAGACGCGCAGCGCCCGGTACGGGTCCCGCGGCCGGTCGGGCTCGATCGGCGGGATCTCGATCCCGTCGTGCAGCGTCCTGACCCGCTTCGGGTTCACGCGTCCGCCCCGGCGATCGGCGTGCCGCACTCGGGGCAGACGCCGCCCCGCGTCGTGGTGATGTCGTACCGGCAGCGGCGGCAGCGCCCGCGGCGAACTCTCGCGATCGCCCGCGATGACTCGACCGTGAACGATGCCGACACACAGAAGACCGAAGCGACGAGGAGCGAGAGTCCGTTATGGACATAGCCCCGAACGATGAGTTCACCGTTCCGAGGGTGGGCATCGAACCGAGTGAGGATCCTCTGATAGTTCGAAAACTCCAGATGCATCAGCAGGAACTCCCTGAGCGCGGCGCGAACCGGCTCGGGCCACTCCTCGCCCTTGGGACCGGAGAGTTCCAACTCACCGTACGGCTGCCACGTCGGGGCCCACCACCCGGTGTGCGATTGCCACGTAAAGTACATCAGCCGGTAGGTGGGGCAGTCCCGCCGTGCCTCTGATGTGAACGGTGAGCGGAGGTCATAGACAAGGGGCTCCCCGCCGCAATCGAAGATGGTGATGACAAAGGGATCGGCTGGCCACCACTGGTCAGTCCCGAGCAGGCTGTGCCAGCGGGCGAGCACCCAGTGCTTCGCCACCGAAATGGTCGGGAGTAAGGCGAAATCAGCGGAGAGCAGAGCGAGGGCGGCCAGAGCCACGACGATCGACACCAGACGACGACGCCGAAGGCCGACCAGCGATGGCGCTGACCTCTTCACTTATTCCCCCTCGTACACCGTCTCCCCGCCGATGACGGTGCGCAGCACCCTGGTCCCCGGGATCTTGAGCGCCTCGCACGTCATCACGTCGCGGTCGATGACGATGAAGTCCGCCAGCTTGCCCTCTTCGAGCGACCCCTTCTCGTCCTCCTCGAACGCCGCGTACGCCGCCCACAGGGTGAAGCTCTTGAGCGCCTCGTCCCGCGTCATCCGCTCGCGCGGCGTCCACCCGCCGGCGGGCTCGCCCTCCAGATCCTGCCGCGTCACCGCCGCGTAGAAGCCCAGGAACGGGTTGTGGCTCTCGACCGGGAAGTCGCTGCCCCCCGCGATCGGCACGCCCGCGTCGATCAGGCTCCGCCACGCGTACGCCCCGGCCAGCCGGTCGGGGCCCACCCGCTCCTCGATCCAGCGCATGTCGGTCGTGCAGTGCGTCTGCTGCATGGAGGGGATGACGCCCAGTGCCGCGAAGCGGGGGATGTCCGCCGGGTCGATGAGCTGGGCGTGCTCGATGCGGAACCGGTTCTTGCGGGCGCGGAGCAGGCCCCGGCCAAGCCGCCGGCCTTCTTCCTGGTCGTCGGCCTGGTCGTCGGCCTCGGGCTGGTTCTCGATCGCCGTCGCCTGGGCGTACTCGTACGCGTCGAGCACGCGCCGGTTGGCCGCGTCCCCGATCGCGTGGGTGCAGACCTGGTAGCCGTTGTTGGCCGCGTGCTTGGCGACCTTGTCCACGAAGAACGGGTCGGTCAGCGCCAGGCCGACGTACGGCTCGCCGTCGCGGTCGACCGCCCGGTCCGTGTATGGCTCGAGCAGCCAGGCGCCCCGCGAGCCCAGGGCGCCGTCCATGTACAGCTTGCACGCCCGGACCGTGACCGTGTCCGAGACGTACACGCCCTCGGTCTCGAAGTAGTCCATCGCGACGCCGCCGTTGACGAGCACGTACATCCGGATCTTGAGGCTCCCGTCCTCGCCGAGGGCCTTGAAGACCTCGATGGTCTCGGGGGTGACCCCCATCTCGTGCACGCCGGTGAGCCCGGCGGCAAGGCACATCTCCTGGGCGGCCAAGATCAGCTCGGCGTCCTGGCCCCGCGCCCCCGCAGGCACCCGGCTCTCGATGATCGGCTGGGCCAGGTCGATGAAGACGCCGGTCGCGGCGCCGTCGTCGGCACGCAGGATCTCGCCCCCCTCGGGCGCCTCGGTCGCGCCCGTGACGCCCGCGGCCTGCATCGCCGCCTCGTTCGCCAGTGCCGCGTGCCCGTCCACGCGGGCCAGCCACACCGGGTGCTCCGGGACGGCGTCGGACAGCTGCCGGTGCGTGGGCAGCTCGCCGCTGGGCCAGGACTCATGATCCCAGCCCCGGCCCAGGATCCATGTTCCACGAGGAACGGTGTCCGCCCGCGCGCGCACGCGCTCGATCACTTCCTCGTAGCTCCGCGTGCCGGCCAGGTCGATCACGCCGACCTGCATCTGGCCCAGGCCCAGCATGTGCGCGTGCGCGTCGATGAGCCCCGGGAGGACGACCGCGCCGCCCAGGTCCACGATCTCGACACCCTCGTCGATGAACTGGAGGACCTCGCGGCGGGAGCCGACGCCCACGATCCGGCCGTCCTCGACCGCCATCCCCTCGGCCGTCGGCATGTCGTCGTTGGCGGTGTAGATCGTCGCGTTCAGGTAGACGCGTCGTCCGGTCTGGCCCGGGGCGGCCCGGGCGACGAGGGCGATCAGGGCGAGCGACAGTCCGATCGAGACGAGCGTGTTCATGCCCCGATTGTACGGGGGGCGCCCCGAGTCCCGGCCTACTTGCCCTCGTACCAGCTACGGCCGACCGCCGACTCGACGACGAGCGGCACGTCCAGCGCCATCGCCGCCTCCATCCGCTGGACGACCAAGTCCCGGGCGGGCTCGGCGAGGGCCTCGGGCGCCTCGAAGACCAGCTCGTCGTGGATCTGCAGCAGCATCCGCACGCCCTCGACCTCGGGCGGCGCGCCGTCGCGGGCGGGCGCGGCGTGCGGGCTCAGGCGGCGGTGCAGGTCCACCATCGCGATCTTGATCAAGTCGGCGGCCGACCCCTGGACGACGGAGTTGATCGCCATCCGCTCGGCCAGCGAGCGGCGGCTCGGGTTCCGCGAGTCGATGTCCAGGATCGGGCGTCGGCGGCCCATCATCGTCTCGACGTAGCCCTTCGTGCGCGCCTGGTCGATGCACTCCTGGAGGAACGTGGTGATGCCGGCGAAGCGGGCCTTGTAGCCGTCGATGATCTCGCCGGCCTCGGTGTTGGAGACGCCCAGTCGCCGGGCGAGGCCGAAGGGCGTGACGCCGTAGATGATCCCGAAGTTGACCATCTTGGCGCCGTTGCGCTGCTCGCGGGTGACGTCCTCGGCGCGGACCTCGTGGATCTGAGCGGCGACCGCGGTGTGGATGTCCTCGCCCTGGTGGAACGCCTCGGTCAGGGCCGGGTCCCGGGAGAGGTGGGCCAGCAGGCGCAGCTCGATCTGCGAGTAGTCGGCCGTGATCAGGACGTTCCCGTCCTCGGCGACGAACGCGCGGCGGATGTCCCGCCCGATGTCCGTCCGGATCGGGATGTTCTGCAGGTTCGGGTCCGAGCTTGAGAGGCGCCCGGTGGCGGCGACGGTCTGGTTGAAGCTCGCGTGGATGCGGCCGTCGGCCTCGTGGATCTCGTCGCGCAGCGCGACCAGGTACGTGCTGACCAGCTTGGTCAGCTGGCGATATTCCAGGATCAGCGTGGGGATCTCGCTCTCGACCGCCGGGTCGGTCGCGAGCTTGTCGAGGACCTCGGCGTCGGTCGAGTAGCCGGTCTTGGTCTTCTTGACGGGCTTGATGCCCAGCCCCGGCTCGGCGGCGTCGGGCTTGTTGAACAGGATCCCCGAGAGCTGCTTGGGCGAGTCCGGGTCGAAGCCCCGCCCGCACGCCTCGTCCGCCGCGTCGGAGATGGACTGCTTCAGCTCGTCGATCCGGGCCTGGAGCTTCTCGCGCTGGCGGTCCAGCTCGTCGGGGTCCACGCGGATGCCGTTCCACTCCAGCTCGGCCAGCACCTCGACCAGGGGCATCTCCAGGTCGCGGAAGAGCGTGTCCAGCTCCGTCTTGCGCAGCTCGGGCGCCATCTTGTGCATGAGCTGGAGGGTCGCGTCGGCGTCCTCGGCCGCGTACTTGGTCGCGTCGGCCAGGGGCACGTCGGAGAACAGCCTCTGGCTCTTGCCCGTCCCGATCAGCTCCTTGATCGAGATGTTCTGCCGGCCCAGCAGGGCCAGCGACAGCGCGTCGAGCGAGTGGCTGGAGCGGGACGCGTCGATCAGGTAGCTGGCGACCATCGTGTCGCCCGCCTCGGACTTGGCGCTCTCGGGCACGTGCCCCCGGAGCTGCACGCCCGCCCGGCGGAGGACCAGCAGGTCGTACTTCAGGTTGTGCCCGACCTTGGGCCTTGAGGCGTCCTCGAGGATCGGGCACAGCGCGTCGAGGACGACCGTCTCATCCAGGCACGTCTCGCCCTCGGGGCCTCGGACAGGCAGGTACCAGCCCTTGCCGGCCTTGACGCTCAGGCAGAGGCCGCACAGGTCGGCCCGCATCGGGCGGATGTTGGTCGTCTCGGTATCGACGGCGATGAGCTTGGCCTTCTCGAGCTTGGCGACGAGCTTGGTCAGCGCCCCGGTCGTGTTGACCAGCTCGTACTTGCCCTTGACCGAGTCGAGGGCGGACGGGATTTCCTGGTCGAAGAGGCCGCCGAAGCCCGGGGATTGAGATCCCCGGGCCTTGGTCGTGGATGACGCGTCCGCGTCCGAGCCCCCGCCCAGCAGCGCCTTCAGGTCGTCCTGGTACCGGTTGAAGCCCAACTCCCTGAGGATCGGATCGAGGGCCGCCAGGTCGAAGCTTGTTGTTTCCGCCTTCTTCAGGTCCAGCGTGATCGGCACGTCGTGGCAGAGCGCGACCAGCTGGCGGCTGATCGGCAGCCAGTCCGCCTTCTCCAGGATCCGCTCACGCCGCTTGCCCTTGATCTTCCATTCCTTCGGGGCTTTGTCGGCCTTGACCTCCTCGAGGACCGCGTCGAGGTCGCCGAACTCGGCGATGAGCTGGGCGGCAGTCTTGGGCCCGATGCCGTCCACGCCCGGGATGTTGTCCACGTTGTCGCCCATCAGGGCGAGCATGTCGATCACCTGGGGCGGTTCGAGCCCGGTGTCCTCCCGCAGCTTGGCGACGTCGATCAGCTCGTCGGTGTGGATGTCGTACATCTCCGTGGGCGGGTCGCCCTCGCCGAGCAGCTGCTTGAGGTCCTTGTCCTTGGAGACGATCCGCACGCGGACGTCGGGGTGCTTCTCGGAGAACGTGCTGGCGATGGTCGCGATGACGTCGTCGGCCTCGTAGCCCTCGACGCCCAGGATTGGGACGCCGATGGCCTCGAGCATCGCCAGGGCCCGGTGCACCTGCGGGAACAGGTCCTCGGGCGGCGGCGGGCGGTTGGCCTTGTACTCGGGGAACAGCTCGTTGCGGAGGCCCTCGGTGTCGCCCGAGACGTCGATCGCAACGGCGACGTAGTCGGGCCGCCCGCCGATCTTGCCCTCGCCCCGCAGCAGCTTGAGCAGCATCCCCACGAACCCGAAGGTCATGTTCGTGGGTTCCTTGGTGACCGGGCTGGTCATGGGCGTGCGGATGGCGTGATAGGCGCGGAAGAACTGGGCGAAGCCGTCGATGAGGTAGAGGGTCTTCATGGGGAGAGCATCAGACGACGGGCAGCGGTGGGGGCGTCAGCGGCGAGCCGGGTTCGGGGCGCCGCACTCCGGGCATTGATCGGGCGAGTTCCTGAGATCGTACCCGCAGGTCAGGCAGCGGCCGGCGGGGATCATGAGCCGGTCCCACCGGATCAGCGCGACGATGATCTGCCAGAAGCAGAAGACGAGGAGCAGGAGCGTGACGACGGTCGCCCCCGCCCAATAGGCCACCGGGATGACCCAGGTCGGCCGATCCAAGTCCTCGGGTTTGGGTCCCCACAGAGAGTTGAGAGTCATCCCGAGCGAGAAGAACAGCCCCGCGAACGAGACAAGCAGCACCGCCCCAAGCAGCAGGAGCTTGAGCGGCTGGTTCTCGGCGAGCTTCATCGCGGTTCACGCGTTGGTCGTCGGCTTCCCCGGCCAGCTCACCGGCGAGGCTTCGCCCGTCGCCCGCTCGTGCAGGACGGTCAGGCGCCGCGCGTAGGCCTGGGACTGGTGCACGCCGCGGCGGCCCATGACCTGCATCGCGATCTCGACGAACTTGCCCAGGCGGAAGGGCTTGGACCCGTCGTCGGTGACCCACGAGAACGCCCCGATCGTGCCCGAGGCCGGGGCGGACGCGGCGTACATCACGCCCGTGTTGAGGATCGCGCCCGTCATCAGCCGCGTGCTGATCGCGGTCTTGACGTGGTCGCCGATGACGGCGCCGAGGAACGTCTCGCCCGTCCGCTCGTTCTTGCCGTCGGGCGTGGGCTTGGCGATGACCTCGGTGTAGGTGTTGAGCAGGTTGGAGTTGGTCGTGCCGGCGCCCAGGTTGGCCCACTCGCCGATCCAGGAATCACCAAGATGCCCCTCGTGGGCCTTGTTGGCGTAGCCCTGGAAGACGCACCCGGACACCTCGCCGGCGACCTTGCAGACCGGGCCGATCGCGGTGTTGGGCTTGATGTTCGCGTGCTCGAAGACGGTGCATCCGCGTCCGATCAGCGCCGGGCCGTTGATGACGGCCAGCGGGCGGACGGTCGCGTTGGCGCCGATGACGATCGGCCCATGCTCGGCGTTGAGCACCACACCCCGGTAGACCTCGGCCTCGGGGTCGATCACGATCCGGTGCCCACCCAGGCACAGCACGCCCTCGGGGACCTCGTCGTCGGCCTCGTCGGAGTCCTTGAGCACGAGCATCATGTCGATCGCGATCGCGTCGTCGCGGACGCGGCGGAAATGCCAGGGCTTGCTGATGAGCACCTCGTCGGCGATCTCGACCGACTCCATCGAGGGCGAGCCCCCGGCCAGGAAGTCCCGCATCTCGTCCAGCACCAGGGCCGCGGCGACCAGGTCGCCCGTGGACTGCTCGACCAGGACCTCGCCTGTCTCAATGTCGGCGAAGACGTCCAGGGGCAGGGCGCAGCGACCGTTGATCGCGACAACCGGCTCCTCGGGGTCGCCCTCGATCTGCTCGTTGACGGGCTCGTCGTGCCGCTCTCGGGCGATCTCCACGTGGTCGGCGTGGACGTAGAGCCCGATGATCTCGAGGTCGAGGGATCGGCGGAGCCGCTCGAGCGTGGTGAGCGCGCCCGTGCGGATGTCGAAGCTCGGTCGGAGGTCGTTGAGCGGGCTGAGCTGGCCGCGCCCGTCGTCGAAGACGATCGCCTTTGGCATCGCGGAAGTCTAGCGGGGCGGGGGCGGCGGTGGTGGGGGGGTGTTCGGGCGGCGCGGCCCGACTCAAACCCATCAGGCCCGGCGGGCGAAGCGGGTCGTCGCGGCGTGCTGGAAGCTGAACGCGCCGCCCAGGGGCGTGAGGATCAGGTACATCGCCAGCGCGATCACGCCCGTGTACAGGGCCGAGAGCGTGCGGAAGCCGAGCTGGGCGCCCGGGCTCCAGACGATCGGGTCGTAGAAGCCGCGGATGGTGAACATCGCGACGACGACGATCCCCGCGACCAGCGACGCGACGACCGAGAGGGCGACGAGCGTGACCGGGCTGCGCCCGATGACGACGCCCCGGGCCGCGACGACGAGTTGTGCCGCGAGCAGGTACGCGATGGCCCGCGGGCCGACGATGGTCGCGGCGCCGACGGGCTCGAGGTCGATCGCGCTGGTCAGATCCGCCGCCAGACCGAGCACCAGCCCCGCCCACAGCGCCGTCCGCGCCGGCGACCAGAGCGCGACGTACACCAGCAGCGGGATCACGAAGCTGGGCGCGATGTTGCCCTGCCCCGGGCTCAGCAGCGGGCGCAGCCCGATCTCCAGCCCGAAGGCGACCCAGGCGGCGAGGGCGAAGACGATCCAGTTCACGGCCTGTCCCCCGCGTTCGCCTGCGTCCGCCGCGAGCCGGCGCCGACCGGGATCCGGAGCACGACCTCGGCCGCCCCGCGCAGGTCGCTGCCCGGGCGGACGGTGATGACCCGCCGCAGCGGGTGGTCGCGGTCGGGCTCGATGGCGATGAGCGATCCGATGACGAGCATCTGGGCGTTGGGGGGCCAGTCGGCGTCCTTCAGGCACACCCGCTGGCCGATCTGGAGCGGTGACTGGGCGCCGTCCTCCGCATCGCCCGGGTCCTCGACGTGCCCCCGCAGGGTGCCGTCGCCCACGGGCTCGAGGATGCAGTCGAGGGTGCGGGTCGCCTCGGCGTCCAGCAGGACCGTCCCCTGGATCGGCGTCGAGGCCCGGGCCGTGATCGGGCGGACCTCCGAGTAGAGGGGCAGCACCCGCTGCACGCGGCCCAGCAGCTGCACGCTGCCGTCTGTCGCGACGACGCCCGCGTCCACGCCCTGCGATGCGCCGGCGCGGACTCGGAGGACGGAGGTGCTGGACGCGTCGGCCGCGTCGCCCATGACCGCGGCCGTGATCGGGCGGATCGGCTCGGTCGGGTTGAACTGCCGCGCCCCGGCCAGCTGCTCGACCAGGTCGTGCAGGCGATCGACCTCGAGCTGCGACTGCAGGTAGCGGAGCTTGTACCGCTCGATCTCGTCCTGGAGCTGCTGGCGCTGGTCGTCGGCGAGCGTCCTGCCGCTCTTGGTCGGCGAGAGCCAGACGCTGAACTCGGTCACGGGGTGCGCGATCGGCGAGATCGCGGCGACGGCCAGGCTCCCGGTCCACCCGGCCCAGCCCATGAAGCGGGCGGGGGCGAAGGCGAACACGAGGCAGAGCGTCACCAGCCCCGGGAAGGCGAAGCGCGAGGCGCCGGAGTGGGTCAGCGATCGGGACATCCGTGTCTCGCCTATGCCGCGGCTCCGCCGCGAGAGGCCTGTGCGGCGGCTCGGCCGCCTGTCTGACGCCTAGCCGTCCATGCTTGAGTCGAGCGTCGTCTTCCACTCCTCGATGTTCTCGAGGAAGATCGAGGTCCCGCGGGCGACGCAGGTCAGCGGGTCCTCGGCCAGCACGCAGTTGAGCCCGGTCGCCTTCTGGAGCATCGCGGGCATCCCCCGAAGCAATGCCCCGCCCCCGGCCAGCGTGATGCCGTTCTCGACCAGGTCCGCCGCCAGCTCGGGCTCGGCACGCTCGAGCGTCCGCGTCACCGTTTCGATGATCGCGCCGATCGGCTCCTGCAGGGCCTCGCGGATTTCCTCCGAGGTGATCGTCGCTTTGCGCGGGAGACCCGAGATCATGTCGCGGCCGCGCACCTCGATGGAGGTCTCTTCCTCCTGCGGGACGGCGGAGCCGATCTGGATCTTGATCCGCTCGGCGGTCTGCTCGCCCACCATCAGGTTGTAGGTCCGCTTCATGTGCGCCATGATCGCCTCGTCCATGTCGTCGCCCGCGACGCGGACGGACTCGCACGTGGCGATGTCGGCCAGGGACATGATCGCGACCTCGGTCGTGCCGCCCCCGATGTCCACGATCATCGACGCCGTGGGTTCGGCGAAGGGCAGCCCGGCCCCGATGGCCGCGGCGACGGGCTCTTCGAGCAGGTACGTCCGCCAGGCCCCGGCGCGCTCGGCGGAGTCGAACACGGCGCGCTTCTCAACGGCCGTGATCCCCGACGGGATCGAGATGACCACCCGGGGCCCGATGACGCGCATGCGCCCCGTGACCTTGGTGATGAAGTAGTTGAGCATCGCCTCGGTGATCTCGAAGTCGGAGATCACGCCGTCCTTGAGCGGGCGCACCGCGGTGATCGAGCCGGGCGTCTTGCCGAGCATCTCCTTGGCGACCCAGCCGACGGCGGGCTGGCCGCCGCGGGTGAGCACGCGGTTGGTGCCCTTGGCGACGGCGACGACGGAGGGCTCGTTGAGGACGATGCCCTGGCCGCGCACCGCGACCAGTGTGTTGCACGTCCCCAGGTCGATGCCCATGTCGACGCTGAACAGACCTATGAGAGAATCAAGCCACACGCCCGAGCGATCTCCGTCCGGCTCTTGCCGCGCGCCCCGGCCCGTCCCTGGCCGGCTCATGATGCTCGGCAAGCGCGGCTCTCGGCGCCGAGAGCCCACGTCGCCCATCCCGCCCAGACTGACGGGCCGCGGCTAGGCCGGAGCGTAGCAGAGCCGCCCGCCCCACGCCGATTTCACAACGCCTTGCGCCCCGCCCGGGCCCGCCCAAAACGAGTCCCGGCCCGCGACGCCTGGCGGGGCGTCGCGGGCCGGGGAGATCGGATCTGTGACGGCGCCGATGTGGGGCGCCTGTCGGTTAGTCGCGGATCGCCATCGGGCCCGAGTCCCGGGTCGAGGGGACCTCGATCACCTGGGGCTCGACCACGAACCCGCGGACCGGGGCGGGCGTGAAGCCCGACGAGTCCTGGCTGACGCCCTCCTGGTCGAGCAGGAAGCGGGCCTCGCCCTCGTAGTCGGTCCGACGCTGGTTGCTCGAGATGTGCTCGAGCTCCTGGCGCTGCTGGGACAGCTTCGAGTTCAGGCGGTTGCGGATCTGGTCCAGGCTGTGGGCCTCGAACCGCGAGTGCTCGTCGATCGTCGCCTGACGCTTCTCCATCATGTCGATCATCCGATCGTTGCGGGCGACCGAGTCGATCTGGGCGTCGAGCTGGAAGAGCTGGGTCTGGAACTCGCTCCGCTCGGTCTCGAGCTTGGTCAGCAGCTCGGCCAGCTGGCCCTCCTGCTGGCGCAGGTACCCGAGGTCCGTGTTCAGCTCGTTGACACGCGTCGCGTGGATGTTGCGGGTCTGCTGGATGTGCGACCGCTTGCCGTAGGCCTCGTCGGCGACCATGGGGGCGCCGTTGAACACGACCTTGACGATCGCGCCGGGGTTCTCGGCCTGGACGGCCCGGGCCTCGGAGATCGTCCCATCGAGGCGGGCCAGGTCGTTGCTGGCCAGCTCGACGACCTTCTCGGAGACCGCCAGCTCACGCTCGAGCTCGCCGATCTGCCCGTGCAGCTCGCCCAGGTCCGAGCGGACGTCGGCGATCTTCTTGGGGTACTCGGCCTCGAGGCTCTTGAGCTGGGCCCGCAGGGCGATGGGGTCATCGACGACGGAGTTGATCGCGCCGCTCACGTTCGCCCTCGCCTGGTGGATCAGGGCGTGCACCCCGTCCGGACCGGCGACCACGACCAGCGCCCCGCCGGCCAGCGCCGCCAGCAAACCAACTCGAACCACTGTCTTCGTCACGCCAGCCATGACTTCGCTCCCTGGGGCGCTCGCCCCGTCCAAGGGCGGCCTGTCGCCGCCCGCGTCCGTCTCACGCGGGTCCCCGTGGGGCCCGCCGTTCTTGACCCTTCCACGCCTCGGACTCCCGGGCGTACTGCGGTGTTGCTGGGAAGGCGCCGCCGCCGCTTTCAGCACACGGGCCCGATCGCGCACTTTTCGGACCTTCCCGCCCTTCGAGGGCCCCAAACCGGGCCCAGAGCCGCCCTTGCGCGACCGCCGCGTACCCTTTGGTGGTAGAAGAAGGGGGCCGGGGGGCCACGGAAATCGCCCCGGCCGGGTTCGGAACAACCTCATCCCCCCCGTGCGCGCGGGAGGGCGATGCACGCGGGCGCCACTCCCGCGAGGGGTCACGGGTCGCATGCTCAACTCGCTCACCACGAGCTTCATCTCCCGTCTCCGGGCCAACGACCAGGCCGCCTGGTTCGAGCTGTGGGAGACCTTCGGCCCGGTCATCCGGGCCCAGCTGACCAAGTGGGGTCGGGGGCGGATCGGCGTGGAGACCGTCCGCGACCTGTCGCAGGAGACGCTGACGGCCCTGTCCAACTCGATCGACCGGTACGACCCGGGCCGGGGCGCCCGGTTCTCGACCTGGCTGCTCGCGATCGCCAAGCACGTGCTGGGCGACGAGATGGATCGGCGGATGGCCCTCAAGCGGGGCGGGGGCAAGGCGAAGGCCAGCTTCGACGACTCCTGGATGGTCGCCGACGCGTCCCAGGGCGTGGACCAGGCCTACGAGGACGCGGTCTTCCGCGCCAAGGTCGAGGCGGCGATCCGGATGGTCGAGCGGGAGAGCGAGTTCACGGAGTTCTCGATCTACCGGATGCGGGTGCTGGACGGGATCTCGGGCAAGGAGGTCGCCGTGAACGTCGGGGTCTCGGAGCCCACGGTCTCTCGCCGGCTGTCGAAGGTCCGAGACTCGCTGCGGGTCCGGCTGCAGGAGGTCATCGCGACCTACTCGTTCACGGACGACGAGCTGGCCGAGGCGGACCGAAACGGGCTGAGGCTGAATCCCAACATCCCAGCGAGCGACCCCGACTCTGGGAGGCTGGCCGACAAGGACTCGGACGCCCTCTTCGACGAGGCGATCGCGGAGATCTACCACCGCCAGATGGAGCTTCGGCGTGAGGACGAGCGAGCCCTGGCGGACTGACACCCGGCGCCAGACGGGCCCCCGCGGGGCGACACCCCGCGGCCCGGGCCGAGGAGACCGCCAATGAGCATCGCCGGCCTGCTGCTGACACTGATCGCCGTCGCGTTCGGCATCGTCGCGTTGATCGCCATCGTCTGGCTCGGCGTCGCCATCCTCTCCAAGGTCTTCAAGGTCATCGGGATCGTGGTCTCGAACATCTTCTCGTTCGTCTTCGGCGTCATCGGTGACCTGGCCCGCATCGTCGGCTCCGTCGTCCTTGTCCCCATCCTCACGCTGCTGATCGTCGGGTCGGTGCTCATCGGGCGCTGGTCGGCGGCGTCGCACTACGGCCGGGCGTTCAACGCCGAGCTGTCCTCCATCTTCCTGTGCATCTACCGGATCGGCGTCGGGCGCCCGCTGCGGCTGGTCGGCCTCAAGGACGCGACCGAGGGCCTCGAGCAGCGGCTGCCCCAGGTCATGGCCGCCGCCCCCGGGCGCGATGCGCCGAGCAAGAAGCGCGTGGGCATGTTCGAGGGGTACACGATCACGGGCTCGCTGCAGTCGGGCGGGTCGGGCAGCCGGCTGTACATCGCCGAGCCCGACGAGATGAAGCTGGCCGCCTTCGAGCGCCGCGGCATCGACGACCTCGAGCAGGTCGTGATCAAGGTGTTCAGCCTCAAGGACGGCTCGAGCCTGCCCCAGATCATCCGCGAGAGCCGCGCTCTCGACGCGGCCAAGAAGCTGGGCCTCGTGCTCGAGCACGGCCAGGACGACGGGCGCTTCTACTACATCATGCGGTACGTCCCGGGCGATTCGCTCGCGACCGAGACCCAGCGCCTGCATGCCCGCTCGAGCGAGAAGGGCCTCGACGACCCGTCGCTGGGGCTCGCCATGGGCTTCATCGCCGACCTGCTCGATACCCTGCACACGTATCACGCCGGCGGCCTCTGGCACAAGGATGTCAAGCCCGACAACATCATCATCGAGGGCCCGCGGGCCCACCTCGTGGACTTCGGGCTCGTCACGCCTCTGCGCTCGGCGATGACGCTGACGACCCACGGCACCGAGTACTTCCGCGACCCCGAGCTGGTCCGCCAGGCGCTGCGGGGCGTGAAGGTCCACCAGATCGACGGAGCGAAGTTCGACGTGTACGCCGCTGGCGCTGTGATGTACTCGGTGATCGAGAACTCGTTCCCAGCGCACGGCGGGCTGAGCCAGATCACCAAGCGCTGCCCGGAGGCGCTGCGCTGGGTCGTGCGGCGCGCCATGGCCGAGTACGACCAGCGGTACACCGGCGCCGCGGCGATGCTGGCGGACCTGGACGCGATCCGGGGCGCTGCCGACCCGTTCAAGATGCGCCCGGCGGATTTGCCGAGCATGAAGGGCGCCGTGGGCGCGCCCGACCTGGCCGAGGCGCCCGAGCCGGAGGCCGAGACGCCGCCGAGCCGGCCCGAGCCGGTCGCCTTCGCCGCGGCGGCGACGCCGGTCCCGCCCCGTCCCGCCCCCGCGCCCGCCGCCGGTCCGCGCGGCCGCCCGGCGCTCACGCTCACGGATTGGTGGACCGGTCGGTACGCGGCCGGCGCCGGCGTCGGCCCGCGCCGCGCCGTTGCCGGCAAGACGCCGGCGCGCCCGCGTCCCCCGCTGCGGCCCGCGGGTGACCGCGCGATGGCCCGCGAGCAGGTCGCCAGCGCCCGCGCCCGCGCCGCCGAGACGCGCCGCCGCGCCCACGACCGGATGAGGGGCCGCCGCGCATCCCTGCCCGTGCATTCGCGTCAGCACAAGCGCTCCGGCGTCGCCGGGGTGTTCGTCGCGATGCTCCTCTTCTTCGTGCTCCTCGCGTTTGTCGGCGCGCTCATCACGCAGAACAACCCCCGCGGACTGTTCAACGGCTACGACCGCGGGACCACGATCGTCCGCACACCCTCGGCGCCCGCGGCGCCCATCCCCGCCGACCCCGCGCCCGAGGTCGGCGTCTACCCCGCCTCCATGTCGCTCGACGGTTCGATGCTCGTCGTCTCCGACCTGGGCTACCCGCTCCCCGAGGAGCTTGCCGACCGGATCGCCCGCGGCGTCGCCTCGCTCCGGGCCGCGGGGCTCGAGTTGCTCGGCGACCACGTGACCGACCCCACGGCGCTGGCCGACGAGGAGAACCAGCGCCAGATCGACCTGCTCGCCCGCGCACGTGCGGCACGCGGGGCGATCCCCTTCGACGCCGAGCAGCTGCCGGCGAACCTGGGCGTCCTGCTCTCACAGATGCCCGAGGTCGATCTGATCCTGTGGCTGGCGCCGGACGCCCGCGACGACGAGGCGTTCGACTACGTGCTCGTGTCACGTGAGCAGACGATGCGCGGGTTCGGCTCGACGCAGGCCCTCGACGCGATCGTGGAGTCCGCGGGCCGGGCCGACTAGGCCGGCTCAGCCGCCCGCCCGCGAGACGCGGGCGAGATCGTCGAGCGCTTGCGCGGCCCGGCCGGACGAGACGGCCTCGCGGGCGAGGTCGATCCCCTCTCCGATCGACGCCGCGGCCCCCCCGATCATCAACGCGGCGCCCGAGCTGAGCAGCGTCATATCCGCGTGTGCCGAATCCTCGCCGCCGAGCACGCGCCGGATGACGTCGGCCGCGTCCTCCACGCCGTCGGCGCGGAGTTCCTGGAACGTCGCGGGCCGGAGCCCGAGCGCACGCGGATCGACGCGTTGCATCGACACGCCGCCGCCCTCGACGCTGCCGACGATGGTCTCGTCGCCCAGGCTGAGTTCGTCCAGCCCGTCGCGGGAGTGCACGACCCACGCCCGCTCGGAGCCCAGCCGCGCCAGGGCCTCGGCCAGGGGCGCGACGAACTTCGCGTCCCAGACGCCCAGCAGCTGACGCGTCGCGCTGGCGGGGTTGGTCAGGGGGCCGAGGAGGTTGAAGAGCGTCGGCACGCCGAGCGACTTGCGGACGCCCGCGGCGTGCTTGGTCGCCGGGTGGTGGCGGATCGCGAAGCAGAAGCAGACGCCGACCTCGTCGAGGCACCTCGCCTGGACGTCCGGCGGCGCGTCCACGTCCACGCCCAGCGCCGCGAGCACCTCGGCCGAGCCGCGCCCGGTCCGTGACCGGTTGCCGTGCTTGGCGACCAGCACGCGATCGACGCCCGAGGACGGGTCGGGCCGCGCGCCGGCGACGACGAGCGCCGCGGCGGTTGAGACGTTGAACGTCTTGGGGGCGCCGCCCGTGCCGCAGGTGTCGATGACCGGGCGGCGGGGGTCGCCGGGCGTGGGGGTGGGGGTGACATGACGCCGCATGACGCGGGCGGCGCCGACGATCTCGTCGACCGTCGGCCCGCGGGCCTGGATCAGCGCCAGGACGGCGGCGATCTGGGCCTCGTCGAGCCCGCCCTCGAGCATCCGCGAGAACATCGCCTCGGCGCCGGCCTCGCCCAGGCCCCGCCCCGCCATCAGCTCGCTCAGCGCGTCGCGGATCTCCACGCCGATCAGGGTACGGCGCCAAACGCCCGGGGCCCGCCGATCGTACAGTTGTGTGATGACGCAGACGCCGCGTGGCGCGATCCGGGTGGCCCGGGCCGCGGCGGGTCGGATCCGACTCCGCCGGACCGTTGTCGTTCTCGGACGACTGCTCCTGGCGGGCGGGGGCGTCGCGGTGCTCCTGGTCGCCCTGGAACGCGCCGCGCTGCTCGACGCGCCGCGGTGGCTGTTGATCGGGGCTCCCGCGGTCGCGGGGCTCCTCGCGGGGGTGGGTCTGGGCCTGGCGCGCCGGGTCACGCCCGCGTCGGCCGCCGGGCTGGTGGACGAGGCGCTGGGGCTGCGGGACCGGCTCCGGACCGCGATCGAGCTGAGCGCGTCGCCGGCTGCGGAAGACCGGGCGTTCGTCGAGCTGAGCATCGCCGAGTCCGAGCGCGCGGCGTCGGGCGCGAGCGCGAGCCGGGCGATCCCGCTGCGATGGGAGTGGACGTGGGGTGCGTGGGCGGCGACGCTGGCGCTGGCGGTCACGCTGGCCGCGGCGCTGCCGAGGCGCGAGGCGGGGAACGCGGACATCGAGCGGGAGCGGGTCACGCTCGCCGAGCGTCAGCGTGCCGCCGAGTCGCTGGCCGAGGCGTCGAGACTTGTCCGGGAGGTCGCGGCGGAGGAGTCGGAGCTGGACGAGGCGTCGGCCGAGCAGCTCGACGCGATCGAGTCGCTCGAGTCGCAGCTCAGCGACGGGCGGGGCGACCCCGAGCAGGCGTTGACCGAGTCCGCGGACCGGCTCGAGCGGATGGCCGACGAGCTGGAGCGGCGGGCCGAGCAGAGCGAGCTGGAGCGGGACGAGTTCTCGCGACTGGCCCGCGACCTCGAGTCGGGCTCGCGCGACGCCAGCACGCAGCGGCTCGCGGACGCGCTCAAGAACTCGGACTTCGACGGCGCGCGGCGGGCCGCGGACGAGCTCATGCATTCGGCCGAGCAGGCGACGCCGGCCGAGCGCGAGCGGATCGCCCGCGACCTCGAGTCGCTCGCCGATCAGATCGAGGATGCGGCGGCGCCGCCGGACGACCAGGCGCCGATGGACGCGGCCCCTGACGAAGACCCGAGCGAGGTCTCTCCAGAGCCCGACGACTCGCCGACGTCCGACGAACCTGGGGGCGACGAGTCCG
Organism: Phycisphaerales bacterium; assembly: GCA_041987545.1. GTDB lineage: Bacteria > Planctomycetota > Phycisphaerae > Phycisphaerales > UBA1924 > JAJRXR01. The sequence goes on along the minus strand of JBHIWH010000002.1, from coordinate 388,578 downwards.
AGTCCACGGAGCCGAGCGAGCGTGAGCAGGCGCCCACACCGACCGAGCCGCCGAGCCCGCCCCCCGAGTCTGACGCGCGGCCCGACCCGATCCGGGAGCAGGCGGAGCGTCGCGAGGAGGCGCGGAAGCAGGCAGAGCGCGACGCGCGCGATCTGGCCGAGTCGCTCCGGGAGGCTGCAGATCAGGCCCGCGAGGACCGGGCGCCCGAACCGGGCCGGCAAGATGAGTCGCCCGAGCGTGAGCCCGGATCCGAGCAGGGCCAGCCGAGCCCCGAGCAGGCGCCGCGGCCGCAACCGGGCGCGGAGCAGGGCGAGCGCGACAGCCCCTCCGATGCCGAGAACGAACCGGGCGCGCCGAGAGAATCGCCGAGCGACGACGCCTCCGGGGACGAGCGCCAGCCCGAGGACGGCGCCGACGGTGGGGAGCCCGGCGAGCAGCCGACAGGCGAGCAGGACCCATCGGGTCAGCCCCAGGACCAGCCCCAGCAACAGCAGCAAGACCAGCCGCGAGACGGCCAGGGTGAAGGGACGCCCGAACGGCGACCGGGCGATGCCGGCGAGCAGACGCCTACTTCGTCTGACGCGCCGGGCGATCAGTCCGAGCCGCAGTCAGAGCGTCAGGGCCAGCAGGACGGCCCGCGAGAGGGCCAGCAGCCCGGCGAGCGCACGCCCTCGGGATCCCAGCCGCGGCCGGCGCCCGGCGAGGGGCAACGCACGCTCGATGAGCAGCTGCGCCGGATGTCGGACCGGCAGGGCGGGTCGCCCCGACAGCGAGACGCCGCCCAGCGGCTCCGGGACCAGGCCCGCGAGCTGCTCGGCGAGTCCGACGATCCGAACCAGGGCGATCAGGGGCCGGCGCCCGGCGGCGATTTCCCCGACGAGCTGATCACGCCGCCCTCGCCGGGCGGGCCCACCGACACCGAGCCTCTCGACGCGCGGCCGCCCGGGACGGATCGGCCGGAGGGCGTGCGCGAGCAGGTCGTCGCCGACTGGTACTCCGAGGAGCGGATGCGGAGCGACCCCGCGGCCCGCCGGGCGGCGTCGGAGCGTCTCCGCGACGCGGCGGGCAGCGCCGAGCGTGCGATCGAGCAGCAGCGCGTCCCCAGGCGCCACCGCGACCTCGTCCGCCGACTGAACGAGCGATTCCTGCGCCGGGCCAACGACCTGCCCGATGCGCCCGCGCCCTTGGGCGAGGACGCGGACACGGGCGGGGGCTCGCCGTGAGCTGGCTCCCGGTCGAGTTCCGGGACCCGGCGTGGCTGGCGTTCGTGCTCGTCTCGGCGCCGCTGGCCGTGCTCGGCGCCCGCTGGTTCGTCGCGATGAGCCGGTGGCGGCGGGCGAGCGCGATCATCGCAAGGGTCGTGCTGTTCGGGCTGATCGCGGCGCTGCTGGCGGGCGCGAGCGGCGTCCGCGAGAGCCGGCGCCTGGCCGTCGTGGGTGTCGTTGACCTGTCCGGGTCCGTCGGGCGGTTCGCCACGTTCCGCGACGCGGAGAGCGGCGCCGCGCTCGACGCGTCCGACGCCGTCCGCGCGTACCTGTCGAGGGCCGCCGACGGGCGCGGGCCGGACGATCTGCTGGGCCTGCTCACGTTCGACGAGGGCGCCCTGGCGATCGCCTCGCCCAGCGCCGCGGGCGTGCTCGATCGACCGCTCGCCCGGCCGGGCGACGCGGGCACGGACATCGAGAACGCGCTCCGCCGTGCCGCGGCCATGATCCCGCCCGACGCCGCGGGGCGCATCGTGCTGTTCTCCGACGGCGTCCAGACCCAGGGCGACGCGGCGTCGGCGGCGGCGGAGCTGGCGACCAGCGCCCGCTCGGCCGCCACCGACGCGGGCGGGATCGCCATCGACGTCGTGCCCCTCGAGTACCTGGTCGGCCAGGAGGTCGTCGTCGAGGCGCTGGACGCCCCGCCGCGGGCCGCGAGCGAGTCCACAACGACGCTCCGCGTTCTGCTCCGGGCCTCGGCGCCGGTTACCGGGACGCTCTCGGTCACGCGCGAGGGCGCCGTCGTCGATATCGACCCCGACCCGGCGCGGACCGGGCGCCGGCTCTCGCTCACGCCCGGCGCGCACGTCGAGCTGGTCGAGGTGGACCTGCCCCCGGGCGCGATCCACCGCTTCGAGGCGGTGTTTGAGCCCGAGTCGGACGCCGCGGGCGCGATCGTCGGAGACACCGTTCTGGACAACAACCGCGCCCGGGCGTTCACCATCACGCCCGGCAAGGGATCGGTGCTCGTCGTCGAGGGCGAGGGCGTCTCGACCGGCGAGGGCGTGTCGCGGCTGGCGGCCACGCTCCGCGAGGCGGGGCTGGACGTGCAGGTCGCCGACCCCGGTTCGCTCGCGCCGGACCTGCTCTCGCTGCAGGCGCACGACCTGGTCATCCTGCAGAACGTGCCCGCCGACGCCGTGGATCTGCGTGCTCAGGAGACGCTGGCCGCGTACGTCCGGGACCTGGGCGGCGGGCTGGTGATGGTGGGGGGGCCGGACTCGTTCGGCGCCGGCGGATGGAAGGGCTCGCCCCTCGAGCCGATCCTGCCCGTCAAGCTCGACCTGCCCGAACAACTGGTCGTCCCCGAGGCGGCGATCGTGTTTGTGCTGGACAACTCGGGCTCGATGGCGGGCTCGGTCCTGGGCTCGTCGCGCTCGCAGCAGCAGATCGCCAACGAAGCCGCGTCGCTGGCGATCAAGTCGCTCGACGCCCGGGACCTGGTCGGCGTGGTGTCGTTCAACAGCCGTGCGAACCTCGTCCTGCCCCTCGCGCCCAACGAGGACCCGGAGCGGGCCGCGGCGGCGGTTGCGTCGATCTCCTCCGGCGGCGGGACAAACCTCCGCCCCGCGCTCGAGCTCGCGTACGAGCAGCTCTCCCGTGTCGAGGCCAAGCTCCGGCACGTGATCGTGCTCTCCGACGGCCGCTCTCGGGACGAGCAGCTCCTGCCCGACCTGGCGGCGGAGATGTTCGACGAGGGCATCCGCGTGTCCACGATCGCCGTCGGCGACCAGGCGGACCTGAACACGATGCGGGCCCTGGCCGACCGGGGGCACGGCGTGTTCTACAACGTCGTCAACCCGTCCGTGCTCCCGCGCGTCTTCCTGAAAGCGGTCCGGGTCGTCCGCTCCCCGCTGGTCCGCGAGCGCCCCTTCGACGTCGTCACGCTCCCGACCGGCTCGCCCCTGATCGAGGGGCTGGGGGCGCCGCCGAGGCTCAACGGTCTCGTGCTGACCCAGGCACGCGAGGAGCCGACGATCACGTATGCCATGGCGACGCCCGAGGGCGAGCCCGTGCTCGCGCACTGGCCCGTCGGGCTCGGGCAGGTCGCGGCGTTCACCTCCGACGCTGACCGGTGGGCCGAGCGATGGCTGGACTGGGACGGGTACGGACGATTTTGGACGCAGACCGCGCGCCTGATAGGGCGCCCGCCGACGCAGACCGACGCCGAGCTGAGCGTCGTCGCCGAGCGCGGGCGTTTGAGCGTGCGGATGAGCGCGTTCGACGACGAGGGGCGCCCGCTGGACATGCTCGACGCGACGGCGACGGTTTACTCGCCCTCGGGGCGCCCGACCGAGGTCCCGATGACGCAGACGGGCCCGGGCGAGTACGAGGGCTCGGCGCCGGCGCGCGAGCCGGGCAGCTACGTCACCGTCATCAAGCCGCGCCGGGGCGGGCGCCCGCTGCCGCCCGTTCTCGGAGGGGTGTCCGTCTCGGGGGGCGTTGAGTACCGGCGGCTGGAGTCCGACCGCCGCGCCCTGGCCGCCATCGCCGACGCCGGACGGGGCCGTGTGCTCGCGATCGACGACCCGGACGCGGCGGGCCTCTTCGACCGATCGAGCGTGCCGGCGCAGCGGGCACTCGTGCCGATCTGGCCCATGCTGCTCGCGTGGACGCTGTTCGTGTTCCTGCTGGACGTGGGGACGCGGCGGGTCGCGTGGGATCGGCTCGTCGGGCGCGAGTTCGGGCCCGGGATGGTCCGCCGGGCGCGGGAGGCGGTCGAGGACAGGACGGCCAGGGCGCGCCGGACCACCGAGGGGCTCCGCGCGACACGGGCTGAGCGCCCGGGCGTTTCCATGACGCCCAGCGCGGCGAGGCTGAGCGAGCGGGACGCCGAGCGTGTCGCGGTCGAGGCCCGCAAGAAGCGGATGGAGGCGCACAAGGAGCGTCTGCGGCGGCTGCGGGAGCAGAGCGCGGGCGAGGGATCCGACGCGGGCCAGGCGCCGAGGTCTGCTCGTCCGAAGCCCCAGTCGCAGCCCAAGCCGGGGCCGTCCGAGTCCGACGCGCCGGACCTGCTCGCCGCCAAACGCCGCGCCCGATCGCGGTACGAGACACCCGATGACGACACGACCAGGTCCTGAGACTCGTCCTGACCCGTCGCCCGACACGGCGACCCGGTTCGACGACCGCGCGGACGACTACGTCCGCCACCGCCCGTCGTACCCGGCCGGCGCGATCGACGCGATCCTCGACGGGCTCGGCGAGGCCGGGGCCCTGCGCGCCGCCGACGTCGGCGCCGGCACCGGGATCTCGACGCGTCACTTGGCCGACCGGGGGGTGCGAGTGGTCGCGGTCGAGCCGGGCGCCGCGATGCGAGCCGCGGGAGAGCGGGACGGGCGCCCGAACATCGAGTGGCGGCCCGGGACGGCCGAGGCGACCGGGCTGGGCGACGAGAGCGTGGACCTTGTCCTGGCCGCCCAGGCGTTCCACTGGTTCCGCCAGGGCGAGGCGCTGGCGGAGTTCCGCCGCATCCTGAAGCCCGGCGGGCGGCTGGCTCTGATGTGGAACGCCCGCGACGCGTCCGACCCGCTGACGGACGGCTACATCCGCGCGATCCGTGACGCGGGGGGCGAGAGCCCGAACGAGCAGCGGGAATTCCGGTTCGAGTCGATCCCCGAGGCGAGTCTGTTCACGACGCCCCGGGCGATCTCGATGCCCAACGAGCAGCGCCTCGACCTGGACGGTCTGATCGGGCGGGCCATGAGCGCGTCGTACACACCGAAGGATCCCGAGCGGGCGGACGCCGTCCGGGCAGCGCTCGCCGACCTGCACGAGCGGTTCAAGGACGCCGTCGGCTTCGTCTCGCTGCGGTATGAGACTCGCGTGTATCTCGCCGATCGACGCTGAGTCTCAGACCAACGACCCGAAAAGGGCCAGCCGTCTCGCCTCGTCCACGCGGACGCGGACGATCCGACCGACCAGCGTGTCGGCCGGGGCGCCCGGGGGCGCGTCGAAGTGGACGATCAGGTCGCCGTCGGTCCGGGCCGAGAGCTGCGTGCCGGCCTCGACCTCGTCCAGCACGGCCGCCGCGGGGTTCGACCCACCGACCGTGATCCCGACCATGCCGGTGCCGGGCTTGACGTCCACGCCGCGCTTCTTCTTCTCGGCGCGGCTCAGCCCCTCGACCAGCACGTCGAACTCCCGCCCGACCTGCTCGCGGGCGATCTCGTCGGAGATCTCCGCCTGCAGGGCCAGCAGCTCGTTGTTCCGTTGGCGTTTCACGGCCTCGGGCACGTCGTCGGGGATCTTCTCGTATGCGTGCGTGCCGGGGCGGGGCGAGTACTTGAAGATGAACTGGTTCTTGGCCCGGGTGCGACGGAGCATGTCCTTGGTCGCCTCGAAGTCCTCGTCGGTCTCGGTCGGGAAGCCGACGATGACGTCGCCCGAGATCATGAGGGGGCGCCCGATCTCGGGCTGGTCGAGGTGGGCCCGGGCCCGGTCGAGGAACTCGTAGTACTCCTCGACCGAGTACCCACGGTTCATGGTCTTGAGCACGCGGTTGGAGCCCGACTGGGCCGGCACGTGCAGGTACCGGCAGATGCGGGGCGAGTCGCGGATGACCTCGAGCACGTCGTCGCCGAAGTCCCGCGGGTAGCTGGTGACGAAGCGCAGCCGCTCGATGCCCGGGACCTCCTCGTGGATCCGCGCCAGCAGACCGGCGAAGGTCGTGACCCTCTCGCCCGCGAACGCGTCGCGGTGGTGCGAGCCCTTGTACGTGCGGCCCTTCTGGGGCTGGACGACGCCGCCCACGCTGACCGCGGCGCCGTGCTCGAAGCGGTAGTGGTTGACGGTCTGCCCGAGCAGCGTGACCTCGATCACGCCCGCGTCGGCCAGGCGCTTGCACTCGTCGATGATGTGCTCGGGCGGGCGGTGGATCTCCGCCCCGCGCGTGCGGGGCACGACGCAGTAGGTGCAGAACTTGTTGCAGCCCCTGGTGATGCGGACGTACGCCGACCGCTGCCCGGCGTCGATCGGCGAGATCGCCCGAGACAGGTCGAGCATCTCCAGGTCGTCGCCCGCCGCGGCCAGCGTCGAGCTTCGCCGCGATGCGTCGCCCTGCAGCGCCACCTGCCTCGCCGACCGCCTGGCGGCCCGCTCGCCCGCGCCGAGTGACGCCCGGGTCCGCAGCGCGTTGTCGATCAGCTCGGGCAGCTTGTCCAGCTCGCCCGGCCCGCAGAGGACGTCCACGACGGGCGCCCGGCCCAGCATCGCCTCGCCGTCGCGCTCGGCCATGCACCCGAGCACGCCGACGACCAGACCGGGCTCGGCGGCCTTCCGCTTCTTGATCTCGCCGAGGCGGCTCCAGACCTTCTGCTCGGCCCGGTCGCGGACCGAGCAGGTGTTGTAGAGGACGACGTCCGCCTCGCCCGAGTCGCCCGTGAAGGTGTACCCCAGGTCGCGCAGGCGCCCCGCGACCAGCTCGGAATCGAGCTCGTTCATCTGGCACCCGTAGGTCTCGAGATACACACGCGCCGAGGGCATCGCCGACGATGCTACGCGGCGTCCGGCCCGGCCGGAATAGACTCCGCCCATGTCCGGCGCTCTCCGCGAGTGGTTCCACGGGCTCTCGCTGGCGAACAAGTGCCTGCTTCTGTTCGGCGCCGCCGCGGCCCTCATCATCCTCATCGCCCTCTCCCTGCCCTGGATCCGCATGAACACGCTCGTGGACTCGGGCCAGCAGGAGGCCAGCCGCGACGTCGTCCGGGCCTGGCGGGCGATCGAGGTCGCCCCGGGCCAGCGCCCGCCCTCGGTGCTGGGCACGACGGTGATCGAGCAGATCCCCGCCGACCGCGCCCGGCAGGAGGCCCGGTCGGACCGGTTCCTCGCCCGGGCCCTGGTCAAGTTCGCCGACTCCGCGTCGCCGGCGACGGAGGTCTTCGACGCCGACTGGGTGGGGGTGAGCCGCCTGTACCGGTACGCCGTCCCGATCCGCGACTCACGGGGCGAGGTGGAGGCGGTCGTGCTGGCCGAGCGCAAGTCCGCGGACGCGGGCGCGCTGCTGGCGGTCAATACGCTGTATGTCCTGGCCGCCGGCTCGGTCGTGCTCGCGGTGGCGTTGGTGGTCTTCGCGGTGATCACCAACCGCCTGATCCTGAGGCCGGTCGAGTCGCTCCGCCGCACCGCCGACCGGGTGCGAGACGGCGACATCTCCACGCGGGCCGAGTTGGACACGGGCGACGAGTTCGAGCAGCTGGCCGAGACGTTCAACCTCATGCTCGGCGCCCTGGCCGAGCGTCAGGACCAGCTCAGCGCGATCAACACGGCCCTGGACGTCAAGCTCACAGAGGTCGCCGAGGCCAACGTCGCGCTGTTCGAGGCGGCCAAGCTCAAGGGCGAGTTCCTGGCTAACGTCAGCCACGAGCTGCGGACGCCTCTGAACTCGATCATCGGGTTCGCCGAGCTGCTGCTCGAGATCGCCCGGGCCGAGAACCGGGAGCGTGAGGAGGCCGGCCAGGTCGAGGAGGACCCGGGCGGGGCGCGGTCGCTGGAGAAGCGGCAGCGGTACCTCGAGAACATCGTCATCGCCGGGCGGAACCTGCTGGAGCTGATCGAGAGCCTGCTGGAGATGGCCAAGCTCGAGTCGGGCAAGATCGACCTGGACATCCAGCCGGTCAACGTCGTGGACGCGTGCCAGGGGCTGGTCGGCATGATCCACCCGCAGGCGACGCAGAAGGGCGTGGACGTCCGTCTCGAGTCGACGGGCGAGGTGCCCCTGATCCAGACCGACGCCCGCAAGTTCCAGCAGGTCGTGTTCAACCTGCTCTCCAACGCCGTCAAGTTCTCGTCCGACCTCGAGAACCCGTCCCGCCGGGGCGAGGTCATCGTCCGGGTCGAGCGTCTGCTCGAGGCCGACGCCCCCGACGACGCGCCCGAGCGCATCCGCGTCTCGGTCATCGACAACGGCCCCGGCATCGCGCCCGAGGACCAGCCCCGGGTGTTCGAGAAGTTCCAGCAGCTGGACTCGGGGCACACGCGGGGGCACACGGGCGCGGGCCTCGGCCTGGCCATCGTCCGCGAGCTGGTGGACGTCCTGCGGGGGGAGATCCAGCTTGTGTCCGAGCCGGGTCGGGGCTCGATGTTCTCCGTCATCATGCCGGAGCGCCTCGAGCCCGCGGCCGAGAACGGCGGGCGGGCCGCCGAGGTCACAGACGCGGCGGCCTGGGACGCCTAGGCACACGCGGCGCTACCGCGCGTCGGCGCCGACGGCGTTCGGCACGTGCCGGACCTGTGCGCGGCCGCGCTCGTCGATGCTGACGCCCACGCTGTCGATCCGCACCGGGCGGTCCTGCCACCGGTTCGTCGCCCGGGCCCAGCGCGTCAGGGCCACGAGCTTGGCCCGCTTGGCCCGCGTGATCGAGGCCTCGGGCGCCGGGTGATCGCCCGCGCCCACGCGGCGCGTCTTGACCTCGACGACGACGATCTCCCGCCCGTCGGGCGACTGGCACAGCAGGTCGATCTCGCCCATCGGCGCCCTGACGTTGCGGGCCAGCACGCGGTAGCCGCGTCGCCGCAGGTACCGGGCGGCGATCCGCTCACCCCGCCGCCCCAGCGGCCCGCGCGAGCGGATCGCCCGCAGCAGCCCCCCGAGCACGCGGCTAGCCCCGGGGCCCGTACCGCTCGGTCGCGATCTCCAAGAGCCGCTCCCGGATGCCGTCCAGGTCGGTCACGCGGGCCCGCTCGATCAGGCGCCCGATGTACCGCCGCAGCTCCTCGTCCTGCCGCTCGGCGAGCAGCTCGGTGTAGATGCCCAGCTGCGCGTCGTACAGCGGCACCGAGTCCTGCTCGATCCCCTCGAGCTTCAGCCAGCAGGTGTAGCTGCCGAGCTCGAACGGGCCCGTCCACTCGCCCTGGCCGAGGGTCCAGGCCTGCTCGTTGAGGATCGAGGCGCCGAAGAACTCGGCCTCGCCGTACTCGCCCTCGTACACCGCCTCGTGCAGGCCGCCCTCGTCCGGGTTCCAGGTGTTCTCGTCGCGGGAGGCGACCTCCTCGAACGGCTCGCCGCCCTCGATCGCCGCCCCGATCATCTCGACCGTCTGGGCCTCGTCGGTCCGCACGCGGACCAGGCGGAAGCGGGCGGTCGGGGGCGGGCGGTACTTCTCGTCGTCCTGCTCGTACCGGAGGACGATGTCCCGCCAGCTGACGTTCACCCGCTTGTTGATCTCCTGGATGAAGGTCAGGCGGATGAGCGTGATCTCCTCTTCTTCCTTGAGCGTCTGGTCGAGTGTCTTGCCGGTCTCGTCGCGGGAGCGCCGCTCGGCCGCCGCGCTCGAGCCGCCGCTCTGCCGCACCTTGACGTCGCGGAAGGACTGCAGGAACGCGCGCAGGCCCTGCTTCTGCTCCGGCGTCAGGCTCGCGATCGCCTCGGCACGCAGCAGCTCGTCGCGGAGGACGCCCGCGATCCGGTTGTGGATCTCGCCCCGCGCGAACGTCCGCCACGCCGCCGGCGGCCGCTTCTGCGCCTCGGCGCGGAGGCGGTCGGCCATCGGCTCGAGGAACTCGTCGGCGTAGATCGGGCGCCCGTTGATGTCGCCCACCTTCGCGTTGATGAGCACGGGCGCCTCGACCGCGTCCGGGTTCGCCGAGCCGCGGATGGGCTCGCCGGGCGTGGCGATCAGCCGCGGGCCGCTCGCGCGGCTCGGGGCGACGGTCCGGGGCTCGACCCGCGGGTCGACGCTCTGGTCAACAGCCGCCCAATCGTCGGGAGTCATCTGCGACCCGCCGGTCAGGCCGCCGCCGTCGCTCGGCGTCTCGGTGTTCGAGACCTGGGTCTCGGCGGCTGGCGCCGCGAAGTCCTCCGGGCTGAGCCTGGGCCCGCCGCCGCCGAGGCCTCCCCCGCCCCCGCACCCGCCGAGGGCCGCGGTCAACGCGAGCGCGACCACGCCCGAGAGCCAGGTCCGGGCGCCCGCCCGTGCACATCGCGCCGTGTGATCCGTCATGCCGCAGGTCCCTCGCGTCCGCCCCCTCGCCGGCGTGATCCGATCGCTAGGATCGCCCAGCCAAGGAGGCCCCATGTCCGATCCGGAGCAGCCCAAGATTATCGTGGACGACGACTGGAAGTCGGCCGCCCGCCAGGAGAAAGAGAAGCTGGCCTCCCAGGAGGCCGCGAAGAAGGCCGAGGGCGGGTCCGAGGGCGCCGGTGGCTTGCCCGAGAAGGTCACCTTCGACGACATGCTCCGCCTCATGGCGACCCAGGCCCTGATGTACATGGGCGCCTTCCCCGACCCCCAGACCGGCAAGGCGATGGTCGCCCTCGACGTGGCCAAGGTGCACATCGACATGCTCGGCGTCCTCGACGAGAAGACCAAGGGCAACCTGACCGACGAGGAGTCCAAGTCCCTCACCGGCATCCTCAACGAGCTGCGGATGCAGTTCGTGGAGGTCGCCAAGGCGGTCGAGCAGGCCGCGGCCGAGGGACGGCTGAGCCCCGAGGCGGCCCAGGGCGCCCCGCCGCCCCCGCCCCCGCAGGGCTGAGGGGCGGCTAAGGTCTGGTTCGCTTAGGATCACGGGACGTTCAAGGAGCCGCCCGGTGCCCGACAACGCCGGCTTGCTGCATCGACATCACCTCCTGCTCAGGCGCCTGCATTCCCTGACCGGCATCCTGCCGATCGGCGTCTTCCTGATCTTCCACCTGACGACCAACTCCTCCGTCCTCTGGGGCGCGATCAACTCGCGCGCCCAGGCCGAGGGCCTGGCCAGGGGCGTCGAGACGTTCCAGCACGAGGTCTCCTGGATCAACAACATGCCCGGGCTGATCCTCATCGAGATCACCCTCTGGCTCTCCATCGGCTTCCACTCGGTCCTCGGGCTCGTGTACGCCCTGTCCGGCAAGCCCAACGTCCGGATGTACGCCTACCGCGACAACTGGCGGTACACGCTGCAGCGGTGGACCGGGTACCTCGGGATCGTCTTCATCTTCTACCACGTCGCGACGCTGCGCTGGGGCTGGAGCTTCCTGGTCCCCGGCGGCGCGCAGTGGAGCCATCACTTCGCGGCCTCGACGCTGGCCGACGCGCTGCGGGGTTCGACCACCTCGGTCACGGCCGGGGGCGTGGTCGTCTCGCTGCTTTACTTTGTCGGGGTGACGAGCCTGGTGTTCCACTTCGCCAACGGGCTGTGGACCGCGGCGATCACCTGGGGCCTGACCGTGTCCGAGGCCTCCCAGAAGCGGTGGGGCGCCGTCTGCGCCGCCCTTGGCGCGGGCCTCATGCTCGCCGGCTGGGGGTCTCTGATCGGCTTCCTGATCACCGACCGCGACGAGGCGAGGGGCATCGAGGAGCGGATGCTCATCGAACACTACGGCGAGGAGCGAGCGGGCGAGATCATCAGCGAGCACGAGGCCGCGGGCGAGCACGCCGAGCAGGCCATGACGGAGACGCGGGACTGAGCATGAGCAGGGAGCGAGTCATCGTGGTGGGGGGCGGCCTGGCGGGCCTGGCCGCCAGCGTCCGGATCGCCGAGGCGGGCGTGCCGGTGGACCTGTTCAGCATGGTCCCGGTCAAGCGGTCGCACTCCGTGTGCGCCCAGGGCGGGATCAACGCCTGCAACGAGGTCGCCCGCCAGCAGGGCTACTCCGAGTACCAGCACTTCGACGAGACGATCTACGGCGGGGATTACCTGGCCGACCAGAACCCCGTGCTTGAGATGGCCAACTGGGCGCCCCGAGTGATCGACCTGCTCGACCGGATGGGCGTGCCCTTCAACCGGACCGCCGAGCAGAACCGCGACCTCCGCCTCTTCGGCGGGAGTCTCTTCAAGCGCACCCACTTCGCCGGCGCGACGACGGGCCAGCAGCTGCTGTACGCCCTGGACGAGCAGACGCGGCGGTACGAGGCCGAGGGCAGGGTCACCAAGTACGAGTTCTGGGAGTTCCTCTGGCCGATCCTGGACGAGGGCGGCCGCTGCGTCGGCATCGTCGCCCAAGACATGCGGACGATGCAGATCCGCTCGTTCCGCGCGGGCGCGGTCGTCATGGCGACCGGCGGCTGCGGGCTCGTCTTCGGCAAATCCACCAACTCGGTCATCTGCACCGGGGGCGCCGCCAGCCGTTGCTACCAGGCCGGCGCGTGGTACGCCAACGGCGAGATGATCCAGGTCCACCCGACCGCGATCCCCGGCGCCGACAAGCTCAGGCTCATGTCCGAGTCCGCACGCGGCGAGGGCGGACGCGTCTGGGTCCCGCGCAAGCCGGGCGACGACCGGAGGCCCACCGACATCCCCGAGGCCGAGCGCCTGTACTTTCTCGAGGAGAAGTACCCGGCCTACGGCAACCTCGTCCCACGCGATATCGCCAGCCGCGAGATCTTCGACATCTGCGTCAATCAGGGCATGGGCGTCGCCGGCCAGAACCAGGTCTACCTCGACCTGACGCACAAGGACCCCGAGGAGCTCGACCGCAAGCTCGGCGGCATCATCGAGATCTACGAAAAGTTCGTGGGCGACGACCCGCGGAAGACGCCGATGCGCATCTTCCCCGGCGTCCACTACTCGATGGGCGGGATGTGGACCACCTACACCGAGGGCTCGTACCACCCGGACCACGCCTGGGGCGAGCACAAGCCGGGCGACGTGACGCCCGTGGACACCCAGGTCGGCCGCGGCATGAAGCACGGGGCGCCGAACAACATGATGACCAACATCGAGGGCTTGTACGCCTTCGGCGAGGTCAACTTCGCGTACCACGGCGCCACTCGGCTCGGCGCCAACGCGCTGCTCTCGTGCATCTTCGACGGCTTGTTCTGCGGCCTCTCGGTCGTCAACTACGTCCAGCAGGGCCCGCCGAGCGAGTCGCCCACCTCCGACATCGACCAGGCCGTCTTCGACCGGGCCGTCAATTGCGAGCAGGACAAGGCCGACCGCCTGGTGGGCACCGCCTCGGACAACGCCGACCCGACCGAGGTCGCGCACAACCCGTACGCGATCGCCAAGGAGCTGGGCGACGAGATGACGGCGGCCTGCACGGTTGTCAAGACGGGCCCGAGGCTGGAGCAGTGCCTGGCCAAGCTCGCCGAGCTGCGCGAGCGGTACGCGGGCGTCCGCCTGGCCGACGGCGCCATGTGGACCAACCAGTCGCTCAGCTTTGCGCGGGCGGTGGGGGACATGATCACGCTGGCCGAGGTCATCGCCCAGGGCAGCCTCGCCCGCCGCGAGTCCCGCGGCTCACACTACCGGACGGATTTCCCCGACCGCGACGACGACAACTTCATGAAGACCACGGTCGCCAGCTACAACCCCGACGGCACGCACACGCTCGAGCTGCACCCCGTCCGGGCCGAGCTCGTCCGTCCGCGGGCCAGGACCTACGGCAAGAAGGCGGGCGACTCCAAGCCCGCGAAGACCGCCCGCGAGCCCGCGAGCGCCACCTAGCCAGCGAGGACGCCAGGAAGAAAGCCCGAGGCACGCTCATGCCCACCGCCGCCTACTCCCACGACTCGACCGCCGCCTGGCGCCGCGCCAACCGCGAGCGCGCCGTCCCGGGGCGCACGATCACGCTCAAGATCAAGCGCTGCGACGGCCCGGGCAAGCCCAGCCGCTGGGAGTCGTTCAGGGTCCCCGTCGAGCCGGGCATGAACGTCATCGCCGCCCTCAAGCACGTCGCCCAGAACCCGGTCACGTCCGACGGCAAGACGACGACGCCCCCGGTGTGGGACTCGGGGTGCCTCGAGGAGGTCTGCGGCGCCTGCACGATGGTCATCAACGGGAAGGTCCGCCAGTCCTGCTCTTGCCTGGTCGACGAGTACGCCCCGGCCGAGGGCGACGCGATCACCCTCGAGCCCATGAGCAAGTTCCCCGTCGTCCGCGACCTCTGGGTGGACCGGGCGCGCCTCTTCCACGCGCTGACCCGCGTCAAGGCCTGGGTCCCCATCGACGGCACGTACGACCTGGGCGCCGGGCCCAAGGAGGACCCCGCCAGCCAGCAGGACCGCTACGCCATGTCCGAGTGCATGTCCTGCGGCTGCTGCCTCGAGGCCTGCCCCCAGTACACGCAGGAACCCGACGAGTCCAAGTGGGACACCGCGTTCGTCGGCGCCCACGCCATCAGCCAGGCCCGCCTCTTCAACGACCACGACACCGGCAAGGAGCTCAAGCCCGACCGGCTCGACGAGCTCATGAGACCGGGCGGCGTGACCGACTGCGGCAACGCGCAGAACTGCGTCAAGGCATGCCCCAAGGGCATCCCGCTGACAGAGTCCATCGCCGCCATCGGGCGACAGGTGACGCTCCGCTCCTTCGCCCGCTTCTTCAGGGGGAAGTAATCCCCAACGACGACGCACGCGAAACAACAATGCCCAGGGATTGAAATCCCTGGGCTTCTTTCTCGTTCGTCTCCGCGATTCTCTCGGGGCCTACGCGCTCAGGTCGAGCCGCTTCCCGTCCCCGTCCTTCTTGTGGTACCCGACGTCGTGCTCCTCGCGGTCCTCGCGGGATTCTTCCTGCGTCGGGTCCTTGACGCTGCGCACCGCGTCCGCCTCGAGCGCCTCGTCCACGCTCTTCCTGAACTCGTCGCGCACGCGCTTGCGGCGTTCGTCCGTCTCGTCCGCCTTCCGGTTCTCCTTGGCGGCGGACCGCGTCTGCTGCGGGGCGCCCGCGACGGAGCTGGCGGCGACGTTGTTGATGGCGCCGGTCATCGCCCCTGACATCGGCCTCCATAGGGGGCCATCGCCAGAATCAACGACACATCGTAGTTATCGGCCCGAAGGCCACAAGATGTAGGGGGATAACGAAATCAGACGCCGATCGTGTTCACGCCGCAATCGACGTAAATCGTCTCGCCGGTGACGCCCTTGGACAGGGGGCTGGCGAGGTAGACCGCCGTCCCGCCCACGTCGTCGCCCTCCACGCCGCGGCGGAGGGGCGCCTTGCGGAGGGCCATCTCGTCCATCGTGTCCGTCCCGCCGACGGCCGACGAGGCCAGCGTCCGCAGGTACCCGCCCGAGATGACGTTGACGCGGATGTTGTCCTCGCCGAGCTCCGCCGCCAGGTACCTGGCCGTGCACTCGAGGGCGGCCTTGGCGACGCCCATGACGTTGTACCCGGGGACGACCTTCTCCCCGCCGTAGTAGCTCATCGCCATGATCGAGCCGCCGCCGGAGGCCCGCATCTGCTCGCGTCCCCGCCTGGCCATCGCGGCCAGGGTGTACGCCGAGATGTCGATCGCCTGGAGGTACGCCTCGCGGGGCGTCTCGATGAACTTGCCCGCCGCCAGCCACTCGCGCTCGGCGAAGGCGATCGAGTGGATGATGAAGTCCAGCCGCTCGTGCTTGGACGCGTACGCCTCGAAGAGCGTGTCCATGTCCGCGTCCGAGCCCGCGTCAAAGGGGTGAAGCCAGGGGTCGGAGACGCCCAGTTTCTCGACGGCCTTGGCGGTCCGGCGCTCGTTCTTCTCGCCGGGCAGGTGGGCGTAGGCGCAGGTGGCGCCCTGCTCGGTCAGGCCCTTGGCGATGTGCCAGGCGTAGGAGCGGTCGTTGGCGATCCCGGTGACCAGGCCGATCTTCCCGTCGAGCAGTCCCATGCCGATGTCCTCCTGCCGCATCTCGGAGGGGAGGGCTTCCAGCCCTCCCGCCAACACGCCCGGCCACCCTGGGCCCGGGGAACAGGGAAAACCCTAGCATCCCGGGCGATGGCCCGACGCGATCAGGACACCTCCCGCCTCCCCCCGCCCGAGATGTACGCGCGGCTCGCGGCCACGGGACTGGTCCGCCGCCTGCTGGAGCTGGCCCGCGACGAGGACCTGGGCCCGGCGGGCCAGGACCTGACCGCCGCCGTCATGCTCGAGCCGGACGCGACCACGACCGCCCGGCTCGTCGCCCGGGAGCAGGGCGTGTCCGCGGGCCTTGCGGTCGTCCCCGACCTGCTCAAGGCCTTTGGCGTTGAGGGCCTGGTCGAGATCACGCCACACGCGGCCGACGGCGACCGGATCGAGCCGGGCGGCACGCTGGCCGTGCTCACGGGCTCCTCGCGTGCCATCGTCACGGTCGAGCGGACACTGCTCAACCTTGTCGCCCGCCTCTCGGGCATCGCGACGTTGACGGCGGGGTACGCCGCCCGCATCCCTGACGCCTCGCCCGCGACGCTCTGCGACACACGCAAGACCACGCCCGGGCTCCGCGTGCTGGAGAAGTACGCCGTCCGCTGCGGCGGCGGGACGTCGCACCGCCTGGGCCTGCACGACGCGGTCCTGATCAAGGACAACCACGTGGCCGCGATCCCGCTCGACGAGTTGGCCGAGCGGCTGGCCGAGGCGGCCCGCCGCGCGTGGGAGCTGCGAATCGACGTCGGCGATTCCGACCCGGCGCCCCCCGCGTTCGTGGAGGTCGAGGTCGACTCGCCCGCGCAGCTCGCGCGAATCCTGACGATCGAGGTCGGGCTGATCGACTACGTCCTGCTGGACAACTTCACGACTGACGCTCTCCGCGCCGCCGTCGCCCTGCGCGACCGGCTGGGCTCGGTCGTGCTGCTCGAGGCCTCCGGGGGCGTGACGATCGAGACCATCACGGCGATCGCCGAGACGGGCGTCGATCGGATCTCCGTCGGCGCCCTCACCCACCACGCCGTCAGCCTCGACCTCGGCCTGGACATCGAGCCGGCCAGCGCATGAGCGTGCCCGCGGCCAGCGTGGACCTCGCGACCTGGGCCGATGCCCTGGAGGAGTTGATCACGACGCTGCCCGAGCCGCGGGTGATCGACCGCGTCGCCGTCGTTGGCGAGACCGCCTCGACGCAGGACACGGCCCGTTCGATGGCGGGGGGCGTCCCGGGCCTGCTCGTCGTCGCCGAGCGCCAGACCGCCGGCCGAGGGCGGCTCGGCCGCGCCTGGATCGACACCGCGGGCCGCTCGCTGGCGATGACGTTCGCGCTCGACGCGGGCCGCTACGACGGGGCCCACGCCTCGCTCGCCGCGGGGGTCGCCGCCTGCCTCGCGGCCGAGCGCGTCGGCGCCCGCGGCCTCGGCCTGGAATGGCCCAACGACGTCGTCGAGCGGGCGACCGCTCGCAAGCTCGCGGGCGTGCTCATCGAGCGTTCTGACCGTCTCCTGCTCGTCGGCGTCGGCGTGAACGTGTCGCAGGCTCCGGGCGACTGGCCCGAGGAGATTGCCGCCCGCGCGGCGTCCCTCGCCATGCTCGGCGTCGAGGCCACGCGCCTCGGCCTCGCCCGGCGGCTGCTCGAGTCGCTCGCCTCCTCGCTCGCCCTCTCGCCCGGCGACCTCGCCGCCGAGTGGACGGCCCGGGACACGCTCGTCGGCAGCAGGCGCACGTTCCGCGTCGGCCGGCTCGAGCACTCGGGCCTCGTCGAATCGATCGACCCCGCCAGCCGCATCGTCGTCCGAACCGACGCCGGGGTCCGAGAACGACTCCCTGCCGCCTCCGCGACGCTCGTTCGCCCTGGCGCGACCGAAATCCGTTGACCCCCGGCCCGCCCCGGAGGACAATCCCGGCTCGGGGAGTGTCCGTCCACGAGGGGGTATCACGATGCCGTTCCGTTCGTTTCTCGTCGCGCTGGCTGGCGCCGCGCTCACGCTGACCGCCCTGCCCGCGGCCGCCCAGGTCGCCGAGCCCGGGATGCGTCTGGCCACGCCCTCCGGCGCCAGCTGGGAGGGCGCCGACCCGCCCATAATCGAGGAGGAGGGCGCCGCGTACGAGACCATCGACATCGACATCTCGAACATGGACAGCTGGGGCTCCAAGGACGACCCCGACAACGCCCGCTTCGACGTCTACCTCCCCCCGAACGCGCACGTCATCGGCGCCGGCTGGAAGACGAACCAGACGGCGTACTTCCCGAGCCTGATCGCGGGCATGATCATGTCCGCCCGGGGCGCCGGGGGCGACGGGATCTTCATCGACCCCTGCATCCTGTGCGTCTTCCCCGGCACGCTCGACCTGTTCAGCCTGGGCCTGATCGACCTCGAGTTCCTGGGCTTTGACTTCTACGCCGAGCCTGACGGCCGCGTGGAGATCCAGCTCTTCGAGCTGCTCGACTCGATCCACGACGACGCCGACGGGCGGTACAACGAGCTGAGCACGCTGACGCTCGCGTACGTCCCGGGCGCCGCGGCGCCGATCGAGGCGGACCTGTGGTGCAACGGGGACGTGGACGCCGAGGGCGGGATCCAGGCGCAGGTCTGGCCCCCGTTCGAGGCCGCCGCCGCCGACGACTTCATGATCAAGGACAACTGCTGGTGGTCGATCGACGAGGTCACCGTCGTCATGGCCGTCAGCCGGGGCGTCGAGCCGGTGACCCGCCTGAACATCGGATCCGACTGCGACGGCCGCCCGGACCAGGTGCTCTACACCTTCGAGCAGACCGGCTTCTCCCTCATCGGCCCCGGCACGGGCAACCTCGACGGGACCGACCTCTGGGAGATCACGTACGAGGTCTACGGCGACATCGACATCAACGACGTCCGGTGTCCCCTCATGCTCAGGGGCGACGCCCGGTACTGGCTCGGGCCCTACGGCTACTCCGACCTGGGCGTGTACTACTGGGTCACCGCGGGCGACGGCAAGATCCAGGGCTCGCAGGGACAGTACCAGTCCGGGGCCTACGGCTACCACGAGTGGACCGACGTTGATGACGTCGATTCCGACAAGATCGACTGCGACGACTTCGCGTTCAAGATCTT
Organism: Phycisphaerales bacterium; assembly: GCA_041987545.1. GTDB lineage: Bacteria > Planctomycetota > Phycisphaerae > Phycisphaerales > UBA1924 > JAJRXR01. The sequence continues at coordinate 369,694 of JBHIWH010000002.1, read as the reverse complement.
CGGCCATCGCTGCTGCCTGCTCCGCGACCAGGGCGAGTACGACCTGGCGGGCATGAGCTCGCTGAGCTTCCCGTCCAGCTCGCTGTTCAGCTCGCGGGCCGTCGATCAGTTCCAGGTCCCGCCCGCCAGGCCCGGCCAGGACGGCCCGACCCGCGTCTGCCGCATCGAGGCCTACCTGGCGACCAACTGCCTGGTCGACAACACCGTCGGCGAGGTGTGGCCCAACGAGTGCGACATGCCCGCGGGCGACCCCATCCGCCTGGCCAACCCCAAGATCTTCGACACCGGTGACACGTACGCGGGCATGCCTGTGTACTGCTTCGTCTGGTCGTACCCGGACCTCGCGCTCCAGCCGGGGGAGAACTACTGGTTCTCCATCGTCGCCGAGGGGCACGGCGTGGCGGGCGAGCGCGGCATCTTCCTGTTCAAGGCCCAGGACCCGGAGTGCGACATCTACATCCGCCAGGGCAAGTACAAGAACAAGTTCTTCGGCTACGACGACTTCACGAACGTCGAGGATGTGGTCGGCGGCCCGGGCGAACCCCGCGAGTTCGCCTTCCGCGTCTGGACGCAGAAGGACGATCCCGTGGCGGCCGCTCCGAACTAGGACCCGCCGCCCGCCCGTTTCGCAGTCCGCCCGCCCCGGTGGCGCCACCGCCCCGGGCAGGCGATGATGCTGGCCGATGGACCCCGAGCCCGAGCCACAAAACGAGACGGAGTCGGCCGCTCCCGAGCCCGCGCCCGACGGCCCCCGCTCGCTCGACCGCCGCCATATCACGGTCGAGCGGATCGGGTGGCTGATCTTCGCGGCCATCGTGCTGGTCCCGGGCGTCGTCGTGGTCTCCCTCGCGCTCGTCCTCGACTGGTGGGCCGTCTGGGTGGTCGGGGTGGTGGCGCTCTCGGTGCTCCTGGTCGTCACGCTCATCCTCTGGGCCGCCTGGCGCTGGCCCGTGCTCGACTATCGCGCCACGAGCTACCGCGTCGGCCCCGGGGGCATCGAGATCCGCCGCGGCGTGCTCTGGCGGAAGGTCATCAACGTCCCCCGCTCGCGCGTGCAGCACACCGACGTCGCGCAGGGCCCTCTGTCCCGCCGCTTCGGCCTCGCGTCGCTGAGCGTCCACACCGCGGGCACGCAGAACGCGTCGGTCACGCTCCACGGCCTGGCCCGCCCGGACGCCCTGGCCGCCAGGGACGTCCTGGCGCCAACGGACGACGACGATGGCGTCTGAGCCGCTCGCGTCGGGGCGCCTGCACCCCAGCTCCGTCATCTTCCGCGTCGTGCCCCACGCGCGGGCGCTGATCGTCCCCGGGCTCGCGATCCTGTTCGTCGCCCGAGGGGGGGGCTGGCAGGCCTGGCTCATGCTCCTGTTCATCCCGAGCGTCGCCTACGAGCTGTTCCAGTACTTCACGTACCGCTACGAGCTGCACCCGGGCGAGCTGGTCGTCCGCTCCGGGCTGCTCTGGAAGCAGGAGCGGCACATCCCCGTCGGCCGCATCCACGCCCTGGACTCGACCCGCGGGCCCCTGCACCGGCTGTTCCGCGTCGCCGAGATCCGCGTCGAGACCGCAGGGGGCGAGAAGCCGGAGGCGACGCTCCGGGTCCTGTCGCAGGCGCACGGCGAGAGACTCCGGGCCGCGTTGCGGGCGGCACGCGCCGCGGAGGGCGCCGCCGACGCCGCCGAGGGCGACGGGGCGGCCGATCAGCCAGACGAGAACGTCATCCTCCGGCTCGACCTTCCGGACCTGATCCGGCTGGGCATGGTCTCGATGCGTGGCGCGGCGGCCGCGGCGGTGCTCGTCGGGCTCGCCTGGGAGTTCGATCTGTTCGATCAGCTCTCGATCTTCGACAACATCCGCCGCATCGCCGAGTCGCTGCCGGCCGGGCGCCTGGCGTTCCTCGTCGCTCTGACCGTCATCACGGTCCCGACACTGCTGGTCGTCGTCTCGATCGTGTGGTCGATCGTCCGCCTGCACGGCTTCACGCTCGCCGAGCGCGACGACGATTTCCGTCTGACATGCGGCATGCTGACCCAGTACACCGCCACGATCCCGCGCCGGCGCATCCAGCTCGTCTCCGTCATCGACTCGCCGATCCGTCGCCTGTTCGGGCGGGTGAGCGTGCGCGTCGAGACGGCCGGGGGCAGCGCCGAGCTGGAGGAGAAGAAGATCATCGGGCAGAAGTGGTTCATCCCGCTCCTGCCCGCCGAGGACCTGGCGCCCGTCGTGCGGGCCGTCACGCCCCGGCTCGACCTGGGCGCCCTCGACTGGCGCCCGCTCTCGCCCCGGGCGTTCCGGCGTCGGGCCAAGGTCGGCGTCATCGTCGGGCTGCTGCCCGCGGCCCTGGCCGGCGTCTTCCTCTGGCCCTGGGGGCTGCTCGTGGCGCTCGTGTCCGTGCCGCTGATGCTCTGGCTCGAGCGGCTCGCCCTCAGGCGCTCGGGGTACGCCCTTTTCGACGAGGGCGTCGCGTACCGGTCCGGGATCCTGACCCGCCGGACGACGGCGACGTTCTTCAACAAGATCCAGTCCGTCACACTCGCCGAGTCGCCCTTCGACCGACGCCGCGACATGGCGACGATCGACGTGGACACCGCCGGCGCCGGCGCCGCGGGCCACCGCGTCCGCATCTCCTACATCGATCGGCCGGACGCGGATCGGCTGTACGAGACGATGTCCGCCCGCGCCGAGCGCACGAGCCTCACCTGGTAGCGGCGCGGATCCCGGCCGGCTCGTTCAGAGCAGCCGCGCGATCTTCCGGCCCAGGTCCGCGCCCGCCTCCTGGTCCAGCGATCCGGGCGTCCAGTTCTTCTTCAGGCCGGCCTGGTCCCGGTCCGGGTAGCACGGGATGACGTGGAAGTGGACGTGGTCCACCTCCTGGCCCGCCTCTCGCCCGTTGTTCTGCAGGATGTTGACGGCACGGGCGCCGGTCGTTTTCTTGATCGCCCGCGTGACGCGGGGGAGCACGCGTCCGATCGAGGCGGCCGCGTCGTCGCTCAGCTCGTCGATCGTCGCCGACGGCTCCTTGGGGATCACGAGGGTGTGCCCCTCGCTCAGCGGGTTGATGTCGAGGATCGCGATCACGTGGTCGTCCTCGTACAGCCGGTGGGCGGGGATCTCGCCCCGGATGATCTTGCTGAAGATGCTGTCCTCGCTCATACCCGGATCATAAGGCACGGGGCGTGCACCGCAGAGGACCGCGGAGGGCCGCGGAGAGAGGAAGTTATCCACAACAAGCGCTCCAGAGCGCCGCCACGAGCGCGCCGCGTCGCCCGATGCCCCGGCCGACGTTCAATCGCTCGGCGGCCCGCCGCGGCCCTCTGCGGTGAACCTCCGCCTCGTACAATCCCCCGATGGACCGCCCGACGACCGAGCCACGGATCGGCGACGACGCCGCTGTCGCGACGCGCCCCCGGATCCAGAAGCTCGCGTCCCTGCTGGTCAACCAGATCGCGGCGGGCGAGGTCATCGAACGCCCCGCGTCCGTCGTCAAGGAGCTGGTCGAGAACTCGATCGACGCCGGCGCGACGCGCATCGCCCTCGACCTGGAGCGGGGCGGGATCGAGCTGATCCGGGTCGCCGACGACGGCGTGGGCATCGAACCCGAGCAGTTGCCCCTCGCCCTCGCCCCCCACGCCACCAGCAAGATCCGCGAGGCGACCGACCTCGACCGGATCGCGACCAAAGGCTTCCGCGGCGAGGCCCTGGCGTCCATCTGCTCGGTCGCCCGCGTCTCGATCACCTCCCGGGCCCGGGGCGCCGACGCGGGCGCCCGTATCGACGCTGAGGGCGACGTCGTCAGGCCGGTCCGCCCCGCGGCGTCCTCGCCCGGTACGACGATCGAGGTCCGCAACCTCTTCTTCAACACGCCGGCGCGCCGCAAGTTCCTCCGCACGCCCCAGACCGAGCAGACCCGGTGCCTGGACTGGGTCCGCGACCTGGCGATGGCCCACCCCGCGATCGCGTTCACCGCGAGCGTGGACGGGCGCCGCGTGCTCGACCTGCCCCCGGGCCAGTCGCCGCGCGAGCGCGTGCTGGACATCCTCGGCCGCGAGCTGGACGACCAGCTCGTCGAGGTCACCTGGGACCAGTTCGACGACGCGCGGGGCGTGTCCATCTGGGGGCTCGCCGGCCTGCCCACCCTCGCCCGGGCGACGGCCCGCGCGCAGCACGTGTTCCTGTCTGGCCGGGTGCTGCGGGACAGAACGGTCCAGCACGCGCTCCGCGAGGCGTACCGGGGCCTGATCGAGCCGGGGCGCCATCCGACGGCGGTCCTCATGATCGAGATGTCGCCCGAGGGCGTGGACGTGAACGTCCACCCGGCCAAGCTCGAGGTCCGTTTCCGCGACCAGTCGATGGTGCACCAGGCCGTCCTGCACGCCGTCCGCGACGCGCTTCGCGCCCGCGACCTCACGCCGTCGGCGGTCGATCGGCGCCCGGACCTGGGCGCGTCCTCGTCCACGCAGATCCTCCCGCGCCCAGGCGGTGGCGGTGGGGGGGCGCCCGCCCCGGACCTGGTCGAGCCCGCCCGCTTCGCCGAGCTGCTCAAGACCCAGTCGCCCGGCCGCGACACCGAGCGCCTGGAGTTCGCCCAGCCCGCGGCCGCCGCGCCCGCGCCGCCCCGCGTGGCCGCGAGCGCACCCGAGGCGCCGTCTTCTCCGATCCGCAAGGCGACGCGGGTCCTTCAGGTGCACCGCTCCTACCTCGTCGCCGAGGACGAGCGGGGCATCGTCCTGATCGACCAGCACGCCCTGCACGAGCGCGTCATGTTCGAGAAGCTCCTGGCCCGCGTGACCAGCGGCGGTGAGGGAGAAGCCACGCTCGAGACCCAGCGGCTGCTCTCGCCCGTCGCCGTCCCCGCGGCCCCCGCGAGCGTGGAGCGGCTCGACGAGCTGACGCCCCTGCTGGCCCGCCTGGGCATCGACGCGGCGCCCCTGGGCCCGGCGACCATCGCCGTCCACTCCTTCCCGAGCCTGCTCTTCAGCCGCGGCGTCGATCCCCTGGACTTCATGACCGACCTGCTCGAGCGCGTCGAGCGGGACAGCTTCACGCCCGGCTCCGAGGCCGCCCTGCACGAGGTGCTGGACATGATGGCCTGCAAGGCCGCGGTCAAGGCCGGCGACGCGCTGTCCGAGGACGAGCTGGCCGAGCTGCTCTCGATGCGCGAGCGGGTCGAACGGTCCGGGTCCTGCCCGCACGGGCGGGCGACGACGGTGCGCCTTACGATCGAGGACCTGGAACGACTCTTCGACCGTCGGTAGGCCCGAGTCCCGCAGCAGTCACGACCCTCGCCATGCTCCAGCAGTCAACCTCGCCGCAATCCGCCGAACCCGATCCGGGCTCGGGCCCCTCCCTGGCGGACGCCGCCCCCGGCGCGGGCGACGCCGCCTCGACCGAGGAGGTCGGCTCCGCGATCGCCCAGTCGATCGACTCGTTCGCGGACCGTCTCGATCAGTTCATCTCCGACCCCACGTTCGCGACCGCCTGGGACGCGTTCGGCCCGGCCGTCATCAGCCTGGGCGAGGGCCTGCTCGCGCTCATCGTCCTCGTCGTCATCACGATGTTCGTCGCGCGGTGGGTCTCGCGGCTGACCAAGGCCGGGCTCGACCGCCTGAAGCTCGAGAGCACGGTCGTCACGTTCATCTCGCGGATCGTCAAGTACGCGGTCTGGATCCTGGCCGTCCCGATCGCCTTCGAGATCCTCGGCGTCCGGACGACCAGCCTCGCGGCCCTCATCGGCGCCGCCGGCATCGCCATCGGCCTGGCCCTCCAGGGCTCGCTGTCCAACATCGCCGCCGGCGTCATGCTCCTGCTGCTCCGACCCTTCAAGATCGGGGACTGGATCGAGCTCGACGACGAGTTCGGCGAGGTCAAGGACGTCGGCATCTTCTACACCAACATCCTCACCTTCGGCGGCAAGACGGTCATCCTCCCCAACTCGCACGTCCTGTCCAACAAGATCGAGAACTACACCGACACGCGCCACCGCCGCGTCGAGGTGCCCGTCGGCGTCGCCTATCGCTCCGACCTGCACAAGACGATCGACGTGCTCACCGACGCGGCCAAGGGCGTGAAGGAGCGCGTCCGGGACAAGGACCCCGAGATCGTCCTCGTGGGCTTCGGTGACTCGTCGATCAACTACGAGGTCCGCGTCTACAGCGAGAACCACGAGTTCCTCGAGGTCCGCACCGCGACCGTGCTGGCGATCAAGGACGCGCTCGACGAGGCCGGCATCGAGATCCCCTTCCCGCAGCGGGACCTCAACTTCCGCACCGACGCCCGTGTCCGGGTGCTGCAGGGGGCGGGCGGAGAGGGCGGGCCCGGGACGTAGCTCAGGCGTCCTCGATCAGCTCGAGCGCCCTGAACGGCTTGCCCTCGAGCATCTGCAGGCTCGCGCCGCCGCCGGTGGAGACGTGGCTCATCCGGTCGGCCAGGTCGAACTCCTCGACCGCGGCCGCCGAGTCGCCCCCGCCCACGATGCTCGTCGCGCCCGCTTCGGTCGCCTCGGCGATCGCCTTGCCCACGATCTTCGTTCCGACGCGGAAGGGCGCCCACTCGAAGACGCCCATGGGCCCGTTCCAGACGATGGTCTTGGCCTTGCGGATGACGCCGGCGTAGAGCGTTTGCGTCTTGGGCCCGATGTCCAGGCCCATGTACCCGTCCTTGATCGCGTCATCGAAGACCTCGATGTCGCCGGCGTCCTCGCTGAACGCGGTCGAGCAGACGTGATCGACGGGAAGGTACAGGTCCACGCCCGAGTTGGCGGCGTTGTCGAGCATCCGCTTGGCGTCGCCGAGCCGGTCGGTCTCGACCTTGCTCGTCCCCACGCCCCTGCCCAGGGCGGCGACGAACGTGTAGGCCATAGCCCCGCCGATCAGAATCGCATCGGCCTTGGGCAGCAGGCGGTCGATCGTGCCCATCTTGTCGGAGACCTTGGCCCCGCCCAGCACGACGACGAACGGCTTCTCGGGCGCCTCGATCGCGCTCTGCAGGAACTTGATCTCCCGCTCGACCAGGAAGCCGGCGACGCGGGGCTTGGAGCCCATCGCCGCGGGGACCGCGACCATCGAGGCGTCGGTCCGGTGGCACGTGCCGAACGCGTCGTTGACGTACGCGTCGCCGAAGGCGGCCAGCTTGGTCGCGAAGCCGGCGTCGCCCGCCTTCTCGCCCTTGTTGAACCGCAGGTTCTCGAGCAGCACGACGTCGCCGTCGGCCATCGCGTTGACCGCGTCGGCCGACGCCTGGTCCACGCAGTCCCTGGACGGGAACGCGACGGGCTTCTCGAGCAGCTCGCCCAGCCGCTTGGCGACCGGCGCCAGCGAGAGCGACTGCTCGTACCCCTCGCCCTTGGGGCGGCCCAGGTGGCTCATCAGGACCGCCCGCCCGCCCCGGTCGACGATCGACCGGATGGTCGGCAGGGCCGCCCGGATCCGCCGGTCGTCGCCCACGCTCAGGCCGTCCATCGGCACGTTGAAGTCCACGCGCACGAGCACGCGCTTGCCGGCGACGTCGAGAGATCCAATCGACTTCTTGCCCATCCCGAGAGCCTTTCTGGAGCGGCGCGCCCACCGCGCCGGGGGCGAAGTCTATCCCCGCCCCCGCCGCCCGCCGGGCAGCCGGTTCGTCTGGTTCAATCCCCGCCTGTTTCCTCGATGATCCGCCGCGCCTGGGCGCGGATCTCGGCGCCGCCACGCTCCTCGAGCTGGTCGCGCATCTTCCGCAGCCGCGTGGAGACCGACGCGTCCACCAGCTGGTCCCCGATCCGGAGCTTCACGCCCCCGATCATCTGCGAGTCCGTGTAGGGGTGGACGATGACCTCCTTGCCCAGCGTCGCCCCGAGCCGCTCCTTGAGACGGCGCAGCTCGTCGGCGCTCACCGGGCCGGGCGTGAACACGTCCACCTCGACCCGCCCGAACCGGTCCTGCAGGATCTGGTCGTACGCCCCGGTGATCGGGATCAGCAGGCCCAAGCGCCCCTTCTCGTTGAGCAGGCGCAGGAACCGGAGCGTCAGCCCCGTCACCGCGTTCTCCAGGATCCGGACCAGGGCCTTGTCGCGGGCCTCTGTGCCGAGCACGCGCGAGGACAAGAACTCGCTGAACCGCGGGTCCTGACGCGCCAGCTCGATGATCTCCTCGAGCTCGCCCAGCGTCTTCTCCGCCTTCTCCTGCCCGCCCTTGGCCTCGGCCAGCTCGAACAGACTCCGGGCGTACACCGCGGACAGGGCGTCGGGTTGTGACTCGATCAGGGGCATGCCCGCGTGTCCTTTCGTTGGGGGCTCGGGTCCGGCGTGCGGTGAGCGGTAGGGGGCTCAGCCCCGCGACGATTGCAGCTCCGCCAGCGACTCCTCGAACAGACGGCTCTGGTCCTGCGGCGTCACCTCGCGGGCCAGGATCTTGCCCGCCATCGACGACGCCAGCGCCACCGACTGGTCGTAGATCTCGTTGAGCGCCGCCTTCTTGGCGCCCTCGATGTCCCGCATCGCCCGCTCGCGCATCTGGCCCAGCTCGACGTCGGCCTTGGCCCGCAGGTCCGCGGCCAGCTCCGCCTGCTTGGCCTTCGTCTCCTCGAGCATGCGGTTGGCCTCGGCACGCGCCTGGCTCAGGTTCCGCTCGTACTCCTCGAGCGCGTCCTTGGCCTGCTGCCGAGCCGCCTCGGCGCTGGCGATCTCCTCGCGGATCTTCTCGGCCCGCTCGTCCAGCCCCTTGGTGATCATGGGCCAGACCTTGACGTACAGGATGAACACGACGATGCCGAAGCAGATCAACGCCGTGATCGCCGAGGCCATGCCCTCCTTGGCGCCCGAGAGGGGCGAGGGGGCGTGCTCGCCGTGCCCGTCGCCGTGCCCGCCGGCGGCGTGCGAGTCCGCCTCGTCGCCGTGGGTGTCGGCGGCGTGTGTGTCGGCCCCGTGGTCGTCCTGGGCGGAGGCCGCCGAGGTCAGCCCCGAGCCGGCGGGCGCCAGCGAGAGGGCCATCACGAACGCGAGCGCGAGCAGGGCGAGCAGTCCGAAGCGCTTCATCGTCAAAGCTCCGTCATCAGCGCCCGCGGGGGCGCGTGCGAGGTCCGTCCGAAAGCCGCGCCGGGGCGGTCTGGCCCCGGCGCGGACAAGATCTAACTCAGAGGAGGCCGGCCAGCAGACCGACGACGACCGCGAAGAGGGTGGCGCCCTCGATCAGGGCGGCCGCGAGGATCATGTTGGTCCCGATGGGGCCGGCGGCCTCGGGCTGGCGGGCGATGCCCTCGACCGCGCCCTTGCCGACCAGGCCGATGCCGATGCCGCCGCCGACGACCGCCAGGCCGGCGCCGACCGCGCCCAGGCCCTTGCCGAAGCCCTCGTTGGCCGCCTCGGCCAGAAGGACGCCCTCGTCCTGGGCCATCGCCGACGCCGGGCCGAAGACAGCCATCACACCGGTCGCAATCGCCACGTTCTTGATCATGCGCTTCATCGCTTGCTCAGTCCTTTTTCTTCGAAGGGGCGTTCACGCCGGCCCCGACCCATCGTCCGCGGGGAACCTGATGGGCGGCGTGCCCCGCCGCCCGTCCGCCTTGGGCGCCCCCCGCGGGGCCCGAGGCCTGTAGTTCGAATCGAGGCCTAGGCGAGCGCCGCGCCCGCCACCGCCTCGCTGATCTCCTCTTGCCGCTCCTCGCGGCTCATCTCGTGCCCTTCCTCGTGGTCGTGGTGGTGGCTCAGCAGCGAGATGAACACCACCGTCAGGAACATGAACACGAACGCCTGCAGGAACGCGACGAACAGCTCCAGGAACGAGACCGCGATCGCCCCGATGACCGAGGCGCCCACGATGATCGTCCCGAACAGGATGCCCGCCTTGAGGCCCATCGCGACGAACCCGAAGAGCGTCGCCATCAGGATGTGGCCGGCCGTCATGTTCGCGAACAGACGAATCGCCAGCGCGACCGGCTTGATCGCGATGCCCGCCAGCTCGATCGGGATGATGATGGGCCAGACGAACACGGGCGCGTCCGCCGTCAGGTGCTTGATGTAGCCCCCGAGGCCGAGCTCCTTGATGCCGGCCACGTTGATCGCGATGCCCGCGACCAGCGCCAGCGCCCCGGTCACCCAGATGCTCTGGGTCGCGGTCCCGCCGATGGGCGACAGGTGATCGGCCTTCCACGCCGGGACGAGCAGGTGCGCCGCGTCCAGCAGGGGGATGAGCCCCAGCAGGTTGTTGAGCAGGATGAAGAAGAAGAGTGCGAGCAGGAAGGGCATGTACCGGGCCGTCCGCTCGTGCAGCAGGGGCTCGATGACCTGGTCGCGCAGGTAGACGCAGATGACCTCGATCATGTGCGCGAAGATGTTCTTGGTCACGTACCGGTCGTGCCCGTCGCTCTCGGGGCCGGTGCCGATCTTGGACGCGGCCCAGAGGCCCAGCACGACGATCAGGATCGTCGCGATGACCATGTTGGTCTGCGCCGAGGACCAGATCCAGGTCCCGTCTTCGAGCTTGAGGAACCCGTGGTTGACCACGTGCCCGACCGGGTTGGCCATCGCCAGTGTGTTCACGCCGCCGCCTCCGTGCCCGACCCGCCCTGGCCGCTGCGGACCACGGGCAGGAACACCATTACCTCAGCCACGAGCGTGGCCAGCAGGGTCGCCAGGACCACGCCCCAGAACCCGTACTTGTCGGGCCTGGCCGCGAGGAACAGGCCGACCGCGACGCCCAGCCCGACGAGCATGCGGGCCATCGAGGACATCACCTGCACCATCGCCCACAGGCCCGCGGGCCGGGGCGGGCTGACCACTACGACCATCAGGCCCAGCGCCACGCCGACGAGCGTCGCGACGCCGCCCATCCACGAGCCGGACTGCCCCAGCGCCGCCGCGACGCCGACCGCCGCAAGCGCCGCCAGCAGCCACGCGCCGACGACCATCCCGATGAGCCTCGGGGCGGCGATCGACACGTCAGGCTGTGCGCGCGTCTGACTCATTCTGCCTCACGAATCCGGGCGTCCACCCGCTCGGGTTTCCGGTCTGACCGGACGCTGAACTGCGGGGCAAGAGAATAGGCCCCGGACGCCCCGGCGGCGACCGATCCGCCCCCTTTCCGGGCCCCAGATGGCGTCCGTGGCGGGCCCCCGGCCCGGCGTCTCAGCGACCCCGCCGCGAGGACTCCCGGTTCAGCCGGTTCGCCTCCCGGATGAACCTGACCATGCCGAAGACCAGCCCGCCCAGGCACAGGCCCAGGGTCCACCAGGGCAGCGTGCCGAAGTACCAGTCGATGCCGTACCCGATCAGGGCGCCGGCGATGACCGAGTACGACATCTCCAGCGCCAGGGCCCAGGCCCGGGCCCGGTTCATGGTGTCGCGTCGGTTCTGTCGCTCGCGTTCGTCCACGGCTGGCTCGCCCTCGCCTACATCAGCTTCCCGAGCGCGAACCGCCTGGCCGCGTCGAGCCCCTCGCGGAGCTTGGCCGGGTCCTTGCCGGCTCCCTGCGCCGCGTCCGGCTTGCCCCCGCCCTTGCCGCCCATGACCCCGGTCACCTCGCGGACCCAGTCGCCCGCCTTGAGCCCGGCGTCGATTGCCGACTTGGGCGAGGCCGCGACGACCGCGACCGAGCCCGCGTCCTCGTCCACGCTCAGGAGCATCACCGGCGCCCCGGGCCGCTTCTGGGCGATCACACCGATCGCGGCCTGGAGCGCATCGCGGTCCGAGCCCAGGTCGATCTGGGCGACGACGACCTGGTCCATCGCCGTCGAGTCGGCGATCCGGGCGGCGGTCTGCTGGGCCTCCTGCGCCCGGCGCTTGGCCTCTTCCTTCTTGGCCGCCTTCACCGAACCCTGCAGGTCCGTCAGGCGCGCCCGCAGCGCCGCCTTCCGCGCCGCGGGCAGCGTGAGTTGGTCCAGCTCGCCCGCCAGATCGTTGACCTCGCCCGCGAGGCGCGAGGCGTCCATCGACGCGGCCAGCTCGATCCGCCGCGCGATCCCCCCGGCCGCGTCCTCGGCGGCCTTGGCCGCCACGCCCGTCAGCGCCACGACGCGCCGCACGCCCTTGGCGACCGCCTCCTCCCCGATCAGGGCGAAGGCCTCGGCCTGGCCGGTGGACTCCAGGTGCGTCCCGCCGCACAGCTCCACGCTCGCGCCCCGCCACCGGTCGTTCTCGGGGTCGCCCAGCATCTCGTCAACCTCTGGCCCGATCGAGACGACGCGGACCGGGTCCGGGTAGACCTCGCCGAAGACGGCGCGCAGCCCCGCGATCCGCTTGGCCTGCTCCAGGGGCGCCAGGTCGGCCCGGACGGGCAGGTCCGCGGCGATCATCTTGCGGACGATCTCCTCGACCTTGCCCAGCTCCTCGGGGCTGACGGCGCCCGAGCGGCTGAAGTCGAACCGCAGCCGGTCGTCGGCGACCAGCGAGCCCTTCTGGTCCGCCCCCTCGCCCAGCACGTCCCGCAGGGCGAAGTTGAGCATGTGCGTCGCGGTGTGATTGGCCGAGACGGCCTTCCGCCTCGCGTTGTCGATGTGCAGCTGCACGTCGTCGCCCACGCGGACCTCGCCCCTGGCGATGCGGCCGATGTGCAGGACGTAGCCGCCGAAGCTCCTGACCTCATCGACGCGGAACTCCCCGCCCTGCAGGTCGTCGCGCGTGTTCGAGCGGCGCTCCCGCATCACCAGGATCCGCCCGCGGTCGGCCACCTGCCCGCCCATCTCGGCGTAGAAGTTCGTCGAGTCCAGGATCAGCCCGACCCGCCGCGAGCCGGCGGTGGTCGTGTCCGCGTGCTCGTCGAAGTTGTGCCCGTTCCAGATGGCCCGGACGCTGGCCCGCACGTCCCGGCCGTGGAACTTGTTGGAGTCGTCGGTCGGCTCGACCTTCATCCGCGCCAGGCGGGCCATCTGGTCGGGGTCGAGCTTGAGCTCGGCGCCCGCGCCCGTCTTGGTCGCCGCCCGTGAGCGCTCCTTCTGCTCCTCCATCGCCTGCTCGAAGCCGGCGATGTCCACCCGCAGCCCGCGCTCCTCGGCCATCAGCTGCGTCAGGTCCACCGGGAAGCCGTACGTGTCGTAGAGCTTGAACGCGTCCTCGCCCGAGACCACGTCGCCCGAGCCGCCCGCGCCGGTGATCTCCTCGAAGAGCTTGATCCCCCGATCCAGCGTGCGCTCGAAGCTCTCCTCCTCCTCGCGGATGATCGCGTAGACCCGCTCCGGGTCCTTGCGGAGCTCGCCGAACGCCTCGCCCATCGTCTGCACGACCACGGGCGCGAGCCTGGAGAAGAACCCGGGTCGGGCGCCCAGCATCTGCCGCCCGTACCGGACGGCACGGCGCAGCACCCGCCGCAGCACGTACCCGCGGCCCTCGTTGGAGGGCGTCGCCCCGTCCGTGATCGCGAAGACCAGCGTCCGCGCGTGGTCGGCCAGCACGCGGAAGGCCATGTCCTTCTGCCCGACGTCGGCGGCGCCCAGCTTCCCGCCGTACCGGTGCTCCACGCCCGGCAGGTTCTCGATCGCCGCGAAGATCGGCGTGAACAGGTCCGTGTCGTAGTTCGACTTGACCCCCTGCAGCACCGAGCACAGCCGCTCGAGGCCCATCCCCGTGTCCACGTGCTGGCGGGGGAGCGTCAGCAGGTTGCCGTCCGCCTGCCGGTCGTACTGGATGAAGACGAGGTTCCAGACCTCGATCAGGCTGTCGTCGTCGCGGTTGACCAGCAGCGACCCGTCACGCCCGCCGACGCGGTCGTAGTGGATCTCCGAGCACGGCCCGCAGGGGCCGGTGTCGCCCATCTCCCAGAAGTTGTCCTTCATGCCGAAGGGCAGCACGCGGTCGGCGGGCAGGTGCTTCTCCCACATCGCCTTCGCGTCCAGGTCGGGGCCCAGGCCCTTCTCCTCGTCGCCCCCGAAGTACGTCGCGTACAGCCGGTCCTTGTCGAGCCCGAAGACGTCGGTCAGCAGCTCCCACGCCCAGTCGATCGTCTCCTGCTTGAAGTAGTCCCCGAACGACCAGTTGCCGAGCATCTCGAAGAAGGTGTGGTGGTAGGTGTCCTTGCCGACGTCTTCGAGGTCGTTGTGCTTGCCTCCGGCGCGGATGCACTTCTGGCTGTTGGCCGCCCGGGTCAGGCCCTGCAGGGGGCTGCCCGGCGGGACCTGCTCGAGGAAGATCGGCTTGTACTGGTTCATCCCCGCGTTGGCGAACAGCAGCGTGGGGTCGTCGTGGGGCACGACCGGGCTCGAGGGCACGAAGGTGTGCCCGCGGGCCTCGAAGAACTCGATGAACGCCCGCCGAACGTCGGCGCTTCGGGTCAGCGTGCTGGGCCTGGTCGTGCTCGTCATGGGGGCTCCGGGGTGCGCAGGGCCCCAGATCGTACGACGCGTCGCCGCGGCAGACCGCCCGGCACGCTCGCCGCCCGGGTGTTCTGCGGGATTGGCTTGCCGCCCCCGGGCGGGGGTGTATGTTCACAAGAATAGAAAGTCTTTAAACGGTTTCCGAGGCGCCGTCGCGCCGGGTCGTCGGGCCGCATCCCCGCCCTGGGACATCCGAGGAGGACCCGTGAAGACCACCGCCATCGCCCTGATCGCCCTCGCGCCCGCGCTGCCGGCCGCCGCCGGCGTCATCCGGCACGACGTCCCCGACGCCCTCTACACCTCCCTCGCCTCCCAGAGCCAGTTCGACCCCGTCGGCTCCCTCTACCGCAACGCGGGCGCGGACTACACCTGCTCGGGCACCCTCGTCGATTCCCAGTGGGTGCTCACGGCCGGTCACTGCGCGCTGTTCAACCCCTCGCCCCTCGTCTTCGAGGTCGGCGGCGTCAGGTACCACGTGGCCGAGCGCGTCATCCACCCCGGGTTCGTCAAGTCCGACGGCTCGGACCCGAGCTACGACCTCGCCCTGCTCCGGCTCGACGCGCGGGTCACGGGCGTGGCGCCCGCGGCCTTGTACGAGGGGGCGGACGACGTTGGCGCGACGATGACCTCCGTCGGCTACGGCTGGACGGGCGACGGCGTCGGCGGGTTCATCCCGGGCACGGAGGGGACCAAACGCGCCGGGAAGAACAACTGGGAGCAGCTCGGCTCGGCTCTGGGCCTTCTGGACACCGTCCTCTTCGCCGACTTCGACAGCCCGCTCGACCCAGCCGGGAACCTGTTCGGCGACCCCGACCCGCTCGATCTCGAGTACCTCATCGTGCCGGGCGACTCCGGCGGCGGTACGTTCATCCACGAGGACGGCCGGTGGAGCCTCGCGGGCGTGCATTCCATCATCCTCGGCATCGGGGGCGACCCGACCGGGATGTACGGCGACGCGGCCGGCATCGTCCGCGTCAACCAGTACAACGAGTGGATCGCGTCGGTGATCCCCGCGCCCGCGACCCCGGCGGCCCTCGCCGCCGCCGGCGTGCTCGCCGCCCGCCGCCGTCGCCCGGGGGCGCCCGCCCCGGCGTAGACTCGCCGGATCATGGCCAAGAAGCGGGCGACGAGCACGAGGGCGGGGCGCGACGCGCCCGCCGACCGCCTCAACGCCCCTGCCCCGATCCCGATGGCCGACGTGCTGGGTCAGGCCCGGGCCTTGGCGACGCTCGACGCGGCCATCGCGTCCGGGCGCCTGCACCACGCCTGGATCTTCCACGGGCCCGCCGGGGTCGGGAAGTTCACCACGGCCCTCGCCCTCGCCGCTGTCGCGCTCGACCCGACCACGGCGCCCGACCTGGCGGGTCGGCTCGCGCCCCAGCCCGGTTCCGAGGTGCAGGCGATGCTCGCCCGCGGCGCCCACCCGGACCTGCACGTCGTCGTCAAGGAGCTGGCCCGCTTCGCCAAGGACTCGCAGGTCCGCGACCGCAAGCTGACCAACATCCCGATGGGCGTGATCCAGGAGCACGTGCTCGGGCCGGTCGCCCGCCGGGCCACGGTCTCGCCCGGCGGCCTGGCCTCGAAGGTGTTCATCATCGACGAGGCCGAGCTGATCGGCTACGACAGCCAGAACACCCTGCTCAAGACGCTCGAGGAGCCGCCCCCGGGCGCGCTGATCATCCTCGTCACGGACAGCGAGGAGCGCCTCACGCCGACGATCCGGTCGCGCTGCCAGCGCGTCGCGTTCACGCCCCTCGACGACGAGGCGATGCACGCCTGGCTCGAGCGCTCGGGCCCGGACATCGACCCGGCCCAGCGGGGCTGGCTGCTGAGCCACGCCGCCGGCTCGCCCGGGCGCCTGGTCCGGGCGATCGAGGGGGGGCTGTTCGCCTGGCACGAGGCGGTCGGCCCGATGCTCGACCAGCTCGACGCCGGGCGGTACCCGATCGCCCTGGCGCCGACCATGGCCTCGCTGGTCGACGACTGGGCCAAGGCCTGGGTCAAGCGGGGCGAGAAGGAGGGCGAGAACCGGTCCAAGGACTCGGCCAACCGCGTCGCCGCCCGGCAGATGCTCTCGCTCGTGGCCGACCACTACCGGGCGCGGCTGCGCGAGGACGGCGCGCGTGCGCACGCCGCGGACGCGATCGACCGTGTCGCGGCCGCCGAGTCGGCGATCGCGGGCAACGTGCAGGTCCCGTTCGTGATGGAGCAGATGGTCGCGGGGATCGCGCCCTAGGGGCGGATCACGCCTCGAGCGAGAGCGTCGCGCGCTCGCCGTCGGGCTTGGGCTCGGCCTCGCCCCCGACGCGGCCGGCCCGCTCCTCGTTGAGCTTCGCCATCGCCTGGCGCCACGTCTCGACCTCGAACTCCAGCAGGCCGATCGCCCGGTCCAGCCTCGGCACGTCCTTGCCGAAGCTCGACTCGACCAGCTCGCTGTAGATGTACGTGTAGAGCGAGCGAACCCGCTCGGCCAGGCTCTCGTCGGGCTCCGGGCGGATCGTGTTGATCAGCTCCAGCACGATCGCCCGGCACTGGCTGAAGCCCGAGTGGCTCTTCTCGTAGTCCCTGGCCTCCAGCCCCTCGCGGGCCTGGTACGCGAAGCGGACCGCCCCCTCCAGCAGCATCATGCGGAGCTGCTCCGGGCTGGCCGTCATCACCTTGGTGGTCAGGTACGCGCTGGCGGTGCTGTTCTGGCTCATGACGCGTGGACTATCGGCGTCCGGGCGCCGCCCCTGAAGCCGCTCACGCGAGCCCGATCGAGGACAGCGAGGAACTCATGCCCTGGAGCTGGGCGATCGCCTGCTCCATCGCCAGGAACTGCCGCTGCAGGATCTCCCGCCGCGACTCCAGCTTCAGGTTGATCCCCTCAATCCGGTCCTGCTGGAGCTCGATCTGGGAGTCCAGCGCGTTCCGCTTGTTGGTCAGGACGCCCGAGATCGAGTCGATGTACCGGTCGGCGAACTCCTCGATCTGGACGATCAGGCCCAGCTCGGAGAACTCGGTGGCCGCGTTCGGGTTCGACGCGGTCACGCCCTCGCCCAGCTCCTCGGTGTCCGCGTCGGGGTCGATCACGCGGCGGGTGAACAGCGCCTCGACCGCCTCGGGGTCCTCGGCCAGCGCCTCGCGGAACCGCTCGGCGTCCAGCTCGAGCTTCCCGCCGTCTCCGATCGTGATCCCGACCGCCGCGAGCGTGTTGAACGACTCGCTGAACCCGTCGTTGGCGCCGAGGGCCGCCGAGAACAGGGCCGAGCGGAGCGAGATCGCCGTCCCGTCGCCCAGCAGCGGGCCGCGCTCCTCGGTCTCCTGGACGAAGCGCGTCTGGAAGTCGATGCGCTCGATCGCCTGGTTGAAGGCCGTGATGAACGCGTTGACATCCGCCTCGATGGTCTCGTTGTCGTCGGTGATGGTCAGCTGGACGGGGGACTCGCTGGCGCTCTTGAGGTCGATGGTGACGCCGGTGAGGACGGAGTCGAGCGTGTTCGACCCGCCCTGGACGAGCACGGCCCGGGCCGGGTCGCTGGACCCGAAGAACACGCGCGAGTCGTTGCCCTCCTCGAGCGTGTCGAGCCCGAGGTCGAAGCCGCCCGTGTCGATGACGAACCGCCCGTCAACGCCGGTCTCCAGCGAGGTGAGGCTCAGGCGGTAGGCGTTGCCGCCCCCGCCGTCGTTGATGATCGAGGCGCCCACACCCGCGCCCGCGTCGTTGATCTTGCTCACGACGTCCTCGAGCGTGTCCGCGGGGTCGAACTCGACGACGGTCTCGAGCGAGCCATCGAGCCTGTTGTCGGCCGAGTCCGTGGACTCGGACTCGCCCGCGATCCGGAGGGCCCGGGCGACCGAGCCCGAGGTGTCCTCGACGCTGATGGCGACGGCGCCGCCCGAGGTGTCCTCGATCAGCAGGCCGTCGCCCTGATCGTTGATCCGGGCGACGAGCGAGGAGCCCGCCGCGGACGCCTGCCCGTTGATCTCGTCGATCACGTCGCCGAGCGTTCGGGAGTCGGACCCGATGTCGATGGTGAAGTTGATGCCCTGGGAGTCGGTGATCCGGAACTCGCCGGTGCCGGCGCCGAAGTCGCTCAGCGCCGTCGCCGTCGAGATGTACCGGAGCTGGAGCGAGCCGGAGTCAACGACGCTCTCGGCCACGCCGCTGACGCCCGTGTCGATGCCCAGGTCGGCGGCCGTCGAGTCGCCCGACGTGATCGTCAGGTTCGACCCGCCCGTCGTCTGGTCCTCGATCTTGATCCCGTTGCCCGCGTCGTTCAGCGACGCGACCACGTCCCCGCCCGACTGCTCGTTGATCTCGCGTAGCACGCCCTGGATCGTCGTCTGACCCGAGACGTCCACGCTGAACGATGACCCGTCGGCGGTCGTGAAGTCGATGCTGGTCAGGGCGCTCAGGCCCGTGCCGCCGTTCAGGCTCGCGAGCAGCGTCTCGCCCATCCCGGCGAAGATCCGCTCGCCGTCGGTCGGGTTGGTGATGAACGTGCTCTCGTCGGAGGTGAACCCGAGCTGCTGGAGCGTGCCGTTGCCCCCGTCGTAGATCTGGACGCCGAGGCCCCCGGTGTCGATCGAGAGGCGTCCGTTGTCGGAGTCGATCGAGACGCTGACCGCGCCGGCGCCCGCGTCCTCGAGCGCCTCGTTGATCCGATCGACGAGCCCGCCGATGGTCGAGACCGCGCCCTGGGTCACCTCCAGCTCGCCCTCGACCGTCTCGTAGATCTCGCCCAGGTTGATCGTGACGGCGTTCCCGCCGACGTCGATCGTGAAGTCCTCGCCCAGCAGCGAGTCGGCGTTGAAGCGGATCCCCGCCCCGTCCCGCAGCAGGCTCAGGGGCGTGTTCTCGCCGAGCCCGAAGACGGTCGAGCCCTCGAGGATCGTTGTCGTCCCGCCGTCGGTGTCGGCCGCGATCCCGAGTGTTTCGGCCGTCTCGCGGCCGCCCAGGCTGGCGACGCTGACGGTCTGCCCGTTCCCGTCGATCACGAACCGCCCGTCCTCGACGCTGGCTGTCACGCCCGCGCCCGACTCGTTGATCGCGTCGAGGACGTCGTCCACGGTCGCGGCCCGGGACAGGTCGATATCAAACGTGGACGAGCCGCCCACGGTGATCCGGATCTCGCCCCGCTCGATGCCGTCGCCGTTGTTCAGCAGAGCCAAGTTCGTCTCGCGGTCGAGCCGGGCGCGGTGGTCCTCGAACGTCAGCTGGTCGATGCCGACGGCCGACGAGTCCCGGTCCGCGAAGCCGCGCGACAGGAGCTGCTGGGCCGAGACGAGGCGGTCGACGATGAACGAGTACGTGCCCGGGGCCGCGCCCACGCCCGCGGTCGCGCTCAGGACGTCCTCGTTCGAGCTGGTCGCGAGCTTGGAATCGAATGTGAGCGAGTTGCGGAACTTGGCCGACGCGGTCTTGAGGGCGCTCAGCCGCGAGTTCAGATCGAGGAAGGCGGCCTGCTGGGTCTGGAGCTGGATGAGGCGGCGCTCGGCCAGGAGCCTTGGGCGCGCCTCGATCGCGAGCAGCTGCTCGATGAGCGACTGCGTATCGATGCCGCTGAACAGGCCGACGCCGGTGGTGATGCCGCCCATGCCCGAGTCCCTTCCCGCGCCCGCGCGGGCGCGTCAGCCGATCTCCCGAGGCCTCGCGCCCCACCCGATGCCGCTCACGCCCCCCTCGCGCCGGCACGGGCGGTCGAGCCCCTCGCGGCGCAGCCGCAGGCAGTCGCCCGCCCACTGGGACAGCACGCGGCCGAACGCCCGCTGGGCCTCGCGCCGCGCCGCCTCGCCGCGCGTCGTCCTGTCGATCTCTACAACTGCCATGCTGCCGTCTCCACGGGACTCCGCCGGGCCGTGCGCCTGCATCGGCCCCGCGAGCGCCGGGCCTGCAATCCGCCCGGGCGCGCCGCGGGCCGCGGCGGTCCTCGCCCCCTCGATCGGCAGAATCCGCCCTCCTCTTGCCCCCGATCCGCGCCCCCGGGGCGCAGGTCCTGCGCCCGGCCCCGGCGCGAACCGCACCCGCGGATTCGGACGTAGGATCAGCCCCGGATGACCGATCCAGAGCCCATGCCAATGACCGAGGACACCACGAGGCCCCCGCCCGGCGCCCTGCTGCTGGGCGCCAAGCTCCTGGCCGCACTCCTCGTGCTCTCCAGCCTCGCCGGCCTCTATCTCGCCACGCTCGGGGCGCCCGCCCTCGTGCTGGGCATGTTCGCGTTCGAGCTGGTCACGCTGCTCGCGGCCGCCCTCGCCGTCTTCGCGGCCTTCGGCGCCTTCTCCCGGGGCTGGGCGCTCGCCCTGGCCTGCATCGCCGGGACGGTCTTCGGCGCGACCATGCTCGGCTACATCGACGGCCGCCCGAACTTCCTCACCAGCCCCGACTCTGCCCGCATGCTCCAGGCGCTCGTGATCGCCCGCGTCCTCATCGTCGCGGCGATCGGAGCCCTCGCCTCCGTCGCCGTCTTCGCGGGCAGCCCGCGGGCCTGGCGCAGCTTGTTCACCGGTCTGGCCCTCGGCCTGCCGGTGCTTGTCGCGCTGGCCGTCGCCTGGAAGTGGGGGCGCCCCTGGCTGCTCACGCCCCAGGACGGCGCCATGGAGATCGCCCGCCTCGCCGTCCTGGTGGTGGGTTCGCTGGTGGGCGCCGTCATGTTCTCGGCCGCGGTCCACCTCGTGATTCGGGCCTACGAACGCGGTTTGTCCGATCAGAACCCGGACAAAGACGCCGCGAAGGCCTGAGTCGCGGAACAATCGCCCGCGGCATCCCAATAATCAGGTATGGGCGACATGTTCACCATGCTCGTGATCCTTCTGGGCGCGCTCTGCCTGGGCGGGCTGCTGGTCTTCCTGACCATGCGGTTCTTCAAGACCGGCCAGCACAAGCCCCAGACCACGACCGACCTGCGTCTGATCACCGAGCGCGTCCGCGCGGTCGGCAAGCTCGTGGGCCTCGAGGTCCACGCCAAGGAGATCGCGACCGCGCGCCGCGGCTGGTCCTGGATCCCCCCGATCCTGATGACGCAGGCCAAGCTGGCGATGATCTTCCAGTTCGAGAAGCAGTACGCCGTCGAGCTGGGCTCGGTCACGCAGGAGAGCGTCGAGGACATGGGTGCGGGCCGCTTCCGGCTCCGTCTGCCGCCCATCCAGGGCTCGCTCCGCCTGGTCGACGTCGTGCCCTACGACATCCAGCAGGGCCGCGTGCTGGGCCTGCTCGACGTGATCGCGATGAACGCCGACCGCCAGGGCGAGCTGATGAAGGTCGCCCAGGTCCAGGCCGCC
The DNA here is from genome assembly GCA_041987545.1 of Phycisphaerales bacterium. GTDB lineage: Bacteria > Planctomycetota > Phycisphaerae > Phycisphaerales > UBA1924 > JAJRXR01. The sequence continues at coordinate 348,154 of JBHIWH010000002.1, read as the reverse complement.
GAGCTGTTCGACCGCTCGGACGAGCGGTACACCGCCCAGGCCCGCGACGCGGTGGAGCGTCAGCTCCGCTCGCTGCTGGGCTTGTTCGACGTGGACCTGGACATCGTCTGGTCCGAGCCGTCGACGCGGGAGCAGCCCCGGGTCGTGCTCGACCAGGACGTCACGGTCTCCAGCTGAGTCTCGCGGGCGTGTGGTCGGCCGGGCGCTTTACGTCGCGCTCGGGTGCCAGATCGTCTTCACCTCGACGAACGGCTCGATCCACCACGGGTCCTCGCACGCCTGGTCGTCGTACCACGCCTCGCCGGCGGTCTCGCGGATCGTCACGCGCTTGAGGTTCTCGGCCGCCCCCTCGCGGAGCGTCCGGGACTCGTCCTCGTCGAGACCGGCCGCGTGCACCGCGTCGATCCCCGAGTGGCTCGCGAACTGAGCGGCCAACTCCTCGCGCAGGCCCGTGAGCACGTTGACCACGCCCCCGGGCAGGTCGCTGGTCGCCAGGGCCTCGGCCAGCACGCACGCCGGGACCGGGTTGGCCTGCCCGGCCAGCACGACGCACGCGTTGCCCGCGCACAGCGCCGGCGCCATCAGCGAGACCAGAGCCAGCAGCGGCTCCTCGTCCGGGCAGACCACGCCGACCACGCCGGTCGCCTCGGGCACGCTGAAGTTGTGATACGGGCCCGAGACCGGGTTGGCGCACCCGAGCACCTGCGGGTACTTGTCGCACCAGCCCGCGTAGTGGGTCACGCGGTCGATCGCGGCGTCGACTTCGCGGGCGAGTACATTCTCGTCACGCCCGCCGGGCTTGATCGCGAGGGCCGCGGCCAGCTCGTCCCGCTTGCCCTCCATCATCTCCGCCAGGCGGTAGAGGATCTGCCCCCGCAGGTAGGCCGTCGCCCCCGCCCAGCCGGGCTGGGCCTTGTGCGCCGCTTCGACGGCCTCGCGCAGGTCCTTGCGGCTCGCGCGGCAGACGTACGCCGCGGGCGACTCGTCCGTCCCGCCCACGGGCGTCACCCGCCCCGACTCCGACCGGGGGAACTTGCCCCCGATGAGCAGCTTGTACGTCTTGGTCACGCCCAGCCGATCACCCATCGCGCTCTTCCTCGCCCACGCGCGCCACGAGCGTCACGCTCGCCCGCACCGTGATCTGCCCGGACTCGACGGGCGTCGGCGCCGAGGCCATCCGCGCGTCCATCATCTCCACGCCCCGGTACACCGGCTGGGGCCGCTGCGCCCCCATCTCGACGACCTCCTCGATCGCGAGCATCTTCATCCCGAGCGCCTCGCCCATCGTCTGGGCCTTACGCTTGGCCTGGGCGACGGCCTGCCGCAGCGCTTCCTGTGTCGCCCGCTCCTCGTTGCGGAGCATGAACGAAATGCCGAATCCCTGGTTCGCGTCGTGCTCGACCGCGACGTCCAGCACCTCGCCCACGCGCTGCACGTCGTCCACGCGGACGCGGACGGTGTTGCTCGCCCGGTATCCGGTCACCTCGGGCTGGCCGTCCCGCGGGCGGTTGTAGATCGGGTGGAGCGTGATGCCCGCGGTCTGGATCTGGGTCCCCTCGATGTCCAGGTCCCTGATCTCGTCGATGACCTCGGCCAGCACGCGGTTGACCGCCTGCTGCGCCGCCTCGGCCGTCGTCCGCTCGAACGACGCCCCCACGCTGATCTCGGCCCGGTTCGGGTCCACCGAGACCTCGCCCTCGCCGACGACGCTGATCCGGGCGCCCGAGTCCGTGCACCCGCACGCGGCCCCGCAGGGGCAGTCGGCGTCCTGCGCGCCGGCCCCGGCGAGCGCCGCGATGCCGATCGCCGCCGCCGCCCCGCCGATCGCCAGCGCCGCGATCCGCCCCAACCTCGTCGTCCTGCCCTTCATCCCTGACTCCTCGCTAGAGCTTCAGCTCCATCTCGATCTCGTGCCGGATCGGGATCCCGTCCATGCCCACGTCCGGGATCTCGTTCTTGAGCCCCCGCGCCTCGGTGATCGCGTTTCGGTGCAGCGCCGCCATGTCGAACTCGCGCCGCTGGTAGAACCGCAGCGCGGGCGTGTTGTCGTTGGTCGTGATCAGCCAGAGCCGGCGGCACCCGCGCTCGCGGGCGAGCTTCCGCACCTCGGCCAGCAGGCACGTCCCGATCCCGCCGTGACCGGCAAGCGAGTTGTGCGTCACGATCTCGCACTCGTCGCCCTCGATGTTGTACGTGATCAGGCCGATCGCCTCGTCGCCGCGCCACGCGGCGAACCCGGGCAGTTCGTCGGCGTGGAAGACGCGTCCCCGCGTGACCTGGACCGTCGTCGCCCAGTACTGCCGCAGCACCCGCTGCACCCAGACCCGGTCCTCGGGCGTCAGGGCCCGCACCTCGAAGCCGGACTCGATCCCCGCCTGCGTCTCAGTCACGCGCGTGCCTCCAAGACCCCGACCGCCGACCCCACCCCGTCAGACCCGGACGTACGCCCGGAGCCCGTGCATCCCGCCCTCGCGTCCGAAGCCGGACTCCTTGAACCCGCCGAACGGGCTGGCCGGGTCGAACTTGTTGTACGTGTTGAGCCAGACCACGCCGGCCTTGAGCCGGCTGGCGATCTCGAAGATCTTGGAGCCCTTGTCGGTCCACACGCCGGCGGCCAGGCCGTAGGGCGTGTTGTTCGCCCGGGTGATGGCCTCGTCGGGCGTCCGGAAGCTCATCACGGCCAGCACGGGCCCGAAGATCTCCTCGCGGGCGATCGTGTGGCTGGGCTGGACCCCCGTGAAGAAGCACGGGCGGCACCAGTTCCCGCCCTCTGGCAGCGCCGACCCGTTGACCTGGTGCAGCCTGGCCCCCTCGGCCCGGCCCGACTCGAGGTACTTCTCGATCGTCGCCAGCTGCGCCTCGGAGTTGATCGCGCCGACGTCCGTGTTCTTGTCCAGGGGGTCGCCCACGCGGAGTGAGTTCAGCCGGTGCTCGAGCTTCGTCACGACCTCGTCGAGCACGCTCTCCTGCACGAACAGGCGGCTGCCCGCGCAGCACACATGCCCCTGGTTGAAGTAGATCCCCTGGATGATCCCCTCGATCGCCTGATCGATGGACGCATCCTCGAAGATGATGTTCGGGCTCTTGCCGCCCAACTCCAGGGTCAGCTTCTTGCTCGTCCCCGCGACGGCCCTGGCGATGATCTTGCCGACCTCGGTCGAGCCCGTGAACGCGATCTTGTCCACGCCCGGGTGGTTAACGATCGCCGACCCGGTCGCGCCGGCGCCGGTGACGATGTTCACGACGCCGTCCGGGATCCCCACCTCGCGGCAGATCTCGCCGAAGACAAGCGCCGTCAGGGGAGTCGTCTCCGCCGGCTTGAGCACGACCGTGTTGCCACACGCCAGCGCCGGCGCCACCTTCCAGGCCGCCATCAGCAGCGGGAAGTTCCACGGGATGATCTGCCCGCACACGCCCACGGGCTCGGGCGTCCGCCCCGCGAAGGCGAAGCGCAGCTTGTCGGCCCAGCCCGCGTGGTAGAAGAAATGCGCCGCGGCCAGGGGCACGTCCACGTCGCGGCTCTCGCGGATCGGCTTGCCGCCGTCCATCGTCTCGAGCACCGCCAACTCCCGCGCCCGCTCCTGGATCCGGCGCGCGAGGCGGTAGATCAGCTTGCCCCGCTCCTTGGCGGGCATGCTGACCCAGCCGGGCAGCGCGTCGCGTGCCGCGGCCACCGCCCGGTCCACGTCCGCCGCGCCCGCCTCGGCGACCTGGGCGATCGCCTCGCCCGTCGCCGGGTTGGTGGACTCGAACCAGGAGCCGCTGGCCGGATCGACGAACTCGCCCCCGATGAAGAGACCGTACCGGTCCCGGATCGTTGGCCGGACGCGTTCGGGCGCCGGGTCGTACGCCCAGGACCCCTCGCCCGAGAAGGACAGCGGCGTGAGCACCGCCTGGGGCCCGCCCATCGGTCCGCCAGCCTGCCCGTCTTGCTTCCCACCTGGATGCCCGGTCCCTCGGGTCGCGGTCGTCATGGCCCCATTCTACGGCCCCGCGGCGGGCCCTCCCCCGCGTCAACCCCCGATCCCGGGTGAGCCCCGTTTATCCGCGGGTCGTAACGCCTCCGCGGCCTGCGCCGGGGCGCCGACGCCCGAGCGGCGCCCCGCGGCGACCCATCACCGGCATCGGGGGCCACCAGAGGCCACAGTCCACCCATGGGCATCAAGAACAAGACACGCCGTCCCCGCGCCGACGACCGTCACCGCACGCACGCCCTGGCCGCCCTCGGCGGTTCCCTGGTCGATCTCTCGACCGGCGGCATGCGCGTCCGCACGCACTCGCGCCCGGACGTCAAGCCCGGCTCGACCTACCGCGTCGAGATCAAGTCCACGTCCCAGTGCGTGCGTCTGACGGCCAAGGTCGTCTGGGTCCGGCGCACTTCCGTGCTCTCCCGCGCCCACGAGTTCGGCGTCCGCTTCATCGACATGAAGCCCGGCATGGAGCGGCTGCTCGAGCACTGGGCGGTCTACGGCTTCATCCCGTCGGCCGACTCCAAGGGCGCCACCATCAACGTCAACCAGGGCGCCTCGACGGCCCCCGCCTCCGTCCCCCCGATGACCGACTCGGCGGGCGACACGTTCCCGTGCTTCTACTCGATCCTGGGCGTCACGCCCGACTCCTGCCAGGCCGAGATCCACTCGGCGTACCGGCGCCTGGCCAAGACGCTCCACCCGGACGTCTGCCGCGAAGAGGACGCCGCCGACCGGTTTGCGTTCATCGCCCGCGTGTACCAGGTGCTGGGCGAGCCGGAGAGCCGCCGGAAGTACGACGCGGCCGTCGCCCAGCGCGCCGCGGCCACCGCGGCCTGATCTCGCTCGCGGCTTACGCCTCCGAGAACGAGTACCCCGCCGGGTACTTCCCGGTCTTGAGCTTGACCATGGCCCGCAGCAGGTCGTTGGCCAGGCTGGAGGCGCCGAAGCGGAACCACTCGGGGCTCAGCCAGCCGTCGCCCAGGGTCTCGCGGACCATGCACAGGTAGTGCCAGGACTGCTTGGCGGTGCGGATGCCGCCGGCGGGCTTCATGCCGATCTTCTTGGGCTCGGCGCCCCGCCAGGGCCCGGCGCCCATCGCCGCGTCCCGGATCGCCTCGAGCATGACCAGCGTCACCGGCATCGTCGCCGCGGGCGAGACCTTGCCCGTGCTCGTCTTGATGAAGTCGCCGGCCGCGATCTGCTCGATGGCGATGTCGCTGGCCCGGCGGACGTTGTCGTACGTCTCCAGCTCGCCGGTCTCGAGGATGACTTTCAGGTGAGCCCCGCCGCACGCGGCCTTGATCTCGCGGATCTCGGTCGCCACCTCGCCGTATCGCCCGGCCAGGAACGCGCCGCGGTTGATCACCATGTCGATCTCGTCGGCGCCGTCGGCCACCGCCTCCTCGACGTCCCGCACGCGCACGTCCAGCGGGTACTGCCCGCTCGGGAAGCCGGTCGCGACACTCGCGACGTTGACGCCCGTGCCGTCCAGCAGCTCCTTGGCGACCCTGACCATGCTCGGGTAGACGCAGACCGCGGCGACCGAGGGCAGGCGCTCGCCCAGCAGCTCCTCGTCCCGCTCGAACGGTCGGATCGCCTTGCGGCACAGCCCCCGGACCTTCTCGGGCGAGTCCTTGCCCTCGAGCGTGGTCAGGTCCACCATCGACAGCGCGAGCTTGAGGGCCTCGAACTTACTGCCCGTCTTGATCGACCGCGTCGCGAAGCTCGCCGCCCGCTGATCGGCCATCACCCTGTCAACGGTGGGGGACTGGACCATGGGAGGATCTTAGGAGCCGCCGGCGCCCAGCCGTGAGAGAAACCCCCGCGCCGCCTCGATGCACCTGGACCGGTTTCCGTCGTCGGTCCAGAGGTCGTTGTGCCGTCCGCCCTCGATCTCGCACAACTCGCCCGATGTCGCGGCCGCCGCGATCGCCCGCCCGTCGTCGATCGGGCAGACCTCGTCGTCGCCGCCGTGCACGACCAGCAGCGGGCAGGCGATGCGCCCGGCCAGCCCCGCCCGGTCGAATCCGCGCCAGCGGGGCCCGACGCCGAAGCAGACGCCCAGCATCGCCAGCGCCGGCCCGAGGTTCGCGCGCCAGGGCAGCCCCGCGTTGCGCATCACGTTCCGCGCCGGCGTCGAGGCCAGGCGGTAGGGCGCCTCGGCGACGATCGCGTCGATCTGCTCCCCGCCCGCTGCGGCGGCGATGGCCACGCCTGCGCCCAGCGACCAGCCGTACACGACCAGCGCCCGCCCCTCCTCGCGCACGCGCCCAATGACCGCGACCAGGTCGCCGACCTCGCGCGTGCCCAGCCTGCAGGTTCCTTCGGACTCGCCCATCCCCGGCCAGTCGAACGCGACGACGCTCGAGCACGCGGGCGCGACCGCCTCGAGCCTTGCCAGCGCCCCGACCTTGCCGTCCCCCCAGCCGGGCGCCATCACGCACACGGGCCCGCTCGGCTCGCCGCCTTGGATGGTCCACGCCGCCAGCTCGACGCCCCGGGGCGCGATGCTCCAGGCCTCGAACGCGCGGGGCGAGTCCAGCTCCGACGGGTCGCCCGGCAGGCCGCGGGCCACGGCGCTGGCGTACGTCCGCCGCGGTGGCCTCGTCAGCCGTCTGGCCGTGAACACGATCAGCAGCAACAGGTACGCCGCCAGCCCGATCGCGAGCAGCGACACGAACCCCAGGATGGCCTCGACTTCCGGCGCCTGCACGCGGCGAGCGTATCGCCGTCGGCGCCTACACGCCGAAGATCGCCCGCACGTCGTTGAACGTCACGATGATGAACACCGACCCGATCAGCACCAGGCCCGCCATCGTCACCACGTTCTGCACCGGGATCGGCACGGGCCGCCCGCGGATCCCCTCGTAGCAGAGCATGAGGAACTGACCACCGTCCACGATCGGCAGGGGCAGGAAGTTGATGACGGCCAGGTTCACGCTGATCAGCCCCATGAAGAACAGCACCCACACGAACCCGCGGTCGGCGATCAGCGTCCCCATGTGCGCGATCCCAACAGGCCCCTTGAGGTGCTCGACCTTGACGGTCCCCTGCGCCAGTCGGGCGAAGGTCAGGTAGGTGGTCAGCATGACCCGCTTGGTCTCGTGCAGGCCCATCGAGACGGCCTCGACCGGCCCCTCGGCCCGCAGCGTCTTCTTCTCCGACTCGAACAGCGCCGTCGGAATCCCGCTCGTCCAAGACAGCGCGTGCAGCCGCTCCAGGTCCGCGCGGTCCAGGCGCCACGACCGCATCACCGTCGGCCGCGACGCCTCGGGCAGCTCGAGCATCAGCTCCAGCTCGACCGACTCGGCGCCCGACTCGTACGCCCCGCGCGTCTGCTCGGCGAGAACGGCCTGTGCGTGCTCCAGCGACGCCACCGCCCGCCCGTCGATCATGACAAGCCGCGTGCCGGGGACGTCGATCACCCGGGCCGCGGCGGGCGTTCGCGCCTCGTCGGTCCGCGGATCGACCAGGCGCTCCAGGGGCAGGGACAGCAGCGTGTCCGAGCGCGACGTCTCGTCCATCAGGAACCCGACGCGGCCGCCGTTCTCCCGCCGCACCCGGACGTCGAGCGTCACGCGCTCGCGCTCCAGCACCGGCCCGTCGCCCCGGAGGACGACGACGCGGAGTTCGCGCCCCTTGTGCGCCCGGATCTCGCGCACGCCGTCGCGGGCGCTGGGGAACTCGACCGACCCGATCCGCGCGAACACGTCGCCGGGCTTGAGTCCCTGCTCCGCGTTCTCCGGCGCCGAGTCCGGATCGACCATCATCACGCCCGACAGCCCGAGCACGTGCTCGACGAGCATCGGCGACCCGCCCAGGTCAGTCAGGTCCGCCCGGAACTCGGTGCTCGGGCGCAGCGTGACCCTTACCTCGCGCCCGCTCTCCGGGTCCCGGAAGATGGCCTCGAACGCCTCGCCGCCCGACTCGCGGCTCGCCCCGCCGAGGTCCGCGGCCCACCGGGCGTCCCGGCCCGCGACGCGCACCAGCCGCATCCCGGGCTCGACGCCGGTGAGCCCGAACCGCTCGGCGATCTCGTCCCAGTCCTGCCACGACGACTCGCGGCGGATCTCGTTGCTCAGCGCCGGGCTCACGCCCAGGTCCAGCAGCCCGGTCACGCGGCTGCGCGTCGGCTTGATGGGGAACCGCAGGATCCCGTCCACGCCCTCGCGCGCCACCTCGAACTCGAGCGTCTGCCCGGGGCCCGCGATCGCGGTCGCCAGAACGACGTCTGAGTACGACTGCGGCGTCTTGCCGTCGATCGCCAGGATCTGGTCGCCCGTCTTCAACCCGGGCTCGGTCACGCCCATCGCCTCGGCGTTCGCGGCGACGGCCATCGCCGCCGGCGAGCCCGGGTCCACGATGCCAACGATCGCCGGCTCGACCCGCAGGCCGACCATAAACACGCCGATGAAGACCAGCGCCGCCGTGACGATGTTCATCACCACGCCCGCCGAGATCACGACCATCCGCTTCCAGACGGGGGCGCGCTGGTAGCTGTCCGACTCGCCGCTGACGGCTCCAGGGTCCATGTCGTCCTGGCCGAGCATCTTGACGTACCCGCCCAGGGGCAGCCAGTTCAGGCGGTACTCGGTCGGGCTTACCGCCGAGCGTTCGTCCGGCGCATCCTCACGGAGGGTCGCGCGTTCGGCCGCGGCGTTGAGCCGGAGGTACTCCTCCTCGCTCGACCCGCGCCGGAATCCGAGCCCCTTGCGGTAGCTGGCCGCCGCCGGCCCGAATCCGATCGCGAAGGCCAGCACGCGGATCCCGGCCCACTTGGCGGCCAGGAAGTGCCCGAGTTCATGCACGAAGATGATGAGCCCGAACCCGGCCGCGATCACGAGCAGGTCCAGAAGCGTCCCGATTGTCCCGCCGATCCCGAACATCGCCTGATCCTATCTCCGTCCCCCGTGCCGGCTCCCGCCCCGGTCTATCGGCCCGGGGGGCCCGGATCGCTCGACGGATCCCGGAAACAAAACACCCCGGGCTCTCGCCCGGGGCGTTGTTCGAACCGTGAGGCCGCGATCGCTCGCGGCTTTGATCACTTCTTGTACTTGATCGAGCACCCGTAGGCGTCGGTCTGGGCGTTGGTGACCGTCTCGCCCGCGAGCACCTGCTGCACGGCGGTCTTGACGTAGATCTCCTCGCCGATGTTGCGGGCCCGGTTGTCCGAGTCGATCGCCCCGTGGTAGCGGAGCACGCCCTCGGCGTCGATGACGTACATCTCGGGCGTCCGCTTGGCGCCGTACGCCTTGCCGACCTCGCCCTCGGCGTCCAGGAGGATCGGGGTGGTGATCTTCCACTCCTCGGCCATCTTCTTGTTGAACTCGGCGCCGCTCGTGCGCGACTTCTCGCTGCCCGAGTTGATCCGGAGCCAGACGACCTTCTCGCCCTCGAAGCCCTTGATCGTCTCGTTCATCGTCTGACGCTCGCCGGCGTAGTGCTTCTTGACGAACGGGCAGGTCGGGTTGAACCACTCGAGCACGACCACGTTGCCCTCGGCGGTGTAGTCGGCCAGCGTGTGCTCCTTCCCGTCCACGTCGATCAGGGTGAACGCGGGGGCCTTCTCGCCGACCTTCGCGATCTCCTGGGGCGCGTCGACGAAGCCGGCGAGCATGGCGCCCGCCGCGACGACCGCCGCGATACCCAGACCCCGGACTGTGGCTTTCCTGAACATGTGTGATACCTCCTTGATCGGTGCTTGCTTGTGTTCTCGAACCCGCGCCTCGGCGGGCGACTTTCTGATCCCTCGGGGCCGCGCCCCCCCGGGGCGCCGACCCACGAACAGTACGTACCGCCGGGCCCCGCCCGACGCTGCGGGCCGCTAGCCGCCCGCCTTTTCGCTCTCCGCGTGACCTGTTGCGTCCGCCGGGTACCGGACCGGCAGCCAGTAGAACGCCGAGCCGTCCTCGGTGACCACCTCCACGATGCCGGTGACCCGGTAGTAGTCGTCGTGGGACTCGACGGGCAGGAGCAGTTGCGCCCCCGCCTTGTCTCCCTCGGCGATCAGGTCGGGGATCGCCGGGCAGTCGGCGCCGGGCATGAACCGGACGCGATCGGCGCCCGCCGCCAGGATCAGGAGCATGGGCTTGGTCCCCTGCGACCCGATCACCCGGAAGGGCGGCTCGCCGTCGCCCGGGCTCCACACCGAATCCGGCGCCGGCCGGGGCAGCCGCGCGCGGGTGGCCTCGAACAGCGCCAGAGTCTGCTTCTCGCTCGCCCGGGCGCCGCCCGCCTCGATCGTCAGCTCGGCCTCGCCCTCCTCCGGGATGCAGACCGCCTCGCACACGAGCCAGTCGGACACCACGGAGAACTCGACGGGCGAGCCCTCGTCCAGAGCCTCGGGCGCGGAGACCGGCACGATGATGGTCACCCGGTCCGCGTACACGTGGTCGAGGATGTCGCCCGGCGACACGTGACGCTTCGGCGCCGGCCACCTGGCCTCGCCCAGCTCGAACCCGTCGGGGGCCGTGATCGTGAACGACGGCGCGTAGCCCGTGTCGTTCTTGCCGTTCCAGTACATGTGCCAGCCCGGGTCGATGTCGAAGCTCAGGCCGAGGTTGAATGCCTGGCCCGGCCCGATCGACGCGTGGTCGGAGACCAGCTCCAGCCGGACGTGCGGCTCGGGCTCCTCCTCGCTGAACGGGTCGAACTGGGCGTGCGACACACCCGCGGCGCCGAGCATCACGCCCGCCGCGACCACCGCCCGCAGCCCCGATCCATCTCCGCTCGATCCAGCGCGCATCAACACCTCCGGGCCGCCCGGGCCCTGCGCATGCAGGAACGCGGCCCGTCTACCCGATATTCTTGGAATCCCATGCGACACGATTGTACCCAAACAAAGATCGGACGAGCCCCCGCCCTCGCCGCGGCGGGCCTCGTGCTTGCCGTCCTGACCCTCGCCTTCCAGGGGTGCACCGGCCCCAAGAAGATCGACGAGGACGACCTGAAGTTCGTCTCGACCGCCGAGGTCCAGCGCCTCGTCGCGCGGGCCGCGACCGAGGACAAGGTCCTCGTCCTCCTCGACGCCCGTCCCGAGTCGGCCTTCCGCGCCGCCCACCTGCCGGGCGCGCGAAACCTCCGCGCCCAGGACGTCGATGTCGATCTCGGCAAGGACCCCGCCATCGCCCGGTTCGACCACATCGTCGTCTACGGCGAGCACCGGAACAGCGCCACCGCCAAGGCCCTGGCCAAGCGCCTCATGTCCGCCCGCCACAAGGGTGTCCGGGTCTTCGACGAGGGAATCGACGGCTGGAAGCGCGCGGGTCTGTCCCTCTACGCGTCAGAGTGATCGCGCGCCGCGGGGGCTCACGCCCCTTCGTCGCCCGCGTGCTCCATCACCCACCGCACGGCCCCCTCGGCGAGGATGTCGCTCGCGTCGTACACGGGCAGCGCCGACTCGTCCGAGCCAACGACCAGGGGCGCCTCCGAGCACCCCAGGATCACGCCGTCGCACCCGCGGTCCCGCAGCGCCTCGATCACCCCGAGCACGGACCGCTTGGCCTCGCTGGTCACGCGGCCGTACGCCAGCTCCCCGTAGATCACCTCGTCCAGCGCCGCCACGTCCTCGTCGCTGGGGGCGACGACCTTGATCCCCTGCATCCCGAGGTGGGTCTGGTACGCCGAGCCCTTGGTCACGACGCTCGTCCCGATCACGCCGACCACCTCGCGCCGGTCCCGCTCGAGGGCCTTGGCGACCAGCTCGGTCATGTTCAGCCACGGGACGGGCGAGGTCGCGGACGCCAGGTGCACGCCGTGCTGCACCGCGTTGTCGGGCGTAAAGCAGACCTCCGCCCCGCACGAGGCCAGCACGTCCGCCGATTCACGCAGCAGCCCGCCGACCGTTTCCCAGTCCCCGGCCCGCACCGCCCGGACGTAGCCGGCCAGGGGGAGGTTGTGCAGGCAGACCACGGGGTGCTCGTCGGGCGAGAGCAGCCTCGACGCGTGCCGGAAGATCTGGCGGTAGCACAGCGCCGCCCCCTCGGGGCTGACCGCGACAATCCCGACCCGCCTGCTCAACGCCGCCTCCTGACGATCCCACGCCTCCGGAGACCCCAGACTATCCTGTCCGAGCCCGCCCCGGCAATCACCGCGCCAGCACACGCCCACGAGGCGCCACCCCGCATGAGCCAAGACGCCGAAGACCCGCCATCCCCGGCCGACCCCTTCGACGTGCTCGCGCTGCCCCCCAGATTCGGGTTGGACGGGGCGACGATCGAGCGCGCGTACCTCGCCCGCGCCGCCGCGATTCACCCGGACCTGGCCGACCCCGACGCGGAAGTCCAGGCCGACGCCGCGCGGCGATCGGCCGCCCTGAATACGGCCCGCGCCGCGCTGCTCGACCCCGAGCGCCGCGCCATCGCGCTGCTCGCCCGCATGGGCGGGCCGTCGGCCTCCGAGAGCCGCGAGCTGCCCGACGGCTTCCTCATGGACATGATGCAGACGCGTGAGCGGATCGAGGAAGAACTGGCCGAGAACCCCGACGAGGCCCGCCCCCGCTGGCGCGGCTGGGCGTCGGACCAGCGCGACCGGCACGCCGCCGAGGTCGCCTCGCTCTTCGAGTCAGCCGAGCATGACGCCGAAGTCCTGGCCGAGATCCGTCGCCGGCTCAACGCCTGGCGCTACATCGAGCGGCTGGCCGAGCAGCTCGAGCTGGACGACGCGCCGGGCGGGGGCGGCTGAGCCGCCATGCTCCCGCTGCTGATCTCGCTCCCGTTCCTGCTGATCGCCTCGGCGCTGGCCTCCGGCGCCGAGACGGCGCTGTTCAGCCTCACCCGCGCCGACCGGGACTCGCTCCGCGAGCGCGCCCCGCACGCCGCCGCCGCGCTCGAGCGACTCCTGAGCAGGCCCCGCGCGCTGCTCATCCAGGTCCTGCTGCTCAACATGGTCGTCAACGTGACGTACTTCGTCGTCACGTCGGTCATCACCCTGCGGGCCGAGAGCCCGGGCCTCCGCGTCGCGATCTCCGTCGGCGGCGTGCTGGCGATCATCCTCGTGGGCGAGGTGCTCGCCAAGCTGCTGGCCGCGGCGCTCAGGCGCCCGTTCAGCGCGCTCATCGCGCCGCCGCTGCTCGCACTCCGCGGCGTCCTGTGGCCCGTTCTGACCGTCCTCGACTCCGGGGTCATCGCCCCGCTCTCCCGGCTCGTGCACGCCTCGCCCCCGCCCGCGGACGCGGCGACCGACGGCCGCACGCTCGAGATCCTCATCGACGCCGCCAGCCGCCAGGGCGCTCTCGACGCGCGCGAGCGGCAGCTGCTCCGAGAGGTCGTCTCGCTGGGGCGGACCCGCGTCCGCGAGATCATGACCCCGCGCGTGGACCTGGACTGGCTCCCCGCCGACCCGCCCCGCGAGTCGGTCCTCGACCTGGCCGCCCGGACGGGCAAGACCACGATCCCGCTGTGCGACGTCTCGCCGGACGAGGGCGTGACCGCGCTGCTGAGCGTCAACGCGTTCCTGGCCGACACCCGCCCGGGCGCCGGCGCCCGCGACCACAGCCGCCCGCCCCTGTTCATCCCCGAGCAGGCGACGCTCGACAGCCTGCTCGCCCAGCTGACCCGTCGCGCCGAGCACACGGCGATCGTCGTGGACGAGCTGGGGGCGCTGGCGGGCGTCGTCGAGATCGAGGACATCGCCGACGAGATCCTCTCGGGCCTCGCGACCCCCGAGGCCGAGACCTCCGACGCCGCGATGATGGTGGGCATCGGCGAGTGGCTCGTGCCGGGCCGCCTGGGCGTGCGCGAGCTGGCCGAGATGTTCCCCACCGCCGCGGCCGACCTCTCCGACGCCCCGCCCCGAGTCAGCACGCTCGCCGGCCTCATGCAGAGCAGGCTCGGCCGGGTGCCCTGCGCGGGCGACTCGGTCCGCTTCGGCGACCTCGACCTCACCGCCCAGGAGGTCGATGGCCTTGCGATCACGTCGATCCGCGTGCGGCTCGCGTCCGGCGACGGCGACGAGGACGGGCGAGAGGAGGCCGCGCCGTGAACTGGCCCATCCTCCTGTGGTCGATCACCGGGTTCGTGGGCCTCGCGGGCTCGGCGGTCTGCTCGGGCATCGAGACGGGCCTGTACCGCGTGGGCCGGCTCCGTCTGAACGCGCGGGCCGCCGCCACGCCGCCCGTGCACGCCGCGCGTGTCCTCCAGCACGAGCTCGAGCGCCCCGACCGCGCGCTCACCGCGCTGCTGATCGCCAACAACTCGTTCAACTATCTGGGCTCGCTGGGCGTCGCCGGCCTGCTCGCGTTCTCGGGGCTGCCCGACTGGGCGATCATCGTCCTCCAGGCGCTCGTGCTCACGCCAATGCTGCTCGTCTTCGCCGAGTCGCTGCCCAAGGAGATCTTCCGCCAGAACGCGGACCGGCTCGCCGAGCGGACGGCGTGGGTGCTGGCGACAATCCGCACGGTGGCGACGCTGTCGCTGATCCTCCCGCTCGTGCTGCTGATCGCGCGGGGCGTGGCGCGGCTGTGCCGCGTGCCGCGTGAGCGGGCGTTCGCCTCCCCGCGCGAGCGGGTCGCGGGGCTTCTCAAGCACGCCGGCGCGGAGGGCGCGTTCTCCGGCGTGCAATCGACCCTGGCCGACCGCGCGCTCGCGTTCGGGGCCGCCACGGTCTCCCAGGAGATGGTCCCTTGGACCGCCGTCCACAAAATCCCCGCCGACGCCCCGCGCCAGCGGATGCTCGCCGTCTTCGCCCGGGCAAGACGGGCCCGGTACCCGGTCGTCGATCAGTCGGGCCGCGTGCTGGGGGTCGTGGACCAGCTCCAGGCCCACCTCCGCCCGGACGCGACGCCGCGGCGGCTGCTCACCGATGTTCCCAGGCTGTCGCCGACGGACTCGGTTCACGAGGCGCTGGTCACCATCCGCGCCGCCGGCGCCCACCTGGCCATCGTGGAGCGCCACGGCCGCCCCGTGGGGCTCGTCACGCCCAAGGACCTCTTCGAGCCGCTCGTCGGCGAGATCGAATCCTGGTGAGCCCGACGACCGATATCAGCCCACGCGAGCCCCCACGGAATACCACCACAACAGGCCCCGTTCCCCACGACGCGATGCACGACTCGCCCGACACAGGTCCCGTCCGTTCCGACGCCCCGCAGGTCTCGGGGCCCAAGCCGGGCGGCGTCCCCACGCTCTTGCCCCTGCTGCTCATCGCCGCCCTGCTCGTCGCCGCCGTCGCCTTGCCCCGGCTCCTCCGGGGCCCGGCGACTGTGCCCGCGGTCTTCGACGCCGGCTCCACACTCGACGCCGCCCTGGAGCGGAGCGAGGAGACCGGCCGCCCAGTCCTCGTGCTCGTCACCTCGGACTCGTGCTCCGCCTGCGAGCGGCTCAAGTCCACGACGCTCAAGGACGCGCGCGTCACGGACCTCGTCGCCGACCGCTCCATCCCCATCACGATCAATGAGGACGTCAACCCCGACGACGCCCGGCGCCTGCCCTACATGTACCTGCCCAGCACGCTGGTCATCCGCGACGGGACGGTCGTCGCGAGGCTCCAGGGCTACCGCCCGGCCGAGCAGTACCTGGGCTGGCTCGACGCGTCGCTGGCCGATCCTGATGCGGCGGGCTCCCCGCCCGGGGGCGGCACGACCGCCGCCGCGCCTTAGGGTCAGGGCTCGAGCGGGTTGATCGCCAGCCCCGTCGCGATCTTCGGGAAGAAGAAGGTTGACTTCTGCGGCATCAGCTCGCCCGCGCGGCTGATCTCGCGGACCGCCTCCATCGGCGTCGGACGCACGATGATCGCGACCTGGGGCTTGCCCCCGCCGGCGATCGCGCTGCCCGTCTCCTCGCCCCGACCGATCGCGAGCACCTCGTCGATCGTGTGCGGGAAGGCCCACTTCACGCTCTCGCCGCCGTTGAGCTCCGGCTCGCAGACCTCCTCGACGATCAGGTGCTGGATCAGCGCCACGTCGAGCTTCCGCCACGCCTCGGGCTTGTCCCCGAACCGGTCCTCGAGGGGGTCGGGCGAGGCGGGCCAGGCGCAGAAGCACAGCCCCGTCGCGTAGTCGTACACGCCGAACACGTTCGTCCCCTCGCGGGCCGCGATGTGCTCGATCTGCTCGCCGAACTTCTGCGGGTCGTTGTCCACGGCTTCGACGTTCAGGATCCCCGCCGACGCCTCGATGAACTGCTCGATCGTGTAGTCCCTCATCCCGCCCAGGACCCGGTGCGTCTCGCCGATCACCAGCCCGGGGTCGGACATCGAGACCATCACGAACATCGTCCGCCGAGCCGGGTGATCGAACGGGACCTCCCCCGCGGCCTCCAGCGAGGCCAGGTAGCTGACGGCGGTGTTGTACCGGTGGTGCCCGTCGGCGATGAACACATCCTCGCCCGACAGCGCGTCCCGGTACGCGGCGATCGTTGACTCGTCTTCGACCGTCCAGACCTCGTGCGTGACGCCGTCGCCCAGGTCGGCGGTCATGTCCGCCTCTCGCGAGGCCATGACGTCCCGGACGATGCGCGTCGCGACGCCGTCCTCGTCGGGGTGCATGCCGAAGATGGGCGAGAGCTGGCGCCTCGTGGCCTTCATCAGCGCCATCCGGTCCTCCTTGGGCCCGGAGAAGGTCTGCTCGTGGGGGAGGATCCCGCCGCCCCGCGAGCCGTCTGAGTCGGGGCCCAGGGGCACGGTCTCGACGGCGCAGAACATCCCGCACCGCTCGCGCGTCCCGCCGCCGAACTCGAACGTCTGGCGGTAGGCCAGCATGACCGGCTTGTCCCGCCGCGAGACGGTGCCGTCGTCGAGCATCGCGTCGTAGGCCGCCGCCGCCCCGGCGTACGCCGAGTCCGGGCCCAGCTCCTTGGCCGGCACATGCGGCAGGTCGATGCCCACGATGTTTTTGGGGTTCTTGGCAAGTAGCGCGGCCTTGCCCGCCGCGTCCAGCACGTCGTAGGGGGGCGCGACCAGGCCGCTCACGTCGCCCTTCCCGCCGCCGTACTGCTCGGCCCAGATCGGATACACCGTCGGCATCGTCAACCCTTCCCTGGAATGAACCGGATCCCCCCCGAGCCACCGCACACTAGGCCGCCCGGGTCGCCCACCACGCCGCGCCAGGTTGGCCAATTCTGCCCGCTCCCGGGCCCCGATCGGCCGAGGAACCTCCCCCAGCCGACGCAATCCTCCCCGGTTGAGGTGGCTTCTGCAAACTGGCGCGTCCGCCCGGCGCAGGTTTCATGTAGAATCCACGCATGAGCCGCCCCCGCGCCCTCGTCCTCAGAGCGGCCGGCACGAACTGCGACGTTGAGCTCTGCCGCGCCTTCCAGCTCGCCGGCGCCCAGCCCGAGCTGATGCACCTCGACCGCGTCATCGAGCGCCCCGGGCACCTCGACTCGGCCGACCTCATCGCCTTCGCCGGCGGGTTCTCGTTCGGCGACGACGTCGCCAGCGGACGCATCTTCGCCGTCAAGACCCGCGAGCGGCTGTACGCCCGGCTCAAGACCGCCGCCGAGCGCGGCGTCCCGATGATCGGCGTCTGCAACGGCTTCCAGATCCTCGTGCAAACCGGCCTGCTCCCCGGCCCGGCCGCGGGCGAGCCCTGGCCGGACACGCCGCCGACCCAGACCGTGTCCCTCACCGAGAATGAGTCCGCCCGCTACATCGACGACTGGATCCCCGTCGCCGTCGAGCCCAGCACCTGCTGCGTCTGGACCGAGGGGCTCGACGCGGGCGCGGGCCCCGACATCCTCCGCCTGCCCATCGCGCACGGCGAGGGCCGGTTTGTCGCCGACGAGGCCACGCTCGCCTCGCTCGAGGCCTCGGGCCAGGTCGCGCTCCGCTACACCGACAACCCCAACGGCTCGGTGGGCGCGGTCGCGGGGATCTGCGACCCGACGGGCCGCATCTTCGGCCTCATGCCCCACCCCGAGCGGTACGTGGACTGGGCCACGCACCCGTTCTGGACGCGTCTCGACGAGGAGACCAGGTCCGCCGACACCCCGGGCCTGAGCATCTTCAAGTCCGCCGTCGCCGCCGCCGCTCGGCAGCCGGCCTGAACGCCCCGCTCGGGTGCATCAGTTCCACCCCCGCTCCGTACACTGACGCGGGATGCCGCTCCCGCCCGTCCACGCCGAGGTCCGCGACCACCGCCCGTGCCGGCGTTGCGGCTACGACCTCATGGGCCTGCCCGCCGACGGCTCCTGTCCTGAGTGCGGCGCCGCCATCGCGCATCGTGACGACACCCGATTCGCCGACAACCTCACCGACGCCCCCCTGGGCTACCTCAAGCGGCTGACGATCGCCGCCTGGGTCCTCGCCCTCTCGATCCTGCTCGGCGCCGGCGCCCGCGTGCTCATCGCGTTCGGCGTCATCACGCTGCCCCAGGTCGCCGACGGCGCCCTCGTGCTCGCGACCTCGGCCTGGGCGCTGGGCGTCCTGCTCGTGACGACCAAGCGCGAGAAGACCGACAAGACGACTCATGATGCTCTGCTCGACACGCCAAAGTTCCGCGCCGCCGTCCGCCTGACCCAGGCGGCCGCCCCGCTCGCGGCCATGTCCGCCGTCGCCGCGGTGCGGATGCCCTCGCCCGCGATCGCGATCGCGTTCGTCGTCGCCGCGGGCGTGCTGGGCCTGGTCGCGTTCCTCGGCGCCAGCGCGCTGTGCGCGTACCTCTCCTCGCTGGCCGACTGGGCGGGCGACAACGGCGTCGCGGAGCGGTTCCGCGCCTCGGCCTGGGGTATCGCCGTCTGCGGGCTCGCCTCGCTCGTCTCGGCGTTGCTCGCGCCCCTCGCCCCCGCGATGATCGTGGTCGCGGCCTGGGCGTCCGTGTTTCTGTTCCTGGCCGTCTGCCTCTTCGCGTTCTGCATCTTCGAGCTCGGGCGCCTGACGAGCTGGGCCGTGAGCAACAACATCACGGCGGCCGCCCGCGACGAGCGCGTCGCGGCCCGCCAGCACCGCGAGTCCGAGGAGTTCACGCAGCGCGTCTCGGACATCGACGACGCCGTCCCGTACGAGACCGCCGCCCGGCGCCCGCCCCACCAGCCGCCGGAGCCCGGGCAGGAGGAACCCCTGCCACTGTCCGAGCCGGACCCCGACGCCGAGATCGATCTGGAGCTTGATGGGCTGGCGCCGACGCCCCGCGCGCCCCGACCCTCGAAGATCCGTCACCCGCATCAGACGTTCCCGCCCGTGGGGCGCCACGCCAGCGTCCACGACACGCCCGCCGCCCCCCGCCCGCGCGACGCCGACACCGGCGAGGCGCACTACGAGGAGCACCGCGTCGATCCCGGGCGGCCCGCGGACCCCGATTAGACCCGAGCCCGCCCCTACAGTCTCCCGATGCGTTCGACGCGCGACGAAGCCCAGGATTCCCGGCGTGAATCGGGGAAGAAGGTCCTGCTCGCCATGTCCGGCGGCGTGGATTCCTCCCTCGCCGCCGCCCTCCTCCAGGACCGGGGCTACGACGTCGTCGGCGTCTTCATGCGCCTCGGTTCACCGGGCGACACGCTCGACACCCCAGTCCGCGACACCGACGCCTGCGACACCTCCCGCGTCAAGATCGGCAAGCAGGGCTGCTGCTCCGTGGGCGACGCGGCCGACGCCCGCCTCGTCGCGGCCCGCCTGGGCATCCCGTTCTACGTCTGCAACTTCAAGAACGACTTCGACCGGATCATCGACTACTTCGTGGACGAGTACGCTGCGGGCCGCACGCCCAACCCCTGCGTCCGCTGCAACGACTGGCTCAAGTTCGGCAAGCTGCACGACTACGCGAGCCAGCTCGGCGCCGACGTCGTCGCCTCGGGCCACTACGCCCGCATCGGCGAAGGCCCGTCGCTCCTCCGGGGCGCCGACCACGCCAAGGACCAGTCGTACGTCCTCTTCGGCGTCCCGCGCGACCACCTCTCGCGGATGCTGCTCCCGATCGGGGACCTGAACAAGTCCGAGACCCGGGCGATGGCCGAGGCCCGCGGACTGCCCGTCTTCGACAAGCCAGACTCCCAGGAGATCTGCTTCGTCCCCGACAACGACTACGCGGGCCTGCTGGAGCGCCGCCGCCCGGGCCTGGCGCGCGCGGGCGCCATCCTGGACCGCGACGGGAACGCCGTCGGCGAGCACGACGGCGCGCACCACTTCACGATCGGCCAGCGCCGGGGCCTCAACCTGCCGATGGGCAAGCCCGTGTACGTCGTTGCCAAGGACGCGGAATCCAACACCGTGACGGTGGGGGAGCGGGACGACCTGCTCGCGGCCGGATGCCTGGCCGCGGAGGCCAACTGGCTTGCAGATCCGAGCGACTTCGTGGACTGGACGCCCTGCCACGCACAGATTCGGTACAACGCCTCGGCCGTCCCGGCACGTGTCCGCACGATCCCGGACCTGGACGCGCCGACGCCCTCGGGCCGCACCGCCGCCCTCGAGGTCCGCTTCGACGCACCCCAGCACGCCGTCGCCCCGGGCCAGGCGGTGGTCCTCTACAGTCACCGCGACCCCGACCTCGTTCTGGGCGGCGCCTGGATCGCCCGCGCCACGCCCCTCAAGCCCACGCCCACTCCCGCGGCCATCAACGCATGACCATGACCGATCAGAAGCAAACCGCCATCTACATCTCCGGCATCAACGTCGAGACCTTCGACAAGATGGACGAGCCCACCGCCGACTCCGAGGGGCACGTCATTCATGCCACGGTTCTCCGGCACGACGGGCCCACGGGCAATCTCGTCCCGGTGAAGATCCGCATCGACCACGGCGTCGCCCCCGCGACCGCCGCCGCCATGCTCCGCAAGGCCGCCGACCTCATCGAGAACACGCCGGACATGCTCAGCGCCGACCCGGGCACCGCGATCCGCCGCCTGCCCGACGGCTCCTCGGTCCGAAAGAAGCTCACCCCCGCCAAGCTCCTCGAGGCCGGTCGCCTGCTCGACGAGGACGACCGCAAGAGGCTCATCGATCTGGTCGAGAGACTCCGCGACGATCTTCCCCCCGACGACGAGGACGAGATTCCCCCGGGGCCCACGATCACCGGCCCCGGCCTCGGCTAAGACCAACTGCCCATGCCCCCACCCCGCCGACCCAACGCGCCCGGCCAGCCGGGCCCGATGAGCCGCATGCCCACCGGCGCGCCCCCCGGCATGCAGGCGATCCAGCAGGCCTTCAACCTCTTCCAGCAGGGGCGCCTGGGCCAGGCGATGCGCGCGCTCAAGCCCGTCATCGACAAGCCGCCCTCGAAGCAGGCCGAGCACAAGGCCAACCACCTGATGGGCGCGTGTCTGGTTCGCGACGCGCGATTCGACGAGGGCGTCGAGCACCTCCGCCGCGCCAGCCGCCTGGCTCCCAGAGACGCGCAGCTCAAGTACGACCTGGCCCAGGCGTTGCAGCTCGCGGGGCGGCTGGACGAGTGCGAGCAGGCCGTCCGCGGCGCCCTGGCGATCAACCCCAACCACGCCGAGTCGCTCGCGCTCCAGGCCGCCGTCCGCCAGGCCAGGGGCGAGCACGAGGCCGCCGTCGAGCTGCTCGACGCCGCCCGCTCGCGGGGGGTCGATCACCCCGCGATCGCCGTCGCCCTGGGCGGCAGCGCCTCCCGCGTCGGGCGCGAGGAGGAGGCCATCGAGTTCCTGCAGCGCTTCGCCCGTGACCAGCGCCTGCCCCCGACCCACCGCCAGGAGATCCTCTTCCAGATTGCGAACTTGTACGACAAGCTCGGGCGCCCCGACGAGGCGTTCGACGCGCTGGACGCGGCCAACAAGGCCGTCCCCGTCCAGCACGACCCCGCGCTCGACGACCGCATCGCCGACGAGATCACGCAGGCGTGGACCGCCGATCGGCTCCGGGCCATGCCCCGCGGCCGCGACGGGTCGCGCCGCCCCGTGTTCATCATCGGCATGCCCCGCTCGGGCACGACGCTGGTCGAGAACATCCTCGACGCGCACCCGGCGGTCCACGCCGCGGGCGAGCTGATGAACATCCCCACGATCTACGCCCGCCTCTTCCCCCGCACGCGGCCCCTAACCGAATCACTCAAGTCGTTCACCGAGCGGGACGCCGCCGCCGCCGCGGGCGAGTACCTGGCCGCCCTCGACGCGATCAACCCCACGGCCGAGCGCATCATCGACAAGCGCCCGCACAACTTCTTGTACCTGGGCCTCATCCCCGTCCTTTTCCCGGGCGCCCGCATCATCCATGTCATGCGCGATCCGCGGGACACGTGCCTGTCCTGCTACTTCCGCAACTTCCTCACCGGGTTCTCCTGGACGACCGACCTCCGCTGGATCGCCAGCTTCTACCGCCTGTACGCGAGGCTCATGGACCACTGGCGCCGGGCTATCCCCGAGTCGGGTATCACGTTCCACATGCTCGAGCTCCGCTACGAGGAC
This sequence comes from Phycisphaerales bacterium, assembly GCA_041987545.1. Lineage (GTDB taxonomy): Bacteria > Planctomycetota > Phycisphaerae > Phycisphaerales > UBA1924 > JAJRXR01. The sequence goes on along the minus strand of JBHIWH010000002.1, from coordinate 325,890 downwards.
GTGCTGGCCGACCAGGAGTCGGCCTCCCGGAAGCTCATCGACTTTGTGGGCCTGGACTGGTCCGACGACGTCCTCGCGTTTCACGAGCGCAACCGCCCGGCCCGGACCCTCATGGTCGACCAGGTCGGCATGCCCGTCTACACCAGCTCACGCGCCAAGTGGAAGAAGTACGAGCACCGGCTCAAGCCGCTGTTCGACGCTCTGGGGCCGGAGCTGCCCGGGGACTGACGCCGAAGCCCCGACCGTCAGTCTTCCTTCTTCATAATGAACAGGTAGTTGAAGCCCCGGAGGAAGTAGTTGCCTTCCTCGGCGGCCTTGTGCCAGTTGCCACGCCGCAGCTTCTGGTTGTGGCGCACCACCGCCACGATGTCCACCGGGCGGAAGTAGTCCCGCATGATCGAGAACAGTTCGAACCCGATCGGCATGAACACGCCCCCCTTCACGCCCTTCTCCTTGCGGAACGAATCCGAGACGTACAGGCCCATGTACCGCCTGGGCTTCAGGACCCGGTCGATCTCCGCGATGACCTCCTCCATCGCCTCGTAGTAGGCCGCCCCCATCAGCCCGCCCTCGCCAGGCGCCGATTCGCCGGCGTCCAGCTTTCCGATACACGCCGGATCATCCGAGTAGTCCACGTGCGTCGAGTACGGCGGATCCACGAACGCGAAGTCCACCGATTCGTTGTCCAGGGGCAGCTCCCGCGCATCGGCCCGCCTGATCTGGCCCCGCGTCGGCGCCAGGTCGAAGCCGATTCCTTTGCGTCCCAGGTCTTCGCACACGTCCAGCGTGGTCCCGGACCCGCACATCGGGTCCAGCACGCGGTCGCCCTCGCGCGTGTACCGCTGCAGCAGCTGCCAGATGACCCAGCTCGGCGTCGCCCCGACGTAGTCCTTGCTCCCCTGCTCGCGGGAGAACTTCGCGTCGTAGTGCTGGCTCGGGTACTCCCACAGCGTGCTGGTGAACACGCGCAGCGGGGGACGCTGCCCGGGGCGCACACCCCGCGGCTCTCGCCCCGACTCACGCCCAGTCTCGCGCCCACCCCGCGCGGCCTGCTCCACCTTCCTGCGGATCTCCGACTTCCCGCCGCCCGCCGCCTTCTTCTTGCTCACGCCAACGCCCCGAGCAGCTTCTTCTTCGCCTCGTCGAGCCCGCAGGTCAGGCGCGCCCCGGCCGCCCGCGCGTGCCCGCCCCCGCCCAGCTTCTGGGCCACCTCGTTGACGTCCACGGCCCCCTCGCCCCCCTTGCTCCGCAGCGAGATCTTGGTCACGGGCCCGCCCTCGTGGTGGGCCTCGACCTCGGTCAGCAGCGCCGACACCCGGACCTTCTTGACGCCCCGCGCCACGTCCACGAACCCGCCCGAGTCCCCGGGCGCCGAGCCGGTCTGCTCGAAGTCCTTGACGGTCAGCGACATCAGCGCCACGGACTCGTCGTTGTGGTACTCGAGCGAGGCCAGCGCCCGCCCGAGCAGCCGCAGCCGCGCGGGCCGGTCGTTCATCTCCGACTCGTTGTACAGCTTCTCGTGGTCGACGCCCGCCTCGAGCAGGTCCGCCGCGGCCCGGAAGACCCGGGGCCCGACGTTGCCGTGCCGGAACCACCCGGTGTCCGTCGCGGTCCCAAAGTACAGGGGCTCGGCCACCTCCTCGGGCAGCGCCGCGACCGAATCAACACCCAGCACCAGGCGGCACAGCTCGGCGAGCGTCAGGGCGACCGCCGCCGCCGACGTGTCGATGTGCCGACGCGCCGCGACCTCCGGGTCGCCGTGGGCGTGGTGGTCGATCACGCACGCCCGGTCCGACCGCTCGCGCACCCATTCCCTGTAGCTGTCCAGCTGACCCCAGCTGCCCGTGTCGCAGATCACGACCGCTTCCGGGTCCAGGTTGAACGACGGCGCCTGCCCGGGCTCGACCTCGCGGCACTTGGTCTGCCGCGCCAGCATCTTCCACCACGACGGCATCGGCCCGCAGTACCAGCACTCGGCGACCGACGACGCCCCGCTCGACCCCCGCGAGAGGTTGATCGCACGGGCCAGCGCCAGCGTCGAGCCCATCGCGTCCCCGTCCGGCTTGGCGTGCGTCAGCAGCACGACCGACCGCACACCCGCCAGCCACGCCGCGATCTGCTCCAGCGTCGTGTTCGACGCCCACGCCTCTCCGCTCATACCGCTCCCCCGATCGCGACGTCCGAGCCCGCGAGCATCGCGCCCGCCCGGTCGCAGTCCCGCCCCATCTGCCCGACCAACGATTCGACATCGGCGAACCGCGCCTGCCCGCGCACCCAGCCGACCAGTTCCAGCTCCAGCCGCCAGCCGTACTCGTCCAGGCCCTCGATCGAGCCCGAGCCCGTCGCGTCAACACCCATCAGATACGCCTCCACGCGTCGGTCGGCGCCGTCGAACGTCTCGCGTGTCCCCACGCTCAACGCCGCGCCAACACGCCGCCCGTCGGGCAGCGTCGCGGCCGCCGCGTACACCCCGTCGGCCGGCGGCTCGGACTCGCAGTCCATGTTCGCCGTCGGGTATCCGATCGTCCGCCCGACCCGGTCGCCCCGGACGACCCGTCCCGCCAGCGTGTACGGCCGCCCGAGCACCGAGGCCAGGTCCCGCACGCGCCCGTGCGAGAGCAGCCACCGCGCGATCGAGCTCGACGCGACGACCACGCTCTGGTCCGTCATCCCGACCTGGACGGCGCCGACAACATCCACGACGAACCCGTGCGAGCCCCCGAGCCGCTGGAGCGTCTGCACGTCCCCCGCCCGGGCGTTGCCGAACCGGAAGTCCCGCCCCTCGACGATCGCGTCGGGCGCGAACTCCCCGACCACCCACTCGACGAATGACTCGGGCGACCGCCCGAGCAGCTCGCCCGTCGGCTCCAGGCGCACGACCTCGTCGGCGCCGAGCTCCTCGAGCAGCCGAACCCGCGCGGCGAACGTCGTCAATCGAGTCGGCCGATTCCCGGGTCGGAGCACGCCGACCGGGTGCGGGTCGAACGAGAGCACGACGACCCGCCCGCCCTCGCGGGCCAGCTCGCGGGCCCGGCGGACCAGCGCCGCGTGCCCGGCGTGCACGCCGTCGAAGTTGCCGATGGTCACCGCGGTCGCCACAGGCATGACAGTAGCCGTCCCCGCCCGAGCCAGGCGCCCCTCGGGGCGCGCCGCGACTGCCCGGGGGCCGGCCCTCGCCCCTCATATACTCCCGCCCTCCCAGGCCTTTGCACAGGAACACGCCCCATGGCGCTCTTCGCCCGCAAGTCCAAGAAGCCCGTCGTCGTCGAGCGCGGCAGGCCCGCCGCGCCGCCCGCCGCCGGCGCCGTCGCCCCCCGATCCCCCGAGCAGCGCGCCGTCGAGCAGCGCACCCAGGACCTGGGCCGCGACCTGCTCGACCGCGCCCGCGAGCACAAGTCCTCCGTCCTCTCCGCCCGCTTCTACTCGGACAAGCTCATGGACTGGGCCATGAAGGACCACGCCTTCAAGGTCCAGCTCTTCCGGTTCGTGGACGCCTTCCCCGTCCTCACCACGCCCGACATGGTGCACGACCACCTCGTGGACTACCTCACCCAGCCCGGCGTCAAGCCGCCGCCCGGGATGGACCTGGCCCTGAAGGCCGGCGGCATCGCCAAGGGGCTGGCGGCCAAGACCATCTCCTCGCAGATCAAGGGCATGGCCGGCAACTTCATCGCCGGCACGGACGCCGCCGACGCCCTCCCCAAGCTCCGCAAGCTGTGGGGCGACGGAATCGCCTTCTCCGTCGACCTCCTCGGCGAGGCCTGCGTCTCCGACGACGAGGCCGACATGTACATGGGCAAGTACCTCGACCTCGTCGAGAACCTCCACGGCGAGGCGTCCGGCTGGGCGCCCAACCCCCGCCTCGAACGCGACCACCTCGGCCCCATCCCCCGCGTCAACGTCTCGGTCAAGCTCTCCTCTCTCTCGGCCAAGTTCGACCCCATCGACCCCGAGGGCGCCATCAACGACGCCATCACCCGCCTCGAGCCCATCCTCACCAAGGCCCGGGCCAACAACGTCTTCATCAACTTCGACATGGAGCACCACGAGCTCAAGGACCTCACCCTCGAGTGCTTCATGCGCTGCTGCGAGCGCTTCGACTTCGACGCCGGCATCGCGATGCAGGCCTACCTGAGATCAGGCGTCGAGGACGCCAAACGCCTGGCCGAGTGGTCGAAGCGCACGGGCCGGACCGTGTCGGTCCGCCTGGTCAAGGGCGCCTACTGGGACTTCGAGACGATCCACGCCGAGCAGGAGGGCTGGCCCTGCCCGGTCTGGAGCGAGAAGTGGCAGTCGGATCTCTGCTTCGAGCAGATGACCGACGTCATCCTCGACGCCACGCCCCGCAACAACTCCGAGTCGGGCATCAAGCTCGCGCTCGGCTCGCACAACGTCCGCTCCATCGCCCACGCCCTGGCCGCCCTCGAGTCCAAGGCCCTGGGCACGGACGCGATCGAGCTGCAGATGCTCCACGGCATGGCCGACCAGCTCAAGGCCGCCGCGTCGGACATGGGCCTCCGTGTCCGCGAGTACGTCCCGGTCGGCGAGATGATCCCCGGCATGGCGTACCTCGTCCGCCGCCTGCTCGAGAACACCTCGAACGAGTCCTGGCTCAAGGCCGGCTTCCTCGACAACGAGTCGCCCGAGCTGCTGCTCGCGCCGCCCGCCCCGCGCCCCCGGCACGCCGAGCACTCGGCCCCCGCGTCCCACGGCGTCTACACCGACGCCCCGGACCTCTCCGAGATCGCCCCCGAGCGCCACCAGCTCTCCCACGCGCACAAGGGCGTCGCCGACGACCGCCCGTTCTTCACCGAGCCCGTCCACGACTTCGCCCGCGCCGACCGGCGAGCCGCGTTCGCCGCGGCCATCAACAAGGCGAGCGTCCCGGCGGTCGCCAACGACCGCACGCCCGAGCAGGCGCTGGAGATGGTCGCCCGAGCCCACGCCGCGTTCAAGCCCTGGCTGGACTTCGACCCCGTCAAGCGCGCCGACGTCCTCGTCCGGGCCGCGGCCAGGATGCGGGCCCGCCGCGACGAGCTCTCGGGCATCATCATCAAGGAGAACGGCAAGGACTGGCGCAACGCCGACGCCGACGTCACCGAGTCCATCGACTTCCTGGAGTTCTACGCCCGCGAGGCGCCGCGCCTCTTCGAGCGCGAGCGGCTCGGCCGCTTCATCGGCGAGCTCGACGAGCTCTGGCACACGCCCCGCGGCGTCGCCGTCGTCATCAGCCCCTGGAACTTCCCGCTCGCCATCTGCACGGGCATGACCTCGGCCGCCCTCGTCACGGGCAACCCCGTCGTCGTCAAGCCCGCCGAGCAGACCCCCGGCATCGCCAGGGCCATGTTCGACATCCTCGCCGAGTCCCTCAAGGAGGTCGGCGCCCCCAGGGACGTCCTGCACTTCTGCCCAGCCCCGGGCGAGACCACCGGCGCCGCCCTCGTCCGCGACCCGCGCGTCGCCATCATCGCCTTCACCGGCTCCAAAGCCGTCGGCCTCGACATCATCCAGGCCGCGGGGCTCACGCCCGAGGACCAGCGACACGTCAAGCAGGTCATCTGCGAGATGGGCGGCAAGAACGCCATCATCATCGACTCGTCGGCCGACCTCGACGAGGCCGTCCTCGGCGTCCGCAGCTCGGCCTTCGGCTTCCAGGGCCAGAAGTGCTCCGCCTGCTCACGCTGCATCGTCGTGGACCCCGAGGGCCCCCAGGGCCGCGCGACGCAGACGTTCTTGCGTCGCCTCGTCGCCTCGACAAGCTCGCTTGTCATCGGCGACCCGACCAAGCCCGGGACCGACGTCGGCCCCGTCATCGACGACGAGGCCGCCGCCAGCATCCGCAAGCGCATCCAGACCGCGACAGAAGAAGGCTGCACCCTCGAACTCGCGATGACGGTGCCCGACGGCCTGGAGGCCAGGGTCGGCAAGCCCTACGTCGCGCCGCACATCTTCTCCGGCGTCACCCCCGGGCACACGATCTACCAGCAGGAGATCTTCGGCCCAGTCCTGGCCGTCACCCACGCCCCCGACTTCGACGCCGCCCTCGCCCTCGCCAACGACCACCCGTACAAGCTCACCGGCGGCGTCTTCACACGCAAGCCCGCCCACATCGACCGCGCCAAGCGGGACTACCGCGTCGGCAACCTCTACATCAACCGCTCCATCACCGGCGCCCTCGTCGGACGCCAGCCCTTCGGCGGCTTCGGCCTCTCGGGTGTCGGCTCCAAGGCCGGCGGCCGCGAGTACCTGCTGCAGTTCGTCGAGCCCAGGGCCTCGTGCGAGAACACCATGAGGCGGGGGTTTGCGCCGGAGTTGTGATTGGCTGTGTTCTAGAATGTCGGCGAGATCGCCGCATTCAATGGAGGGGGCAAATGGCCAAGCAAGATCGTGAGTACTCACCTCCGGTCAAGTGTGATACCTGTAGCGCTACTGTCGCACAACTGGTCGTGATACGACATTCTCAGGTGCGAACGGAAGAGGATGACGTGGCAGGTATGATCTGGGAAGAAGGCCCAATATACGAGTTGCTTGAGTGCACGCATTGTGCTGCGATTACGCTCAAGCGTTACTACTGGCACGAGATGATGTCTCCAGGTGATGAGACAATTGAGAAGTTGTTTCCTGCCCAGTCACCCAAGCTCAAGGGCCTGCCGCCCCCAATTGAGAGGGCACACGTGGCTGCACAGCGAGTGAGAAGTGTTGATTCGAATTCTTATGGTGTGCTGATTGGTCGATTGCTTGAGTTGATCTGCATCGATCGCAACGCCGGTGGGCGATCGCTTCGGGATAAGCTCGATGTACTGGTCGCAAACGGCGACATCCCCAAACGATTGGCGGATGCGGCGAGCAAGCTTCGGGCGTTTAGAAACGTCGGGGCGCATGCAGAGTTGGGTGAACTGACTGCTGCCGAACTGCCAATTCTCGATGACTTGACGCGCGCACTGCTCGAGTACGTCTATTCTCTGCCCGGTCTTATCGAGGACTCCGAGAAGCGTCTCGAGTCCATGGGCAAGCTTAGGAAGAAGACATCCAAGAAAGCGGCAAAGAGCAAGTCCCCCTCAAGATCGAGCAAGCGAACCCGGGACTCCGACGATTGAGTTCCTCATGCGCCGGGAGGCGATCGTCGGGAGCCGCGCGGCTCATCGTCCATGAGCTCTCTAGGTCGTCGGGGCGCAGATCCCTTACCGTAAGCAAACTCCCGGCCCTTCCCCTATCCCAGCTTGCCCCGCGCATGCCCTTCCCCAAGAACAAATGCGGCATGCTATGCCCGCGCGCCGCGACTACGCCCGACCTCGCCACCCCCGCCCCTGATGCCCGCCGGCGGCAACATTCGTTGCGTGACTTCCTCCACAGCTAACCCGGCGTCCTCGCCTTCGCCGGGCCGCATGCGACCAGCCCCGGCGCCGTCTGAGGTGCGGTCATTGACCTCGGCTGTAGACTCAGCGTGGCGCCTCCCGCGCTCCGGAGAGAATCTCGTGCCCAGCAGCGACCGAGCCGCCACGTTCTGCCGCCTCCACGACTCCGGCTGCTTCGTGCTGCCGAACCCGTGGGACGCCGGCAGCGCGGTCGCGCTCGCGTCGCTCGGGTTCAAGGCCCTCGCCACGAGCAGCGCCGCGGTCAGCTTCATCAAGGCCCGTGCGGAGACGCCCACGTCGGTCTCTCTTGAGGAGACGCTCGAGAACGTCCGGGTGATCGCCGAGGCGACGGGCCTGCCCGTGAACGCGGACTTCCAGGCGGGGTACGCCGACACGCCCGAGGGCGTGGGCGAGAACGTGCGGCGGTGCATCGAGGCGGGGGCCGCGGGGCTGTCGATCGAGGACGCGTCGGACGGCGGGGCGAGGCCGCTCTACGACCTCGACGTCGCGCTCGAGCGGGTCCGGGCCGCCCGGGCCGCGATCGACGCGGCGGGGACGGGCGTCGTGCTGACGGCCAGGTGCGAGAGCTTCCTGGTCGGGGTCGAGCGACCCCTTGAGACGGCGCTGGAGCGGCTGGTCTCGTTCGCCGAGGCGGGGGCGGACTGCTTGTATGCGCCCGGGCTGACGACGCCCGAGCAGGTGTCGCGGGTCGTCGCGGCCGTGGCGCCCAGGCCCGTCAACGTGCTCGCGTGCGACCCGTCGTGGATGACGCTCCGAACGCTGGGCGACCTGGGCGTGCGGCGGATCTCGGTCGGCTCGGCGCTGGCGCGGGCGGCGTGGGGCGGGTTCCTGCGGGCGGCCCGGGGGATCGCCGACACGGGCTCGTTCGAGCCGCTCGGGGAGGCGGCCACGTTCGAGTCACTCAACGAGATGTTCGATTCGTTCATCCGGGAGGGCCGGCGCCAATGACCGCGACGACGACGGTGTCCCGTGCGCGAGCCACGCGGCTGTGTGTTTCGTTTGGGCTGCTTGCCGCCCTCTTCCCCGGCTGCGTCAACATCGACACCCCTGTCCGACACACCGCCCCCCAGTGGGACCGTACCGGCATCACCCCCTGGACCACCACCGACTCGGGCCTCCAGTACCAGCTCCTCGCCGAGGGCGACGGCCCCCGCGCCCAATGGGGCGACACCGTCAGCATCCACGAGTCCACCGCCCTGGAGGACGGCACGCTCATCTTCTCCACCTGGACCTCCGGCGGGCAGCCGTTGTCGTTCACCCTCGGCGCCGACCAGGTCGTCGACGGCATGGAGGAGCTCGTCGCCGGCATGCGCGTCGGCCAGAAACGCCGCGCCATCATGCCGCCCGCGATCACCCAGCGCCAGCGCTACCCCGACGCCTTCGGCCCCGAGGACACGCTCCACTTCGTCGTCCACCTCGTCGCGACCGAGCGTCCCCAGGACGCGACGCCCGCGCCCTGACGCGCGGCCCGCAGGCCCCGCACAACCCGTACACCCAGACCTCGCACGATCCGCACGCGCCGCACGACCCGTGCACACCCATCGCCCGGGCCGACCCGCCGACGCCGATCGCTGGCGGTCGGCCCACGCCGTGGCACCTTCTCACGCGAGAGAGATCGCCGCCCACCGGGCGGACCGACCCCACATCACGAGAGACGAGAGGCCCCGACATGCGCAAGACCACCGCCCTGGCCGCAGCCGCGACCGCCGCCTTCGCCCTGGCGCCCGCCACCGCCAGTGCCGACGTCCGCGTCGACATGTTCGTCTTCGAGAACGCCGACGGCGTCCCGACCTCGGGCCTCGACGTCTGGATCAACGCCATCGACAACGGCTCGACCATCGACCTGGTCTGGCACAACGACTCGTCGATCCCCGCGACGGTGACCGACATCTACCTCGAGGGCTCCGACTTCGCCGAGGCCGCCCTCGACGCCGCCACCATCCACAACACCGCGCAGGTCGTGTACTCCGAGGGCTCGGCGCCCCCGAACCCCGCCGGCTCGATCGCCGGCTTCGGCGGCGTCTGGAAGGGCAACGTCTTCTCCGCCGACCCCGACACCCCCCAGCCCATGGTCAAGGCCATCAACCCGGGCGAGTCGCTCACCATCACGTTCGACCTGGGCGCCGGCTACTCGGCCGGCGACGTCATCGCCGCCCTGCAGGCCGGTGACTTCCGGGCCGCCGCCCACGTCCAGGGCCTCGATCCGAACGACAACTCGATCTGGGTCGTGACCCCGACCCCCGGCACGATGGCCCTGCTGGCCATGGGCGGCGTCTTCACCGCCCGCCGCCGCCGCTGATCCGGCTCCCCCGGGCCGGTCCCAGAAGATCTCACCCCACGCCGCCGGCCCACCAGACCGGCGGTCTTTCTGCGCGCACCTTCCGGTGGCCTCTTCTTTCTGGATCTCGCTCTAGCTACATAAGGCGATGAAGGACAGTGAGTTGCGGTGATCCGGAGCCCGAGGGGCCCGCGCATCAGGGTGAGGATTATCGGAGTTTGCTGGCCGCCGCCGGGTCTCGTGGCAGTTTGGGGAAGGAGTCCGTTGCGCCGGCGGGGGTTGTCGGCGTGGGCCCGAGAGGAGTGAGACCATGCGTTCGATCGTTACCGCCGCCGCCCTGGCCGCCCTGAGTTCGACCTCGCTGGCGGGCGTCTCGACCCGGTTCGACCTGTTCGTGTTCGAGAACGCCGACGGCGTGCCCACGGGCAACATCGACATCTGGGTCGATGTCGTGGACAACGGCTCGACGATCGACTTCGTCTGGGGCAACGACTCGACCGAGCCCGCAAACCTGACCTCGATCTACATCGAGAGCTCGGACGCCTCGATGCAGCTGCTCAACGCGACGATCATGAACGTCCCGGGCGTGGACTACGCCTCGCCCGCGACGCCCCCGACGCCGGCGGGCTCGATCGACATGTTCGGCGGCGCCTGGCAGGGGGCCCATTTCTCGGCGGATCCCAACTCGCCGATGCCTCAGGTGAACGCGATCAACCCGGGCGAATCGCTGACGACGCGGTTCGACTACTCGGGCGGGCTGACGTACCAGATGGTGATCGACTCGCTGAGCGACCTGGACTCGGACAGCGCGTTCCGCCTGGTCGGGCACGTGCAGGGGATCGGGGCGGGCGGCGCGTCGATCTGGGTCGTGAGTCCGACCCCGGGCGCGGCGTCGGTCTTCGGCATCGCCGGCCTGCTGGCGGCCCGCCGTCGGCGCCGCTGAGTCTCATCACGCGTTCCGGAGTCTAGAGGCCGAGGTCACCCGAACGCCGGCGCCGTCCGCCGCGTGAGACGCCTGCGCGCGTCCCGCCGCAGCTCAGACCGCAGCTCGCGCCACAGCTCCTCACGGCCCTCGTCACCGGCCCGCGACGAGGCCAACGCCTCCGCGAGCCGTCTGGCCCGCGTGGCGCCCCGATCGCACAGGTTGTTCGCGCTGCCCGTCATGGCTGTCCTCCTCCGGTTCCCACCCGGCGTCCGCACCCCTGCTCTGCGGGCGAAGCTGAGATCTCTCACCCGCGGCCCGGCAATCGCCGAATCCGCCGCCACCAGGCTCGGAATCGGGCAGGCCCAAATGGGAGAGGGGGCGTGGCCGGTCGTTTCCCGGCCACGCCCCCTCGACTTGGGGTGGGTTGTCCTGGTCCGACGTTCATGAGCTCTGGGCCGCGGGCTCCGGGGCCTCCTCGCTCCGCTCCGCCTCGCGGCGGAGGAACTCCCAGACCAGGCGCCGCAGCTCCTCGCGGCTCGCCTCGCTCTGGGCCAGCCGCTCTCGGAGCGACTGCTCGAGTTGTTCCCGGAGACGGCGTGAGAGCTCGCTCCGCTCGGGGCGTTGCATGGTGCACCTCCTGTGCGCGCAGGGGCGCGCACCCGGTGTCGCCGCGTCGTGCGGCTGTGGTTCGCGTGAGAGAACGACCATCCCCGAGTCCCGGGCGGCTGGGGCCGCTGGGCTCGGGGGCGATGACGACGGGTTTCGGCGGGCGATCAGCCGGGGACAACCCAGCCGAAGGCGGGGACGGTCGCGATGGCGACTCGGCCGCGAATCGTGTTGATCGCCCGGGTGACGGGCACGACGGATTGGTCGTGATCCTTCATTGGGGATCTCCTCGGCTGGTGGACCTGCGATCGCGCCGACGCACGCGCGTCGGTCGTTGGGGCGGGAGGGTACTGCGCTGGCGCAGGATTTCTACCAGGCGGGCTCGAAAATTTTCGCGGGGGGCCGGGGCCGGGCCCGGGCACGCGTGCTGGGCGGGCGGTTCTCGGCCCCGGGGTCAGCGGCGGGAATCGGGTTGGCGTGGCGGGCGGCGGGGTGCTACATACAGGGCATGAGCGACCCGAGCGGCACAGCGGCGTACGACGTGGTGATCCTGGGCGGGGGGCCGGCCGGGGCGACGGTCGGGACTCTGCTCCGGAAGTACAACCCCGAGCTCAGTGTGCTGATCGTGGAAAAGGAGAAGTTCCCGCGTGAGCACGTGGGCGAGAGCCAGCTCCCCGCGTGCAGCCTGGTGCTGCACGAGATGGGGGCGTGGGACAAGGTGGAGGCGGCGGGGTTCCCGATCAAGCTGGGGGCGTCGTACACGTGGGGGGTGAACCGGGCGCGGTGGGACCTGGACTTCTACCCGGCCGAGGAGTTCCGCGACGAGGCGCGTCCGGCTAGGTACGAGGGCCAGCGGACGCAGACGGCCTTCCAGGTGGAGCGGGCGATCTACGACGAGATTCTGCTCAGGCACGCCGAGGAGATGGGGTGCGAGGTCCGCGAGCAGACACGCGTCGAGGAGGTCGAGCGCGAGGGCGACCGGATCACGGGCGTGCGGCTGTCCTCGGGGGAGACGGTGACGGCGTCGCACGTGGTCGGCGCGACGGGCGCGGTCGGGCTGCTGCGCCGGGCGATGGGCGTCGAGACGGACGCGCCGACGACGCTGCGGAATATTGCGATCTGGAACTACTGGGAGAACGCCGAGTGGGCGATCGAGATCGGGGTGGGGGGGACGCGGGTGCAGGTGCGGAGCCTGCCCTACGGCTGGATCTGGTTCATCCCCCTGGGCCCGACGCGGACGAGCATCGGGCTGATCTGCCCGAGCGAGTACTACAAGGAGTCCGGCAAGCGGCCCGAGGAGCTGTACGAGGAGGCGGTGCGGAGCGAGCCCGATGTCTCCAGGCTGATCAGGGACGCCCGGCCCGTGGACGAGGTGCGGAGCTGCAAGGACTGGTCGCACCTGGCCGAGCGCGTCGTTGGCGAGAACTGGATCCTCGTGGGCGAGGAGTCCGGGTTCGCCGACCCGATCCTGGCGGCCGGGCTGACCCTGGCGCACTCGTCGGCGCGGGCGGCGGCGTACACGATCCTGGAGCTGGAGCGGGGGGAGCACGAGCCGGACTGGCTTCGGGAGCAGTACGACGAGGCGACGCGGACGAACATCCGCCAGCACATCCGGTTCGCGGAGTTCTGGTACTCGGCCAACGGGCAGTTCACGGACATCGCCGAGCACTGCCAGCGGATCGCCAAGGAGTGCGGGCTGCGGCTGAACCCGGCCCAGGCGTGGCGCTGGCTGAGCCAGGGCGGGTTCACGCAGGGCGTGGTCGAGAACGCGACCGTGGGCGGGTTCGACGTCGCGTCCACGAAACAGCTGCTGGAGCTGTTCGACTCCAAGGGTCGCAAGACGAAGTACAGCGTGGACGGGAAGAACGTCTTCAAGCTGAACCTGCGCAACGCGGATCGGCGGACGCGGTCCACGATGCGGGATGGGCGGATCGAGGCGGTCGAGTGCTACGAGCGGGGCGAGGCGAGGCTGCCGCTGGCCGGCGCGTGGGGGCGGGTGGCCGAGGTGCTCGGGCAGACTTCGGACGCGCGGGAGCTGTTCGACCGGGTGATGGGGGCGGCGCCCGCCGCCAGCCGCGACGCCGTGCGGAACCAGGCGCTGCAGGCGCTGGAGGTGATGGTCCAGGACGGGTGGGTGCTGGCGAGCGTGGACAAGCGCCGCCCGGTGCTGCGGGTGGACAACGAGGGGACGCGGTACATCCGGGCGGCCGAGGACTCCGAGAAGGCGGTCCGCGACGTCGGCGAGGGGCTGAGCTACAAGTCGAACCTGTGAGCGGCAGGTCGTGAGATCGGCAGGTCGGCAGATCGGGTAGACGCGCCGTGCGCTTCACTCGCGCGGACTCGAGGCGCCGGGAGGGGTCGGAATCCCTCACCCCGGCCCTCTCCCCAGAGGGGAGAGGGAGGATTCTTCACCAGGCCATCTTCTTGTTCTTGTAGTCCTTGTACGCCCCGGCGTCCTTGGGCTTCAGGGCGTCGATGGTCTTGATGATCATCGAGGCGGCGTCCTCGAGCTCGAGCTCGGCGTTCTCGCCGCCCATGTCGGTCTTGATCCAGCCCGGGTGCAGCGCCACGGAAGTCACGCCGCGGTCGGTCAGCTCGTTGGCCATGAGCGTGTTGACCATGTTCAGGGCGGACTTGGACGCGCAGTACGCCAGGTGCCCCGTCCGCTTGACGCGGGTCTGCTCCTCGTTGGAGCCCATGTTGGACGTGATCTGGACGGCGAGCTTGCGGTCGCCGGCTTCCAGCTGCGGGAGCAGGGCGCGGGTGACGAGGAGGGGGCCGACGACGTTGGTGCGGTAGGCGTCGAGCATCATCTCCGGCGTCGTCTCCAGGCAGGAGGTGACGCCCGAGTCGGGGAAGACGCCGGCGTTGTTGATCAGGACGTCGATGGTCTCGGAGGAGAGCCGCTTGGCCATGGCCAGGACGGAGGACTCGTCGGCGACGTCGAGGGTGGTGACGAAGTCGGTGACGGCCTTGAGATCGTCGGCGGCGGCGGGGTTGCGGGCGGCGCCGATGACGCGGTCGCCCCGGGCGGTGAGCTGTCGGGTGAGCTCGAGGCCGATGCCTCGGTTGGCGCCGGTGATGAGGTAGGTGGGCATGGGGGCCTTGGGTTCAGGTGGTGGGGTGGAGGGTGATCAGGGGGTGAATGGTAGAGGGGGTAGCAGGCCGCCGCTTTGTGGTGGGATCTGGGCGTTCGGCGGAGGAGTACATTGGTTCGATGCGTCAGGTGCTGGTGTTGGGCATGGGACTGGTGCTCTGGGTAGCAGTGGGGATCGCGACGCTGTGGCTGCTGCTGGTGACGGCGGGGTCGTGGAGCCACGTGGTAGTCGGGGCGAGCGATGCGTACGAGCAGTACGACGTGCGCGCGTATTCGATCTGGGAGGGTGTGCTGTTCAAGGCCGTGCCGGACCGGGTGTCGGTGAAGTTCCCGGCGGCGATCGACGACGCGGGTCGATTTCGATATCGCCCGGCGACGGGCCGGCTATACGAATGGCCCGAGGATGGCGGGCCCGATGGGCCCGAGCTGGGGGAGCTCGGCGTCGATGTGATCGCCGAGCGGCTGGCGGTGGCGATGCCGGATCGCGATGAGGCGTCTCGGCGGCTGCTCGCGGGGGATGTCGTGAGGCTCGTCGAGGTCGCGTCCGGGAGGGAGATGTTCGATCTGGCGTGGGAGGACTGGGACGTCGTGGCGTTGGAGGATGGTTCCCTCCCGCCCGCTGATGGGTGGAACATCCTCAGGCCGCGGTTTGGTGGCACGGCGCCGGTGACGGCTCGGCGGTCTTTGGATTGGACGATGCTGTTGATCGCGGTGCCGGGGATGGTGGCGTTCGGGGGAACCGTGGGGTGGAGGCGTTTGCGGACAAGGCAGCGCATGGTGTGATGCGCGGCTTGCCGTTCCGGGACAAGCCGTGGCGCCGTGCTCGATCAATGCTGCGATGTGAATGGCACGGCTGCCCTGGTGGAAGAGCCTTTGCGCGGTCTAGCGTTCGACGACCATCGCCACGGCGTTGCCGCCGCCGAGGCAGAGGGCGGCCAGCCCCTTCTTGGCGCCGGTGCGGTTCATCTGGTGGACGAGGGTGGTGAGGACGCGGGCGCCGGAGGCGCCGATGGGGTGGCCCAGGGCGACGCCGCCGCCGCAGATGTTGAGCTTGTCCTCGGGGACGCCCAGCTCCTTGACGTTGCACAGGACCTGGGCGGCGAAGGCCTCGTTGATCTCGAAGAGGTCGATGTCGTTGACGGAGAGGTTGGCCTTCTTGAGGGCGCCCTGGATGCCGCCGATGGGGGCGGCGAAGATGTCCTTGGGGTCCACGCCGTGGGTGTGGTAGCTGACGATCCGGGCCATGGGCTTGAGGCCCAGCTCCTCGGCCTTGGCGGCGGAGCAGACGGCCAGCGCCGCGGCGCCGTCGGAGATCTGGCTGGCGTTGCCGGCGGTGACCGTGCCGTCCTTTGAAAAGGCAGGACGGAGCTTGGCGAGGCCGTCGGCGGTGGACTCGGGGCGGATGCCCTCGTCGCGCTGGATGCCGCCCTCGGGTCCGGGGTTCTTGCGGTTGCCCAGCTGCTCGCCGGTGAGGGTGACGGTCTCGGCGTCGAAGTGGCCGGCCTCCCAGGCGGCGTGGGCCTTGGTGTGCGAGGCGGCGCCGAAGGCGTCCTGGGCCTCGCGGGAGATCGAGTACTTCTCGGCGATGTGCTCGGCGGCGTTGCCCATGGGCCAGCACTCGAACGCGCACGTCAGGCCGTCGTGGGCCATGAGGTCGGTGAGGTCGGCGTTGCCGTACTTCACGCCCTGGCGGACGTGGGCGAAGTGGGGGGCGCCGGTCATGTTCTCGAAGCCGCCGGCGATGACGCAGTCGTTGTCGCCGGCCTTGATGGACTGGGCGGCCATCATGACGGCCTCCAGACCAGACCCGCAGACCTTGTTGATGGTCTTGCAGGAGAGCGAGGAGGGCAGCCCCGCCTTGAGGGCGGCCTGACGGGCGGGGTTCTGGCCCAGCCCGCCCTGCAGAACGCAGCCGAAGACGGCCTCGTCGATGTGGTCCTTGAGCGCGGGTGCGTCGGCCAGGGCGGCCTCGATGGCGAACGCGCCGAGCTGGGGCGAGGGGGTCCGGGCGAGGGAGCCGAAGAACTTGCCGATGGGGGTGCGCTTGGCGGCGACGATGACGGGGGTCTGGGACATTTCGGCCTCCGTGGGGGCGTTCGGTGTGGGCCGAAATGGTAGGGGCGCGCGGCGGTTAGGGGCAGCCGGCGGAGAACGAAGTAAGAAACGCGAGGACGTCGGAGAAGTCGTAGCTGAACGCGGGGGGCGCGAGGTCGGCCTCGGGGCGGTGGGCGGCGAAGGCGACCAGGAACGCCGAGACGTCGGAGAAATCCAGGGTCCCCTGCGGCTCGGCGAGGTCGGCCGGGCAGTAGTCGGGGCACTCGAAGCGGTAGATGCGGTCGTTGTCATAGGCGAGGATGTACACGTCGCCGGCCTGGTCGATCCCGAACGCGGAGAAGCGGCGGCCCGTGAGGGGGGCGACGTTGGTGACGCCGAGGGAGCCGGAGGCGTCGTAGTCCATGGCCCAGACGTTGCCGGAGATGTAGTCGGCGAAGAGGAAGCGGCCGTGGAGGGCCTGGCAGCCGAATCCCTGGTAGACGTACCCGCTGGAGATGGCGAAGCCGCCCCCGGGGTTGAACTCGTGCGGGTAGTCGTGGAGGGGGAGGGTGAGGCCGGTCTGGTCGCAGGGCTGGTTGAACGGGAAGCAGTCGAGTCCCTCCATGGCGTTCCAGCCGAGGTTGGCGCCGGGGGCGCCCCAGGAAATCTCCTCGCGTCGGTCCTGGCCGACGTCGCCGATCCAGAGCCGGCCCTCGTGGTCGAACGAGAATCGCCAGGGGTTGCGGAGGCCGTAGCAGTAGATCTCCTCGCGGTGGCCGTCGGTGTTGCCGGCGAAGGGGTTGTCGGCGGGAATGGCGTAGGGCTGGGCATGGGAGGTGGCGGAGACGTCGAGGCGGAGGATGGAGCCCTGGAGCGTGGTGAGGTCCTGGCCGTTGTCGTCCGGGTCGCCGCAGCATCCGCCGTCGCCGACGGCGACGTAGAGGTGGCCGTCTGGCCCGAACGCGAGTCGGTGCATGGTGTGGTTCTGGCGGCGCGTGTTGAGGTCCAGGAGGATGACCTCGGAGCCGGTGTCGATCTGGTCGGGGATGGAGGCCGAGCGGGTGAACCGCGCGACAATCGTGTGCTGGCGGCTGTCGGGCCCGTCGATGGCGTAGGTGACGAAGATGTGGCCGTTGCTGGCAAAGTCGGGGTGGAAGGCGAGCGCGTTGATGCCGCCCTCTTCGGAGACGAACACGCGGTCGGACAGGTCGATGAACGTGGTCTTCGTGGTGGCGCCCGGGTCGTTGTCAAAGAAGGAGATGAGACCCGGGAACTGCTCGACGACGTACAGGCGCCCCGAGTCGTCGGGGGGCGCGATGAGGTCCACCGGGGAGGAGAACGTGAGATTCGGGAACGCGTCGACGAGCTGGACGGTCTGGGCGCCGGCGTGGGGCGCGAGCGTCGCGGCGGCGATGGCGGCGAGGGCGAGGGAACGGCGCACGGGCATGGGGGATCCTCCGGCCCCCATTGTGCGGCCTTTGGGCGGCGGCACAAGACGCTTCGGGCGTGATTCTGGGCGGCGAGGGCCCGGAGGATTCCCGGGCTTGGTTATGGGCACCCGTCCGCGAACGCGGTGAGGAACACCAGGGCGTCGGAGAAGTCGAAGACGCCCGCGGGCTCGGCCAGGTCCGCGGCCGGGCTCATCGCGGCGAACGCGGTCAGGAACGCGAGGGCGTCGGAGAAGTCGAGGGCGCCGAAGGGCTCGGCGAGGTCGGCGGCGTTGCAGCCCATCGCGTCGGGGACGCCGTCGCAATCGGGGTCGAAGAACAGGGCGTGGTCGATCGAACCCCGGCCGAGGGTGCTGGGACCCCAGTCGTTCATGTTCTGCTCGAGGAACATGGTCGCGCGCTCCAGGTCGGCGGGCGAGGGCGGGGAGTCGGGCTGGTGGATCATGATCCACGCGGCGCGGTATTCCTTCTGGGAGGCCGCGCTGGCGGGGACGCGGGGGCCGGCGGCCTCGATGATGTCGGCCGAGGAGAGGTGCAGGATCTGGCCGAAGTGCTCGGCGAGGATCTCGCACGTGCCGTCGACCATGTACCTGAACTCTTGCATGCTCGAGTCCATCTCCTCGGGCGTGACGTAGCCCATGAGGTACAGCTCCGGGTAGCTCCAGAGCCCCCCGCCGGTCGCGGGGTTGGGGATCTCTGTGTTGAAGTTGATGAAGTTGAAGAACATGGGCGAGAAGACGGCGGGGTTGGTTCCGATCCACTCGGAGATGCCGAGCACGGAGGCCTGGGCGTCGACGCGCGTGTCCCAGTGGTACTCGGAGTAGCAGGTCTTGTTGTCGCCCTGGAGGCTCGTGCCGTCCTCGAGCGGGGGGAGGAAGCTCGCCCAGCGGTGGAGCAGCTCGTGGCCCATGACGGCGCGGGCCGCGTTGGGGAACTCCCAGAAGGAGTCGTGGATGTTCCACATCATCACGAGCCCCTCGACCTCGTCGCCGACCAGGCCGAGGTCGGGGCGGTTGTTGAAGGTCTCGACCCCGGGCCGATCGCCGTCGGGGAATCCGATGCCGCGGACGGTGTTCTCGACGGGGAGGTAGAACGCGGCCGAGCCGAGCTGGTTGGTCGGCGTGAAGTTCATCCAGAACCCGATGAAGTCGTAGTTGTCGCCCCAGTCGGCGATGAGCTGGTTCGCGGCCTCGACCATGAACGCGAACAGCTCGCCGTCGGAGTAGTTGGAGACCAGCAGAGAGGCCGAGTCCTCGTAGAGGTAGATCTGCTCCGGCGCCAGGCACGGCGCGCCCCGCGGGCGCCACTCCGGGAGATCGACGCGCGGGCGGACGGGGACCGTGGGCGCGAGCGCCGGGTCCGCGACCAAGCCGAGGGCGGCGGCGTCGTGGATCGCGCGTGCGAACGCGCTCGGCGAGGTCGTCCCGCACCAGTGCGTCGGGAGCCGCGGCGGGGCGTCGGGCTGCGCGATCGATTGCTGCGACGCGGACAGAGAGGCGACGAGGGCTGCGGCGTGGCGTGCGCGCATGGACATCCTCCTCGGGAGGGGTTCGGTCCCGGGGTTTGAGGACTCGCCGGGGGCAGAACGACCTCCGGTCGAGGCGCCGCAGAGCGCGACACGAGTCGGGTCCGCACCGCGGGCGCTTTGGTTCCAAAAAAGGCATAAAAATGAAATTAGATCGTGGGGCGGCCTAAGGGCAGCCCTCGGCGAAGGCGGTGATGTACGCCAGGACATCTGCGAAGTCGAACACACCCTGGGGGGGCGCGAGGTCGGCGTGCGACTCGCCGTTGTAGTACGCGGAGAGGAAGTTCAGCACATCGAGGAGGTCGGGGGCGCCGATCGGCGGGACGAGGTCGGCCGGGCAATCGGCGTTGAGGATCCGGGCGACGACCTCCGTGTCGCGGTAGATCAGGACGGCGGACCGCGACGGGTCGAGGCCCTCGGTGGTGAGCGTGTGGAAGGCGCCGGCCGGCGAGCCCGAGCGTCGGATGAACTGGATCTCGTCGCCGACCTCGGGCGTGTAGTCGTGGAATCTGAGGTGGGCGCGGCCGCCGAGCGTGATGCCGTCCGGGGTGAAGCCGTGGACCCTTTCGTTCGAACCAGGCCCGAAGACGTCGATGTCGACGAGCGCCGATTCGGTGAGCACCGAATGGGCTTGCCTGAGTTCGAGTATGCCGGGGCTGCTGAAGCCCTCGGGCGCGAGCGTACCCCGGATCTCGAACGAGCCGACGAGTGTGCCGACGGTGGTGATGGTCTGATCGGGGCCGATGATGACGGGCTCGTGTCCGGTGTTCGTGAGATCCCAGATGTTGAGCCTGAAGCAGCCCGTGCCGTTGATCGACGATCCCGGGTCGATCCGACAGCCGAGGAAGACCTTGACGTCCGCGTTGTTGGTGATCCCCGGGGAGAGGATCGGTCCGAAGAGCGTGAAGCCGGCCCCCTCGAGGGTCACATCGCCGATGCCCCGGAGCTGCACGTCACCGTCTTCGGTGTTCCGGATGGTCCCGCCCGTGACCGTGTCTCCGAACGTGTATGCCTCGACCCGGCTCCCGGCGGCGTCGATGACGCCGCTGGGGGAGTTGTGGACCTGGCGGAGGAAGAGGGTCGTTCCGTCTGAGGACGAGATGAGGCCGTCGTTCAGATCGACCCAGAGTCGCATGCCGCCGCCGTTGTTGGGGCTGGAGGTGTACGTGGCTCGGATGACCCCGTCGTTGCGGGCGATATCCACGATGCCTGAGCCGGTGATCGTGTGCCCGGCGAGCTGGCGGACGCCGCCGGAGAGTTGGGCGAAGGACTTGAGCGTGATGACACCGGAGCCGGAGATCGTGGACACGGATCCGGGCGCCTCGGGGAACTGGAGAATGCCGTAGGCGCCATTGACCTGGATCCGGCTGTTGTTGTAGATCACGGATCCGACCTCGAATCGGATGAGGGCAGTGGTGTCGCACGGGAAGCAGCACCCCGTGTTCAGGTGCAGGGCTGGCCCCGGAACGGGGAGGTGCAGCGAGTTCATCCGGTACGGCGTGTCGCAACCCATGCCGAAGCTCACGATGTAGTCGCCGAGGGCATCGATGAAGACGTCAGCGCCGGCGCTGGGCGGGACCTGGTTCTGGGCCCAGTTGGTGGGCTCGAACCAGATACCGCCGGTGACGTCGGCCCAGTGAAACTCCTGTGCGCCGGCCGCGGTGGCAAGAAAGAGCGGAACGGCGGCGGCAAGCGGTCGGCGCATGCGAGGCCTCCAGGGCCCATTGTCTCGCGCGGGCGAGTCCCTGGCAAGCGGGGGTGGGGCGGCGTTACGGGCAGCCGGCGGCGAAGGCGGTGAGGTACGCCAGGACATCTGCGAAGTCGAAGACGCCCTGGGGGGGCGACAGATCGGCCTGGGGCTCGGCGTTGCCGAACGCGGACAAGAAGTTGAGGACGTCGATGAAGTCGAGGACGCCCGCGGGCTCGGCGAGATCGGCGAGGCAGGCGGCGTTGGTGATCCTGGCATCAATGACCGAGCCACGATCGATGAGCGTCGCGGTCTGGCCGTCGGGGAGACCCTGAGTCGTGACGGAACGGAACGCGCCGCTTCGGGCCGTGGCGATGATGATCCCGAACTCGGACCCGAGCGGGGGCGGATCGCCGTGGAACCGGAGCACGAGGTCGCCGTCGAGGGAGAGAAAGGAAAGGCCCACGATGGCGAGCAGCCGATCGTGCTCGGCCGCGGCGAAGACGTCGAGGAGGACTGTGGCGGAGGGCTCAAGGTCGAAGAGCCGGAAGATCCTGAACTCGCCCGGGGTGGCGTCGTCACCCGGCGAGACGGAGCCGTTGGCGAGCACCGGGGTGGTGATGATGGCCGAGCCGGCGAGGGTCTGGTCGGGGCCGATCGTGAGCCGGTGCTGCGCGGCAGAGAGGATCCGGGGCAGGACCGGGGCGAACGCGGGGAACGCGAGTTCGCCGTGCCCGTCGATCGTGACGTCGCCGTCGATGAGCTCGAGATCGGAGGCGATGTCGAGCCTTGCGTTGTTCGTGAAGCCGGGCGGAACAAGGTCGCCGGTGAGATCGAAGTCGGACTCGATGACGACGTCGGCGAGGTTGCGGATGGTGGCGCGGTTGGGTCCGGAGTTTCGGAGGATGCCGCCGGTGTAGGGGCCGGCGATGTCGAGGGTGGCGCCGGCGACGTCGACGACGACGCCCGGCTCGTTGTGGAGGGCCGCGAGCCGGAGGGTCGCGCCCGGGGCGGCGGTGATGTTCCGCTCGTTGTGGTCGGCGCTGAGCGTGATGTCCGAGCCCTGCGCGATATGGATGATGGCCAGGTTCCGCCCGAACCGGGCGTCGAGGGTGGCGCCAGGGTGGACGGTGATCGGGGCGGCGTTGAAGTCGATCTCGGCCTCGGTGATCGAGCCGGGGAGCAGCCCGACCGGGCCGGCGTTGACGCCGATCTCGAACGACGAGTCGGAGTTGGGCGGCGCGGCCAGCGGGATGAGGTTCAGGCCGATGCGTGCCGTGAAGCTCCCGAGTTCGGCGCCGGGGTCGTACTCGATCGCGCGATCGTGGACACCCAGGCTCATGAACAGGCTGCTCGCGTCCGAGGTCACCCGGACCGGTCCCTCGACCCGGTCGAACCGGATGAAGCCGCTGGTCTCGACGATGACGCCCAGGGTCTCGGGCAGGACGCTGCGCGAGGCCAGGACGCGGCCGCCCCGGAGCCGGATCTCGCCCGAGCCCGAGATGATGGGCGACTCGTGCGGGGAGTTCTCGAGGTCGATGGTCGGGGAGCTGCCATTCAAGCAGAGCCTGCGGAGCGTGAGCAGGCCGTCGACGTGCAGGGACTCGCCGAGCTGGAGCGTGTAGCCCGTCTCGGCCTCGATCTGGAACGGGTCGTACCAGCACTGGACCTCGAGTGTCGCGTCGGGCTCGAGGATGGAAAGGGAGTTGGCGAGGACGGGTGGATGCGGTTGGTCGGCCCCGAAGCCGGACATGGTGATCGTGTACTCGCCCGGAAGGTCGATGAGCACGTCGGCGGCGGGGTCGTCGGGGAACGAGAGCGCGTCCCAGCGCGCGGCGTCGAACCAATCGCCGTCGGCCGGGTTGATCCAGCGGAAGACCTGGGCGTTGGTGGTGGTGGCGATCGCGAGCGTGAGGAGGGTGGCGAGGGCTGAGTGTGTCGCGTGCGGCACGTCTGGATTGTCCCCGGCACGGCCGCGGGCCGCAAGGGTGGTGGCTTGTCAGGGGCAGCCGGCGGCGAAGGCGGTGAGGTACGCCAGGACGTCGCCGTAGTCGTGGACGCCCTGGGGCGGGGCCAGGTCGGCGTGGGGGAGGGTGTTGTTGAACGCCGAGATGAAGGTGATGACGTCGATGAAGTCGAGGACGCCGGCCGGGTTGGCGAGGTCGGCGGTGCAGCCGGCGCTCACGATTCGGGCGACGACCTCGCCGTCCCTGTGGATGAGGATCGCGGAGAGGGCGGGATCGAGGCCCTCGGAGCTGATCTCTGAGAAAGCCCCTGAGTAAGACACGGTCGTCCAGAAGACACGGAACTCCTCGCCGAGCGCCGGCGTGCGGCCGTGGAACTCGAGGTGCACGCGGCCGGCGATGGCGATCGTGCTGCTGACGTACGGGGAGTGGCTGACCGAGTCGTGGTCGTCGGCATCGAAGACGTCGATGTAGAGATCGGCGGCGGGGTGGAGGACCCACGAGCCGGCGAGGCGGATGGCGCCCGAGGTCTGGCCGTCACCGGGGGCGATGGCGCCTCGGAGGGTGGTCGGGCCCTGGTGGTTGATGCGGCCGGCGCCGGTGATGGTCTGGCCGATGCCGATCATGCCGGGAGACGAGCCGTTGTAGACGACGACGGGGTCGTTGACGAGGCGGATCTCGCCGACACCGCGGAGGTTGACGGGGGCCTCAAGGTCGAATCGCGGCTGGGACTGGGCGAGCTCGAGCGTGAGCACGCCGTGGTTGATGAGGTCCAGCGTGGTCAGGTCTCGCGCGGCGACGAACTCGCCGACAAGGGTGGCGTCGGTCACGTCCACGATGTAGACAGCGCCGCCCTCGGTGTTTCGGATGGTCCCGCGCGTGAGCGGTCCCTGGACGAAGACGTACCCGCCGGCGGCGTCGATCACACCCCGGGGCGTGTTGTGGAACTCCTCGATCGTGATGGACACGCCCGGGGCGCCGATGAACGACGCGTCGTTGCTGAGGATCGTCGCCTCGACGGGGGCGCCGGCTTCGCAGGTGATGTCCGCGGTGTTGACGTCGAGTTCGAGGGTAGAGCGCCAGCCGGAGGGGGATGTCCCGGGCGTCGGGGGTTGGAGGATGATCTCGCCGTCGTTGCGGGCCAGGTCGATGTGGCCGTGCCCGATGATGGTGTGCCCGGCGAGGTGGTGGCTGTGCGTGCCGAAGACGGAGCCGCCCGCGAGCCGGACGGCGCCGGAGCCGCCGAGCGTGCAGGGGGCTTCGGCGGTGCCGATGAGACCCAGATAGGCGGAGGGGAGCGTGCCGGTCAGTTCGCCCCAGAGGGGTATCTCGCCGTTGTTGATCAGGAACGAGTGCACCCGCAAGCTCAGCGGGACGGAGAATCCGTGTCCGGCGCAGCACCACTGGCCCGTGAGAAGTCTGGAGCCGGGGGCGAGCAGGGAGACGGAGCGGACGAACGGCTGGATGAGCTCCTCCCCGCCGCCGATCACGACGTCGTAGTCGCCGGGCGTCCCGATGATGACGTCGGCGTCCTCGTCTTGGGGAATGTGGCCGTTGCCCCAGTTGGCGGGATCAAGCCAGTAGCCGCCCGCGGGCGCGATCCAGACGAAATCGTCGGCGGGGGCGAGTGTCGAGCACACGAGGCAGGGCAGGAACACGGCGGCCAGTCGCGCGGGGCGCATGGGAGACCTCCTGCGCGGATTCTCCCGCGCGGGTCGGCACTCCGCAAGAGGCCGGGCCGGCTCAGGGGCAGCCGGCGCTGAACGCGGTCAGGAACGCGAGCACGTCGGAGAAATCGAACACGCCTGCGGGGTCGGCCAGGTCGGCGGCCGGATCCGAGCCGGCGAAGGCGGTGAGAAACGCCAGGACGTCAGAGAAGTCGAGCGTGCCCAGGGGCTCGGCCAGGTCGGCGGGGTTGCAGCCGGCGCTGGTGAGGACGATGCCGTCGGCGTCGGGCCCGCCCAGGGACGCGATGACCGAGTCGGCCAGCATGTCGTCGGTGAAGTACATGCTGGCGAGGTAGGCGGTCTCGGAGCGGCCGCTGAGCGCGTCGGCGAAGAGGCACATGGTGGAGTTGCAGTTGGTCTCGCCGAGAGAGCCGGGGAACGTGCCGGTGGACTGGGCCCACGGGCTCGGGAACTCACCCCATGAGGTCCAGTCGGCGGGGTCGATGGGCTCGCCGTCGGCGTAGGTGGGGGCGGTGGGGTCCACCTGGTTGTAGATCCAGCTGGACTCGGTCTCGAAGAGGAACACGCCGTCCACGAAGACGCGGACCGAGCCGGCGCTGAAGTCGTCGCAGACCAGGGCGAGGCGGAACCACGAGTCGGGGGCGATTGGGACGGGCTGGTAGATGGGCGGGTTGAAGTCGTCGCCGGAGGTCCCGAACGTCATGCCGTCGACGGCGTCGTTGCGGAAGAAGGCGTCGGCGGTGTCGGTGTTGTTGTGGTTGCCCTGCATGAGGGCAAGGACGAACTCGCGCGGGTCGGTGTTGGTCGGGAAGTCGTCGAACCAGGACTCGGCCGGGATGTAGAGGTCGAAGACCAGGGTCCACTGGCCGAAGAACTTGCCGGGGTACGAGGGCTGGGTCGCGGGGAAGAGGGCGAGGCCGATGCCGCGCGTGTGGGCGGGGTCGTTCGTGGCGAGGTTGCGCGCGGGGCTGGTGCAGTAGACGGTGTCCTCCTCGTCCCCCGGGCCCGGGATGCCCAGGGCGGTGGTGGTCATGAAGGAGGACTGGGCCTGGGTGACGCCGGTGGGGATGTCGTCCTTGGGGTCCATGGGGTCGTCGCCCTGGATGAGCCCGAAGGCGGGGTTGTCGAGGTAGTCGAGCTTGGCGCCGTCGGACCCGGCGACGGGGGAGAGGTCGCCGTCGAAGTGCCACTCGGTCTGCTGGGGCGGGGAGGGGACCCAGGTGGTCGCCTCGAAGTAGCCATCCGTGAACGTGGCCGAGCCGGTGAGGAAGCCGGTGGGGATGTCGATGTTGGTGAGGGAGCCGACGATGGCGCCGGTGTCGGTGACGGTGAGGTTGATGTCCACGGACATCTCGAGCATGAACTCGGAGTTGCCGAAGCCGCCGGAGAAGGTCTGATTCCAGAGGACGTTCTCGGGGTCGGGGAAGGAGGCCTGCGGGTAGCGGACGTAGCCGCGGGTGAGGAAGGAGTTGCCGCGATCGACGATGTCGATGAACTCGGCGAAGGTGGACCCGGACGGGATGATGAGTCCGAGCGGGATCGTGGTGTCGAGGTGGCCCGTGATGAACCAGGAATAGCCGGTGGCGGGGAGGATGAACTGGGGGTCGCCGACGGGGAAGGGGTCGGCGATGGAGTCGCGGAACTGGTCCTCGAAGCAGGGGCCCAGGAACTCGCAGCGGAGCTCGACGCCGGTGAGATCGACGGCGGCGGTGTCGGTGGGCTGGGCGTGTGCGGCGCCGGCGAGGGCGGCGAGCGCGAGGGCGGCGGGGCGGTGCATGGATCTCTCCTCTGGTGGGAGGCCAGGATACCCGCTGGGTCGCGGATCCGGAAGCCGGAGGGGTGGCGAAGATGGGGGAGCCGGGCGGTGTGTGCGTGGGGGCGCGCCGATCCGCTAGACTCGCGGGATGGGTGATTGTCGAGGGGGCAGGTCGGGTCGGTCCCTGAGGCGGCCGGCGGCGTTCACGCTGATCGAGTTGCTGGTGGTCATCGCGATCATCGCGCTGCTGATCGGGATCCTGCTGCCGGCGCTGGGCGCGGCGCGGGCGACGGCCAAGCGCGGGCGGTGCCTGTCCAACCTGCGGCAGATGGGCCTGGCGGCGCAGTCGTACTCCAACGACACCAAGAAGGAGCTGTACGTCCCGAGCTTCCACTCGTTCGAGGACAACCTCGGCTGGCTCTACCCGACGTACCTGGACTCGTACGACGTGGGGATCTGCCCGAACACGGTCAACGAGATCAACGACCTGGACACGATGCTCAGCGATCTGCCGGGGGCGTTGGCGAACCTGCCGGAGGCGGTCGGGCAGGACTTCCCGATGCAGCTGTTCGCGCCCGCGGCGGACCGGGACGACGACCGGGGCGGGCACTCGTACGAGATGTTCTTGTGGTTCGCGCCGGGCAAATACCCGGACGGGACGGTCGTGCCGCCCGCGCCCTACACCGGGTCGGTGCGGAACCAGCTCGGGTTCCGGCTGCCGAGGCCCGAGGCGTACGTGCCCCTGTACGACGAGGCGGACGAGGCGCCGGGCCTGCTCAAGACGCAGCGGACGACTCAGTTCCCGTCGCGGACGACGCTGTTCCTGGACAACGACAACGACGAGCTGAGCAGCATCGCCGCGTCGCTCGGGATCCCCGGGCGGCTGGACGGCGATTCCAACTGGCCCAACGAGTGGAACAACCACGGCGAGGACGGGCTGCAGATCTCGTTCGCCGACGGGTCGGCCCGCTGGGTGAGCGGGAACGAGGCGCTGATCGAGACCTACCTCGCCTCGCACGACTCGATCGAGGACCGGATCCTGCGGGACAACTCGCGCTTCGAGATCCGGTCGATCACCTACCGCGGGATCCCGATCAACGAGTACTACGACCCGGCGTTGGACTGATCGCCCTTCGGGGGGGCGGTCTGGTCGTCGGCGTCCGCGACGTCCGTGGCGGTCGGCGGGTCCGCGACCGGTGCGGGCTCTGCCTGCGGGGGCGGGCGCTTGGTCAGCAGGAGGATGGTGAGGCCGATGGCCCCGGCGAGGATCGACGCGGCGAGGATGCCGATCTTGGCCTGGTCGAGGTCGTGCTTCGAGTCCTTGAAGGCGAGGTTGGCGATGAAGAGGGACATGGTGAAGCCGATGCCGGCGAGCCAGCCGGCGCCGTGGATGTGACCCCAGGTCACGCCCTTGGGCAGGTCGGCGAGCCGCAGCTTCACGGCCAGGAACGAGACGAGGAAGATGCCCACGGGCTTGCCGAGAACGAGCCCGGCGGTGATGCCGATGGAGACGCGGCTGGTGAGCTCGGTGTCGTCGGCGATCTTGACGCCCGCGTTGGCGAAGGCGAAGACGGGGATGATGACGAACGCGCAGAGGGCGGCGAGCTTGTGCTCGAGGCGGAAGAGAGGCGGCTCGATGTGCTCGCAGTTGAGCTCGATGGTGCGGGCGGCGGCGAGAAGGTCGGGGTTCTTGCGGACGTTGGGGGCCTGCTTGGCGGCCTTCTCGAAGACGTCGAGGGCGTTGCGGTTGGACTCGAGGAAGGCGTCGGGGTCCACGCGCTCGCGGGCAGGAATGGTGGCGGCCAGGAGGACGCCGGCGATGGTGGCGTGGATGCCGGACTCGAGCGTGAAGTACCAGAGGGGGAGCCCGAGGATGATGTAGGGGTGGAGCTTCTTGACCCCGAGCCAGTTGTGGGCCATCAGAAGGGCGAGGATGATCCCGGCGTTCCGCATGGCCTCGACGTTGAGCGACTCGGTGTAGAAGATGGCGATGACGGCCAGGGCGCCCAGGTCGTCGGCGATGGCGAGGGACGTGAGGAAGACCTTGAGCGAGGTGGGGACCCGGCTGCCCAGGAGCATGAGGACGCCGAGGGCGAAGGCGATGTCGGTCGCGACGGCGACGCCCCAGCCGTTGATCTGGGGGGTATCCCAGTTGATCGCGGCGTAGATGAGGCCCGGGAAGAGCATGCCGCCCGCGGCGGCGGCGATGGGCAGCGAGGCCTTGCGGATGGTCGAGAGCTCGCCGACGAGCAGTTCGCGCTTGATCTCGAGACCGACGAAGAGGAAAAAGACGGCCATGAGCGCGTCGTTGATGAAGAGCTCGAGGGTGAGCGGCTTCTCTGTCTTGCCGAGCGGGACGTCGATGATCCACTCGTCGAGTCCGATCTTGATGACGTGGCCGAAGAAGGCGTGGTAGTCCTCGTAGAGCTGTGTCTGGGCGATGATGAATGCGGCGATGGCGGCGAGCATGAGGCAGATGCCGCCGGCGGCGCCGAATCGCGCGAAGTCCTGGAACGGGCGGATGAGCCGATCAACGGGGAGCGGCTTGGCCTTGAAGAGCGCGGGCTTCGGGGGCTCGGGGAGTTGCATGCGTGCTCGGCTCCGTGGGCGCGCCGGCGGGGCGCGCTCGGGGTCGAGAGCGTAGCACGGGCGGGGCCCAGCGGCCGCCCTAGACGAGCCCGGGGCGGGTCGTGAGCGTGGGCGGGGGCGGTGCGGCGGGCGGCTGGCTCGCGGCGATCGTGGACAGGCCCCAGCGCGTCAGCGCGCCGGCGGTGATCGCCTGCCAGACGACGGCCGCGATGACCGTCGGCACCGGCTCGGCGACGGGCGCCAGCAGGATCGGCACGATCACGAACGTCGCCAGGAGCATGGCGCCGAGCACGCGGCCCGAGTTGGTCGTCAGGTACAGCGCCCAGGCCATCGCGAGCGAGCAGGCGGCGGCGGCGGCGGCCAGCGGGACCAGGTGGTGCGTCACGTCCGGGAGGGGGCCGTAGGGCAGCTGCCAGAGCGCGAACGCCTCGCTGAGCCCGTCCACCCACGCCGGGGCCCAGAGGCCGAACGTCGAGGCGGCGAGCGCCAGGGCGATCGTCGCGGGGCTGAGGAGCTTGCGGGCGACGTACGCCGCGGCGACCAGCGTGACGGTGAACGCGGGGCCCAGGAGGATCGCGGCCGGGGCGGGCAGCGCGGAGGTCATCGCGACGACGACGCCCAGCGCGAGCAGGGCCGCGCTCATCAGCCAGCTCGCCGTGAACACCCAGACCGCCCGCGGCGTGCGGGGCAGCGCGGGCGCCGACCGCGGCGGCGGGTCGTCCGAGGCGGGTCGCGTCTTCGAGGCGTGCTCGACCTCGCGCAGCGTCTTGCGGGTCGTGGAGAGCTCTCGCTTGAGGCGGGTGCACTCGGCCTCGAGCGACCGCCAGTGCTCATCGAGCTCCGGCGAGTCGGAGGCCGTGCCGGCGTGGGCGCTGGCCGCCTTCTCGGCCTCGGACAGACGCTCGAACAGGCCCGCCATCTCGACCTGCAGCTGGGCGTACTGCTGGGCCTCGGACTCGAGGCCGGCCTGCTGCTCGGCCAGGCGGTCGCGGAGGGCCGCCAGCTCGGCGTTCTGGGCGTCCAGGCTGGCGGTCCGCTCGTCGAGCGAGGCGGCACGCTCGGCGAGGTGCTTCTCGCGGGCCTCGTGCTCGGCGCGGGCTTCCTCCAGTCCCGAACGCTCGGACTCGAACTGGTCGCGCTCCTGCTGGGACGAGGCGCGGTCGGCGGCGAGCGCCTTCTCGCGGGCTTCGACGTCCGCGGCCCGCTGGTCGAGGGTGGCGCGCTCGCGGGCCAGCTCGTCCACGCGCGCCCGCTGCGACTCGCGCTGGGCGGCGAGCTGCACGCGGGCCTGCTCGAGCAGCTGGCACTCCTCGTCGATCCGCGAGGTCTGGGCGACGAGGATCTGCTCGCGGCTGGTCAGGTCGCGCTCGCGCTGGTCGATCCGGCGGGCGCGCTCGGCCAGGTCGGCCGGCTCGCTGATCTCGGCGGGGGGGTTGTCGTCGGGCGGCGGGGGGGCCGCGGCGACCTGCTCCTGGGCGGCCCGGAGGTCGCCCAGACGCGACTCGATGCCGGAGATGAGGTCGAGCAGCGCGCTCTCGTCCACGCCGTCGTCGAAGCTGACGGCGTCGGGCGGGGCGGCGGGCTTGGTGGTGGGTTCGTCGTGTGGCATCGTGGTCGCGCGGGATGGCCTCACCCGGGGTATCGGCCGGATGGCCGAGCGGGGACGGCGTGGGCCCGGCGGGCTCGGCGAGGGATCGGGGATGTGCGGGGCGTGCGCATGGGGAGGCGTCCGAGAACGCGGGCTTGGCCGTGGGTGGCCGGGTCGTTCGGCCAAGCGCCGGGGCCACGGTTCAGGGGCGGGCGTGGGTCGCCGACGGAATAGGGGGCCTCAGGGCCGAGGTTTGGCCTCACGTTGCAGCCGCTCCGGTGGCGGCCCGTATAGTGAATCGAGCGATGCGTCTGCTGATGTGCGTCATGGTCGCGTGGGGATTGCTCGTCCAGCCGATGCTGGCGGGGGCGATCGGCGTGTGCGGCTGCTGCCAGGGCGGGCAGCCGGCCGTCGAGCGTTCAGGCTCGGGAGCGTCGGACGCGGGCTCGCGCTCGTGCTGCTCGATGGAGGAGTCTGCGACCGCGAACGACGCGGGCCCGGTGGCTCCGTCGGATCATGGCATTCCGGGCCGGGGTTGCGACTGCCCGCGGCCCTGCTGCGCGAGCGCGGCGCCGATGGCACTGAGCCTGTCGGCGGGCGGTGGCTGGCTCGATGAGGGGCTGGCCCGGAACGTCCAACTGGACGAGGCGCCGGCGTCACGCCCGAGCCCGCACCTGGATCGTCTTCTGCGTCCTCCGAGAGCCGGGGCCTTCGTGCTGTAGCGAAGGTGCGCGCCGCCCGAGTGGTGGCGCCGACTCTGGCTCCGGAGTGACTCGTCATGGAATCGAAGAACTTGGCCGGCGGCGGATCCGCCGGCGCGGCGCCGCGCCGAAGCCGCGTGGCGATCATCCTGCCCGTCGGCGTCGCCGCGCTGACGCTGGGTCTCGTGCTCTGGACGGCGTGGCCGACGGTCCGCCCGGTGCGGCGCGTCGAGGTGACGCAGGCGGTGTTCGAGCGCACCTCGGGCGAGGGCGGGGCGGCGGCCGGCGTCGTGCAGGCCGAGGAGTCGGCGCCCGTCGGCCGCGGGGTGACCGTGCAGGCGGCGGGGTGGCTGGAGGCCGAGCCGTTCTACGTCGCGTGCACGGCGCTGGCGGACGGCGTGGTCGAGAGCATCGACGTGCTCGAGGGTGATCTGGTCGAGGCCGGGCAGGTGGTGGCGCGGCTGGTATCCGAGGACTCGGAGCTGAAGCTCTCGCGGGCGGAGGCGGAGCTGGCCGCGGCGCGGGCGGAGCTTGCGTCGGGCGAGGCCGAGCTTGCCGCGGCGCGGACCGGGTGGGACGAGCCGGTGGAGCGTGAGCGGGCGGTCGAGGCGGGGCGAGCGGCGCTGGCCGAGTCGGAGGCGGAGCTGGCGCAGCTGCCGTCCCTGATCGAGAGCGCCGAGGCGACCCGCGTGCGGCTGGCCGAGGAGGCGGCGCGGACGGAGGAGGCGCGGCAGAGCGGGGCGGCGACGGACCTGGAGGTCATCGTCGCGCGGCAGCGTGCGGCGGCCCAGCGGGCCGAGGTCGCGTCGCTCGAGGCCCGTCGCGGGATCCTGTCAGCGCGCGTGGAGCGGCTCCGCGCCGAGCTGCGGGCTGCCGAGCGGCACCTGGACCTGCTGGTCGAGGAGAAGCTGGCGCTGGAGTCGGCGCGGGCGGCGGTCGCGCGGGCGTCGGCGGCGGTGGCCCGCGCCGAGACGGCGCGGGACGAGGCGGCGCTGGAGCTGTCGCGGATGACGATCCGGGCGCCGATCGGCGGGTACGTGCAGCGCCGGCTCAAGCTGGTGGGGGACAAGGTGATGCTGGGGATGGACTCGCCCCACTCGGCGCACCTGGTGCACCTGTACGACCCGGAGCGGCTGCAGGTCCGGGTGGACGTGCCCCTGGCGGACGCGTCGCACGTGTTCGTAGGTCAGCGGTGCGAGGTGGTCGTGGAGGTGCTGCCCGACCGGGTGTTCGGGGGCCAAGTGCTGCGGACGACGCACGAGGCGGACCTGCAGAAGAACACGCTGGAGATCAAGGTGAAGGTGGAGAACCCGTCGCCCATGCTGCGGCCGGAGATGCTGACGCGCGTGAAGTTCCTGCCGCGGGGCGGATCGGCGGGCGCGCCGGCTGGCCCCGGCGCCAACGCGCCGGGCCGTGTTCTGGCGCCGGCGGCGGCGATCGACAACGCGGGCGGATCGGCGCGTGTGTGGGCGGTGACGGATCGGCGGGGTGGGCGCGGCGTCGTGCACCCGATCCCGGTGCAGCGCGTGGGCGAGGAGGACGGCTGGGTGACGGTCTCGGGCGCGGTCCGCGCGGGGTCGCTGCTGGTCGTCTCGCCCGAGGGGCTGCGGGACGGGCAAGCGGTGCAAGTGGACCGCGGGGAGGGCGGGCGATGACGCTGATCGAGTGCCGCGGGCTGACGCGGGAGTACAGGAAGGGCGAGAACGTGATCCGGCCGCTGGACGGGCTGGACCTGGACGTGCCGCGGGGTGATTTCCTCGCGCTCATGGGCCCGAGCGGGAGCGGGAAGACGACGCTCCTCAATCTTATCGCCGGGATCGACTCGCCGACCGGCGGCTCGCTGGTGGTGGAGGGCGTGGACCTGGCGACGCTGGGCCGCAACGGGCTGGCGGCGTGGCGGGCCGAGCACGTGGGGTACGTGTTCCAGCTGTACAACCTGGTTCCCGTGCTGACGGCCTACGAGAACGTCGAGCTGCCCCTGTTGCTGCACGCGATGGGACGGAAGGAGAGGCACGCGCGCGTGATGGAGGCGCTTGAGCGCGTGGGCATCGCGGACCGGCGGGATCATTACCCGAAGCAGATGTCGGGCGGGCAGGAGCAGCGGGTGGCGATCGCGCGGGCGATCGTGACGGACCCGGAGATCCTCGTGGCCGACGAGCCGACCGGCGACCTGGACAAGGAGTCGGCGCACGCGGTGATGCGGCTGCTCCAGGGCCTGAACCAGGAGATGGACAAGACGATCATCATGGTCACGCACGACCCGAAGACGACGGAGTACGCCAAGCGGACGCTGCACCTGGACAAGGGGCGGCTGGTGGAACGCGGAACGGTGGCGGCCGAGGGGGTGGGGGTATGAAGCTCCTGAGATGCTTGCCTTACGCGTTGAGACAGGTGGTCCGGCACCGGGTGCGCTCGCTGCTGACGGTGGCGGGGATCGCGATCGCGATGTTTCTGTTCACGGCCGTGCAGGCGATGAGCGGGGGCGTGGCCCGCGCGACGGAGTCCACGGCCCGGGATACGACGCTCGTGGTCTACCGCGCCGACCGATTCTGCCCCGCGACGAGCGAACTGCCCCAGGACTACCAGCGGCGGATCGAGGGCGTGGAGGGGGTCGTGTCGGCGGTCCCGATCAAGGTGCTGGTGACGAACTGTCGGACGAGCCTGGACGTGGTGATCTTCCGGGGCGTGCCCAAGGAGGCGTTCGTCGAGGAGCGGGCGGGCTCGATCACGATGGTGTCGGGCTCACTCGAGGAGTGGTCTCGAAGGACGGACGCGGCGCTGCTGGGCGAGACGCTGGCGCGGCGGAGGGGACTCAAGCCCGGGATGCGTTTCGACGCGGCGGGCGTGACGGCGACGGTCGCGGGCGTGTTCCGCTCGGACGACCCGCAGGAGCAGAACGTCGCGTACACGGCCCTCGAGTTCGTGCAGCTCGCTGGTCGGGACCAGCTGGGCGTGGTGACGCAGTTCAACGTGAAGGTGGACGATGCGGCGAGGCTCGGGCCCGTGGCCGAGCAGATCGACGAGCAGTTCCGGACGGCGCAGGAGCCGACGGCGACGTTCGCGGAGAAGGCGTTCGTCGAGCGCATCGCGGGGGACATCATCGAGCTGGTCGGCTTCGCCCGCTGGCTCGGGCTGGGCGCCCTGGCGGCGGTGCTGGCGCTGGTGGCCAACTCGATCGTGCTGGGCGTGCAGAGCCGCGTGTCCGAGCACGCGGTGCTCCAAACACTCGGATACTCCGGGCGCCTGGTGGCCGGGCTGATCATCGTGGAGGGTGTGCTGCTGGCGCTGATCGGCGGCGGCATCGGGGCAGTGGCGGCGGTGATCGTCGCCAGGGTCGGCGGGTTCGCCTTGTCGGTCGAGGGGACGACGATCCCGATCGTCGCGAGCACGGGGCTGCTGCTCTCGGGACTCGCGGTGTGCGGGGCGATCGGGGTGCTCGCGGGGCTCGTTCCCGCGTGGCAGGCGTCGAGGCGGGAGATCGCCGACTGCCTGCGGGCGGCGTGAGGAGCGAATGCGGTTGAGGCAGCTTCCATTCTCGTACGCGTTCCGGAACCTGGGGCGCAGCCGCGTGCGCCTGGCGGCGTCGCTGATCGGCTCGTCGCTGGTGGTCCTGCTGGCGCTGGCCTCGGGCGGGTTCGTCCGGGGGATGCAGCTGACCCTCACCCAGGACGCGGGGCTGCACGAGAACGTCATGATCCTGGGCGCCGGCAGCGAGGAGGGCGTCGAGCGGTCGCAGATCGACGCGTCGGTCGAGGGGATCGTGGCGGCGAGCGTCGCGGGGCTCAAGGAGCAGGCGGGGGTGATCTACGCCTCGCCCGAGATCCACGCCGCGATGCCCGTGCGCGCCGAGGCGGGCGGCGCCGAGCGGCAGGCCGTGATGCGGGGCGTGCGCGAGGTGGCGCTGCTCGTGCACCCGGAGGTCGAGATCGTCGACGGGCGGGCGCCCCAGGGCGGGCGGGACGAGCTGATGGTCGGCTCGCTGGCGGCGACGCGCCTGGGCCTGCCCGACCAGAGGCTCGCGATCGGGCGAACGCTCTACTTTGATGATCGGGACTGGACGATCGTGGGCCGGTTCAGCGCGCCCAACACCGTGATGGACGCCGAGGTCTGGCTCCCCCTGACGGACCTGCAGGTCGCGACGAACCGCGAGGCGTCGCTGTCGTGCGTCGTGGTGACGCTCGACTCGGCGACGTTCGCCGACGTGGACCTCCTGGCCAAGAGCCGGCTGGACCTGGAGCTGAGCGCGATCCGCGAGCGGGAGTACTACTCGTCGATCGCGTCGTTCTACGCGCCGATCCGGGCGATGATCATCGTGACCGCGACGCTGATCGCCTCGGGGGGGATCCTGGGCGGGCTGAACACGATGTACGCGGCGTTCGCGGCGCGGGTGCGCGAGGTGGGGATGCTCCAGGCCCTGGGGTACACGCGGGCGGCGATCGTGACGAACCTGACCGAGGAGTCGGTGTTCGCCGCGGCGTGCGGGGCGCTGATCGGGGCGGTGCTGGGCCTGGTCTTCCTGAACGGGCTGGCGGTGCGGTTCTCGATGGGGGCGTTCGCGTTGACGATCGATGCGCCGGTGATGCTCGCCGGCGTGCTGTGCGGGTTGGTGGTCGGGCTGGTGGGGGCGATCCCGCCGGCGGTGCGATGTCTCAGGCTGCCGATCACGGAGGCGTTGAAGTCATTCTGAGGGCGCCGGCCCTCGGGCGAAAGGAGTTTCGAGCCATGCGTCGAATGAGTCTTGCGTTGGGTGTCGGGATGGCGGTGTTCGCCCTCGCCGGGTGCGGCGAGTCGTCGTCCGTGTCCGCGGGCGCCGGGGCGGAGGCGTCGTGGGTGCTGGCCAGCGAGCCGGAGGGCGCTCTGTCGGTGTCGGCGGCCAAGCTGACCGCCGTCGAGGGCCAGACGATCACGGTGGTGGGGCGGATCGGCGGGCGGGTCGAGCCCCTGAGCGCCGACAGCCCGGCGTTCGTCATCGTGGACCTCGAGGTCCCGCACTGCGGCGAGATGGGCGAGGACGACCACTGCGCCACGCCATGGGACTACTGCTGCGAGCCGACGGACAACCTCCGCGCCAACTCGGCGACGGTGCAGATCCTGGGCGACGTGGGCCCGGTCGCGGGCGGCCTCGAGCCGATGGACGAGGTGGTCGTCGTGGGCGAGGTCGGCGCTCGGCCGAGCCCGGACGTGCTGACGATCCGTGCCACGGGCGTGCACACGCGGGCGGGCGGCTGAAGCGGAGGGCGGGACCTGATCACGCCGGGCCGCGGCTGTTCGGAAACTCCTGGAAGCCGCGCCGACAAAAAAACGGCCCTCGCGGGCCGCGGCTGGCAAAGCGGGTGATCGGGATCGAACCGACGACATTCAGCTTGGGAACCGCACGCTCGGGCTGAACCACGGGACCTCAGTTTTCCTCGCTCCTGATATCGCGAGGGCGGTTTTTGCGGGGTTCCCGGGTCACACGCCTGGCCCCGCTCGGTTGCAAGTGTAGCAACCCTTGACTGCATTTGACAGGGTTTGACGGGGTTGGGGCGATGCCTCGGATCTCGTGCGCCCGAGGGTCCGTGGACCTTCGTTCCGGGCGGAGAGCACGATGCGGTGGGACGTGGGGACGTGAGAACGCGGGTTCATCTCCCAGGGGCCCTCAGGGCCCGTCTCCGGCGTCCGCGTCGCGGGGGTGTCCCGGGCCGGGTCGGGGGGTCGATCGGGGCGGAGGCGGGGTCTGAGGACACTGGTCGGCGGGCGGAGCCGGCCTGCGGTCAGTCGGTCTTCTCCTCGTGGCCGGAGGCTGATTCGTCCGGAGAGCTCTCTAGCGCTAGGAAATCCCCGCCCGGCGGGAGGAGCGCCGTGCGATAGACAACTCTCTTGACGAGCGACCAAAGTTCCCCGGCGGCCTTCCGAACATGCTCGTTCTCGCCCGCCGCGGTCGCAGTCAAGCAAACCGCATCGATGCTCACGCCAAGAACCGCATCGACGGACGACATTTTCGGCGTGAGTTCAGCTTGCAGGGCATCAATGCGCTTGAGAATCCTGGTCTTGTGTCGTGGCTTGATTGAATCCAGCTTGTTGACTGAGTTTCTAAGCTCGTTGACTCTCGTCTGCACTTGCTCAAACTCTTTGTCGTTGAACGCATAATGAAATGCGTCTCCCAACTTCCGTTCGAACTGGGATCGATATCGATCCGCAACCCCCCGCTCGGCATGGAGCGTGTGCTGTTGCTCTCCGTACTTCGCGACATGATTCAAGAACTCTTCGATATGAACGCGGTTCTTCTTCGCTTCAGTTCCGAGCTTGGGCG
Source organism: Phycisphaerales bacterium (assembly GCA_041987545.1). Classification (GTDB taxonomy): domain Bacteria; phylum Planctomycetota; class Phycisphaerae; order Phycisphaerales; family UBA1924; genus JAJRXR01. The sequence continues at coordinate 288,336 of JBHIWH010000002.1, read as the reverse complement.
GGTTTATGCCGATCCCGTGTGCCTCACTGAGGTGGGATGCCAAGCCGAACCACGCCATCTGTTGATCTGCGGCGTTAGCGCCGAACTCTGGCGCCGGCCCTCCGATACTGCCGCGCCACTCCCGATAGAGTTCGCAGAATCGATAGCATGCTTCGATTCGAGTCGCAGGGAAGTCCTCGAAGTTGCTCTCTTGTCGTGGATCGATCGCTGCTGCCATGCCAACCTCAACCGTGAGGCGTGTCTGTGAGGAACGGCTAGCAGCATAGCAATCGGAGAACATGTACGGGAGGCATGAACACCGCCCCGGTGTTCGACGGACCGGGGCGGCGCACAAGCCCGCCGACTCTGGCGGGAGAACATCCTGGAATCCCGCCCAGGGCCGTGACGCCCCGGGGCGGGGTGTCGGGCCGCGACGCGACGGACGGCGAAGAACGCCACGCCAGGGCACCGACGAAACCTCGCCGCCCCGCTGAAGCGACGGGACGCGCGGGACCTGCTCGCCCCCGCTGCACGCACGCGGGCGGGCGATCAAACCGCCGACGCCCGGGATCGTGTCGGGCGCGGCGGGACCGGGCTCCCGTCGCCGCGTCCGCAAGGCACGACGACGGGTCGGATCAATCACGCCGCCCGCGGATGGGACGGACGGCGAGTGTGCGGGCTACGGGCCCGCCTCTGTTCGCGCGAACGTCTCAGCGATCCAAGCTGGATCGCGGAGCAGTTCGGGGTGCTCATCGATCTCTGCCGCGAGTTCGCCCGTGGCGTCCGTCGTCGCTCGCATCGCGAGGAGTGTCTGCGCGATGCGCAGTCCGACCTCTGCCGACTCCCGGACTGTTGAGGGACGCACGGTCTCGGCCTTCCGAGCGAGTGAACGAACTCTCGACGCGGAGATGCTCATAGCTCCCCCTCGAACTGCGAACCCCCGCCCGAGCGCCGGAGCGGGAACATGCTCCCGCGTCGACCGTCCGGGGTTGTCTCGTTCGCGTTCACGTACTCCTTCGGGAGTCGCCCGGTCTTGTTCGCCTCCGCGAGTACGGCGGCGTCGGGCTGGGACCGGAGTCGGCCCCGTTCTTGCTGAAGCTGCGAGGACGTGCGCTCGGTCTGGGCCGGCGCGCACGAGGCTTCGAGCTTCGACCACCGGGCGCTCGGCGGCGTCTCGGGCGCGCCGTCCTTCGCCATGCGGGCGACCGCGTCGAGGACAGTATCGGGATTCATGCTGCACCCCCCGCGACATGCTCTGTCGCCCCGGTGGCCGCGTTGATCTCGCTCACCATCGCCTCAACGGTGCGCCGAGCAGCGGCGATCGCGTCGGCCTGCTCCCTGAGCCCGCGGGCGACCGGGGCCGAGGACTTCTCGATGAGCGTCGCCTCGGCCTCGGCGATCGCGCCGTCGTCGATGTGGAGCCTCCGCCGGGCGAATACGGGGAGCGTCGCGATGGCCTCGACCGTCGCGGAGTCCCCGGCCTCCGCGGCCTCTTCGAGGAAGAGCGGGATCGCGGAGGGCTCGATCTCCCCGAGGTGATCGAGCACGAGCCGACGTCGCTCAACCATGAGCACGGCGCGCTCCACGGCGTCGCTCGTGCCGAGCGAGTCGACCACGGTTGACCGACGGATCTCTTCGAGGCGATCGGTCTGCTCGTCGAGAGTGCCGAGCCAGTTTCGGAACACCTGAAGCGACGGCGCGACGAAACGAGCGACCTCGGCCCGTTTCCCCTGCGCCGTGTAGGACGACGACGCGAGGATCGCTCGCATCTGATCGCGGGTCTCGGGCCAGCGATTCAGCGCCGCCTTCTGGACGTCGCGAGCGTGTGCGCCAGGCGAGCCCGGCTTGAACTCCATCTCGCGAATGTCCGTGATGCTCCCGACGCGACCGACAAGGTCGAGTGCGTCGCCGAGCGCGATCTCCTGTGCAACAACCAGTTCGAGTTGTGAACTCATGCTTCCCCCTCCTCGGGATCTACTTCAGAATCCCCCGCGTCGTGTACGTCCGCAGCGCCGCCGCGGGTCGCGGACGCTGAGGTTTTCCTTCTGAGTTCGGCGACGGCGTCGCGCACCATCTCGGCGCGATCGGCGTCGGTCATCTTCGCTGGATCGGCGAGCATCTCGTCCACGAGTTCTTCGAGCCGAGCGACCTCCTCAGCGAAGTCCGACGCGACGGGCGGACCGCCGAGGTAGCTCAGGACGAGCTTCGCCGCGGCCGTGTCTCCCTTCGCGCCCCGGTGAGCGAGGATGCGGATGAGAATGGCTGCGTCCTCTGGGTTGAGAGCGTGCGCCATCGCCTCACGGTGGGCGCGCATCCTTCGTGCGAGCCCGGATGTGGCCCGCCCGCGCGCGGCACCATTGCCCTTGACCCAGCGCCCAAGAGCGTCCCGATTCTCATCCTCGGGATGGCGTGGCGTGCAGTTCTCACGCCCATTGTTGTCGTTATTCGCATTCACGTTGTTTCGAGTCCAAACTGCTCCATCACGACTTGGTCGATGATCTCGTCGACTCGTGCGTTCCCGAGACCCGCCATGACCGTTTCGTCCGGCAGACGCGAGACACGCTCGATCGGGAGCCCAGTTGCGGCGGCGTACTCTTCGACCATCACGAACCACACCCAGCGGCGCACCCGGCCGAGGATGGTCCGGTCCATCCGATGCCAGCGGTACCCGACGGGTGGCGGCTCGCCCTTCGCAACGAGAAGCGCACGGATGAGATTCGCCTTCCGTTCTCGGTCGAGGAGGACAGGCTCGCCGACCTCGGCGACTTCGAGGATCGCGTTCGCGATCTTCGGCGCCTCGGGTCCCTCGACCGTCACGGTCGTCTCGCGCTCCGGATGGAAGAGTTCAACCTCGTGAGGCTCGACCCGAATGAGGACCCACCCCTCCCACGAATGGAGCACCTGCCACGCGGTGCGGAGACGTTGGGCGTAAGGGACACCTGCGGCGTCGGTGGGCTCCTCGGGCTCATGGAGTTCGCCGTATGGGCCTTCGAGCGATGGGCGCCAACGTTCGCGGTCTTGCGGTGTGTATCTGCTGCGTGGTCGTCGCTTCATGTCTTCCCCCTTCGGTGTTGCGGAATCCGGATGGGGGGGTGGGTCGTGGATCGGGACGCGGGGGGCTTCGGCCCACTCGCGTTCGTGGCGAGTGGCCCACTCGTGGAGCGGGCGTCCCGTCTCTTCGAGGTGCGCGCTGAACGCCGCCCACGCGGAGAGCTGGACCGGGTCGAGCGTGTCTTCGCGGGGGACGTCGTGGTCGGTCGGGCGGTCAGTCATGGCGTCCCTCCGGGTCCGGAGGTGCAGCCCGGCGGGCGGGCCCTCCCAGGGCACGCGAACGCGGCTCGGGCGACGTCAGCGGGGGTCGGGGGCCGGGATGGGCAGGGGCCTCGGGCGCGGTGCGGACGAGGGGTGGCGAAGATAGGGGAATGTACGGGTGATCGCTCCGTCGGGAGCCGATCGCGAACGGATTCGCAATAAGACGGCGGGGCGGTCGGGGCGGAGCACGGGGGCACGCGGGACGCCGCCCGAGAGTGTGCGCGCCTCGCGTGCGCATACGGGGGGTGTCTCTCATGACGCCCGCACGTACACGAGGCTGCGCGCGCACTCCAAGGGCCTTGGCGGGGTCGGGAAGGCCGATCCGCGCCGGAGGGGTCACACCCCCCATGTCCAGCCGGTGGACACGGGGGGGCCGGGCAGGTCCGCAGGGTCGGTCAGAACGCGAAGGCATCGTCGCCCCCCTGCGCTGCCTGCCGCGCTTTCTCCCACGCCGCCCGCTCTGTCGCGAGCGCCGAGGCGAAGATGTTCGAGGTGATGTCCTGCGAGAGCACGCAGAGTTGGTCGCGTCGCCCTCGCACGTCTCTTGGGAGACGACGCGACGGAGACTCTACGTCGTCTGCGAGGAGGGCGTAGCGACGGGCGACCTGGGCGAAGTCCGATGGTTCAGTCAGCGACCGGAATCGCGCCGGCCGGCTCTTCATCGCCGTAATCCACTCGGGGCGTACACCGAGCCAAGTCCGCCGCTCGCTGTCGATGAGAAACCAGACCGCGATCTGAGGGCGCGGGCGCACCCACTCGCCGAGTTCGTACTCGCCGCCACGAATCCACTCGCAGATGATGCCGACGGCGGAGGCTTCAAACGAATACTTCTCCCCGTTGTCGAGCGGGACAGAGACGCGCGAGTCGGGACGCACCATTGCGGTGATGAGATCGTGTTGGAACGTCTTCGCGGCCGCAGAGTCCGGACCGAGCCCGGTCTCCTTCGCCTCGCGTGTCGGCACTTGCTGAATCACGTCCGACACAGCGGACTTCATCATTTGCTGCGCCGTCTTGATGAGGTCGAGATCATGGCTGATCCTGTTTCCCTCGACGTCGCAAGGGCAGTCGGTCGCACGCGCGATGATCCCGCAGACCTCCTCGGAAACATCGTCCTTCACTTCGCCCTTGCGGACGTAGCCCTCAAATGCCTCCGACCAGTAGGTGCGATCGACGAGCGCGAATCGCAGGTCCCAACGACGTCGGATGTACGCCGCGAGACCCTCGCGCATGGTGAAGCCCGTCGTCTCTTTCTCCTCTACGCGGTGCTCAAACGCCGCCTTGATCTCCTCACGCCGATTGCGGAGTCGCCTGAGCGCGAGGCGCACAGGACGCATGATCGCAGAGTGTGTGGACGTACCGAGTGCGTCCGCGATCGCCGTGCTTGCGTCGCCGAAGCGGTCGCCGGTCATGGGGAGGAGAAACTCCGGCGATCTTGGCTTTCCCTTGTCGAGCAGGATGCAGCGCATCCGCTTCCCCGCGATCCCGTCAACACGGATCGATCGGTACTCGTCGATCGGCTCGATGAGCGTCGGCTTCTCAGGCTCGCGCGTGCTTCTCACTCCTTCGCCCTCGTGTTCTCCTTCACCCACGCCCTTCATCCAGTCGGGAACATCCCCGAGCCGCGAGTCGATGGAGTCCACGTCGAGCATCTGGCCGTTCCCATCCCAGCGCTCGCGCCCGCGTTGACGGAGGACGAACGCGATGGTGCGCGAGAGGTAGTCGGGGCGTCGCCATTTCGGGCGAACGAGCGACGAGAGTCGCATGAGCCGTTCGATCTGTTCCGCGTCGTCGCTGTAGAACGCGAGCATCGCGGCGAGCGCTGCGTCGGCCCGTGAGTCGTCTCCACCGACGGCGGAGGCGTCGCCCCGGTCAAAGAGCGCCGTGAACTTCCCGGCGTTGCGCGCCGCTCGGCATTTATCGATGATGTCCTCGTCGCCGAGCACAGGCGAAACGCTCGTTCGCGTGCTCCGTGTCGCGGGCGCCAGCGCATCTTCCGTCGGGAAGAGCGCCGCGACGAGCGATTCAACCTCTGACTGGCGATGCTCGACCTCGTGGGAGACTTCGTCGATCCGTCGGCCGGTCAGTGTGCCGTATCGCTCCTTGGCGTAGACCTCCACCGCGCCGCAACCGTGGACGTTCGCCCGCTTGTTGCCGCGAAGATCGACGCGGGCTCGGAGGAACACCTTCGCTCCCCTGCCGGACGGCGAGACCTCGGTGTATGAGTCCAGTTGCTCAATCAGCGCCCACGCCTCTGAGGAGAACTTCCCCGACTCAGGGTCGCGGCAGTCGTCGAGGTCGATCATCATCAGGTCGTTCTGAGCGCTGAGGACCACGCCAATACCGAGCGTGGGGTCGCGTTCGGCGGTGCTGATCGCTTCACCGAAGGTGGCCCATGTCTTCGCGTTCGTCGATGATGCCCGCCGACGCGGCGAGCATGGGGAGTAGGGGATCTTCGTCGTCTTCCCCTCCCGCTCCTCGGCGCGCCAGCAGACGAACGCTGGCGCAGTCGCGTTCCGGAACGCTGAAGGCAGCCCCTCGGTCTCGAACGTTGTAGTGATTGTCTTCTTCGTGTCGCCGTCTACAATCATCGCGATCTTGTGACGCCCGCCCGCCTTCAGCTTCCCGGCGATGGCGTGCGGGCGTTTCTCCCCCCTGCGAGTCCCACTCAGCGCGCCGCGGCCTCAGACTTCCGGCGACGACGTCGGATTCCCCCCTGCGCATCGATGCGCGCCCGTGCTCTCTCGTTGAAATCGACGAGCGTTCCCCAACGCACGCGGTAGCTCGCGCCGACGGGGATGAGCTTGAGCTTCTGCCCCTGAACACCGACGCTCGCCCAGTTGTGCACCGTCTGGCGACTGACGCCGAGGACTTCCGCCGCCTCCTCGATGTGGAGGAGGACGTTCGCGTCGGTCGGTGCGGCGGGGCGCTCCGATGGCGCGGTCCGTCGCGGGGAATACCTGGGCATGGTGGTGCCCCCAGACTTCGCGGGTCGGCTCCCAGAGCCGAGTCCGCCCTCCTGGCGTGTCCACGCCGGTCTCCGCCGGCGTCCGCGACCACGGCGGGGGGTAGATGGTCCCGAGAGCGGGGCCGACCGTGGTCGGGGGACCTTAGGCCGGGTTCCAAATGAAGTCAAGGCAAAGTGTTGTCAGTAAAGCAGTTAGAGAGACGTCTGCGCCCCCGCTTTACATCCGCTCGGGTGCCCCCGCGCCCGAGGCACCCCCACCCGAGGGTCCCCAATCCGCCCTCCCGGCCCAGGAACGACGGCCGGGGGGGACCGGGAGCGTCAGTACCCGGGGCGGCGTGTCACGGGCATCCGGCCCCGAACGCGACGAGGAAGGCGAGGACGTCGATGAAGTCCCAGACGCCGTAGGGCAATGCGAGATCGGCTGCGGGATCGGTCGAACTGAATGCCGACAGGAAGACGAGGACATCCGTGAAGTCGAGAGTGTTCGAGGGATCTGCGAGGTCCGCATCGCACGCTCTGCATTCAGTAATCGTGGCGATCTTCAGGCCATTCAGACCGGCGACCGCGAACGCGAGGTCCCCATCAATGAGCACCTCGGGGACTTCCTGCGAGTTCGGTGCGAATGAGCCCACCGTTCGGAGCGCCGTCGGATCTGTGACATCTATTGCCCACACTCCTGAACTAAAGGTGGCTACATATGCGGTAAGTCCGTCCACGAAGACGTTCCAGGGTTGTCCACCGAGGCCGATTGTCCCGACTTGCACAAGGGAGTTCGGGTTGGTGGCATCGACGATGCGGAGTCCACCCTTATCCGCCACATAGACGCGAGTATCAACGGCGAACACTCCCAACACGTCCTGGCTGAAGTTCATCGCGCCCAACGGGGAAGGAGACGTTGGGTCTGTCACGTCGTAGAGGCGTAGTCCGCTGGTGTCGTCGGCAATGTACGCGATGTTGCCTTGCACAAATACGTCATACGCTGCGGCTGGCGTATCGACGGACCCGAGTAGAGTGGGCATCATTGGGTTCGACACATCAAGAATCTGCAACCCCGAGCCCTCGTCCGCGATGTAGAGGATGCTGCCTCGCACGCTGACTTCCTGAGCGCGCCCTGGGGTGTCGTAGGTACCAACAACAGTCAAGAAAGGCGGATTCGAGACGTCGATCACGAGAATGCCAACGTCGTCGGCGGCTACGAACGCGAGCCCTTCGCTTACATCTACTCCGAGCGCCCGATCATCCGTCACGATCGACCCGATGAGCATCGGGGCGGCAGGATCAGTGACGTCGAAGAGCTGAAGGCCAGAGTTGCCATCCGCCACATACACAGTGTTCTCGAACAGTGCGATTCCGTCGGCGTCGCCTGGCGTGGCTGCTTGCCCCGTCAACTGCCAGTCGCAGTTCTGTCCCAAGAGAGGTGAGGCTGCGAGAGCGACGGCCACAATCGCGAAGGATGAGACTTGCTGGAACATCTTCGATGATCCCCCTGAAGTTCGACTGCGATCAGCATCCCAAAGCGAACATGCTGAGGAAAGCCACGACGTCAGAAAAATCGAACTGGCCTAGCGGCTCGGCTAGGTCGGCTTCGGGCTCTTGGTCGCCGAAAGCTTCCAAGAACGCGACGACGTCGGAGAAGTTGAGCACACGCCACGGCCAAGCAAGGTCGGCGGCGTTCGGTGTTCCGAGGATCGAGCGAAGGACGTCGAGCCCATCGATCTCGATCGTGTCGAGGACGTCGCCCGTGTTCGGGTCTAGCTCGAAGTAGCCCGCGCCCGTGTCGGTCTCATGAATCACGAGGACTGTCCCGTCGGGAGCAAAGTCCACGCCGTACTGTGCCCCCACCTCGCCAACCTCGAACTGATGGACGAGCGCCGATGATCCAATGCCCGTCACTCGCTCAATCCGGTGCCCAGCGCCGTTGTCCTCGATCGTCACCCAGAGCTGCCCGTTGCAGTCGAAGGTCACGTCCCAAAGTTGAATCGGGTGCTGAGTCGAGAGGACGGTCTGCCATTGGGAAGTCGAGTTCAGAGGCGCTCCCTCAGGAATACGTGAGAGAGGAGGCTCTGTGCAGGCGCTTCCGCACCTAACGCCCCAGGTGACGTAGATATACCCGTCTGGGCCGATCGCAAGTCGCTCGGGCTTGTTCCCGCCGGGGGCGTCGTACACATTCTCAAGGGTTCGGTCGGCAACGCGGTACACACGGAACTGCGCGCTGGAGTAGTCGGCAACGTAGAGGCGTTCGCCGTTCGAGGAGAACGCCATCCCGTAGCACGTTCCCGAGAAGCTCGCGAACTCGCGAACGAATGCGCCAGTCCTCGGGTCGTAGACGTCGATTCGGTGTAAGCCCTTCGGCGCGACGTACAGTAGCCGGTCGGGGCCGAGTTGTATGTCCCATGCGCCGAAGCCGAACTCGAACGCCTCCAATCCCGTCTGCTCATCGATCGCGCGGTTGCCGGACTGGTGAGTTCCAATGTAGACGAGGGGGTTTTCGACTGCGCACGCAGGCGATCCCGCCAACGCAGCGAGCGTGCAGATGATCGGGCGAGACATCGAACAAGAAAGGCTCATGGCCCCCTCCCTTCCACGGGCTTGAGCCATGAGCCTACCGCGCGTTGGGACCGACCCCAAACCCCTACCCCACCTTCCCCACGACCGACCGCTCCTCCACCCCCCGCCCGAGCCAAGCGGTGATCTCCGCCGAGATGAGCGGGTCCGCGTCCACGAGGCGATCGAGCGGGAGGTCGGCGTAGTGCTCGGTCATCCCGAAGCCAGGGACGGAGTGCGAGGCGACGATCGCGGCAAGCTCCACGCCCCCGAGCCGCCGCGCCCGGGTGAGGCCGTTGTGCCGAAGCTGCTGAAGGGAGAACTTCGGGACGTCGAGCGCCGCGCACGCCTTCGTGATCGCCTGTCCGACGGAGTTCGCGCTGTATCGACGCACGCGGCCTTCAGGCATCCCGATCGTTGTGGTGAGGGGCGGTTTGCCCTGCTTGCTCCGGCGTTCGTTCAGCGCCTCGCGGTCCGCGAGGAGGTGACGATGTTTCGCACGGGATGGGCGGAGGCAGTACGCCTCGGGGTCGTCGTCATTCAGGAGCGGATCGACGATCGGACGAAGCGCTGACCAAATCGGGATCGCACGGAGCTTCCCACGGCTGGCGTTCTTGTGCTCCTTCGGGCGGAAGATCCACACCGGCCCCTCACGGTCGATCTCCGACGTCCGGAGCTTGCACGCTTCATCGGGCCGTGTGCCCGCGAAGAGCCCGAAGAGGATGACGAGGCGAACCTCGTCGTTGAGCCACGGTCCGGTGCGGAGCACCGAGCCGTCATGAGCCATGAACTCCCGCTGGGCGGTGAACACGCGGCGGACGTCGTCCTCGTTTGCGCACTCGACTTTGGGCCGTTCGGCCAAGGCCGTGCGCCCGGCGAGAACCGCATCGACTCCGCACACGCTGGCGCAGACTTCCTCGGGTACGAGCCGCTTCTTCTTCGCCCAGCGAAAGACAGTCTTGATGCGGCGCATCGTCGCGTTCGTGTGTTGCCGGGAGTAGCCCGCATGGGTCGTGCGCTCCTTCTTCCCGCCGTTCCTCTCGTTCTTCTTCTTGTCCATGAAGCGCGTGAGCTGCTTTAGCGTGCCTGTCCTCGTCCTGTACCCATTCGCGAGAACGTCCTGAAGATGCTCGAAGTCGTGGTCGCTGAGTGTGCGGACGTCCTGACCCGCGAAGAGCATCCGGGGCCACTCGAAGGCGTCGCGGAGATTGTCGAGTTCGTTGCGCTTCTTCGAGAAGTCCTTGCTCCGTGGGTAGTAGTCCCGGCGATCCTCCTTGAAGGCCGTCCAGACGTCTTCGACGGTCAGAACCACCGGAGCTTCCGTGGCGGCGGTGAGGGCTGGCGGTGCGTCTTCCGCAGGGAGGAAGCCTTCGCATTCGGAGACCTCGTCCGTAATCTCCCGTGCGGCACGGATGGTCTCGTTGGGAGCGCGGTCGGGCTCCCCATCCCACGGGCCGAGGTCGATCCGGCGGAAGGTGATCTCCTCTCGCCCCGTCTTCGTGTTCGCGACGCGGAGGGGCACGATCGCCCCGTCGGCGTCTCGGAGGAGCACGGGTACGCCGTCGTCGCTGAAGCGATCGACGACGGCGAGGGGGACCTTCACAAAGGCGAGGGCTCGGCGGGGGTCGTGGCACACGCGAAGCCCCGCCGCGAGGACGGGGAACTCCCGACCCCGATAGCGGGTCGTGGGCCAGCGGGTCGGGCGCGTGTCGTGAGTGGTGCGTGCGCGGGGCATCGTCGCGGACCTCCTCGGTGCCCTCGTGCGCAGTGCGCCCGAGGAACGACCGATTTCAGGGGTCACGCGGTTTCCACCGCGAGCATTGGGTTCCCTGCAAACCCCGTCAGAGCCGGGGTCTACATCGGAAAGCGGGTGATCGGGATCGAACCGACGACATTCAGCTTGGGAAGCTGACGTTCTACCACTGAACTACACCCGCGATGTCGGCGCGGCGTGGCCGCGTCGGGCAAGTATAGAAGTCCTCGGCGGGCCGGGCTACGCGGGAGGCGTCGGGGACCGGGGGGCTACCGGGCGAGGCCGTCGCGGGCGTTGAGCTGGGTCGCCAGGCGGTGGGCGTCGTCGCGGCAGTCGCAGCGCCGGAGGGTGGCCCAGCCGTTGGCGCCGATGCGGCGCCAGACGTACCAGTCGCCGGACTGGTCGGTGTCGGCGCGGAACGCGCTGGCCGAACTCTCCGCATCCGCGGACTCCGGCACACCCCAGCGGAGCAGGTCGTTTCCGATCATGCGTGGCTCCTTTCGGGCACGGGGCCTGGCACGATCTCTCCCCGGTTGTCCTCCGCGGGGCAGACTACCAGAAGTCGGCCCGCCGCGGGAGAGTTTGCGTTCCCACGTGGGAGGACGACCGCCCGGTTCGGGGGGAGTTCAGGGAAGGGGCGCCGCCTGAATGGGCTGTGGCGGTATGTTGGGCGTTCGCGGCCCGTTGGGGGCCTGTGGAGGATTCCGATGATGATCCCTTGGAGCGTGGGCGCCGTCGCCGGCCTGGCACTGGGGGGGCTGGCGCCCGCCCAGGACGGTGCTTGGAGTGCCGAGCGTGTGATCGGCGAGTCGCGGAGTGGGCGGGCGATCCGTATCGCGGCCCTCGGCATGCCGGGCGACGACGAGCTGGGGCGAACGCGGGACGAGCGTCCCGCGCTGCTGATCGTCGCGGGGATCGACGGGCGGCACGCGGTGGGGACGCTCACGGCCGAGGCGGTCCGGTCGCGCCTCGTCACCGACCACCGGGACCTGCTCGAGACGCACACGGTGTACGTCGTCTCGGCGCTGAACCCGGACGGGCTGGCGGCGGTGTCGCGTCGGAACGGCGCCCCGGTCGACGCCGACCACGACGCCCGGGTCGGTGAGGACGGCGGGGACGACCTGAACGGGGACGGCCTCGTGACCATGATGCGGGTGAAGAACCCGCCGCCCGAGTACGGCCTGGACACGGGGAGGGTCGCCGACGCGGGCGAGCCGCGGCTGATGCGCGAGGCCGAGGCGGGCGAGGGCGAGGTCGGCGAGTACGCCGTGCTGGTCGAGGGTCTCGACAACGACGGCGACGGCGCGCTCAACGAGGACGGCCCTCGCGGCGCCGGCGGGGGCGGGGTCGATCTGGACATGAACTTCCCGTCCTTCTTCCCCGAGCACGCGGACGGCGCCGGCGCGTACCCCCTGAGCGAGCCCGAGACCAGGGCGATCGTGGAGTGGATGCTGGAGCGCGACAACATCGTCGCGGTGCTCGTCTACGGCCCGAACGACAATCTCCTGAACACGCCGAACACGAAAGGGCGCGACGAGTCGGGTCGGATGCCCAAGGGGATCGAGGAGGATGACGAGGCGTACCACAAGAAGATCGGCGAGGTGTTCGCCGAGATCACGAGCATGAAGGAAGCGCCGACCCGCGACACGGGCGGGTCGCTCGCGACCTACGCGTACTCGGACTTCGGCGTGTGGTCGTTCTCGACGCCGGTCTGGGTCCCGCCCTTCCAGATGAAGAAGGACAAGGACGGCGGAGACAGCGACGGCGAGGACGAGTCGGGCGGGGCCGGCGAGGAGCCGGCGGAGCCCAACGAGGCGGGGGCGCTGCGCGAGCAGGGCGTGCCGGAGAACCTGATCCGGTTCCTGACGGGCGACTCGGACGTTCGCGCGGCGATGATGGCCGAGTACGAGCAGATGAGCCCGGAGGACCAGCAGCGGGAGATGGCGACACTCGCCGAACTGCCCGAGGCTGTGCGTGATCGTGTGCTCGCGATCGCCCAGGGCCAGCCGGACCCGGGCATGGCGGAGCCGGACGATGCGGGCGACGACGGCGCCGAGGGCGAGTCGGCCGAGACCAAGCGCGAGGAGCCCAAGGCGGACAAGGACGAGCTGGCGTGGCTGGAGTACTCCGACGAGTCGCGGGACGGCGCCGGGTTCGTGGAATGGGTCGAGGTCCAACACCCGCAGCTGGGCACGGTCGAGGTCGGTGGATTCACGCCGGGCTTCCGGATGAACCCGCCCGAGGGCGAGGCCGAGGGCGTGCTGGCGGCGCAGACGGAGTTCGTCGCGGCGTTGCTGGGGCGCCTGCCGCGGCTGGAGGTCGGCACGCCGCGGGTCGAGCGTGTCGCCGCCGGGATGTGGCGCGTCCGCATCCGGGCAACGAACACGGGCTACCTCCCGACGCGGAGCGCGATGGGCGTCCGTGCGAGGCGGATCCCGCCCGAGGTCATCTGGCTGGAGGTCGAGCCCGAGCGGATCGTCTCGGGCCAGCGCGTCGTCCGGCTGTGGTCGATCCCGGGCTCCGGCGGGCACGAGGACGCGGAGTGGATGATCAGCGGCGAGGACGGCGAGACGGTCGAGATCCGCACCAGGTCGCGCGTGTTCGGCGACCGCGTGCAGCGCGTGACGCTCGGGGAGGAGGACTGAGATGAAGCGTGCACTGAATCGAACCGTGGCCCTCGGCGCGCTGGCCTCGATGCTCGCGGCTCCTGCCGCGGCGCTGGCGCAGGAGCACATCCCGGCCAAGGTCGAGATCGCCTTCAACCGGTACCACACGGTCGAGGAGATCGACCAGGCCTTCCGGGACATCGCCTCGGCGTACCCGGGCCTCGTGACGCTCGAGACGATCGGCCAGAGCGGTGACGGCCGCGACCTGACCATGGCGATCCTCAATAACCCGGAGACGGGCGCACACGACGAGAAGCCGGCGATGTGGATCGACGGGGGCATCCACGCCAACGAGATCCAGGGGCCCGAGGTGGTCCTGTACACGCTGTGGTACCTGGCCAAGGCCCACGGCGTGAACGAGGACCTGACGGAGCTCATCGACAACTACTCGTTCTACCTGCTGCCGATGGTGAACCCGGACTCGCGGGCGTACTTCTTCCGCGAGCCCTCCACGCCGCACTTCCCGAGGTGGAACCAGGACCCGGTGGACAACGACCGGGACGGTCTGGTCGACGAGGACGGACCCGACGATCTCGACGGCGACGGCTCGATCACGCAGATGTGGGTCCGTGACCCCGACGGGCGGTGGGAGCGGGACACGCACGATCCGCGGATCTTCCGTCGCGTCGCGGCCGACCAGAAGGGCGAGTGGACCTATCTGGGCCAGGAGGGGATCGACAACGACGGGGACGGGCGGACCAACGAGGACGGGCCGGGCGGCAACGACATGAACCGCAACTGGCCCGGCGACTGGAAGCCCAACTACGTCCAGTACGGCGCCGGGGAGTTCCCGTTCTCCAACCCCGAGACGCGCGCCATCGGCGAGTGGATGTACTCACACCCGAACGTGGCGGCCTTCCAGACCTACCACAACACGGGTGGCATGATGCTCAGGGGCCCCGGGTCGTCGTACATGAGCGACCGGTACCCGCGGGCAGACCTTCGCGTGTACGACGAGATCGGAGAACTGGGCGAGGACCTGCTGCCGTACTACCGGTACCTGGTGATCCACGCCGACCTGTACAACGTGCACGGCGGCGAGTCGACGTGGGCGGGCGAGTCGCTGGGCATCATCTCGTTCACCAACGAGATCTGGAACGTCGGCAAGTACTTCCAGCGCAGCGTCGATCGCCCGAGCGACGAGCAGATGTGGACGTTCCGCGACAGGCTCCAGTTCGGGCAGGTCTTCACGGACTACACCGAGGTCGAGCACCCCGAGCACGGGACGGTGCTGGTCGGCGGGCTGAACAAGTGGTCGAGTCGATCGACGCCCAACTTCATGCTCGAGGAGGACTGCCACCGCAACTTCGCGTTCACGATGCTGCACGCGTCGCAGATGCCGCGGGTGGCGTTCGGACGCGTCGAGGTCGAGCGGGTGGGCGGCGGGCTGTGGAGCGTCACCGCCGAGGTCCGCAACGAGGCGCTGATCCCCACGCGGACGGCGGTCGCGGCCCAGCGGGGCATCGGCGCCAACGACCTGCTCGAGCTGTCGGGCGCCGAGGTTGTGGCCTCCGGCTCGCTCTCGGACTGGCGTGACACCACGATCGACGAGACGCGGTTCGAGCCGGACCGCGTGCAACTGGCGGGGGGCGTCCCCGGGCGGGGGGCGGTGATCCACCGCTTCTTCGTCGAGGGCCGCGAGGGCGCCCGCGTGATACTCCGGCACACGAGCGAGAAGTCCGGCGTGGTCGAGCGCGAGGTCGAGCTCAGCGAGGGCGACGGCGGGGAGTGACCCGCTCGATCGCGGACTCGGGCAGCCACGTCTCCTGGCCAGAGGCGAGGCGGGCGTTGACCCACCCGTCGCGCGCGCCGACGACCAGGAGTTCGAGCCCCAGCTGGACCGGCTCGGTGAACGTGGCGGGGTAGAGGTCGGCCGACGGGCCGTTGTGGGCAGTGGCGCCGCGCTGGACGACGACCGCGTCGTCGCGCAGGCGGAGGATGACCTGCTCGCTGGCCAGGGCGCCCGCGGGCAGGAGGCTGACTACGAGCGAGACGAGCCCGAGGCGGGTCGTAACACGGGGCGCGCCCAGCCGCCGCGCAACCAGCAACGCCCACGCGGCGACCCACGCCGCGACGCCGACCACGAGCAGCCAGAGCCTGGGGACGTACCCCCTCCAGAACAGCAGGCCGCGTGCCGCGCGGTGGCCGAGGTCGGCATCGGCCGACGCCCCGACCCGTGCGCGGGCGGCGGCGAGCGTCTCGCGGGTCGCGGCGTCGGCGGGGTCGAGCAGCAGCGCGCGGCGCAGGTGCAGCACAGAGCGGCCGGTGTCCCCCAGCAGCAGGTACGAGGCGCCGAGCGTGCGCTCCAGCTCGACGCTGGTCGCGGGCACGCCGGACCGGGCGGCCTCTAGAAGCGCGACGCCCTCGCGGAGCGTGGACTCGGCGCCCTCGCGGTCGTCGGCCCACGCCGCCTCGGCGTCGGCGAGCAATCCTGCGGCGCGCTCCACGAGCTGCTCCCGCGACTCGGGGGTGGGAGCCTGCGCCCATGCGTGGCCCGGCACGACCAGGGACAAGGCGAGCACGATCCAGAAGAGTACATTGCGTCTCACGCCGACACCCCTTTCGCGCGGGTCCGCGTGCGGAGCCGGTTCATCGCGGCCCGGAGGTCAGTCGCCTCCGCGGCGCCGTTCTCGGCCTCGCCCTCGCCATAGCGTGATCGCTCGCCGGTGAGCAGCGCGTCGGCCAGGCGCTTGGCGTCCTCGTCGCCGTCCGCGCCCAGCGCCCGGACGTCGGCGGCGGTGACCGCCTGCTCGGACATGCCCGTCACCCCCGACGCCCAGGACCGGATCCCCTCGCTCGCCCGCCCCCGGGCGACCAGACCCATGCCCCGCGCGACCGCCCGGCGTCGGCGCCGGGCCTCGGGATCCGATCGGCGGCGGGCGAGGACGACGATCGTCGCCAGCGCGTACGCCGCGGGCGGGGCCACCAGGACCGTCACCACGACCGGGCTGGCGCCCCACGCGAGCGGGTCGATGCCGTCGGAGGCGAGCAGCCTCGCCGGGTCGGTCTGCAGCGCCCACACGCCGTCGCCCGCGCGCTTGAGGCGGCGTGACGAGGGCGGCGCAGCCCGGCCCGGGGCCATGATCGCGTCGGCGGCCGTCACCCGGCGCGTGCGCCGGACCTCGAGCGGGACCTCGTCGGTCATCGCGTACCGGTACTCGCCGGAGACAGGATCGAAGTACGGCAGCCGGATGGGCGGGATCGCGTCCACGTCCTCGGTCCGGGCACGGATGGTCGTCTCGAATGAGCGCGCGCCCGCGCGGTCCTGGCCCGTCCGCTCCCAGCCGTCGGCCGAGGGCTTGAACCGCTCGGCGATGTCGGGGTCGGCCGCGAGATCAGGCGCGTCGGCGCCGGACAGCGGCTCGGGCCCGTGGATGGTCAGGCGGAGCGAGATCGGGTCGCCGACGTTGACCTCGGTGGGCGAGGCATCGAGGGACAGCGAGAAGTCGCCGATGAGGCCCGTGAAGCCTGGCGGGCGCCCGGCCTCCGGAAGCGGGCGGACCGAGAGCGTGACCTCGTCGGACCTGGACATGACGCGACGCGGCCCCCGCGACCGGTCGAACACGACGACGACGGGACCGACGCGGAACTCGCCGGCCTCACGGGGGATGAGCATCAGCTCGAACACGAGCGCGGGGCTGGGGCGGGAGTCCCGGACACCCCGGGCCTGGGCGGCCTGGGCCTGCACGCCGAACGCGTCGATGCGGTAGACGTCCGACGTCGTGCCCGCGGGGGGCGGGAGGGGCATGACGTCGATCGAGGGGGGCAGCTCGGACGCGCGGAAGCTCGCGCTGCGGGCCACGCCCTCGAAGAACCAGGAGACGCGGGCGCGGACCGGCTGCCCGACGTACGCCTCCTCCGCGTCCAGCTCGATGCGGATCAGCGCGTCCGGGTCGATCGGGGGCTCGACGGCCGAGACCCGCAGGGGCTGGGTCGTGTACGTCCGCCCGGCGACCGGGACGTCGATCGCGGGGATGTCGAAGACGCCGGCGCGGGTGGGCGTGAGCGAGTACTGGAAGACGTACGAGAGGCGCTGGGTCGCCTCGCGGCGGCCGTTCCGCCACGTGATGAAGCTCCGCGACTGCGAGCCGCCGCCCTGGGCGAGCACGCTCACGCCCGGGATCTCCGGGACGCTCGGCTCGTCGGCGTCGTCCGTGCCCTCGACCGTGATCTGCAGGAGCACGGAGTCGCCGAGGTACACGCTCGTGTTGCTCAGCTCGGCGACGACGCTGACCTCGCCCTGCGCGCGCGCCGTCGGCGCCAGGATCAGGCACGCCGCGAGGCAGGCCAGGACTCGAAGAACTGCTTGGGTCGTGGTTCTGTGCATGGCTACCAATCCCGATCCACCGGCGCCGGCCCCGGGAGGTACGCGCGACGGATGCGGTCCCGCTCCTCGCGCTGGCGCTCCTCGCGTTCGAGCAGGCGGCGGACGGCCCGCTGCAGGGGCGTCTCGCTCGGCTGACCCGCCTGCTCGCCTTCCTGGCCCTGCTCGCCGTCCTGTTGTTCCTGCTGGGCCGAGTCCTGCGGGTCGCCCTCGCCCTCCTGCCCCTCGCCCCGCTCACCCGGTCGGTTCTGCGCCGCCTGCTCGCGGGCGCGCTGCGCCGCCTCGCGGAGACGCTCGGCCGCCTCGCGCTGGGACTCGGACGCCGAGTCCTGGTCGTCCTGCTCGAGCGACTCGCCCGCCTGCTGCTGCGCGTCGCGGGCCTGCTCGACGCTGTCGGCCGGCGAGCCCTGCTGCGGCTGCTGGCCCTGCTGCTCGCGCAGCTCGTCGAGCGCTTCTTGCGTGCGCTCGTCCAGGCTCTGCTGGTCGTCGCGGGCCTGCTGCGGGGTCTGCTCGGCCTGGCTCGGGGGCTGCCGCGACTCGTCGCTCGGCTCGCCGTCCTGGGGCTGGTCCGCCGCTTGCTGCTCGTCCGGCTCGCGGCGCTCGTTCTGGATGGCCTCCTGCTCCTGCTCGTCGGCGAGCTGGTCGAGCTGGTTGGCCAGCTCCTCCATCTTGTCGGCCTGCTCCTGCATGCGGCGGCGGAGGTCCTCGATGGCGGCGGCGAGGCGGCGGATCCGCTCGACCTCGCGGGCCGCGGTCTCGTCTTCTGGAGCGACGTCCAGCGTGGACCGGAACGCGCGTTCCGAGGCGGCCAACCGCTCCAGCGTTTCCTCGTAGTCCTCGGCGATCGCGAGCTCCTCGATGCTCGCGTCCTCGGGGACGGCCGCGCGATACAACGCGCGGGCTAGGTTGAACCGGGCCGCGGCCTGCACGCCCGGCTCGACCGACCGCAGGTCCGCCTGGCGGTACAACTCCAGCGCCAGGTCGGGGTCGTCGGCCAGCCGGTCGCGGGCCTCGGCGAGCATCTGGCGGGGCGACAGCGCTTCCATGTCCAGCGCCTCGGGCTCGCCCACGCTGATGTCGGGCGGGGGGGGCGCGTCCGCGCCGGACGCGGGTGGCGGCGTGAGCGAGAGCGCGGCGGATGTGAGCAGAACGTGGATCATCTCTTCCGCCTCCGGTCGGGGATCAGCGGCTCGAGCACCAGCAGCACGAACGCGGGCAGGAGCACCCAGGCGTACCGCTCGAAGTAGTCGCGGGTGACCGAGACGCCCCGTTCGGCGCGCCGGCCCGAGGCGATGAGATCGTCGTAGACCTCGTCGAGCTCGATGACGCCCGTGCCCACGTTGAGGAACACCCCGCCGTCGGACGCGGCGGCGATCGCGGCCAGGGCGTCGGGGTCGAGCGCGGAGCGGACGGTCTGGCCCTCGAACTGCGCGTAGCCGGCGCCGTCGGCCTCCGGCACGGGCGCGCCCGCGCCGGCCGAGCCGACGCCGATCGCGATCACGCGGACGCCCAGGTCGCCCGCGATCCGGGCGGCCTCCACCGGGAAGCTCTCCTGGTCGTCGCCGTCGGTGATGAGGATGATGTCGCGGTACGGGGCGCCCTCGTCGGGCGCGTCCGGGTCGATCGCGAAGACGCTGTCGATGGTCTTGCGCAGGGCGTCGCCGATGTTGGTTCCGCCCCGGGGCGCGGCGTCCGGGCTCAGCTCGTCGATCGCCAGGAGCATGAAGTCGCGGTCCTGCGTCAGCGGGCTGCGGACGACGGGGGCGCCGGCGAAGGCGACCAGCCCGACGCGGTCGCCCTCGACCGCGGCCACCAGGTCCTTCATCCACAGCTTGACGCGCTCCAGCCGGTTGGGCGCCAGGTCCTGGGCGAGCATGGAGCGGGAGACGTCCACGACAAAGACGACGTCGCGCCCGCGCTTGGTTGCCGCCCGCTCCTGATACCCGAGCTGCGGCCGGGCGAGGGAGGCGGCGGCCAGGGCGCTGGCGGCGACGATGAGCCCCGCCTTGAGCGCCCGGCGCGGACGGCTGACGCCCAAAGACAACCTCGCGAGCATCTCGGGCGAGGCGAATCGGCGGAGCAGGCTGCGGGCCCGGGCACGGGAGAGCACGAGCAGCAGCGCCAGCGCCGGCGCGACCCACAGCGCGTGCGCCCACGCGGGGGCGGCGAGCCGGAACGAGTCGGTGAGCGTGACCGCCGCGTCGTTCACGGGAGCCTCCTGAGCCACGTGGTTCTCAGGAGCACCTCGCCGACCAGGCAGCACAGCGCGGCCAGGGCGAAGGGCGTGAACAGCTCGCGGTACGCGGTCATCGCGTCCACGCGGATCTCGGTCTTCTCGAGGGTGTCGATCTCGGTGTAGATCTCGCGGAGCTGGTCGCCCGAGTCCACGGCCCAGAAACGGCCGCCGGTGGTCTCGGCGATGTCGGTCAGCAGTCCCTCGTCGATGGACTGGGTGCGGAAGAAGCCGCGCTGGACGCCGCCGCGGATGCCGATCGCGTACACGCGGATGCCCAGGGCGGCCGCGAGGGCGGCCGCGTCGCGGGGGTCGGTTGAGCCGGCGGTGTTCTCGCCGTCGGTCAGGAGGACGATGGCCTTGCCCCGGAGCGTGAAGTCGGACGAGCCCTTCTCCTCGGCCAGCGACCGCTCGGCGCCGGCGAGGCGGGCCGAGGC
Source organism: Phycisphaerales bacterium (assembly GCA_041987545.1). Classification (GTDB taxonomy): domain Bacteria; phylum Planctomycetota; class Phycisphaerae; order Phycisphaerales; family UBA1924; genus JAJRXR01. The sequence goes on along the minus strand of JBHIWH010000002.1, from coordinate 268,123 downwards.
GAGGGCCAGCGCGTCGCCGATCGCGGTACCCCGCTCCTCGCGGATGCGCGAGGCGTCGACCTCGGCGAGCAGCTCGATGATCGGCTCGTGGTCCTGGGTCAGCGGGGCGATCGTGTCGGCGTAAGAGCCGAAGGCGATCAGGCCGAGCAGGTCGCCCTCACGCCCGGCCAGGTCGTCGCCGTTGCCGACGATGAACTCGGACAGGACCTCCTTGGCCGCGTCGAGACGCCGGACGCGCTGGCCGTCGATGATCGTCAGCTCCTCGTCCATCGAGCCCGAGCGGTCGAGGACGAGCTGGAGCGCGACGCCCTCGGTCGTGCGGCTGGTCTGCGTGTCGATCGCCTGGGGCCTGGCCAGCGCGACGACGAGCAGCGAGAGACAGATCAGCCGGAAGAGCGCGGGCAGCCAGGCGACGCGGGCGCGGAGGGTCCGGCCGGTGGCGGCGGCGGCGGGGGTCGCCGAGTACAGCACGCCCGGCGCCCGCCGCAGCGTCCACACCGCGACGAGCACGGGGATCACCGCGAGCAGCGCGAACAGCCAGGGCCAGGCGAAGCGGTCGATCTCGGTCACGGCGCCACCCCCGGGGAGAGGGAGGCGCGCGTCAACTCGAGCGCCCGGGACCCGAGCGAGCGGGCGGTCTTCGGATCCGGCGGCGTCGGGGCGAAGCGGGCCTCGTCGAGACTTCGGCGCAGCGCGTCCGTCTCGGGGTTCGCTCCGGATCGGGCGGCCCGCATCGTCGCGGCGGCGGCGTCACAGATGCGCCCGGTGGGCGTCTCGGGGTCGGCGAGCGCGGCCTCGAGCGCGCGGAGTCGATCGCGGAGCGGGCTCGCCTCGCCCGGTGACCGACGCGCGAGCGACCAGGCGCCGACGACCACGGTCGCGATGACCGCCACAATCGCCGCGCCCGCCGCGGCGAACACCCACGCGGGCGGCCGCGCCTCGGCGGGCGGTGGGGGTGGGGGCTCGCGGTCCGCGGCGAGGGCGAGCAGGTCGGCCGACTCGTCGAGCAGCGGCTCGACGGTGACGGCCAACGGTTCGGTCTGCGTGATCCCCGAAGCGCCGTCGGGCGTGCTCCACGACACCGAGGCGGGCGGGAGCTCATACTGGCCCGGCAGCAAGGGCTCGAGCGTGAAGCGGGTCGTCGATGCAAGGCGACCATCGGCCCGGCGCTCGGGTGTGCCCTCGGCGCGAGAGACCACGGTCCACCCGGCGCGCTCGACGTGGAACTCCAACGGCCCGACGCTCGAGCCGGTGTCCCACGCGACCTCGACCACCACGCCGAGGCGGTCGGCGGCCCGGAGCTCGGTCGCGTCGGCCCAGACCGCGACGGCGACCGGGCCAAGCTCCGCCTCGGTCTTGACGGCCGGCTCGGGCTCGTCGGCCCCCGACACGCCCGAGCACGCGGGCGCGAGCACACACGCGAGCGCGAGCAGTGCGACGGCGACGAGGCGGGTTGGCTGTGCGATCTTCGCGTTCATCCCGCTCGGCGCCCTCCCTCGCGGCGGCGGAAGTACGCGTGCAGGTCGTCCACGAACGGGCGGTCGGTCGAGAGGCGGACCAGGTCCACCTTGGATCGGCGGAGGCGTTGCTCCAGCCGCGCCTCGGCGTCGACCATCAGCGCGCGGTGGCGCCGACGAACCGCGCGGCTGCCCGTGTCGGCCAGCACGCGGCGTCCGGTCTCGGGGTCGTGCAGTTCGACGAGGCCCAGCCGGGGCGGATCCAGCTCGCGCGGGTCGGTCACCCGCAGCGCGGTCACGTCGTGGCGCCGGGCGAGCAGGCGGAGGGGCAGCTCCCAATCCGGCTCGGCGTCGGCGCCCGGGTCGTCGTCCAGGAAGTCGGAGACCAGGAAGATGATGCTGTGCCTGGAGAGCACGCGGCGGAGCATGGCCAGCGCGTCGGGCAGGGCGCGGCCCCGCCCCCGGGGCTCGGCGTCCAGGACCTCCCGGATGAGCCGCTGCACGTGTGTCCGCCCCTTGCGGGGCGGCAGGAACAGCTCGACCTGGTCGGAGAATGTCAGCAGGCCCGCGCGGTCGGCGTTGCGTGACGCGGCCAGGGCGAGCACGGCGCTGATCTCGGCCATGAGCCTGGCCTTGGGCTTGTCGCCCGAGCCGAACATCGTCGAGGCGCTCAGGTCCAGCACCATCACGACCGAGAGCTGCCGCTCCTCGACGAAGCGCTTGACGAACGGGCGGCCGGTCCGGGCGGTGACGTTCCAGTCGATAGAGCGCACGTCGTCGCCCGGCTCGTACTCGCGGACCTCGGCGAACTCGACGCCCTGGCCGCGGAACGCGGAGTGGTACTCCCCGGCGAAGAGTTCGTCGACGCGGCGGCGGGCCCGGACTTCCAGGCGCCGGACCTCGCGCATCAGCTCCTCGGTGAGCATGACGAGCGGCCCTCCTTACGGCGTCGGGACGTGGTCCAGGATGGTGCGCACGACGTCGTCGCTCGTGACGTCCTCGGCCTCGGCCTCGTAGCTGACGACCACGCGGTGCCGCAGGACGTCGGGCGCGACGGACTTGATGTCCGTCGGCGTGACGAACGCCCGGCCCTCCAGGAACGCGCGGGCACGGCTGGCCTGGGCCAGCGCGATCGAGGCCCGGGGCGAGGCGCCGAACTCGATCAGGCGGGCGATCTTCAGATCGTGCTCACCGGGCTCGCGGGTCGCGTGCACGATCTCGATGATGTAGTCGCGGAGCCGCTCGTCTAGGTGCACGCGGTCCACGATCGAGCGGCACGCCCGGACCTCGTCGAGCGTGACGACCGGCTCGATGTCCACGGGCGGGGCGCTGGCGGCCATCCGGTCCACGATCCGCCGCTCCTCGTCCTTGGACGGGTAGCCGATCCGGAGCTTGAGCATAAACCGGTCCACCTGCGCCTCGGGCAGGGGGTAGGTGCCCTCTTGCTCGATCGGGTTCTGGGTCGCCAGGACGAGGAAGGGGTCGTCGAGCCGGTGGGTCGCGTCGCCGATGGTGACCGCCCGCTCCTGCATCGCCTCGAGCAGGGCGGACTGGACCTTGGCGGGCGCCCGGTTGATCTCGTCGGCCAGGACGATGTTGGCGAAGACGGGGCCCTTCTTGGGCGTGAACGTGCCGTCCTTGGGCGAGTAGATGAGCGTGCCCACGACGTCGGCGGGCAGCAGATCGGGCGTGAACTGGATGCGGGAGAAGTCGGCGTGCAGGCCCTTGGCCAGCGTCGAGACGGTCAGCGTCTTGGCCAGGCCCGGCACACCCTCGAGCAGAACGTGCCCGCCGGTGAGCAGGCCCGTGAGCAGGCCCGTGACCATGGCGGACTGGCCGACGACGACCCGCTCGACGGCGGTCGTCAGCGCGCGCATGGGGGCGGCGTGCGTCTCGACGAGTCCCTGAAGCTCGCTCGTTTCGGTCGGCATACGCGTGGGGTCTCCGTGTCAGTGAACGCGGCGCCGCGGGCGCGTGCTCGCGCTCCGCCCCCGTGCCCCACGGATGCGCCCGGGGGCGTATCCCGTCGGCCGATGCCCGCTCAACCCTCGGCGGGCGGCGCCGGCGGCGGGGCCTGGCGCCCGGCGTCGAGCTGGATCTCGCCGTTGCGCTCCTCGTACTGGCGGACGGCGGCGCCGAGCTGCATCGCGAGTCGCTTGGCGGCGGGCCAGTTCATGATGACGCGCGAGCCGAAGTACACGACGACCGTCGGCTGGTTGTTCGGGCCCTGCACGGGCATGTTGAACCCGAAGTCGAAGGCGATCTCGTCGCCGACGGGGTTGGTGCGGATCGTGTTGGCGTAGGTGGTGGTCATCTTCGACTCGTCGAAGCGGACCTGGACCTGCTGCTGGTTGGGCTGATTCTCGCTCATCGGGAGGCTCCGGGGGCGGGGTTGTCGGCGACTATCGGGCCGGGGCGAAGGGTAGGCGGGCGGGCTCGCCGCGTAGCCGGCCCCAGATGCGGGGAAGATTCGGGTCGTCGCGTCCCGGCGCCGATGGGGCCTTAGGGTTCCATGTCGGAGTCCCGGCACGGAGGCGTCATGAGCGCGCAGCACGAAGAGGCGGGGGGGCGGCGGCGCCTCGTCGTCGTCGCGAACCGGCTCCCGGTCAGGCGGGTCGGCGACGGGGACTCGGCCCGCTGGGAGACGAGCCCGGGGGGCCTGGTCTCGGCGATCGCGCCCGTCCTGCGTGAGCGCGGCGGCGAGTGGGTCGGCTGGAACGGGACCGCGTCCGACGAGGCCGAGGACGCCGCGACCGACGCGTTCGACCACGACGGCATGCGCATCCGCCCGATCGGGCTGAGCCGGGACGACCTGGACTCGTTCTACTACGGGTTCAGCAACGAGACGCTTTGGCCCCTGTACCACGACGCGATCCGGTTCCCGAGGTTCCATCGCCGATGGTGGTGGCCATACCGCGAGGTGAACGAGCGGTTCGCGCGGGAGGCCGCGGAGGCGGCGGGGGACGGCGCGGACGTCTGGGTGCACGACTACCAGCTGCAGCTGGCGCCGGCGATGATCCGGGAGATGGCGCCGGGCGCGCGGATCGGGTTCTTCCTGCACATCCCGTTCCCGCCGGAGGAGCTGTTCGCGAAGATGCCGTGGCGGCGCCAGGTCCTCGAGGGGCTGCTGGGCGCGGACGTGATCGGGTTCCACACGAAGCTCTCGGCGCAGAACTTCTCGCGAGCGGCGCGGCAGTTCACGACCGCGTCCGGCTCGGACTTCCAGCTCGAGTACGAGGGTCGCAGGATCGCGTGCAAGGCGTTCCCGATCTCGATCGATACCGGGGCGATCGAGTCGATGGCCCGCGAGCCGGAGACCGCGGAGCTGGCGGCGCAGCTGCGCCAGAGCCTGGGCGGGCGGCGGATCGTCCTGGGCGTCGACCGGATGGACTACACGAAGGGGATCGACGTGCGGCTGCGCGCGTTCGAGGACCTGCTCGAGACGCGCCGGGCCAGCGCCGACGAGGTCGTCCTGATGCAGGTGGCGGTCCCGTCCCGCGAGTCGGTGGGCGAGTACGCGGACCTGCGGCGGGCCGTGGACGAGCACGTCGGGCGGATCAACGGCCGGTTCGCGACGGGCGGGAACGCGGCGGTGTACTACCTCTACCGGGGGCTGCCGTTCCGCGAGCTGGTCGCGGCGTACATGGCGGCCGACGTGATGATGGTCACGCCCTTCCGGGACGGGATGAACCTGGTCGCCAAGGAGTTCTGCGCGGCCAGGCCCGGGGAGGACGGGGCGCTGGTGCTCTCCGAGTTCGCCGGCGCGGCCCTCGAGCTGCGCCAGGCGATGCTCGTGAACCCGTACGACATCGACGGGATGTCGGCGGCGCTGGACATGGCGCTGCGGATGAGCGAGGATGAGCGCGCGCGGCGGATGAAGGCGCTGCGCCGGACGATCATCCGCCACGACGTGTACCGGTGGGCGGACTCGTTCCTCGACGAACTCTCGCACGCGCCAGGGAAGGACGCACAGCGACATGAGCCCGCGTACGGATCTTGAGGAGAGGCTCCGGGCGGCCGCGGGCGCGGGGACCCTGCTCGTCGCCAGCGACTACGACGGCACGCTCTCGGCGATCGTCGAGAACCCGTCGGAGGCGACGCCGGTCCGCGAGTCGATGGTGGCGCTGCGGGCCCTGGCGTCGATGCCGGGCACGCGTGTCGCGATCATCTCGGGCCGATCGCTGGCCGACCTTGATCGCCTGACCGGGGCGCCCGACGGGATCATGCTGGTCGGCAGCCACGGCAGCGAGTTCGAGCCGGACTTCGCACGCTCGCTGCCCGAGGACCTGAGGACGCTGCGGCTGCGGGTCGCGCGGGAGCTCGGCGAGATCGCGGCGACGGGCGCCGGGCTGGAGATCGAGGAGAAGCCGGCGAGCGTCGCGCTGCACTACCGCCGCGCGTCCCGGGAGGACGCGTCGCGGGCTCGGGCCGCGGTCGAGTCCGGGCCGGCGATGCTCCCGGGCGTGAGCGTCAAGCACGGCAAGGAGGTCGTCGAACTCTCGGTCGTCGAGACCAACAAGGGCGCGGCGCTGGCGACGATCCGCCAGCGCGTCGGCGCGGGCGTGGTCGTGTTCGTCGGCGACGACGTGACCGATGAGGACGCGTTCGCGACGCTGGGCGGGCCCGACATCGGGATCAAGGTGGGCGAGGGGGAGACGGCGGCGCGCCTGCGGGTGGACGATGTGGACGAGGTCGCGCGGACGCTGGCGCGGCTGGCCGAGCTGCGGGGCGAGTGGGCCGCGGGCGCCCAGGCGACCCCGATCGAGGACCACGCGCTGCTGAGCGACCACCGGACGATCGGGCTGGTCTCGCCCCGGGGCCGGATCGTGTGGATGTGCCTGCCGCGGATCGACTCGTCGGCGGTGTTCGCCGAGATGCTCGGCGGGCCGGCCGCGGGCTACTTTTCGATCGAGCCGGCGGCGGACGCGGGGTCGCCGACCCAGTCCTACCAGGGCGACACCTTCCACCTGTGCACCGACTGGGGCGGCGTCCGGGTCGTGGACTACCTGGACTGCTCGGGCGGGCGGTCGATCCAGCGGGCCGGACGGACCGATCTGGTGCGCACCATCGAGGGCACGGGCCGCGTGAAGATCGAGTTCGCGCCGCGGCTGGACTTCGGGCGCGTGCCGACGCGGCTGTCACACAAGGACGGCGGGCTGACGATCGACGACAGCTTCGACCCGGTCGTCCTCCGCAGCCCCGAGATCGAGTGGGAGATCGTCCGCGAGGGCGACCACGACACGGCCCGGGCCGAGGTGGAGCTGAACGGCAGCCCGGTCCGCCTCGTCCTCCGGTACGGGACCGGCGCCCTGAGCCCGGCGGTGGTCGAGGAGAGCGTGCGGTCGAACCAGACCGCGGCGATCTGGTCGTCGTGGGCGGCGCAGCTGCGGCTGCCGGGGGTCGAGCCCGAGCTGGTCAAGCGGAGCGCGCTGGCGCTCAAGGCCCTGTGCTACGGGCCGACGGGCGCGATCGCGGCGGCGGCGACGACGAGCCTGCCAGAGTGCATCGGCGGCGTGCGGAACTGGGACTACCGGTACTGCTGGCCCCGGGACGCGGCGATGGCCGCGATGGCGCTCGTCCGCCTCGGCTCGATGGGCGAGGCGATGGCGCTGCTCGACTGGCTGCTGGGTGTGGTCGAGCGCGAGCCCTCGCCCGACCGGCTCGCGCCCCTCTACACGGTCACCGGCAACCACCTCGGGCCCGAGGCGGAGATCTCGGAGCTGAGCGGGTACGCGGGCAGCCGCCCGGTGCGGGTGGGCAACGCCGCGTCCAGGCAGCTGCAGCTGGACGTGTTCGGGCCCGTCGTCGAGCTGATCCACGAGCTGGTCGTGTGGGGGGCGCCCTTGTCTGCCGAGCACTGGAGGCTCGTGCAGGCGATGGTCGAGGCGGTGCGGGCCAGGTGGCACGAGCCCGATCACGGCATCTGGGAGGTCCGCACAGAGAAGCGCCACCACGTGCACTCCAAGGTCATGTGCTGGCAGACGGCGAGGCTGGGGGCGCGGATCGCCGAGGAGTTCGCGGGCGTCGAGCGCCCCGAGTGGGCCTCGCTCCGCGACGAGATCGCGGCGGACATCGTCGAGCGGGGGCTGGACCCCGAGAAGCGGTACTTCGCGGGCTACTACGGCGGCGAGGACGCGGACGCCGCGGCGCTGCAGGTCGGGCTCTGCGGCCTGGTCCCGGGCGACGACCCGAGGCTGGCGGCGACGGTCGAGGCGGTCGAGCGCACGCTGCTCTGCGGGGGCACGGTCTGGCGGTACCACTCCGACGACGGCTTGCCCGGCGCCGAGGGCGGGTTCCACCTGTGCACGTCGTGGCTGATCCGCAGCTACCTGCTCGTGGGGCGGCGGGCGGACGCCGAGGCGCTGTTCGAGCGGTACACCGCGTGCGCCGGCCCGACGGGCCTGATGCCCGAGGAGTACGACCCGGAGACGGGGCGCGGGCTGGGCAACCACCCGCAGGCGTACTCGCACCTCGGGCTGATCCAATGCGCGCGGGCGCTGGCGGGCGGCGGGGCGCTCGAGGCGTAATGCCGGAGGGGGGACTCGAACCCCCAAGACCTTTCGGCCAGCGGATTTTGAATCCGCCGCGTCTGCCAGTTCCGCCACTCCGGCCTTTCGGGGCGATGATAAGCCCGGGGCGGGCCCGCGAACCGATAGGGTGGGCGCCTTAGCCGGGGAACGTACAATGGGCCCGGGAGGGCTTTGCGGCGGCCCGGATGTACGACCAGACGCGGACAACCACGGCTCTGTTGCAGGGGCTGCACGACGTGGACAACGCCGAGGCGTGGGCGTCGTTCTATGGGCGGTATGTGCCCATCCTGATCGGCGTCGCCAGGCGCCTCGGCTTGAGCGAGGCCGACGCCCAGGACGCCGCCCAGGAGACCCTGGCCGCCTTCGTCCGCGAGTACCGCCAGAACAAGTACGACCGGGAGCGGGGGCGGCTCCGATCGTGGCTGCTGACCATCCTGCGGACCCGCGTCGCCCAGCAGTACCGGGCCAGGGCGGTCCGCAAGGAGGAGGTCGGCGTGACCCGCCTGGGCGGGATGCCCGACGAGCGGACGGCCTCGGACGCGTGGGAGGCCGAGCGCCGGCGGGCGGTCTTGCTCCAGGCGATCGACGAGCTGCGGAAGGTGAGCAAGACGAGCGACCAGTCGATCCAGATCTTCGAGATGCTGGCGCGTGACGGCAAGAGCGCGCCGGAGGTGGCCGAGCAGATGGGGCTGAGCGCCCAGGACGTGTACCGGGCCAAGAGCCGCGTGGCCCAGCGCCTCCGCGACGTCGTGCTGAAGATCGAAGCGGTCTACGACGAGGAGGAGTGAGCGTGGGCGCACCGGGTCACGGGCCGGTGGGCGACGACACGCTCGCGGCGCTCGCGTCGGGCGAGCTGACCGACCCCGGGCTCCAGGCGGCGGTCGAGGCGGACCCGGAGCTGCGGGCTCGTCTCGAGGCGCTGCGGGGCGAGCACGACCTGCTGGCCGAGCTGGGCGAGGCGCTGCGGACGAGCACCGAGAGCGCCGTCGCGCTCGAGGAGCGGATCCCCGGCTACCGGCTGGACCGGGAGATCTACCGGGGCGGGCAGGGCGTCGTGCTCGCGGCCCACCAGCAGAGCACCAAGCGGGACGTCGCGGTCAAACTCATGCTCGACGGGGCGCTGGCCTCGGAGACCGAGCAGGCGAGGTTCGACCGCGAGGTCGAGCTGGTCGCCCAGTTCCGCCACCCCAACATCGTGACCGTCCACGAGAGCGGGCGGACCGAGCGCGGGCGGCGGTGGGTCTCGATGGAGCTGGTCGACGGCGTGCGGCTGGACGAGTCGTGCCGCGAGCTGTGCGGCGGCGGGGCGCCGAGCACGGGCGAGCAGGCGACGGCGGTCGTCCGGCTGTTCCTCCCGATCTGCGAGGCGATCGCCTACGCGCACCGCCTGGGCGTCATCCACCGGGACCTCAAGCCCGGCAACGTGCTGGTCACGTCGGAGGGGCGCCCGGTCGTGCTGGACTTCGGCATCGCGAAGCTCGCCGGGACCAAGCAGGGGACGACGAAGACGGGCGACTTCGTGGGCACGCTCGCCTACGCGGCACCCGAGCAGCTCGGCTCGTTGCCCGAGATGGTGGACACGCGGGCGGACGTGTACGCCCTCGGCGTGATGCTCTTCGAGTGCCTGACCGGTCGCCGGCCCGGGAACCTGGAGGGGATGTCGCTTGCCGAATCGGTGAGGGCCGTGACCGAACGGGACGCGCCGAGGGCCTCGAGCGTGAACCCGGCGGTGAGCCGCGACCTGGACGCCATCCTGCGCCGGGCGCTGGAGCGGGACCCCGCGCGGCGGTACCAGTCGGTGCACGCGCTGCGGGAGGAGCTGCAGCGGTCGCTCTCGGGCGAGGCCGTGCGGGCGCGGGAGGGCGAGCGGCTGTACCTGGCGACGCGGTACGTCATGCGCCGGAAGGCGCCGATCGCGGTGGGGGCGGCGCTGCTGGCGCTCGGGCTCGTGGGCGTGTGGTTCGGGTACAAGTCGAGCATCCGGGCGGCCGAGGCGCGGGGGTCGGGCAAGGGGATGCAGGTCGCCCTCGACTTCATGCGGGCCATCGAGTACGAGACGCGGGAGGAGGGCGCCGGGGCGGTCCTGGAGACCAGCGATCAGCTGCGGCTGATCTCCGAGCGGGTGGACGAGCAGCTGGGCGACTACCCGAGGTACGAGGCGCCGGTGCGGACGAGCCTGGGCTTGGCGTTCCTGGGCGAGCGAGACTGGGAGGACGCCGAGCGCGAGCTCCGCGAGGCGCTGCGGCTGCACCGGCAGATCGGGACGGGCGACTCGCCCGAGCTGGCGTCGGCGATGCACAACCTGGGACGGGTGCTCTGGTTCCGGGCGAAGCTCGACGAGGCGGAGGTGGTGTACCGCGACGCGCTGGCGATGCGGCGGCGGCTGTTCGGGCCCGACAACCTGGACACCGCCCGGACGACGCACCACCTGGCCGCGACGCTCCACGCCGCGGGCAAGTTCGAGGAGTCCGAGGGGCTGCGCGAGGAGGTCGTCCGGGTGCGGCGGGCCCTGCTGCCCGCCAACGACGCGGACATCGCCAACGCGCTCCTGGGCCACGGGCACCTGCTCACCGAGACCGGCCGCGCACGCGAGGCGATCGAGTTGCTCCGCGAGGCGCTGGACATCATCCGCTCGAAGAACGTGCCCAACGACTGGCGCGTCGCCCGCGTGGCGTCGGAGCTGGGCTCGTGCCTGGACTCGGTCGGAGAGCACGAGGAGGGCGTGCGGCTGCTGCGGGAGTCGCTGGCGATCAAGCGCGTCCACCCGGATCGGCGGTCCGAGGCGCTGACGGCGCTGCAGCTGTCGAGCGCGCTGCTCTCGAGCGGCTCCGACCGGGACGAGGGCAGGGCGCTGTGCGAGGGCGCGATCCGCGTGCTCGCGGGCCTGCACGAGGCGGACTACCCGGAGCTGGTGCGGGCGCGGGTGCTGCTGGCCAGGTACACGCTCGCCGACGGCGAGGCCGACCGGGCGTTGTCGATGGTCGAGGCGGCGCTTCCCGCGCTGCGACGACGGCTGGGGGCCGAGCACTGGCAGGTCGCCGAGGCCGAGATCGTCCACGCCGAGGCGCTCAACGCGCTGGGGCGGCGGGAGGAGGCGGCGTCGGCCGCGGGCCTGGCGCTGCGGATCCTGGGCGAGTGGCGGGCCGAGGACGACACGCTCGTCCGGCGCGCGCGGGCGGCGCTGGCGGGCTAGTCGCTCGCGCCGTTGCAGCCCCCGGCGAAGGCCTTCAGGAAGATGATGATGTCGGCGAAGTTGAGGTTGCCGAAAGGGGCGGCCAGGTCGGCGCCGATGAGGTCGCCCTGTGAGAAGTAGTTGAGGAACTGGACGACGTCGGAGAAGTCGAGGACGCCGAAGGGCGGGGCCATGTCGGCGGGGTTGCAGCCGTAGGGGATGAGCGTCGCGCCGGTGAGGGCGATGAGGTACTGGCCGGTCTCGCCGAAGCCGTTCCAGGCGTCGATGGGGAAGGCGCCGCCGTTGCCGTCGGGCCCCGAGACCTCGAACGGGTCGGCGAAGTTGTACATGGGGCTGTCGCCCTGCTGCGAGCGGGGCGCGGACGGGCGTCCGACGATGGCGAGCAGGAAGCGGCCCTTGTACGGCACCACCTGCTCCGTGCCGTCGGTGGCCATGGGGAGGATGAGCGGGTCGCGGCCGGGCTCCTCGGTGGCGAGGTTGGCCAGCAGGGCGAGGCCGTTGCCGTCGAAGAGGTAGAGGTCGGCGTCGAACTGTGCGAAGCCGCCGAGCCCGTTGAGGGTGGTGGCCGTGAAGTTCTCGGGGTCGCGGATCCCGATGAGGAACATGTCCTGGAAGTCGGCGCCGCCGGGCTGGCCGAGGCTCAGGAGCGTGCCGTTCAGGTCTCCCCCGATGTGGGACAGCGGGCTGAAGCCGCGGGCGGTCTGTGCGTCGCCTGGCAGGCTGCCCGCGTCCTGGGCCCCCTCTTCCCACTCGGGGCCGGCGAGGGCGGGCGAGACGAAGAGGGACGCGGCGAGTGCCGCGACGGCGGCGATCGCTGTTCGGGTTCTCATGGGGATGGCTCCTCCGTTTGCCGCCTCGACGCTACCAGATCCGGCCTGGGGGCGGAAGGACGGCGGGGGAATGAGAGATGCCAGCGGTTCTCTGCGCCGGCTCCCGGGACCTCTCAGGTGGTTCTCGGGCTGGCGGGCCCGGCGCCCGGGGTGATCCGCGGTTTGGTGGTCTCGGCGGGGCGGGGGGTTACGATCTCCCCTCGCCGGCGCTGGTCTGGGGCGCGTCCTGGGGCGTCGGCGTCTTTCTCACACGCGCGGAGACTCGAGTCATGACGGACCTGGGAGTTTCGGAGTCGGCGAACAAGGTGTCGGTGGAGGACGCGGGCCCGTGCCGCAAGCGGATCAGCGTCGAGGTGCCCTCGGATGTCGTGGACTCCAAGCTGGGCGACTCGCTCGACGCCCTGATGCACGAGGCGGCGCTCCCCGGATTCCGCAAGGGCCGGGCCCCGAGGCGGCTCCTGGAGAAGCGGTTCGGGCCGGCGGTCCGCGACGAGACGAAGCGGCAGCTCATGTCCGGGGCGTACGCCGAGGCGGTCGAGGCCAACGAGTTGAAAGTGATCGGTGAGCCGACGGCCGAGGGCTTCGAGGAGTCGGAGCTCGAGGAGGGCAAGCCCTACACGTTCAGCGTCGAGGTCGAGGTGATGCCCGACTTCGAGCTCCCGGGGCTGGAGGGGATCAAGATCCTCAAGCCGTCGGCCGAGGCGCCGACGGGGCTCGTTGACGAGGAGATCGAGAAGCTCTGCATCAACGAGGGCTCGCTCGAGGAGCAGGACTCGCCCGAGCCGGGCGACTACCTGACGGGCCACGGCGTGATGAAGGCCGACGTGAAGGGCGAGGAGAAGGTCTTCCACGACATCCAGGGCGCCGTCATCCGCGTGCCCGAGAAGAAGGACGAGGGCAAGGGCATGATCCTCGGCGTCGTGGTCGAGGACTTCGAGAAGCAGCTCGGCAAGCCCAAGCCGGGCGAGACCGTGACGATCAAGGTCAAGGGCCCCGAGGGGCACGAGATCGAGGACGTGCGCGGCGCCGACCTGGAGGTCACGTTCGACGTCGAGCGCGTGGACCGGATCATCCCGGCGCCCCTGACGGACGTGATCGCGAAGTTCGGCCTCGACAGCGAGGACCAGCTCCGCCAGGGCATCGAGGCCCGGGTGCAGGAGCGGGCGGTCGAGCAGCAGCACGCCGTCATGCGCCAGCAAGTCGCCAAGTTCCTGGGGGAGAACACGGAGTTCGATCTGCCGCAGCGTCTGACGGCCCAGCAGGCGTACCGCAACTTCGAGCGCCGCCGCATGGAGCTGATGTCCCGGGGCGTGGACCAGCAGGAGATCGAGGAGCACATCGCCGAGCTGCGTCAGGCCAGCGGCGCCGAGGCGGCCCGGGAGCTGAAGCTGTTCTTCATCATGAACAAGGCGGCCGAGCAGCTGCAGGTCGGGATCGAGGAGGCGGAGGTCAACGGCCGGATCGCCCAGATGGCCGCCGAGCGCGGCGAGCGTCCCGAGAAGCTCCGCCAGGAGCTGATCTCGTCGGGCCGCGTGAACATGCTCGTGCAGCAGGTGCGTGAGCAGAAGACCATGGACGCGATCGTCGCCCAGGCCGAGATCGAGGAGGTCCCGGTCGACGAGTTCAACGAGCGGATGCGCGCCGACGCCGGCGAGAAGGCGCCGGCCAAGAAGAAGACCACCAAGAAGACCACCAAGAAGAAGACGACGTCGAAGGAGTAATCCCCTCGGCGTCAACCCGAAGCACCGCGAGGCGGCCGATCCACGGATCGGCCGCTTTCTCGTTTTGGCGGGTGTGCGATCAGGGCGCCGCTAGGCGTTGCGGCGGTCGTCGCCGGGAGCCCGGAGCGGGAGGTTGACCGAGCCGCAATCGGGGCAGACGACCCCGATGGAGTCACCCGGGACGCCGGTCAGGTCGTGCCCGCAGCCGTGACAGGTCGGGTGCGAGAGCCGGGCCGTGACGCGGTGGACGACGACGGCGGCCGCGACGACCGCGACGCCCAGCACGGGCAGGGCCGGCAGGGACACCATCGAGACCAGCCCAAAGACGGCAAGCCCGCCGGCGACGAGGATCGCCAGGACTCGCAGACGCAGCTTTCGGAGGAATGGCATGCTCATGGCGCGTCCGGGCCTCCTGCCCCTCTCCGCGTGAGTGATCGGCTCGCTCGCAGGCCGCTATTGAATCCGGTTTTGCCCGCCGCGTCCAGTCCCGGGCCCCGGCCCCGTGGCCGGCTCAGAGGGGGCGGTACAGGTCGATGATCTTGCGGATCTCATCGGGGGCCCGGAGGTCGGCCATCTGGACCTCGATCCCGTCCTGACCCGAGCTGGAGATCCCGATCGAGCCCACGCCCCAGAGCCGCTCCCAGAAGGTCTGGTCGATCTGGATGTTGCGGATGTTGTCGTGGACCACCTCGGACGAGGACCGGGCCAGCAGGCCCTTCTTCTGGATCGTCCGCTTGTTCGTCACGACCAGGGCGGCCGACATCGTGTGCAGCCACCAGTAGGCGATCACGAGCAGGGCGGCGGCGGCCCCCAGCAGGCCCAGGATCCAGATCCAGGCCCGGTCCTGGACCAGGCCGTAGATGACGCCGACCCCGCCGGCGATGAGCACGAGCAGCACCACCGAGAACAGGATCGGGCGGGCGCGGAACAACGCCGGCCGGAGCTTGCGGACGGTCTGCTCGGGGCCCGAGTCGGGCGGGAAGCCGGCGGCCGCGGCTCGGTCTCCCTTTGGGGCGGCGGCGGCGCTCTTGGGCGCCCGGGCCGCGTCGCCCGCGCCCTCGGCGGGCACGCGGTTGATGTCGCCGCAGTACGGGCAGGCGATCTTCTCGCCCGCCTGCTCATCATCCAGCTCGAGGAGCCGCTCGCAGTTGTCGCAGTGGATCTGGATCATGGGTGTTCCCCGCCAGAGGGCGGGCCGAGCCTACCACGGCGATTGTTCGGCGTCCCCGGGCCGGCGTTGCGTCAGCCGTTCCACTTCCGCAGCTCGGGCCCGGTGTACGCGGCTCGCGGGCGGATGAGGCGGTTGTTGGCGTGCTGCTCGGCGACGTGGGCGCACCAGCCCGAGACGCGCGAGGCGACGAAGATCGGCGTGTACTGCGGCACCGGGATCCCCATCGTGTAGTACGTCATCCCGCACGGGAAATCGACGTTGGGGAAGATCCCCTTCTGCTCGTCCATGATCTTCTGGACCGCCTCGCCCAGCTCGAACAGCTTGACGTACTCGGCGCCCCTCGCCTCGGCGGCCTTGCGGCCGAGCCCGTGCAGGATCGGCGCCCGGTGGTCGCCGTTCTTGTACACGCGATGCCCGAAGCCCATCAGCTTCCGCTTCTCCGCGAACGCCCGGTCCATCCAGGCCTTGATCTTGGCGGGGTCGTTGTCGGGGCCGATGTCCTTTCGGATCTCGGCGAGCATGTCCATCGCGGCCTCGTTGGCGCCGCCGTGCAGGGGCCCCTTGAGGCAGGCGATCGCGCCCGTGATGGCGCCATGCATGTCGCTGAGAGTGCCCGCGATGACGCGGCTGGTGAAGGTCGAGGCGTTGAAGTCGTGCTCGGCGTACAGCACGAGGCTGACGTCCATCACCTTCGTGTACTCGGCCTTGGGCTTCTCCCCCGTCATCATCCAGAGCAGGTTGGCGGCGTGGTCGAGCGAGTCGTCGGGCTCGACGAAGTCCTTGCCGTCGATCGCGTTCTGCATGTGCCCGATGACGGTCGGGATCTTGGCCAGCAGCCGCTTGGACTTGCGGAGGTTGGCCTCGGGCGAGTTGTCCTGGCAGTCGGGGTCGAAGTGTCCCAGCACCGAGACGGCGGTGCGGAGGATGTCCATCGGCACCGCGTGCTGCTTCCCGACCAGCTCGCCGGCGTGCTTGAGCTGATCGCGGAAGTGGCCCGGCAGCCCCCGCTCGGCCTTCAGCTCGTCGTTGAACGCCTTGAGCTGGCCCGCGGTCGGCTTCTCCCCCACCAGGAGCAGGTACGCGACCTCTTCGAACGAGGCGTGCTCGGCGAGGTCGGCGATCTCGTAGCCGCGGTAGATCAGGGCGTGCTGCTCGACCTTGCAGATACCGGTCTCGCCGGCGACAACGCCCTCGAGACCCTTGGCCATGGTGGGGGATTCGGTGCTCATCGGTCCTCCTGATGGAACTGGGGAGGGGATTGTAGGGGCGCGGCCGGGCTCATCCGGGCGACGGGTATTCCCACGGCTCCCCCGGCGTGTACCCGACCAGGTCGTACAGCTCCTGGCGGGTCTGCATCGCGTCCAGCGAGCCCGCGACGCTGCCGATGGCCTTGAGGTCGGCGAGCATCCGCGTGACGGCGCCCATCGCCGTCCGCAGCGTGCTGACCGGGAAGATCACGAAGTCGTAGCCCAGCTCGGCGAAGCGGGACAGCGGGATGATCGGCGTCTTGCCGAACTCGGTCATGTTGGCCAGCAGGTACGGGCGCTTGTCGCCCAGCGTGTTCATCGCCTCGGCGAAGGCGGCGAACTCGGACTCGCTGTGCAGGCCCTCGGGGAAGAGCATGTCGGCGCCAGCGGCGGCGTAGGCCTTGGACCGGTCGATGGCCGCGTCCAACCCGTCCACGCCCTTGGCGTCGGTCCGGGCGCAGACGATGAAGTCACCCCCCGAGCAGTCCCTGCTGGCCTTGACGGCCCATTCGAGGCGGCTGACGGATTGGTCCTTGGGGATCAGCGACTTGCCGTCGAGGTGCCCGCAGCGCTTGGGGAAGACCTGGTCCTCGATGTGCAGGCCCGCGGCGCCGGCGCGGTGGTACTCGATCACGGTCCGGCGGACCATCTCTTCTTCACCAAAGCCAGTATCGGCGTCGGCGATGACGGGCAAGCCCGAGCCCTGCGCGACCTCGCGGACGACCCCGGCGAAGTGGTCGAGGGAAAGGATGCCGACGTCGGGCACGCCCGCGGCGACGGACGTCGCGGCGCCCGAGACGTAGCAGGCGTCGAAGCCGGCCTGCCTGACCGCCCGGGCGACCAGGCCGTTGAAGGCGCCGGGGGCGGCGACGGTTCCCTTGTCCATGAGGTCGCGGAGGCGGCGGCCGGGGTGGGTGCTCATGGGGGACTCTAGGCCTTGGTGGTCGTGCCACTGACCCGCCCGCGGGTCATTGTTCGGCGGGGTGAGTCTGCACTGACCCGAAGTCGGGTCAGTGGCACGTCATCGCGTGAGCAGTCGGCGCACATGGGCCGCGAGGGCGAGGTGGTGATCGTCGTGGTCGGCGAAGAAGACGCACGTGTCCACGACGCGCTTCTGGATGCCCAGGCGCTCGTGCCACGCCGAGCGGGCGAAGAAGTCGCGGGGGTAGGCCTCCAGCCGGGCGACGGTCTTGTCCCGGCGCTCGCGCAGGGCGGCGAGCACACTGTCGATCGATCGTGAGTCGTGGTCCGCGGTGACCGTGTCGGCGTTGGACATGTCCGCGGCCGGCAGGACGTGCACGCCCCGCTCGTAGGCGTCGAGACGCTGCGTGAGGAGCTGCTCGATGTCCGCGATGTGCGCGATCTGGCGCTGGATGGACCAGGCGCCCTCGGGTGCGCGCGTCAGCAGCGGGGGATCGACCTGCTTGGCCAGCTCGGCGCACCGGGCGGGCGTGCCCCGGAGGCGTTCGATGACGGCCGGGTGCAGCTCGGCGGGGAACTCGAAACGCCAGCGGCGGTAGAGCCAGGGGGTCAGGACCTGGTCGTGCATCGGTGGCATGGCGCCTCCTCGTGCTGGTGGGGTCGGCGGCGGGTCGCGGCCGCGGGCAAGTCTAGGAGCGGGGCGGCCCACCCCCTGTGATCGACGCCCGGGGGCGTGTAGCATCCGGGCATGAAGACCCAACTCATCGGCGCCGGCCTGCTGTGCGTGCTCCTGTCCGGGTGCGCGTCCTCGTACTCGAAGAAGGCGGGGCCGGACACGACCTTCCGCGAGGGCGCGGCGACCATCGACCGGGATCGGCGCCACGGGCAGATCTACATCTCCGAGCAGCCGAGCGAGGACGCGGTCCGCGAGTTCGCCGAGATGGGCGGGACGACGGTGATCAACCTCCGCCGCGACGAGGAGATGGCCAAGTACGTCGGGTACGACGAGCCCTGGCTCGTCCGCGACCTGGGTATGCGGTACGTGCACGTGCCCCTGAGCCCGTCGTCGCTCTCGGACCGTGACGTCGAGCGCGTCTCCAACGCGATCGGCAAGAGCGAGGGCCCCGTGCTCATGCACTGCGCGTCGGGCACGCGCGGGGCGGCTTTGCTGGCGACGCACCTGGCGACGCGGGGCGGCATGCCGGTCGGCGAGGCGATCCACGTGGCGGCGCCCCTGGGCATGGCGGGCAAGGGCACGATGATCGACGCGGTGCGCCGCGTCCTGATGGACGACGTAGACGACGTGACGGCCGCGGTCTCGCCCGCCCGGATCCGCGCCGACATCGACACCCTGGCCGCCTTCGGGACCAGGCACACGCTGTCGGAGACCGAGAGCGACACGCGGGGCATCGGCGCCGCCCGCCGCTGGATCAAGAGCGAGTTCGACGAGATCGCCCGCACCGCCGGGCGCATGCGGGGCCAGGAGATCGGCGTCGAGTTCGACACGCACACCGTTGAGCCCGACGGCAGGCGGATCATCCACCAGGTGGACGTCGTCAACGTCAAGATGACCATCCCGGGCTCGATGCCCGAGGCCCGCGAGCGGCTGTACTACGTCGTGGGGCACTACGATTCGCGGAACTCGGAGGCCAACGACGTCGAGGGCGACGCGCCGGGCGCCAATGACGACGGGTCGGGGACGGCCGTCTGCATGGAGCTGGCCCGCGTCCTCTCGCGCCAACGGCTGGACTCGACGGTCGTGCTCATGCCCGTCGCGGGCGAGGAGCAGGGGCTCTACGGCGCCCGGGCGCACGCGAAGGCCGCCCGCGACGCCGGGCTCGACATCCGCGGCGTGCTCTCCAACGACATCGTGGGCGACCCCACGGGGCCCGGCGGCCGCGAGGCCCGCGACCAGGTCCGCGTGTTCTCCGAGGGACTGCCGATCGCGGCGATGGCCGACCCCCGGGGCGGGACGCAGGCGCTGGCGACGATCCGGTCGTACGCGACCGAGAGCGACTCGGCCAGCCGCCAGCTGGCCCGGTACGTCGCCGAGGTCTCCCGCGTGCACGACCTGGCGGTCAAGCCGATGCTCGTCTACCGCCCGGACCGCTTCCTGCGGGGGGGCGATCATACTGGTTTCAACGAGGCCGGCTACCCGGCGGTGCGGTTCTGCGAGGTGTACGAGAACTACGACCGCCAGCACCAGTACGTCCGGACCGAGGGCGGCGTGCAGTTCGGCGATCTGGCCGAGCACGTGGACGAGGAATACCTGGCCGACGTCGCCCGCCTAAACGCGGCGGCGATCGTGCACCTGGCCAACGCCCCCAGCGAGCCGACCAACGCTCGGATCATCGTCGCCGAGCTGACCAACGACACGACCCTCCGCTGGGACCCGAGCCCGGAGCCGGACGTGGCGGGGTACGAGGTGGTCTGGCGGGCGACGACGGCGCCCGAATGGGAGCACGCCGAGGACGTCGGCAACGTCACCGAGGCGACCATCGACCGGAGCAAGGACAACTGGTTCTTCGGCGTCCGCTCGTACGACCGGGACGGGTACCGCAGCCCGGTCGTGATCCCGCGGGCGGCCCGCGAGTGAGCGGGGTCAGTCCGGGATCGTGATCTTCCCCTCGAGATAGGTCGTGGCCCGCCCGGCGAGGTGGACGCGGTCGCCGTGGTCCACGCAGCGGAGCACGCCGCCGCGCTTGGAGATCTGGTGCGCCGACAGCTCGTTCCGCCCGAGCCGCCTGGCCCAGTAGGGCGCCAGGGCGCAGTGGGCCGAGCCGGTGACCGGGTCCTCGTCGATGCCGGCGTGCGGCGCGAAGAAACGGCTGACGAAGTCGTGCTTCGAGCCGGGCGCGGTCGCGATGACGCCCAGATGGCCCAGATCCTCGACCGCCCGGAAGTCCGGCTCGATCTCCACGACGTCCCGCTTGGTCTCGAACACGGTCAGCAGCTTCGGCCCCGCGATGAACGCGTCGGTCGGCTGGCGCCCGAGGGCGCGGACGAGGGGCGTGGAGACCTCGGTCGGCGTGAGCGTGTACGCCGGGAAGTCGAGCACGATCAGGTCGTCCTCCCGGGCGACCTTCACCACGCCCGAGTGCTCGGTCGTAAACCGGATCGAGTCGCCCGCGTGGTCCAGGTGGGCCCAGAGGGCGTGGGCGGTGGCGAGCGTCGCGTGCCCGCACAGGGCGACCTCGATCGCGGGGGTGAACCAGCGGAGGTGGAAGTCGGCGTCGGCGCCCTGGGCGGGGGCGATGAACGCGGTCTCCGAGAGGTTGTTCTCGCCGGCGATCGCCTGGAGCGTCTCATCGGGGAGCCACGCCTCGAGCGGGACGACGGCGGCGGGGTTGCCCTTGAAGACGGACGAGGTGAACGCATCGATCTGGAACATGGTCAGCTTCATGGCGCGGCGATCCTAGCAAGCGGGCCCCGGAGGGCGTGATCGGACGTTCGGGTGCGCGTGGGCGCGGGGCTTTCGGCGCCCGCTCGGGCCGCGTAGAATGTGCTGAGCACTGCATTTGCAACGCCCTCCCCAGGCGGCGCGGGCTCGACCGAGCGCCGGCGCCGGCTCGGGGAAGAACGAGGAATCGCGCGATGCCGTACTACACCACGCTCGGGAGGATCCCGCGGACGCGGCACACCCAGTTCCGGCGCCCCGACGGCGCCCTCTACTCAGAAGAGCTCTTCGGCACCGAAGGCTTCGACGGGCCCACCAGCACCCTGTACCACATCCATCCCCCGACGCAGGTCACGGGCTGGAAGACGCTCTACGGCACCAAGCCCGAGTACGTCGAGCAGGACGTCATGCGCATGCGCCACGCCAAGACGCAGCACATGGACCCCAAGGGTGACGTCATCACCGGTCGCATCGTGCTCTACGGCAACGCCGACGTCGAGATGTCGATCTGCAACCCCGCCGAGCAGATGAGCTACCACTTCAAGAACGGCCAGGGCGACGAGTGCCTCTTCTTCCACTACGGCTCGGGCACGGCGTTCACCATGTTCGGCGCCGTCAAGTTCAAGCGCAAGGACTACCTCATCCTCCCCAAGGGCACGATCTACAAGATCGAGTTCGACGAGCGGCCCGATGACGGCTCGGACGACGAGGCGTTCGGCGGGTACACGAAGAAGCAGATGCCGTTCGGCAAGTACGTCGGCTTCGAGACCTGCAACACGAGCCACTTCCTCCCGCCCAAGCGGTACGTCTCCAAGAAGACCGCCCAGTTCCTCGAGCACGCCCCGTACTGCGAGCGCGACCTGCACCCGCCGGCCGAGCCGATGACCTTCGACGAGGCGGGAGAGTTCGAGGTCCGCATCAAGGCCCGCGACAAGGTGCACAGCTACGTCTACCCGTACCACCCGCTGGACGTCGTCGGCTGGGACGGGTGCTACTACCCCTACACGTTCAACATCGACGACTTCGCGCCCATCGTGGGCAAGGTGCACCTCCCGCCCCCGATCCACCAGACGTTCGAGGGTCACAACTTCGTGATCTGCTCGTTCTGCCCCCGGATGCTCGACTTCCACCCCGAGGCGATCCCGGTGCCGTACAACCACTCGAACATCGACTCCGACGAGATCCTGTACTACGTCGAGGGCAACTACAAGGCCCGCCGCGGCATCGAGTCGGGCTCGATCAGCGTCCACCCGCAGGGCATCCCGCACGGCCCCCATCCGGGCACCGTCGAGGCCTCGCTGGGCAAGACGCACACGGACGAGCTGGCCGTCATGTGCGACACCTTCCGCCCCATGTTCCCCACCAAGGCGGCCCTCGCCATCGACGACGAGAGCTACCCCGAGTCGTGGCGCTCCGATCACCACGCCCCGGGCGAGGTCCGGGCCGCGGCGTCGAAGGACAACGGGACCGTGAACACCTGGGACTGACCCGCGAGAGAGATCCCTTTTCAGGCCGGAGCTTGAGATGTTGAAGCCCGCAGTCGTCGTCGCGCTCGGCGCGTCCATCGCCCACGCCGCCCCGGAGGTCGTCGCCTCGGCGCCCCTGCCGGACGTGGACGTCCCGAGCACCGGCGCGTCGTCGGTCGTGTCGTTCTCAGGGGTCGCCGGCCCGGTCACGGGCGTCGCTCTGTCCGGGCTCTGGACCGGCGTGGTCCGGGACAACGGCGGGGGAACGTTCCCCTGGTCCGTCGAGTTCGGCGTCACGGCCCAGTCGCCGAGCGGGCCCGGCGCCGCGTCGCCCTCGCCCTGGTTCGGCGAGATCTCCATCGCCGACTACCCGCTCGCCGACGGGTTCACGGGCCTGCCCGGCGTCACTGGCGACGGGGACTGGACCCTCACGTTCGACTCTGGCGCCCCCGCGCCGTACGTCGCCGGGATCCGCGACGGCATGGTCCACCTGCTCGCCGACGGCGCCGACGCCGAGTTCGAGTACACGGACACGACCGGCCAGGGCAACAGCTGGGACCGCCCGTTCTCGATCGTGGGCGTGTCCGGGCTCGGGCCCACGGACTACCACGCCCTGACGTTCACCGTCTCCGTCTCGGGCGTCTACGACTTCACGAGCGTCCTCGCCTCGGGCGACGACCACTTCACGATCCTGTACAAGGACGCCTTCGACGACACCCAGCCCATCGCCAACATCCACGACTACGGCCTGGGCAACGGGTTCTCGCCGTTCGACGTGCCCGAGGGCACCAGCGCGTTCTCCCAGCTGCTGTTTGAGGGTGTGACGTACATCTGGGTCACGAGCCAGTGGGCGAGCTTCCGCCCCAACGGCCCATTCACGAACACCATCGCGGGGCCGGGCGAGGTGCAGGTCGCGGGCGCCGGGTGCAACGGGGCGGACCTGGCCGAGCCCTTCGGTCAGCTCGACTTCTCGGACATCTCGGCGTTCCTGACCGCGTTCACGTCGATGGAGGCGGCCGCGGACCTGGCGGCGCCCATGGGCCAGTTCGATTTCTCCGACGTCTCCGCGTTCCTGACGCTCTTCGCCGGCGGATGTGCGGGGCGCTGACCGCGCTCGGTGCTCAGTCCTCGGGCTTCTCGCCGTCGGGGGCCATCTTGACGAGCCTGGGCGAGAAGGTCGCCAGCGGCTCGACCAGGTCCTGCTGCAGGGCCATGACGCGGCGGATGTCCTTGTAGACGCCCGGCGCCTCGTCGATCCCCGCCGAGAGCAGTGTCACGCCCGCCTCGCGCAGCTCGTCGCGGACGTGCGCCCAGCGGAAGGTGTTGCGGGCCTTCGAGCGGCTCATGACGCGGCCGGCGCCGTGGGACGCCGAGTCCAGCGAGCCCGCGCCCCCCTTGCCCCGGACGAGGAACGTCGGCGCCGTCATGGAGCCTGGGATGATGCCCAGCGCGCCCTCGCCCGCCGGGGTCGCGCCCTTGCGGTGGACGATCAGCTCGCGCGGGCCCCGCCCGTCGCCGGGGTCGTGCATTTCTTTCCACGCAAAGTTGTGGTGGTTCTCGACGTCGAGCAGCGTCGCGGCGCCGAGCGTCCGGGCGATGTGGTGGTGGATCAGCGTGTGGTTGGCCGAGGCGTACTCGCCCATCAGGTTCATCGCGGCCCAGTACTCGGCGCCCGCTTGGGTGTCCAGGTCGAGCCAAGCCAGATGCCGATGCTGCTTGGGCAGGTCGGGCAGGCGGTCCATCGCGATCTGCGAGTAGTGGTTGCAGACCGAGGCCCCGACACCGCGAGAGCCCGAGTGCGAGAGCAGCGCGAGGTACTCGCCCGGCGCCAGCGCGGCCCCGCCCGCGTCCGCCTCCCGGACCGTGAACACGCCGAACTCGACGAAGTGGTTGCCCGAGCCCGATGAACCGAGCTGGCTCCGGGCCTTGTCCCTGAACCGCTTGGTGACGGGGCTGACGGTCCAGTCGCGGTCCATGACCTCGTGCTCGCGCGGCGTCTTGAAGCTCGCGCCCATGCCGAAGCGGGTCTCCCGCTCGATCGCGTCGGCGAGGCGGTCGCGACCGTGGTCCGAGTCGAGCAGCGAAGGCGGCAGGTCGAGGACGGTCATCTTGACGCGGCAGGCGATGTCCACGCCGACGGCGTAGGGGATGACGGCGTTCTCGGTCGCCAGCACGCCCCCGATGGGCAGGCCGTAGCCCACGTGCGCGTCGGGCATGAGGGCGCCGTGCACGCTGATGGGAAGCTCGCACGCGCGGCGGAGCTGGTTCAGGCTCTCGGCCTCGAAGTCCTCGCCCACCCGGCCCCAGACGCGGTGGGGGGCCGGCTCGGCGCGCAGGGCGTCGGCCGCGGGCGGGGCGGACAGCTCACGCGCCAGCTCGCCCAGGACCGGGTCGGTCACGAACGCGCCCGGCTCGGCGGCGACGGCGCGGAGGCGGTTGCGCAGCTCGTCACGCCCGAGACCGGACGTCGCGGCGACGCGCAGGGCGAGCTTGACGGCCGGCCCGCGCGGGATGCCCAGGTTGTTCAGCTCTCGGGCCTTCACGCGGCAAGCCTACGCCGCGGCGCGTCAGGCGTAGCTGTACTTGGGCGCCCACCCGTCGGCGCCGTCCTCGAGCAGATCGAGGAAGGGCCAGACGGCGCAGAAGTCGTCCCCGGGCCCGAAGGGCGCCGAGCCCGTGCGGACGATCGAGCCGTCGGCGTTCTTGCGGAACGCCGAAACGCCCGGCCAGGGCTTGCCCTCGGGCGAGGCGAAGCCCATGTCCCTGGCGAACGAAGAGCCGGCGCCCGACACGACGGGGTAGTTCCAGCCCCGTGATTCCGAGAACTCGCGGGCGGTCGCCGGATCGTCGTTGGAGCAGAGGACGAACGCGCACCGGTCGAGCAGGTGTGGGGCGTACCCCGTGAAGCCGTCGGCCCACAGCGTGCAGTACGAGCAGCCCTTGCCCATGTTGTGCACGAGGAGCAGGTCGTCCCCGTCGCCGAACAGCTCTGAGAGGCGGACGGGCGAGCCGTCGGCACGGGCCAGCTCGTAGTCCTCGACGGGCTCGGGCCCCGCGTCGCGGCGGGCCCGGGTCAGCTCCTTCTTGAGCGCGTCGATCCTCTTCATCAGGTCGGTGATGGTGTCGTTCATGGGGCCTCCCGCGCTCGATCGTACCGCGCGGTGGGCGCCCCCGGAACCGTCACGACCCGCACAGGCGGGCGCGTGACGCCGTCGCAGGCCGCACGGGCCCTACACGCCGAGCGCGGCCCCCCCTGAATCCGCGCCGTTGGCTTGTGGGCTCCGGGCGTCGGTGTACGTTCGACGTGGAGAGCCCGGGCCCATCGGGTCCGGCGAGAGAGACATTCCAAGAGAGGACGAGAGATGAACACCATCAAGCATGGCGTCGGCGGCGCCCTCGCGCTCGCCGCGGGTATCGCGTTTCTTCCTGCGACAGCCTCGGCCGACGTGACCGGGTCCCTCGGCTTCGAGGACCCCGAGTCCGCCCTCGCCGGCGTCTCCCCCGTGGACGGCCTGGCGATCACCGACCAGTACGCCGCCACCACCGGCCTGTCCTTCGGCATCGACGCCGACATGAACGGCATCCGCGACGCGGGCGTCATGCCCATGCTGTCCCAGGTCGGCACCCAGTCCAGCGCCGACTACTCCGTGATCAACGACGCCTACTGGAGCCAGGGCAACGGCGACTTCGACACCGCCCGCCCCGGCTTCGAGGACCAGCTCGGCGGCTGGTTCCTCCGCACCAAGACCACGGTCGAGCCCGAGCCCGGCCCGCTGCTCGTCAGCTACAACGTCCCGGTCTACATGGCCTCGGGCGAGATCTGGGACATCGACGGCCTGCCCGACGACTCCAGCATCTACTTCGGCACCGAGCGGTTCCTCGTCGAGGCCCTCGACGAGCACGGCGCCACGATCGACTCCATCCTCTCGCCCCTCGGCGACTCGGACGACCCCGCGACCAGCCTCGACTCGGCGCCCTGGACCTGGACCTTCGACCACCAGACCGACGACATCCACGGCGTCCGCATCAGCTTCGTCGGCGAGCGTGAACTCGGCGCCGGCTACGGGCACGACAACTTCAGCTGGGCCTCGACCATCCCCGCGCCCTCCACCCTGGCGCCGATGGCGGCCCTCGCCCTCGCCGGCTCGCGGCGTCGGCGCCGCTGAGCCCTCCGGATCAGTCTGTCTCCGAAGCACTCCCGGGCGACGCGTGACAAGCGCGTCGCCCGTTTTCATGCGCCGGCCGCGTCGGGCGAGGACCCCCGCCCGGCCGCCTGGTCCACGAAGCCCTCGAGCTTCCTCGACCGGACCGGGTGCTGGAGCTTGCGGATCGCCTTGGCCTCGACCTGGCGGACGCGCTCGCGGGTGACCTTGAAGATCCGCCCGACCTCCTCGAGAGTGTACGTGTACCCGTCCCCGATGCCGTAGCGGAGCTTGATGATCTCCCGCTCGCGGTAGGTCAGGGTCTTGAGCACCTGCTCGATGCGGCCCTTGAGCATGTCCTGGGCGGCCGACTCGTCCGGGGCGGCCTGGTTGCCGTCCTCGATGAAGTCCCCGAAGTACGAGTCCTCGCTCTCGCCCACCGGGCGGTCGAGGCTCACCGGGTGCCGCGAGATCTTCATGACCCGCCGAGTCTCGGCGACGCTCATCCCCGTCTTCTCGGCCAGCTCCTCGATCGTCGGCTCGACGCCCGTCTCCTGGTGCACCGCCTTCTGGATGTTCCGGAGCTTGGTCATCGTCTCGATCATGTGCACCGGGATGCGGATCGTCCGGGCGTGGTCGGCGATGGCGCGCGTGATCGCCTGCCGGATCCACCACGTCGCGTAGGTCGAGAACTTGTACCCGCGCTTGTACTCGTACTTGTCCACCGCCCGCATCAGGCCCGTGTTGCCCTCCTGGATCACGTCCAGGAACGAGAGCCCCCGGTTGCGGTACTTCTTTGCGATCGAGACCACCAGGCGGAGGTTGCCGCCCGACAAGTCCCGCTTGGCCTGCTCGTACTCCCAGAAGACGGTCCCGATCGCCTGCACGCGGGCCTTGAGCTCGTCGGGCTCCTCCAGCACCAGGCGCCGGAGGCCGTCGAGCTCTTCCTTCATCACCTCGACGTCGTCCGGGTCGTACTTCTTGGGCTTCTTCTCCGCCTCGGCGATGCGGAGCGCCAGGTCGTCCATCTTCGTGCTGATGGACTTGA
This sequence comes from Phycisphaerales bacterium, assembly GCA_041987545.1. Lineage (GTDB taxonomy): Bacteria > Planctomycetota > Phycisphaerae > Phycisphaerales > UBA1924 > JAJRXR01. Next base: position 241,000 of record JBHIWH010000002.1, on the reverse strand, counting down.
GCTTCCGCATCAGCGGGATGATCCGGCCCGTCCGGAGGCACAGCTCCTCGACGAGGGCGGCCATGCGGCGCCGACGGATCTCCACCTGCTTGCGGATCGAGTTCTTGCGGGCCGTCCCCGCGGCGCCCCGGGGCTGGGCCTGCATCTCGTCCCAGTCCTCCCGGTTCTTGGCCAGCAGCCGCTCGATCGTCGGGAGGTTGGCCGGGATGCGGGCGGCGAGGATGTCCTTGTGGTTCTCCTCGGCCGTCGAGATCCGCATCGTCCGGTCGAAGGGCAGGTCGCCCCGATCAACCATCTTCAGGATGTCCACCGCCTGGGTGACGATGTAGTCGCTCTCGAGGCACCGCCGCCGGAAGATCATCCGGGTGGTCTCGATCTTCTTGGCCAGGCGGATCTCTTCCTCGCGCGTCAGCAGCGGAATCGTGCCCATCTGCGTGAGGTACATCCGCACCGGGTCGTCGATGCGGCGAGACGTGTTGTCCTCGGCGGCGGCCTCCTCCAGGTCGCGCTGCACCGTCTCGGCGTCCATCGCCTCGGCCTCGGCCACGTCCGCCTGGGCCTGCGCATCAGGCTCGCCGTTGGCGTGGTGCGGCGCGTTCATCCGCGCCCGGACCTGCGGGGCGTCGTCGGCGTTGCTGCCCGCGACGCTCATCGCCCGGAACCGCTTGGGCAGCACGTTGGGCTCGTTGATGTCCGCGTCGGACTTGGAGCGGCTCTTGCCCGCCCTGTAGACGCGGGCGCGGTACGACATCTCGTCGATGAGCTCGACGCCGTGCCGATCGATGAGCACGAGCAACTCATCGACGCGGACCGGATCGACCCACTCATCGGGGAGCGTGTTGTTGAGCTCCTCGTAGCTGAGCCAACCCCGCTTCTCTCCGAGGTTGATCAGTGCCGCGAGTGCCGGGTGGAGGTTGCTGATCACAGATTCCGCTCCTTCACCGAGTCCTTGGTGAGCGCCCCCGGTCTCGCGTGGAGGCTGGGGGCATTGTTGGCCTGTCTCACTCCGCGAGCAGCCTTGCCCGCCGATTCGCTCCAACTTCCTGGTGGACCTGCCTCAGGCGTGCCAGCCTCGCCAGGTCGTCCTCCGATCCTCTTTCGTCGCCCGCCGCCTGCCGGATCGCGGCGCCGGGCGTGAGGGCCTCCTCGCACCGCAGGCGGTCGAGGCAGTCGCGCCACAGCGCGTGCCGCCGCTCGGCCGAGTTGTCGCACGCGGTCGAGACCGCCCGCTCCAGCTCGACGGCCGCGGCCTGGCACTCGGGCGTTTCCAGCTCGCCGAGCGTTTCCGACAGCCCGGGCGAGGCGCCCTCCTCGGTCAGCAGGTGCACCGCGTCGGCGACGGCTCGCAGATCGGGCGCGTCGAACCGATCCGTCGCCAGCAGCAGCCGCTCGTCCTCGTGCAGCGCCAGCCACAGCGACGGCTCGGCGAGCACGCACCCGAGCAGCGACTCGCGGGCGCCGAGCGCCCGGCCGAGCACGCTCTTGGGCTCGATCGCCTGCGTCGCGGGCGCCGAGCGTCGCCCGCCCGGCATCGCGTCGCGCACCGTCGCTTCGTCCACACCCGCGATCTCGGCGATCTTCCTCAGGATCAGCCGCCGACGCATCGGGCGGACGCGATCCAGCCCCAGCTCGCCCAGGCGCGCCAGCTCCTCGGTCAGCACGCGCGAGGTCTCGGCGATCCCCGCGCCCCGCAGCCGCTCGCGCAGCCGCGCGAACCGGAACTCCAGCAGGTCGGTCGCGTTCTCGATCACCCGGGCGAACACCTCGGCGCCGGTCTCGCTCTTGAGCAGCTCGTCCGGGTCCTTGAACCCGTCCGTCTCGCCGGCGATCGAGGCGACGCGGATGTCGATCTCCTCGCCGAACATGACCTCCAGCGCCCGGTCCGCGGCCCGCTGGCCCGCCTCGTCGGCGTCGAACAGCAGGACGACCGTGTCGCACAGCCGCCGCAGCACCGTCGCGTGCTGGACCGTGAGCGCCGTCCCCAGCGTGCCCACGACGTTCGTGAACCCGGCCTGGTGGCAAGCGATGACGTCGGTGTAGCCCTCGACGACGACGGCAAGACGCTCGGACTGGACCGACCGGGCCGCCTGGTGCAGGCCGAAGAGCGTCCGGCTCTTGTTGAAGACGGGCGTCTCGGGGCTGTTGAGGTACTTGGGCTCGTCCTCGTCGTCGATGCGCCGGGCGCCGAAGGCGATGACGCGCCCGGTCGGGTGCTCGTGGATCGGGAAGACCAGGCGGTTGCGGAGCGCGTCGTACGCGCCCCCGGCGTCCTTGGGCTTGAGGAGCCCGGCGTCGAGGAACGCCCGCAGGTCACGCCCCTTGGACTGCAGCGTCGAGAGCAGCCCGTCCCAGCGGGCGGGGCTCGCGCCGACGGCGAACGCCTCGACCATCCCCGGGCTCATGCCGCGGCGCTCGACCAACTCGCGCGCCGCCCTGCCGTGCTCGGCGTGCGAGAGGATCGCCCGGAAGAAGTCCGCGGCGACCCTGTTGGCCTCGATGATCGCCCCGCGATCAGAGCCCCCCGAACCGGGGGCGCCGGCCGGCGCGGGCGCCCTCCGCGTCAGCTCGATCCCGGCCCGCTCGGCAAGGAACTCAAGCGCCTCGCGGAAGTCCATGTGGTGGTACCGCTGGACGAACGTGAACACGTCCCCGCCAGCGCCGCAGACGAAGCAGTGGAAGATCTGCTTGTGGGGCACCACCGACATCGACGGGTTGTGGTCGTCGTGGAAGGGGCAGAGGCAGACGTACTCGCGGCCCTTGGGTTTGAGGGTCACGTGCTCGCCGATGACGGCGGCGATCTCCGACGCGTCCCGGACGCGCTGGCGATCATCGACCTGCTGGCCCGGCACGCTCATCCGCTCCCAACCTCCGATCACGTCCGTGCGCACGGCGACATCAGCAGGCCCCGCCCGCTCGCCGCGATCCTCTATCTACTCACGCACACCGGCATATGCGATTGCGCCGCCCAAACCCCTCGAGGCCCGCGAGAACGTGGCCAAGACTCGACGAACACGCGAAGCACGGCGAAGAGGCAAGAAGTGCCGCCTGCGGGTCGTACGCTCGGGTGGGGGTTGATCGTGCGGGCGTGCTGGCCGGAGGCCTGCCCGAGATCCGTGGCGAGCGACGCCTGTCAGTCTGGGAAAAGGCTAGCACGTGGCGCGGTTGAATCAACCAGTCCGCCGGGTTGGCCCTACGGATCGGCTTCCGGGGCGTCCAGGTCGGGTCCGGGAACGCGCCGGGCGCATGCTCTCGGACGCGCGGGCGCCGCTGGCCCTGGGGGGGCGGCCCGGGTACAACGCCCCGATGGAGCGGCGGGTCGTGAGCTTCCGGGGTCGGGTCCAGGGTGTCGGATTCCGGGCGACGTGCGCGCAGCTGGCGCGGCGGTTCGAGATCAGCGGGTGGGTGCGGAACGAGACCGACGGGTCAGTCCGCCTGGAGGCGCAGGGGGACGCCGGGGAGCTGGACGCGTTCGTGCACGCCGTCCTCGACGAGATGGGCGACGTCATCGCCGGGCACGATTCCGAGCACGCCGAGCCCGACGCGGGCGAGCGCGGCTTCGAGATCAGGCGCTGATCACGGGGGATCGGGCGTGCTCATCCTCTTCGACATCGACATGACGCTCGTCGCCAGCGACGGCGCGGGCTTCAAGGCCATGATCGCCGCGGGTCGCGAGCTGTTCGGCGAGTCGTTCCGGGGCGACGGCGTGCCCTTCGGCGGCCGCCTCGATCCATTGATTATCGCGGACCTGCTCGCGGTCTCGGGCGTCGAGGCCACGCCCGAGGCGCACCGGGCCATGCGCGACGGGTACGTCCGCCACCTGCGCCGCATCCTCGACGACGCGCCCATCGCCCGGGCCCTGCCGGGCACGCTGGATCTCGTCGGCGCCCTGGGCGCGATGGACGGCCTGGCCCTGGGCGTGCTCACCGGCAACTTCCCCGAGTCCGGCGAGCTCAAGCTCCGGGCCGCGGGCTTCGAGCCGGCCGCGTTCCCGGTCCGTGCGTGGGGGTGCGACTCGCCCCACCAGCCGCCGTCGCGAAACCACCTGCCCCCGGTGGCCATGAAGGCGTACGAGCGGGCGATGGGCGCGACGGTCCCGGCGGGCCGGGTGGTGGTCATCGGTGATACCGTCCACGACGTCGAGTGCGGCCGCGCCCATGGGTGCCGCACGCTCGGCGTCGCGACCGGGCGGACGACCGGCGACGAGCTGGCCGCGGCGGGCGCGGACCTCGTCCTCGACGACCTGACGGACACCCAGGGGGTGACGCGATGGCTGATGGGGTAGCGGTGGGGGCGGCCGACCAGCCCCGCCCGGTCGAGGCGGGCGCCCGGGCCAGGTCGCTCGACCTGATCCGGGGCTTCGCGCTGCTGGGCATCCTGGGCCCAAACATCATCGCCTTCTCCTGGCCCAGCGGCGCCCAGTACGCCCCGGAGGTCATGGGGATGGCGCTCGAGTTCACGACCGGCGCCGCGCCCCATACCGACGCCAACGAGCTGAGCCACCGCGTCGTCCAGGTCCTGTTCCACGGCAAGATGATGTTCCTGTTCTCGCTGCTCTTCGGCGCGGGCGTCGTCATGTACGCGCGGAAGTTCGAGGGCCCCTCCCGCTGGTGCGGCGCCTGCGGCTACGACCTCGAGGGTCTGGGCACGACCCCGGACAACGTGTGCCCGGAATGCGGCGCGCGAGACCCCGCGTGCCGTCCCAAGCTCTCCCACGGCGCGAGGCTCTGGTACACCCGCTGCGGCTGGCTGCTGGCGATCGGCCTCGTCCACGCCTTCGCACTCTGGTACGGCGACATCCTCGTCTGGTACGCCGTCGCGGGCATGGGATTCGTCTGGTGGGTCCGCCGCTGGCGCCCCAGGACGCTGCTGATCGCCGGGGGCGCCAGCTACCTCGCCGGCACGCTCATGCTCACCGCCTTCATGATCGCGGGGCTCGTGTTCCAGGGGCGGGAGGCGATGCTCGGTGATATCGAGGGCGAGGTCGCCGCGTACACGGGCGCGTACACCGACGCCCTGGCCAACCGCGCGATAACCCTCCTGGTCATGTACGTGCTGCTCATCCCGTTCGGCTTCTTCTGGAGCGTCTCCGGGATGATGATGCTGGGCATCGCGCTGACGCGCACGGGCGTGCTGACGGGCGAGCGTTCGGACGCGTTCTACGCCAGGCTCGCGGCGGTCTGCCTGCCCCTGGGCCTCGCGCTGACGGCCCTGGCCATCGTCGCCATCAACGCCTCGGGGGTATCCCTGCCCGGGTTCGTCTTCATGGGCATGGGCCAGAGCGTGGGGATCCCGATCTCGCTGGGGTACGCGGCGGTGCTGATCCTGCTGCTCCGGCGGCGCCTGCTCGGGCCGCTGACCCACGCGCTCGAGTGCGTCGGGCGGATGGCCTTCAGCAACTACCTCCTCCAGACGCTCATCTGCACGACGATCTTCTATGGTCACGCCGGCGGCATGTACGCCCGGGTCCAGTACCCGGAGCTGTGGCTCGTCGTCGTCGGCGTCTGGGTCGTGAACATCGTGTTCAGCGTGCTCTGGCTCCGGGTGTTCCGGTTCGGCCCCGCCGAGTGGCTCTGGCGGTCGCTGACCTACCTCCGGCTCCAGCCGATGCTGCGCGAGAAGCCGGCCGGGGCGTAAGGCGCCGGCGTGTCGCTTGTTGTGGACAGCCCGGGGGCCCGGGGCGGCGTGGGCGCCGACCTGTAGAATCGCCGCCAGCGACCAACCAGGAGGCGCACGGATGCCGTCCAGCTACCGGGCCTTGTGCACGGACTTCTACGTCAACCAGAAGCTCAACGTGAAGCTCGACCTGCCGCGCTCGCGCGAGACGGTGCTCGACCTCTTCGAGCGCGTCCGGCGCGAGTTCCCGGAGATGAAGTCCTTCAAACGCTACAAGGACGAGCTCGCCCTGGAGAGCCCCCAGGACGACGGCGCCCACCGCTGGATCGCCATCCGCTCCAACTCCATCCGCTCGGGCGTTGTCAACCCCCAGTCCGAGGACGACGCCTACGGCCTGCACCGCTGCGTGCTCGAGGTCGCGCCCTACTTCCTGAGCATCAGCCCCCTGGACCTCGAGTACGTCGAGCTGCTCTACGGCTTCGACCTGGCCTCGGGCGGCAACCACGACGCGATCGTCGCCGACGCGCTCATGGGCGCCTCGCCAATGTCCGCCCTCGTGGATGTGCCCGGCGCGATGGCGGTGGACTGCCAGCCCCTCATCGGCCTGACCCTCGGCAAGGGCACGGACGTCGAGGCGCACTTCGAGGTCAAGACCCGCTCGGGCGCGGGGCTGCGCGAGGGCGAGCGCCGCGACGAGCCGATCAGCATCTACCTCACGCTCCGCCAGTTCGAACCGGTGGCCGACCTCCGCGAACTGCCCGACCGGTTCGACCGCCTCGCCCGCCGCGGCCAGGAGCTGGTGGACGAGCGGGTGCTCCCGGCGTTGCTGACGCCGATCCGCGAGGCGATCGTGACGAACAACCTCTAGACCGTGCACGCGCTGGCCCAGAACCTCGTCCCCGTCCTGCCGCTCGCCCAGCAGGGGGGGCGGTCCCAGTCCGCGTTCTGGCTGTGGCTGTTCATCCTGATCGCGGCGACCATGCTCGCGGGGGTGATCATCCTGATCGTCCGCCGCCGACTGCTCGAGGACCCGGCCTCGGGCGGCGGGGGGGCGACCATGACGGAAGAACTCCGCGGCATGCGCGACCGGGGCGAGATCTCCGAGGCCGAGTACGACCAGATGCGGAAATCGATCGCGGCCCGGGCGGCGGGCCGAGAACCGCCCGAGGGCTCGCCCAGGCCCGACTGGGCGGGCGAGTCGGGGCGGATCGCCAGGCCCGGCTTCGACCTGACGGGCGAGCCCCTGCCGGGGTCCGACAAGCCCGGCGGAGGGCCCTCGGCGGGCGAGGATTAGACAAACAGGGGGGAGTCTGCCGACTGAAGGGGCGTCGCGGCGTGCCGAGGGGCCGCCGGGGGTGGATCGCGTGGGCGTGTCGCCGATCGGCGAGTACGCTCCAGGGCGACGGAGGACAGGCCGGAGGCAGCTTTTCGGACCCCTCCAGACTCGTTGTCGCCGAGCGTCGGACAGGCGTCCAGAACGCCCTTCCGACGGTCGATACCATCGCCGGGCCACGCCGCCCTCTACCGTTCCGAGGTGCGCATGTCGAAGAGCAGACAGGACCAGACCAACACCCCCAAGCCCGAGGCGGCCAGCAAGTCCGGCGGAGGCGGAGGCGGAGGCTCGGGCGGATCCGGATCCGGGTCCGGCTCGGGTGGCGGCGATGGGCCCACCTCCGGCGGCGGCAGCGGTTCGGGCTCGGGCGGCGGAGGATTCCGCGGCCGCAAGGTCACCACCTGCTCGTTCTGCGGCAAGACCTCCCGCGACGTCGGCCCCATGGTCGAGGGTCCCAGCGAGGTCTACATCTGCTCCAACTGCGTCGACCTCTGCCAGAACATCTTCAGGCAGGAGCGGCGACGCGTCAGCTCGATCTCCAGCGCCCTGCAGGAGATCCCCTCGCCCCGCACGATCGTCGAGTTCATGGACGAGTACGTCATCGGGCAGGAGATGGCCAAGCGTGCCCTCTCGGTCGCGGTGCACTCGCACTACAAGCGCCTGCTCCACGCCGAGAGCGAGGACGCGAACAACATCGAGCTCGACAAGTCCAACATCCTCCTGATCGGGCCCACGGGCTCGGGCAAGACCCTGCTGGCCAAGACCATGGCCCGCATGCTCAAGGTCCCCTTCGCCATCGGCGACGCGACCACGCTCACCGAGGCAGGCTACGTCGGCGAGGACGTCGAGAACCTGCTGCTCAAGCTGCTCCAGGCCGCCGACTTCGACGTCGAGGCGGCGCAGCGCGGCATCATCTACATCGACGAGGTTGACAAGATCGGCAAGACCTCGCACAACGTCTCCATCACGCGGGACGTCTCGGGCGAGGGCGTGCAGCAGAGCCTGCTCAAGATGCTCGAGGGCACGGTCGCCAACGTCCCGCCCCAGGGCGGGCGCAAGCACCCCGAACAGCAGTACATCCAGTTCGACACCAAGAACGTCCTGTTCATCTGCGGCGGCACGTTCGTCGGGCTCGAGGACGTCATCCGACGCCGAACCGGTCAGAGCCGCATCGGCTTCGCCGGCGCCGGCGGCGAGTCCCGCCAGGAGAAGCTCGAGCGGGCCAGCCTGCTCGCCCAGGTGAGCAACGAGGACGTGGTCGAGTACGGCATGATCCCGGAGCTGATCGGGCGCCTGCCCGTCATCACGCCCCTCATGCCCCTGACCAACGACGCCCTGGTTCAGATCCTGACCCAGCCCAAGAACGCGCTGGTCCGCCAGTACCAGCACATGTTCCAGCTCGAGGGCGCCAAGCTCACCTTTACCGACGAGGCGCTCGAGGAGGTCGCCAAGCTCGCGGCCAAGCGGGCGACCGGCGCCCGCGCCCTCCGGTCGGTCATGGAGGAGCGGATGCTCGACCTGATGTACGACCTGCCGGACATGGACAACGACGGCGCCGAGTACGTCATCGACGCCGACGCGATCAGCTCGCCCTCACGCCTCAAGGACCTCCGGGTCAAGCGGGCGAACACCGCCTGAGGCAGGGCGGCATCTCTCGACACGACAAGGGCCCCGGCACGACGCCGGGGCCCTTTCTCGTTCGGGGCTGCGATGCTCCGGTCAGTTCAGCTCGGTCGTCACCCGGGCCGTCTTGCCGTCGACCTCCACCTCGGTCAGCAGGTGGACGCGGACGTCGGCGTCGAGCAGCGGTCGGACGAGCTTGGGGTGCCGCGTGACCAGGTGCAGCGTGAAGCCGGCCGACTCGTCTCGATCGGCGCTGGGCATCGCGAGAGCCGTCTCGGCCCGCAGCAGCAGCGGCAGGTGCTCCCGGGCCCAGGCCGACGCCGCGAGCAGGCGATCGACCGGCTGGGTCGGGTCCTCGCCCGAGGCGGCCAGCAGGTGCAGCATGCCGCGCGAGTCCGCGGCCAGCTCCACGCTCCCGGCCTTGGGGCATCGCGCTTCCAGCCCGGTCAGCCCGGGGATCAGCGACGAGAGCAGCGGGAGCCGCGGCGCCAGCCGGCTCTGCTCGACGCGCGGCGTCGACGGCTCGGGGGTGACGGGCGCCGACGGGGCTGCGACGCCACCCTGCGGGCGGACGACGATCTCCGGGACGCGCTCGTCGCGGGTCGCCGCGGGAGGCGCCGGCCGATGCGATCCCGCGTCGTCGTCCCGGGCCAGGCGCAGCCTCGGCTCGGCCCGCTGCCCGCGGATGCGGGCGATCATCTGCTCGGTCGTCAGCGAGGACGAGCCCCGGTAGACCGACACAGACGCGTTGGCGCCGATGCGGGGAACGCGGGCGCTGACGTGCACCGGGCGGCGGAGGAACGCTCGGGCGGCACGCTCGAGCTTCTCGCCCGCCGCCGCGGCCTGCTCGGACTCCGATCCCATGATCGCCAGTCGCAGTCCCGGGCCCTCCTCGTCGCCGAACTTCGAGTCCCAGTCCCCGCCCAGCGACTTGACCAGGCGGTACGAGGCGACGACCGCGGCCTCGTCGGCGCCCGTGAGCACGGTCACGTCGTCGACCTCGGGCGAGTCGGTCAGGCCCGGCTCGTCCACCTCGTCCACCCGGACGATCCAGCGGGCGCACACCGAGCGTGCCGAGTCGATCGCCTCCTCGAGCGAGCCCAGGCCCTCGAGCTCGCGGCCCGAGCCGGGCCCGACCAGGTCGAGCGTGGTCGTGTCCCGGGACTGGCGGAGCAGCGCGACCGGGGCGTGCGCCGCGTCGGCCACCGACGCCGCGTACTGGCGGACCCAGATCCCGGCGCGGACGGGCAGGTGCCCGAGCATGACGGCCTCGACGCGGGCGCGGGGGCTGGTCTGCGTCCGTGCGCGGGGCGCCGGTGCGGGGCCCGTGCCTGTCGCGCGGGCCCTGGGCCGCTCGTCGTCCGTCGGCGTTGCCGGCGCGAGCGGCGCGTCGCCGAGGAACAGGTCGGCCAGCGCATCGAACTCCCGGTCGGCGGCGCTGTCCGCGTCCCGGTCGGCCAGGTGGTCGGGGACGTATTCCTGATGGTCGTTGGTGTGGTCCATGGCTCTCTCGGGCGTGGGGCGTCAGGACGCGTGGGGCACGCGGACGACGCTGTTGGGCTGGCCGAACTGGTTCATGACGCTCTTTGAGGCGTACGGGTCGGGCATCCACCGCCCATCGACGACGAGGCGGTACTGCGTCGGGCCGGGCGGCAGGGGCACGTGCAGCTCGAACACCCCCCGTTCCGGGTTGCGCCGCATCTCGTGGGCCGAGGCCGACCAGCCATTGAACTCGCCGGCGATGAAGATCCGCTCGCCCAGGGCCAGGGGCTGGAGGAACAGCGCGCCTCGCGAGGTCGGCACCGCGCCCAGCAGCCGCCGGACATCCTCGTCGATCGACGCGGGCGCCTCGGCCGGCGCATCGACCAGCCGGAGGGGCGCGATCGAACGGGTCGGCGCCGAGACCGGCGCCGGGGCCGGGGCGGGCGCCTCGCCGCCGCGCATCCGGCGGACGCGGTCGGTCAACTCGGCGAGCCGTGCGGAGGTCGGGCCAGAAGCCACGGCAGAAGTCACGCCGACCGGCTCACCGCCCGGCGCCCCGACCGGGGACGAGAGCATCGTCGCGCCCGCGTGGGGCACGACCTCGACGCTCGGCGCCCCGCCATCCTCGTCGCCCTGCACCTCCAGGTCCGCCCGCTCGATCTTCGCGTGCTCGATCAGCCACTCGCACAGCGACGTGTAGTCCTCAGCGCCCGGCGACTCGGGCGCGTGGTCGATCACCGGACGCCCGACCGACGCGGCCTCGCGCAGCGCCGGGTCGCTCCGGATGATCGTCGGCGCCAGCAGGCCGTCGAACCGCGAACGCAGCTCGCCGAGAAGATCCCGGGCGATCGGGACCGACGCGTCGTAGATCGTCGCCAGCAGCCTCGCCCGGTGCCGGACCCCCAATCGCCTCGCGATCGAGCGCATCGTTTTGAGCTGGCGGTCGGCGCCCTGGAGGCTGAAGAAGCTCGTCTCGACCGGGATCAGCAGCTCCCGGGCCGCGACCAGGGCGTTGTACGTCAGCAGGCCGATCGACGGGGGGCAGTCGATGATGCAGACGTCGAACGCCCGCTCGGCCTCCTCGTCCTCGCCCGCCGGCGGGCCCACCCGGCTCAGCCGGTCGAGCACAGACCCGAGGCGCCGCTCCTTCCCCTCCTCGCCGGCCAGGGCGCCCTGCCCGGCCTCGAGGCCGGCCAGCCGGGTCCGGCTGGGCAGCAGGTCCAGGTTCTTGGTCACGGTCCAGAGGTACTGCACGCGAGCGAGCGGTTGGTCCGGCGCCGCCAGCATCGCGTCGCCCACGTCCCGCTCGACCTGGCTCTCCGGCACGCCCAGGCCGGCGGCGCAGTGCGATTGTGGGTCCAGATCGACCAGGAGCGTGCGGAACCCCCGCCTGGCGAAGACGGCGGCGAGGTTCACCGACGTCGTCGTCTTCCCGCATCCGCCCTTCTGATTGATCACCGCGATCGTGCGCACGACCGACCCCGCTGCGTGGCGTGTGTCCACAGAAGGACCGGGCGGCTCGCTCACCCGGGCCCGTGGGGTTATCGGCCCGCGCGGAAACCGCGCTTGAAAGGTTGAAGGGCCGGCCCGGCCGTGAGTTAAGAACCGCGCCCGGGCGCCCGGATCGCGTCAACCGCCCGAGCGATCTCGGCGTCCCCGACGCCCTCGACCACGCCCGCCCGGCCCAGCCCATCGGGGACGATCAGACGCACCCGCCCGCCCAGGGTCTTTTTGTCGTCCCGCATCCGGGCGACCACTTCTTCGGCGCCCGGCAGGCCCGCGACGGCGGTGGGCAGCCCGGCCTGCGCGATGAGCGCGACCGCCCGGTCCCGCTGCGCGCCCGACATCCGGCCGAGCGAGACCGCCAGGTCGGCGGCGGCGACCAGCCCGAGGGCGACCGCCTCGCCGTGCATCAAGGGAGCAAGGCCCGGGTCGGACTCCTCCGGGCTCAGCGTCGGGATCGTCTCGATCGCGTGCCCGAACGTGTGCCCGAGATTCAGGAGGGCGCGCCCCCCGGACGGGTCGGACTCGCGCTCGTCGCCCGCGACGACGCGGGCCTTGATCGCGACGTTGCGCTCGACGAGCTCGGCCAGAACCCGCTCGTCGCCCGACAGCGCCGAGTCGATCGCGCCCTCGGTCCACGCGAACAGGTCCTCGTCGCCCGCGATCATCGCGTGCTTGATGCACTCGGCCAGCCCGCACCGGAGCACGCGGGGCTCGAGCGAGCCGAGCGTCGCGACGTCGGCGAGCACGATCGAGGGCTGGTGGAACGAGCCGACGAAGTTCTTGAGCAGGCGCGCGTCGCCGCCGGCGCCGGCAACCCCGAGGTTGACGCCCGTCTTCCCGCCGACCGACGCGTCCACCATCGCCAGCAGCGTGGTAGGGGCCTGCACGACGCGGATACCGCGGCGGTACGTGGCGGCGACGAACCCCGCGACGTCTCCCGCGATCCCGCCGCCCAGGGCCAGGATGACGTCGTTGCGATCCAGGCCCGCCGACGCGGTGGCCGTCAGCAGCCGCTCGGCGGTCTCCAGGGACTTCGCCCGCTCGCTCGGCTCGAGCGTCGCCCGCGTCGGCTCGATCCCCGCGGCCCGCAGGCCCGACTCCAGGCGATCGGCATGGGCCTCGGGCACGCCCGCGTCGTGGACCAACAGCGCACGGGTCGGCGCCGGCGACGCAGCCCCGAGGAACCCTGCGGCCAGGTCGAGCACGCCGGCGCCGATCACGACGTCGTACCCGCGCTCGCCGAGCTCGACGCGGACCCGGGCGCTCATGCCCCACCCGCGCCCGGGCGGGCGCCGGCGGGCGGGTCCGGGACGTCCAGCCGCGGCGCGTCGCCCCAGAGCATCTCCAGGTCGTAGTGCGCCCGGGCGTTGGGCTCGAAGACGTGCACGACGACGTCGATGAAATCGGCCAGGAGCCACGTCGCCCGCTCGTCGGCGTGCGAGCCGAAGCGCTTGAAGCCGTGCTCCTTGCCCACGTCCTCGACGTTGGACAGCGCCGACCGCATCTGGCGGTCGGACGTGCCGGTGCCGATGACGATGTAGTCGGTGACCGGGGACAGCTCGCGGACATCGAGGACGACGAGGTCCTCGCACTTGTCGCCCATGAGCGAGACCGCGGCGTCCAGCGCGAACGCCCGCGTCACGGCGGGGTCGCCCGTCGAGCGGGCCGCGGTGCGGGCGGGGTCGGAGAGTCGTTGCGAGAGGTCGTCCATCGGGGGAGCCTAGGTCGGCTCGTCCCCTTCCTCGGGGGCTGGCGTGGGCTCGGGCTTTGTCGCGACGACGGCCGACGCGCCCGAGGAGGACGTCACGGGGCGGCCCCCGCGGACGCCCAGCGACTCGCGGAGCCACCCCTCGAGCCGCTCGACCCCGGGCCCCGGTGACCTGGGCGTCGCGGACGTCTGGCAGAGGATCAGCGAGCCTCCCGGCTGCACGACCCGCCACAGCTCGCCCAGCAGGGCGCCCCGGGCCTCGGCCGTCTCGGTCGCGGCGTCCGGGGGGTCGGTGAGGATGACGGTGTCGAACGAGCCGTCGAGCTCGCCCGAGAGCGTCTCCACGCCGCCGTGCTCGTACCCGAGCTGGCCCGAGCGGTAGCGGCGCCGCGCGTACCGGATGGACTCGCGGTCGGCGCCGACGGCGACGACGCCGCCGGATGGCCCGACGAGCTCGGCCAGCAGCGCCCCGCCCTCCCCGGTGCCGCACCCGAGCTCGAACACACGCTGCCCGGGGCGGATCGTCGGCGCCAGCTCCCGGTACAGGGGGAGCCGCGCCGAGGGGGCCAGGTCGGCGTACCGGCGCGACCGGGTGAACCGGATCGTCATCGGGGGCGGCGCGTCGGCGCCGGGGAATCGCACGTCGTACTCCTTCTCGCCCTCGCCGGTGGGCGAGAGCGTGCGTTGGAGCGATTCGCGGACGCGCTCGCGGTAGCGCACGCCATCGACGACGGTCGTCCTCGGCAGGTGGAGGATGCCGCCGATCGTCTCGCGCGCCCACGCGCGCAGCCGGCCGACCCGCATCGGCGAACTGGCCGCGGGCCTCGGGCGGCGCCCCACGGGGCGGGCGGCCGCGTGCGGACGGCTGGCCCCAGACATCACGCCCTCGGCGCCGCGAAAAGGGACGGAGTCTCGCCCCCGAGCGTGGACACGACCGGGCGCCCTCGCGCGACCGGGATCCACGGCGTCGCCTCGTCCTGGCCCGAGACCGTCAGGCGGTACGAGGCTCCCTCGTGCGAGGCCGCGGCCCGCTCCGGCGTGTTGCACTCCTGCGACAGGTGCAGCAGCACGACCTGCTCCGCGGGCGCCGACCACGCGACCAGCTCGGCGCACTCGGCGTTGCTCAGGTGCCCCCGCCCGCCCATGATCCGCTGCTTCAGGTACGCCGGGCGACGCGAGGCCAGCTGCAGCTCCGGGCAGTAGTTCGACTCGACCGCGAGCGTGCCCGCGCGGGCCAGCGCCCGCGACAGCTCGCGCGACGGGCGCCCGAGATCGGTCGCGTAGCCCAACGAGCGCCCCGACGTGCCCAGCTCGAAGCGGAACGCGGCGACGCCCAGCTCGTCGTGCGGCATCAGCGTCGCCGTCACGCGGCCAGCGCCGAACTCGTACCCGTCGTCGAACGACTCGAGCCGCTCGAGCGCCGGGAACCAGGCCCGCGCCGAGATCGCGTGGCGCCGATGCAGCCGCAGCGTCGGGCGCAGGGGCCCGACCCGGCGCGACAGCGCCGGCGCCCACCCCCTGTGGAAGTGGTCCGAGTCCAGGTGCGTGACGACGATGTCGTCCACCCGGTGCGGCTCGATCCCGGCGCTGGCCAGCAGCCGCCGGGTCAGCCTCGGGCTCAGCCCCGCGTCGATGAGGGTGACCCTGGTCTCGCCGCCCGACTCGGCCCGCCAGGCCAGGGCCGAGCAGTTGCCTTTCGAGCCCGACGCGAGCACGCACAGCGCGGCCTCGCCCTCGTTGATCTCGGGCGGCGGGCTGATCGAGACGGGCGCCATGCGTGCATCCTACCGGCGGCCGGCGCGCCCGCGCTCAGCGCTGCTCGGACATCCTGGGGGCCCGCCCGGCCGGGCAGATGCCACGCTTGGAGCCCTCGATGAAGTCCGCCATCTCCACCAGGGCCGGCGCCTCGCGGCCCCGGCGGCGGAGCTCCTCGAGCAGGCCCGCCCGCGAGGTCGTGCCCCGGAGCAGCTCGCGGAACGCGAGCTTGACGGCCTCGACCTCGTGCTTCTCCATCCCCGACCGGCGCAATCCGACGATGTTCACCCGCCCGAGACGGTTCCGCTCGTCCACGACGCAGAAGGGCGGCACGTCCATACCCACCGCCAGCCCGCCCGAGATCATCGCCAGGCGCCCGATGCGGCAGAACTGGTGCACGCCGGTGTGCCCGGACAGGTTCGCCCGGTCCCCGACCTCGCAGTGCCCGCTGAGCCCGGCGCCGTTGACCATGACGACGTTGTTGCCCACGCGGCAGTCGTGCCCGACGTGCGAGCCCGCCATCATGAAGACCTCATCGCCGATGGTCGTCGGGGTCTCGGCGTTCGTCGCCGCGTGCACCGAGGCGTACTCGCGGATGATGCACCCCCGGCCGATGACGACGCCGGCGGTGGGGGAGTCGGGGCCGAACTTGAAGTCCTGGGGCGGCGCCCCGAGCGTCACGAACGGGCCGACACTCGTGCCGTCGCCGATCGTGAGGGGGCCCGAGAGCACCGAGTGCGGTCGCACGCGCACGCCCTCGCCGAGGGTGACGGCGCCCTCGATCACGCAGTACGGCCCGACGTCCACGCCCGGGCCGAGGCGGGCCTCGTCATCGACGACGGCGGTCGGGTGCACGCTGGCGGACGCGTGGGTCATGGGCAAACTGTAGCGGGGCGCCGGGGCGGGGCGGCGGGCGTAGAGTCGGCCCGGTGAGCCCGAACTCGTTCATGCTGCGCGACCTGGGCCGGGCGTCGTACGACGGCGCGTACGCGATCCAGGAGGAGGCCAACCGCCGCGTGCAGGCCGAGCGAGCCGGCGCCGCCCCGGGCGCTCCCCTGGGCGAGGTCCTGCTGGTCGAGCACGACCCGGTCGTGACGGTGACCAAGCGGCCGGGCGCCGCCGAGCACGTGCTTCTGCCCGAGGACGAGCTCGCCCGCCGGGGCGTCGAGGTCCGGCGTACGGACCGGGGCGGGGACGTGACCTACCACGGGCCGGGCCAGCTCGTCGCCTACCCGATCCTGGACCTCAAGCGTCTGGGCCTGGGCGTGCACGACTACGTCCGAACGCTCGAGGGAGCCATCATCGACTGCCTCGCCGGGTTCGGCGTCAACGCGACGCGCGACCCGAGCGCAACGGGCGTCTGGGCCGAGCACGACGGGAGGCTGGCCAAGGTCGCCGCCATCGGCGTCCGCGTCCGGCGCTGGGTCACGATGCACGGCCTGGCGATCAACGTCCGCCCGGACCTCGCGCACTTCGCGCTCATCGTCCCCTGTGGCCTGCACGGCCGCCCCGTGACGAGCCTGCACGAGATCCTGGGCGACGCCTGCCCGGCGATGGACGCCGTCAAGTCATCGCTCGTTGACGCGTTGGACGCGCGGCTTTCTCGGTCGAGAGCGCCCGATGCTCAGGGCGACTCGCCGCCCTCGTCCGCTGGGGCGTCGTCGGCCGCCGACTCGCCCTCGGGCGACGCCTGAGCGGCGCCGCCGTCGCCCGCGGGCTGCTCCCCGCCCGCATCGTCGGCCGCGGGGGCCGCCGCCGGGTCGGGCAGGCCGAGCTCGATCCGCACCATCTCGGTCAGGTCGTTCTCCTCCATCCCGACGATGACGGGCCGCGCCAGCACCTCCTGGGTCACCGCCGGCAGCGAGACCGACGCGGACAGGTCCCGGCCGGCGCGCGTCGCAATGACGAACGAGTACCCCTCGCGGGCCGCGACCTGGTCCGCCGCGTCCCGCACGAGGCTGTAGGCCTCGGCGGCCTGCGCGGCGCTCAGCCTCTGGAAGTTGGCCAGCGACTGCTCCTGGAAGTTCTGCGCGACCATGCGCTGGTTCTGGAGCTGGTTGAAGACCTCCTGGCCCCGCGGGTCGCCCGGGGGCAGCGTGTTGAGCTCCTCCGACAGCGCGGCGAGCTGGGCCTGGATCTGGTTGATGTTCTCGGTCAGGTCGTCGGCGGTCTGCTCGCGGATCGTCGCGTACTCGGGCTGCTGCAGCGTCTGCTCGACGAGCGAGAGGATGTCCACGACGCCGATCCGCTCGGCGGCCGAGGTGTGCGCATCGCTCGCGATGCTCGGGCGGGCGTTGAGCGCGAGGGCGGCGCCCGCGGCGCCGATCACGAGAATCACTGCCAGATCAAGTCGGCGCATCGGGAAACTCTCCGGGTCTGTGGGATGGCCCCCTCGCCCGCGGGCGACGTGCCCGCGGCGGTGGCCGGCGCCCCGCAGTCTATGCTTGCCCCCCGGGCCCTCGGCCCGGATTCCAGGGGAAACAGCATCATGCGCGACCAACGCCTCGACAGACTCGCCGACGTGCTCGTCCGCTACTCCACCAAGGTCAAGAAGGGCGACCTGGTCGGTATCGTCGCCGACCCCAGCGCGATGCCCGCGGTCGAGGCCGTCTACCAGCGCGTGCTCCAGGCGGGCGCCCACCCGTTCTGGCGACCGGCCTGCCACGCGTTCGACGAGATGCTCTACGAGCACGGCTCCGACGAGCAGCTCGCGTATCTCGAGCCGTCGCGGATGGACTTCGTCGAGAGCGTGGATGTGAACATCGGGCTCTGGTCCGAGACGAACACTCGCTCCTCGAGCCGCGTGGACTCGTCCCGCGTCGCGGCGCTGCGTCAGGCCCGCCGCCCGTACATGAAGCGGTTCCTCGAGCGCGTCGCCGAGGGCAAGCTCAGGTGGGTCGGCACGCTCGTGCCCACGCAGTCCTCGGCCCAGGACGCCGAAATGAGCCTCGCCCAGTACGAGCGCTTCGTCTTCAGCGCCGGCATGCTCGACCTGGACGACCCCGTCGCCGCCTGGATGGCGCTCAGCGAGCGGCAGCAGCGCGCGTGCGACTGGCTCCAACCCAAGAAGGAGGTCCACTTCCGCGCGCCCGCCCGCGACGGGCACGACGGGACCGACCTGCGAGTCCCGGTCGAGGGCGGGACGTGGATCAACTGCCACGGCGACCAGAACTTCCCCGACGGCGAGGTCTTCACCGGGCCCCAGGGCGCCGAGGGGCACGTCAACTACACCTTCCCGGCTGTCTACGACGGGCGCGAGGTCGTGGGCGTGAGGCTGGCCTTCAAGGGCGGGCGCGTCGTGGACGCCAGCGCGCGCAAGGGCGAGGACTTCCTGATCAAGATGCTCGACCAGGACGACGGCGCGGGCGCCATGGGCGAGATCGCCATCGGCACGAACTACTCCATCAGGGAGTTCACGCGAAACACGCTCTTCGACGAGAAGATCGGCGGCACGTTCCACGCCGCGGTCGGCGCGGGGTATCCCGAGAGCGGCAACTCCAACGAGTCCGCCCTGCACTGGGACATGGTCTGCGACCTGCGCGAGGGCGGGTCGATCGCCGCCGACGGCGAGGTGTTCCACGAGAACGGCCTGTTCAAGGGCGACGGCTGGCCCGCGCCGGCCTGAGCTCCCGGGCCGATCTTGTTCGAGAATTCTCGGGTGTTTTGTCCATCCCGGCCTTGACGCGGGCCGATCGATGCGTATGTTGCGTCCACCGGCGGGGCATTCTCCCCATCGGTCTTGAGACAGCGCACCCGAGCCAAGTCGGAAAGGAGCGGCAGATGAACGACGTCATGATCAGCAAGCACGCCCCTGCCGCGTCCCTGCCCGGCCCGTTTGCGCTCTGCGACCAGCCCGGCGATGACGACGCGTCTGCGAGGTCCCCGATGAGGTAGCCGCCCAGGAATCCTGAGTTCCTGTCCGGCCCCGGGGGCTTCTCCCCCGGGGCTTGTTGTTTTTGTCCCGAACGACCTTTGGAAACACCACAAGGGAGCGCTATCCATGCGCGCATTCATCGTTGTAGAGATGTTCGAGGTCGCGTCCGCGATCCTGGTCCTGCTCGTGTCGCGTCGGCGTGTGACCCGCGTCGCGGATGGCGAGCAAACCGGCGGGCGCCGATTCGGCGCGATGCGGGTTGATGAGTCGGAGCGGAGGCGCCGGGGCGTCCGCCTGCCCAGCGAGCGGGCCGGGGGCGTCCGGGCGCCGCCGATGATCTAGTCGCGGGGCGGCGGGCGGTCGGCGCCCGCCCGCCGCTTGGCGGCCGGCGAGGCCAGGTCCTGCCCGCACTCCGGGCAGACCGTCGTGTGCGTGATGCCCCGCATGTCGTACCCGCACAGGGCGCACCGCCCCTCGGCGTCGATCGCGAGCGAGTCGCCGAGCATCGCGTTGACGATGTAGGGCAGGGCGACGCGCGCGCGCTCGAGGGATGCCTCGGGGACCAGCACCTCGACCTCCCGCTCGCCCCGGCGGACGAGCGAGGGCGGCTTGCGGTCGCGCTGCGTGGCGCGGATCTGCCGGAGGCCGAGCCCGTAGCAGATCATCGCCGCCTCGCGCCGGTCGAGGCAGGTGGTCAGGGGCGTCATCGCGCCCTCGTTGTTGCCGTGGGGTGGCGTGCTCATGGCGAACCGAAGAACCCCTGTGCGGCGGCCCCGATGACGAGCGCGACCATCAGCACCAGCATCACGATCGCGATCAGTGCGCCGAGCCTCTGCACGCCCTTCCCGGTCCCGGGCGGCGGACCGAACTTGAACGTCCGGTGGAGGGTCCGCAGATGGCCAAGGTCCGTGCCGCATTCGGGGCAGGCCGCGTCGTCGGCCAGGCCCTCCGTGCTGTACCTGCACACGGGGCATTTGGATGGAACGCGGATCTGCCGTCCCGCGGGCTCGAACGACTCGACGATCGCTCGGGCCTGCGCGTAGTCGCCGGCCCGAACGAGGATGCTCGCCGGGAAGAGCGAGCTGAAGGGCAGGGCCCCGCCCGCGTGGGCGTCCATGGCGCGGGCGTCGAGCCCGGCCGTCCGGAGGGCATCGGCGAGCAGGTGGGCGTCCACCTCGCTGGCGGTCGAACCCAGCGGGATGATCGCGTCAGGGTTCTTGGGCGGCTTGGGTACGTCCTGGTCCACGGGCGGGCGATTCTACCTCTGGGCCCGCGACGGCCGAACAATCGACCGTGGGCCAGGCGGGGCACATCCCGGTCATGCTGGAAGGAGTCCTGGACGCCCTCGCGCCCGCGGCCGGCGAGACGTACGTGGACTGCACCGCCGGCCTGGGCGGGCACGCGGCCGCCGTCGGCGCTCGGCTGGGCCCCGCGGGCCGCGTCGTCCTGGGCGACCTGGATCCTGGGAACCTCGAGCGGGCCGAGGCCGAGGTCCGCCGCTCGGGCGTGGGGGAGGTCGTCGGCGTCCGGGGGTCGTTCACCGATCTGCCCAGGCGGCTGGCCGAGCTGGGGATCGGGGCGGACCTGGTCCTGGCCGACCTGGGCTTCGCCTCGCCCCAGGTGGACGACCCGGGGCGGGGGCTGAGCTTCCGGGCCGAGGGGCCCCTGGACATGCGGCTGGACCCCTCGGGGCCCGTGACGGCGGCCGAGCTGGTCAACACCATGCCCGAGGGCGATCTGGCGGACCTGATCCGGCGGTGGGGCGAGGAGCGGCACGCCCGGCGGATCGCCCGGAAAGTTGTCGAGGCGAGGGCGGACTCGCCGATCCAGACCACTGTTCGGCTCGCCGAGATTGTGCGCTCGGCCTGCCCGCGCGCCGCCCGGGGCGACCGCTCGCGGATCGACCCGGCGACGCGGACGTTCCAGGCGCTGCGGATCGCCGTCAACGACGAGATCGGGAGCCTGGAGTCGTTGCTCGCGTCGATCGCGCGGGCGGGCGAGGCCATCGCACGCGGGGAGCCGGCGTGGCTGAAGCCGGGAGCGCGCGTGGCGATCATCACCTTCCACAGCCTCGAGGACAGGCCCGTCAAGCGGGCCTTCGCGGACCTGGTGTCCGCCGGGCGGGCGGAGGCGATCGCACGCAAGCCCATCACGCCGAGCGAGGACGAGTGCGCCGCCAATCGCCGGGCGCGGTCGGCCAAGCTCCGCGCAATCCGATTGATCGGGGCGGGGACGGTGGACGGGTCGTGAGCGCGTCAGCGCCAGGGGCGCCGGGCGTGTAGGATGGATCGGTCGTCCCAGGGACTCGGGACGCGGACAACACGAACGCTCGGCGGGGCGGAGACGCCGCCGGGCCCAGGGCCAGAACGAACGCAAGGACGCGTCGCCGTGACCCGAGAGAACAAGCTCGCGCTCATCGTCGGTTTCTCCATCATCCTGGTGGTGGGGGTGCTCGTCTCCGATCACTTTTCGCAGGCCCGGCAGGCCCAACTGACGCAGGTGGACGACACGCCGCGGACGGCGCCGGGGGACCTGATCGACCCGCTCGCCCGCGAGGACGAGCCGCCCGCCCGCGCCGAGACGTACTCGCTCCCGGTCGCGTCGGGCCAGGGCCTGCTGGGCGACGCGATCCGCACGACGCCGGGCGACGAGCCCTCGTTGGCGCTGTCCGATCCCGACCCGCTGCGTGGGACGGGCGACCCGATCGACGCCGGTGGCCCGGTGGTGTTCCACCAGGGCGCCCCCGCCGAATCGGTCGCGATCAACGACGATCCGCTGCAGGAGCTTCTGAACAACGCCAGGGAGCGGGGCGTTCCGCTGCTGACCTCGCCTTCGCCGGCGATGCCCCGGTCTTTCTCGGTCGGCGACGAGCCGCGCCCGGGCGGCGAGCGGCCGCGGCCCGCGGCCACCGCGCCCCAGACCGCCGAGTACGTCGTTCAGTCGGGCGACTCGCTCTACCGCATCGCCGAGCGGTTCATGGGCTCGGGCGAGAAGTGGAAGGAGCTGCGAGACCTGAACAAGGACCGCCTGCCCAACGGCGAGGTGATCCGGATCGGGATGCGGCTGCTCGTGCCCGCGTCGGCACGCCCGCAGGCGGCGGCGCCCGCTCGTGACACCCGGCCGACGACACGACCGACGGGCGCGGCCCGCGAGTACACGGTCAAGTCCGGCGACGTGCTGAGCGTGATCGCCCAGCGCGAGCTGGGCTCCTCCAAGCGGATGGGCGAGATCCTGGAGCTGAACAGCGACTCGCTCGACGACGCCGACGAGATCTACGTCGGCATGACGCTGCGTCTGCCCGCTCGGTAGCGCCTGACCCGGGAGCGTGGTGTGTTCGCGAAGCTCGTGGCCCTGATCCTGGCTTTCGGCGCGTGCGGCGGCGGGCTGCTGGCGATGCGCCAGTCGCGCCTCCAGGCCGCCCACGAGCTGGCCGAGGCCAGGCTCCGCATCGAGCGCCACGACCTGCGTGTCCGCGAGCTGCGGGCGCAGATCGCCGAGCGCATCACGCCCGAGCGCGTGCTCGAGGCGCTGGGCGAGCAGGGCGTGGGCGGCATGCGGCCCGGGTGGACGCAGCGCGTCCCCCTCCGAGCGCCCGGGCGCTACGACGAGACGCACGAGGCGATCGCGCCGGCGCTGCCGGCGAGGGAGCCCTCGCCGTGATCGGCCGGGCCGAAGCCGACCCCGGCAGAGCTGCGGCGCGGGCGGACCGCGTCGCGCGGCTGCTCTCGGTCGGCGTCTGCCTCGCGCTGGTCGTGCTTCTCGGTCGGATCGCCCAGCTCAAGGCGGCGCCGGGCGAGGCGCTCAGCGCATCGATCGAGTCGCGGCTGAGTCGCCAGGGCCTCGATGGCTCGCGGGGCGAGCTGCTGGACCGGCGCGGGCGCGTCCTCTCGACGACGCGGTTCGGGTACAGGGTGGTCGTGGACCCGGTGGCGGCCGGCGACCGGGTGGACGAGGTCATCGTCGGGCTGAGCGGCGTGCTGGGGATCTCGCCCGCCGACGTCGGCGCCCGGGTGATGGGGGCGCTGATCGAGAACGACGATCGCGGCGCGCGCAGCCGCGGGGCGCCGCCCGCCGAGGCTGGCTCGCTGTTTGACTCTGTCCGGCGGCGTCTCGGGCTGGAGACCGCCGACGCCCGGCAGCCAGACGCGGAGCCGGGCGACGCCGACCCACCCAAGCCGCTGATCCGGTACCTCCCGATCGGCGACGAGCTGACACTGGCCCAGAGCGAGCGCGTGCGGGAGCTCGGGCTGCCCGGCGTGTGGCTCGAGCGGCGCCCGATCCGCGAGTACGCGGGCGGGTCGAGCGTCGCGCCCATCGTCGGCAAGGTCGGCCTCGCGGACCGCACGCTGGACCAGACGGGGCTGCTCGGCGCCGAGCTGTCGCTCAACGAGAGCCTGCGCGAGACCGACGGCCGGGCCGCGTACATGCGCGACGCCTGGGGCCGGGCGCTGTGGATCGAGCAGGGGGCGTGGGACGAGGCCGGCGCGGGCGAGTCCGTCCGGCTGTCGGTCGATCTGGAGCTGCAGCGGATCGCGACCGAGGAGCTGCGCCGGGGCGTGGAGGCCGCCGACGCCGCGGGCGGGCGCCTGATCATGCTCGACCCGTCCACGGGCGAGGTGCTCGCAATGGTGGACGTGCTCCGCGAGATCGAGGACGCCAGGCCCTACCCCTGGCTCGTCAAGGACGAGGAGGACGAGCAGGGCAAGGCCTGGCTCAAGCCCTGGGGAGATCTGCCCGCGGACGTCCGCGATCGCCCACGGTACCGCGTCGGCCTGACCGATCCGCGGCGGGAGATCCACCCGGCGCTCGGTCGGAACCGGTGCGTCGAGGATCTGTACGAGCCGGGCAGCACGTTCAAGCCCTTCGTCTGGTCGGTCGCCCAGGAGAAGGGCCTGCTCGACGACTCGGAGATCATCGACAACACGCACAACTACTACGTGACCCAGTGCGGGCGCTCGGTCGAGGACGTCACACACCGCGAGCGGCTGACGTGGGACGACGTGCTCAAGTTCTCGTCCAACGTCGGCATGGCCAAGCTCTCCGAGCGGCTGAGCTTCGAGCAGCTCCGCGAGGGCGTGGTCCGCTTCGGCTTCGGCGCCCGGACGGGCATCGATCTGCCGGGCGAGTCGGCCGGCATGGTCACGCCGTCGAAGCGCTGGACGACGTACTCGCAGACGTACGTCTCGATCGGGCACGAGATCGGCGTCTCGCCCATCCAGATGGTCCGGGCGTTCAGCTGCTTCGCCCGCAACGAGCAGCTCAGCGGGACGATGCCCCGCGTCTCGATGGTCGCCCAGGACGGCGACGCCGCGACCGCGGGCGTGACCGAGCGCGTGCTCCGCGCCGATGTCGCCCTGAGGGCCCGCCGCGCGATGGTGGGCGTCGCCGAGCGGCTCGACCAGACGATCGCCCGGCTGCACGACGACGCGCCGCCCAACTACTCGATGTTCGGCAAGTCGGGCACCGCCCAGATCCCGTGCGTGCCGGGCAAGGACCAGAGGCGGCCCCGGGGCGGCAGCGGGTACTTCCAGAACCAGTACAACTCCAGCTTCATCGGCGGCGCGCCGCTCGAGCGGCCGCGTGTCGTCGTGCTGTGCGTCATCGACGACCCCGGGCCCGGGCGGATCCGCATCCGACAGCACTACGGCTCGTACGTCGCCGGCCCGGTCGTGCGCCGCGTCGTCGAGCGGTCCCTGGCGTACATGGGCGTCGAGCCCGACATGCCCGGCGCGCTCGAGCGGGGCGGCGCCGGCATGGCGGCCCGCGACTAGAAAACCCGAACCGAGCTCAGTCCGTCATCGGCGATCGGCCCGCGACGATCTCGTGCCGCGCGCCCGAGCGGACCGCCCGACGCACGAACTCGTCGTACGCCTGGGCCAGGTCTCGGACTGCTGCCGGGTCGCTCGGGTCGGCGAAGTACGTCAGCAGGACCTCGGGCCCGGAGCGGCGGCGGACGACGGCACGGGCCGCGTCCTCGCCCAGGCGAGCGCTCAGGCCCCGCCGCAGGCGCCCGTGGGCGGCGTCGGACAGCAGGCGGGACAGGTCCCCCGCGTGCGCGCCGCCCTCGCCCTCCTCAAGGAAGAGCACCAGCGCCCAGAGCTGGGCGTAGTAGGCCAGGATGTCGTCGCCCCCCGCGGCGATCTGCTTGTGGGGCGTCGTCGCGACGAGCTGGTCGAGCGTGAGCAGCCGCTTCTCGACCGCCGCCTCCCGGAGCGCGTCGAACCGCTCGGGGTTGGACCATGGCAGGAAGACCGGGCGGTGGGGCGAGGCCGGATCCCACCGGAAGCCCTCCATGTAGACCGCGATGCCCTCCTCGAGCCAGACCGGCAGGGGCTCGGCGAACGCGGACTGCGTGTACTGGTGCCACCCCTCGTGGGCCGCGATCAGCAGCGAGTCCCGCGGGCCGATGTTGAAGTAGATCCCCCGGCCGCCCGCGGCGTACCCGCCCCGGACGATTCGGAGGTACGTGTCCGCGTTCTTGCCCATCGTGCGCCGCGTGAGCCTCTCCCACTCGTGGCGGGACTGCATCATGTACGTCTCGAGCTTCCGCTCGGGGCGGGGCAGGGGCGCCAGGTCGGTCGTGTACCGGGCCAGGGCGTACTCGAGGAACGCCGGCAGGCGGTCGGTCGTCATGTTCGGGCGACCGGTCGTGTAGACGCGGAATGACGGAGTCGTGACGACCCAGCCGTCGGCGTCGTCGAAGCGCCAGCGCTCGGCCGACACAACGACGTCGATCGGGCGGTCGGGGGCGCCCAGCTCGGTCAGCGAGCCGTCGCCAGACTCTTGCGTCGCGGCGCAGCCGGTCAGGGCGCCCGCGAGGGCGGCGAGCAGGGCATGGGCGATCCGTCGCCGCATGGGTCGAACTCCTCTCAGAGTCTGGCCAGCCTACAGCTTGGCCAGCGCCGCCTCGACGGTGGCCAGCTCGGCCTTGGCCTGCTCGAGCTGCTCGCGGGTCTGGTTGACCAGCTTCTCGGGCGCCTTGTCCACGTATCCCGGGTTGGACAGGCGACCAGTCAGGGCGCCGATCGACTTGGTCAGGTCCTGCTTCTGCTTCTCGAGTCTCTCACGCTCGGCGCCCGCGTCCACAGCGTCGGCCAGGTCGGACAGGTGGTGCTCGCCAGTCTCGAACGTGAAGACCGCGGCCGCCTCGGGCGCCGGGTCGGTCGTCACGCCCGCCAGCCCCGCGAGCGTCGGCACCAGGTCGCCGGCTTCAGCGATCCTCGAGGCGAGGGCCTCGGGCACGTGCAGCGTGATCCGCCGCCTGGGCTCGACCTGGTGGGCCGCCCGGGTCTCGTTGATCGTGCGCACGAGCGAGCGCACCCACTCGAACTCGGTCTCGGCCGCCTCGTCGCGGACCGACGTGTCCAGCTCGGGCCAGCCCGACTGGCAGAGCGTGTCGTCGGACTTGGTCGCCGCGAAGCCGACGCCCTCGATCGCGGGCATCGGCACGGCGCGGAGTCGCTCGTGGATGGCCTCGGTCACGAACGGCGTGATCGGGTGCAGAAGGCGCAGGATCGCGTCCAGGGCGACCCGCAGCGTCGCCCGCGTCCCCGCGTCCTCGGCGACCTGGGGTTTGATGGCCTCCAGGTACCAGTCGCAGAAGTCACGCCAGAGCAGGTCGTACATCGACTGGGCGTAGGACGAGAACTGGTAGTTCTTGATCGCGCCCTCGATCTCGCGGACGCCGGCCTCCAGCCTGGACAGCATCCACCGGTCGGCGAGCGACAGGTCGGAGGGCGCGAACGTCCGCGCGGCGTCGGGCGGGGATTTGTCGAGCATGGACAGGGTGAACCGGGCGGCGTTCCAGAGCTTGTTGCAGAAGTTTCGCCCCTCGTCGAACTTCGGCGATGTGTTCTTGCCGGTGGACTCGTCGCGGACCACGGGCATGCGCACGTCCTGGGTCTGCGTGGTCATCTTGGCGAGGGTGAAGCGCATCGCGTCGGCGCCGTGGGACTCGATGATGTCGAAGGGGTCCACGCCGTTGCCCAGGGACTTGGACATCTTGCGCCCGTCGCCGTCCTGGATCATGGCGTGGATGAAGACGTCGTCGTACGGAAGCCGCCCGGCGCCGGCGCCGAGCTTGTCGTCCTGGCCCAGGAAGTAGCGGTTGAACATGACCATCCGCGAGACCCAGAGGGTGATGATCTCGCGGGCGGTGGTCAGGACCGAGGTCGGGTTGAACGCGGGGAGCAAGGCGGCGAAGTCGTCGGGGGAGGCGGGATCCAGGTCGCGGGCCGTGGCGGCGTCGGGCCAGCCCATCGTGGACAGGGGCCACAGGCCTGAGGAGAACCAGGTGTCGAGGACGTCGGGGTCCTGGGTGAAACCGAAGTCCTCGAGGAATCTGATGGCTTCTTGGTCGTTCTCCGAACGCACGCAGATCGCTTCCCAGGTTGACACCGCTGGGCGACCCGTCGCGTCGATCTCGAATTCTTCTGCATCTGGGTCCAGTCCGATCTGCCCCGCAATCCGACCCTGATCCCGCAACTCGACGAGCCTTGCTTCGAAGTCTGGGAGTTGATCGCCCCAGGCGACCATCGACCCACTCCAGACTGGAATCCGGTGCCCCCACCAGAGTTGGCGGCTGATGCACCAATCCCGGAGGTTGTCATGCCAGGACTCGTACGTCTTGGCGTAGCGGGATGGATAGAACGTCATCGAGGCGTCGCCGTCCTCGGCGCCCTGGTCGGCGGGATAGGACGCGGGCCACGACTTGATCGACTCACTCGTCCGCTGGTCCCGAACCAGCGCCCGCTGGGCGCTGCCGCGGAGCTTGTCGTCGGTGACCTTGCAGTACCACTGATCGCTCAGGTACGGCTCGATGGGCACGTGGCTGCGGTAGCTGTGCCCGACCGAGTGCGAGTACGGGCGCTTGTCGGCCATGAGGCCGGCGTCGGTGAAGTAGGCGACGACGGCCTGGCGGGCCTCGTAGCGGTCCATGTGCAGGAAGAGGTCGGCGTCGCCCGTGTCCGTCCAGCCGTGCTGGTCGGAGATGGTCGCGTCGGGCGCCATGACGTTGATGATGTCGAGCCCGTGCCGCTGGCCCAGCTCCCAGTCGTTGGTGTCGTGGGCGGGGGTGACCTTCAGGAAGCCACTCGCGAACTTGGCCTTCGGGTCGGACGACTCGGCGTCCGGGATGACGACGTAGTCGTCCTCGATGACGGGGATGACCCGCCCGACCAGGGGGAGCATGACCTTCTTGCCGATGAAGGCGGCCCGCTCGGGGTCGTTCTTGTTCACCGCGACGGCGGTGTCGCCCAGGTAGGTCTCAGGGCGCGTGGTCGCTACGGTGACGTGCTCGCCGGTCTCCTTGCCGGCGTCGTCCACGACGGGGTACTTCATGTAGTAGAAGAACCCGTCGATCTCCTTGTCCTCGACCTCGTCGTCGGCCAGCGCGGTCTGGGTGACCGGGTCCCAGTTGACCAGCCGCTTGCCCCGGTAGATCAGCCCGTCGCGGAAGAGGCGGAAGAAGCACTCGCGGACGGCCCGCGCGCAGACCTCGTCCATCGTGAAGCGGTAGCGGCGCCAGTCGGCGCCGGCGCCCATCGCCTCGGACTGGGCCCGGATCTTCTCGGCGTACTCGTCCTTCCACGCCTGGACGAGGGCGACGAACTGCTCGCGGCCGTCCTCGCCCTCGCGCTCCATCCGCTTGTAGTGCGCCAGCGCCGGCTTGCCCTCGGCCTGGAGCCGCTTGTCCACGACGGTCTGCGTCGAGATGCCGGCGTGGTCGGCGCCCGGGATCCAGAGGGCCTCGAAACCCATCATCCGGTGCGCACGGATCAGGATGTCCTGGATCGTGTTGTTGAGGGCGTGGCCCAGGTGGAGGACCGCCGTCACGTTGGGCGGGGGCATGAGGATGCAGTAGGGCTTGGCCTCGCCGTCCAGGACCCGCTGAGGGTCGGCCTCGAAGGCCCGCGACTCGACCCAGCGGCGCCAGATCTGCGGCTCGTGGTCCGCGGGGCGGTACTGCTTGGGGAGGGCCGATGGGCTCTCGCTGGGCGGCTTGGATGGGGCGTCGGATTCGGGCATCGGTGGGCCTTGCAAGCGATTGGGCGTGCGAGTGTAGTCGGGCCGATAGAGTCGGTGAGATGAGACGAAACCAGCTCCAGATCGGGCTCTGGCGAGTATCGCGGCGTGGCGGGACGGGCGGGGTCGTGCTCGGGTCGCTCGTCGTGCTGGCGGTCGCCGGCCTGGTCGCGTTCGCGCTGGTCCGGGCGGTGAGCGGCGGGCCGGCGCCGGCCGAGGCGGGCGAGGGCGCCGGCGGGCTGGCCGAGACCGGCGCGGTCGAGCGGATCCTCGAGTCCGTCCAGACCTACGTCCGGGATGGGGAGGCGGCCAAGGCCGAGGCGGTGCTGTCCACCGCCGTCCGCGAGCACCCGGACGATCAGGATCTCCGCCTGGCGTACGGGCAGCTGCTGATGCAGGCGGGGCGGCACGAGGCGGCGTTCGAGCAGTACGACGCGGCGTCGGCCGCCGGGCCGATCGGGGCCGAGGAGCACTTCGCGGCGGGCACACTCGCGGCGTCGGTCGCGCGGCTCGAGGACGCGGCGCGGCACTACGACCTCGCGCAGCGGAAGGACGCGTCCAACGCCCAGTATCCGCTCTACCTCGCGCAGGTCCAGCTCAAGCTCGGCCTGAACAAGGAGGCCGCGGCGAGCCTGGTCCGGGCCAGCGTGCTCGACGACGCGAACCCGCAGGTCTGGGGTTCGATGGCGAGCGTGGCGCTGAGCGAGAACCGGGCGAACATGGCGCTGCAGCACATCGCCAAGGCGCGGGCGCTGGAGCCCGACAGCCGCGACTGGCGGCTGATCGAGGCCAAGGCGCTGCGCCGGCTGGGCCGGCCGGCGGACGCGTTGGGCGTGCTGATCCCCCTGGGCGACGCCGTGCTGGCCGACGACGAGGCGCTGGAGGCGATGGCCCAGGCCCACGGCATGCTCGACGAGGCGGGCGAGGCGCACGCGCTCTACGAGCAGGCGATCCAGGCGAGGGCGGGGGCGACGCCCGAGCTGCTGTTCGCCGCGGCGTTGTGGGCCGACCGGGCCGGGCAGGGCGAGCGGGCGCTGGAACTGGCCCGTCGTGCGGAGGCCCTGGGGCACGCGGGCGCGTCTCGGCTGGTGGCGAGGCTCGCGGACGACTAGGCCGACAAGCGAAGAAACTCGTTCGGGATCACCCGCCCGGGGCGCCGAAGCGTGAGGGATCGTCGTCGGCGTCGGGCGCGGCTCGACGGCCCGCCTCGGTCCAGGCGTCCAGCTCGGGCGCGGGCGGCGTGCGGAGCTTGGGCGCGTTGAGGCGGTGGCGCCGCATCACCAGGATGAGCGTGACCGACGTCACGAGGATGATCCCCAGCAGCGCGAGGACGATCAGGAGGCGGAACCCGGCGCCGACGAGCGTCGGGTCGGGGGGCGGGGGCGCCGCGGCGATCGTGAACGCGGTCGGCATGCGCCGAGTCTATCCGTGCGCGACCGCCGGCTGTTGCGGCTCGATCAGACGCTTCGACGGGGATCCGCCGAGCCGTCCTGCGTCTCGGCGTCCGCGCCCGGCTCGCCGGTCTCGGGCGGCGTGTCGTCCGAGCCGGTCTCGCCCAGGCCCGTGACGATGACGCGGGGGCCGAGGCGGGCGATGCCGGCGTCATAGCCCGCCGAGTGCAGCAGGTCGAGCAGCTCGTCGTCGTCGACGGTGGAGAACGCGACGTGCGTGAGCTGGGGCGCCGATTCCGTCGGCGCGGGGGCGCTGACGATGGGATCGCCGAGCGACGCCGGGTCGGGTGTGCTCGGCGTGCGGGCAATCAACAGGACGGCGGCGGTGAGCAAGAGCAGCGGGGCCGCGGCGAGGGCGCCCTGGACGGCGCGCCTGCGGCGGCGACGGGCGCGGACGGCGCCCTTCAGCTCCGACAGCATCGCGTCCCGGCGGCGTTCGCCCTCCGGGCTCAGCGTCGTTTGGGTGTGATCGTCACTCATCGGGGTCTCCTCCCGCGGCGTCGCGGAGGCGGGCCAGGGCGCGGCGGACGCGGCCGTGGGTCGCGCCGGGCGTCATCGCGTGGGCCGTCGCGGTCTGCTCGATCGTCCGCGACCGGCCGAACCGCATCCAGAGCAGCGACCGCTCCTCGGCGGGCAGCTTCACAAGCTCGGCGCGGACCCACTCGATCCGCTCGTCGAGCTCGGGGATCGCGGCCGACGCCCGCTCGGCCGCCGCCCGCTCGCGCTCGAGCCTCCGGCGCTGGGCCCGGAGCCTGTCCAGGGCGCTCGTGTGCACGACGCGTCGCATCCACGCGGTGAGCTGTTCTTGGGTGTCGATGGGCTTCATGGACCTGGCCGCCTTGAGCATGGCGTCCTGGACGACGTCGAGGCAGAACGACTCGTCGCGGCGCGTGATGGCGCGGGCCATGGCGTACGCGGTGTCGAACCAGTCGGTGTAGAACCTCTCGAAGGCGCGTTCGTCGCCCCGGGCGATGGCGTGGGTGAGGGAGCGCACACCGCCGCCGTCCGGCCGGGCCGAGACGGCGGCGGGTTTCGTGGGGCTTGTTGGGGGCACGCGTGTGGCAATCCAGCTCGCGAGGGCGTGCTCAGCCGCGGCCCGTGATGGCGCCGATGACGCGTGCGACAACCTCGTGCCCCTCCTCGTCCGCCGTGACCTCGACGGCGGCGTTCTGTCCATCGCCGGAGCTGACAGATCGTACCGACCGGATGTGCGGGGAGATGCTGTCGATGGCCGAGAGCACGCTGCTCACGCGGTCCTGCATGCGCGTCGAGGGGAGCCCGTAGGTCTTCGACTCGGAGGCGGGGCGATCGACGCTGGCCGAGAACATGGCCATCTTCTCTTCGGCCGCGTGATATCGCGCCCGGGCCACGTCGATGTCGGCCTCTTGCATCCGCAGGCGGGTCCTGGCCTGGAGCAGATCGCGGCTGGACATCATGTCCCGCGCCGCGAGCTTCTCCGTCTCCGCGAGTTCCTGGACCGCGACGTCGAGCTCCGCCTCGGCCCGCTGCAGCTCGGCCCGGCGCTCGATCAGCTCGGCGTTCAGCTCCGACAGGCGGATGGCCTGCTCGTAGCGCTCGTTCTCCCGCGTGGCGCTCGTGTCGCGGTACCGGTCGATCACACGCTCGATCGTGTGCACCTGGTCGGGCGTGCCCCGGACGATGACCAGCGACGTGTCCGGGTGGTACTTCACCTCGGCGGCGCGGTCGCCCTCACCCAGCGCGAGCGCCGTGTCGATCGCGGCCAGGAGCTTCTGGACGTCCGCGTCGGTCTCGACCGCCTTCTCGAGGGAGTACACCTCGATGCGGGGAGCCGCGTTGCGAGAGGCGCCGCCGAGGGGTTTCGGGTCGTACGTGAACTCCTTCGCCTCGATGATGTAGACGGGCGCGGAAGCATGGTCATTGCCTCCGATCTGCTGGAGCGCGCGGGTGAACTGGGTCCGCGTGCCGTCTGAGTTGTCGCGTTCCTCGTTCCTCGGGGTGGGGATGGCGAGCGAGAGGGCCGTGTGAACGGAGACCATCTTGAGGTCCATGGGGGGGACCGAGAGCTCGCCCGCCTTGTCGCGGAGGACGATGTTGAGGGGGCCCCGGACGCCGCTCTGGAGCGCGGCCACGAACTGGGTCATCGAGCCGCCCGGGAACTGGATGCTCACGGTGGAGCCGCCCTCGCTCTGGACGACTTGGTTCCCCCGGCGGCCCGGGTCGGGCTGGGCCAGGGAAGGGGCGCTTGCGAGCATCAGGGCGGCCAGGGCGAGGGGCGCGAGGGCGCGGGTCGTGCGGGGCATGGTGGTCTCCTGGGACGTGGGTGGGTCCTGGGGGAGAACGCCGCCCGGGGCGCGGCCTGGCGCGGAGCGGGCGGAATTCGCCCCGGCCCCGGCTCGGCCCTCTTGGAGGGCGGCCGGGGGCTCCCCCTAGACTCTCGCCCAGCCACGGGAGCCAAGGATGAAGCTCGAAGCCCACCAGAACGTGATCAGCGACCTCGAGGCGCGGATTTTGACGATCCGCGACTCTCTTTGACTACGACACCAAGCTCGAGAAGCTCGCCGGGCTCGAGGAGCAGATGGGCGCCCCCGATCTGTGGGACGACCAGGAGCGGGCGAAGAAGATCGTCGGCCAGCTGAAGGTCGTCAAGGCCCAGGTCACGCCCCTCAAGCAGGTGATCGCGGAGTTCGAGGACGCCAAGCTCGCCTACGAGATGAGCCGCGAGGACGGCGACGAGGAGCTGCTGGCCGAGGCCGACGACAAGCTCTTCCAGCTCCAGCGGAAGATGGAGCGGGTCGAGACGCAGTCGCTGCTGGGCGGCAAGCACGACCACCGGGACTGCTTCCTCTCCATCTCGGCGGGCGACGGCGGGACCGAGGCCAACGACTGGGCCGAGATGCTCTTCCGCATGTACCTCTATTACTGCGAGAAGCAGGGGTGGAAGGTCGAGGAGGTCTCCAAGTCCCACGGCACCGAGGTTGGGCTCGACAACGTGACGCTGCACGTCAAGGGCCCTTTCGCGTTCGGCATGCTCGCCTGCGAGCGGGGGACGCACCGCCTGGCCCGCGTGAGCCCGTTCAACGCCCAGGGCAAGCGGCAGACGAGCTTCGCGACGGTGGACGTCACGCCCGAGTTCGAGGACGTCGAGGTCGAGATCCCGGACAAGGACCTGGACATCGTCGTCTTCGCCCGCTCGAGCGGGCCGGGCGGGCAGAACGTGAACAAGGTCGCCTCGGCGGTCCGGATCACGCACATCCCGACCGGGATCCAGGTCGTGTCCAGCACGCACAAGGAGATGCCCCAGAACCGCAAGCAGGCGCTGTCGATCTTGCAGGCGAAGATCGAGCAGATGGCCGAGGAGGAGCGGGAGCGGGAGATCCTGGAGGCCTCGGGCGGCAAGATCGAGCAGCGGGGGTGGGGCACCCAGATCCGCAGCTACGTGATCTACGACAACCGCGTGAAGGACCACCGGACCAGCTTCGAGTCGGGCTCGCCGCAGGCGGTGCTCGACGGGGACCTGGGGGGCTTCATCGACGCGGAGCTGAAGCGGCGGCGGTCTGAGAAGGGGTGAGACGTTCGCTCTGGCGGGCACGCTGGCGTCGCGTCAAACGCTGGCGCCAGGCGAAGTAGACCGAGCCCATGGCAAACAGCAGGGCGGCGGGGATCCAGAGCGCGTCGGCGCCCAGGGCGCCCCACGCCTCGACGCCCGCGAACCCGCCCCCGAAGAACGAGAGGAGCAGGGCGGTCAGCAGCGCGAACCGCCAGAGCTCGGCCCGCTCGCCCCGGATCGCCGCGCCCGCGAGGAACCCCAGGTCGGTCAGGATCCCGGTCACGTGCGTGGTGCGGACGATGAGCCCGGAGTAGGTGGAGGCCATGGCGTTCTGCATTCCGGCGGCGGCCGCGGCCAGGAGCGTGCCTGTGAGGGGGGCGTCGCGGATCGTGAGGGTGGCGGCGGCGAGGACGATGGCCTCGAGCACCGTGACCACGCCGTAGCGGCGCCCGGGGCGGAGCGTCTGGCCCGCGAGCAGGAGCCCGGAGACGGCGGCGCCGCCCGCGAAGGCCGCGAGCAGGAACAGGACGCGGCGGGCGTCGATGACGTCCAGGGCGCCCAGGTCGGCGCTGAGCCGCGAGACCGTGCCCGTGACGTGGGTCGCGGGGATCCCGCCCGCCGCGATCACGACGACGTTGACGAAGCCCGCCGAGCCCGCGAGGCTCAGGCCCCCGATCGTGACCAGCAGCAGCTCGTCTCTGCGTCGGTATCGGCGGCGGGTGCGCGCGGCCCGGGTGCTCATCCCGGCATTATCCCAGGCTCGAGGGGGAAGTCTTGCGGGCGGTCAGCCGTGCGGGGGCGCCCGGGGCGCGGACCGGGGCGTGGAGGCGATCCCGGGCGGGAGGCGCGCCGCGGGTATGCTGCGCCGCGCCGGCGCCGCGGGGCGCCGGGTCACGCACGCCAGCCGGGGGGAATGCCATGCGCACGGT
This sequence comes from Phycisphaerales bacterium, assembly GCA_041987545.1. GTDB lineage: Bacteria > Planctomycetota > Phycisphaerae > Phycisphaerales > UBA1924 > JAJRXR01. Next base: position 206,174 of record JBHIWH010000002.1, on the reverse strand, counting down.
CCGCACCGTCATCGTCGGTCTGCTCGT